>NZ_CP029822.1:0-1200000 GCF_003991975.1 Entomomonas moraniae
ATGAAGTTACAACAATTACGTTACATTTGGGAAGTTGTACGCCATGACTTAAATGTTTCGGCAACAGCCCAAAGTTTGTATACTTCACAACCTGGAATCAGTAAGCAAATAAGGCTGTTAGAAGATGAGTTAGGCGTTGAGATCTTTTCACGCAGTGGCAAACATCTAACACAGGTAACACCTGCGGGCGAAAGAATTATCGAGTCAGCGATTGAGATTTTACGTAAAGCTGAGGGAATTAAGCGAATAGCACAAGAGTTTTCAAGTGAGAAAAGCGGTTCTTTAACCATTGCAACAACGCATACACAAGCACGTTACTCATTACCTAAAATGATTAGTGAGTTTATTACACATTACCCTGATGTTGCATTGCATATGCATCAAGGTTCCCCAACACAAATAGCCAAAATGGCGGCAGAGGGAGCCGCGGATTTTGCCATTGCTACCGAAGGGCTAGAGGAGTACACAGATTTAGTGATTATGCCATGTTATCGCTGGAATCGTTGTGTTATTGTTCCTAAGAGCCATCCTTTGAGTAGTTTGAAAGAGGTGAGTCTAGAGGTTTTAGCAGAGCAACCATTAGTAACGTATGTTCATGGTTTTACTGGACGTTCTAAACTTGACAGTGCTTTCTATGCCAAAGGGCTAGATCCTAAAATAGTTTTTACAGCGGCTGATGCTGATGTTATTAAAACCTATGTACGCTTGGGGTTAGGGGTTGGGATCATTGCTAATATGGCATTTGATGAGAATGCAGACAGTGATTTGGTTAAAATCAATATTGGTGATTTGTTTGAACCGAGCATTACTCGTATAGCTTTTCGTAAAGGAAGTTTTTTACGTGGCTTTATGTACGAGTTTATTGAAAAATTTGCTCCCCATTTAACGAAGGATGTTGTTAATAAAGCAATTGAATATCAAGGAAAGCCAGAGTTTTCAAGTCTATTTGATAATATAGAGCTACCCACTTATTAGTGGAGTAGCCATTTTTGATTAAGAGTTTATACATGCGTATTGGACATGGGTTTGATGTACACCGATTCGGTGAAGGTTCTTTTGTTACTCTGGGTGGTGTAAAGATTCCCTTTCATAAAGGGTTGATCGCTCATTCAGATGGCGATGTGTTGATTCATGCGGTTTGTGATGCTTTATTAGGCGCTTGTGGCTTAGGCGACATAGGTCGCCACTTTCCTGATACGGATCCGCAATATAAGGGGATCGATAGCCGACAATTACTCCGCCATGTGGTTGCGTTAGTCAATCAACAAGGCTGGCAGTTATTAAACATGGATGCCACTATTATTGCACAAGCTCCCAAAATGTTGCCTCATATTGAGAAAATGAAAACATTATTGGCAGAAGACTTGGCAGCAGATTTAACACAAATTAATATTAAGGCGACGACAACAGAACAGTTAGGTTTTGTTGGGCGAGAAGAGGGTATCGCTACACACGCAGTTGTATTATTGGCTCCTTATGAAAGAAATTGAATTATTAGGCCCAACCGCTTGGGCAGAATCTTGCGGTAATGCACAGTTGAAAGCCACAGCAGAAGATTTCCAAGTCGATGAAGTATTGGATATTCCACTAACAGGCGAGGGAGAACATCTCTGGTTGTGGGTTGAAAAACGTTATTTAAATACAGAAGAAGTAGCAAAGCGTATTGCAAAAGCAGTTCAGGTACCGTTAAGGCAGGTAAGTTATGCGGGTTTAAAAGATAAGCTCGCGCTAACACGGCAATGGTTTAGCATTCATTTACCGGGTAAGAGTGATCCCGATTTGAGTGCTTTAGAGTCTGAACAGTTGCATATTGCTAAAAAAATACGCCATCAACGTAAGCTTCAACGAGGAACTCATTCAGGGAATGGGTTTATTATCTGTTTAACACAGTTGCAAGCGGATAAAGAAGCTTTAAACGAGCGCTTAACACAGATTGCTTCAACTGGAGTTCCCAATTATTTTGGTTTACAGCGTTTTGGTTTTGAGGGCAATAATGTTGTACAAGCGTTAGAGTTTGCTAATCAGCATCATTATCCAGAGCAAAGAAATATGCGCTCTCGCTTATTATCATCGGCAAGAAGTTATTTATTTAATAAGGTATTAGCTGCCAGAGTATTAAATAGCACTTGGAACCAAGTTATTGAAGGTGATATTCTTTCTTTTACAGAAAGCCGTAGCTTTTTTCCAGCAAATGAATTGGAATCAATGGATAACCGATTCGCAGAATTAGTTATTCATCCGACGGCCCCTTTAATTGGTGAAGGTGAGCTTGCTACGACAGAGACCGCCTTTCAACTTGAGCAAACCATTTTAGAGCATGAACCGTCATTGGTAAATTGGCTTCAAGCGGCTGGTTTAAAGCAAGAGCGACGTATTTTAAGGTTGCCAGTCAAATCATTGACATGGGATTTTATCGATACGGACAGATTACAATTAAGTTTTACATTACCAACAGGATGTTTCGCAACATCGGTAATCAGAGAGTTAGTTTCGTTGCAAGTGGATGATCAATGTACATTTTAATTTCTAATGATGACGGTGTTAATGCGCCAGGTATTAAAGCACTTTATGATGCTTTGGCTAATGATGGTGATTGTAAAGTATTAGCACCTATGCGAGATATGAGCGGTACAAGCAATTCATTAACACTCAATAGGCCGCTTTATCCTACTTATTTGGAAAATGGCTTTGTAGGAATTGATGGAACCCCCGCAGATTGTGTGCACCTTGGTATGAACGGCTTTTTTGATAATAAACCTGATTTGGTGGTGGCAGGAATTAATTTAGGGGCGAATTTAGGTGATGATGTATTGTATTCTGGTACAGTCGCCGCGGCAACAGAGGGGCGTTTTACTGCGATGCCTTCTTTTGCTTTCTCTTTAGTCTCAAAAACAACAACACACCTAGCAACGGCAGCATATTATGCTAAAAATATTATTAAAGAATATGCTAAACTAGAACTACCTAAACATACAGTACTTAATGTCAATATTCCTGATTTGCCTTTGGAGCAAGTTAAAGGAATACAATTAACGCGCTTAGGTTATCGTACTCACTCATTACCTCCAGAAAAAACGGTTAATCCAAGAGGAAAGGTTGGCTATTGGGTTTCGCGGGTTGGTGATATAGTTGATGGGAGTGAGGGTACTGATTTTTATGCGATCAAAGCGGGGTATGTTTCAATTACGCCATTAACCATTGATCGTAGTTGTCGATCTTCATTGGATTCTTTACAAACGCTTAGGAAATTATAAGTATGACTGATAGTTTGATGCGAAGCGGTATTGGCATGACTTCGCAGCGGACAAGACAACGCCTGGTTCAGCGGCTTCAAGAAGAAGGCGTAATGAATGAGCGCGTGTTGGCTGCAATTGGTAATACGCCGCGTCATCTATTTATTGATGAGGCTCTGTCCCATCGTGCTTATGAAGATACGGCATTACCTATAGGACATAATCAAACTATTTCTCAACCACTCATTGTTGCGCACATGTCAGAGCTATTATTGGCCACAGGGCCATTAGATAAAGTGCTAGAAATAGGTACTGGATCAGGTTATCAAACGGCTATTCTTGCTCAATTAGTTAATCGTGTCTTCTCTGTGGAAAGAATTCAACCACTGCAAGATAAAGCGAAAGAACGTTTACAATCATTAAAGTTGCGTAATATCGTTTTTCGTTGGGGAGATGGTTGGGAAGGGTGGAATGCATTAGCACCTTATAATGGTATTATTGTCACGGCGGCAGCTCTAGAGGTTCCAAAAGCATTGCTTGATCAATTGGCTGTTGGGGGACGATTGGTGATGCCCGTGGGTGATAGTCATAGCCAACAGCTTTATCTTATTACAAGACAAGAGCAAGGTTTTAAACAACAAATACTTGGGAATGTACGCTTTGTTCCTTTACTCAACGGTACTATTCGTTAATTTAATTTTTATTAGGAGCTTAAAATGGGGGCATTGAACAAAAGGTTATTACCCATTTCAACACTCGCTATCTTAATATTCACAACAGCTTGTTCATCAAACAATAATGCGCATGTACAAGTTGTTGATAAAACGACAAGCTATAATCAACGTGTTAAAACCTCAGAAGTGCCAAGAGTTGGAAAAGTTGTGCAGTCAAATGCGACTTACACGCCAACGGCAAGAGGTCAGTATACTGTAAAGCAAGGTGAGACACTGTATTCGTTGGCCTTTAATTATGGTAAGGATTGGCGTGAATTAGCGGCTTCTAATAACATTCAATCCCCTTACACTATCTACCCTGGTCAGGTTATTTATCTTGATGGTAAGGCTGTATCAAGTACGACAACCAATACCCATAGTTCGGGCAGTGTAAAAGTTACAACAACCCAAACTAAAGCAAGTACAACCACAAAAGCCTCGAAGACAACTAGCACCCAGACACCAACAAAAACCGCTTCAACTGTTAAAACAACGACGGCTGTTGTAGGCGGATGGACATGGCCAGCCATGGGAACGGTGATTGGTACATTCTCCCCAACAGGAACGTTGAATAAAGGGGTTGATATTTCAGCCGCTGAAGGTACGCCTGTAATGGCAGCCGCTGCAGGTACGGTAGTCTATGCAGGTGATAACTTGCATGGTTATGGTAACTTATTGATTGTAAAACATAACGATAGCTATGTAAGTGCTTATGCCCATAACCGACAATTATTAGTTAAAGAAGGCCAGAAAGTTTCTGTTGGTCAAAAAATTGCTGAAATGGGTTCTACAGGTGCAGATAGAGTTAAACTCCATTTTGAAATTCGTTTAAATGGTAAGCCTGTTGATCCACTCAAATATTTACCAAAGAAATAATATATGTCCATGAAAAAAATCCACGAGCTAGAAGTTAAAGCTTTTAGCCAATTGACCAATAAGCAGCGCTATAATTATTTTGTGACCAAAGTATTTGAGTGGAAATCTGTGTGGGGATTAGCCGATCAAGACGGGTGGGTGGTTACTGAGATGAGCGAAGATATTATTTTCCCTTTATGGCCTGCTGAACCCTTTGCAGAAAAATGCCAAATTAACGATTGGCAACAGACACAAACTAAAGAAATAGAGTTTGATGAACTTATTAATGTCGTGTTACCTGACTTAGCAGAAGATAATGTCAAGGTAGCCACCTTTATTGTTCCTGGTAGTGATCAGTGCGGAGTACTTCCAGCACAAGAGTTATTAAATGATTTTTTAACGCTACAAGAACAAGAAAAGTCCAAAGAAGCTAATGATGCCTCATCGGAGTAATTATTAATCTACGGATTATATAAGTGACCACGTTTATTTTTTATTAAGAATAAAATTCTTGGGGCAGAGCGCCAACTTAATGATAGTCGAAAATAAAAGTTATAAATTTTACATGATTATTGTTATGGGATTGTATGGATACTTATCTTTTTGAGTAGAGAAATAATCTGTTAGTTTTTTTAGAAAGTATGAGGAGTCTAATCATTGGTTAAACCCCGCTTGATAGGAGAGGGTGCTATTATCAATTTAGATTGTAAGGTCTGCTCTTATTCGGTGGTGAAGACTTTAATTATACCTAGTTTATTTAGACTCTCTGGAAATCCGTTAGCCTGATTATGAAATTCATTGAGCGCTATTTAGCAACTAAACTCAATGTTCAATGGTCGACAAGTATTTTATGATAAATACAGGTGTGTTACCGTTTCTCTTAATATCAATAAAAATAAGCTTATCCTCTTTGCACTTTTTACAAATCCTTATATGATGGTTTTATAAATGACTCTAAGGATCACTTGTGCCTAACAAGACTTACTACTTGCGCTTAGCTTTACCTTCACCGTTGCGGCGATTATTTGATTATTTGCCAGGGAAGGGGCTCGATGTCGCTTTATTAAAAGCAGGGATACGAGTAAAAGTGCCTTTTGCTAATCGTGTATTGATAGGTGTATTAATAGAGGTTGTTGAGGAAACCAATGTTCCTGTTGAGAAGTTAAAGCCTATCCTTGAGGTTATCGATGATGCTCCTATTATTTCGCCGATGCTTCTAAGTTTTTGTCAATGGACTGCTAATTATTATCAACATAGCTTAGGCGATACCCTTTCGTGGGCATTACCTAATTTATTAAGGCAAGGTAAATATCCTGATGATAATAAAGAGCTTTATTGGCGAGTTAGTCAAAATGCAAGCCTTGATGATGTTCGCTTAAATCGGGCAACCAAACAAAAGAAAACTTTAAGGATAGTCATGCAGCACCCTCATGGCCTTTCTCAAGGATTACTGCAAGATTTAGAAATACAACCTGACACTTTGAGGCGTTTACAAGAGAAAGGCTTGGTTTATGGTGAGCTTCGAGAGCGTAAACATACACCACATCAAGGCAGTTGGTTAATTGAGCCAGAATTATTGGCTAATGAAGAACAAGAAAAAGCAATTCAAACAGTTAGTGGATCGTTAGATCATTTTCAAACTTTTTTATTGTACGGTATCACTGGCAGTGGCAAAACAGAGGTGTATTTTCAGCTTATTCACCAAGTATTACAGGCGGGTAAGCAGTCACTTGTTCTTATTCCCGAGATTAATCTAAGTCCACAAACACTGTATCGTTTTGAAAAGCGTTTTAATGCAAAAATAGCCGTTATTCACTCTAATCTAACCGATAAAGAGCGTTTAAATGCATGGCAGCAAGCCAAAGAAGGTACAGTTGATATCGTGATAGGAACGCGCTCAGCCATTTTTACCCCAATGGCACATTTGGGGCTGATTATTGTGGATGAGGAGCATGATAGCTCATATAAGCAACAAGATGGTTTACGCTACCATGCGCGTGATTTAGCGGTTGTGCGTGGGCGTATGGAAAATACGCCGGTTATATTATGTTCAGCGACTCCTTCATTTGAAAGCTTATATAACGTAGAGCAAAAGCGCTATCACTGGTTAAGTCTGACTGAACGAGCAGGCAGTGCAGAAAAACCAAAGATTTTGTGCTTAGATGTGCGTGCACAAACGATGGATGCAGGCATTTCATCACAGCTTCAGCACTTGATAACTCAAACATTAAATGCAGGGCAACAGGTTCTTATTTTTATTAATCGCAGAGGTTTTGCCCCTACGCTGATTTGTCATGATTGTGGTTGGATTTGTCATTGTCCTCATTGTGATGCAAGGATGACTTTTCATTTAAAAGACCATGTATTACGTTGTCATCATTGTGATTATCAGATGTCTCCTCCACTGGCATGTCCACACTGTCAACATGTTAACTTAAAACCTGTTGGTGTAGGCACAGAGCGTACAGAAGAGCGATTAAAAGTGTTATTTAAAGATTGGCCTATTTGGCGAATTGATCGCGATACGACGAGTCGCAAACAAGCAATGCAAGAGATTGTAGAAACGGTACGTAGTGGTGAACCTGGAATTTTGGTTGGTACGCAAATGCTAGCAAAGGGGCATCACTTCCCTAATGTGACCTTAGTAGCGATCTTAGATGTTGATAGCGGGTTGTTTTCAGCAGACTTTAAGGCGTGTGAAAAAACTGCACAATTAATTGTACAAGTGGCTGGCCGTTCCGGAAGAGCTGAGCATAAAGGAAAAGTCCTTATTCAAACACATTTACCTGATCACCCGCTTATCATTGAACTGATCGATAAAGGTTATTTGGCTTTTGCTCAGCACGACTTGCAAGAACGAAAAGAGGCAAATTTACCGCCTTATAGCCACTTTGCTTTATTAAGGGCAGAGGCTTATAAAAAGGAGCAGTTGGATGCTTTTTTTATAAAAGCGCATGCACAAGCCGAATTATTGGCAACACAGTTTGCAAATAACGTATTTGAGATATTTGATCCAGTTCCTGCACCGATGGAAAGAAAAGCGGGACGTTACCGTGCTCAATTATTGATTCAAAGTAATCTGCGGCCAATGCTACATCACTTTTTAAGTCAATGGATACAGTCTTTAGAAGAGATGCCTAAGATGAGTCAGATCAGATGGTCGATTGATGTCGACCCAATAGATTTATTCTAGTGATCTCACTATAGCTAGATCACCAGAATGGATAATGTCACAGAACTAATTAACTTTGCGTGGAACCACTAAGGTTTGTTTAAAACCATGTGAAGCCAGTTGGCTCTGTGTCTTTGAGGCTTGCTCTTTAGTAGCGAAAGAGCCAATAATCACACGGTACCATGTTTTTCCATTAGAAGATGCCGTTTCTAATTTAGCATTTTGTCCAAGCATTAATAACTGTGCGCGAATACTTTCTGCACCTTGCTTCGAAGGATAAGAACCCACTTGTAAGAAAAATGTCATTTTAGTGGGCGAAGCAATGGTTGCTACCTGTGTTGGTTTTTGTTCTGCGATGCTAGTAGTAGGAGTATTAGCAACGGGTTTGTTAGTAGGTTTTTCTGTTGGTGCCGCTGCAACCGTGGTTACGGGGGCAGGTGCAGGTTTTTGTTGTACCGGAGGTAGAGGGGGAGGTGTTTTTCCATCTAACAGTGCGGCTGCACGCTCACCATCGAGCTGTTTATACTCTTGTGGTGTGACAGGCGGAGCGGTATTGGTTGCGGTTTCTTTACCCGACAGTAAATCACGGAATACAAACTTAGGTTTATCGGTTGTATGATCTTTAGGCGTAATACTAGTCGTTGTTTTTTGTTCAGGTCGAATATCTTGTTTAGGTTCAAGCTTCATTAAAAACATAATGAAGCAACCAATGACGATCCCAGCTACTAACCAAATCCATGCCGGAGCACTTGATTTTGCTGGTGGAGTATATTTATTAGCCCCACGAGGTTTAGTTTTTGCTTTAGCCATTTGTTACATGCGCTCCAACGGAACCAGTCCTAATAATTCTAATCCTTGTTTTAAGGTACGACCTGTTAATGCAGTCAGACGTAAGCGGCTTTGTTGCTGAGCTGTAGTCTGGGCTTTTAATACAGGGCATTCCTCATAAAATGTTGAGAAAAGCTTAGCTAATTCATAAAGGTAATTACACAGCAAGTGTGGCAACCCTTTGCTTGATACACTATTTAATGTTTCAGTAAAGAGCATTAAATGTGCAGCTAAATCTTTTTCTTGCTCTGCTTCTAAAACAATTTTACCGTCTAATTGCTCGATTGTCTTATTTGCTGTACGTAATACACCTGCTGTACGTGTATACGCATACAATAAATAAGGGGCTGTATTTCCTACTAAGCTTAACATGTTATCAAAACTAAAGGTATAGTCACTAGTACGGTGTTTTGACAGGTCTGCATATTTAACGGCACCTATGCCAATGGCATGGGCGATCTTTTTGCATTCTTCATCACTCATGTCTGGGTTAAGCTGTTTGGCCAGATCATAGGCTTTTTGTTCAGCATCGTTGAGCAGATCGACTAATTTAACAACACCACCATCGCGGGTTTTAAAGGGTTTACCATCTTCACCATTCATGGTGCCAAAGCCCATGTGTTCTAAGTCAAGTGCTGGTTTAGCAAAGCCTGCTTGGCGTGCAGCGACAAACAGCATATCAAAGTGTAACGATTGGCGCTGATCGACAAAATATAAGCAACGATCGGCTTTAAGAACATCATTACGATAACGGATAGCAGCAAGGTCTGTGGTTGAGTAGAGATACCCACCATCCGCTTTTTGGACAATCATGCCCAGTGGCTCACCTTCTTTATTTTTAAAGCCGTCTAAGAATATACATTGCGCACCATCACTGATGGACAGCATATTTTTAGCTTTTAATGTTTCGATGATTTTGGGGAGGTCTTCATTATAAGCACTCTCACCTCTAACGTCTTGACGGGTTAGTTTGACATCAAGACGATCATAAATTTGTTGACAGTGGCCTAAAGAAATATCATTAAACTTTGTCCAGAGAGTCAAGCAACCTTTATCACCGGCTTGCAGTTTAACCACCATTTCACGCGCTTTCGTTGCAAATTCAGGTGATTCATCAAAGCGTTTTTTAGCCGCACGGTAGAAGTTTTCTAAGTCAGACAATTGGTTTTCAGCGTGATTAGGGTGTTCTTCCATATACGCAAGCAACATGCCGAATTGTGTTCCCCAGTCACCCACATGGTTTTGACGTATGACGGTATCACCCAAAAACTCAGTAACACGGCCAACCGCATCACCAATGATAGTTGAGCGTAAATGACCAACATGCATTTCTTTAGCAAGATTAGGGGATGACATGTCGATAACGACTCGTTGAGTTGGGGTGGTTTTTGTCACCAATAATCGAGGGTCGCTAAGCACTTCATCTAGCTTTGTTGCTAGGGCTTGTGAATTTTGAAAAAAGTTTAAAAAACCTGGGCCTGCAATTTCAATTTTGCTAATCTCGTCATGTTGAGGCAATGAGGCCAATAACTTTTCAGCTAGATCACGTGGTTTCATGTTAGCTGGTTTAGCTAACATGAGAGCAATATTTGAGGCAAAATCACCGTGTGACTTGTCTTTTGTGTTATCTATTTGAATAGTAACATTTAGGTCATTAGGTAAAATATTTTCATTAACTAATGACGCTAATGCTTGTTTAATAAGTGTCTGGATAAGTTCTTTCATTAGGATTCTGTATAGAAAACAAATTAAAATAAAGGATTAATCAACTCGCTATTGTATACCAAGTTTAGGTATAGCCGATACTAGTAAATCGTGAGATCACATTTCTTGGATAGTTTTTTGTTCTGTTCGTTGTTGATTGGGCTCTATCCATTGATTACGTTGTTCAATTTTCCAAGCTGTATAACCGAGTATAATGCTTCGTAGTGCCATAAACGTGAGGAAGGTAATCCATAGCCCCGTATTAGCGAAAGATTGTAATAAGAAGCCTAAGGGTAAACAGATGATAAAAGCTAAAAGCATACTATTACGCATTTCTTTAGCTCGAGTTGCACTAATAAATAGTCCGTCTAATAAATAGCTCCACACTGTGATAAGCGGTAGGACAGCAAGATAAGGAATTAATGGATAGGCGTGCTCACGAAGCTCAAGAATGGTTGTTTGCATATTAATAAAATAAACACCTAGCTCAAAAAAGCATGCTGCAAACAACAGGCTAGCAATTAGAGCCCAACCACATGAAACCATCAGTATTTTATGAAAGAGGATTTTATTCTGTCTGCCAATGGCTTTGCCACATAAGGCCTCAATGGCGTAAGCAAAGCCATCTAAAATATAGGCTGTTATGGTTAAGCCATTAATAATTAGGGTGTTAGCGGCAACCGTGTTTTCACCTAGTTTTGCACCTTCAATCATTAATAGGAAAAATACACATTGCAAGGTTAAGCTGCGGATAAAAATATCTCGATTAACACTTAATAAAGGTTTCCAACTGTGCCAGTTTTTTAGGTAAGTAAATAACCATTGGCCTGTATATTTTTTTAAAGGTGTTGATATAAAACAAAAACCAATAATACAGCCAGACCATTCAGCAATAAGAGCAGCTTGTGCTGCCCCTGTTACTCCTTTACCGAGATACAAAACAAACCAAACAGATAAGACCATATTGATAATGTTGGTAATAATGAGGATTAATAAGGGGATGCGTGCATTTTGAGAACCTAGATACCAACCTACTAGGGTATTGTTAATTAACGCAGCAGGTAGCCCCAGTACGCGCCAATTAAAAAATTGTTGTGCCGATTCATGAAATTGTTGATTGGGTTGAATCCAATAGAGTGTCAGCTGATAAAAAGGGGAGGCAAGGACGATTACAATGGCTGCGATACCAGTCGCTAATAATAAGCTTTGTATCAGTACTTGTCGTAAAGCTGTGCCATCTTTACGCCCAACTGCTTGTGCGGTGAAGCCAATTGTCCCCATTCGAAAAAAGCCTAAACAGCCCACAATAAATAGATAGGTGGTACTCCCCACAGTTACTGCTGCTAGATTTTGTGCTTCAGGAAGCCTACCCATCACCATGGTATCAACTAAAGAAACGAGGGGAACAGAAAGGTTAGATAAAATCATAGGCAGTGTGAGTGCCCAAATTTTTTTATGAACAGAAAGGTCTTTCCAACTTGTTAAAAAAGAGGTGATAAAAGACACGTTATTTTATTTTACAACCAGCCGCTTGGGTTTTTTCTAATATAAACTCTTGGGCTTCTTGTGGTATAACATTAAGAGGGAATGTGGCATAGCTGGCACGTGCTAAGAATACAAGCCAAGTATCTGGATAACGCCAGATTTCTTTTATGGCAGACCACGGCCACTCACCTTCGCCTAGTTCTGATGAGAGCGCGAATTTATCATCATACATTTTGATGGTAACTTCTGGATTCTGTAAGGCTCTAAAAGTGCCTAAGACATGGTAGCGGTTGTTGAGATATGTACTAATACCAAACAAGAGACCAAGGGTAAAGATAACAGCAAAAGCACCCATCATCCAAGAGGTATCTTTTTTGATGAGTGCACTAATAAAACAGAAGCCAACAAAGAGCATTGCTAAAAAATAACGCCAGCCCAAAGATTTTAACCAATAACGACGGACTGACTTTTTGAGCATGGGTAGAGTGTATGTCATGGTTATTTGATGGCGAATTTCTTCCATTTTGCTCTACCCACTATGCTGTATTGATTGACTAATCTTCGCGGTAACGTCTTAGTTTTAAAGGCTTACCTGCAACACGTGTTTCTTTAAGTTTAGATAAAATACTGTCTAAACCTTTTTCAGGTAATTCAACTAAACTAAAACTATCACGGATAGTGATTTTTCCAATTTGGTCTTTATTAATACCTGCTTCATTGAGTATAGCACCTAATAAGTTTTTAGCTGCAACACCATCTAGACTACCAACGGGCGTACGGCAACGAACTTTGCCTTCAGAAATTCTATCGTTTCCATTATCTCGTCTTTCACCGCGAGAACTACGTTCTTTTCTTTCTCCGCGCTCACCACGCTCTTTTCTTTCACCACGTTCTGCGCGCTCTTTTCTTTCACCACGTTCTGCGCGCTCACCACGCTCCTTTCTTTCGCCGCGGCCTCTACGTTCCCTGGGCTCTCTACTATCAGGCTTACTGCTAACAGGAGTGAGTTTTGGCTCAGTTTTCTCAATCTCTTCAACTGTAATAGGGCGACGGCTACTTGCACGTCGTAGTAGGGCAATAGCTAAATCTTCGAGTGAACAGTCTAAATCACCTTGTAATTGTTTAATGAGTTCAAGGTAATGTTCTTGGTTCTTTTGTGGCGCAGCAAAAGGCTGTAAATTTTTAGTAAGGCGTTTAATTCTAGCGACTAAAATGTTTTGAGCATCTGGTAAGCTTGCTTCACTTACTTCTTGTTTAGTAACACGTTCGATTGTTTGTAGCATACGACGTTCGCGAGGTGTTACGAGGAGTAATGCTTTTCCTGTGCGACCTGCACGGCCCGTACGACCAATACGGTGTACATAAGATTCAGGGTCATATGGCATGTCGACGTTAAAGACGTGAGTGATACGGGGTACATCTAAACCTCGTGCGGCAACGTCGGTTGCAACAACAATATCGAGGCGGCCATCTTTTAATGACTCTACAACTCGCTCACGTTGATTTTGTGCAATATCGCCATTGAGTGCAGCAACACGATAACCTTTGATTTCTAACTCGGTAGCTAAATCGAGAGTGGCTTGTTTAGTCCGTACGAAGGCTATCACTGCATCAAAATCTTCTACTTCTAATAAACGAAGTACGGCTGTATTTTTTTGATCAGGATGTACCATTAAGTAGCTTTGTTCAATACGTTCTACGGTTTGTGTTTTTGTAACTATTTTAATATTTTTTGGATTGTTTAATTGTTTTTCAGCGATGGCTTTAATAGAAGCTGGAACAGTTGCTGAAAATAGAGCTGTTTGGCGCTTAGCAGGTAATGTTTTAAAAATGCTTTCAAGGTCATCCATAAAGCCGAGCTTTAACATTTCATCAGCTTCATCTAGTACTAAAAATTTAACTTCTGACAAGAAATTGTTATCGCGGCGTAAATGGTCACAAAGTCTCCCCGGTGTTGCAACTAATACTTGTACGCCTTGGCGAATAGCTCGTAGTTGTGCTCCCATAGGTGCACCACCATAAATAGCGGCTACTTTTACAGTAGGCATTAATTTAGCGAAGGTTTCGAATGCGTCAGCTACTTGTAAAGCCAGCTCTCTTGTAGGCGCTAATACAAGCACTTGTGTATGACGATTATTGGGGTCAATTTTGCTTAGAATAGGTAAAGCAAAGGCAGCAGTTTTACCTGTACCTGTTTGAGCTTGACCAATAATATCTTGACCAGCTAGGATTTCAGGTATGGCTTTGCTTTGTATGGGAGATGGTTCTTCGTAGCCAGCGGCAGTAATAGCTGCTAATACACTAGGGTGAATACCAAGCTCAGCAAAGGAGTTGTTTTTTTGGGTCATGAAAATGCCTCGATATGCAATCGCAATTACCCAAGAACTAAGACTGCCTATGCCTAGTTTACTAATAACCCGAGCAGCATAAATGATTGGGATCTGCGAAATTTGAAAAAATAAGATGATGTGCATAACACACCATAAATCGATTTAGCTATATATTAATAGCGGTCGAACATCATACGTTAATTTAATAAAAAATAAAGTGGTTTGTTGTAAAATATTATTTTTGCTCTAATAAAATGCCTGTTTCTATGTGATGAGTATAAGGAAACTGGTCAAATAATGCAAAGCGGGTAATTTTATGAGTAGTTTGTAGTAGCTTAATATTCTCTGCTAAGGTTTCAGGATTGCACGAGATGTAGATGATACGGGAAAAGCGTCTAGCCAGTTCACACGTTTCAGTGTCCATCCCAGCTCTTGGGGGGTCAACAAAAATAGTCCCAAAATTGTATTCATCCAAATCAACATGAGCTAAGCGATTAAATGGTCTTGTTTTATTAAGTGCTTGGGTTAACTCTTCAGCGGATAGTCTGACTAACATTATATTATCGATTTGATTATCAGCTATGTTTTGTGAAGCTGCTTTAACCGATGTTTTACTGATTTCAGTAGCTAATACTTTATTGACCCTTGTGGATAAGGGGAGCGTAAAATTGCCATTACCACAATAAAGCTCGAGTAAATCATCATCGCGCTTACCTAACACATCGTATGCCCAGTTCAGCATTTTATTACAAACATCTGCATTGGGCTGGGTGAAGGCCCCTTCAGGTTGTTGGTAGGTAAATGGGCGATTATCTACAATGAATCTTTCAGTGACATAATCATGACCAATCACAATTTTTTGTTTACGTGAGCGGCCAATAATATGAATATTAAGTTGTTTAGCCAGTTGTACGGCTTCGGCTTGCCATTGTTCATCGAGAGGGCGGTGATAACAGAGAGTGATTATGGCATCGTCTGTCTGAGTCGTTAAAAACTCTATTTGGAACAAGCGATTTGATAAGACTCCACTAGCTTCCCATGCTGCTTTTAAGTGCGGCATAAGCGCATTAATTTTTTTGCTAGCAATAGGAAAGCTATCAATAAGTATAGGCGTGTATTTATCGCCAGCTTTAAACATCGCGTAATCTAATTGATCACCACTGCGCCATAACCTAAACTCGGTACGCATTCGGTAGTGTTTGTCAGGTGATTCAAACACCTCTAATGCAGGAGCATTAAAAGGTGCTAATAAGTCAGCTAAATAAGTTTGCTTCTTTTTTAATTGTTCGCTGTAACGGTTTGAGTCAAATAATAGTGTATTCATAAGTCATTAGTGTATAAAGGCAAATTTCAAAGCAAACAAAATAGAAAGTACAATCAATGCGGAATTGACTTGATGTTTACGTCCCGTTAAAAGTTTAATGACTGTCCAACTGATAAAGCCAAAGGCGATACCATTAGCGATGGAGTAAGTAAATGGCATGGCAATAGCTGTAATCAAAACGGGAGCAGCTGTGGTTAAGTCATTCCAGTCAATTTCAGCAAGGCCAGATGCCATTAGAATGGCTACAAACATCAGTGCTGGGGCGGTCGCAAATAGAGGAACACTTTCTGCTAAAGGAGAGAAGAAGAGGGCGAAAATAAATAAGATCCCTACGACACAAGCTGTTAACCCTGTTCGCCCACCAGCTGCAACTCCTGCTGTCGATTCAACAAAGCTGGTAGTAGTTGATGTACCTAGTAATGAACCTGACATGGCCGCGGTACTATCAGCTAACAATACTCTGCCCATGCGAGGAAGGTAACCATCTGCGCGCATAAGCCCCGTCTTTTTTGCAACACCAATTAAGGTTCCTGAGTTATCGAATAGATCCACAAATAGAAATGAGAAAATAACTACGATCATGCCGACTTGAAAAGCACCTGCTATATCTAACTGTAAAAAGGTAGGGGCGATTGAAGGGGGGAGTGATGCGACACCTTTAAACGGTGAAATATGGAGAATAATACTTATGGCGGTAATAAATAGAATACTGATAATGACTGCACCGGGTATTTTTCGAGCTTCTAATGCAATAAGGATAAAGAAACCTAAAATAGCAAGTAGTGGTTCTGGTTTTGTGAGGTCACCAATGGTAACGAGTGTTGCTGAATCAGCGCCAATAATACCTGCTTTTTGTAAAGCAATGATAGCAAGGAATAAACCAATACCCGCTGCAATCGCTGAACGCAATTCTAAGGGAATACTGTTGATAATCCATTCTCTGATTTTAAATAAAGAAAGTAGAAAAAAAAGGGTGGCAGAGATAAAAACAGCGCCAAGTGCAACTTGCCAGCTATAGCCCATCGAATGAACAACTGTGTAAGAGAAAAAGACATTTAGTCCCATCCCTGGTGCTAGGGCTAAAGGGTAGTTAGAAATTAAGCCCATGGTGCATGAGCCAATAAAGGCAGCAAGGCAAGTAGCAACAAAAACAGCAGAGTGATCCATGCCTGCACCGTTCGCATCACTTAAAATATTGGGATTAATAAAAAGAATATAAGACATGGCTAGAAAGGTGGTGAAGCCAGCAATAACTTCTGTTCTAATCGTTGTATTGTTAGCTTTTAATTTAAATAACTTCTCTAGCATGCTTTATTCTCTGCTAATTAAAATGAAATGGTGTAAGTGATAAATACAGTCTGGTGTATTAAGTATTAGTCAATTGAATTAGGCGTGTGACCAGTTTTTTAATACCAACTGCTACTTCGCTAATATTTTTACCTAACATATAAGCAGGGGTAGAGATAAGTTTATTGGCTTTGTCTTCAACAATATTAGAGACATCACAAGATTGATGAACAGCACCCATTTTTTCGAGTTCTGCTGCTGTATTCTCATCGTTACCAATGGTGCAAATCACTCCTCTGCCATAAATTTTTGGGGCAAGGTGGGGGGCAATACAAATGAGGCCAATGGGTTTTTCAGCTTTAGCAAACGATTTTGCAGCTGTTAACACATCATCATTAACCGTGCAATCTGAACCTTTAAATGCGAAGTTTGAAAGATTCTTGGCCGCGCCAAAGCCACCTGGGATAATAAGGCCATCAAAATCATCAGCTGTTAATTCTTTAACATCTTTCACATTACCACGAGCGATGCGAGCTGATTCAACTAATACATTGCGTGTTTCAGGTGATTCTTTTTGTGTCAGGTGATTAATCACGTGTGTTTGCTCTATATTCGGTGCAAAACACTGTATTTTTACGCCTTGTTCAGATAGATAGAGTAGCGCTAATGTGGCTTCATGGATTTCGCTACCATCATATACACCTGATCCTGCAAGGATTACAGCTATTTTCTTAGTGGGCATAATCGTACCTGTTTTCATATAGAGTTAGTAGCTAACCATTATATAACAAAATTTGCCTGTTATGATTTGTTGATTAACAAAAAAATAGCAATAATTTGTTCCATTTTTATCTATTGTTTTATCTATTTTCAAGAGTATTATTTTTAAAAATGAAATTAAAGAGGTTTATATGATAACGAAAACATTGCATAGAGCTATTGACCGGGGCCATGTTAAACATAATTGGCTCGATACATACCATAGCTTTAGTTTTGCACAGTATTTTGATTCAAAAAAAAATAACTTTGGTGCATTAAGAGTTATTAATGATGATGTGATCGCTTCTGGAAAGGGGTTTGGAATGCATCCGCACCAAAATATGGAGATTATTACGATTCCTCTGTCAGGTGCTTTAGCTCATAAAGATAGCATGGGGAACAGTTCTATTATTCGCGCAGGAGAGGTACAAGTCATGAGTGCAGGGACTGGTATCTATCACAGTGAGTATAATGCGAGTCAAGAGCAAGCCGTTAGTCTACTGCAAATTTGGATATTTCCTAATAAGGAGAATTTGAAACCTCGTTATCAACAACTTACATTTGATGAGTCAAGATTGAATGAGTTTCAACAAGTGGTTTCTCCTAATTCGTATGATAGTGGTGCATGGATACACCAACAAGCATGGCTTTCATTGAGTAAGTTTGACCGAGAAATAGAAATTGATTATGTTTTACATAATGAAGCGAATGGTTTGTATATTTTTGTGATTGATGGTCAAGCTGTTGTGGATGATCTTGTTTTATCAAGTAAAGACGCCTTGGGGATAGAAAATCAATCAGCTGTAAAAATGCTTGCACAAAAAGGTGCTAGGATTTTACTTATAGAAATTCCTATGCATTACTAATTGTTTGTACATGCTTTATTCTTTTGATTCTCTGCGGCATTTAAAAAAGCGATGCAGCCAAAAGAATAAAGCAATCACAATAATCGCAACTAAGAAAATAAGTTCGTAATCTTTGAGGTAACTAAGCACGATACTACCAAAATAATAAGAGGTACTACCTAATACAACTGACCAAATAATGGCACCAATAGCATTTAATATAACATAGCGCTTAGGGGAGTATCCCGATATACCAATGGCAACAGGCATGATTGTTCTTAGGCCATACATAAACCTAAAGGTGAGAACCCATAAATCAGGATTCTTTTTTAAATAAATAAGGGCTTTATCTGCTGATTTTTGCCATTTAGGCCGTTTTTGTAAGATGGCAATGCCGTAGTGCCTACCTAGAAAATACCAAAGTTGATCACCAAAATAACTACCAATAAATGCGACGATAATCACTATTTGTAGATCTAAGTAATCGTGTGCGGCAGCAATACCAGCGAGTATTAAAATAGTTTCCCCTTCTAAAAAGGTTCCTATAAATAACGCGAAATAACCGTACTCATTTAGCAAATGTTCCATTATATAATCTAACTTCAAACCAGTAATTAATTTATAACTTAATAGTATATACAAAAAAGCAGTATGGTACTGTATCTTAAATCGTGACAAAATCTATTAACCTATTAATAAAGTATTTAGAAATACTTTATTGGCTAGCAAGAGCAAGGTGTTGCGGTAAAATGGTAACTGTTTATTATTTATTCATCTACTTGATAGAGAGCAATTTTTGTTTTAGGAGGTAATGTGTTTTCTTATTCTAATCGTTTATTCCCTGCTACTAGATTACGAAGAAATCGCGTGGATGACTTTTCAAGGCGACTGGTCTGCGAAAGCCAACTTTCTGTTAATGACTTTATTTTGCCTGTTTTTGTGGTCGAAGGTAAAAAGCAGCGAGTGGATGTCCCCTCTATGCCGGGAGTTCAAAGATTATCCATTGATGAGTTGTTGAAGGAGGTTGAAGAGCTTGCTTCTTTAGGTATTCCTGCCATTGATATTTTTCCTGTTATCGAACCCTCATTAAAAACAGAGGATGGTCGTGAGGCTTGGAATTCGAATGGTTTAGTACAACGAACGATTCGCGCCGTGCGGGAAAATATCCCAGAGATGGGAGTGATTACTGATGTGGCACTGGATCCTTATACAACCCATGGACAAGACGGTATTATAAACGATGAGGGTTACGTCGTTAACGATGTGACAGTTGAGGCACTCGTGAATCAAAGCCTATCCCATGCTCAGGCAGGTGCGCATGTTATTTCTCCTTCTGATATGATGGATGGACGTATTCAAGCCATTAGAAATGCTTTTGAAGAGGATGGACATCATACAACTAGATTAATGGCTTATTCTGCTAAATATGCCAGTGCTTATTATGGGCCTTTCCGTGATGCGGTAGGTTCAAGCAGTCAATTAGGGAAGTCAAATAAGTGTAATTATCAAATGGACCCAGCGAATGCTGATGAAGCATTGCATGAAATAGCACTTGATTTAGCTGAGGGAGCTGATATGGTAATGGTTAAGCCGGGGACACCTTATTTAGATATTGTGTATCGGGTTAAACAAACATTTAAAGTCCCCACTTTTGTATACCAAGTGAGTGGGGAGTACGCAATGCAAATGGCTGCTATTAATAATGGATGGCTTTCAGAAAATATTATTATGGAAACATTGCTTGGCTTTAAACGTGCTGGTGCGGATGGAATATTATCTTATTTTGCTAAATATGCGGCTGAGCAATTAAAAAATAATTGATTTCTTAAAAAGGTTGAAATAGCTATGGCTATAAAAGATAACAAGAATCAAGAGCTAACAGAAAAAGAAGTTATTTCGATGGTTGATGGTGTGGTAGAACAACCACCCACAGAGCTAGAGGATAATCCTATTAATTTAGATGATTACAGTTTATATCTTAATCGTGAGTTTTCCCTCCTTGAGTTTAATTCTCGGGTATTAGAGCAGTCTTTAGATGAGTCTTATCCATTGCTTGAGCGCTTAAAATTCTTATTAATTTTTTCAGGCAACTTAGATGAGTTTTTTGAGATTCGCGTCTCAGGCTTAAAAAAACAGGTGAAATTTTCTCGTGAGCAAGTGGGTGATGATGGCCTCTTGCCTTATCAAGTCTTAGAGCATGTTAATACGGTTGTGCATGATCTCGTGGCACGGCAATATCACATTCTAAATGAAGTGTTGTTACCTGCATTAGCTGAACAGAATATCCGTTTTATTCGCCGTAGAAATTGGAATACAAAACTTAAAGCATGGGCTCGTAAATTTTTTAAGGAAGAAATTGAACCTATTGTAAGTCCTATTGGGTTAGATCCTACCCATCCATTTCCATTATTGGTTAATAAAAGTCTTAACTTTATTGTGGAGCTTGAGGGAACAGATTTATTTGGTCGCAGTTCTGGACTGGCGATTATTCCAGCACCAAGATCATTACCTAGAATTGTGAGAGTTCCTGAGTCGGTAGGGGGAAGTGGTGATAATTTTGTTTTTTTATCTTCGCTCATTCATGCTTATGCCGATGATTTATTCCAGGGCATGCAGGTAAAGGGTTGTTATCAGTTTAGATTAACGCGTAATGCTGATTTATCTGTTGATGCAGAGGATGTGGATGACTTAGCCAGAGCGTTAAAAGGTGAGCTTTTTTCAAGACGCTATGGTGATGCGGTAAGGTTAGAAGTAGTTGATGCATGCCCTGCACATCTAACAGATTATTTGTGTGATCAGTTTCATTTACCAAAAAACGAGCTTTATTTAGTAGATGGCCCCGTCAATTTAACACGACTTTTTCGTATTACTGAGTTGGAAGGGCATGCTGAACTACAACATAAGCCGTTTTTATCGATTATTCCTAGAACGCTGCAAAGAAAGAAAGACAATTTCTTTGCTACGTTATCAAGAACCGATGTTCTGTTATTGCACCCGTTTGAGTCATTTACCCCCGTGATTGATTTTATCAAACAGGCAGCTAAAGACCCTAATGTCTTAGCTATTAAACAAACACTCTATCGGACAGGTGCTAATTCTGAGGTGGTTGACGGCCTTGTTGAAGCTGCTCGTAATGGTAAAGAAGTAACCGCAGTTATTGAGTTAAGAGCACGTTTTGATGAAGAGTCCAACTTACAATTGGCTTCACGATTACAAGAAGCAGGTGTTATTGTTACCTATGGCGTGGTTAGCTTTAAAACCCATGCCAAAATGTGTTTGATTTTAAGACGCGAGGGAACTGAGCTAAAACGCTATGCGCATCTGGGAACAGGTAATTACCACGCAGGTAATGCTAAGCTGTACACTGATTATAGTTTGCTAACAGCAGATGTCGCATTGTGTGAAGATATGCATAAGCTATTTATCCAGCTAATTGGCATGGGGAAAACGCAACGAATGAAGAAGTTGCTTTATTCACCTTTTACGTTAAAGAAAAATTTACTGGATATGATTAGTCGAGAAGCTGTCATTGCTGCTCATGGAGAGCAAGCTCGGATTATTATAAAAGTAAATGGCCTTACCGATGCAAAAATGATCAAAGCACTTTATAAAGCGAGTCAAGCGGGTGTAAAAATTGATCTTATTGTACGAGGTAAGTGTTGTTTGAGACCTGGTGTACCTGGTGTTTCTCAAAATATACAAGTACGTTCTATTATTGGTCGTTTCTTAGAACATAGCCGCGTTTTCTACTTCCTCAATGGTGGAGAAGAAAAGATTTATTTATCCAGTGCAGACTGGATGGAACGTAATCTTGATATGCGTGTGGAAACGTGTTTTCCTATTGAAGGTAAGAGGCTAATTTCTCGTGTGAAAAAAGAGCTTGAACTTTATTTAAGTGATAATACACATAGTTGGATACTGCAAAGTGATGGCAGTTATATTCGCTCTAAGCCTATTGGAAATCAAATACCAAGGTCAGCACAACAAATATTATTTGAACAGTTAACTAAGCCAGTACATAGCCATTAAATAATTTGACGAGAGGGGAACATCATCGATGGTTTATTCAATTGTACCACCACAATTATTTTCAGTTGAAGATTATGAAAAATCCTCTGTTAAGCACATGGATCATACTGCTTGGAGTTATTTGGTTGGTGGTAGTGCGGATGAGATAACTGCTGATAAAAATAAATGTGCTTTTGATGAGATACAGTTACAAACACAGGTGTTAAGGGATTTTGCAGGTGCGAATACACGATTGAATTTGTTAGGCAGTACCTTACCTTTTCCTATTTTATTAGCCCCTGTTGCGTGGCATAAATTATTTCATCCTGATGGTGAGTTAGCCACTGTACAAGCTGCTTCTGCAATAGGTGCGGGTATGGTGGTCAGTACGCAGTCGAGTGTTTTATTAGAAGATGTGGCTGAAAATGCAACGAAGCCGTTATGGTTTCAATTGTATATTCAGCCAGATCGTATGTTTACAGCGGAGCTAGTGAAACGGGCAGAACAGGCAGGTTATAAAGCATTGGTTTTAACCATTGATGCACCTATTTCGGGTGTTCGTAATCGTGAGCAACGGGTTAATTTTCATCTCCCACAAGGTATTAGTTCCGTTAACTTAGCGGGTATGAAAAGGCCAGCAGTACATAATGCTAGTTTGTTAGAAAGCCCTTTGTTTTCAGGGCAGTTAGAAAGCATTCCAACATGGCAAGACATTGAGTGGTTAAAATCTATTACCTCATTGCCAATTATTGTGAAAGGTATTACTTCGGTGGCCGATGTTGAACAGGCCATTACTTTAGGTGTTAATGGCTTGATCGTTTCTAATCATGGCGGACGTGTATTGGATACACTACCTTCAACCATCGAGTTATTACCCGGTATTGCTGAGCAAGTGGCAGGACGTGTCCCTATTTTATTAGACAGTGGTATTCGTCGTGGTACGGATATTTTAAAAGCGCTAGCTTTAGGAGCGAGTGCCGTGATGATTGGACGTCCTTATATCTATGCGCTTTCTGTTGCTGGTGCGGTTGGAGTTGTCCATTTATTAAACATATTGCGCGCGGAGCTTGAAGCCGCAATGGTATTAACAGGCTGCCGTACCTTGTATGAAATTGATCGATCTCTTTTATGGAAGAGCTAGATTTTGGTGAGTGTATGATAATCGAGTGAACAGTTAGCTGTTTTATAAAATCGATAGTTTTCGCGTGCTTGATCTTTCAACAACGGATCATCAATAACAAATTCGGCTATTCGAGCAAACTGTTGATAGCTATTGGGGGGGGTAAAGCTTAAATTAACGAGTAACTTATTGCTTGTTAATGGAATATCTACTCCTTCATAGCCTAAAATAACAGGACTTTCTGGATTTTCTTCCACTAGATCATGAGCGATAAAACTATTGGGTTGGAATTGCCAAAGCAATTCATTCATCTGTTGTCGTTGCTCTGTGTTTTGGCAAAGAATATAAATATTATCTAATTGTCGCCATGCCTTATTAATTAACTTACAACTAAATAATAAACAATCTGCTATTTGCGTGGTGGGTAAGTTATAAAAGTCTACTTTTGGCATGGGGCTTTACCATCAATTTATAATAAAAATGCTATGTAACCTATTATATTAACCAATATTTTTTAATACTGCATTAAACAAATTTTTGTGATGTAGGTTGTTTCATTTTTCTGACGTGTTATTATTTGAGTAATAGAAATTAAGGCATATAATTTGCTTAATATTATGAGGTTTATGGATTAGGGTATGAAGCCAACCTTAGCGTTAAAGATAGGACAACAACTGTCAATGACACCCCAGTTGCAGCAAGCAATTAGGCTTTTGCAATTGTCTACTGTTGATTTACAACAAGAAATTCAAGAAATACTAGAATCTAACTCTATGTTAGAGCAGCAGGAACCCGGTGAGGAGTTTGATGATAACAACTTATTGGCAGAAGAAAATATACTGGTTAATCCGTCGAGCCAAGAAATTAGTTTCAAAGATCATAATCATGACAATGAAAATACGATAAGCACTGACGATAGAAACCAAGTTTCATCAACTGATGTTATTCCTGAAGAGCTCCCCGTTGATACTAATTGGGATGATATTTATCAAAGTAGTTTGCCAGCTTCTCATAACGACTCAGAAGAGTCTGATTTTACAACGTATACCTCCGAGGGCGAAACCCTACAAACCCACTTATTATGGCAGCTTAATGTAGCCCCATTAACCGATAGAGATAAAACAATTGCCATTAATATTATTGATTGTATTAATGAAGATGGTTATTTAGAAGAGTCAATCACTGATATTTGTGAAGGGTTGGATGCATCGCTAGAGGTTGAGGCTGATGAAGTCGAAATGATGCTTCATTACATTCAGCAGTTTGATCCAGTGGGGATAGGCGCACGAGATCTAAAAGAATGTTTACTCCTACAGTTAAATGGCTTGTTTACTGAGCACACTTATTATCAAGGGGCAAAAGAGCTTGTGACAACTTGGTTAGATGTTTTAGCGTCGAAAGATTATACCAAGTTGATGCGGTTGACGAAACTTAAAGAAGAAGAGTTAAGGCAAGTGATAGGTTTAGTACAATGCCTTAATCCTAAGCCTGGCAGTCAGATAGAGTCTAAAGAGCCAGAGTATATTGTCCCTGATGTGATTGTCCGTAAAAATAATGACCACTGGATTGTTGAGCTTAATCAAGAGGCGATGCCTAAGCTCCGTGTTAATGCACAATATGCAAGTTATGTACAACGTGCTAACAATTCATCAGATAATCAATTTTTAAAAAACCAACTTCAAGAAGCACGTTGGTTTATCAAAAGCTTACAAAGTCGTAATGAAACACTGATGAAAGTTGCAACACAAATTGTTGAACATCAGCGTGGCTTTTTAGAATATGGCGAAGAAGCGATGAAGCCATTGATTTTATCAGAAGTGGCTGACGTAGTTGGGATGCACGAGTCGACTATTTCTCGTGTAACAACTCAAAAATATATGTACACCCCCCGTGGTATTTATGAGCTGAAATATTTTTTTTCAAGTCATGTTAATACTTCCGAAGGGGGGGAGTGTTCATCAACGGCTATTCGCGCTATGATTAAAAAACTAATTGCTGCAGAGGATTCTAAAAAGCCTTTGAGTGATAGTAAATTGACCTCTTTATTGGAGGAGCAAGGTGTACAAGTGGCGAGAAGAACAGTTGCTAAATACCGAGAGGCATTGGGCATTGGTTCTTCGAGTGAACGTAAACAATTCATATAATAAATAACGTCGCTTATACTTATTTTGAGTGTAAGTATTTTTAAATGTTAAGGAGAAATATATGCAAATTAACATTACTGGTCACCAACTTGAAGTTACAGAAGCTTTACGTAACTATGTTGATGAAAAATTCACAAGGCTTGAAAGACACTTCGACAAGATAACTAGTGCCCAAGTCATTATGGGTGTTGAGAAGTTAAATAAAAAAATAGATGCAACGTTGCTATTAGCCGGTGGTGAGGTAGTTGCCAGTGCTGAAAATACTGACATGTATACAGCTATTGATTCATTAGTTGATAAATTAGACCGTCAATTAATTAAGTTTAAAGAAAAGCAACAAAAATACTAATTAGTTTTTGAGTGTAAGGCCTGATTTCATAATTAATTTATTAATTATGAAATCAGGCCTTAATTTATTTGTATAGACAACATCACTTAATGATTGATATACATGTTATAATTATTTAAATATTAGACAATTTTTTATATAAATTTATTGAGCGATCATTTTTGTTTATGATTCAACTTAAAGAAATACTAACGCCATCCCAAGTGGTAGTAAATGCTCATGTGACTAGCAAAAAAAGAGCGTTAGAGCTAGTTGCTCAGACAATTGCAGAAAACTGTAATGAATTAGATGTTCATAACTTGTTTGAGCATTTAATAGAAAGAGAGCGATTAGGCACGACTGGTTTTGGTAACGGTGTGGCTATTCCCCATTGTCGTATTGAAAATTGCCAACAACCTATTGCAGTTGTTTTGAAATTAACGACACCAATTGATTTTGATGCTATAGACAACGAACTGGTTGATATTCTTGTTGGATTAGTTGTTCCTAATAATGCGACAGATGAACATTTGCAACTACTTAAACAAATAGCCGCGTTATTAAGTGATGCGCAAGCATGTAAACAGATAAGATCCTCTACAAGTAGTCAAGAGCTTTATCAAATTTTAACAAATGGAGTTTCAGGTATATAGGAACGGATATGCGTCTTGTTATTATCAGTGGCCGCTCAGGTGCGGGAAAAACTACCGCTTTACATTTGTTAGAGGATAACGGTTTTTACTGCATTGATAATTTACCTGCAAGCCTTTTTTCTGTTGCGATTGAGCAAGCCATATCCCAAACCAATATTACCAAAATAGCGGTATCGATTGATGCGCGAAGCTTGCCTACGCAAATTGAAAATTTCCCTACTGTGTTTGAGCACTTACAAGGTAAATATACTTCTTGTGACTTAGTCTATCTTGATGCAAAAGATGACATATTGATCAGTCGTTTTTCTGAAACAAGACGTCGCCATCCCTTAACAACGGGAGAGCGCTCATTACCTGAATCTATCGAAGAAGAATCTAGGCTATTAGCCCCTATTGTTAATTTAGCTACTTTGCATGTTGATACAACTGCTTTAAATATTTACCAGCTAAGAGACTTTTTAAAACTCCGCTTGTTAGGCGAAGCAGGGCTAGCGACAGCACTGCTTATTGAGTCATTTGGTTTTAAGTATGGTGTACCAATAGATGCAGATTGGATTTTTGATTTAAGGGCATTACCTAATCCTTATTGGGTAAGCGAGTTAAGGTATTTAAAAGGGAAAGATCAGGCTGTAATAGATTACTTAGAGAAACAGCCCGATGTATTGGAAATGCAAGAAGACATACTGACGTTTTTAAAGAAGTGGCTACCCAAAATTATAGCATCTAATAGACCTTATATTACGGTTGCTCTAGGTTGTACTGGTGGGCAACATCGTTCTGTTTATTTTGTAGAACAAATCAGTCGTGAGTTAAAAACGCTTTTAACCAATGTTCAGGTGCGCCATCGTGATTTATCATAGGAGATTTACAGTAAATGCAGTCAAAAGAAATCGAAATTATTAATCAATTAGGACTACATGCCCGAGCAGCAGCTAAGTTTGTGGGGGCTGCAGGTCGTTTTGATTGTAGTATCAAAGTTGGACGTACCGTCGATTCGCTGGTGGATGGTAAAAGCATTATGTCTGTTATGATGTTAGCTGCAAGTAAAGGCACTAAGTTACAATTAATAACAGATGGTACCGATGAACAAGAAGCTATAGACGCTATTGTAGAGCTAGTAGAAAATTATTTTGGTGAAGGTAAGTAGTACATAGATAAAAGCATGTAAACTCATGCGATACTGATATTATAAAGACGTTATTATTTGTTATGATACATGTCTATTAATGGTCTCATGTATACAGCAGTAAATGATTAATATCTACTGCATGTGAGTTTTCCGTGATAATGGCTAAGAAAGATAATTAATTATTTATGCATCTTTTCTTGTCAGATAAAAGATCTGATTTGATTATATAGAATGAATATTGCTAATGCCTAAAACTTTTTATGATATTCCTAAGCAGCGTCCGATTACTCCCTTGCTTGATAGCATTGATGATACGAAACAACTGCGCTTATTAGGTAGTGCCGAGTTACTCCAACTAGCAGATGAGCTACGAGAGTATTTACTCTATAGCGTTGCTAAAACAGGGGGCCATTTTGGAGCAGGGCTTGGGGTTATCGAGTTAACCATCGCATTACATTATGTCTACAATACGCCTGTTGATAATTTGGTATGGGATGTTGGGCATCAAGCCTACCCCCATAAGATTTTGACAGGCCGTCGTGAGCAAATGGCTACACTACGTCAACGGGGCGGATTAAGTGCTTTTCCTAAGCAAACGGAAAGTGATTATGATAGTTTTGGGGTTGGTCATTCCAGTACCTCTATTAGTGCAGCATTGGGCATGGCTATTGCTGCCCACTTACAAAATAATCAAAAGAAAACAGTTGCCGTGATTGGCGATGGTGCACTTACTGCGGGCATGGCATTTGAAGCGCTCAATCATGCAACAGTTGTTGATGCCGATATGTTGGTCGTGCTTAACGATAACGAAATGTCCATTTCCGATAATGTGGGCGGGCTTTCTAATCATTTAGCTAAAATTTTATCAAGTCAGACGTATCGTAATGTTCGAGACAATGGTAGAAAACTGTTGTCACATTTACCTGGGGCATGGAATATTGCTCGCTTAACGGAAGAATATGCTAAAGGTATTCTTGCTCCTACAACATTATTTGAGGCGCTAGGCTGGAATTACATTGGGCCAATAGATGGTCATGACCTCCCTACATTAGTAGCGACATTACGTAATATGCGTAATTTATCAGGCCCTCAATTCTTGCATATCGTGACTAAAAAAGGGAAAGGGTTTGCCCCTGCAGAAGCGAACCCTATTGCTTATCATGCAATTAGTAAACTAAAGCAGACCAGTATCGATAAACAAGAAAGCAAACCGCCTAAATATTCTAATGTATTTGGTCAGTGGCTTTGTGACATGGCCGCGCAAGACGAACACTTAGTAGGTATAACCCCTGCAATGAAAGAGGGATCAGATCTGATTGCCTTTAGTGAGAAGTATCCACAGCGCTATTTTGATGTGGCGATTGCAGAGCAACATGCGGTGACCTTAGCTGCAGGTTTGGCTTGTGATGGTATGAAACCTGTAGTGGCCATTTATTCAAGTTTTTTACAGCGTGCTTATGACCAGCTTATTCATGATGTGGCTATTCAAAACTTAGATGTATTATTTGCAATTGATCGAGCTGGGCTTGTTGGAGAAGATGGACCCACTCATGCGGGAAGCTTTGATCTTTCGTTCTTACGCTGTATTCCTAACATGGTTATTATGGCGCCCAGTGATGAAAATGAACTGCGTAAGATGCTAACAACGGGGTATTTATACCATGGTCCCGCCGCGGTTCGTTATCCTAGAGGAACAGGGCCTAATGCAAAAATTGAAAAAACACTTTTACCTATAGCAATTGGTAAAGCGGTTGTTCGCAGACAAGGCCAACGACTTGCTATCCTAGTATTTGGCGTGCAATTACAACAAGCAATAGTGGTTGCTGAGAAATTAAATGCAACCGTTGTTGATATGCGGTTTGTTAAACCCCTAGATGAAGACTTGTTGATAACTATTGTAAAAGAGCATGATTTATTAGTAACGATTGAAGAAAATAGCATTATGGGTGGTGCTGGCTCTGCTGTAGGAGAGTACTTATCTAAACATAATTATACAAACTCATTATTACAGCTAGGCTTACCTGACAGCTATGTTGAGCATGCATCACATTCGTTTATGTTAGCTGAGTGTGGCTTAGATGAAGCAGGGATAGAGCAAGCAATTAATACGCGTCTAGCAATGTTGGAGAAAGATGCGTGAGACTCTCTCGATTCTTTGTTAATACGCCGCTTACGCTAGGCGATATCGAGCTACCAGAGCAGATAGCACATTATATGGGACGTGTTTTGCGGCTGCCTGCTGGCGCAGAGGTTCAGTTATTTGATGGTTCAGGGTTCGAGTTTTTAGGCTCGATCAGTGAAATAACTAAGAAAAGACTGACAGTTACGCTGACAGAGCAAATAGCAGGTCTTCCCGAGTCACCTCTTCATACCCATTTGGGACAAGGGTTGGCACGTGGTGAAAAAATGGATTTTGTGATCCAAAAGGCAACAGAGCTAGGCGTTAATGAAATAACCCCATTAGTGACCGAGCGTTGCGAGGTTCGTTTAAGTGATGAACGAGCCGATAAACGCCTTTTACATTGGCAGCAAGTGGCGATTAGTGCCTGTGAACAATCAGGTCGTACTAAAATACCTGTTATCCATGCGCCTATCGTGCTGGATGATTGGTTGGTTCACGTGCAAGCTGATCTTAAATTGATGTTACACCCGATGGCGGAGTCTATAGAAAGTTATACGAAACCTTCTTCGTTAGCACTATTGATAGGACCTGAAGGTGGTTTTTCTGATAATGAAATAGCTAAAGCCAAACAACATGCTTTTCAGTCCATTCGTTTAGGGCATCGAGTCTTACGTACAGAAACTGCGCCTATTGTGGCTTTGACGTTAGCACAACAGTTGTGGGGTGATTTCTCTGCTTAAAAAAATACGGCCTTGTATTCGGCCGTATTTAAAGTTTCTGCTCCCCAGTTATTCTGATTCTGGGGCTTTTAATGATGACACAAGCGCCATGAACATAGCGGCTAAATAGGGAAGTGATTGAATTGTTAACATCGCTATCCAAAGAATAAGATCATAGCCAAAACTGCTTTGTGTGATGATTAAACCCACAACCATTGCCCATAGCAATAGCATAATAAAGAGCTCTTCTCTGGCCTCAGCTAATGCCACCAATAAACCATGGGTACTGCGCATTTTAGGTGTTCTAAAGAACGGAATATGCTTTGTCACTGTGCCATAAATAACCGCTTTGGCAATGGTATGCGAGAGTGATAATCCGGCAATCGCTGCATATAAACCTTCTTTATAATTGATGGTAACTGCTTTTTTATAAAGAAAAATAATCTTGCCTACTTTAAATAAAAACAGTGCCAGTGGCGGTAATGCAAAGATGGTTAAAGGGGGGTCAAATTGTTGAGGATTAATAATCATCGCCGTTGACCACAATAGCGAGCCAATGATAAAGAAAATATTCATGCCATCGGCAATCCAAGGAAGCCAGCCAGCAATAAAATGGTAACGTTGACCTCTAGTTAATTGTCTAGTGTCTTTTGACTCGCCCAGAACCAATAATTTGAAATGGTGCTTAATAATTTGCATTGCACCATAGGCCCATCTAAAGCGCTGTTTTTTAAAGTCGATAAAGGTATCTGGCATTACCCCTTTACCAAAGCTTTGCTCACAATAGGCTGCAGAGAGGCCTTTTTCAAAAACGCGAAGACCCAGTTCAGCATCTTCAGTAATACACCATTCTGCCCATTTTAATTCGTCCAATACGGTACGGCGAACCATGGTCATCGTACCGTGTTCGATAATGGCATCACGCTCATTACGGGTTATCATACCGATATGGAAGAATCCCTTATATTCAGCATAACAGAGCTTTTTAAAGAAGTTTTCATCACCGTCGTAGTAATCTTGTGGTGATTGAACAATGGCAATTTGTTGGCTTTTGAAATGAGGCGTCATGTATTTTAGCCAGTTAGGCTCAACACAATAATCGGCGTCAATCACTGCCACAATTTCTACCTCAGGAGAAACTCTTTCCAATGCATAATTGAGTGCACCTGCTTTAAAACCAGCCAAGGGAGCGACATGGAAAAAACGGAATTTTTCACCGAGCTCTTTACAGTAAGCTTCGATAGGTTCCCAAACATTAGGGTCTTTCGTGTTGTTATCAATCACCATGACTTCATAATGAGGGTAATCTAAGTTAGCCAATGCGTTGAGAGTTTTTTTCATCATCTCAGGCGGCTCATTATAGCAGGGGACTTGTACGCAAACTTTAGGACGATAAGCTTCATCTTCCATGACGGGGGGGAAGGGGCGGCGGCGGTTACTTGTCCAAACGGTTTCAGCTAACTCATGAGCTTCAACTAATATCACAATGGCAACACCAATGACCCCAAAGGTTAATAAGATGCCGACAATCAAATTAAACCATGTACTGTATTGTTGGGTATAGTCATAACCAATCCAAACAATAGCTGAGGCACAGGTAAAAGCAATCAGGGTTAGAAAAACACGGCCTCTCTTTTTAAGTGATGAACCATCAATCATTAGTAGTGCAAAGGCTAAGAAGGCGAGTACAGCCGAAATAACCGCAAGAGTTTTCCATTCAGGGATGGCGACAATTGGCCCTGTAAAGTTAAATTTAGGCTGTCTATCAAGGCCGTATACACCCCAATAAGCACCAACAGCGCCTTCTTGTGCAATTTTCCAAGGTTGGTCGAATGCTTCAACAACGAAGTAATTGTAGCTGAGGTCATTTAATTGGTTAACCAATGTGCGTAAATAAATAGCTTGTTCAGAGTAAGAAGCTTCTGCCTCACCAATCATACGGCCATTACTAGGCCAACCCACTTCTGAGAGAAGCAATGGTTTGTTTGGAAAGTCTTTTTCAAGCAGTGTTATTTTATCAAAAACAAAGTCAATGGCTTGGTTGGCAGGGACTTCTTCCCAGTAGGGCAAAATATGGGCAGCCACTAAATCAGTATGGTTGGCGAGTTCAGGGTATTTATCCCAAATATGCCATTGTTCGGAGGTGGTAACAGGAATATCGAGTTGTGAACGGGCATAGTCGAGGTAGCTGATCATTTGCTCAAGGCTAACTTCTTCGCGAAATAGCGCTTCATTCCCAATGGTTAAACGGACAACATTTTTGTTTTCTTTGGCTATTTGTATCGCCTTATCTAATTCTTTTTGATTTTCTTCTAAATCATTACTGATCCAAGCACCGAGTGTTACATTTAAGCCATATTCTTTAGCAATCGCTGGGATAGTGGCTAAGCTTCCTTTAACAGAGTAAACACGAATATTGTCTGTTTCTTTGGTCACAATGTTGAGGTCTTGTCTAATCTCTTTTTCTGTTGGAAAGGTATTTTTAGCAGGGTCTTCTCCATTATGAAAAGGAGAAAAAGAGTAACCTGATATATAAGATGGCCAGTTAGGTGCCTGAATGGGGCGGTCATACCATGCCCATATCCCTGTAAAAAAAGCAGTGATCAGGAGTACAATAATAATATTGGCGGTGCTTTTGTGCTTCATGAAAAAATAACCTTAAAATAAATAACCGCTAAGTCAATCTAGTTTTTATATAATTAAAAATTAACTATAAGACAGCAATAATGTAGATTAGCTCATCTAATCTTTAAAAAACAGTAATTCATTATGTTTTTAAAGTTTCGTTAAACTAATTTTAATAATTTGTTGACGCTTTATATGTTGTTTATATGGAATAATGTTTTATAGTTTTAGGTAACTTAATTAGGAAGACAAGTGACATGCAACCAGCCTATACACAAACAGGATATAAAATGACGGAAGCTATCCATTCGTTGGTTTCACAGCATATTGGAGAAACGGGCTGTGTATTGTTTGATGATAATTTAGATGCTTTTGTGATTAGAGCCATTAGTGCCAGTGAGGCAGGGCAGAGTTTAGACTTACAATATTATATTTGGAATCATGATTTAACCGGTAATCTATTAGGATATGAATTATTAAAAGCGGCTGATCGTGGAGTGCACGTACGCTTGTTACTTGATGACATGAATGCCCATGATAAAGATACACTACTGGCAACGCTAGAACAGCACGAGAATATTGAAATACGTTTATTCAATCCAAGTTATGAGAGAAATAACTGGTTTCGACGCAGTTTTGAACTAATTTTTAGAGGGTTAAGTCTCAATCGAAGAATGCACAATAAAGCATGGATTGTTGATAAAAGCATTGCGATTGTGGGCGGAAGAAATATCGGTAATGAATATTTTGATGCTGCCCCCAAAACTAACTTTTTTGATGTAGATACCTTAATACTAGGTAATGCAGTTTCAGAGGTTTCTTCCATATTTGAGCAGTTTTGGAATAGTCGCTCGGCCATTGCTTTAAATAAATTGGTCAAAACTAAGGAAGGTTCTTTACAAGAGTTGCGTCAATATATTGAAAATATGGATGACAATATCATTAAAGAAACCAATGTCTATCGAGAGCGCTTAAAAAACTCTCCAAGTATTGGCGTACTTTTAAAACAAGGTCGTCCTATTTTCTGGACAAAAGAAGTTCATGTTTATTCAGACCCCCCAGAGAAAGCGGTTGGAAAAGGGCAAGACCAATGGTTAATTAATCAACTGTACCCTGTTTGGGTGAGTGCTCAATCTAATCTAAAATTGATGTCTCCTTATTTTGTACCAGGGAAAGAAGGCGTTAAGTTGATGGCAGATTTGAGAGAGACAAATGTTGAGGTTGGCGTTTTAACTAACTCATTGGCGGCGACTGACGTAATGATAGTACATAGCGGCTATGCACCGTATCGAATGCCGCTACTAAAAGAAGGGGTTAAACTCTATGAGTTAATGCCTTTTAACCATACTAAAAAGAAATTATTTGGTGCCAGTGGGGCGAGTCTACACACAAAAGTGTTTATTAAAGATGATCTAACCTGCTTTATTGGTTCATTTAATTTTGATCCACGGTCTATTCGCTTGAATACAGAGATGGGGATTTTATTTAACCAGCAAGAAATGGCAAAAGTATTGTCGGAGCTTTTTGTACTAAAAGTGAAAGAAAATAATAGTTATCAACTATTTGTTGAAAATAATCAGTTACGCTGGAAAGATGGGTCAGAAGAGCCTCCTATCATCTGGAAACACGAGCCTGAAGTCGGTATTATTAAGCGGGCAATTACAAGAATAGCCAGTTGGTTGCCTATCGAATCGCAGTTATAAAGAGCGAGATGTGGCAGTTTCCTTCATTCAACTATGGCATGTGATAGATTCTATCGTTATAATCTATTACTTTTATTGAAAGCGTTTACTACTATGCAATTAGTTCGCTGTTTGCAGGACTTAAAAAAATTACAATCGGGCAGTGTTGTTACCATTGGTAATTTTGATGGCTTACATTTGGGGCATCAAGTTATTCTGGAACATGTGAAGGCGCAAGCTAAAATACTGAATGTGCCTAGCGTTGTTATTATTTTTGAGCCACAACCTAAAGAGTTTTTTGTCCCCGATGCGGCAACTATACGCTTAACTAGATTGCGTGAAAAATTGGAGCTGTTCAGAGATAACGCAATTGATTTTGTTTTATGCCTTCATTTCAACCAAAACTTTAGTAAGTTAACAGCAGAAGATTTTATCAAGAAAATTTTAGTAGATGCATTGCATATTAAGCACATTGAAGTAGGTGATGATTTCTTATTTGGCGCTAAACGTGCAGGTAATTTCACTATGCTCGAAGAAGCTGGTAAAGAGTTTGGTTTTAGTGTGAAAGATGCTAAAACTGTTTTTTTAGACGGTGAGAGAATTAGCAGTACCCGTGTGCGCAATGCTTTGTTAGTGGATGACTTAGATTTAGCTGAGCGTTTATTAGGCAGGCCTTTTCAGTTATCAGGCCGTGTTATCCAAGGTCAGCAGTTAGCAAGAAAGTTAGGTTGTCCAACGGCAAATATTCAATTAAAACGAAAACAAGCGCCACTAAAAGGTGTGTTTGTAGTAAGTTGTGAGCTTGATGGTAAAGTCTATTGTGGTGTTGCCAATATTGGCATAAGACCTACCGTAAAGGGCGATGGTAATTCCCATTTAGAAGTTCATTTACTGGATTTCTCGGGTGATCTTTATAAAAGACACATTCGAGTGACTTTTCATCAAAAGCTGCGTGATGAAAAGAAATTCAACTCACTTGATGAGTTAAAAGCAGCAATTGACAAAGATGTGACCAATGCACGTGCTTATTGGCATGCACGTGGCTTATTAAATTGTTAGGGCTTTTATTATGACTGATTATAAATCGACATTGAATTTACCGGAAACAGATTTCCCCATGAAGGCAAGCTTACCTCAACGGGAACCTAAATTAATTGAAAAATGGACAAGTGAAGGTTTGTACCAAAAAATTCGTGCGATTAGTGAGAACCGCCCTAAGTTCTTATTGCACGATGGCCCGCCATACGCCAACGGTAATATTCACATAGGTCATGCTGTCAATAAAATTATTAAAGATATTATTAACCGTTCAAAAATCTTATCAGGCTACGATGTGCCCTACATCCCTGGTTGGGATTGTCACGGTTTACCGATTGAAAACCAAATAGAAAAGAAACACGGCAAGAATATTGACGCAGATAAAATGCGCGAGTTGTGCCGTGCTTATGCAAAAGAGCAAGTAGAAGGGCAGAAAAAAGATTTCATTCGTTTGGGTGTATTGGCGGATTGGGATAATCCCTATTTAACCATGAATTTTGTGAACGAAGCAGGTGAAGTGCGTGCCTTAGCTGAGATGGTCAAAAAAGGCTATGTCTTTAAAGGGTTAAAACCGGTTAACTGGTGTTTTGACTGTGGTTCAGCTTTGGCTGAGGCCGAAGTAGAATACCAAGATAAACAATCCGATGCTATTGATGTAGGCTTTGCCATTGCTGAGCCTGAAAAATTAGCCGCTGCGTTTGGTCTGCCAAGCTTACCTAAAACAGCCTATGCTGTAATTTGGACTACAACACCTTGGACAATCCCTGCTAACCAAGCGTTAAACTTCCATCCAGAGTTTGAATATTCTCTTGTTGATGTGGGTGATAAGTTATTAGTTTTAGCCACTGATTTAGTTGCTGATTGTTTAGAGCGCTATAAATTAGAAGGCAAGGCCATTGCCCAAACAGTCGGTGAGAAATTAGAGCTGATTGCATTCAATCATCCATTTTACGATAGACACTCACTTGTTTATTTAGCCGATTATGTTGAAGCAACCTCGGGTACAGGTATTGTACACAGTGCCCCTGCTTATGGTGTGGATGACTTTAATACCTGTAAACGTTATGGCATGTCCAATGACGATATTATTGCACCTGTGCAAAGTAATGGTGTCTATGCAGATGATTTACCGTTCTTTGGTGGTCAATTTATTTGGAAAGCTAACCCCAATATTGTCGAAAAATTAAAAGAAGTTGGCGCATTGCTATCTTACGAAAAGATTAACCACAGTTATATGCATTGCTGGCGCCATAAAACACCCCTTATTTACCGTGCTACAGCACAATGGTTCGTGGGAATGGATAAGCAACCGACAGAAGGTAAAACCTTACGTCAACGTTCATTACAAGGTATTGAGCAAACAGAGTTTTTCCCATCATGGGGGAAAGAGCGTTTATACGATATGATTGCAAAACGCCCTGACTGGTGTATTTCTCGCCAACGTAATTGGGGTGTTCCTATTCCATTCTTTTTAAATAAACAAACCGGTGAGTTACATCCTCAAACGGTTGAGTTGATGGAAGAAGTTGCAAAACGTATTGAAAAAGCAGGTATTGAAGCATGGTTTAAACTTGACCCTAAAGAGTTATTAGGTGATGAGGCCGATCAATACGATAAAATCAGTGATACCTTAGATGTATGGTTTGACTCAGGTACTACCCATTGGCACGTGTTACGCGGTTCTCATCCATTAGGTCATGCGAGTGGTCCTCGTGCTGATTTATACTTAGAGGGTTCTGACCAGCACCGTGGTTGGTTTCATTCTTCGTTATTAACCGGTTGTGCGATTGATGATCATCCACCTTACCGTAGCTTATTAACCCATGGTTTTACGGTGGATGAGAATGGCCGTAAGATGTCAAAATCTCTGGGTAATGTTATCGCTCCTCAAGAGGTAACAGATAAGTTAGGTGCCGATATTTTACGTCTATGGGTTTCATCTGTTGATTACTCAGGTGAAATTGCTGCATCTCATGAGATTTTCCAACGTAATGCTGATGCCTATCGCCGTATTCGTAATACCATTCGTTATTTATTATCGAATCTTTCTGGATTTAATCCTGAGACAGATTTATTACCAACCGATCAGCTCCTCACGTTAGATCGTTGGGTTTTAGATGCTGCTGCCAAAATGCAAAGTGAATTAAGCGATGCCTATACACAGTATAAATTCTGGCAGGTTTATCAAAAACTACATAACTTCTGTACACAAGAGTTGAGTAGTTTCTATTTAGATTTAATCAAAGACCGCCAATACACAACGGCTAAAGATAGTGTAGCAAGACGTTCTTGCCAAACAGCATTGTTCCATATTGCAGAGGCATTAGTTCGTTGGATTGCACCTATTCTTCCATTTACTGCTGAGGAAGCATGGACATATTTACCCGGTAAACATAATGAGTCTGTGATGTTAAATACTTGGTATGATGGCCTTGTTGAGTTGCCAGAAAGTTTCGCATTGGGTCGAGACTATTGGCAGCAAATTATGCAAGTTAAAACAGCCGTTAATAAAGAAATTGAAAATCAGCGTAATAATAAGATGGTAGGTGGTAGCTTACAAGCTGAGGTCACTTTGTATGCACAAGCTGAGTTATTTGATGCATTGAATAAACTTGGTGATGAATTACGATTTGTTCTAATTACCTCTAAAGCTGATATTTTACCTTATGATAAAGCACCTGTAACATCTGTTGATACAGATATTGAGGGCTTAAAACTGGCTGTTAAAAAATCGGATAATCAAAAATGTGCACGTTGCTGGCATTATGTGGCTGACGTCGGTGCTCATGCTGATCATCCTGACCTTTGTGGCCGTTGTATTACAAATGTTTATGGTCAAGGCGAAGATCGTCACAACGTCTAAGCAAATAAGCATTTTATAGAAGGGTTATTTAATGGCACGATTTGGTAAATTATCTTGGGTTTGGGTTTCAATACTGGTCATTGCACTTGACCAGTATACGAAGTATTTAACACTGCATGATCTTCCATTTGGAAAAATGGTTGAGGTGATCCCAAACTATTTTGCATGGTTTCATACTTACAATTACGGTGCTGCATGGAGCTTTCTTGCTGATCATTCAGGTTGGCAAAAATGGTTATTTGCAGGCATTGCCTTTATTGTAAGTATTGTGTTGGTGATTTGGCTAACGAAGCTTAGAACCAGCAAAGAGACTTGGCTTGCTATTGCTCTCGCTTTAATTCTTGGTGGGGCGCTAGGTAATCTTTATGACCGTGTTATTTTAGGTTATGTTGTTGATTTTATTTTAGTGCATTGGAAAACAGATTATTATTTTCCTGCATTTAATTTAGCTGATACAGCGATTACTATTGGTGCGGCAATGTTGATTATCGACATGTTATTTTTTGCGAAGAAAAGAGAGAAGAAACATGACTAGTATTACGGAAACAAGCCGTGTAACTTTGCATTTTTCTCTCAAATTATCTTCTGGTGAGGTAGTGGATAGTACGCATGATAAAGAAGCGGCTACTTTTACCATGCAGGATGGTAGTTTATTACCGGGGTTTGAACAAGTGCTCATAGGTCTAAAAGCTGGTGATAAACAAGCATTTCTTATTAAAGCAGAACAAGGTTTTGGTTTGCCAAATCCCCAGAATATACAGAGGATAGGTCGTGAACATTTCAAACAAGTCGATTTAGAGATTGGCTTGATTTTGATGTTCAAAGACGCTGCAGGTTCTGATTTACCAGGTGTTGTTAAGTCTTTTAATGACAAAGATGTTGAGATTGACTTTAATCATCCGTTGTCGGGCAAAGACATTTTATTTGGCGTTGAAATTATTGATGTCATTTAGTGATTAAAAAGGCTAGTTAAAACTAGTCTTTTTAATTTCATCCATTGACCAGTTAAACAGCTTACATGCGTTATGGGTTGTTACTGTTGCAAACTCTTTTTCATTTATTTGCTTAATAATCGCCAGTTGCTTGCTTATTTCAGGCAAGTATTCTGGGCTGTTGCGCATTCCTTGTCTAGTCACAGGCGATAAATCTGGGGCATCTGTTTCTAATACAATAGATTCTAAAGGAAGCTGTTGTAGTACACGATGCATACGGTAAGCATGTGGATAAGTTCCTGCGCCTCCTAAACCAATTTTAAAACCTAGTTTAATGTATTCTTTTGCTTCTTCGTAACTACCGCTAAATGCATGCGCAATGCCTTGTTCTTTAAAATGGCATTGCTTTAGAATCTTGATGGTATCAGCATGAGCGCGTCTGACATGCAATAAAACAGGGCGTTGGTAATGGCTTGCAATTGCTAATTGTTCTTGAAATATTGCTTGTTGCAGTGCTTTATCAATATGGTCTATATAGTAATCTAACCCTATTTCACCTAATGCGCATAGCTTTTTTTTGTGGTTTGTATTCGCATAAAGTTGCCTTAATAATGCTAAAGCATCTTCTCTTTGTTTTTGTTGATCTGGAATATACATGGGATGTATACCACAGGCTACATGTAAAGAGGTGTGCTTAGTAGATAATTCAATATCATCTTGCCATTCATTGGCAAAAACACTCACTACAATTTGTTTGATAACACCTTTTTGAATACTGTTTTCGATGACTTGGTCACGATCACTGTTAAAGTCATCGCAACCAAGGTGATTATGAGTATCAATGAATGATGGCATTACTCATCATCTGAGTTCTTACGAGAAAGAAGCATCGGCTTCTCACCTTTAGGAATATGACGATTAGCTAGGCTGTCAAGTTGCTCCATTGTCGGTAGTCTATCTATTCTTGGGTGTTTACGGTGAATAATAGACGTTACAGTAGATGATGCCTTTCTTTGTTGTGGCTCTTGAAAATCATTTGTTATCGGTGGCGTATTCGCCATAATTTCACGTGGTTTACGGGTTGTTGTCTTAGCGGTCGTGGTCGTTGTGCGATTATTGCGTCGATAAAGAGAGTTTCTAGGGCGGCGTTCTGTAGTCGCTTGTTCAGAAGCTACTTGGGTACGTGCCGTTTTTGGTTTTTGAGCCCGGGGCGCTTTTGCTGTTGCGGTAGCCGCACCTTGTTTGTTCGAAGTAAAACGTTTATTTCCATTATTTTTGGATTTATCTTGGTAAGGGCTGACATAGTCCACGCTATTACCAAAATTGTCATAGTCATCATCACGGAATTCATCTTCTGGACGATCAGGTGGTAACTCATCAGTAATGCTACTAACAGGTTGTGTTCTGCGATGTTTGTTATAAAGATTACGTGTTGTTTTCGTTTTGGTACGCGTTGTTCTCGTTACTTTTTGAGAGTCTACTGCGTTATCTGTTGTTTCTTGAAGATCTTGTTCATTGGTTGTGGATTGTACTTTCTTTCTTGATTTTCTACCGACAGCTGGATGTCTAAATATACGTTTAAAGCGATCTGGGTTTTCTTCATTCACTTCTTCAACATATATAAAATCGGCCATATCGCCATCAGGAATTTTTTGTTTGATAAAGTCTTCAATAACTAGCAATAGCTTTTCTTCTTCAGGGTTAACAAAAGAGATAGCTTCATCGATCTCGATAGTGTTGATACGTTGAATATATTCATCTTCAATATAAGGAAGATCAAAATTAACAATGCACGATAAATCGCTAACGTCGAGGTTCTCTAGTTGGATATCGGTGGCAATGAGTACTTGTAAAATACCTTCTTTGAAATCAGCAAGTGTTTTATTAACGATATTAGGTGTTTTATTAGTATAAATTGTGCACGTATGAATGCCCTTACTTTCAAGATAGGTAGATAGACGGGTTGCACCGTATTTTGTACGGGTAAATACAAGCACATGTGGCCATTTATGCTTATTGATTAAATGAACCAATAATGCAGACTTTTGACGTGTTGGAATATAATAAACACTTTGTTTTATGTGTTCTATAGACGGCGTTATATTGATTTCAATACGTTCTGGATTTTTTAGTAAAAAATGGGCAAGAACGATAACATCATCTGTAAAGCTACTTGCATACAGTAAGTTTTGACGGTTAGTCGGCAGATTATCAATGACTTGTTTCGTATTTTTTATGTGATCTTCATTCGTTAAAAGTTCTGCTTCATCTAGAACGAACAGTTCCACTTTAGAAAGGTCAACTGCTTGTTGTTCTAAAAGCTCGGTTAAGCGGGTAGGGGATGCAACTAACACATCGACACCATGGCTTAATATTTTTGCTTGAAGTACAGGATTTGTATTGTCTAGGACGCAAGCCAATGTTAAGGGAAAATCAAACGAATAAGCTTTAAAGTATTCTGTTATTTGAATAGCTTCATCTGCGGTTGCTGCTAAAATAAGTGCCTTAGGATGTTTAGATGCAACATGTTTTTTCTTAGTTGTGCTGGGGGGAAACAACTTTTCAATGATTGGAAGTATGAAGCTACCAATTTTTCCTGTTTCTGCTGAAGGGGCAGCAACCATAAGGTCGTTGTTTTGTAGAATAACTGGAATCGCCTGTTCTTGTAAAGTTGTGGGCGTTTCATACAATGATTTAGTTGTTTCTGATAAAAGCTCGGAAAGTCCTAGCGATGTAAAGGACATGCAAAAAATCCTATTATTAAGTTAATAAATAATGATTGATATGATCTTTTTAATATTTGCGCAGTTATATTCAACTTGAATGTTACTGAATGACCTGTCCTGCGCTATACAGATATTAGTAATATGGGGAGAGTTTCAAGTTGAATATCTTATTATGCTTTTTGAGCAAAAAGTTAAGTATTTAATGATTATCCGTCATTATACTAAAAAAGCAATCAACTACTAGTCATATAATATTAAATCAAATTTTTCCATACCGCAAGTGTCGGTTCAGCTTGATTTAATGTGTAGAAATGTAAACCAGGTGCACCACCTGCTAACAGTTGCTCACAAAGACTTGTAATGACTTCTATCCCAAAGGCTTGAATGCTTTCTATATCATCAGCATAGGCCTCTAGTTGTTTTCTAATCCAGCGTGGGAGTTCCGCACCACAAGAGTCAGAAAAACGAGCGAGCCTGCTGTAGTTGGTAATTGGCATGATACCGGGTGTAATAGGAATTGTGATTCCCATTTTTTGTACACGCTCAACAAAATAGAAATAGCAATCTGCATTAAAGAAGTATTGAGTGATGGCACCGGTAGCCCCTGCATTAACTTTGTTAACAAAGTGTAGCAAATCTTGTTCCATATTTAGCGCTTGTGGGTGTACTTCAGGATAAGCGGCTACTTCAATATGGAAATGATCTCCCATTTCTTCTCGAATAAAGCTGACAAGATCTGAGGCGTAACGTAACTCCCCCGATGCTGTGCCCATTCCCGAGGGAAGATCACCTCGTAAAGCCACAATCCGATTAACACCTTCTTGTTTGTAGTGTTGTAATAAGTTACGTAAAGATTCTTTGCTATCACCGACACAAGAAAGGTGAGGTGCTGTTGAAACCTGAGTTTTCTTTGTTAATTGTAAGACAGTTTCTAACGTTCTATCTCTAGTCGACCCGCCTGCACCATAAGTACAAGAAAAGAAGTTAGGTTGACAGCTTTTAGTCAGTAGCTTTGCATTATCTAGCAATTTTTCTAATCCCGCTTCGGTTTTAGTCGGGAAGAATTCAAAGCTGAATAGTTTATCGGTTCTGTTCATTATTGTATTTTCCTAGCTCCCCCTTGCAAAGGGGGAGTGTAAGGTAACGAGAGGTATTAGTAGCGATAGCTGTCAGGCTTGAATGGGCCTTCAACAGGTACGTCTATGTACTGTGCTTGTTTTGGTGTAAGCTGGGTAATAACACCACCAAACCCTTTTACCATTTCGGCAGCCACTTCTTCATCTAGTTTTTTAGGTAAAACTTCAACACGTAATAACGAGGCTTTTTTATCAGCCGATTGATCAGCATATTTTTGTTTGAAAAGGTGCATTTGTGCCAATACTTGGTTAGCAAATGAACCATCCATAACGCGGCTAGGGTGCCCTGTTGCATTACCTAAGTTAACTAGGCGGCCTTCGGAAAGAAGAATAAGGTAGTCATCATTATTTGCAGAAAAATTATCTTTTCCAGTTCTGTGCACTTTATGAACTTGGGGTTTAACTTCTTCCCATGCCCAGTTAGCACGCATGAAGGCGGTGTCAATTTCGTTATCGAAGTGACCAATGTTGCAAACTACCGCACGTTTTTTTAATGCTTTTAGAATGGATGCATCACATACATTAACGTTACCTGTGGTGGTTACGACAAGGTCTATTTTTTGTAAGATATCGCGGTTTACACAATTGTCTGAACCGTCATTAATACCATTTTTGTAGGGAGAAATAACTTCAAAACCATCCATGCAGGCTTGCATTGCGCAGATAGGGTCTACTTCAGAAATGCGGACAATCATTCCTTCTTGGCGAAGTGATTGTGCTGATCCCTTACCTACATCGCCATACCCTATGACTAAGGCTTGTTTTCCTGCTAATAAGTGGTCTGTCGCTCGTTTAATGGCATCATTTAGGCTGTGACGACAACCGTATTTATTGTCGTTCTTACTTTTAGTAACTGAGTCATTTACATTAATAGCTGGTACTTTAAGTGTTCCTTTCTTCCACATTTCTAATAAACGATGAACACCAGTAGTGGTTTCTTCAGTGATGCCATGGATTTTTTCTAGCATGGCAGGGTATTTTTGATGCAAGATGGCTGTTAAATCACCACCATCGTCTAATACCATGTTGGCTTCCCAATGTTTTCCATCTTTTAAAATGGTCTGCTCGATACACCACTCATATTCTTGTTCTGTTTCGCCTTTCCAAGCAAAGACGGGAATATTAGCCGCAGCAATCGCAGCGGCTGCTTGATCTTGTGTTGAAAATATATTACAAGATGACCAACGGACTTCTGCGCCTAATGCAACAAGGGTTTCAATTAACACCGCTGTCTGTATTGTCATGTGAATACAGCCTAGAATTTTAGCCCCTGCAAGCGGTTTTTCTTGTGCGTATTTGTGACGTAATGCCATTAATGCAGGCATTTCAGACTCTGCAATGATAATCTCACGGCGACCCCAGTCTGCTAATTTTATATCGGCTACTTTATAGTCAGAAAATTGACTCATGCTCATATCTCCATTTTTAAGGATGCTTTAATTTAAATCATTAACGAAATGTAATGAGTAAAATGAAAGTTTATTTTTATATGAGCGCCGTTGAAAATAGATGATTAATCGAGCCTGACAACCTGTTTGTTGCTGCAGCGCTCCTCGAATAATTGAAAAGATCGCGATATTATAATCATTTTTTTTTATTATCCCAAGCGTTAATAAAAAATAGCTTGGTTATTCTTGACGTAAGAGAAAATAACCTTGGATATATTAGGATACCCAAGGTTTATAAAGATTAAACGTTTTCTTCTAGCATAGGTAACTGCATACGGGCTTTAGTTAAAGCCATACCTAAGTTTGCACTTTTACGGCAAACGAAGCAAACAATATAGTCAGGGTAGCGTTTACCACGCATAAAGATATGCAATAAGTTTTCACTGTTGACAATGATTTCTTGGAAGTAATGGTAATCAGCATCTACAGGTAAGCCACGTGCTTTTCTGAAGCATTGTTCAATCATCGCGACGTTGGGTCCTTGGAATATATCAGCAGTTGCTGCAGCCACTAGATCGAGTACTTCTCTAGGGTGTGAATCGATAGTTTTTACAGAAAGTAACATGCCAGATGAAACGTCTACGTAACCTGCCGCTAGACATTCTGGAATAGCATTAATCGCGGTTTGAACAGCTTGGTCTAAATTAGCCATAAAATAGTCCTTGGTTTTATAAGTTTTATTGATTTTTGGCAATATATTTTAAAAAGTTTTTAAATCGCCCATTGTATTCTACTTTCGTTTAACGTAAAAGCAAGTAATATAGCACCCTTTGTGGGTATCACTCACTTGTTGCTCTAATTAATATATTATCTTCTAATGAATAAAGTAAATCCTCTTGTTCTTTTGATTGTACATAACCCGCATCAATTTGCCTTAATCTTTTTAAAGCCTCTTCCGCAGTGAGTCCCTTTTTTATTAGCCAAGCACCAAGAATTGTGCCAGTTCTTCCAAGCCCAGCTAAGCAGTGAACACCTAGCACTTCTCCACCCGCTAATAGTTTATCTATTTGTACCAATAGCATTTTTATCCACATGACAGGAGGTGCTCGGCGGTCTTCAATTTTGAATTGGATACTTTTGATACCATATTGTTGTAGTATTTGTTCAGGAAGCTCTCGTTCAGTGAGGTTAACAAGAGTCGTAATACCAACATCACGCAATGCTGATAGGTCATATTCTAATGGTGCAACGATGCCGGGCATTGGGCAGCCAGCAAGTTGTTCTGGCACAATCCAATGGAAACCATTGGGGCCAACAAAACGACTGCGTGAGATGTTTTTTCTTGCTAAGTTAGCGGTTACTGAATTAGCACCACTCATTAGTACGGGGTCAACTGTCTCATTTTTCTGAGCTTCCACTGTAGGGGTAGTTGGTGTCGGCGCTTTTTTAATTTGTGACGCTTCTAGTAGGGTGTTTTGTCGTTTTTCTTTGAGTTTTGTGATAATCCCAATCGCTTCCTTAGGTAAGGGAGGGGGCTTGATGGCTGTTTCATCTAATGCATCAATATCAGCATCAGGGGCAGGAACATAGCAGCTCCCCGAGCGTAAGAATTGTGCGACCACTTCGTTTTGTTTTTTATTTTTGAAAAAGTCATCATTACTTTCGAAAGCTTGTACACGACCGCCAGCAAGTAACATAACTTTGTCAGCAATATCTTGGGCCTGCTTTTGATGGTGTAAAATGGTGATACAAACACGTTCTTTACTTATATTCTTAATTAACTCAAGCAGTAAGTTAGCCCCTTTTTCTGTCATTTTTGTGGTTGGTTCATCTAACAGTAAAAGAGGTTGTTGAGTAAGCGTTTCTCGTATTATGTTGGCAGCTCTTGCATATTCAATCGGCAATTGAATCATTGGTTCATCTAAATAGGGAATCATTGACTGAATTTCTAATTTTTCGATTTGTTCAATAATATAACTACGCATTTCAGGAACAGTTTTAGGTGCATCAAGAACTTTACGTAAAGCTTCAGAAAGGCATTCTATAACAGGCTGTCCCATGGCTTTAGCATTTTGCTGAACCAATAGGGGAGTATTATTATCATCAATGGGGTGGCCTTGATAGATAATTTCACCCCATGTACTAGCACTGCTTGAGCGTTTATTTATACCTGCAAGAGATCGCAAAAGTGTTGATTTACCTGTTCCGCCAGGCCCCATAACGACAACAATCCCTTTCTCCATGTCTATGGAAAAATTAATATCGGCTAATATAATCCTTGTGCCGAATGCTATACCGTATGATTTAACGTCAAGTAACATCCCTAAAAATCCTTTGGATAGTGAGAAATAATTATAGTAGTTTGATGTGTTCGTTCAAGATTTACTCATTGACGATTATTAACACTTTATAAAATAATCTTTTGTTTAAATTGAATATATTTTTAAAGCCATATAAATAAACTATATTATTCTAGCACACTGATCTAAAAGTTCTATAAATTTTATTGTGGCTTGGGATAATGTACGCTCATGATGGAATAAATACCCTAAGTTTCTTGTTAATTCGATGTTAATTGTATTTAGTTCGATGACTTGATTATCAATCATTGTGGAGGGGATTATGCTCCACGCTATACCAATAGAGGCCAGCATTTTTATAGTTTCCATATAATTGGTACACATAATGACATGGGGGATTAAATGAGCCCGTAGAAAATAATTGTTGATAATGTCATGAGTAAATGTACCTACCCCAGGGAAAATAGCAGGGTGTTTTGATAGTGTCTTTAAGTCTATATTTTTTAGTTTGGCTAATGGATTATCTGGAGAGCAAACAAACTTTAGCTCATCATACCATATTATTTTTGCCATGAGGGGGCTGGGTGTTTGTGGGGCTAGCGTAATAATGGCTAGTTCCACTTGTCCATGCAGCACCGCATCATATGCTTTCTCTGAGTCTAGAAAATGAATATCAAGATTGACCTGTGGATAGGTTTTGGTAAATGTTTTCAAAACGGGGGGTAATCGATGTAAGCCAATATGATGGCTAATAGCAATGGTTAGTGTTCCTTTAACGTCTTTTTCTAAGTTAGATAGTTTGCGACTTGCATCTTTAATTTCAGTAATAATATGATAAGCATGAGGTAGTAATGCTTTCCCAGCTTCTGTCAGTTGTGTTGTGCGACCAATTCGGTCAAATAGTTTGGTATTAAGTGATTCTTCAAGATTAATAATGCGTTTACTGATAGCAGGTTGTGTGAGGAATAACCGTTCAGCCGCTAAGGAAAAACTAGCCGTTTCAGCAACGGCTATAAAAGCACTCAAGTTAGCAATATCCATTGATTAGTCTATGCCTAGTTTTTTTAAGCGATAGCGCATGGAGCGAAATGATAATCCAAGTCGTTCAGCCGCAGCTGTTCTATTCCAACGATTTTCATCCAGTGCTTGAGTGAGAATTTTTCTTTCTATGAGTTCGAGATACTCCTCTAGATTATCCACTTCGCTTAAGTCAGGAAGATGATCTAGATTAGTTGTTGATGGCCTTGTGACCACTGAGTTTGAAGTTCTGGGCTGTATTGGTTGTTGCAGTATAGGGGACGATGCCACTTCTATAGAGGTTATGCTGGCAAAGCGTAAGTCAGTAGGTTGAATAACTCCATTTTCACAAAGTGTATAAGCCCGCTCTAAAATATTTTCTAGTTCACGAACGTTGCCTGGGAAATCATAGGTTTTGAGCTTTTCAATGGCCGCATTTGATAATTCAACATTATATTCTGCTCTTTTTATCAGCGCATTTGCCAATAATGGAATATCGTCCTTATGAGCCCTAAGCGGAGGAATTTTTAACTCAATAACATTGAGTCGATAATAAAGGTCTTGTCTGAATTTTCCATCAACCACTCTGGCGGCTAAATCAGCATGTGTTGCACAAAGAATTCTTACATCAATGGGTTGTTCTTGTTGATCACCAACAACACGAATTGATTTTTCTTGGATAGCACGGAGTAATTTTACTTGCATATTGAGTGGAAGATCAGCCACTTCATCTAAAAAGAGGGTTCCACCTTGAGCTGCTTGGAAAAGGCCGATTTTATCTTGGTTGGCTCCTGTAAAACTTCCTTTACGGTGACCAAAAAATTCACTTTCCATAAGTTCTGAAGGGATTGCTCCACAGTTTACAGCAATAAAAGATTGTTTTGCGCGGGAACCTTGTAAGTGAATTAAGTGTGCAATTACTTCTTTCCCTGTCCCTGACTCCCCATTAATATATACAGGGGCTTGGCTCCTTGCTACCTTATTGACTTGATCGCGTAATGTCTGAATAAGAGGATTTTCTCCCAGGAACTGTTTATCAAGAGGAATGTTATCCACTTTATTCGTATTCAAATTCAGCGCTGACTTTATAATTTCACGTAAACGATTTAAATCGATTGGTTTAGTCAGATAATCAAATGCCCCTGCTTTTAAAGCAATAATAGCGGTGTCCATGCTCCCGTGTGCGGTAATCATGGCAATAGGCATTTGTGGATAATGTTGTTGTGTATAGGAGATAAAGTCTAAACCGTCCCCATCAGGCAGTTTCATATCTGTTAGACACATACAGAAATCTTCTTTTTTAAGTATTTCTGTTGCATCTTTTATAGTACCTACTGAGCGCGTTTGTAATTTTAAACGCCCCAGTGTTATTTCTAGAAGTTCTCTAATATCTGGCTCATCGTCTATAATTAAAATTTTTGTTTGAGTCATTATTTTCTTTCCTAAAGTATCGATGTGGCTGAACAAAAAGTAACACGAAAACAGCTACCGCCATTTTTTCTAGGCAAGTAGGTTAATTGTGCTTGATTGCTTTCACATAATTCTTTTGTAACGAATAGTCCTAGCCCTGTTCCTGTACCATCATTGCTGGTTGTAAAAAAAGGTTCAAATAATTTATCTTCATATTCGATAGGAACACCGAGCCCATTGTCTAAAATATCTAATTGGGGTAGTTGAGTTGCACTATCAATGTACAGCATTAACCAAATATGGGTCGCTTCATTCTCTTTTTTCGTGTGACGAAAACCATTATTAGCCAGATTCGTAACAATTTGATGTAATTGTGAAGGGATAATATACGTATAAATGGGCCGTGTGGCAATGTCTAACTCAATTAGTTGATCGGGCCTCAATGTTTCTTGGTATTCAATAATGAAGTTTTCTAACCATGACGTTAGTTCAAGTGGCTTCATTTCATAGTTGTAAGTATGACTCGGTTTTTTTCTTGATAGTTGTAATACGTTACTAATAATATTGTTCATTCGATCAGAGTTATTTAAAATAATCTGTAATAATCGATGATCTTGTGTATCCATATTTTCAGATTCTTTTAATAATTGTACAGCATGGCTAAGTGCCCCTAATGGGTTGCGTATTTCATGGGCAATGCTTGCGGTTAAATGGCCCAATGATGCCAATTTTATTTGTTGCACTTGCTTGGCTATCATTTCTATGCTCTCTAAGAAAACGAGAATTACGAGCTGATTACTATGGCGCGACTGAACAATGGTTGGACGTAATTTATGAAGATTCTTTTTTGCAGGTTGAAGTGGTTGTAATTCTAGTTTTGGGTTGTTAAGCCATTGTTTAATCGCCGTGTAGAGTTCTGGAAAAATATTAGCAACAGATAGTCCGTTTAAGACAGGCTCATCTAATAAATGAAGTGCTTCATTATTAGCCATGATGATTTGTCCTGTCTTATTGACTAACAAAACACCTGATGGCATTTGTTCTACAATAATATTGTTGAGGATTTGTAGATTAGCGACATCAGATGCTTTTTGTTTAGCGAGTGCTTCACTGGTTCTCATCCGTGTAATGAGATTTTGAATTAACACTGCACTAATAAAACACAAAGCTCCCAGTGTCGCGGCTTGTATGTAAGTTGAAATGGATATATTGGTGCTAAGCGATAGTAGTCCAGTCAGTAAAACAATGGCAATACTGCTAATGGCTGCAATAAGTAGGCCGATTTGTCCACGAAAAAGACTATTGGCAATAGCAACAGTAACAATAAGTAAGTTCCCTATACCACTTGAGGGCCCAGCCGCTGCATAGAACAAGATGGAGAGAATGATGATATCAAAAAAAATCAGCGATAATGCGAGCTTAGGGTTATTGGATAAAGAGAAAAATAAAGAGATTAAATTACAAAGAAAATAAACCCAGCAAGTCACAAAGAATAGTTGTTGGTTTGCTACATTGAGTAACCAATGATCAAGGCTGACAGAAACAACTAAAATTAGAAGAAGGCTAAGTGCGATCCGATACAGTTGATATAAGAATAGAATACGTTTTGTGGCGTGAAAAGTACTTTCTGATTGAAAGATCAATTTACTTCTCCACCTTTTGGGCGTGTTCAGCGCAACAATACCAATGTCCATTGGGGCCTTTTATTGCTTCTTCTTGTGATACATAAACTTGACAAAAATAGCACTGTTGCATTGGTTTGATCTCATCAGTATTTTTTTTGCCCGCTTGTACTTTAAGCTTTTGCACATGTTGCCATAGCGTATAAATAGCAAAAATAATGATGATAAATAGGAAAAGTTTAAACATGAGGCTGCCTCGTGCAAGATGTTAATCTTTTTCTATTATACAAGAGAAATCATGCGAATTTTAAATTTGTTAATAGTAAAGTTTTGTAAGTAATGCTGTGACTGCTGTTTCAACGCGTAGAATACGTTGACCTAACTGGATAGGTGTAAATCCTAGGTGTGTTAGTTTATTAACCTCATAGTCAATCCATCCCCCTTCTGGGCCAATGGCTAACGTAATGGGTTGGTTGGGTAAAGAAGGGCAGGGAAGGTAGTCACCTAAATGGGCGATATAGTTTTGTGACGATTGGCAAAGGATTGGTAATTCATCCTCAACAAAAGGTTTAAACCGTTTTTTAAACTGTACCTCGGGAAAAACAGTATCTTTGGCTTGTTCAAGTCCTAATAATAACTGTTGCGTAATATTTTCTGTGGTTAAAAAGGGTGTTTGCCAAAAGCTTTTTTCAACTTTGTAACTGTTGATGAGAATAAGCTTACTAACCCCCATTGTAGCGATTGTCTGGAAAACACGGCGGAGCATCTTGGGGCGTGGTAGAGCTAGAAGTAGTGTGATCGGTAACTTAGGTGGTGGTGGTGTGTTGAGTTGTATATCATCGATAATAACATGGTCTGCTCCCAAGTAGCTGATCGTGCCATTTCCCATGTTACCGTTAATAAGCCCTATATTAAGTGTATCACCAACGTTGCTATTATAAATTTGTTGGATATGTTGTAACTGTCTACCCGCTATTTTAGCTTGTTGTGGGTTGATTAAGTCATCAGGGGAAAGTAACAATAAGTTCATGAAGAGGACGTAGGGTTATTTTTTGTTCTAGCTGCTTTTTCTTCAAGCCCAGATAACCCAAAGCGGCGATCTAACTCATCTAATACTTGTTGCGGGTCGATATTTAATGAGGATAGCATTACAAGACTATGAAACCATAAGTCTGCTGTTTCATAAATTACATCATCATGGGTACCACTTACTGCTGCATCTTTAGCCGCTATAATGGTTTCTGTCGCTTCTTCACCGACTTTTTCTAAAATCTTATTAATGCCCTTTTGGTATAAACTTGCCACATAAGAGCTTTCAGGAGAGGCTTGTTTACGTTCTTCTAAAACTTGTGTGATGCGTTTAATAGTGTCAGACATTATGATTAGCTCTTGTGGTAAATTTCTTCAGGATTTTTTAGTGGGCTGGAAATTTCAACCCATTGGTTGTCTTTTAGTTCACGGTAAAAACAACTGATACGACCTGTATGGCAAGCAATTTTACCAAGCTGCTCTACTTTAAGTAGTATGACGTCGTTATCACAGTCTAAATAGATGCCATGAAGTGTTTGAACATGGCCTGATTCCTCGCCTTTACGCCAAAGTTTTTGACGTGATCGAGACCAGTAAATAGCGCGTTGCTCTTTTATGGTGAGCTCAAGTGATGCTTTATTCATCCATGCCATCATAAGAACTTCATTAGTCTGAAAGTCTTGGGCTATAGCAGGAACTAGCCCATCTTCATTCCATTTTATTTGGTTTAACCATGTTATAGACATCTTGAACCTCATGAGGAGCGGCGTATAATCAGGTAGATACCTGTTATTGACATTAGATAGCTAGGCCAGTTATCTAATGATGTGCCATAGGTTATCGTTAAACTAATGCTAGCAGTGAGTAATAGCACGCCTAAAATGCGTAGCATGGTATTATCGTTATTAGTTTTTTTGGTATGTTTTTGTGCCGCTTTAATTTCTCTGTAGCGCTCTTCAATAATGCTACGTGCCATTTTGGCAATGTGAGGAATTTGTTCCATCTGGCTACGTGTATCAGAGATGATTCTGCGCATTCCTACACGCTTTTTCATCCAGCGCTCTAAATAGGGTTTAGCAGTACTCCATAAATCAAGCTCTGGGTAAAGTTGTCGGCCTAGCCCTTCAATATTTAATAAGGTTTTTTGTAACAGTACGAGTTGTGGTTGTACTTCCATATCAAAACGACGGGCAATTTGAAATAACCGCATTAAAACAAAACCAAAGGAGATATCTTTGAGTGGCCGTTCAAAAATGGGTTCGCAAACGCTACGTATGGCATCTTCTAGTTCATTAACTTTAGTGGTTGGGGGAACCCAGCCAGAGTCTATGTGCAGTTGCGCGACGCGTCGATAATCACGTTTAAAGAAGTAAAAAACATTACGCGCTACATAATCTTGGTCTTCTGGTGTGAGACTGCCGACAATCCCGCCATCAATAGCAATATAACGAGGCGATTCAGGGTAGGTGGTATCAATAAAGATATTGCCTGGATGCATATCAGCATGAAAGAAACTATCACGTAAGACCTGCGTGAAAAATACTTCAACTCCGCGTTCTGCAAGTACTTTAAGGTTAACATTACGAGCATTTAAAGCTGCCATGTCACTGATAGGTATACCGTAGATACGCTCCATGACAAGGACTTGCTGGCGACAGAGAGGCCAATAGACTTTGGGAACATAAAGTTGATCAGAATTTTCAAAATTACGGTGTAATTGAGAAATATTAGCCCCTTCGCGTTGAAGGTCTAGTTCGTCATTAATGGTTTTTTCATAATCGCTGATCACTTCGATTAAGTGCATCCGACGAGCATCGTAATTGACATACTCAGCTATTTGGGCACAGCTGTATAGCCAAGAGATATCTTGCTGGATAATAGGTTTTAAGTTGGGTCTAACCACTTTAACGACAACTTCTTCTCCCGTTTTTAGGCGAGCAGTATGAACTTGTGCAATTGATGCCGATGCGAGGGGTTTGGTGTCAAACTCTGAAAAAGCCTCAGTCACTGTCATGCCCAGTTGCTTCTCAATTAGTGCAACCGATTGCTCAGCAGGAAATGGTGGAACGTTATCTTGAAGCGATGAAAGTGCTAAAGCAATATCAGCTGGAATTACATCTTGACGTGTTGAGAGCATCTGCCCAAATTTAATGAAAACAGGGCCGAGTTCCTCTAGAGCTAAGCGTATACGTACACCACGGCTAAAAGTCAAAGGTTTTCGTCTAAACCAACGCCAAGGGAGAAGATTTTTAAAGATACGAATCCAAAAAGGGAGTACAGGAATATCAAATAGTAAGTCGTCTAATCGGTATTTAATAACGACTTTGGTGATTTTATAGAGTCTTCTAATGGCTAGTAATCGCATATTAAGATTTTTTAAACCTTTTCTGTAAAGAATCCATTAGTGCGGTCAATGGTGTTTGATGCGCTTTATTATTAGGTTGTACAGTCGTATTGTCAAATAGTTGGCTCAGTTGTGATTGTACAAACGCAATACTTTGTTTTATCTGTTGATTTCCAGATTGAATAGCCTGTGTTGCTAGTGTTAAAAGATCAGGGCTAAACCATTGCGATAATTCATGTTCCCAGTCAGGATTTAAGTTATCCAATATTTTAAAAAACTGATAAAGCAGGCCAGTGTTTCCTGCCATAATGAGGTCTGTACTTCTTAAAAAGTGCTCTTTATTTTTTGCCAGTAATAGTTGCAATAATATGGCAGATGACGCAGTCAGTTCAGCATCAATGGGGCTCTCATTAGTCTGGGTTAAAAAGATGCCAGCTGATGTAGGGATGATGACAAAACAGTAGCTAGGTGTTGTGCTATAAATAGCAATAGTTTTTCCCTCTAAGGTAGCCATTTGCTCTGTAGCTTTCGCATCCATCATGATTAACTTGTTCACCCCTTTTTCAAGGGTTGTTAATGCTGTTTGCATTATCATTGAATACATCAAGGTTTGATCCCTTTATGTAAGGCAACGATGCCTCCTGTCATATTATGATAGGTCACAGGGTTAAAGCCAGCAACTTGCATCATAGCTTTTAAGGTTTCTTGGTCGGGGTGCATTCGAATCGATTCTGCTAAATATTTATAGCTATCTGCATCGTTAGTGATTAGTTTGCCCATTATGGGTAAAAATGTAAAAGAATAAGCATCATACACTTTAGAAAATAGATTGTTTGTGGGCTTTGAAAACTCTAATACTAAAAGTCTACCGCCGGGCTTTAAAACACGGAAGATAGATTTTAATGCTTCTTCTTTATGGGTCACATTTCTTAGGCCAAAGGCAATAGTCACGCAGTCAAATGTATTTTCGGCAAAAGGTAGTTTTTCAGCATCAGCTTGTACAAAGCGGACATTGTTAACAATCCCTTTGTCTGTTAGTTTATCACGGCCTACATTTAGCATTGATGAGTTAATATCAGCTAAAACAACTTCTCCTGTCTCACCGACTAAACGTGAGAATTTTGCAGTTAAATCGCCCGTGCCACCTGCGATATCAAGTACTTTGTTGCCTGTCCGAACACCTGAAAGTTCAATGGTAAATCGTTTCCATAGACGATGAATGCCCATAGACATTAAGTCGTTCATCACATCATATTTTGCAGCAACAGAGTGAAAAACTTCTGCCACTTTTTTTGATTTTTGGCTTTCTGGCACATTTTGATAACCAAAATGAGTTGTTGCTTCAGGTTGCTGTGGTTTATTTTCTAAGTCAGACATAATGTACCTCTTTAGTATATGGTGACATTCTAAACGTAACAAACATAATCATCCATCACTTTTATGAGTGTTTATATTTTTCGCCAAGATAAACGTTTAATTCCATAGTCACGAAGCCAGCCAATAATAAATGCAGCAATAATATAAAATATAGCTAAGGCAAAGAGCATCAATACTTCATTCCATACGGAACTAATAGGCAGATGAAGTTGATTAGTACCTGCCAGCATTTTAGTGGCCCATGTTGAAGGTAAAAATTTTGAAATAAATAGAATGATGGGAGGCATTGAACTGGATGGCCAAATAGCACCTGAAAAGTAAAAAACAGGCATGGGGATAAAGGTTAATGTGAGATAAACCAACTCAACGCTTCGTAAGCACTGCATGATAAATACTCCCATAGCAATAACTGCCAGTAGAAAGGGAATAACCAATAGTAAAAGTTCAAGGATGGGCGCAGTTTGCCTAAACCCCATAATGGCAGGCCACAGTACTAATAGGACTACCGTTAAAAATAGCCAAATAGGAATAAGCCCCGTGAGTGCTCCTAAGTGAATATGAAAAGGGGTTTTACCATTGTTAGCAATGTATAAAGCAATACTCGTTCGAGTACTTGCCATGAGCATCGATTGTTGCAGCATCATAATCAATAAACCCGGGAGAACGATAGCCGCGAAGTTGACACCCGGATTATAAAGATCAGTTAAGGTGTTGTTCATGGGGTTTAAAACAGCACTTGCCTGATCTTTTGAAAACCCTTGAGCATATAAAAGTTGTTCGTTGTACTGTGTAGAAAGCTGTTGGTAAATTGCCGTAATAGCTTGTTGGATCTGGCCGTTAGACAGTCGGTTAGTAGCGTCACCATAAATAGAAATCGTAACGTTATCACCACGTAAAAAGTGCTTTTCGAAGTCAGGTGGAATGATAATAACGCCAAATAATTTGCGCCAGTGCAGATCATTTTTTGCTTGATTAAGGTTGGTGTAGTTAATGGTTTCCATTTTAGGTGAGCTGTTAATTTGCCTAATAATAAAACGGCTACTCGTACTATGATCCTGATCTATGACCGCAACGGGTAAGTTCCAAACAGATTGATTCCAAAATACAAGGCTGGTTAAACAAAGAGAAACCAGTAACATCATCCACATGGGAGTGTTAAGTAATCTATACAATGTCTGCTTAGCGGTTTGTAAATATTCTTTGAATGCAGGTGCCATGTTAGTTACCATCAGCGATATTAAGGCGATTCTTAAGTCTTTTTCTAACGAGGAATGCGACAACAATCGGATAAATAGAAAGAATTAAACAGACTTCGAGAATAGAGATTGGTTGAACATTTCGTAAGAAGATGTCAAACATAGTGTATAACGCATGGGTTAATGGTTGTAAGTTTGAAATGATTTGTGCGGGTAATGGCATGGATAACTCAGGAACCGTTATTCCTGAATAAGTCATTGCGGAGGCAACCAATAAGCCAATTAAACTATAAGCAGTAATGGCTGATTTTGTAAAAGAAAAAAGTAATACCCCGACCGATTGTGCAGCGATTACGTAAAATATAGCAACAACTAACATATAGAGAGGATTGCCAACAACATGCGCATCTGAGAAAAAAATTAATGCGGCCAAAGAGCAAATTAACGTGGTTACATAAATCAATGTGTAAGGTGCTAGTTTACCCAGTAATGCAATGGAAAATGGGTGTGAGTACAAAATTTTGCGGTGATGGCTTAGTACATAAATCATGCAAGAGACAATAAACATTTGTAATATATGAATGGTTGCTGCAAATTGTTGATAATAAGCATAACTAGAGGTTGCATTAAAAAGGCTATTGTAAACAATGGTTGGATTAGTCAGTTGAGGGAGTGGTATACCATAAGAGGTGGCAATTGTATTACGATAGCTCGTGTTAAGCATTGTAATTAACGCAGGGTAATCTTGCGTTGAGAAATAACCACTACCATAAAATAGGGCATTATAATATAGCTCGGGTGTTGGTTGCTTGCCTGCTAGAACGTCTTTTTCAAAATTAGTAGGAATATAAAGAATAGAGTAAATGTTTGTTTGCTCTAAGTCTCGTAGCGCTGGGGTTAAACCATGCTGATAACGTGTTATTTTGGCGTGGGGGGCGGCATTAAACTCGCGTGCAAGTTGGCGAGATAATGTGGAGTTATCGTTATCAACCAACCCAACAGGAAGATTAAGCAGAGTATTTTGCGCGAATAGCCCTGTTAGTAGAGAGTAGAGAATAATAGGGAAAATCCAAGTGATCCAATGGATGGTAAAGCTTCTTGCGGCGGTTTTTACTTCGTAAGAGAATGAACGATAAAAACATCGCCAATAAAGCTTTATTCTTGCCAATCCCATAATACACTCATTCCAACTCTTAGATTGGCCACAGGTTTATCCAAATATAGTCGCACTTCAAACGTTTTAAGATCAAAGTCGCCTGTTGCTCTTGTTGCACGCTTGGTTGAGAAATCCCCTAGTGGCGCGATATAACCTACACGTGCTTTGATTTTTTTCTTGTCTGTTGCCCCGATAGCAGGGATAGAAACTTCAACAACATCGCCTTTTTTAATTTGAGATAATATATCTTCACGAATATAGAAAATAAAATAAGCTTCTGGAATGCGAATAACTGTCATAAGGGGGCTAGAAGCATTTAAAAGTGCTCCCACTTCAGCAGGAATGGAACCCACTTCGCCATCGATAGGTGATACAACCATTAAGTCGTCTGTGACTGCTTTTACTTCTGCTAAATTTTGTTCTGCCTCTCGTAACTGTGCCGCGTATTGTTCGCGCTGTTCGATACGATCCCCATTTAAGGCTAAGTCTAAATTAGCTCTGGCTGCTTTAACTGACTCAGCCGCTGTATCTCTGTCTCGTAGGTAGTTCTCAAGTGATAGGGTGGATAAGTAACCTTTATCAGCCAGTTGCTTGTTGCGTTTATAAGTACTAATGGCATTGGCATAAGTCGCTTGGGCTTGTAATAAGTCTGCTTTAGCACTACGGATGTTCTCTTCTCGTGAACCATTAAGTGACTCAATTAAACGGGCTTTAGCGTTATCTCGAGCAGCTTCAACCGATTTTAGCTGTGCTATAAGCTCAGGCGAGTCTAGTTTTATGAGAGGTTGCCCAGCCTTAACGTCGTCACCGCGCTCAACATAACGTTCAATAACACGTCCTTTGGCTTTTGAAACGATAATAACTTGGGGAGCATCAACCTCACCTTGTAAAATAATATGTTGATTATTGGCTCTTATTAAGATAGCGAGTGCTGTTGCAATAGCTATAAACGCAAGAGTGATGGCCGATTTTACATTCATAAAGTAACGCGCAATCCTATTAATTAAGAGATATTATTAAAAAGTATTATCTTTGTCATTTAAACTAAAAATAAGTTTCTTTTAAGTTTATTGATTAGTATTTAATGTGGTGTTACGCGCAATACTTCATCAATAGTGGTTAAGCCCTTACCTACTTTTTGAGCACCAGATAATCGTAAACTGTGCATACCATCTTTATAAGCTTGTATACGCACTTCGTCAATATTGGTTTCTGGTTGAATGAGCTGTTTTAACTCATCTGAAAAAAGCATAATTTCATAGATACCTAAACGACCACGATAGCCCGTTTCTCGGCAGTCGTGGCAACCGATAGGTTGCATTGTTTGCTTAGGTACAGGCGACTTCCACGGTTTAGTGAGTTCATCCCAAACCGTTTGATCTATTTCTATGGGTTGTTTGCAGTGAGGACAAAGCGTTCTCACTAAACGTTGTGCCATAATACCTAAAACGGTACTTTTTATCAGATAATAAGGTACACCTAGATCAAGTAACCGTGTGATTGTACTGGGGGCATCGTTGGTATGTAAGGTAGAAAGTACCAGATGGCCTGTTAAAGCTGCCTGAATAGCCATTTCTGCCGTTTCAAGATCACGGATCTCACCAATCATTATAATGTCAGGGTCTTGTCGCATTAACGCACGAATTCCCGATGCAAAGTCCAAGTCGATATTGTGTTGTACTTGCATTTGATTAAAAGAGTCTTCAATCATTTCAATGGGGTCTTCAATCGTACAAACATTAACTTCAGACGTGGCTAACTGTTTTAATGTTGTATAGAGGGTCGTTGTTTTTCCTGAACCAGTTGGCCCCGTAACCAGAATAATACCATTGGGTTGTGAAATCATCTGATCCCAACGGTTGGAGTCTCCATGAGAAAAGCCTAAATCGCTAAAGCCTTTTAATAATACATTAGGGTCAAAGATCCGCATTACCATTTTTTCGCCAAAGGCAGTAGGCAATGTGGATAAACGCAACTCAATTTCGTCACCTAAAGGGGATACAGTTTTTATTCGACCATCTTGTGGTTTTCGGCGTTCAGCAATATTCATTCGACCTAATGTTTTTAAGCGATTAACAACCGCAATCCCTACTTGGGTAGGGAATTGATAAACATTATGCAGAACCCCGTCAATGCGTAGCCTTACGCTGCTTGCTTCCCTACGTGGTTCGATATGAATATCACTGGCGCGCTGTTGGAAAGCATATTGAAAGAGCCAGTCAACGATTTTAATAATATGCGACTCATCGCCCGATAAATCTTCGGTGGTGCTGGTTAAGCTAACAAGCTGTTCAAAGCTAGCATTTGTAAAGTTGTTGTTAAGGCTCTCACCTGATGCCTCATGTACTGAACTACTGAGGTTATAGAACTCATTTGTTAGACGCTGAATGTCGGCGGGATTAATAACAACACGCTCAATAGGGCGTTTTAAAATATGTTGTAAGTTCTTTTCCCATGATTTTACCAGTGGTTGAATACTGGCAATGACTACTTTTTCGAGGTTTGATTCAATGGCAAGAATTTGATTACGTTTAGCAAATGCATAAGACATTACAGAGGTAACTGTCGTCACGTCTACTTTTAACGGGTCTACTCGAACATAGCGTTGTTTAGCAAAATCGGCTAGCCATATTGTCAGTGTTTCTAAATCAAGTTTTTTTCCTGGGCGGGCTAAATCATCAATTTTTTGATGAGCAATAACTTCAAGTGGGCTTTGTATGGCTAAAGGCGTATCTGCTTGGGTCATGTAACATAATTCTTTTGCCCTTGGGGTAATGCGTTTTTGATCGCATAAAGCAATCAATAAATCATTGAGTGTTAAAACATGATCCTTAGATGATATATTTGTAGCCATATTGATATTGTCTGTGTAGATTGTAAGTAATGGTTATATGATAACTAAATTTCGTCGGGGTTGCTCCTTTAAAAATCAATTTATTAAGACAAATATATTTATAGAATTGTGTAAAAGTACTTGACACTTTCGTAGTTATGGTTAAAATTCACCACCTTAATAGGCATATAGCTCAGCTGGTTAGAGCATCACCTTGACATGGTGGGGGTCGTTGGTTCGAGTCCAATTATGCCTACCAATTTAGATTTTTATAAAATCCATGAAACCCCTCAAAAGCACTGGTAGTCGAATTTGAGGGTTTTTTTGTTGCTTGCTATTTTTACCGTTTTTGACTAAATTTAACTATATTTTATCAACTGACGGCGACAAAAAAGGCGACAATGGCGACGATTAGAAAGCGTGGTGACAAATGGCAAGTTCAAATAAAAAAGAAAATAAATGGTCAGGAAGTCAGAGAATCTAATACCTTTTTAACTAAAGGCGAGGCTCAAGCATGGGCTACTATGCGAGAAGCTGACTTAATAGACTCTGATAGAAAAGGGCTTATTGTTGGTAATAAGCATACTCTCTATGACGCACTTATTAAGTATCGTGACGAAATTGCCAGTAAAAAGAAAAGCGTTAAATGGTTAACCACTAAAATAAATAATTTTATAGATACTCTGCCTTTTGTTGGCGAGCTAATTACTAGCATTAAACCTGTACAGTATGCAGAATTTAGAGATAAAAGATTAAAAACAGTCAAGAACTCAACCGTAATAAAAGAACTTGGCATCTTGTCCGTTGTTTACTCTAAGGCTATCAAAGAATGGGGATGGTGCTCCGTAAATCCTATTAGCAACATTGAGAAGCCACGAAAGACAAAACATAGAAACCGCCTAATATCTAATGATGAAATAGACGCTATTCTATCTATTCTTGATTATAAAGAGGGCGACACGCCGACAAGCAAGAAACAGGAATTAGCTTACATATTCTTAATCGCTATTGAAACAGCTATGCGGCAAGGTGAAATTCTATCTTTAACCTATGATGCTGTGTTTTTAGATAAACGTTTTGTTCATCTTGATAAAACGAAGAACGGAGATACTAGGGATGTGCCTTTATCCAATAGGGCCGTTTATTTATTTGAGCAAGTCCTTAAAAATAAGCATGAAGATAATAAGCTTTTTACGTTAAGTTCTGCCAGTGCCGATGCTATGTTTAGAAAGTACCGCAATAAATTAGGGATTAATGATCTACATTTTCACGATACACGCCATGAAGCTATTACGCGCTTATCTAAAAAGCTTGGGGTTTTAGAACTGGCCAGAATGGTAGGACATAGAAATATAAGCCAGTTGATGACTTATTATAACGAGACAGCGGAGAGTTTAGCGAGTAAGTTAGGTTAAACTTTAAAGAAGTATTATTTTATTGGAAAAGTTTTAAATGGAAAATCTTGATATATACATTACCACTATGCCGTCAAGCAGGCCAGCAGATTATTATCTAAGCTGTTTAGGTGGTTCTGTATTTATAGATTTTAATAATTTAGGAAATAGAGTCAGTATTGTAAGAATATCTTTTGATGGTTATGGATGTTGTAATTTGGGAGTTGATACAATACCACTAGATGAGGAAGATTCTGCTGTCTTTAAGAAAAATATGAAATCAAAAAACTTTAACCAAAGGGTAATGTCTCTTATTGTTAGAAAAGCTATTTCGTTAAATGCATCACTAATTTGGACAGACGCTTTAAAGAAGTATGAGCTTATTTGATCACTACTCATACTTCTTTGCTATAACTGCCACAATGTAAGCAGTGTGTATAAGTTCCACATTTACCATCAACATCCAGATCAGGTTTGAAGTTTTTTGGATAGTACCCACTAGGTAAAAAGTTTATTCCACTGGTTATGTCATTCGGAATATGAAATCCAACATGAGGGGCTACGCCATAATAGGGATAAGCGCATTCCCCATCTTGTAGAGTACAATACTTGCAACCCATACCTACACCTTACTCTTATTGATTTTAAAGAAGTGCTTAACTTCACTAGCACGCCACGGCCCAGTTTTATAACGCGCTCTTTTACCACCGATGTTCTTAGGGAAGTTAGGGAGGGCAATAAGATTTCTTGCTGTTTTTGTTGGAACATTTAAACCTTTTGCTATTTCGTAAGCATTTCGCCAGACGAGTGTTTCATCGTCTTGTTTGATGCTGGCTTCTTCGATATTTTGAAGCTTTTGCTTAACCTCTTGAAGCTCAACAATTAAAGGCTCTGTAATGATTTTAGCTAACTCATTAGCTAGGGCTAATATGTCGCTATTTGTCATGAACTGCTGCGGTTGTGTTTGCATGCTAAACTCCAAGCCTGCCGTTAGGGCAGGCGATTAATTAATTCAAAGATAAGGCGTTTTATTCTTCTAATAGCTCTGGTTGATCTTTTTCAGGTTTAATAATATTCATATTGCCCATGTTTGCCGCTGCATCAGCAAGCACGATTAAACAAGTTCCGCCGCCTGCATGTTCAATTAAGGCCAGTTTGTTTTCACTGCTACAGCCTGCAACTTTAATTTTTAACTCTAAACCCGCTTTTGCATTAACTTGCTCAACAACACCACTAATAATTGGCTTGCCTTCACTAGCAATTAAACGGACTGCATTTTTTACCGCTTTAGAAACATTTTCTCTTGCGCGGTCTATTACATCGCGTTGCTTTGCTTCTGGCATTTTTTGCCATACGTCAGGCATTGCTTTAAATTCCTGAATAACCAACTGCATTAATGATTCCCCGATGGTATGAGTTGTCATTTCCTCAATAGTTGGTTCTTGTTGTTCGGTTACTTGATCTTTCTTTGTGTTAGCCATAATTAAACTCTCTCTTTGGTTAAAATTACTACTTAGTTAATGGGTATTACTTGCCTTTGTCGTAGGTTGGTACTGGCTCTTTTTCAGGCTGTAATATCTCTCCCGTGTTAAGGTCTACTTGCTCAGCCTGCTGATGTTCTAGTTCTGGCGTTTCTTCGACGTGGCTATAATCTGTTTCTATAAAGTCGTCTTGAATGCCTAGATCAACATTTTCATCATGAATAACGGCTTCTAGGTACTCAGTGCTAACGGGTAGATATTTAAATAAACGGCGTATGACGGTTTTCTTTGCCATTTCTTCATAATGAGTAAACCAAGGGCTATTGCGTGCTTTTGATAGCGCTCTGATTTTGTCAACTTGCGGTTTGCTCATGACTTCAAATTGAACGCCACCATCTTTTAGATTAGCGACTGCGTAGACAAAAACTAATGCGCCGCGGTCATCATCAAAAGATGGCTTGTGTTCAATATTTGGGTGAAGTCCTAGCGTATAATCAAATTGATCTTTTTCATAAACCGCAATAGCTGAGAGGCTCACTATTTGACCTGATCGTCTGGCTAGGTCAATCATGCCGCGATAACCGATAATAAATTGGCATTCGGTAATGCCTTTTGTGTTGTTTTTAAATGGGATTAAATAGCAGTGTCCTAATGTTCCGCTAGGCTCTAGTCCTAATTGAGAGGCTTGCATAATAGCACTTAAAAAACTTGCTTTATCACAGGTTGCTAGTTGTGGGTTTTTTCTTAACTCAGTCGTGATAATTCTAATCATACGATCTGGCTTGATATGTTTAGGAAGTGCATGAGCAATCTGAGCTTTCATTTTGTCGTCATTGATAAATGATGCTAGCGTGGCTGGCTTTGCTGTTTTTTCTGCTAATGGATTAATAGCGGATGTGGTCATTTTGTTACTCCAGATTTAAATTTAATGTTTCGATTGCGCCCCAATTGCCAGTGCGCTTGCATTCGGAAAAAGTGCTAATGTTTTCTAAATAGATTTGTTCCCCTTGGGTTTTGGCTTCTATAGGTAATTCAAAAATTCTCACTGGATAACGACCACAGTTCAGAGAGGTTGAAACAACCACAAATAAAAAACGGGTTAATGATTCACTGAAATGTGCTTTAAATCCTGCGCTATACCAAGCGTCTTGGACGTGATAACGGTATTCAATAAACGATTTATTAATTCGGTTAAGCTCGCTAGTGGTTTTAATATCAACTAGGCAACTACTATCGATGAGTAATTTATCTGGCCTACACTTTGCTAGTTCTCCAGTTGTTTCCTCATTCCAATAGATAGAGGTTTCAACCTCTCCATTAGCTTCTATTAGCCACTTGATATGCGGGTGAGCTAATGCACTATCTCTCATTAAAAATAGTTTTTTATAATCTTCTTTCGTAATGGGTATTCTGCCGTTTAACTGGCTTTCGAAATCAGCCCAAGCTTCTTTGCCTTTTATTGTGTTGCGTGGTGAGTTTTCAGGACTAACAGCAAACCTATCATTAAAAGTATCAGGCTCTAAAATTAACGTATGGAAAGCGGTACCAATATCTAACGCCTTTCTATTATCTTCATCATAAGGTGCGTTTTTACTCCACAAATACAAAGCAGGGGATTGATCAATTAAATCTAATCCGCTTTTACTGATCCCCTCACTCGCGTGATAATCAGTATTGCTAATATCTTTGTAATAGCCTGCTTGCATGGCTATTTACCCCTTTACATTGATTTGCTTAACGTTGTTATCTAGCCTTGACTCTTGTAGCCATAAAAAGGCTTTGGCTTCGGCTGGTGTAATGGTTAATGGATCAATCTTTTTAAGATTGCTGTTAATTACTACTTGATTGCTATCATTGGTTAACTCAATGATTACGCTGTTTCTGAGCATCCAGTAGGCTAGTTTTCTGAGCATGGTTGTTGCTCCCTGTTAAAAGTTATCAATAGCGCGAGACAGGGTTTCAAGGCTGTTTTTGACATTAGCCCCATTGATCGGCATTGATATTCGAGTTGGTGATCGACCAAGGTTTTTATCGTTATGAACCACTACACTGATGTAGAGGTCCTTTTGTTTTGCTTCTTCGATTAGCTTGATTAGTTCGTTCATGATCAATTCCTTTAAACTGCATAAATAACAATTGCCCAGACAACCAGCGCTGACCAAAGAGCGCCCATAACGATATTTAGTAACGTTTCCATTAGTACCAACCCTCTGCGTGTCTTACTTCGTAGCCCAATATGTTGTAATCGTCTTGTTCTTCTCTAACTTGTTCTAGTGCTCCCTCATAAGCGAAAGGCTCTAGCATTCTTTGTGCAACTTCGTTGATTATTTTTAAATCTCTTTCTCTTCGAGACTCTGAAATAACACCTTTTAGGCGAGATTGTAGAAAGGTGTATTGATCGTCTTTGCTATCTGCTTCAATAAATGCGTTTTCCGCTTCAATCCAGAACGTTTGCAGATCAACAACAACCTTGTGATCGATAACAACATCCTGGTTATCAATTAGGTTTTGGGTTTGTTCTTTAATCCAAGCGTCGATATGTGATTGTGTGATTTGCATTTTTGAATCGCCTTTAATTCGTTTATTAATTAAATAATACATATTCGAATTATAAAGGTCAATACATTAACGAATTGGTTTTTTGTTTTTTATATATTTACTTGAAAGATAAGGAGTTAAAATTTAATTATTTTGGAAATGAACTAGGGTAATTTTTACCCTAGTTGAGAAGATTGACACCTAAATTAGTTTTATAAACTTATTGCTTTTGCTACAGTCCCTTTTTATACATGTTTATATTTGCTTTGCTTGCACAATCAAGATCAGAATCAAGAGAATAGTCTACGGCAATTATTGTATTATTTTTATTTTGGGGGGAAATAAATGGGTATAAGACAATAAGAGATATTCCATAATCACTGTTTATGTTGTGTGTTATAGATTCAGTCCATACATAAGAAAACACTCTAGCTGTTTTGTATTTTTTTAAAGTGTTCGCCCAGTCTTTTTTGTAAGCACCCTTTGACTCATCGAGAAAAAAGCCAGATCCATATTTATTTTCTAAAATATCTCTTAGCATATATATTATTTTTTGTGCTTCTGCTCCACCACTATCAGTTTCTATAGGGTTTGTAAATCCAGTTATAGAACATAATTTATCTTCTGTTGTATTGAACGTATAGATATAGGATGTAAAGAGTTTATTTTCGATTGGGGTGCTAAAGGATGAATAGGAATTATTCTTCTTATTAAACAAAACGATTCCCTTTTTAATTACATCTTTCTTGCTAAGGTCATTATGCAAACCAAAAGCTCCAAAATCAGCTTTTTTTATACTGTTTTCAGTCCACTGCACCATAAGACTTGCGGAGCATGAGGTAATACCTGTTAATGTGTCTCTATTAACGTTTATATGTCCTGAATCCAGGCTAGACGGTTCTATGGTTTTTTTTCTAATAGAAGCTTCTTTATTTGCCAAATTTATTATGTGATCATTACATACATTAGACACGACTGTTTCATTTGGAATGAATTGATATTCTGAGTACTGTGTCGTGAGGTACAATCCGTTCTCCGTTTCTTTTATGCTTTGTGACGGAGAGGTCGAGTTGCTAGAGCATGATGAAATAATAATGGTTGATAGTATTAGAGCTACTTTCTTCATTGTTTAAATCCTTTTTCCATTCCAAACAAATAAAGCTTTGCCATGAATAACTAATTGCTGTAACTCCTCGTCCTTAATGTCGTAAGGTGGGTATTTGGCATTATCGGAGATCATGCGAATGCAGTTAGGTAGTATTTGCAACCGTTTTAAATAGAGTTTTTCCCCTAAGGTAAAAACATAAATTCCGTCAGCTATTAATGATCTGGCTTCATGATTAATTACTATGGGATCTCCATCATTAAAAGTACCCTCCATGCTGTCGCCTATGCCCGTAATAATAGATAACTTACTGCTTTGAGTGATGTTAATTCCTTGGCGTATAAAAAAATCTTTATCTACCGTAATGGTTATAACGGGTTGTTGATAGTCTGGCGGAAACTTACCAGCCCCCATTGATGCCTCAATATCAAATTGAGGGATTTCGATTATGTTTTTATTACTTAATACTGAATTAGATCCTTGTTTTTTTGCCTCTTTCCCTGTCACAAGCCAAGTAAAGTCTAAGCTTAATGCTTTTGCAATACTTTCAATTGAGTCGTTACGCGGGCTTTTCACATCTCCAGAGACGATTCTATGAATAGTTGGCTGCGGCACGCCGCTACGCCTTGCAAGTTCGCCCTCTGAGTAGCCTCTTGTTTTCATTGCTTCAAAAATTCTTTTGCCTATAGTCATGTTTAACCTATCCATATTCGTATTAATAAAGTGTATTGCATTGATTAATTCAAATGTGTATTATTAAATAACTCGAATATGTATTTGTAGGTATAAATATGAATTATTTAACTGTTCAAGAAATGATTAAAGTAATCTTGTCCAAAAAAAAATACTCTCAGTACTCTTTAGCTAAAGAAGCAGGTACTTCACAGCCTACTATAAATAGGACTTTGAAAGGAGAAACAGCACCTAAATATAAATTAGGCAAAGCCATCGAAGCGCTTTACAACGAAGTGATGAGTAAGGGCGAATAATGCCAGCCTTTCAGATTAACGATGATGAGTGGTGTTGCTTGAGGGGATTACCTTACCTTGCAAGAGAGGTTTATTTTGTCTTGCGGCGGTATATGGATTATTCCACGGGCATTACTGGTATTCAGCGCAAAGTATCACTTAAAGCTATTAGTGAGGAACTTTATGTAGAACCTCATCAAGGACTGACTGATAGCGGAGAACCAACAGAAAGGCAAATTAGACGTGCGTTAGATTGGCTAGAAAAAGCTGGTTTAATCAAGCGAGACAAGACATTTAACAAGTCTAGCAAACAATCTGTTTTTAAGCTTATTTTAGCTTCACGGGATTACTCCGTTCAAAATAAAGTGGACAGTCAAAAAGAGGCTTATGCGGTCAGTAAGCGGTCAGTATTAGAGGATAACAACGGCAAGGATTCAATAGATTTTGATAGTGGTCAAGTGGACAGTAGCAAAACATCAAAAGCGGTCATGCCTCCGGTAGTAAAAACAAAAACAAATATATATAGCGATGAGGAACGTTACAGCATGCATGTTGATTGGTTTCCTGATTGGCAACTTTTTAAATCCAAGATGATTAGATCTGGACTGGGCAAAGCACCTATACCGCCTGATGTGCTGGATAACTTTAAATATTACTGGCTGGGTCGTCCGAACATTCAAAAGACAACGAAAGACTGGGAACAAACGCTATTCAACCATGTAAAAAATAATTTAGTGAGAGGTAAAGGCAATGCAAGCAGGAATTCAAACGGTACTAGACAAGGCAAAGAGTCACTTATTGAGCGGACAAGGCGAGAGCTTGATAGCTGGGTTGCCGAATAATCAGCCTATTGATAAAGCAAAAATAGCCGATTTCTGGGAGCGCATGACGGGGCTTTTTGGTTATCGCTGGGCGAGTCAGTATGGCAAGCTGCCAACTAAAGAATGGGCCATGTTGATTAATCATTTATCAATGGACGCAATAGAGACGGGCGTTAAAAATATGGTGGCTTCTAATACAACGGGATGGCCTCCAACGCCGATAGAATTTAATGCTTTATGCACTAATGTATCTCTGCAGGCTTTAGGACTGCCTGATTTAAATACTGCTTTCAATAGAGCGTTAAGCGGTATGTATAGAAATGCTGTTATCGAAGCGGCTGCAAAAGAAACTGGCGTATTTGATTTACAGCGCGGCACGACTACCGATTTAAATTTAAAAAAGCGTTTTGAGTATAACTATCTTGAAATGGCTAGAAGATGGGCTAAAGGTGAGAGTTTAAAAAGGCCAGTCACCAAGGCTATCGAAAGCACCAAGCAATCGGCCTCTTTTGGCGTCTGTGACGATTTAATAGATCAGGAGATACAAAGACAGCAAGCAAGCGGAAAAAGCGGCTATGGGGCGTTTAAGGCGCTTAAGGGTAAATAAATTAATGAATAACTTTGATAATTCCATTCCAGAGGCTTTTCCTAGCAGCATTATAATGTTCGAACACAATTTTGAACGATTGGTTAACAAAATCATCAGATTTATCTTTGTTATGAATAAAATACAAAGCAACAATATCATCAACTGTTTTAGGAACTTTAATTACTTTGGTCATTGTATTCGTCCTCTCGTAAGTACGATGAATACTTTTGGCCAAATATTCTGTGTTGTCTATAAAGTTAGTTTGAGTATCTATAAAAGTATTTACAGCAAGTATACTCAAGTCATCCGGATATTTAAGCCAGTCAAATTGTTTTATTTGATCTACGGATATTTTTATAGATTTCCAGTGGTAGGATATGTTAGCTTCATCTTCAGAACTATATTCTTGAGGTATACTGCTTATATTCCTTATCAAGGCCGAGTATCTATCAATACATATTTCAATAATACTTATGAATTTTTTAATATCTTCTATTTTTTCATTATTTTTTTCTTTTTTAGTAGTTTCAATCTGAGAGTTACTAATAATAATTGCAGAAAAAATGGCAATTACACTGATGATTGCTTGCATCCAACCAGCATCAAGCCCTTTCAACCACATTATGAAAGTTATTAATATTGTTAAAAATATAAGTAATATTAAAGTTATATTTGTTGTTGTAACCCATTTATTAAGATTGAACATAATTAGTTCCTTTAAATAATAGTTGTGAGGTAATTCTATAGTGAGAGAACATGACGAGCAAGTAGCTTTAATCAACTGGTTTGCTACACAATTTCCAAAATATGCTACTCGTCTAGTGGCAACACCTAACGCAGCAAAGCGAAGTCTAAAGTTAGCCGCCATGATGAAAGCTGAGGGGATGCGTAAAGGTTTTCCTGATCTTAATTTACCCGTTGCTAGAAAAGGGTTTCATGGTTTATATATTGAGCTTAAAAGAACCAAAGGTGGCAAATTATCAGATGAGCAGGGAGAGTGGCTAGATTTTTTAAGTAGTGAGGGCTACAAAGCTGTTTGCGCTAAAGGATGGGATGAGGCGAGGGCCGTTATTATTGATTATATGAGAGGTTAATCAGTGGCTAAAAGACGATGCAAAACGGATTGGTTTAGGCTGTTGTCAGATTTGAAAAGATTTGGCTTTAGTCATAACGATATTTTTAAAAGAACCAGTATCCCTATTGGTACTATTTCAGGCTATAAGCAAGGTTCAGAGCCTAAGCATGCTGATGGGGAAAGATTAATTCGTTTATGGTGTGAGGTGACGGGCGGGAATAGAGAGGATGCGCCTACGGTTAGCAGGCGTAGCGCTCATTTTTAGGTTTATATGTGTCTTCCGATGCAAAGTATTTTTACTGTTTGAGAGAACTCATCGAGGACAAAGTAAACTCTCTGCCCTTGATTCAATCTTAGCGAGTGAATATCTCCTCTACCTCCTTGTAGAATTTCATAATCATTATCCCATGCAACATCCTCTAGGTTTAGTGCAGCAATAGGGTTAGTGTTTGTGCCTCTAAAAGCTCTCACCCAATTAAAATAATTACGCATTCCAGATGCAGGGACAGGAATTTTTTCTTTTCTAGGGATTTTTTCATCTACAGTCCAAACCATACATATATCCTTATAAAATATTATTTAGTTTTTCTATTATACACAAAAAACCTGAACAAAAAGCAAACTATCGGGAAACCGTAAATCATTATTTTCTATCCTATGGGGAGGGGTTAGGGGAGGGGCTGGAACATCCTAACCACTCTTAACCCTCAGAATAGCTAATCAGTAGTGTTTAACACATAAAAAAATTATTCATTCTGATAGTTGTTTTAGAACTTAACCGCGCGCGAGTGCGAGAACTTCCCACAAAAAACGAGGTGATTTTTACATGACATTCACAGCCAAACATAAAGCCAGTGGTCGCTATGGCGTTGTTGATGAAAAGGACAAATGGCTAGAAGATTTTCTAGGTACCAAGGAAGAAGCCCAAGCCAAAGCCGAGGAGTTAAACAAAAATGCTCAAGTTAATTCTGTTGATTCTACCGATAACGCTGGTGATGTTGGTCATTCAAGTACTGATAAGTCAGAAGAAACAAAACAGGAACAAGAGTGCAAAGCCGAAGAAAGCAGTAAGGGATTGGATGAAGCAAGAGCAGTTATTATTGATTATATGAGAGGTTAATCAATGGCTAAATCTTGTGTAAGTAGGTACTGTGTGGACTGGTTTAGAGTTATTTGTGAACTAGACGATTGTAAATACGATATTCAAAAAATATCTGAAAGTATTGAAATTGCTTATACAACTATTCACGGCTGGAAAATGGGAACAGAGCCAAGGCATGCAGACGGCGAGCGATTAATTAAATTGTGGTGCAAAGTCACAGGTAAATCTAGGAAAGACTTACCTGTATTAGATGCTAGCTGTTGGTGGAGTTATCATCTATAACTTATTCTTGATTAGGCTTAATTTTTATTTATATCTGATGACCGATTCAAGATTGTTTATTGCAGATTTTATTTCATTAAGTTCACCTGTATAATTATAATCTGATCCTGTCGCTCTATATATATCACATAAATCTGTATGGATAATGAGTATGCCAGTAATTATCACAATCAATAGAATAGTTGTTCTACGTCTTTCAATCCAATCTAATAATTTATTTAGCATTTTCAACCTCCCAAAAATAAAGCAAATTTTATACATATCTAACACAAATTGGTTCTATTTTTTAGATTATACTGAATAAAGTATAAATACTTACTTATTTTAAAGTTAGATTTATTATTTCATCTGAGTATTAGTGCTTGTATACGCGTTGGATCGAATGGAGTCTGATTTATATTTCCATTATAGATTAATAACTCTTTATTAATCCCCAATCTTACAACACGAATGAAGTCATCTTCGCTTATTTTATGATGGTTTAATATTAGATTGTAGTGATCAATGTTCAAACCGTTTGGCCTCTTTAGGACTTCTGGCGTTCGCATTTCTTGGCAACAATTTATTATGCTGTCTAGTATGTCTTCTTCTATATTATTCATTTTTTCCTCTGATCTATCCTGTAGTTTCAAAATAATAACAAAAACGAATAAAAACTTGAACAAAACACATTAACTCGGAAACTCGGAAATCTTTAAAAGTAGTCTCCTGAGTGTAATAGAGAAGATGCGCCCACGGTTAGCAGGCGCAGTTTATATTATTGATTAGTTAGCAGGTTTAGAGGGAACATAGTTAGGAAAATAGTAAATATTAACAGCATGGTTACTAGATACGTAATCAGGATATATAATATCATAAAAACATTGTGCTTGAGAGTCTTTAAAGTTTCCGTTTATACTCCCTTCTTTTATGCGAGTAAATACCTGATGTCTAGACTCTGGATAAGAGTTTTGAATATTGACATATATAGCATTTTTACAGGCTTCCTCTCTGTCCATTCCTGCTGGTCTCATGCCATTACCTCTTGTATCCCCTTGCCAATGGCCGGAACCAATCCATTGTATTTCAGCATAAGCATTAACTGACAAAAAGCCTAAAGCAGAGGCTAATAGTGCAGTTTTAACTAATTTATTCATTAATTACTCCTTTTGATTAATTGGAGTGCCATTTTATGGTTTTAAAGCCTCGCAATCTTTTTGCTCAAACCAGAACTTAAATAAATAAAAACCTGAACAAAACACATTAACTCGGAAACTCGAAAATCTTTAAAAGTAGTCTTTTGAGGGGGAGATACAGAATGGGGGCAAACCAGACCTGATGTAATCCCTTAACTTACTGGATTAAAGAGGTGTTTAAATGAGTTATACCGCAAAGCATAAAGCCGCTGGTCGTTATGGTGTAGTTGATAAGGATGGGAACTGGTTAGCTGATTTTCTAGGTTCTAAAGACGAAGCAGAGGCTAAAGCAAATGAGCTTAATCAAGGCGATTCTAAAGATAATTTTGTTGATAGTTCTGAAAATACCAACGTTGAAAATCAAGCAGATTCAAGTAAAAAAGACGATGCAGGCGATGACGATTCGCGCGCGCACGCGCATTTTGGCGATTCTGAAAACCAAGCAAGTTCTGTTGTTCCTGAAACTGCACCGATTAAACAAAGTGATGCAACAGATCATTCCGTTGGTCGTGTTGCGAGTGGTTCGGTTAAAAAGAAACCTGTTTTAACTGATAAAGGCTGGATTGTTTAGGAGATTAAGAAAATGGGCGTAGAAACAGCATTAATTGCAGGGGCAGCAGTAGCAGGGGCGGCGGCATCTTCTGCTATGGCACCAAAACAGAAAACCCCCAAAGTAGTACAGCAAGACCCACAAGCAGACGCTGCCGCAGCACAGAGAACCGCAGACGAACAAGCCAACAAAGCCGCCGCTGCACGCAAACAACAACGCCAAAAGAGTTCTTTATTGTCTAGCGGTGGTGAGCGTGGCAATGACTCAGGTGGCAAAAGTACCTTAGGCGCATAATATGACCGACAACAAACTAGCTAATAAAGTTGTCAATCGTCTAGGGCAGTTAAAAGCAGCTAGAAAACCCCATGAAAAAGTATGGAAAGAATGCTTTGATTACTCTTTTCCTGTTCGTGGGGTTGGCATAGATGACACCTTTTCGACCACGGACGATATACAACGCAAAAAGTCACGGCTATTTGATTCAACTTTAACCGATGCCGCCAAAACACAAGCCAGCGCTATTATCAGCGGTTTAACCCCAGCCAATGCGTTATGGTTTGGTTTAACGGTTAATGAAGCAAACGAAGAAGAAGCAAGATGGCTCGATCAATCAGCTAACACAATATGGCGTAATATCCACAATGCCAACTTTGATTCAGCCGCTTATGAGGGCATGCTTGATCTGATGGCGGCTGGTTGGTTTGCTTTATACATCGACCAAGATCAAAAAGAGGGTGGCTTTAATTTTCAATTATGGCCCTTGGCTACTGTGTATTGTGATAGCACTCGTGCTGATGGCGTGATTGATATTGTTTATCGTTGTTATGAACTAACAGCAGAGCAAGTTGTGAACACCTTTGAAGAAGCCAGCGAAAAGATAAAAAAGCAAGCTGAACGTGAACCCAATGCTAAATTAAAGCTAATCCATGCTATCTATCCTCGCAATGATGGCAAGGTTGGAGAAAAGGCCGAAAAGATGCCCATTGCTTCGGTGCATGTATTAGAAAATGATAAAGAACTCTTAAGAGAATCAGGCTATAACGAAATGCCCGTTGTAGTGCCGCGCTGGATGCTGATTCCTCAATCGGTTTATACGATTAGCCCTGTATCCGATGCATTGCCAGATGCAAAAACACTCAACGAAATTAAGAAGCTAGAACTAGCGAATGCTGATTTAGCCATTAGCGGCATGTGGATTGCCGAAGATGACGGCGTTTTAAATCCTCGCACTATTACCGTAGGGGCTAGAAAGATCATTGTTGCTAACTCAGTGGACAGCATGAAACCGCTACAAAGTGGCGCTAATTTCAACGTATCTTTTACCCAGTGCGAACAACTGCAAGCCGCTATTCGTAAAATCATGCTGGCAGATCAACTACAGCCTAAAGATAGCCCAGCCATGACAGCGACCGAAGTCAACATGCGTCAGCAATTGATCAGGCAGTTGTTAGGCCCTATCTATGGGCGCATGCAATCTGAATACTTACAACCTCTAATTGATCGTTGTTTTGGTATCGCTTTTCGTGCTGGCATCTTAGGCGACCCACCCGAGAGCTTACCTGATAAATTTATTGGTATTAAATACGTCAGCCCATTAGCCAGGGCGCAGAAGTTCGAAGAAGTCACCGCGATACAAAACTTTGTTGCTATGACCATGCAAAGCGCACAAGTAAATCAAGAGGTATTAGATAACATTGATTTTGATAAAGCAGCACGCTTTACAGGTGAAGCCTTAGGGGTACCTTCTGAGATTATCAGGCCAGAGCAAGACGTTACTGAACTGAGACAAGCCAGAGCCGAAGCACAGGCAAAGGCACAGGCTGACGCTATGGCTAATCAGGCACTACAAACAGGTGCAGATGAATTTGCTAAGGCTGGCGGTCAACACATGGCGCAACAGGTAGCAGAAAATGGCTAAAAAACAAGTAACTGAATTTGACTATAAACGTTTATTTGAGGAAACCGTGGGCGGTCAAGATGTGTTAGAGGAATTGATAGCACGCTTCTCGATGCCGCCCTCGTTCGATGAGCATAACGCCACACTGAAAACCTACTACCGAGCAGGTCAGCGTAGTGTGGTTGATTTTATTCTTTCACGTATTAACAGGGCAAACGGAGTAACAGACGATGTTCAAAATGAAACACCTATTAATGAATGAACTAGACGAACACGGCGGTGATGGTGGTACTGGTTCACCTAATGAACCTAATTCTATTTTAGCTGGTGGTGGCTTTAAGAATGAAGAAAAACCACTTGTAAACGATGAAAACAAGGAAGAAGGCAAAGAAGAAAAGCAAGGTAGTGATGGCTATGATTGGTTGCCTGAAAAGTTCAGAGTTCAAACAAGCGACGGTTTAGAGCTTGACTTAAAAGCCTCTGCTGAAAAAATGGCAGCTTCTTATGATGGTTTATCCAAGCGAATGGGAACAGGGGATATTCCACCTAAAAGCGCTGACGAATACGACCTAAAAATCGAATCAGAAACGTTAAATTTTGATGACTTTAAGAAAGATCCAGAAAACCATGCCTTTTTAAGCAAGGCCCATGAGCAAGGCATGACCTCTAAACAAGTCGAGTTTGTTTTAAATGAGTACGCAAGGGTAATGCCAGCGGCTTTTGATAAATTCAAAGGGCTAACCATTGAGCAAGCACAAGCCGAGTTAACCGAAACATGGAAAAGCGAAGCCGATTTTAAAAGTAATATCAAAGATGCGTTCACTGCCTTTAATAAATACGCTTCGCCTGAGGACAAAGGAAAGATAGACGAAATAGGCAATAATCCTATCGTCATTCGGTTGCTGGCTAATATGGGTAAAGGACTAAGGGAGGACGCACCACCAGCTAAGAATACAGGGCTAGAGCCTGATAATGTAGCAAAGATCATGATATCAGATGCGTATCGAGACCCTAGACACCCAGACTATAAAGAAGCACAAAGAAAAGTGAGGGAGTATTATCAAAGTAAGCATGGCAGTCAGCAGATTAGTTAAGAGAAAAGGCCGCTTATTTAGCGGCTTTTTATGCCTGAGCAAAAAGAATTAAGGTAACTAAATCCTTAAAATTGAATCTCAATAAAACAATAAGGAGATTTATATAATGGCTTTAACACAAGAAGAAATTGAAAATACTCGGTCGTTAATAGAAAAAATTTGGGGTAAGCAAATTGCTAGTACTATTGTAATGAATGATGATGTTGTCACTGTTACTAGTTTCGCATATGAAGCAGCAATAAAAAAGTCACAAGTTTTATACGATATGACTAAATTTGTTGTAGAACAGTCAATAAGCTTGGTAGGAATTTTAGGTAAAGGAATTATTGCTAAAGTTTTCGGTAAAACAATTATAAACAATTTTCCTCCATTAACCCAACCATTACAAGCAACAATTAATACTGTAGCAGCTCAATACCGTACACCACTAATGATGGCCGCTAGTGGTCTTGGTGTGTGGATTTGATATAAAAATATTTATAAATTTATAAGGAAGGTTTAAATGAAATTTGAATTTGTAAAATCAACACACACAAATAGCTTACCCATGTATGTAGCACAAGATTATCTTCAGGATGTAACACCTAAGAGTCGCGATGGTAGAAGTTTCTTACATACTATTTATCGAACAGGTGGCTCAGCGACTGAAACGCCTGAAACAATTAATAGTCGATTAGCTGAGTTAGGAAAAAGAAACTTGCTCACCTTAACTCAAATTAATGGTGAGCAAGTTGAGATTTGTGTTCCATCTATTATGATGTTGGTTGGAGTTCCTCACGGAACAACTATTCATGGGGTTATAGACTCATATAATGTAAGAGAAAAACCAGATGAGATCTATAACTTAATTCAACAGCTGTAGGTTATTTAAATATAAGCCCCTTTCAGTAATGATAGGGGGTTTTTATGTCCACCTAAAAATAATCGGAAACTCGGAAAAATAATAATAAATAATAGCCGAGCAGCCCCAATACTGGCACAGGGATAACTGCATTAGCCCGTTAATCTAAGCCCGAAAGGTTAATGAACTAGTGGCCTGTAACTCAGATAACCACGCATATCAAGGGTAATTATTATTTATAGGTTATTGATATGCCAACCCAAGACTTTACTACTAATAAGACTGCAATTACTGCAGGCTTTGTTCAACAATTTCACGATACCTTTGAAATCGAAAGCCAACAAAAGGAATCGCGCTTTGCGCAAGCGGTGGTTAACCGCGGCAAGATCAAAGGTTATTCTTACACCGTTAACGACATGGCTGCTTTAGAAATGGAGCAAGTTACAGGTCGTTTTGAGGACACTAAATGGAGTGTACCCGAAGCTGGATCACGCTTAGTGACGATGGCGGATTATGGATTACATGTACCGATTGAGCCGCGTGATTTACCTAAGTTGTTAGCCGAGCCACAAGGGACGTATATGTCGAACTTAGTAGCGGCAAATAATCGCTTAAAAGATAAAGTGATTTATCGCGGCTTGCTCGACAGTATTCAGCGTAAAACGGAAAACTTAGGGGCGTATTCTTCGGTTTCTTTGCCTGCTAACCAAAAAATTCTTGCAGGTGGTACAGGGATTACAAAGGCAAAAATCATTAAAGCCAAAGCCCTTTTTCGTAAAAACGAGTGTGACGAAAAAATGGGCGAAAAACTATTTCTTGCTTACAACGCGGAAATGTTAGAAACCATTCTAAATGACACCACATTAACCAGTGCAGACTTCTTAAAAGTTGAAATGCTACAAGATGGTGCGATTGCGACTAACTGGCTTGGCTTTACTTGGGTACCTTACGAAGCATTAGACATAACAGGCACTACAGCAACTACCGTGGCGTGGTGTTCTAGTGCTGCTCACTTTGGTACAGGCTACGACTACGAGGTCGATATTGGTGTTCGCCGTGATAAAAACAACGCAATTCAAATCTCTGTTAAATCGTCTTATGGCGCAGGTAGAGCCAATGAGAAGAAAGTGGTTACTGTAGAGTTTGAAGTGTAATTGTTCTACTTGGGGCGCTTGCGCCCCTGTCTAAGAGGTTATTATGTCAACGTCAAACTCACCTGTTTCGATTTGTTCTAATGCGCTCCTAAAACTAGGGGCGCAATCTATTAGTGACTTTACCGAAAACACCGATAGAGCAAAGCTAGTAGCTAACATTTACCCCAGTATTCGGGATGATCTATTAAGGGAACATGTTTGGAAGTTTGCTATTAAGCGAATGTTATTAGCGCCTGATGCAGGTAGGCCAGCGTTTGGCTATACCCATGCTTATACGTTGCCAGCCGATTTTTTAAAAGCTATTACTATTAACGAACACTATTACCCTGATTACACCATCGAAAACGGCAAGATACTTACCAATGCTAACAGCGTTCAGCTTCGCTATGTCTATCAAAACGAAGATGTCACCACTTACGATGCTACCTTTATCAAGTTATTAACGTTAGCCATTAAAGCCGACATAGCCTATTCAGTCACTCAATCAACTAGTTTAGCTGAAGCGGCCAAGCAAGAGTTCATTTATGAATTACGTAAAGCTAAAGCGATTGATGGTCAACAAGTACCCCCTGAAACATTAGGCGTTTCAACATTACTAGAGGATAGATTACTTGGCTAAAATTTCCTATATTCAAACCAACTTCACGGCAGGCGAATTATCCCCTCGTATGTTGGGGCGTGTTGATGTGTCTCGCTATCAAAATGGTGTTAAGCGTCTTGAAAATGCAGTAATTGCCGTACAAGGTGGCGTTATGCGTACGTGGGGAACGGAATTTATTGCCGAAGTGAAAGACAGCGATAAACAAACCCGTTTAATTCCTTATATATTCAACCGTGAGCAAGCCTATATTGTTGAGTTCGGGCATAAATATTGCGCTATTTTTAAAGATGGAGACCTTACTGCAGAAATCGAAAGCCCCTACACCGAAGCCATGCTATTTAATATCAACTATGTGCAGGGCGCTGATACGATGTTTTTAGCACATTCCGATATACCGATTCACCGTTTACGCCGTGTTTCTGATAGTGAATGGACATTAGCCGAAGCGCCTTTTATTGTTAAACCTTACGACGAAATGGGCGAGTACCCCGATGTTGAATTAACGTTAAGCACTACACTAAAAGGCGAAGCTACCGCCACTTTAACCAATACAACAAATTTTAGCTGGTTAGCGGCTGATTTAGGGCGCACCCTGTCTTGTGGTACTGGTATTGCAGAGATTACAGCAATCACTAATGCTAGCGTAGTGAAAGTTAATATTATTACGCATTTTAAAGAGAATAAATTAGCGGCTAAAACTTGGCATTTAGAGGGTACCCCATTAACTACCATTAAGCCCACCAATGGTACCGAGGGGCAGTCACCCGAAAAAGAAATAATGATAGGTGATACCGTTACTTTAACCTTAGGCTTAGCAGGGTTTAGAGCGTCCGATAAAGGCAAGTACATTAAATTCAATAAAGGATTATACGAAATTACGACCATCAACAGTGCTACAGTCGCTAAAAGTGAATGTAAAACTGCCCCTACGTCCAAGGCTTCGGCGGTGTCTTGGGGTTGGTCGTTAATGTCGAGTATATGGAGTGATCAATTTGGTTATCCTTGCGCTGTTACATTACACAACCAACGGTTATTTTGTGGCGGTACCAAAGAAAGACCTCAAACGATTTGGATGAGTCGAACCGCTGAGTATTTAAACTTTCAGTTATCAACCGAAGATGACGACGCGGCAGCCTTTACGATGTCGTCTGACCAGATCAATCCGATTGTTCATTTGACCCAAACAGAAACGCCGATTGTTTTAACCTATGGCGGCGAGTTTTCATTAAGTGGATCAGCCACCAAAGCCGCCATTACGCCTACCAATATCGACATTAAAAATAACTCCTCTTACGGTTGTAATGGGGTTAAGCCTGCCCGAGTAGGGAATGAACTATTTTACTTACAGCGCGCCTCTAAAAAACTCTATGCAATGGGGTTTAATGCAGCAGCAGATACCTTTGTATCGCAAGATGTAACGACGCTTTCAGAACATATTACCCAAACAGGTATTGTTGATATGGCTTATCAGCAAGAACCCGACTCAATTCTATGGTTAGTCCGTAAAGATGGGCAATTAGCGACCTTAACTATTAACACCGATCAAGAAGTGATTGGCTGGTCGCGTCAATTAACGGCTGGTGTTTATGAGTCGGTCGCTACTATACCGAGTGTTGATGGTTCTATTGATGAAGTCTGGACGATTGTAAAACGAGAAATAAACGGTCAATTCGTGCGCTATATCGAACGCTTTAAAGAGGGAGTTTATAGCCACTGCTCAGCCCTGTTTCAATTTGATGAGGGTACTAATACGTTAACAGGTTTAACCCATTTAGAGGGCTGTACAGTTGATGTAGTCGCTGACGATGTGGTTATGCAACAACGTACAGTAAAAAACGGAACGATTACACTCGAAAGAAAAGCCAAGCAAATTATCGTGGGCTTGCCTTATACCACCGAAATAGAACTATTACCGATTGAAATACAGGGCGGTTTAGGATCCTTGCAAGGTTCACCGAATCGCAGTGGCGAGTTAGTTTTAAGGGTACTCAATACTTCAGGTTGTAAGATCAATGATGAGGTCGTTACCTTTAGGGAATTAGGTAAAGGAGTCCTAGACGAGCCGCCTATCAAGTTCACAGGAGATAAAGCCGTGTATCGGCAAGGCTGGGATAGACCTATTGTGATTCAACAACAGCAACCTATGCCATTTCAATTATTAGCAGCTATTAGCAAAATCACGGTGAATAGCAATGGTTAAGATTAGACAGGCTTCAACAGTTAAAGACATTCAACAAATCATTATCTTGTGTAAAGCATTGCACAATGAAAGCGATTACTACCGATTACAACCATTCGATAAAGAGCAGTTAGAAGAAAGTTTAAGCAACGTAGTATTTAGTGAATATGGCCTTGCGTTGTTGGCGATAGATCACAATGAAGTTGTGGGTTTCTTTATTGGCGGACTGACTTACGGATTATTCAATAAAGAGTTAATTGCTTTTGATTATTCGGTGTATATGGTACCTACAAAACGCAATACCAGAATTGCTATGCAGCTTATCAAAGCGTTTGAAAAGTGGGCCATTGATAAAGGCGCTAATCGTTTTAGAGTAGGAACAACCACGGATATTCATAGCGATAAAACCAGTCGTTTCTATGAATTTTTAGGCTTTAAAGCCTGCGGTGTTTCTTTTGAAAAGGTATTTAATCATGGGTGTTGAGACGGCGTTAATTGTAGGAGGTGCCGCCATGAGTGCGGCTGGTTCTGTTTCTTCTGGTAAAAATGCTAAGGCTTGGGGTAAATACCAGCAAAAGCAAGCGCAAGCGGATGCGGCGGCGCAAATAGGCGCTGGAAAGGTGGAAGCTAATAATATTCGAGATCAGGGCGCTATACAACATAGCCAAGCTGTAGCAGCAACCGCGGCTAATGGGGTTGTTGTGGGGCAAGATACTGCGGCAGATATTGAGAAACGTATTGATTCACGTACTGAGTATGACGCACAGATTACCCAGTACAACGCACAAGACGCGGCTAATCGTATTTTAGCCGAGGGAGAGGCCGCCAATCTTCGAGGACAGCAAGAGTATCAAGCGAGCAAAGTGCAGGCGGTCGGCTCTTTATTGGGTGGTGCGGCTTCGGTGGCTGGTAAATGGTCTACCAGTGGAAAAGCCAAAACGCCGACTGTAGAGGATAGAAGCACCAAGGCGACCCCCTCAAGCGGCTACTTAATTAACAGCAATAAAAAACCATTTGGATTTTATTAATAGGTGACTTTATGCCAGTAATACCTAAGGGTGATAATTTTGGAAATGCTCAAATAAGGGTAGGGCGCACTAACTTACAAGGCGATAACGGGGCGGTTGGTCGTGCGATGGCTGGTTTAGGCCGTGAGGTGATGGGGGTAGGGCTAAAGCTTCAGCAAGAAAAAGAGCAAAAAAGAAAATCATTAAACCGCGTCAGCATGGCTAATGGCGCAATGGAGTATCAACAACAAGTTAATGAAGTCTTAAAAAATGTAAACGAGCAAGTTAATAGTGGTCAATTACCACCAGAAAAAGCAAGGCAGAAAACACAAGAATTAATTAGCAATATTGATACACAAGCGTTTAGGCCAAATGACTTAGATGAGGAAGAGTCTGCAGTATGGGGCTTGAATATCAATAAAATTAATAACGGTGCCGATTTAGAAGCGACGGGAGTTGAAGAAAAGGGCGTAAAACTCAAAGCGCAAACTGATATAAATAAATTGATCACCAATGCTAAAGCGAATAATTATAATCCTGAACAAGTACAGCAAATGCTTAACAGTGAGGATGTTAAAAAAACAGGTACTTTAGTGTGGGGCTTAGCATCACAGGAGAACTTAAAGAGTCTAGGTCGTAGCTATACGACGGATTATCTTCAAAATGAAATTACTACAGCTGCCGATAAAGGGGATTACAAAGCATTAAAGAAAATTAAAAGCGATATTCAAAATCAAGAATATCATAAAGATTGGGTGCTTTCTGATGATAGAGTTAGATTGATACACGGTACCAACTCTGCGATGAAAAGATTAGAGTCAGAGTGGAAAGCGGCACAGGCTGAAAGCTTAGTAAATTTGCAATATAAAATACAAGATGATTCAGCAAAAATTGAAGCTGGGCTTGATGTACCAGATCCATTAACCGAAGATCAAATAAAAGCAGCTAGACCTAGTAATCCAGCAGCTAGAGAGCGGTTTGATAGACAGATTCAAAGCTATAGAGAAACCTTGCAATTACAGCCTGTTTTAGTGGATGTCGTGAGGGGTACGCCAAAGGAAGCGCTGACAGCCATTAATTCTATTAAACCAAATGCAAACGATGAAAATTTTGCGCTTAAACAGCAGCGCTATAACTTCGTTATGTCTAGATATCAACAAACATTACAAGCCAGAGAGAAAGACCCAGCGGGCTGGTTGGTACAAAATAATGAATCAGTACAAAAAGCTTTCCAAGCTTATACGGAAGACTCTGCTAATGGAGCCGCGTTTGCTACTGCCGTAGAGGCACAAAAGCAAATTTACGGAATTTCAAGTGATAAGTTATTGCCTGAGAACGTTAATAATGCACTTATAAAGCAAATAGAAAAGAATCCGACAGTAAGCAATATAAGATCTATCAGTGCTAGTTTTGGACAGTATGCGCCTAAAATACTAGGGCAAATACAAAGTAAAGGGGGAGATGCTATTGCAGTTGCTGTAGGGCTAGAAGATGAGCAGGCATCAGATCTTTTATTAAAACATAAAGATATTCCAATTAAGGATATTGCTAAAACAATTAGCAAGACAGATTACGATATTGCAATAAAAGGACTGTCAGACAATATCAGTGCCGCTCGTACTTCATTTGCTATGCAGCCTGACGGATTAAAACCCTTTTCTGCTATTAATTCACAATTAGAAAAGTTAGCCGTAATTTATACAACAAAAGGAATGTCACCTGCAGAAGCGGCTAAAAAAGCAGCGGAAAGCATTAACAATCAATATGATTTTAATGATACGTGGCGAGTTCCAAAACATTTAAATTTAAACTCGTCTGATATAGAAGATGGCGCGGCGTATTATGTAAAAACTCTAAAAACAAATTATATTTCGCCTTTTAGCGGTGATAATCGTTTAGGTAATGCGGTTTTATTAAAACAAACACTGTCGAGAATACAGAGTAACGCTGAGTTTATAACAAACAAAGATGAAACAGGTTTAATTTTAACGGTTGATGGTATTCCTGTAAGGGATGACAAAGGAAATTTAATTGATATTTCTTATACAAGCTTATCAATAATGGGTAGAGAGCATAGAAGCAATTGGCGTATTGATGCTAGAGCAGAGCAAAGTAAATTCCTAGCTAAGAAAACAACGCAAGAAGAAAAAGATGCAGTTTTTTATAAAGCTCTTGAAGCATCCTTGTACACACCTTAAAGGGAGGAAGTATGGTTTTTTATACAGGTGATTTTTCAACAGATATAACTCCCTCTCTTGATAAGGTTGCAGCGCCTCTGACTGAACGAGCAGGGGCGGCCTTTGATAATGGTTTAAGAGACGGCCCTGCAGTTGCTATATATCGAGCAGGAGAATTATACCGAGCGCTTAATGATGAAAACTCTCAGATGGTCGCAAAAGAGTTTGCTGATGAGCGATTAAAAGAGCTAGGTATTAAAAATATTGAAATTCCTACTGAGGGGGTTACTCGCCGTTATTTGAATCTTTTAACTGACGAGACGCATAAACGATTGGCGCGAGAGCAAATAATACGTTCATCTCCTAACGGTTTGGGTGATGCTTCTTTGATGTTTTTATCTACACTAGCAGGCAATATGGCAGATCCGGCTAACTTAGGATTAATGCTTGTTCCCGGTGTGGGAGAAGTCAAAGCGGGTAGTCTTCTAGGCCGAACGGCTATAAGATTTCGCCAAGGTGCTGTTATTGGATCAGCTCAAGCGGCAGCAGTTGAACCATTTCTATTATACTCTGCTAATGCTTTAGGTGAAGATTACACACTAAAAGATTCCGTGCAAAATATATTTTTTGGTGGATTGGCTGGAGGTACTTTTGTTTCATTAGGGGGGGCGATTGGAGAGGGGGTTGGGAGGTTAAAAGGATATAGAGCGCAAACTAATCAAATAGAGGGTAGTAAATTAAGTAATTTATCAAATGATCTAGGTAATGATTTACAACAAGTTGAATTAAATAATGCGCATGTTTCGCAGTATTTCGAGCGATTCGCTAGTGATAGCGCCTATCATGACGTGGTTAACTTATCTTCTTTTGATCTCGAGTATAAAGCATCAAAGCGTTTATCAGGCTCGCAACAAAAAACAATTAAGACAGAGTTACATGATATTGATTATCAACTTAAACCAGAGATATTAGAAGCAAAATATAAAGCATTAACGGAGGAGTATCATAGTAATACGGTATCTGGTAGAAAGGCTAAAAGCATTGCAAAAAAAGAAATTGATGAACTAAAACAAGATTTACAAGATAGGCGTATTGAATTGCAAGAGCAGTTAGAAGCTCATAAAACAGCCAATCAGTCTATTAATGATCTTAATGAAATAAGAAAAGGGCGATTACCTGAGCGCCTAAAAAAAGATCTAGAAAAAAGAAAACAAGAGATTTTCGACAGTATCAAGGATAAAGAACTACCACAACAAACAGCTATTGAAAAGATCAGTGATAGCCATTGGACGGTTAGAGAACAAGCGCTTAGGGCAAGTCTTGCTAATGCTTTTGAGGGTAGGCTACTAGATGTTGAGCCTTTCTTTGACTTGGCTGATCCATTAAAGCGGCAAGCAGCTATAAAGAAATTAGCAGATAACAATACTTATTTAGATGATTCAACGATGAGGCTAATCAATCAAGCTAATGATGAATTAAAAAACACAACCAACTTGGTAGATCATAAAAAAGCACAAGAAAGCTTTAATTATCAATACGAGATAGCTGCAAGCAAAGCCGAACAAAAGGGATACAAAGAAGTCAAGGCGGCTATTGATGATGCAATGAATTATGCAAATGATGACACGGTAAGTAAAGCGGCTAAAGCTTATGCTATGTGTATGATTGGAATGTAAGGGGAAATATTATGGCTGTGAATTATACAACTAATTGCGAAAATGCTATTAATAGGGCGGTAGGGCGTAATTTAACTGATGATGAAATGGTCTCAGTTATCGAAGAAATGAATGATTCAATTAATCGAATAAGAAGCGAAAACCAAGGTATCTCTGCAGAGGATGCTGCTTTGAGAGCGGTGGAAGAGGTTAGTAATGCCGATAGTTTAGCTCGTGCTATCGAAGCCAGAAACAAGATTATCAATGAACGTGTTTTTATGGAGTTATCCGACTTTATAGAAAGAAGCTTTCCTGATCGCCCAGATATGGGGATTTCGGCTATATTAAGTGGACGTAACGAAGCAAGGCTAGGAAGTCGAGACTCAGTACATATTGAACAACAAAACCTAAAAGCAAAGTATTTTAATGGTTTAGTAGGCGAGCTTGATAGTGCAGGTCTTGTTAAGGTATTTGCTAGCGGTTCTTTAGATAGAGAAGTAACAAATGCCCTGTTTGCATTAAGTAAAAATTTAGATACCGCTGGTATGAATAATCAGGCAATTGATATAGCAAGAACTATAAGAAAGTGGCAAGACGTTGCTAAAAATGATGTTAATAAAGCTGGTGCATGGATAGGTACTATTGATAATTATATTACTTCACAAACTCATGATATGTACAAAATAAGATCTGATACATTTGAAAGTTGGCGAGATTTTATTTTACCTCTACTGGATAGATCAACTTTTGGAAGTCAATCGCCTACTCAATTTTTAAGAAACGTTTATGATAACTTAGTGACAGGTAATCACATGCGATCAGATAGGCCTGATTGGTTGTCTGGGTTTAAAGGATCACAAAATATAGCAAAGAAAACTAGCCAAAATAGAGTCTTAAATTTTAAAGATGGCCCTGCATGGTTTGATTATAACAGCCGTTATGGTTCAGGAAATTTAAGGGAGACTATCTTTGCTAGTTTAAACTCACTATCAGAAACAACGGGCATGATGCGAAAGCTCGGAACCAATCCCGAGAACATGTTAAAGCGATTATCTGACAGTATCACTGACAGACTAAGAGGCGAGCACAATACAAAGGCGGAAATAGATTTTAGCAATAAGTTTGAAGGTATTATGAGAAAGTTATACCCAGAGGTAGCAGGACTAACTCGAATACCGGCTAATCACATGATGGCTAGATTAGCATCATCAGCCAGAGCTATTGAATCGATGACCAAGCTTGGAGGCGCTACGCTATCATCATTTAACGATATTCCTATGGCAGCGCTAGAAATGACCTACCAAGGGAAAGATTTATTCACCTCTATGATTGATTCTGTAAAAGGCAAATTTAAGAGTTACAAGGCTGATGATAGAAAAGAGTTAGCTAAAGCATTAGGTGTTTATGCTGAAAAAATGAATGAAGAGATTGCTTATCGGTTTAGTGGTGATGTTTCTGTTCCTGGCAAAGTCTCAAAGCTGATGAGAAATTATTTTAAGTTAAATCTTTTGAACTGGTGGACGGAAAGCGGTAGGCATTCAGCCGCGTTCTCTACAGCAAATTGGTTAGCAAGAAATACTAGGACTTCTTTTGATAACTTAAATGGCAACTTAAAAAGAGTACTTTCATTACATAATATTGAAAAAGCAGAATGGGAGCTTTATTCCAAGATGGAAAAATACACCATGCGTGGTAATGAGTATTTAGTGCCTGAAAATATCAGTACGTTATCAGATCAGGATATTGCTAGTTACTTAACACAAAAAGGAATGAGCGCAACGGATATAGCAATAGCTGATACAAGAGAGTTGTTAACGGATAGGTTAAGAAAGTACATATTAGATAGATCTATTATTTCTGTTTCTGACCCCACGCCACGAAATAAAGCCGTATTAAATCAAGGCACACAAGCAGGAACAATGGAGGGTGAACTATTTAGATTCATAGGGCAGTTTAAAGCCTTTACTGTATCTTTTATGCAGAATCATTTGGGGCGAGAATTATTTGGACGTGGTTACACACCAGCCGCATTAGGAGAACGAAGTATTAATAGTTTAACCAATGCTTTAAGAAATGGTAACGGAGAGTTATTAGGGCTTGCTAATGCTGTAGTATGGATGACTGCATTTGGTTATCTATCCATGCAAACTAAGGAAATGGCGAAAGGTAAGAACCCAAGACCAGCCGATTTAAAGTCTATTCAAGCAGCCTTCTTACAAGGTGGTGGACTAGGTATTTATGGCGACTTTTTATTTGGTGAAGTGAACCGCTTTGGTAATGGGCCTGTTGTTTCTATGATGGGGCCAGTAGTGAGCGATGCAGATCAAATAGTTACCCTTTATCAGCGCGCTATAAATGGTGATGCAAAAGCAGGGGATGCCTTTAGGTTTATGGTAGATCATACGCCCTATTTGAATATACCCTATATCAAAACAACAGCAAATTATTTGTTTCTTAATAGGTTGCAAGAAAACCTATCCCCTGGTTCTTTAGACAGATACAGAGAAAGAGCTGTAAAAGATCAAGGAAATGATTTTATAATACCACCATCACAATTCATGTTAGGGAAATAGGGGTAGGAATGGATAAGCAAACCTTTAAAGGGCTTGTGATTTTTTGGTTTTCAATAGGGACGGTTTTATGTTTTTTCTCCGGTGGAAACCCTATATATGCAATAGGTGGTGGTATTTTTGCTGCTTTAGCTCTTGCAGTAATTCCATTTGTAGTTTTGTATATAATTGACAAGATTTCTAAATAATAAAAAAGCCCTCGCTAGAGGGCTTGGCTTTATACGGCAGTATCTACGGCTAGCATTTCTGATAGCTTGGTTATTCCTTTAGACGTAACTCTAACTTGCTCAGTTTGCTTTTCGCTTCCATCACTTCGAGAGACTACAGTTATTTTATGCTCTAATAAGCCTTGCTGTATTTTGTCCTGATAAGCGGTAAATGTACTGCTTCCTTGCCGTCTAAATATCCATTTTTTAGATTGTAGCAATTGGAATAAATCTTTAGGTCTTATTTGTAAATCTTTCGCGGCATTGGTGATACAAATAGAACCATCAGATTTAGCTATACGGTCTAATGCTTCGGCTTTTGGTTTAAGCTCTTGGTTTTCATTTTGTAGGTTGATAACCTTTTCTGAGTAAGAGAGCAATAAACCTCTCATTGTTTCAGGGTCATTTAGGGCTTTCATTGGATCGGCTTTATTTGCTTCTTCTAATTCATGCCATCTTTTAATAACACGCATTCTTAATTCAGCACTGTAACCAGTAAGCAAACATTCAACATGATCTTTGTCTAAAAGATATTCTTCATATTCTTGTCCATTTTGGGGGTGTCTCCATTTTTGGATATACCCCCCTAAAGATTCTTTTAGATCAGTAAACATCTTTTCAATGTCACGTCTTACATGAAAATGCTCTTTATTAGTCAGCTGAGCAATTTCGCGACTAGACATAGTTAACGCATTAGATAAAATTAAACCTGTCATTTTAAAACCCTCCATTAACTAAACTAGTTTCTAAACCGCATGCACGATTTTCTAGATCAGCACTTAGCAGATCAATTGCCTCTAGCAAACTGGATATTTCATTCTCTGGTAATACGTCTCCGATACCATCGCAATAATTAGAAAAGCTTATTTGTAGGCACTGAGTAATCGCATTAATAGAGCGTCCAGCCTTTTGCATGAACTCAGATTGATCTTTTACTTTGTATTCCAAAGCGGATAGGGGTTGATTATTTAAGTTTAAAGCTGTACTATTTTTCATAGCTATATTCCTATTGAACGTGGGGATTAGTGTTAATCGGGCTTTAGGTGTTCGCGCACTTAAAGCCTTTTTAGTTTTTACCTTCATTAATTTCTCTCCGTTTTTTCTCCTCTTTAACCACCTGTACCAGCAAAGAGTTCATAGATCGTCCGTCTTTCCTTGCCCATTCTTTTAGAGACTCCATTATATCACTCGGGAATCTCACTTGCGTTCTTACAATTTCTTTTTGCATTTTTTCTCCTTTTTAGTGACACTGTGTCACTATACAAAATATATTAAATAGTGTCAATATAGTGACATGAAAAAAGATGATATTTATAGATCGCAATTTAGATTGCCTTATTCTCTATATGAGAAATTAAAAGAGTCAGCTGATGCTAATAACAGATCAGTCAATGCTGAACTTATAATTAGACTTGAAAATAGCTTTTTATTTGGAGGGATGGAAGCTTCAAATAATAAAGAAGAGGCTACCCTTACAGCAAAGGAAATTTTTAGAATATCAGAAGATACGAAAAAAATATTAGGCCTATTGAAGAAAGCAGAAGTAACGAGAATAGATATTATAAATAAAAAGAAAGATGACGAATGAGAGATTTATTTAGTAATTAATGGGAGGACAGCTTAATGTTGTGGAAAATAACGTTTAAAATAGGCGAAGATATCGTGACTGTGCAAGAGTTTCATAGGAGCTATGCATTAGCTATAGGTAATGCTAAAGAAGAAATACTCAAAAATAATCCACACCTAAAGATAGAGGAAATTGAATGTATAGACTGTGTATCCATGCCAGATAAGGATAATCAGGCTGAACAATGATTAATTGAGTCAGGCCAGTATCAATATTTTACGCGGTTAGACATCTACTTTACAGAAAGAATAAGCCGAAGTAAGAAAGCCCCGAGGGGCTTTTTTTAAATAAAAAATTAGTCATAAAATAATGATTAATCTAAGCATGCTTTTAAGAAATAATGGCCTAAGTTAGTGATAGTTATCATTCCTTTTGATTCATCCAAGAGTTCGCCATAACCTGATACACAATCATTGTATGTTTTTTCATTGCGTATTAGTTGATAAAAAGCGTCATCAGTAATATATCGACTAATATCAATATCTATTAATTTTAGTCGTTCTAAATTTTCTAAATTTGAAGTGAGTAAAGCTAAAGAATTTGCTATGGACAATACATTTTGTGCACAAAGGTATTTTATTTTCACTACAGAACCTTCATGTTTTCCTAAGTGCTTTGGTTTTTTAAGTTGTTCTATTTGTAAAAAAGCCAGTACTTTTTCTTTTTTTATAGCTTCTAAAATTAGAATATCTTTAGAGTCCATCTGTTTTATAATTTCAACGAATGCAGGATGAGTTGACTCTTTTGTCTCTTGATTCATTGCGTTTGCAATTAAATTCGCATACATTTCTTTTAATAAATTATCTTCTTTACTATCATCAAGGTATTTCAGATTTTCTATAGCAGGTCCTGCTATATTACCCTTTGGAGGGGTTATATTTTCTATCGGTATATTTTTAAGTTTATTTTCTAGGTAATTTGATAAAAAAAGCTTTATCTTCTCAACACCGTACACTGTTGCTTGAATTGGCAAAAGAATTGTATTGATAGTCTTAGTTAAGGTAACAGCAGTTTTTCCTAACTCCTTTCCAACAGTTTCTTTGGATTCTTCATCCATATATTCTATTACTGCGCTTTCAACAGTTTCTGGTTTTTTATCTTCTGACATAAAACAATCCATTAATAAATATGTAATATATTTTTAAATCAATGACAATGCCTAGTACCTGCCTTTGTATCTCTGTGACAGCCGTCTTTATCAGTACGCCCACCATGAGCCATGCTAAAGCTACTTGCTAATAATCCGCCAATCAATACCGCTAATATTACTTTTTTCATATACAACTCCTTTATGTATTAATGCTGTTCGTAAATAATGAGAGCTTTGCAATATTTAAACAATTAAGACCAAAGTCTAAAGAAGATTGTTTTTAGAGGTGCTTAGATCAAATACTTTCTTTAGTTTAGTTATCTTTTCCAATTTCTCTCGTTTAGATTGATCTATTTGCAAGTAGTCGGGCAAATATTTAATTTCATCAATGGCTAAAGGTGCACCAACATAAATTGAGTTTTCAGATTCGGGATCATCTTTTATAGAGTATTTCTGCACACTAAAATTTCTAGCAACGTTGATTGCAGTAACATATTTATCGGTCAAATCTCCTACGCACGCTCGATAATTTTTAGCTGAAAAATAGAGAATGATTGCTTTTAATTCTTTCTCATTCAGCTCGATACCTTTAAAATCAACGGGGTTAAGTATGTTGTTTTTAGACTGCTCTATGCATTCATTATATTTAGTTAGATAGGCTTCTTGGGCTTTATCTAAGTTTTCTTTAGCTATTTTTGTTTGTTGCTCTGCTGCTTGTTCATTTGATAATAACTGATAAGCATTACATTGAAATGAACATAAACATAAAGCAATAGCTAGCGTCTTAAACATGAACTTAATCCTCCCCAAAATTCAGACTCCGCCCCTGTGGTATTAATTTCCATAGTAGCCGCTTCTTTGGCTATTATATTCTTCACGGCGGTAGGCCAATCCCCCGCGGCTTTTGAAAGCAAATCCCAATCAGAAGTTGTAACATTGTAAGCAATTTGAGTTGGGCTTGATTTGGTAAGTATTGTGTGAATAGTACCCGACATTAATAAAGCTGCTCCCAAATTATACAGGCTCATTTGTGTCTTTATTCTCTTTAACGCTTCTTGGCTTTGTCCACTAAATTTCAAGTTATGTACAGGTTTGCAAAGTGATGTTCCCATTATAAAAACTCCCTTTCTAAAAGAGAGATAATATAATAAAAACCGAATGATAATATTTAGTTAATACCAAAGTCTAATAAATCTTGTTGTTATAATTTAATGTGATAAATGACACGCATCACAAATACGTATTGTTATCTAATGAGTATAATTAATATTAGACTAAAGTATTATTTCTTAAATGGTCTTTAAAAACATTGCTAATCAATAATAATTTTTTATCTGTCTGTTTTAATTATTTTTATTGATGATTCTTACTCATTATAAATATGTGTTTTTTCAGTTGTTCAGCCATAAGAACAAGATGATATAAAGATCACAACATAAGCGAAAAAATAAGACTTATGTTTTCTTTGTGATTGTTATAGGTGGTAATTATGGAAAGTAAGCAAACAACAGAAGTACACAAGGATATTGAAGTGCAGATATTGATTAATGCACAAGAAAGCGCCGATTTAATGCAAAAAATCGGAGGGGCGATTGATTCTATTTCATATATATTAGAAAAAGATATAACAGACTACTTAGACGGCAAGCCAAGACTATTCAACGACGACCAGCGAATAAATATATACACTATTCTCAAGTTGCTAGCTTTGATGCTTGCGAGCTGTGGCGATAAATTAAAAGATCAACTGCCCTCGAAAAGCTTACTAATCTAGTTGTATGTATGTGCCTTTACCTGGAATAGCTTGATTTCTGCCTACTAAGTTAGCGACTATTTCCCCACGAGCTATTCCAGCTCCAAAATTTTCCACATAATGATCTAAAGCCAAGTTTTTAGCGTGATCATAACTATTATCACCTTTATGCTGAGGATGGTGCGCTTTTTGGCTTATATAGTATTGCTTTTCAGTCTGACCGAAAGATAATTTGTAATGAAAATAACCAATAGCCATTTTTAATCCTCCTTAATTAATTTAATTTATAAGAATATACTGTTACTGCTCTTTTAGCTTATTAGACTTTAGTCTATTTTTTATTTAATCGGAAAGTCGGAAACCAACACAATTATCCTAATAAAAATCACTATCAAGACAGGATAATATTACATGAACGATACTCAATTAGCAGAGCTTAGAGAGTTGCAAAGCCTTTCGTTTGAAGCGGTTAAAGTTGATTGCGACCCTAGAAATTGGAACGGACACGGCAAAACCCCCAAACAAATGACCAAAGAGGAGCGGGGCGGCAGGTCGTTCGATTTAAAGAACGCTGATAAGTCCATTAGTATTTTTGCTCGTATAACCAATATCATCAATACCCATACCAAGCCCACAGAGGGCAATATCAAAGAAGATGAGGATCTACAACGTGACATTGACAATGTTAAAGATCAAGCAGAAGACTTACTAAAGCAAGTCAGAGAAAAGGAACAAGCGCCGCACAATGTCCACTGATAAAGATAAGGTATCTTTCTTAGCGTTCTTTTTGCTGTGGGCTAAAAGGCAAGGCTGGCAAGTTCCCCTTATTCATGTAAAAGCCTGTGACTGGTTAGAACATCGAGGGGATTTAGCGGTACTTCGCTGCTTTCGTGGTTTTGGTAAAAGTACCATTCTAGCTGTTTATAATGCGTGGCGTTTCTACGATGATCCAACCTATAGAATCATACACCAATCAGAAACCGATAGAACCGCTTATAAAACCAGCCGTGACACGCAGAACGTCTTAAAGAATCACCCTTTAACAAAGGATCTCTTTGATTATGGCGGTATCGAGCAATGGTGGGTAAAAGGGGCTAATGATAGCCGTAATGCTTCTTTGTTTTCTGTGGGTATTCTTTCCAACGTAACAGGTTCACGGGCGAACGAGTGCCAAAATGATGATGTGGAAGTTCCCAATAACACCACCACCCAAGAGGCAAGGGATAAGCTGCGAGAGCGACTAGATGAACAAACTCATATCTTATTGCCTGAAATTGGTAAAAAGCTATTTATCGGTACACCCCATACGCACGATAGTATCTATGATAGAACCGAAGCAAAGGGGGCTGACTGCTTGACCATTCGCATGTTTGAACAAGAATACCGCATAGACAATGCCACTAAAACTCACTACAAACTACCTTTTAAAGTGGAGTATGTGTTTTATGGTATCGGTGAATATGCGCGCGTACTCATCAAAGACAAAGATTATTTAATCACTGATGATAACACCCTAATCTTTCACTCACCGCCTAACGTACTTATAGACTGTTACGCTGGTGCGGCTTGGCCTGAACGTTTTACCATTGCCGAATTACAAAAGAGACGCAAAGAAACCGAAACTATTAATAAATGGGATAGCCAATATCAACTGCATTCTAAGCCCGTGACTGAAACCCGATTAGACCCTAGCAAGCTACAGAGATATGACGCATTCCCCGAAGTGAGATTAGCCAATAAAGAGATCAGTTGCTGGCTTGGTGAAACGCAAATAGTAGGTGCTATTGCCTATTGGGATTGCTCGCTGGGTAAAATTGGTTCGGATGCTTCTGCTTTGAATTTGGTATTAACCGATGCTGACGGTAATTTATTTTGGCAATTTGCCGAATCAATGACGGGTGAGTTAGCTGAATTTGGCACCAACAACAAAATAATAGGGGGTCAAGTTCAACAAGTGCGTGATCTTGTGGTTAAGTACAATATCCCTTGCGTAGTGGTTGAAACTAAAGGTTCAGGCGGCTTTGTGCCACCTATTCTAAGAAAAGCCCTACAGGGTACAGGGTGCGCTATTCGTGAATGCCATGTCAGCACCAATAAACAAAAACGTATTTTAGATGCATTAGAACCGCCTTTGCTATCAGGCTTTATTTGGGCGCATAAAAATGTATTAGATGGCCCTGCTATAGAACAAATGCGCAACTTTAATCCTGAGTATACCAACCAAGAAGATGATTATATCGATAGTTTAGCTGGGGCTATTTTACAAACCCCTGTAAGAATCTGTAAGAAAATCGGAAACTCGGAAAACAATCAAGACAATAATACGTGGAGACCTAACAACACCTCTTATGAGGTAAAAACAGACTATTAGAGGCAGTAATGACCGTTACCACGAATTTAAACTTTAAAGAGTACCAAGCTAACGGAATAGCCACTACTTTTACCATTCCTTTTCTACTGCTTAATGAGAATGATTTAAACATTACCATTGACTCAGTAACTGTTTCTAAAAACGTCTATAAAATTAATGGTATAGGTAATCCGCAAAGTGAAATTATTTTCTATTCTGCCCCTAAGGGTAAACTCGTATTACAGCGCTCGATTACCTTATTAAGAGATACCGATTATCAAGAAAACGGCGATTTACTAGCAGCCACCTTAAACCAAGACTTTGATCGAATTTATTTAATCTTACAGGGTTTTAGACAGAATGATAACCAAACCTTAAAAGTATCAGACCCTGAGGGCATTAATACATTGCCTTTAGCGGCTCTGAGAGCGAATAAAATATTAGGTTTTGGTTCTGACGGACAGCCCTTGCTAACAGCCATCGCTAGTGGGTCGGCATTAGAACTTGCCCAATCATTAGCGGATACGAGCGACTTAACCAAAGGGGCAGGGATTGTTGGCTATAATAATGAGCTGCCTTATCCAGAGGCTACGATTGGTAGTGGCTTAAACAACGCCAACAAAAGTATTACAGCGCTTAATACTCAAAACAAAACATTAACCGAAAAAGTAACAAAGCTGGAACAAGAAAGTGGTAAAGAGACCTTTACCATTCTTTACCCTAACGGCGGAACAAAAGAAACTCCTGCAAACATTGCGACTAACAAACGGTATATAGAAGATAACCCATACCCAGCTAGTAAAGTTATTTGTGAACTAGAAATTTATTACGGTGGCGTTTGGGGTACAACTGGCTGGATTAACTCAGGGGGTGGCTGGGGTGCCGTTGCTGGACACAATATCGAAACCAATAAAATTATTATCCAAACTGGCTCATCGGGCATTGCTGGCCCATCAAACGCACACGGCAACACCTTAGGTACAACCAGTACAGGTATAACAACCGCACCTTGCCGCGTAAAAATATGGAGAACCGCTTAATGCCTAAATACTACGCCATTGTAGGGCAATCGTTAGAAGTTATCGACAACTCTAAAAAGCCTACACGCCCAAAAGGTTATATCAAAATGAAATACGAAAGCCCAAGCCCTGAACATATTGCTAGTGATACGGGCGATTGGATATTACCAGAACCTCAACCAGTGGTAACAGCAAATGAAACGGATACCGAAAATGCCTCATAAAGACCCTGAAAACCTTATAGAATTTATTACAAACAGCGCTGCATTCCAAGGCTTTATCGTGGCAATGATTATTGCTGCATTAAGAACTATCTATTTTGGTGAACGAAAAATCATACAAATCGGAATGGAAACCTTGCTTTGTGGTTTCCTATCGCTAGGCGCTGCAGGTTTAATTGATCTGGTAGAGGCGCTATTTCTAAAAGAACAACTACCGCAAACCGTTCTAATTACCGTTTGCGGCATGGTCGGCTTTATTGGTGTGACAACCTTAAGCGAGTTCTTAAAAAAGTTTTTAAACAACAACGCAGGCAGAAAGCCACGCAACCGATATGACCGATATAACGACGATGACGAGGACACATTATGAAAGTAACATTAAAGCGTTTCAAATCAACCTCACAGGGCACGTTTGGCGTAGTGATTTTACCTAACGGGAAAGAGTTTGATTCATTAGAACTTCCAGACAAAGACAACAAGCGACAAGTGTCATGCATTCCTAAAGGTACCTATCAATGTAAGATTGTGAACAGCCCTCGTTTTGGGCGTGTTTATGGTGTTCTTGATGTGCCTAATAGAGCCAACATACTTATCCATGCGGGCAACTATGGCGGCGATGTAGAGAAAGGCTACCGATCAGACATATTAGGCTGCATTCTGTTGGGTAAAAATGTAGGTGAGCTAAAAGGGCAGCGCGTAGTATTAAGCAGTAAAAAGGCATTAGCTGAGTTTATGGAAGAAATGGACAGGCAGCCCTTTACATTAGAGATTGTTTAATATGAATACCGTTAAGAACTATATCTATGTAGCTGCTGGTGTAGTTTTATTTATGCTGCTTGGTTATCTCTATTACCTGAATGATCGCTTGGAAAGTACAAAGACCAAGCTAGAACTGGCTAATCAAAATATCAGCTCACTCAATCACTACATAGACAAAACCAATCAGCAGTTAAAAGATATTCAGCAGCTAGACAAAGACTATCAAGAGAAATTAACCTATGCACAAACTGAAAACGATAAGCTACGTGATGATCTTATCAATAATGTTAAACGGGTGTATGTCAAGGCAAAATGTCCAAGCTTGCCCAACAATACAACCACCACCAGCAAGCCTAATGCAATCATCGCCCAACTTACAGGAAACGTTAGACAAGATTATTTACGTCTCAGATTAGAAATAGCGCAAACTAAGGAGCAGATATTACAATTACAGTCTTACATTACAAGTGTTTGTCTAAAACCGTAGATATTAAAATAGTTAGAGGAATCCTATGAAGATATTTAAAAAAGTAAATGTCATGATTCAAACGTTATCTGTTTTGGCTGTTCCTTTATTAGTGGCATATTTTGGAGCAAACATGCAGAGGGAAGTTAATAATAGCAGAGTTGGGCAAGAGTATGTAAAGTTAGCTATTGATATCTTAAGAAAACCACCAGCGGCTAATGAAATGGCTATGAGGAGCTGGGCGGCTGATATTATTATTAAGTATTCTCCTGTTGGGGTATCTTCTGAGCAAAGAAAATTACTAATGACTTCAATACCTAAACCGCCACCAAACGCGATGCAACCAATCGAGCCGAACTTGACCGAGAGACTAGTTAACGAATTATCCGAATAGTACAAGATGGGGATAATGCTATAATGCAATTAAACGCATTGCAGAAATATGTTAATGAAGTTTGTTTGAAATAAGAATAGAAACCAAAGTATATAGCTTTATTATAGCAGTTAGGTTTAAGACTGATATTATAATAAATTAAAGGATATGGATTATGCAGGTAGTATTAATTGTAGTTATTTCTTTATTTATAGCTGTTTTTTGTTATAGAAAAAAAATAAATTTTTTGGATATTAAAAGTCAAAAAGAATTTTCAGGACTTATAAAAAAAAATTATTTCTTTTTTTGGTGGCTTGCTTTGGTAGGGGGTATAATAATAGTCCTTAATGGAGTTTTTGAATATACGCTAACTGGCATTTTAGGAAATAGTGTTACTGGCGAAAAAGCAATAAAAGTCGGGCTTTTTATTCTCGGGATTGCTTTTATTTTGGGGCTCGTTACTTTTACTTATCGTTTTCAGAAAAAGTGAAGAGGCGACAAAAAGGCGACTCGTATATTAAAAAATTAATATTAATCAATATGATATGTGTTTATTTTGGTAGTAATTATGCCTACCAAATACAAAACCCAGTTAATTGATTTGACTGGGTTTTTTGTTTTTATCAGGATTTAATTTATGTCACAACCAATGAATGTAACGTTTGAGCAGCTAGCTCTTGTCAGAAAGATATTAGAGGCGATGTCAGAAACTGAATATGTGGCTGATGAGGATCATCGCCTTTTTATTGAGCGATTTGATGAGCTAACAGAACTGTTAAAAAACAATAATAATGAAGATAGCTTATATTTAGGCCAAGAAATGATTAGTCAATTATTTCTACGTTATCCCCAAATAACACATTTAATCCCGAGAGAGTTATTATGGTTCTTCGGTGGAGATTGTTTGCACTTTATGCCAGATGCTGAAATCGATTTATTTCAGCAGTTAGAGGATCAGCAATATCAAGCAGAAAGTGAAGGTAAGCCGTTTAATTGGTTACTAGCAAAGCAACAATTACTCGGTGTGAACGAGCAGGAATAAATTTTTCAAGCTACTAGTTCACTTGCCTTATTGTTGTTTTAACGTTTGTCTTTTTAGATACAGGGCGACTAATAAGCTGATGATAAGAATGGTGGCTATATAACCAATAACACCATTCCATTGTTGTGATTGCCAAAAATGCCCTCCGGCTGTACCAAGAATACTAGATCCTATGTAATAACAAAATAAGTAAAAGGAAGATGCTTGTCCTTTTGCTTTGGTTGCACAGCGACCTATCCAACTACTGGTGACTGAATGCGCACCAAAAAAGCCCAGTGCAAAAATGACCATCCCGATAAAAACAATCGTGATGGGCGTAAATAGCGTAATCAATGCGCCAGAAAGCATAATAACAACCGCAATCCACAAAACACGGGCATGGCCAAATCGATCCGCCCATGATCCAAAGGTAGTTGAGCTAAAAATACCTGATAAGTAAACAATGGATAATACACCTATCCATGCTTGGCTTAACAAGTAGGGGGGAGCAATAAGCCGATAAGCAATATAATTAAATAATGTAACAAAAGCCCCCATTAATAAGAAGCCCTGAAAAAATAACCAAGGAAGTCGCGGTTGAACAATATGATGTAAATAGCCATTAAGTAGCTTGCTAAATTTTATTGGCATAGGTTCAAAGTGCTTAGAGGGGGGAAGTAGTTTCCACATTGAAATAGCACAGATTAAAGCAAGAAACGACATAATGCCGAGTACGATATGCCAAGAGTAAAAATCAATTAATACACCGCTAATTAAACGACCACTCATTCCGCCGATGGCGTTTCCCCCAATATAAAGCCCCATCGCAACGCCGAGGTGTCGAGGCGCTATTTCTTCATTAAGGTAAGCCATAGCTACGGCAGCAACACCACTTAATGAAATACCAACCAATGCTCGACAAATAAGGAGAAGTTGCCAGTTATGGACAATAGCGCTTAGGAGAGTAAAAGAGGAAGACAGTAATAAGGCGATAATCATGATGCTTTTTCGCCCCATTGCATCAGATATTGGCCCTGTGAGAAGTAGTCCAAAGGCTAACATAAAGGTAGACATAGAGATAAGAAGGCTACTTTCTGATGCACTGACGGAGAACTCTTTTGAAAAAACGGGCATCATAGGTTGTACACAATACAATAATGCAAACGTAGCAAAGCCGCCTAAAAAAAGTGCAAAAGCAACTTTAATAAAAAGAGGGGAGTTTTTTTCTATGTAATCTGATGGGGTAGTTGTATCGGTTGTCATGGTAGAAACAGGAAACTTGTAAATTTTATAAATATTGCTTTATAGGATAAACCTAATTATAGGATTAGTTAATAGCTTTTATGAATCGTTGAGAGAATTATAGGTTATTTATTAGCATCTTATTGATCTACCCATCGTTTAATAGTTATTTTTTTCAAAAAAATGCTTTTCAATAGGTATAAAATAGATGAAAAGCTTCGCAGTGAGTCCGATAGTATTGCTGACAAGTTTAGGATTTTAAGAACAGAGCGAGTTTCGGTTGAGTGTTTTTCTTAAAAGCTTAGGGGCTTATCTAGACCTTGGTTGTTGTTTAATAATTTATTTTCTTTATGGCTGAATAAGACATAAAAAATAAGTATTTCAATCTAAAGGAGATTTTTCATGCAAAAAACTGTTCCTATAACTGTGTTTCGTGGTGGCACAAGCCGTGGTTTGTTCTTTTTAGAAGCCGATTTACCTCCTGCAGGAAAGGAGCGCGATACATTGTTATTGCGCTGTATGGGCAGTGGTAGCCCGAACCAGATTGATGGCTTAGGTGGCGCACAGGCTGTAACGAGTAAGGTGGCGATAATAGGACCATCAGAGAGAGAAGATGCCGATGTGAATTATACTTTTGCGCAGGTATCTGTAGATAAGCCCGTTGTTTCCTATTTGGGTAACTGTGGCAATATTTCATCAGCGGTTGGCCCTTTTGCTATAGAGAGTGGTCTGGTGAAAGCTAGCCAAGACGTCACAATCGTACGTGTTTTTAACACAAACACTCAAAAAGTGATGGTTGAAACTGTACAGACCCCTAATGCACAAGTAACTTATGAAGGTGACTATAGTATTGCTGGTGTTCCAGGCTGCGCAGCACCGATTAAGATTAAAGTGTTAGATCCAGCTGGGAGTGTTTTTAAATCACTTTTACCAACGAACAATGTCATCGATACCTTAGATGTTCCATCATTTGGTAAAATAGAGGTATCTATTGTTGATGCGGCTAATCCGTTTATTTTCATTCGTGCTAAAGACATTGGTTTTAATGGTACAGAGTTGCCTGCTGATATTAATGGCTCTCCTGAAAGACTCAAGCTCTTAGAAAATATCAGGGGATCAGCCGCTAAGTTATTAGGTTTGGTAGATGCGATTGAAGACGCTGCATTAAAAAGTTCTAATGTCCCTAAATTGGCTATTATCTCTGAACCTGTCAGCTATAAAACAATTGGTGGTGAGTCTATTGATGCGTCACAAATAGATGTAACAAGCCGAATGATGGCGATGCAAAAATCACACCCTTCATATGCTATGACTGGGGGAATGTGTACATCAGTAGCCGCTGTTATTCCTGGAACAATTGTTAATGAATTGAAAAGTAAAAATACGCAAGATAAACATCTTAGAATTGGTCATCCAAGTGGTGTTATCGAAGCTAGCGTAGAGTATGAAAACAATAATGGTAGTATTCATATTACGTCGGCTGAAGGTTATAGAACAGCACGTTTATTGTTTAAAGGTGTTGCTTACTATTAGTATATTGCCTATAACGGCTAAGTAATGACGTGGCCTATGAGTTACCTGTTGTGTGTTGATTGAAAGTCAATATCATGCACAACAGGTGGCTCTTATTTCTTTTAGTTTTTATAGTGCTTAGAATGCCTTTCATTTTTTTAGTTTTCGTATATTTGTCTAGTTTTCCAGACTAAGAATCTTTTTTAATCAGTCTTGATCGATTACTTATCGAGGGATGGCTTTATCAGTATTTAGGAGGTAGAGCAGAGATTTTAAAAGGAGTTTGCAGAGAAAGATGGAGTTTGGTTTGAAAAATACCCTGCACTTTTTGGTCAGTGCAGGGTTATGTCAGGCGACTAGATGAATCCCATCGAAATGAGAAATTCCCACCACGCAATACCTAAAGTACAGTGTATTATCAAGGTTCCAAAAGCAATGATACCGCCAATAATCCACCACGATTTGATATCATTATAACCTGCCCCAAATATAATAGGTGCTGCTGCACCACCGTAGTGAGTGACTGCACCACCGTAAGCATTTGAGAATAATAGGCCGAGTGCTAGAAGCATTGGGTTAGCACCTGATAGAGATCCTACTGTGGCAAACACAGGCACCATCGCTGCGACATAAGCACCACCGGATGCAAATAGATAGCGAATGGCAACACTGATAAACAGTAATACAAGAAGAGCGACAGTAGCATTTTCACCAAATGATAGGGAATGTTTTAATGTTTCTGCTAACCAGTCAAAGAATCCTGCTTTGGTCAGTACACCAGACATACCGATGATACCACCATACCAAATAAGCGTATTCCAGCCACCTTTGTTTTTAAGAACATCATCCCAAGTGACAATGTTAATAATAAGTGCTGCTGCCATAACACAAAGAGCTACAGTGGCTTCATTGATATTTAGGAATTTAGAGAATACCCAACCGCAGAGTGCCGCTATAAAAATAACTAATAATAATATTTCTTTAGTTTTTATTGGCCCCATCTCTGCTAGACCTTTGTCAGCAATAGATTTGTTATCAACTTTTTTAAGTTCAGGTGGATAAAGGAAATAAATAACAAGTGGTGTAAGAATTAAACAAAGCAATCCAGGGGCAGCAGCAGCTAATGCCCACTGTCCCCATGATAGATTTATTTTTAAAATAGGAGCCATCATTTGTAAGGCTAGAGCATTGGGAGCCATAGCAGTTAAAAACATATAGCTAGTGGTTTTTGTTACCATGTAAATATTGATCATTAAAAAATGACCCGCTTTACGAGGGTTTTTATCTGGTTCAGATCCAAGAGCTACAACCACACTGTTGATAATAGGGTATACAATACCACCCGCACGTGCTGTATTAGAAGGAGTTGCAGGTGCTAGAAGTAGGTCCAGGCAAGCAGTCACATAACCAAGACGCAAGGTTGTTCCCCCCATTAATTTAATGAGATGGTAGGCAATACGTTTACCTAACCCCGTGGTTACGAATGCAGCACTCAATGTAAATGCAGCAAAAACAAGCCATGTAGTTCCTGATTGGTACCCCCCTAACACTTCGCCAATGTTTACAACAGGTTCGCCACTGGTAATAGCAGTATTACCTATTGTAACTGCTGAAGCGGCTATTGTTGCTAACAATATCACAGGTTCTGAATAGGGTTTTAATATGAGGCCTAAAATAGCAGCAAGGTAAAGCCCAAAGATACGCCATGCTAATAGAGGTAAACCCTCCGGGGCAGGCGCCATAAAAATAATAATAGGTATTAAAAAAAGTATACCTAATTTCCACAGTTTATCCTTACTCATTTGTAAGTCTCCGTTGGTTAAGTTTTTTAATGCTAACCCTCAGTTACATTACTTACTGGTAAATAACTTGATTACCAGTAAGTAATATTTCCATAGATACTCTTACTCAGCACATTCTGCCCGTATAAGTGCAATTATTATCATGGGATATTTGGGTAATTGCTTTAATCTATGTCATTTAGAGTGATGTTTGTTTTTTTGTCTGTAATGATTGGTTAGTTTTATAGTATTATTCTCAAGAATTTTTAATGAGGTTGTTATTGGTAAGCAGACATGGAAAAAACGTTTAAAGCAAAGTTGCTGGTATTGCCTACCGCTGTCAAACGCCTTTTACAAGTTGGGACAGATATTTTTCTTTTATGGTTTGCACTTTGGTTAGCTTTTATCATACGTTTGGGGACTGATGAAGCCATAAATCCTTTGGGCGAGTATTGGCCACTTTTTATGGCTATTCCTTGCTTTTCATTACCATTTCTTTTTTACTTTAAATTAAATACAGTGGTTAGCCGCTATTTTGATAATGAAGCCATTATTGCTATTTTTAAGGCGATGTCATTATCATCTTTGTTACTGGCATTAGCCATTTATTGGTATCAGCCGGATTTTCTTGTTCCTCGCTCGATTGTTTTTATTTATTGGTGGGTGAGTATTATTTTATTAGTGGGTTTTAGGCTATTAGTTCGCCACTATTTAGTTAAGGATTGGCGGATTCCCTTTACTAAGCGCTATGCTAGGAAAGCAACTAACGTGGCAATATATGGGGCAGGTGTAGCAGGAAACCAATTAATCACCAGTTTGCGAATGGGTAAAGACTTACATCCTGTTGCTTTTATAGATGATGACAATCATTTGGTGGGTCGTAGTATTTCAGGATTAAAGGTTTATGCTTCTTCAGATATTGAAAAAATGCTAGTTAAGACGGGTGTTGAAGAAATATTATTAGCTATCCCATCTGTTACAAGAGCAAGACGCCGAGAAATTATTACGCTATTAGAAAAGTATCCCGTCAGTATTCGATCTATTCCCGGTATTTCAGACTTGGCCAGTGGCCGAGTTAAAGTGGATGATATTCAAAAGATTGATATTGTGGATGTGTTAGGACGAGATATTGTACCGCCTAATGAGGCTTTATTTGAGCGATGCATTAAAAATAAAGTGGTGATGGTAACAGGTGCCGGTGGATCTATAGGCAGTGAGTTATGCCGACAAATTATTACTGTTGGTGTAAGCGATTTAATCTTATTTGATCACAGTGAGTTTAACCTTTATCGTATTCATTTAGAGCTCACTCATTATATTCAAAAAGCACAACTACCGATTCGTTTGACGCCTATTTTAGGGTCTGTTCGTAATGCAGATTTGTTGCTTAAAGTGATGACTAATTGCCATGTAGATACTATTTATCATGCCGCTGCTTATAAGCATGTTCCTATGGTGGAGCAGAATATCGCTGAGGGTATTTTAAATAATGTGGTAGGGACATTAAATCTAGCACAAGCGGCTATTTTAGCCAACGTCAGTAATTTTGTATTAATTTCTACAGATAAAGCAGTCAGGCCCACCAATGTAATGGGGGCGACTAAACGATTAGCAGAGATGATTTTACAAGCGTTAAGTCATGAGTTTCAACCAGTGCTGTTTGGCTTAGGGGCTGAGCCTGTTACGCAACAAACGTGTTTTACGATGGTACGTTTTGGTAATGTGCTTGGCTCATCGGGTTCGGTTATTCCGCTTTTTCGCCAGCAGATTAAACAAGGTGGGCCTATTACAGTGACTCATCCAGAAGTAACCCGCTACTTTATGACAATTCCAGAGGCTGCACAGCTCGTGATTCAAGCCGGCTCTATGGGCGAGGGGGGAGATGTCTTTGTACTAGATATGGGAACCCCAATTAAAATTGTTGATTTAGCTGAAAAGATGATTAATTTGTCAGGGTTAGAAAGATTAACAGAAGAAAATCCTAACGGTGATATTGCGATTGAGTTCACAGGCTTAAGACCCGGTGAGAAACTCTACGAAGAGTTATTAATTGGTGAAAATGTCGAAGGCACGGAGCATCCTATGATTATGTGTGCAAATGAAGATTATTTACCGTGGGATGAGATGAAAAAAGTGTTAAAAGAACTTCTTGTTGCCTTAAATGAAGATAACTATGAACACTTGCAACAGCTATTAACGGCAATTGTTTCAGGGTATTGTGCTGAGAAAAAAATTGTTGACTGGCAGTATCTAAAACATAAAGCATTTAATTAGATAAAGCTAATAGTGGCATTATCCTGTTAGCTTAGCTATTAAGTCTATTATCTTTTACAGGTAATATTGATTATATTGATTGAGTATACGATTAAAACTTAAAGGTTATTAAAATAGATGTTTATTGAAGCCGAACATTTTATCTGGCTTAGTACTTTTTTTATCACGCTTGAAGTATTAGGTATGATTGCCGCAATACATGCGCTATTTACAGTGAGGACTTCTCAAGGAGCTGTTGCTTGGGCGGTATCTTTAGTTTTTATGCCGGTATTAACGCTTATTCCTTACCTTATTTTTGGACGTAATAAGTTTAGTGCTTATATTAAAGCGCGACGACAAGTGGACATGGAAATGCACAGCGTTACACAAAGTACTAATTGGCGTAGTTGGATTAAAGAGGTAGTAAAAGATAATCCCGACCAACGTTATGCCAGTATTCAAGCCTTTTATCAGTTAACAGGTATGCCGCTTTTAGCCAATAATAAGATCAACTTACTGATTAATGGCCATGAAACATTTAGTGCGCTCTTTGCTGCGTTGAGAAAAGCAGAAAAAGTGGTATTGATGGAATTTTTTATTGTTAATGATGATAGGTTAGGTAGAGAATTACAACATGAGCTAATCCAATGTGCAAAGCGTGGTGTGAGCGTTTATTTTTTATATGACCGCGTAGGCAGTATTCGCTTACCAAAGCGATATGTTAACGAATTGAAAAATGCAGGTGTTAATGTTGCTTCTTTTTCAACACGCGCTAGTTTTATTAATCGTTTTCAATGGAACTTTCGTTGCCACCGAAAAATAACGATTATTGACGGTGCAGTGGCATTTGTTGGTGGACTTAATGTGGGGGTTGAATATTTAGGGGAAAAACCACCATTATCACCATGGCGAGATACCCATATTGAATTACAAGGTGCTATTGTCACATGTTTACAAGAAACCTTTGCAGAAGACTGGTACTGGGCTAATAGAACATTGCCTGAACTGTTGTTCCAAACTCATTTTCCTGATGAGGGGGTGGCTTGTATCTCTATTCCCAGTGGGCCTGCGGATGATCAAGAAACTTGTGCATTATTTTTTATTGAGGCACTTAACTCAGCAACAAAACGTATTTGGATCACCAGCCCTTATTTTGTTCCTGATGAAGCTGTTTGGAGTGCGTTACGTTTAGCCGTATTGCGCGGTGTGGATGTGAGAATTTTATTACCTTCTCGAAAAGATCATCTTTTTGTGTACTTAGCTTCTGTGCTGTATTCAGTTGAAGCAGTAAGAATGGGCATTAAGATATTTAATTATACCGAAGGGTTTGTTCATCAAAAAGTAGTATTGGTGGATGACGATGTGGCAGCGATTGGTAGTGCTAATTTAGATAATCGCTCTTTTAGATTGAATTTTGAGGTGATGGTATTGACCATCAGCGAGTCATTCAATAAGGAAGTGGAAGATATGCTGATTAAAGACTTTGCGGCTTCGACAGAGAAAACGCTAGAAGATGCGCACAAGTATCCCTACTATTATCGTTTTGGATTAGGTATTGCAAGACTGTTAGGGCCTATCTTATAAATAAAAAAGCCAGTTTAAACTGGCTTTTTTATTAGTCTGCTGATTTGTGTGTTAAGTAAAGGTTTTGATGGGTTTGTTGTAAGCCTTGCCGAAAGAGCTGATTACTTTTTTGAGTATCTCCATGCTCAGCGTAATAGCCAGCAAGTTCAAAATAAGACTCTGGGGAGTGCTTAAGTTGAATACTTTTCTCAAGGTACTCTTTGGCTTTACCCCAAAGTTGATTTCGTTGGCAAAGTTTACCTAAGGTGAGTAATAACACGGGGTCATTTTGGTGGGTTGTTAGCCATTGTTCGGCTAAGCTAATTTGTTTGGTGATATTATCGCCTTTAATTTGTCCATAAAGATAAATTAATTCAGAGCAGTAGTTTGTGTTAATTGCTTTTTGAAGCAGTTTTTCAGCATCTTGTGCTGCATTAAGTGAGCAGAGTAGTTGAACATAAATTTCAATTGTCGCAATATCACTACGCGCTTTATTGGATAAACTATCCCATACTTTCTTTAACTGCTCAAGGGCTAAGACAGGTTGATCTTTATTATTGATAAAAGATTCTTTTAGTAGTGCGCTCCACGTATATTGCTCAAGTTTGATTAATGTGTTCTCTGGTAAGAGTTTGTATTTAGCTAAAGCGGGGAGTAGTTGATTAACCTCCATCCAGTTCTCCTGATTAAAATAAATGTTATACAGTAATTTAATTACAGGGGGATGATTAGATTTTATGCTATGGAGTTCATCCGCTACAGCTAACGCTTTGTCGTAATCTTGACGTTGTAGTAGTAAATTAGCAAAGGTTAAACCAATCGCCATTTTTGCTTTAGGTACATTGTCACAAGCGGCTTCAATAAAGGCATTACTTTTATCGTATTCTCCCAGTTCATTAGCCGCTTCTGCTGCACCAAGATAATAGGAGAGAGAACCATTTTTTGCTTTAGTTGCCGTTTTTAGATGTTTTAAGGCCGTGCTCCAGTTGCCTTCAGCAAGTTCTCTCATCCCTTTTTCACCTAAGCGATGCTTTCTTTGTTGAGAGAAAGGATTTATTTTACCGAAAAGCTCAAATGATATCCCTGTCAGCGCGATAATAAGCCAAAAAGTAAAAATAACAAGACCAATTAAAGCCAATGTTACCCAGAGTCCTGACTCATATTCGAAATGACTAAACCGTATAAAAACATAGCCGGGGTCAATGGAAATACCAATACCCAAAATCAGCGCGCATAAAACAACAAGAATGAGTTTTACTATCAGGCGATTCATGTTTAGTTGTCTCCTACGTTATTATTTACCGTTTTGGGCGTAGAAGTAGCAATTTCTGAGTCAAGGTAGCTATTAATTGCTTTAAGTGTGTCTGTTAGATCAGGTACTTCGATAATGATGGTTTCATTTTTTAGCGTGTTTATTTTAGCAATGATTGCTTTTACTTGTGTCGAGTTAGCATCAAAATATTGGTTTAAAAACTCAGTGACACGGTTGAGTTCGTTTTGATAAATGCTTGGTTGACCACTAATTGCCGCCCATTGTGCTTTTTCAATGGATAAATCTAGCGTCATTTTTAATTGGCCGATTCCTTGTGAGGTTAAAATAGGGGCTGTTTTATTGTTGGCATTAAAGTCAATACGTACATAGTTTGATAGTTTATTGGATAGTTTTTGCCAACGGCCTTCGGATGCCTCTGTTGATTGGTTTGCTCCATAAAAGCGAGGTTCTTTCACCGGAAGTGCTGCAATTTGAGTTTGTATAGCTGCTAGTTGTGAGTAAAGGCTAGCGATATCTGTTTGTTCGGCCTGTTGTAGTTTAAGCAAAGCTTCTTCAATGCGTTGATTAACTTTATTTGCTGCTTGGCTTAAATCACCGCGTTGTTTAATGGTTTCGTTGACATCTTCTAATAATTTACTTGCCCCTTTAATATCAGAGGCTCTGAGTCTGAAGAAGGCTTGTTTTAGTAGTTGTTTTGACTCAAATAACATCCATGTTTGATTGGCATTGGTATTCATTTTTGCTATTTGGTTTAATACTGTTTCTTGTGATGCTTGTAACTTCTGCGTTTGTGACTCTAATGTACTAAGTTTAGTACGGGTTGAATCAAATTGGTTATTCAGTGCGTTTTCTTGGTTTTTTGTGTTGCTAGTAAATTGTTGTACTATTTGTTGTTGTGCTTCTAATGTTGAAGTTAACTGCTTGTTTTGTTCAATAAGGTAGGTATTTTGACTGTGTTGTTGCCAGTAAGTATAGGTACTGCCTGCACAACTTAATATAGCAATGACTAGTGCCGCCCCTGTGATTATTGTGCTTTTATTGGCAATAGCAGAAAGTGATGTAGTATTTTTTGTTGTAGAAGCATTGTCCATTTTGCGATCATTAGCTTCAACAGGATTAGTGGGTTGAGAGTCTGTTTGCTTGTTCACACGAGTTATCCTTCATTAATTTTATTAACTATTTTATAACAAATTATGGGGCTGATGGTTTTTTAATGCATTCATTAAAGCACTTTGACTAGCCCCATGACAATTAATTATATGTTTGATATTTAGTTCTTCAGCTTGTTTAGTTATACGAGCACTGGGTACAAAGTAGGTTAAGTGGGCTATTTTTTGCCATGCATCGCCTGATAGGTGGCGAAGATTTTCTAATGCCTCGCCACTGCTTAAAACCAGTGCATTAAGGTTGTGCTGCGTTATTGTGTCTATAATGAAGTCAGCCGAATAATTGGGTACTTTTCGATAGTATAGCTCTATGGTATCTGTGGGAATACCGCTTAGTGCTAATTTTTCCTGTAACCACGGGCGACCTTTTTGACCTTTAATAATTAATGTTCGGCAGTGAGGGTCTGCAAGGCTTTCTTGAAATTGGGCTGATGCCCACAGGGCTTCACTGTCATCTCCTACCGATGGATCGGGGTAGCATGTATCGAGGCCTGCTGTTTTTAAAATATCAGCTGTAGCCTTACCGACACTAAACCACGCTTGTTGAATGGGCAATTGTGGCCAGTAATAGTCTAAACGTTCTAGTATCAACTTAGCAGCTGGTTTACTCGTTACAATCAATGTTGTATAACGGTCAAAGTCTAATAATTGGCTACGTTGTAAATCTGTTTCTGGAGTGGGAACGATCTCAATCAGTGGTAAGCTTATTGCTGTTATATTCAGCGAGGCTAAATAGTTTACCTGTAGTTGGCAGTCGGGTTCTGAGCGTGTCAGTAGTAAACGCCAACGATTCATGGCTAGTGACCTTCAGCATAGATTTTGTTTAGGATATGATTAGCCCCTGCATCAAGCAGTTGGTCAGCGACGTTAATACCTAATTGTTCAACGTTCTCAAGGGTATCTGTATGTTCTGCAGTTAATACCTGACAGCCTGATGGGTCAGCCACGAGACCTCTTAAGTAGATTTGTTCTTTATCAAGTATTGCATAACCTGCAATAGGCACTTGGCAGCCACCATTAAGTCGTTTGTTCATTGCGCGTTCGGCTGTCACACAATAGGCGGTTTCTACGTGATGTAAGGGGTTTAGTAGTGCTTGTAAATCAATATCATTTGTCCTGCATTCGATGCCTACAGCACCTTGCCCAGCAGCAGGAAGGCTTTGTTCCACAGAAATATAAGAAGAGATTCTTTCAGATAGTCCCAACCTTTTAAGGCCTGCAGCAGCTAAAATAATAGCATCGTATTCATTGTTATCCAGTTTGGCTAGGCGAGTATTAACATTACCGCGTAAAAAGTGGATGTTTAAATCTGGTCTTAACGTTAATAGTTGTGCTTGTCGGCGTAGGCTAGAGGTTCCCACTATGCTCCCAATAGGAAGCTCATCAATGGTTTTAAACTGATTGGAGACAAAAGCATCACGGGGGTCTTCACGTTGACAGATACAGTACAGACCCAACCCATCAGGAAAATCCATGGGAACATCTTTCATTGAGTGGACGGCTATATCTGCTTCGTTTTCTAATAGTGCTGTTTCAAGCTCTTTAACGAATAAGCCTTTGCCTCCGATTTTGGCAAGTGGGGCATCAAGTAACTTATCACCACGGCTCACTATTTTGAGTAGTTCTACTTGTATTGTTGGGTAGTGTTTTTCTAAATGACTTTTAACATACTCTGCTTGCCATAATGCTAAAGCACTTTGGCGTGTGGCAATGCGAATAATTCTGGGCATATGTTAAATCCAAATTCTAATCAGTGAAAATAGCATAATTATAGTGCTTATGCTGATTAAATACCAATCAACTGGTAATTTTAGGCAATGCTCGGGTTCTTCCTTTGTCATCAATCGCAACAAAGACAAACGTGGCCTCAGTGACTTTTCGCCAATCATCTGTTATTAAGTCTTTACCCCAAACCTCAACCCGTATTTGAACAGAACTGCGACCTACGGACAGTGTTTCTGTGTAAAATGAAAGCTGTGATCCCACCTCAACGGGCACTAAAAAAGACATATGGTCGATGGAAACAGTGGCTACACGTCCTTTAGCAATTTTAGCAGCGATTGATGTTCCTGCAATATCCATTTGAGACACAAGCCAACCGCCATAAATATCGTTAAAGCCATTGGTTGTGCAAGGTAAGGCTATGATTTGTAAGGCGAGATTACCTTGTGGTGTCAAATAATCTGTATTGTAATTGTGCATGTTATTAATTATTCTCTTATTTTCAATCAGTTTTTTTAGAAGAATTTATTAGTTATTTGGGTGCCTTTGTAACAATCAATAATAAAGTATTTTTTCTTTAACGTATTGAAATATTTGTATTTATTTGTTTTGTTGTTGTATTATTGACCAATCTCAAGGATTATAAAATAATTTATTGTTTAAACTATTTTATTTATGCCATTAAAAGGACAAGGATTTAATATGAGCATTGGAATAGCGTTATATCATACAGATAACTTATCTGGGCAACAAGCTTATCATTTAGCAACGTTGTTTTTTAAAACTATCAATCAAAATATTACAGATATCTCTTATTCTGATGAGTCGAGCGTTTATCACTCTGTAACTCTTGATAAAATTAAGCAAGCAATTGATGCTAAGGCTGTAAAAGGGTTTAGGCTTTATAGCAAAGATGAAAAGAATCCTCCTTGGTTGGCCTCCTTTGGTTACACAGCAAACGTACAAGAGTATTTTGATTATATAGATATACAGTGTGATACGGCTATTACAGAAAATGAGATAGTGCAGTTTCTTCAAGCAGCCGCCGCCTTGGCTTTTATTCCTTATGGCGTTGTTTATGTCAGCGATAATGTTGTTGATGCCTATGAGTATGTCATGGAAGAGGGAGTTATCGCTGTTCCTAGTTATGAGCAACATTTTTTGTGGCGAGATGAGACACCGGTTTTTTACGGCAGTGCACGCTATGAAAACAGTATGTTGCGTATGGTTTACTCTTGTAACTTAATTAATTTGAAGCATTTAAAAATCTTAATAGACGGAAAGACACTGGAAGATCGCATTTGTAGTGATGAGCATTTTGGTAAACTCATTCCAACATCAAATAATGAGTCTTTTATTTGGGAAGTTCCCACCGAACAATTAGAATATGTCAATAAAGTTTGTGGTCAAGCGGGTGTATTAATTGCTTGGAATAATTAGTGAAAGATTCGAAGATAAAGTACTTTTTGGTTTATAATAAAGCATAATATGTTATTTTTACTTTAATTTATCTATTAATAAGTTCCTCCTATTAAAGGATGTAAGGTATGAAGCTTTTTAGCCCATTTGTTATGACTTTATTTTTAACTCCATTATTAATAGCAGGCTGTTCTAGTCATAAAGAACCTGTGGCCGATTTACCTGAGCTTGAACAAACGGGCCCCATTTGGGGAGATGGCGCAGAGGCCAAAGAAGAGTATATTGACGCTGCTCGCTTTTCTACAGAGCCTACTACAGTGGGTACTATTTATTATTCTGCTAGCCCTGCGCAAGGTATGGTTGTTGATTCTCCAGCTTTTGCTCAAGGGCGTATTAATGTGACAGTATTAGATAAAAATGGTAAAAAAATCCCTATTGTTCAGTCAAAAGGTGATTACTATATTCAAAGTGTTAAAGGGGAAAATTACACGCTTTACTTTGAAAATATCAGTAATACAGGGTATGAAGTCATTGTTACTGCGGATGGCATTGATAGTGTAACAGGTAAAGATGGCAGTTATCGCAATCCCGGTTATATTTTATTTCCCGGTAATACCATCACTGTAAGAGGTTTTCGTCAAACTAAGAGTGAGTACAAGCCATTTGTTTTTTATGAAAAAGAAAGCCCTTATATTAAAGGTAGCCGTGAGGGTACAGATGCAAACATTGGTGTCATAGGTTTTGCTCTGTTTGAGCTAACAACGCCAAAAATACCAAAAGAAACAAAGCCGAATGCATTTCCCGCACAAACAAATATGTTTAGATTAGATCAATAGGGTTTATTATGCAGAAATTATGCATTGTTTTTTGCTTGCTTAGCTTAGGGCTGTTGGGGTGCTCTAATAAAGAAACCTCTGAAAATCCTTATAAAGAATCACATATTGTGACAGTTGCTCCTAATTATGTAATTGAAGTAAATGAAAAGCCAAAATTAACAAAAGAACAAATTAATGCTATGAGCGAAGAAGCATTAAAGACACGTTTTAGTGAGTTGCAAAATGAAGAGCTAGCCCTAACGCCGGGTCAGAAGAAAGAATTCGATATGATAGGCGAACGATTAAAAGAGTTGTCTACAACGTACTAAATTTAATAAAGAGATAGGGCTCTATCTCTTTATCTCCAAAGGGAGTTGGAAAAAATTTTGTGCACATTGAGTAGTATGGTGTGCTGTTTGTTGTTTAGTTTCGTTACGAAAATGGGCAACAGTTTTAAGTACCTCAGGTAAAAAAGCGGGCTCATTACGCCTATTTTTAGGTTTTATATCCAGTGTGCGGGGAAGCAGATAAGGTCCATCTGTTTCAAGCATTAAACGCCCAGTAGGAATATCTTTAACCAGTGGTTGTAAATGTTCGCCCCGCCGCTCATCGCAAATCCAACCTGTAATACCAATATGTAAATCCATATCTAAGTAGTGATACAAAGTCTTCTTATCACCTGTAAAACAATGAACAATGGCAGCAGGTAGCTGATCTCTAAACTGTTTGAGAATACTCATAAAACGATCATTTGCATCACGCTCATGTAAAAAAACGGGTTTGTTCAATTCAACAGCCAGTGCAATTTGTTCTTCAAAAACAGCTTCTTGCATTGCTCTAGGACTAAAGTCACGGTTAAAGTCTAATCCACATTCGCCAACAGCTTTGACGGTTGGCTGTATGAGTAATTGCCTTAAGGTTGTTAGTGTATCGCTATTCCAGTCCTTAGCATGGTGAGGGTGAATCCCTGCTGTACTAAATAATCGTGTTGTAGTAGAGTCGTTAGAAAGGCAAAGTGCTAATGCCTGTTGGCTTTCTTGTTCGCTTGTGCCCGTTATTACCATTTGCAATACATTGGCCTGATATGCTCGATTAAGCACCTCATTGAGATCATGCTTATAGCTTTTATCTGTTAAGTTTATACCAATATCAATGAGCCATTGATGTTCCATAAAGTTCTCTCTCGTGTTCTATTTAGGCTGACAGAGCCAGTGAGTATAACGACCTAAGCCTGAGAATGTAGGGTGCTTGCAATAGGCTAGTTCCATTTCGATGAGCTCATTTGGGTCTGCTTTAGCTTGAAAGTCAAAGGGCATATAGTCGTGAAATACCCTTATTCCACTTTGCGCAATAATTTCCCAATCAGTATTCATGGCCTGTTTTAATTCATTAGAGGCGATAGGATTTTGTGGGGTTAAACTTTGCTTTTCACCAGAAAACTGTTGTTTTTTTAATTTCTTAAAGTGGCCTTTTAATAAGTTGCGATAGATTAAGGCATCTTTATTATAAAAAGCCAGTGAAAGCGTCCCTCTAGGGTGAGTAAATGTTTTGAGAGTATCTAAAATACTCAATGGGTCAGCTAGCCATTCTAGCACCGCATGGCAAATGACTAAATCAAAAGATTGATTAAATGATAGTTGTTGCCATGGCTGTTGAATAAAGTCAGCGGTGAGTTTCGCTTGTGCAAACTGTTCTTTTGCTGTATCAAGCATAACCGCAGAAGGCTCTGTGACCGTAACATGATACCCTTGTTGCGCTAACCAGAGAGAAATATGCCCTTGCCCCGCGCCAATATCCAATACATTGATTGGTTTGTTAGGAAGAACCGTAGCGAGGTCTTGCTGCAAAACAGCTAGGCGGATAGCTCCTTTTGTACTGCCATAAATTTTCTCAGCAAAACGGCCTGCCAACTCATCAAAATAGCGATCTGTCATAGTTTACTTAACTTGAGTCAATAGAATTTTATACCGTATTTTAGAGTGAAGTGGTTATAATAAGAAACTATTATTTTCTCTATTTGAGGGCATTATGTATAAATTGGTTCGCCCATTATTATTTAAACTCGATCCTGAAACAGCTCATGACTTAGCCATTCAAGCGTTAAAAATTCGCGGTAAATTGTGTTGTGGTAGCTGTAGCCAAACACTACCTGTTAATGTGATGGGGCTTAATTTTGACAATCCTGTTGGGCTAGCTGCAGGTCTTGATAAAAATGGTGATGCAATCGATGGTCTTGCTTCTCAAGGATTCGGGTTTATTGAAGTTGGTACAGTTACCCCTAGACCTCAACCCGGTAATCCAAAGCCACGGCTATTTCGATTGCTACAAGCAGAAGCGATTATTAATCGGATGGGTTTTAATAACCAAGGTGTTGATTATTTGATTGCCAATGTTCAGGCAAAAAAATACAAAGGTATTTTAGGCATTAATATTGGTAAAAATTTTGATACACCCGTTGATGAGGCAGAGAGAGATTATTTAATTTGTCTAGAAAAAGTTTATCCTTATGCTGACTATATTGCGGTTAATTTAAGTTCTCCAAATACCCCAGGACTACGGACTTTACAATTTGGTGATCACTTTAAAAAGTTGTTAGATCTTCTTAAATCTAAGCAGCAAGCACTAGCACAACAACATAATTGCTATGTCCCTATTGCTGTTAAAATCGCACCTGATATGACCCATGAAGAAACAGCCTTTATAGCTAACACACTGGTTGATTCTGGGATGGATGCTGTTATCGCCACCAATACAACCATTTCGCGTGAGGCAGTAAAACATTTGCCCCATGGCACTGAAATAGGTGGCCTTTCAGGTGCTCCGCTATTTGAGCAAAGTTGTAAAATGGTTAGCTTTTTATCAGAAACTTTACAAGGCAAGTTACCGATTATTGCATCAGGTGGCGTTACAAAGGCAAGTGATGCCGTACAAATGTTAAAAGCAGGTGCATCATTGGTACAGGTCTACACAGGCTTTATATACCATGGTAATAAACTGATTAGTGATTCAGTAGCGGCTATTAAAAAAGAGAATATATTGCCCAAAAAATAATATACTTAATACCAGTAGCTAGTATTTAAAGAGAAAAGTCTGGCTTTTGTCTTTAAAACTGGTCTGGCAGATTTTTTTCTAAATAAATTGGGAGAATTTATTATGAAAAAAACATTACTTATCGCTGCATTGCTGACTGTTGGATGTACAGGAGTGTTAGCACAGCAGGGCGGTTATACAGGGCCAAAATCTACAGGTGTTGTGAATGTTGCGCAAGCTAAGCAAATGCGTGATGACACAAAAGTTACATTACATGGAACGATTGTAAAACAGTTGGGGGATGAAAAATATTTATTTAAAGACAGCACGGGTGAGATAACGATCGAAATCGATGATGATGATTGGAATGGTTTAGCCATAGGTGCTAATGATCAAATTGAAATTTATGGTGAAGTAGATAAGGATTGGAATTCTGTTGAAATTGATGTTGATAGTATTCGTAAAGTGAATCAATAGTTTTTCTCATGTTAGGTTATATAAAAAAGGATCGATAATGATCCTTTTTTATAGCTTGAATTCTAGTATTTGTTTTTGTTTATAATGATCTAGCTTAATAAAATAGTCTGTTATTTATATATAATTATAGTCAGGCAACTAAATAGTATTCTTTAATTTTTATATTATGAGTTAAAGTAATAATTTTGTGTTGTGTTAAAGGTCAGTGTATACTGTTTGCTAAAATTGCCTGTAGAGCGATAATTTAAACACTATTATTATATATAGGTAGTTACATGACAGATAATTTCTTTGCAATTTTTGTACTGTTTATTTTAGTAATACTTCTAAGCTTATTGATTTATAAGTTTTATGAATTAAGTAAAGCCTCAAAAAAGCAATTACTAAAGACATCTGATTTTAACCTATTGCTAGAAGAGATAGATGATATTGACGGTTTTAATTATTTCCTTTACGAGAAATCAGTTAATTATGAGGATTTTGAAAAAGAGAAATTATTTTTACAGCAGTATCTTGAGAAAAACTCTGGTTCATTGGAGCAGTTGGCTAATGCTTATGACTTGATAGAAATTTATATTGATTACAAGTTAAATAATGCACCGGATTCTCAACAGACTGTTCTTATGTCCTTTTATACTACGCATTACGAGCTTACGAAGGAATGCTTAAAGAAAAAATTTGAAGAGAAATCAAATACGTTGATCAATAATAAAATGTCAGATCCTTTATTGATGAATGGAACAAATAGCTCGGGGCAAACGGTAAAAGGCATACAAGAAAGTAGTTTGGCAGTACAATTACTTAAGCTTAAAACAAAAAACTAACACAAAAAGCCCTTTAATACTAAAGGGCTTTTTTAATGGGGCAGATTAATTATGCAATCAGCTTTCTACTTTAAAAACTAAAATTAGTACAATCAATATAAAGCAAATCCAATACTGTTTATCTTCTTTACTAAAAGAGATAGCCCGTGTACTAAGCTAATAAAAGGTTACCTAGTTTCTGCTGGTATTTAACAATGCTAAAAATAACAAGAGTTGTTAAATGTAACAATTGAAATCGCTACTTCAGCTGTAGAATATTTTTTATAATAAGTATTATGATCTATTAAGAAAAGTATTAATCATTATTAATTTTATTGTTAAAGTAACTCTTTTTTATTTATTGAATTATATTTTGATTATAACTTGTTTTTGTAAAAGAGAATTTTATTTACTTACTCGACTAAAGTTTAATGCTAAAATGCTAGGTATTAGGTTAGTTTATTATGAGTTATATGGATTATAATAACTATAAATCATTGTTTGAAATGTAGTAGTCATAAGGGAAGTACGCTATATGTTTTACACAGCTAATCAAACCATCTTTAGTCTCGATATTCAGGGCGTAGAAAACAGAGAAGGCTCAAAGCTTCAGGTACTGGCATTTGATGGTATTGAAGCTGTCAACAGCGAATACATCTTTGAAGTTACGTTAGTGTCAAAGCACTTGCGTTATGACATCACCAAACTATTGAGCAAGTCGGCTTATTTATCCTTTACTCCTAATAAAAAACAAGGGATTAATGGGATCATCCTTTCTGTTAAGCGTGCGGCCATTGGTCATGAATATTCTTTATTTAGAATCATCCTAGCCCCAAATTCTATCATCTTTACAATGAAGTGAATCAACGTGCGTTTGTTGATCAATCGGTACCTGAAATTATTAGCATGGTGCTGTCTGAAAAAGGTTGTCAGCAAGGCGATGGTATGGATTTTGTCTTTAAGCTCAAAGAAGAGTATCCTAAACGCGAGTTTTGTTGCCAATATGAAGAGACTACTGCTCACTTTGTTCACAGGCTTTGTGAAGAGGAAGGTATCAATATTTTTTATCAACATAATGAAGATAATCATTGTATGATCTTATGTGATGATAATAACTATTTCCCGAATCTAGATAATAATTTTACATATGCTCCAGATACAGGGTTTGTTGCTGACCATCCTGAGTTTAAACGCTTTGATGTCAATCTAAACAGCAGTACGACCGAAACCACCTACGCCGCCTTAAAAGAACTCGGTCAACAACAGCTAATGCCCGAGGCGCAACGCCAGTCACACCATGAGCGCGGTTTACTGCACTACCTAAACCCGGTCAATTGGTTTAACTCAAGTACCTACGATAGCGACATGAGTCAAACCGATAAAGACCATATAGAACAAGTTCAAACCACCGAAGACATCGAAAAAATGTCTGAGGTAGGGCAGGGCTATGACATTGAAGGGGTTGATGGTAAAAAACCGTTTGAACTAGAAGAAATTGATGGCTTAAAAGTATTAATAGGCACTTTGGCTTGCGACAATACCCATACCATTTCTGCCTATGAACAGGCACAGTATGCCTGCTATCGCAGTATCTACATCCACAGCAAAGTGCTGGTGGTAGACGATATCTTTACCTTGATTGCTTCGGCCAATATCAATATTCTCAGTCTGTGGGCTGATTCTGAATCAGGTATTGCCGTGCCCGATGCAGCGCTAGGTTATAAAATGCGTAAAGAACTATGGGAAATGCATGCTACAGAATCAATGGATAACCCAGATAATAATTCCAGTGTAGCCATAAAATGTGATGCCGTTGCTAATTATGAGCATTGGAATAATTTTATGAATGATAATTGGAAATATAAGGCAAAGCGCCAACCCCTAGCCGCACACATTGTACGTTTTTGGGACACTACAACAGGATATGCTTATGCCGTGGATTTATCACCGTCCTTTATCTTACCTTGTTATTCTTTTATTACTCAGTTTCTGGACAGGAGCTCTTATGGCTTACCCACAAATTAAATGCGCCTACGAAAAAGACAACAACCCGCCATTAAGTAAAGAGGCTGACCAATATTTTCAAACCGCTCGGCAGCTGGAAAAATCAGCAGGAGTTCGCAACTGGCCATTGATCGAAAGCAATTACCAAAAAGCCATCGACCTTAACCACTGGAAAGCCATGAACAATTTGGCCATTCTCTACCGTAAGGGGGCTTACAACGTTAATGACAAACTAGACCACCCTACCGGTATTGTGCCCAACAAAGACCGCATGCTCGCCCTTTATGCCCGAATGGTACAACTCAAAGTACCCATGGGCTATTACAACTGGGCGGTGGCGATACAACGAGGCCAAGTTAAAAATGCCCAAAAAGGCGGTAGCGCCAGCTATATGCACCGTGCCGCCGAACTGGGCTACCCCCTTGCTCAAGTAGCCATTGGTAACCACTTTGCCTTTGGCTTACCACAAGGCCAACAGCGTGATGACCTTGCTGAAGCCTATTTTCGTTGTGCGGGGGCTCAAGATAATACTGAAGCATTAATTGAAGTAGCAGACTTTTTTTATGTCTCTAAACAAAATATGCCTTTGGCTGCTTTTTATTATCTGCGCGCCGCTTCTTTGGGTAGTACAAAAAGTTTTATGTTTATTATGAATATGTTTAGAGAAGAGCCTAAAGCTTATAACTTTGGCTATCTTCCTAACCCAGAATGATCGAATATCTATAAGGGTTTTTATGCACAGCTCAGAAAGAACCCTAATTTAACTTTCCCAAACCTAATGAAAGAGTATCTGTTACCACGTCATCCCACCCGAGGCTACGATGTTGATCATCCCGACACAAGGCCACAATAAACTATGAGTAAAGATGCATTAAACGTCATGCAGGTGAGTCTCGCTACACCATTAGATTGTAACTAAGGCTTACGCTACAAAATCCGTTTTTTGGCTTTGTGAAGTATTGAGTGCTATTTGAGGATGGGAATAGATTAAATAATAAATAAAAGGCATTAAAAAAGCCTAGTTAATTTAATTAACTAGGCTTTGTATATGGTGCCAGGGGACGGTCTCGAACATTAATATATAATAATCTATTATTATTTTTTAGTTATTTATAACTACTGCTATTTAATGATTATATACTATAACGGTCATTTATATATCTATTGACATCATTATTAAAAGGGGTACAAAAGGAGGTATATTTTTATACCCTCATGTGAGTAGATATGTCATGGCTATTTTGAAGGTTTTTTAGTTACTTCTAATGAAATGATATTTATTCTTCTGTAATTATTGGTTAGCAAGGAATGTAGAAAAAATAAAACACTAAAACTACTAGGTAAAACCGTAGTTCAAAAATGGAATTTATACCCTCTAACTACTACAGAAAACTACAGTTTAAAAATCACTTTAAAATGCTTTTTTTTAAGTTTCTGGAGTCCAAAAAAAGACCCGTTAATCAACAGGTCTTTTTATAGCAAATAAACAAAAGAGTATTTAATTATTGACTTCGATAACGATTTTGTACCGTCTCTATTAACGCTAACGAATCACTTCTTAATAACTCACTGGCGAGAATCATTTTTTTAATCGCTTTGGTGGGTAGATTATCGACTTCATTAACGATAGTGGAAAGATCACCCGCCAGATAAATACGTTTAGTGGCGCAATCTAACAAGTTTTTAGCGGGTGCGGTACTGTCAAAGTACAACACATTTTTATCAACTTAACCCCAATATAACTGATAACCAATTATCAAGAGTACTAATCAATCTAAAAGTACTTAATGACAAAGGTATAGAGCGAGTAGATTACTTACAACGACTTGTAAAACCCTGCTTAGAACAAGACGATTTTGCAATGAAGCCTGAAGTTCAATCAATCTTAAATCAAGATGTCCTCACATATAAAAAAGTTAACGCATTGGAACAGTTAGTATAAGGAAGCATCATGGCAGATAAACAAAAAAACAGCACAACCCAAAAAGATACCGTGGTGCTAGGTTTCAATGAATACCTAGTAAAAACCATCGACTTAACACTCAACACCGTATTGCAAAGCGCAACAGCAGAAGCAATAAAAAACAGTAAAGACCCTGGTTGTAGCCCCAAAAAAGAATTTTACGATATTATCTATCTCCCAAATAATCGAACGTTTTGGCTTATTAATGAAGACACTGCCAATGCATTAGGCGAGGCAGAAAATAAATTTACTCAAGCCATTAAACTCGCAACCGCCGAAAAACGTCTAGAGGCACTAAGCGAAAGACAAATAACCCAATTATTTGTCACACCACAACTACATTCTTTTCTGTCAGATCAAGAACAACTAGAATACGAGCAAAAACAACAAAGAAAAAAAGAAATCTATGATACAGAAATTGCACCGAAAATAGCCCAAGATTATGCGGCAACCAATTACAGCACAGCCCAAATACTAACGGGCAACAAAGAGATGAATCAACTCGAAAAAGACGTAGAAGCGCTTAAACGAAAGGCCATCAGTACGGCTGAATCGAGCGGTTATAAACTGGTGGGTAGCCAAATCTATAATGCAACCCAAATAAAAGTTAAAGAACTTCTTGAACAATATGCACAAAGCCAAGAAGACGTTATTAAACTCAATTCACAAGGCCAGTATAAATCGATTTTCGAAGCAATAACCTATTACCAAGAAGCGTACTCATCGATTCAAGAAAACTTACTGCAATGCAACGATGATGAGTGTGCAGCGTCGTACGGGCTTGACTTTTATCGCGCCTCTCGAGAACTAACAAAAAGAAAAGATGCCCTAAGTAAAAACCTTACCACCATTACCGAACTGGCCAATTGCGGTATCGCTGTTAGCGAATTTGCCTTTTGCCCAGCCAACGCAGAAAAAGGGCTAGCTGACTATCTAAGCTACCTATCACTCTTTGAAGAACGCCAAGCAGAACTCGATAAACTAAATAACGAATTTGAAAGCTGGTCAAAAGCCCTCGGTCGCAATGCCACTTTAGTGCCTACCTTTGTTTTTCAAAACTACATCAACAAAATATACACACTCGATCAAGATATTAAAACGCGACGAGAACAAGCCGAAAAAAACATTGATAATCTAAACGTCCCTATGCTCTGTATCTGGGATGCTTCACAATTTAATCCTAAGCCTGTCGATTTTTTATACAAGGCCGTAATGCCCTTACAAGAATACTCAACGCCCGCTTCAGAAAACATCATCAGCAAACTCTCACACCTAGCCATAGGTGACCTCTCTAAGGCAGTACAAGAGCAACTGGTTGACTCCATAAAAAAAGTCCCCATCGCTAATTTAAATGAAAAGCGCACCGAGTCTGAAATTTTTGAAAACTACCTAAAAACTCAAGGCAATGTGGCCATCAAAGTTGATGAAAAATGGTTCTACAAAGACCAAAAAATAGATAATGACAATATCAAAGTATTTGATTACCAAGCATTCTTTAAGCATCTAGAAAAACAAAACTACCAAATTAAAACACTCAAAGATGAGCAAACAAAAAACGAATGGGGTGAAAGCTTAAGGAATATACTGTTTGCACAAAGCATCACTAAAAACATCATGTTATTTGATACGAGCTTTGGGGCAGCGATGATGCGCGCCTTTTGTGATGACGGTCAAATGGTCAATAGCAAAGTCTCAGGTAAAACCCTAAGCCTTAAACGAGGAAAAAACGAACAAGAGCTCAAAGAAGAAGCAGAAAAAGAAAAAAATAGTCCTATTCAAAAAACAACCGTTGTCGATAAAAGCAAAGGCGACGTACCTCAAGAGAAAAACAAACTAGCCACCGCCTCAATTGCCAGTGGCGAAATAAAACTAATCATTTCGCCCGCCAAAGGCGAAGTAACCCTATTTGACTTCATGTTTCCACAACCCAATGACGACCTAAGACACCTTAAAATCACCTATCAAGATGAAGAAGGCAAACAATGCACCATCGACTTTGGTAGCTTCTACATGCGGCTGTTTGCCAAAGCATGGGGGTTTGCTGGGGCTAGCTTACTCATGAGTGGTCAAGTCTCAATAGGCGTCAACAAAAGTCAGCTTAGCTTACAAAGCCTCTACCAAGCCACCTCCAAAGATGCCTCAGCCAAGTTTGATGTATTTCTAGGGGTGCAAGCAGGTATTAACCTAATGGGTGAATTACGCTGGATTCCGCCGCTTGAACTAAAGCGAGGCACAGAAATACTCAACCTGTACCCCTACCAAGAAGACTACCGTGTACTAGCCAACCTAGAAGTTTCCGCTGCTGCTGCATCTGGTGCGGGTATCTCAGGCAAAATAGGGTTTGGCTTACACCGCGGCAAGTTTTACTTTGTCTGCAAAGTGTCATTAATCTGGGGCGTGGGGACAAGCGACTCGGTCGCGTTTGAAATAGACTACCAGTCATTGGCCGACGTCTTTCGGTTATTATGTAAACTGCTGCGCGAAGTTAAATACGTTCACTTAAGCTTTATTTCCCCCGAGGCATTTAAATACCTAAGCGCCATGTACACCCTGTTTTTACTGATCGGTGCTCCTGTATTTCTGGTGACACTCTCCCTTTCCAAACTGATGGAAGTGTATGATGCCATCATGGGTGCTGGTAATGAAGACATGATTGCAGCGCGAATAATCGACCCTCGCTATGCCGAAGAGCTACAACGCTGGTTAAAAACTGTTCCGCCTGAGGCTCTTGGGCCTTTTCTATTAGCACTAACCAGTTTTCAGCGCGGTAAAAATTGGCTTTATTTTGATGAAAACATCCGAGCTAACCAACAGCAAGCATTGGTTAATGTCTTGGGGTGGCTTGTGGCCAATGAAGATCAACCCTTTAGTGCAAATAAACCCAATGCTACTCAACTTTTATTTGAAAAAGCCGTCTCGCGCATGAACGTTTATGGCAAAAAAGAGAATGATCCCAAATCCACCTACTGCCTGAAAAAAGCTTGGTTAGATACCTTTATGGGCTGGTCTTCAGCTTTAAAAAAACAAAGACATAAAGATTTGTTATCTGATTATAATGGTTATATTGAAAAGCTTGGCAGCCATATTAACCAATATTGTGAATTAATTGATGAAAAAAGTTGGTTACAAAGCGTTAATACGATGGGCATGTCTGATACAATCAAAGTATGGCGCTACACAGGACCTCATTATGAAAAATAAAATCTTCTCTTTATTATTGTTAAGTTGCTTGAGCCTCAGTTTTGCGGCTACTGCTGCCCTTTTAACCCCAGAGCAACAACAAGCCAAGGAACAAGGAGTTATCTATTACATGATCGGACTTTGTAATCATGCCGCTCCCTATTTAAAACAAACGGCAGAGGTAGGTGACAAAGATAGCCAATACTACTACGCTGACTGTCGCTACCAAAAAGACCAAATGCTCACAGACGAATCCGCTTACTGGTACCAACAAGCCGCCGAGCAAGGCGATATCTACGCCATGATGCGTCTTAGTGGCAATGATCGCTGGTGCAAAACCTTTAACCAATGCCCCAAAAATATTGATACAACAGCATGGCGCAACAAAGCCAAACAACAAGCACTGGCTAAGGCTAAACAAGGCGATGGCGAAGCCATGCTACAACTCTACCTAATGACCGATGATTTGTCGTGGTTAGAAAAAGGCGCGGCCGCCGGTGACCCCGTGGCACAATACACCTTGGCCAGAAAATACGATGATCGTGCAGGCCACTTTGCAACCCCTGAACTACGTGAAGCCGCTGTGGCTAAATGGACAAAAGCCTCCGCGGAGCAGGGCTACCCCAAAGCAATGTACGATTATGCTTATATTCTACGTAAGCAAAAAAAAATCGATGAAGCACAACAATACTTAATCAACTCGGTGAATACGGGTTATGTTGATGCCATCTTCTCTTATGCCGTTATTTTAAAAGATGGTGGGGAAAATGAATTCAATATTCAGCAAGATTTAGTAAAAAGTTATGCACTGTTTAGCTTACTGGTTTCTCATAAGACAAGAAACAGTACGCTTGCCGAAAGCATCATAAAAGACCATATGCCAGTGTTATCAAAAGAACAGCTAGAACAAGCCAAAGCCTATGCTGAACAGTGGCAAAAAGAACATCCGCCGCTATCAGAATACTACACCAAATACCATTATCCTGCGTTTCACTAGAAACGCGGTACGAAAAACAAGGGCAGTAACTCAAGAAAGGAAGTATCTCATCATGAAAAATAAAATCCTCTCTTTATTGTTAAGTAGCTTACTATTCGGTTTTTCAGCTACTGCTGCCCCCTTAACGCCTGAGCAACAACAAACAAAACAGCAAGGCATCAACTACTACATGATCCAACACTGTGAACTTGCCGAACCTCTACTAAAACGAGTGGCAGAGGCTGGCGACAAAGATAGCCAGTACTACTACGCCGATTGCCGCTACCAAGACACACAAATGCTCACAGACGAATCCGCCTACTGGTACCAACAAGCTGCCGAACAAGGCGATATCTACGCCATGATGCGCCTTAGCGGCAATGACCGCTGGTGCAAAACCTTTAACCAATGCCCCAAAAATATTGATACAACAGCATGGCGTAACAAAGCCAAACAGCAGGCACTGGCTAAGGCTAAACAAGGCGATGGCGAAGCCATGCTACAACTCTACCTAATGACCGATGATTTGTCGTGGTTAGAAAAAGGCGCAGCCGCCGGCGACCCCGTGGCACAATACACTCTTGCTATTAGGTATGATGACCGCGCAGGCCATTTTGCAACCCCCGAACAACGTCAGGCTGCTATTGCTAAATGGATGAAAGCTTCCGCTGAACAGGGCTACCCCAAAGCAATGTTAAATTATGCCTATATACTCAGTGAGCAAGGTAAAGCCACAGAAGCTCAACAATATTTGATAAAGTCAGCCAATACTGGATATATAGATGCAATATATGAATATGCGGCTATTTTAAGAAATGGAATCACAAAAGAATTTAATCTTCAGCAAGATTTGGTAAAAAGTTATGCGCTGTTTAGTTTGTTGGTTGCTAATAAAACAATAAACCGTTTACAAGCTGAGAACTCTATAAAAAATAGAATGCCGCCGTTATCAAAAGAACAGCTAGACCAAGCCAAAGCCTATGCCGAACAGTGGCAAAAAGAACATCCACCGCTCTCAGAATACTACACCAAATACCATTACCCTGCGTTTCACTAGAAACGCAGCAAGATAGCCAAGTTGTAGTCAATATTCTGAGCTTGAATAAAAAATAAGGGCAGATCAATGCATCTTGAGCCACTCTATAAATTATAATGGGGGTATAAACGAGGGTACGAAAAATATTAATCAATAAAAAAGCCTAGTTAAATCAATTAACTAGGCTTTATATATGGTGCCCGGGGCCGGAGTCGAACCGGCACGGGTTATACACCCGAGGGATTTTAAATCCCTTGTGTCTACCAATTTCACCACCCGGGCATTTTTCAATGCTGAGTATAGCAGTAAGATGTATTAGATATCTTGCTGTATGGGCGAGGTATTATAGGGAGTTTTTTATAAATTACAATAGTTATTTTATAAAATTTTAATTTTTTTTAATAAATGGTCTGTTAAACTAGTTATTAGTTTTTTGATCAGGCGATAAAAAGAAATATTTTGTTTTATTTCATAGTTTAATAATTCTGCTTTATTCTTTATATTATGCAGCATCAAAAAGATATAAGTGAGTTTTATAGAAGAACTCGAGTAATTCATTACTTACTTAAAATTATTATGTAGGCAAATAAAATTAGGATGTTATAAAAGGTAATAGTATGAAAAAAAATTATTTAGCTGTGGTTGTAGCAAGCTTAGCGCTTTCATTGGCTGCTTGTGATTCAAAATCTGAGAATGCCACTAATGCCGCAAAACCTGCTGCACAAACACAAGCGCAAGGTGAAGTAAAACAAACTAACCAAGCTGATAGTAATAATACCTCTAAGGAAGTAGTGCAAGCTTCATATGCAGTTGGATACCAATTTGGTAAAAACTTAGCAACAACAGGTATTAAAGGTTTTGATTCTAAAGAAATCCTAGCGGGTATTAATGACGGCTTACAAGGTAAAGATTCAAAATTATCTCAAGAAGAAGTACAAGCAGCGATGACAGCATTAGATGCTGAGATTCAAAAGAATATTGCTGAAAAAGCTAAAGCGTTTGCTGAGAAAGGTAAGGCCTTTTTAGCAGAAAATGCTAAACGTGAAGGTGTTGTAACAACTAAGTCTGGTTTACAGTATGAAGTTGTTGAGCAAGGTAAGGGTGCTAAACCTAAATCAACAGACATTGTTAAAGTTAACTACGAAGGTAAGTTAACTGATGGTACTGTTTTTGATAGTTCAATTAAACGTGGTGAACCTGTAGAGTTTGCTGTTGATGCGGTTATTCCTGGTTGGAAAGAAGCATTACAATTAATGCAAGTTGGTGAAAAAGCTAAGTTATATATTCCTAGTGATTTAGCTTATGGTGAAAGAGGTATTCCACCTACCATTCCTGCGAATGCTGTGTTGGTATTTGATGTTGAATTATTAAGCATTAAACAACCTGAAACTCAACCAGCAAAAAAATAATGAGTTATCGTTAAGCAATATGTCTTAATTGATAAAAACCTCGTCTATTGACGAGGTTTTTTTTTGGTAAAAAATATATACTATAAGCAAATTAGTTCTTTTTGCATCAATGGGATAAAAAATGGCGTTAAATACGGTTGAAGAGTTAGTAGAAGATATTCGTCAAGGTAAGATGGTTATTTTGATGGATGACGAAGGGCGCGAAAACGAAGGTGATTTAATTATTGCTGCCCAGTGTGTTGAAGCTGAACATATTAATTTTATGGCAAAACATGCCCGTGGGTTAATTTGTATGCCAATGGGGAAGGACCGTTGTGAACGTTTAGGGCTTAACTTAATGGTATTACGCAATAATTCGGGGTTTGGCACGAAGTTTACAGTTTCTATTGAAGCTGCAACAGGTGTGACTACAGGGATTTCTGCCGCTGATAGAGCGCGAACCGTACAAGCTGCTTGTGCTGATGCCGCCACCGCTGAAGATATTGTAAGCCCAGGACATGTTTTTCCTCTAATTTCTCAACCCGGTGGGGTGTTGGCAAGAGCTGGCCATACTGAAGCATCAACAGATTTAGCGCGTATGGCTGGTTTTAATGAGTCAGCAGTTATTTGTGAAATTATGAATGATGATGGCACGATGGCTCGTCGTCCTGAGCTAGAAAAGTTTGCTGCTGAGCATAATATTAAAATAGGAACAATCGCTGATCTTATTCATTATCGTTTAACCCATGAACGTACTGTTAAACGTTTATTAGAGCGCCCTTTAAAAACAGAGTTGGGAGATTTTAAATTAATTTCTTATCGTGATGAGGTGGATGGTTTTATTCATTTAGCACTTGTGCATGGAGAAATTAATGGTGCTGAGCCCGTGTTGGTTCGTGTGCATAATCTTGACCCTTTGCGCGATTTATTACAGGTTTCTCAGCCGGGGCGTTGGGGATTGCGTGATGCAATGAGTGCAGTAGTAAGCGAGGGCAGTGGTATTGTTCTGTTGTTAGGTAATTCGTTAGATGGTCATGCATTATTAGATAATTTACAAGAAAAGCTAGAGCCAGCCCTTTCAAACTCACCGGTTACTTACAGCGTGGTGGGTGGTGGTTCACAGATTTTACGTGATTTAGGTGTGCGTAAAATGCGTTTGATGAGTACCCCTGCACGTTTTAATGCGTTATCTGGTTTTGGGTTGGAAGTGGTAGAGTATATTCCGCCTGTTTAGACTATATAATTTAAGCATTTTTATTATTATTTGGTTATAATAATTAACTGATGTTAGCTCTTTATAAATGATGGGATTTAGTTATGACAGTACATACCCTTGAAGGTACATTTGCTACACCTAAAGGTCGTTTTGCATTGGTTGTTGGGCGATTTAATAGTTTTGTGGTAGAAAGTTTGGTTGAAGGTGCTATAGATACTTTAACCCGCCATGGTGTGAAAGAAAGTGATATTACAATTATTCGTGCACCAGGTGCTTTTGAAATTCCATTAGTTTGTCAAAAAATTGCTCAGCGCAATGAGTTTGCTGCTATTGTTGCATTAGGCGCTGTTATTCGTGGTGGTACGCCTCATTTTGAGTATGTTGCTGGTGAGTGTACCAAAGGGCTTGCTCATGTCTCTTTACACTATGATGTGCCTGTTTCTTTTGGTGTTTTGACAGTGGATACTATTGAACAAGCGATTGAGCGTGCTGGAACGAAAGCAGGTAATAAAGGTTCTGAAGCTGCGTTATCAGCATTAGAAATGGTTAATTTATTGGGACAGTTGGAGGCCAAGTGAGTAATTCGGAGCAACCCAATAAAGATAAACCGTTGCGTGGTAAAATATCAGAGCGCCGTCGTGCGCGCAGTTTTGCCATGCAAGCTCTTTATCAATGGCATATGGCGGGGCAGGCAATTAATGAAATTGAAGCCCAGTTTTATGTAGATAATAACTTTTCTAAAGTTGATACGGAGTATTTTAAAGCTATTTTACATGGTGTCCCTGCTAAAGTAGTGGAGCTTGATGAAGCCTTTGCGCCTTTGCTTGATCGTCCGATAAAAGAGTTAGACCCTGTTGAGCTTTCTATTTTAAGACTTTCAACATTTGAGTTGTTAGAACGTATTGATATTCCTTATCGTGTTGTTATTAATGAGGGTGTTGAGCTGGCAAAAACTTATGGTGCAACGGATGGGCATAAGTTTGTTAATGGAATTTTAGATCGTTTAGCACCTAAGTTGCGAGTGGCTGAAACTCGTCATAAAAAATAGGATGGACGTGTGGGTGAGTTTGAGTTAATTCAAGCGTATTTTAAAAGCTCAGCCTGTGCGTATTTAAATAAGAATATTTCATTAGGTATTGGGGATGATTGCGCCTTATTAAGGCCATCCCCTCAGTCTGAAATTGCTATTTCTACTGACACGTTAGTAGCTGATGTTCATTTTCCTGCTAAGGGTGATGCTTTTTTAATTGGACAACGAGCGTTAGCAGTAACGGTAAGCGATTTGGCAGCCATGGGGGCAAATCCCATTGGTTTTACCTTGGCGTTGACATTACCTTGTGTTGATCAAGCTTGGTTGAAGCGTTTTTCTGAAGGGCTTTGTTTAAAAGCGCATGAATGTAGTATTTCTTTAATGGGAGGCGATACGACTAAAGGGCCTCTTTCTATCACTATTACCGTTTTTGGTGAAGTTCCTTTAGGTAAAGCCTTGAGAAGAGATGGTGCGCAACCTGATGATTTGTTGTGTGTATCAGGTTATTTGGGGGAAGCTGCAGGCGCTTTGTCTATGGTGTTAGATAATAAACCTTATGATTTTTCTGCGTTACTGAAGTCTTATTGGTCTCCCATCCCACAATTGGTGATTGGGCATGCATTATTAGGTAAGGCAACAGCTTGTTTGGATATTTCTGATGGGTTAGTTGCTGATTGTGGACACATTGCAAAATCTTCCAACGTGGCTTTGGTTATTGAGGCTTCTAAATTAGTGATTAGCCCCTTATTATCGGCAGTTTATGAAGATGAGCAGTGTTTGCAGAATATTTTAGTGGGAGGCGATGATTATCAGTTAGCTTTTACTATTCCTCGTGATTTATTCTCTGAGCTTGTTAAGACTCATCCTAGTATTCAGGTTATCGGTTATGTCACTAAGGGCAGTGGTATTAGTGTGGTGGATAAAAAAGGCGTACCTATTGTATTAAGCCAACAAGGATATCAACACTTTTGAAGTTGATTAAGTCGGCTGTACGTTCTAGCCATGTCTCCAATAGCTGCTTCGGCCAATAGTTGATCAAGTGAGTATTGGCTCAATAAATACAGGCATTTATTTTGATCGTATAAAATATCAATAAGATTAATAAAGCGTTGTTGGGCTCCCAAGCTAGTTGTTTTTATGAGAGGCACATTGTCTATAATCCAGTCATCAAATTGTTCTATTAGGGTAAGGTAGTCATTAGTGGATGTTTCTTGCTCACATATATTTTCAAAGTTGAATATAATTTGTTTATTAGTATAGTTTGTAGGGTAGAGTTGTCGGTTTGTAAGTTGAATAGGTTGTGTTTTATCAGTGTAATTTGGTATGCCTAGTGCTTGTCTTTGTTCTTGTGTTGCGGGATAAACATAGTAGCCAGCTGTAAAACCTTGTTTATTTTTTTGGGGTAAGGTGCGAAAGTCTATTTCTCCTTCGATATTGATGATGTGCATGTGTTTTTTTAATAGAGTAATAGCGGGCATGAAACGTTCATGATACAAAGGATTGGATAATAGGCTATCAGGTTCGTAATTGGATGTAATAATAATGGCGATATTTCGCTCAAAGAGTATTTTGAGGAGTTGGGTGATTAGCATGGCATCGCCAATATCATGCACATGGAGCTCATCAAAACAAACGAGCGTTGAGTTTTCTAACAGATCATCAATTGCTTCCTTTGTCGGGTTAGTATATTGGGCGTATTGGAAGATTTTTTGATGGAGTAATTTAAAAAATCGATGAAAGTGAAAACGTTTTTTTTCTTTAATCGGTATGCCGTCGAAAAAGGTATTTAATAGCCAGCTTTTCCCACGACCAACAGGTCCCCAAAGATAATAGCAAGGAGGATTTTTAATTTTTTTGTTTAAATATAGTAGATCACTTAGTTCAGATAGCTGATGGATTGTATTCTGCTGGGTATTGCTAATCAGAAAGTTTTGTTGCTGTGCTTTGTTTTGAAAGTAAGCCGCTAATGAAGAATTAGCCATTTTAGTGATCTCTATTATTATAATGCATCTAAAATAGATTATTTGTTTTTACTGAACTCAGCATAATATTATACTAAGCATTGCATTGCAAACTCACTGTATAGTACTTTTATGCTCTGTTATGTGGTTTAATAGGTTAATTAAAACAATATAGTTAAGAACTTGTATAGATAAGGGAATATTATGTTTTCATCTGTTCTAATAGCTGTTGATAGTTGGGAATATACAACAGATCTACTGGATTTGGCAAAGCGCGTTTGTGCTGATGCTAAAGTGGTGGATCTGATTTATGTGGATAGCCGCTTACCAGAAAAGCCAGAGTTTTTTCACTACACGGATGATTTTGCTAAATTAGTTTTAACTGCCGATGCATCACAACAACAAGTGATACAAGATGCGTTATGCTATCTTTCTATGACGGCAGGTATTCAAGCAAAAGGGGTGCTGATGGGCGGTGATGCCGCGACCTCTATTGTAAAATATGCGAAAGAAATAAATTGTGATGTGATTATTATGGGGCACCGTAATTTACCGGCGATTAGTCGATTTTTTGATCCCTCGATTGCGTTGCAAGTACTAAAAAAAGCGCATTGTCCAGTGTTATTAGATAGTACCGCGAAGCTTGACTCTTAGTTTTGATCATTCGACGTCGAAGTAGGGCGGATTCAAGCACCAATAAAATGGTGATTAATGTGAGGTGCTAGCTTCTTGATATCTCATGAAAAGCTCGATTAAAATAGATTAAGCTATTGCCGTTTTCTCTTATTTCTATTTCGTTCAGCTCTACAAAGAATAGCGTATGAGTTCCCATCTCTGACATGCTTGATATTTTGCCTTGTAAATTAGCTAAGGCACCATCTAATACAGGGATTTGTTGAGTTCCTTCTTTCCAGTTGTGAAGCATAAACCGATCACTCATTTTAACTTCTGTCATTCCGGCGAAGTGTTGTGCTATTTCGAGTTGCTCTGCTGAGAGAATATTAACACATAGATATTGATTTTCTTTAAGTGTTGCATTGGTTTTACTATTACGGTTAATACACACCATAATAGTGGGTGGGGTATCTGTAATAGAACAAACTGCTGTTGCAGTAATTCCCGAGCGGCCAGCAGTACCGTTAGTTGTAACGACACTCACAGCAGCAGCCATTGATGCCATGGCATTTCGGAAAGCTTTCTGTCTAGTGTCTAATTCTAATAAAGTCATTTTTTATTTTATCTATAGTAGTTTGTTATCATTGGTATTAGAGTATGGAATTGGAAAGATGGATTAATTAAACACCAAAAATCCATTCCCAAATACTTTGTGGTTTCATTAGATCTTCTTTACATGAGCGATATTGTGCGCCATAACTGTTTGAACGTGTTTGAACTTTTTGTGCAACGCCAATAAGCCATGATTTACTATTGTGTGTTTTGCGCTTATATCCACCCCAACCTTCATGATAGTTTAAATACTGGTTATAAGCATCCCATTTAGAGACACCGTTTACCTTTTGTGTTTTGTTAATATACCAACCGATAAAATCGACGCTATCTGAGAAGTTATTACGCTTCGCACCTGTATTGCCCGTGTCTTTTATGTAGTCATTCCATGTCATTGTTTGAGCTTGTGCAAATCCATAGGCCGTCGATACGCGCCCCCAAGGTATAACCCACAAGATATATTTACGAGGTGGTAATGCTGATCCATCAAATTTGGATTCTTGGTGTATAAAAGCCATGGGGATTTGTGGAGGAACACCCCATTTTCTTTCGGTATCTAAAGAGGCTTTGTACCAATGACGTTTTTCTTTGTAAATACTGCAAACATTGTCTAGATTTTGTGGTGGACGATCAGCACAACCCATTACGAATAGCAGTAATATAAACGGAAATAGGATCTTTCCAATAGGCATACTTAATCCTAAATGAATAATTTATAAAATAATGTAAGCCTATCTTACCATGTTAGGGGATAAATATAGAACATGGATACAATAAAAACCGCCATATAGGCGGTTTTTATTATCTTTATTAAACCTCTGCTAATGAATGCTCATTAGGGCGATCGATTTCGCGTAGTTCAACTTCTCCACTTAATAACTCTTCTTCAAAAGCTGCTTTATCAATGTTGCATTTTAGGAAGTCTGCAATAAGATACATATCTTTTTCTGCATTTCCAAGACAAGAAGTACCACCAGGGGAAGGGGTCATATTGAATACAATACCCGTACCTGGATTGATTTTTGCTTCACCCATCATTAGTTTTTGCTGTTTTTTATCAATAACCTGAGGACGAATTCCACCAAAGCCACGTGCGAACTTAATATCATCAACAGTTAATGTGGGAATGATTTTTTTAATTTCTTTTAGAAATAAACGCTCACGTAAATAAGGCACTTCATACATGAAGTTACGGAAAATATAACGACGAATGTCGGATACTTTAAGCAGTTTCCACATTGCTTTCATAACATCAGAGCCCAAGCTAAATACTTTACAGAACTCTACAAAGGTTTTCATGTTATGGCGTTCTAAAACAGGCAATACTAAAGCGGTTGGTCCAAAGCGTGTTTTGCCTGGAACAGATACATCAGGGTCACCGTGTACAGCAGCAAAAGGTAGGTTTGGATTCTGCATGGTGTAAACCTTACCTTGTAGAACCTGAGGCGTAAAATAATAGGAACCCGCCATCGGTAAGCAAGCAAAATCTTTACCATAGCCCATTTGGTGAGCAAATAACAAAGAGTGTCCACCAGCGGCAACAACGACATATTTAGCTTCTATTACGCCTGTTTTTGTTGTATGGATTTGGAAGACATCATTGATTTTTTCTATTTTTATGACTGGGTTGTCAAGCAGGACGTCACATATTTGGTTCTTTTTAGCAGAAGATTCTTTAGCGTACTTAATAAAAGACTCAGAAAGTGTATGGTAGTTACAAGCCGTGTATTCATCCGTGGCACCTAACGCAAAAAGCTCTTCTAAATCAGAGCGACCCTCAACTACTTTAGGTTCAATCTTTGCGATATCCTTACGTTCTAATTCTTTTAGATTTGGGTATAGCTCTTTAAATACTTGGTAACGCGCTCGTAGTGCGTCGCATTCAGTTTTTCCTACACCTAATACCATTTTGGGGTAGATGGTGATGATGTTATCGCGCTCTTCAGCAGGTAACTTAGTGGCATAGTTAACTATCATATTAGCGGTACGCTTGGTGACGCGCGCTTTTTCTAATGTATAGTTAGTTTCTATATCGCCTTTATGTATGGTTTGGCTGTTGTTGCAACTTTTTGAGTTAACTGCTGCTACTTGGGGATACTTCTCTAAAAGGCCAATGGCTTTAAGGTCAGTAAAGCGGCTTAGTTGATAAAGCAATGCTGTACCAGAAACACCACCACCAATGATTAGCACGTCATACGTTTTCATATGCTCGTCACACTCTTATTTTATTAGTAATTAAATTTCACTGCCTTATATCAGCGAGTGAATTCTTGTTTTGCTGATATGCTTTATAAAAAGCCTCTTTTTGTATTGACAATAGGATGCAAAAAAATATCCATTGTGCTTAAAATAGCTTTTGCAAAAACACGGTTATGTATTATAACGGTGAATAGGTCGTCAGGTCTATTTGTTATATAAAATATCTTAAATTATTAAAAATATATTTTGTATAGCTATTATTAAGGTAAAATTTTATTTATATAATTATACTACTAAGAATGATAATTTTTAAATGAGGGAGTTTTTTGAATGCTTTTTTGTCAAAGAGTTTTTATCTGTCTGATTTTTTTAGGTTCTTTGGCTGGTTGTGCCTTAAGTCCTCAAGAGTTAAAACCTAATCCAATTGTAGGTAACTCTCTGTCAAACGTTGGACATGGACAAGCGGTTTCAGTCAATGTAGTGGATCAGAGACATTCTGCTATTATTGGGACGCGTGGTGGGTTATATTCATCAACCAGCAGTATTACTGTACAAAGTAATGATATTGTTCCCAAATTACAGAAACAAGCTGAAGAAGCCTTGTCTAAAATGGGCTATAGACCTCAGTCAGGTAGTTCTACTACATTAACGATTATTATTGATTCTATTGTTTATACCCCATCAGACAGTAACTTTGCTAATGATGCGAGTGTGAAAGCTGTGCTTAAAGCACAATTAAAAACACCGAGTAAAACCTACAATGGAAAATACTCCTCAACCACTTCGCAGGGTTTCACTACTGCACCTAGTTTAGAACAAAATAATGCTTTTGTCTCTGATGTGTTAAGTAATGTATTAACAAACGTATTTAAAGACTCAAATTTATCAGGCTCTATGTAAAGATTCCGGAGTAAATAGCTGCTATAGCGGCTATTTTTCTGTTCGTGTGGTGTTAGGTGCTATAAGTTAGATAAATAAATTAATAGCTTAACAAAAAAATAATTATCTGATGAGTGAGAAGTTAGCTTACAATACTCATAAAGTTTATTCCAATCAAGGTTTTTTGTGAATGTCTGAGCTATTTCAACACCGTGCCCGTAAAAGATTTGGTCAAAATTTCTTGAAGGATTCAGGGATTATTGATCGTATTCTCCGTTCTATACATGCTGTTTCAACTGATCATTTATTAGAAATAGGACCTGGTCAAGGCGCATTAACTGAAGGGTTACTTGCCAGTGGTGCACTGCTCGATGTGATAGAGTTAGACCAAGATTTAATTCCCTTATTAAAATTACGATTTGGTCTAAATACTTTATTCCATTTACATCAAGGGGATGCATTAAAATTTGATATTGCTTCTTTGACCAAAGATGAGGGCGAAAAACTAAGAGTTGTCGGTAATTTGCCTTATAATATTTCAACGCCACTTATTTTTCATTTGTTAAGTCATCACCATGTTATACATGATATGCATTTTATGCTTCAAAAGGAAGTGGTTGAGCGCATGGCTGCTGATCCGGGTAGCAGTGATTGGGGACGACTAACCATTATGGTACAGTATTTTTGTCAAGTGGAGCATTTGTTCAATGTTCCGCCAGAATGCTTTACACCAGCACCTAAAGTAGATTCGGCGATTGTCAGATTAACACCCTATCAAACATTGCCTTATCCAGCTAAAAGCCATCAACTACTTGAGTTAGTAGTTAGAGAAGCATTTAACCAACGCCGTAAAACGTTAAGAAATACTTTAAAACGATTGTTGTCTGTCGATGATATTGAAAAGGCTAATGTCGACAGCGGATTACGGCCTGAACAGCTAACATTAGCAGAGTTTGTAAGACTTGCTGATCAGCTTTATATAAACCAGCACATAGAAGGGTAGTACCTATGCGCACAGATTATCCTATTGAGATTAAAGTGGTTGTAGATTATTTACTTGAGGAGTCTGAACCAAGAGATAATTATTATGTATTTGATTATCATGTTTTTATTTATAATAATAGCGATAAAGATATAAAATTACTGTCTAGGCAATGGGTTATTACCGATGGTAATGGTCATAAAAAAGAAGTTAAAGGCAGCGGTGTTGTAGGAGAGCAACCCTGTATAAAAAAAGAGGATATGTTTAAATATACCAGTACGGCTAATTTTTCAACCCCTGTGGGCAGTATCTATGGGCAATATACTATGCAAGTAATGGAAACAGGTGAATTATTTGATGCACCTATTTTACCTTTTCGTCTTGCTGTTCCAGGAGTCTTGCATTAATGACAGTCTATGCAGTGGGTGATATACAAGGTTGCTATGATGAGTTACAAACGTTATTAACTAAGGTAGCCTTTAACGCTGAAAAAGACGAGCTTTGGTGTGTTGGGGATTTGGTGAATAGGGGGCCTAAATCATTAGAAACGTTACTGTTTTTATATGAGATGCGCCATTGTGTCAAGCTTGTATTAGGTAATCATGATTTACATTTAATTGCCTGCTTTTATGACCATGATCGGTTAAAAAAGCACGATACTATCCAAGATATTATTCATTCAAAACAAGGGACAACCTTAATTAATTGGTTACGTCAACAACCGCTTGTTTATTTTGACCCAGTACGTTGTATAGCGATGGTTCATGCGGGTATTCCACCTTTATGGACATTAGAAGACAGCCTTATGCGTTCAGCAGAAGTGGAAAAAGCGTTACAAAGTGATAAAGAAATAGGTAAGTTTCTTAAAAATATGTATAGCAATGATGCTGTTAATTGGCATGAGTCTCTAAAAGGACAAGAGCGCCTTAGAGTGATTACTAACTACCTTACACGTATGCGTTTTTGTAAGCTGGATGGCACAATTGAATTTAATAGTAAAGAAGGGATTGATAGCGCTCCTTCAGGATATATGCCTTGGTTTGAAGTACCTCATCGTAAAATGGAAGGCCAAGATATTCTATTTGGGCACTGGGCAGCTTTAGAAGGTCGCTGTAATGAACCACATGTTTATGCTTTAGATACAGGGTGTGTTTGGGGAAGTTGTTTAACGATGATAGATGTAGAAACTAAGCAAATGTATTCAACGAATTGCACTGCAATAAAAGGGAAATAATGATAAGCGATGTTTCTTTAAAAACATCGCTTTATATAATGTTAAACGCTTACTGCACCAAAGTTTTCTGGTAATGTTGAACCGCCATCAATAACAATTTGGGTTCCTGTAATATAACGTGATTCATCTGATGCTAAGAAATCCACTAAATCACCTAGCTCTTCAATAGTTCTTAAGCGTCTCATCGGAATAGCGGCTGCAATGCTATCTAATACCTTTTGTGGGTTACTTTGATTACTCTCTTTAGCAATTGATTCTGCCATTGGGGTGGCAATATAGCCTGGGCATACGGAATTGACGGTAATATTATGGGTTGCAACCTCTATCGTCTATGCTAGAAGTAAAGCCTGAGATAGCTGCTTTACTTCTAGCATAGGCGGCTTGTCCTGCAGCGGCTACCATTGTGCCTGTAGCTGATGATAAATTTACAATTTTGCCTTAGTTTGCTTTTAGCATATAAGGTAAAAAAGCATAGGTTACATTCCAAGTGCCTTTAATATTAATATCAAAAGTTCTGTCTCTGATTTCTTCTGATGTTTCTAAAAATGGAACAATATGGCATACACCGATATTATTCACTAAGATATCTACCTTGTGGTATTTTTTGATTACTGACTCGACAATTTGTTTGAGTGTGCTGGCATCGCGAATATCAACATCATAACTTTCTGCTTTTAGCCCCCGCTGTACGAGCTTGTTGGCGGCCTCGGTAACACTTTCATGGTAATCAATAAAATAACCGTAGGGCTTTGTTTGGCTAGTACTTGTGCTGTTCCTAGTCCATTGTCTATTGCACCACCAGTGATAATTGCGACTCTATTTGCTAACTTTTTCATGTTTTGTTTCCTTGCATCTATAATGTGGATAAAGAGTAAACAATGTTTCATTTGGTTATTTAATGGATTATAAAATAGAATATTGTATAAACCATTTTTAATATAAATAATAAGTACTTTATTGATATAAATAAAATACTTATACCAACACTATCTTAGATTAATAGAAAATGAAAGAGAAAGTCGTCATATATAAAGTAGGTGGAGCCGTTCGTGACCGTTTATTGGGGCAAGCGGTTAAAGATATTGACTGGGTAGTTGTTGGGGCGAGTGCCGATGATATGTTAGCCAAAGGTTATCAACCTGTCGGTACTGATTTTCCTGTATTTTTACACCCTAAAACAGGTGAGGAATATGCCTTAGCAAGAACGGAGCGTAAAAGTGGTAAAGGCTATGGAGGGTTTACTTTTTTTACTGACCCAGAGGTAACTCTAGAGCAAGATTTAATTCGTCGTGACTTAACGATCAATGCAATTGCTGAAGATCAATATGGGCAAATTTATGATCCCTATGGTGGGCAGCGCGATATTGAAGCGAGATTATTACGCCATGTATCGTTGGCATTTATTGAAGATCCGCTTAGAGTTTTACGTGTCGCACGTTTTGCAGCACGGTATGCTAGTTTAGGATTTGTTGTTGCTGATGAAACGCTTGAATTAATGACACACCTTAGTCACAGTGGTGAGTTAGGTCATTTAACCGCTGAGCGGGTATGGAAAGAGTTTTCACGTGCCTTAATGGAGCAAAGCCCAGATGTCTTTTTAAGTGTACTATCGCAATGTGATGCCTTAAATGTGTTATTACCGGAGTTAGTTAATCTAGCATTGGTGATCAGTTTGCTAAAACAAGCAGCTGTAACTCATCAGCCGTTAGCTATTCGCTGGGCATGTATTGCTGTACCGTTGGCCTTAAAAGGCGATATAAAGCAAATTCAGCAGATTAACCAACGTTTTAAAGTACCTAATGAATGCATGGATCTTGCTCTGCATGTAGGGCAATATTTAGGTTTTTGCCAGCAGGGAATGGCTCAAAGCCCAGAGTCACTTTTGCAATTTTTACAGCGAATGGATGTATTAAGAAGACCAGAGCGATTAGCGCAATTATTGCGACTTTATGAAGTAGTGATTGAGGTAATGAATAAACCGATGGACGAAAGGAATAATGTCGTTTTTTTAAGGACGCTAGCGGAACAAATTCGAAAAGTTGACCCAAAAGTTTTTATCCGCCAAGGCATCGTGGGCGCCGACCTTGGCACCCAGTTAGAAAAAGAAAAATTAACCATTATTAGAGATGAACAAGCTAGGTTTAAATCAATGAGTTGAAATGATTAATTAATACTAGGTTGTATTTTGCGAGGTCTAAATAGTTGGAATAATAATACGATACTAAATAAACTAAAAAATATAAGTCCCCAATAAGGAAGTTCTATCCATAAAAAATCACCTTGGTATAAACCACATTCAGGGGTTCCTTTGAAGGCCGTTATAATGGCTTCAAAAAAGGGATTATCTTCAAAAATACTCGTAAAGGTTGTAGGTAAACAGCCTGTATTTTCAGGGTTAAATTTTATCCAAATTTGTCTTCCTGCTGCTAAAACACCGAGCGCTGCAAAAATCAAGGCGATCACTGAGTAAATACGGTGGCCAACACCTTGTGGGTTCTGGATACAAGCAGCTAGGCAGGTAATACCTGTGAGGCCAAAAAGAATACGTTGTATCCAGCATAGTACACAGGGTTCCATGAGTTTGACATACTCAAAGTAAAATGCGAACCCTAACGATGAGGCGCAAATGAGGAAAATCATAAAGAAAATAAAGCGCGAACAGGTAAGAAACTTCATAATAATGGGCTTTCCTTAAAAGTTATTAGCGGTAAGTTAGACTGCAAGTATAGCATTTAACTAAACTATACAATGGCTTGCAATCAATATTTTGTGAGTTTGTATAGCTATTTGGGTCTTACCGGTTTTTTGGGCGCTCTTGTTTTTTTGACATCATGTTGGCGAGGTGGAAGCCCAGTGTGTTGTGTGAGTAAAGGACGTTTACTTTTTCCTTTATCTGGGGTGGAGTTTTTTCTCCTTGGGCTTTGATAGCCGTTTGTTTTAGGCTGATACGCGGGGATGAGTTGATGGTCACCATCGCCAATTAAATCACTTCGTCCCAATGCCTGTAAAGCTTCTCGTAATAGTGGCCAATTATTCGCATCGTGATAGCGTAAAAATGCTTTATGCAAACGCCGTTGTTCTTCTGTTTTGGTAATAGCCACTTTTTCACTCTTATAAGTAACCTTGTGTAAAGGATTTTTACCTGAGTGGTACATTGCCGTGGCGGTAGCCATAGGCGATGGGTAAAAAGCTTGTACTTGGTCAGCCCTAAAACCATGACGTTTTAACCATAAGGCAAGGTTCATCATGTCTTCATCTGTTGTTCCAGGGTGTGCGGCGATAAAGTAAGGAATGAGATATTGTTCTTTATTGGCCTCTTTGCTGTATTTATCAAACATAGCCTTGAAGGTATCATAGGTGCCGATACCGGGTTTCATCATTTTATCCAGAGGGCCTTGTTCGGTATGCTCAGGTGCGATTTTTAAGTAACCACCTACATGGTGGGTTACAAGCTCTTTTACATATTCAGGTGATTTAACGGCCAAGTCATAGCGTAAGCCTGAAGCAATAAGAATCTTTTTAATACCTTTAAGCTCTCGGGCGTGACGATAGAGTTGAATTAAAGCTGAGTGATCGGTATTTAAGTTACCACAAATACCAGGGTAGACACAGGAGGGTTTTCTACAGGCTTCTTCAATTTCTCTGCTTTTACACGCCAAGCGATACATATTGGCTGTCGGGCCACCCAGATCAGAGATAACACCTGTAAAACCGGGCACAGTATCACGAATTTCTTCTATCTCGTTTAAGATAGACTCTTCGGAGCGGTTTTGGATAATTCTTCCTTCATGCTCTGTAATAGAACAGAAAGTACAGCCGCCAAAGCAGCCGCGCATAATATTAACAGAGAATCGAATCATCTCATAGGCAGGTATTTTTGCCCCTTTATAGTCAGGATGAGGTAAGCGTGCGTAGGGAAAGCCAAAAACGTAATCCATTTCGGGCGTTGTTAATGGAATAGGTGGTGGATTAATCCACACTTCTAGGTTGTCATGTTTTTGAACTAACGCTCTTGCATTACCGGGGTTAGTTTCTAGGTGTAAAATACGGTTAGCATGGGCATAGAGTACAGGGTCATTACGAACTTTTTCAAAAGAGGGAAGGCGGATAACCGTTTTATCTCTTGTTAGTTTTGGGCTTGGGAGTATTGCTTCAACCACTTGTGGTTGTTCTATCGCTTGAGCCGTTTGAGCTTTCTGTTGTTCGACAGCGCACTCTTCTAGATCGTTGGTATTGACATAGGGGTTGATAATTTTATCAATTTTACCCGGACGGTCGATACGGGTTGAGTCTATTTCAAACCAACCTTCGGGAGTGTCTTTACGAATAAACGCGGTGCCACGGACATCGGTGATTGTTTCGATGGATTCTCCACGAGATAATCGTTGGGCAATTTCGCAAGTAGCGCGTTCTGCATTTCCGTAAACCAATAAATCAGCGGTTGCATCGACTAGAATTGAGCGACGAACACTGTCTTGCCAGTAGTCATAATGGGCAATACGGCGTAAAGAGGCTTCAATTCCTCCTAGAAGAATCGGTATGTCTTTATAAGCTTCTTTACAGCGTTGACTATACACTAGACTTGCTCTATCAGGTCTTTTTCCTGCGATACCGCCGGGTGTGTAGGCATCATCTGATCGAATACGACGATCAGCCGTGTAACGGTTAATCATCGAGTCCATGTTTCCTGCCGCAACACCATAAAATAGATTGGGTTTGCCAAGCCTCATGAAGTCATCTTTTGAGTGCCAGTCCGGTTGGGAAATAATACCTACTCTAAACCCTTGACCCTCTAAAAGCCTGCCAATAATAGCCATACCAAATGAGGGGTGGTCAACATAAGCATCACCTGTTACAAGAATAACGTCACAGGAGTCCCATCCTAGTTGATCCATTTCTTCTCGGCTCATGGGGAGGTAAGGGGCAATACCGAAACATTCTGCCCAGTATTTAGGATAGTCAAAGAGTAAAGTCGATGCGTGCATGGGAATATGATAAACAGGCTATGGAATAAAGAATCATTACATAGCTTGTTTAGCCAGTAATGACTGTATTTTTTTAAGAGAGTTATTGTACGTTAAATAAGGAAGTAACTCCACCTTTATGAAAAGTGGAGTTACTGCAAGTGATTACTTATCGGTTTGAGCTGCTTCAGCCCCAGCCGTGTTATCAAGTAAGCTCTTGGTTGCCATTTGAACATAGGCTTCCATTTTTTGTTTTAAATTATCTGCTTCTTGCTTATCGTCGATTATTGTAGCAGTTGGATTTGCACCTACTTGGTAGTGATAAAGTTTAACATCTTTTTCATTAGGACGAATAAGTATTTCGTTACCGCTTAAGATGGCGATTGTTTGGTCGCTGCTCGATGGTTTAATAATACCAAATCCTTTATCGCCAGCAGGTAAGTTAAGCAAGTCACGTCCCCAACATTGTTGGCGAACATCACCACCTAAACGCCCCATGATGGTCGGTACAATATCAACTTGTGTTCCTACCGTACTGCTGGTTGCTCCAAATTTCTCTTGAATACCAGGAGCGATAATAAGTAATGGTACATTAAAGCGGAATAAATCCATATCTGTTAATTGTATAGGGTTTCCAAAACCATGATCGCCCACCACAATAAAGATTGTATCTTTATAGTAAGGTGATTTTTTAGCTTTCTCAAAGAACTGCCCTAAAGCCCAGTCAGAATAGCGCATTGCTGTTAAATGCTCATTCTGTGATCCTTGATCGGTCACTGGTTCAACCGGTAGATCTTTAGGCAATGCATAAGGTGTATGGTTAGAAAGACTTTGTAATAACGCGTAGAAAGGTTTACCTGATGCTTCTAGTTTATTAAGTTCTTCATTACCACGGGTAAACATGTCTTGGTCAGATACTCCCCATGTTGAGTCAGAGAATACAGGGTTTACATAGTCGTTACGACCAACAAATGAGGTCATGCCTTGGTTGCTAAAGAATCCCATTTGGTTATCCCAAGCAAAATCACCATTGTAAACATACACATCGCTCATATCGCGAATGGATAGAAGTTGTGGAAGCCCCGAGAATTTATTATTACCCTCTGGTTCTTGCATTAATGTTTCAAAGGCAGGCAGGTTAGGGAAGCAGGCCATGGTTGCAAACATACCTTGATGGGTATGAGTACCGTTTGAGAAAAATTGGGTGAATAATAAGCCTTCTTTGGCTAAACGGTCGAAGTTCGGGGTGATGTTACTAGGGTTGCCTAAGGCACCTACATAACGACCTGCAAAACTTTCCATTAAAATAACAACAACATTTTTAACAGGAAGGGTTTTGTTTTTGTCCACTAAAGTGTCACGACGAATCACTGCCTTATCAGTTTCAACTAATGTTTCATTAGGTAACACGATCATAGAGCGAACGATTTTTTCAGCTTCTTCATCTGGCATCGTAGCTTTCCATACAGTACTACGGCTACTTACGTTGCGTGCTGCATCAATTAGAGAAAGTGTACCATTTAGACCAAGTTGATTGGCAAAAGGTGAATCTGTTGTATAAGCATCCCCCCAACGAAGTGGTGAGCCTTGACGTAAGGTACCACGCCCTGCTAAGACAATGATAGCAACACAAAGAATAAAAATAACTAATTGTACATAGTAAGGGTATTGTTTGTTGGTATTTTTCTTCGTGATGCGATCAATTAATTTGAAAATAAGAAAAACTATCGCGGTAATAATAATCCATGCAATCATGTATTTAACCACGGGATAGCCATTCCAGATCATGCTTAATACTGTTCTAGGATCTTCACGAACATACTGAAAGACTAGGCTGTTTAAGCGCTGATGAAACTCATGATAAAAATCTAACTCAAGTACCCCTAGGAAAATACCAACACAGGCCGCAAGTGTAAGCCAAATGAGTTGAAGTGTACGTAAAGCCATGACCTTACTACAAAGGAATGTGAGCCCTATTGGGATCATTATAAATGCAGTGACTTTGGCATCAAAGCGTAGGCCGTTGCAAAAGGCCTCAATGAACGTAGAGGTCGGGGTATCCCCTATTAGATCTGCATTATATTTAAATAGCGCATAACGCAATAGGCTGAAAATGACCATCAAAGTCAGTGCCGATAAAATAAAAAATACCAATTGCTGGAGTGCATTTGGTTTGTTAGGTTGAGTCAGTTGTTTTGTCATGGTTATAATGGCTGTTAATGTGGGTTGAGTTATACAGTTTTAATAATATAAGGAGAACTGTCAAAGAAATGTGAATTGTAAGGCGGTTAATGGTATTGGGCAAATAAATTTCGTGACAAATAATGAGGAAGTTTAGCTAAAGTTTTCTTTATTATTTGGAATCAGAGACTTATTTATTTCTACTGTGAGTGATGGATAATAGGATTATAGATGGTAGCTAGTATATTTTGGTATGACTTCGAAACAACAGGCATTAATCCACGTGCTGATCGTCCATTACAAGTGGCTGGTATACGAACAGATTTAGAGCTAAATGAAATAGATGATCCCATCAATTTATATTGTACCTTATCAGATGATATTTTACCTCATCCACAGGCTTGTTTAGTAACGGGAATTACGCCTGATATTTTAGTGCTTAAGGGGTTAAAAGAGGTCGAGTTTTTTAAAAAACTTGAGCAACAGTTATCTCAACCTCAGACGTGTACAGCAGGTTATAATAATATTCGATTTGATGATGAAGTGGTACGCTATGGATTGTACCGTAATTTTTATGATCCGTATGCGCGTGAGTGGCAGGCAGGAAATAGCCGTTGGGATATTATTGATTTATTGAGAGCTGCTTACGCATTAAGGCCAGAGGGTATCATATGGCCAGAGTTGGAAGGGCAGGTTTCTTTAAAGTTAGAATTGTTAACGAAAGAAAATGGTATTGCCCACGAGCAAGCACATGACGCTCTGTCAGATGTGCGAGCAACTATTGCATTGGCTCGGTTAGTTAAGGAAAAACAACCGAAGTTGTATCAATACTTATTTGATTTACGCTTGAAGAGAGAAGCACAAGCACGTATTCCATTATTAAAGCCAATTGTTCATATTTCTGGGCGGTTTTCAGCGGAGCGGCATTATATGTCAATCGTTTTGCCGTTAGCTAAACACCCGACTAATGCTAATGCAATCATTGTTTGTGATTTACAAAAAGACATCAGCCCATTATTTGATTTGTCCGCAGAGCAAATAGTCCAGTATTTATATACGCGTCATGATAAGTTGCCAGAAGGTATTCAGTCTATGCCGCTGAAGTTGATACACGTTAATCGTTGTCCTGTCGTTGCACCTCTGGGGGTGTTGAGAGAACAGGATGTTGAACGATTACAACTGGATGTAGACTATTGTTTAGCGCAAGCAGAGCAATTAAAAGTGGGGCAGTCTATATGGCACGATAAATTGGTTTCAATTTATCGTTCAAACAGTACAGGCATTAACGATGAGATTGAAGATGCAGAGCAACAGCTTTATTCAGGATTCTTGTCTGTACGTGATAAACGATTGTGTGATTCTATTAGAGGCTTAGACCCTACAAGATTAATTGATGAAATGGCTCATTTTGAAGATGGTCGATTACCCACATTATTATTTCGCTATCGGGCAAGAAACTATCCTGAAACTCTAGTAAATGATGAGAAAAAGGCTTGGTATGATTTTTGTCGTCAACGGCTTACGAATGAAAAAATGGGTGCTCCGATTACGATTGAGGCATTTAGGCAGGAGGCTCAACAGTTATTAGACACTAATCATACCTGTGAAACTACGCTAACAGTTTGGCAAAGCCACATTGAATATTTACTAGAAAAGTATGCATTAAATAAAAATTAAGTAAATGGATAGACTAAACAAATTATAAAATTGTAGAATGGTCGGCTAATTTTAAATGATTGGAGTCTTTATGAATACCTTTCGACTGGTGATTTCTTGCCCTGATGGGATAGGCATTGTTGCTAAAGTGAGTGGTTTTTTAGCAACATACAATGGATGGATTATTGAAGCAAATCACCATTCTGACTTATCTAATGGCCAGTTTTTTATGCGCCATGTGATTAGGGCTGACTCATTACCTTTTGATTTGGCAGGGTTTAAGCAAGCATTCTCACCTGTGGCAGACCAATTTAACATGACATGGCGAGTCACAGAGTCTGTACTAAAGAAAAAAGTCATGCTAATGGCGAGCAAAGATTCTCATTGTTTGATAGATTTACTTTATCGGTGGCATAGTAATGAGTTAGATTGCGATATTGTGGGTGTCATATCAAATCATAATGATTTACGTAGCATGGTTGAGTGGTATGGAGTCCCTTATCATCACATTCCTGTTGCCCCCGATAACAAACAAGAGAGTTTTGATAAGGTTACTCAGTTAATTGAAGATAATAATGTTGATTGTGTTGTTTTAGCACGTTATATGCAAATTATTCCTCCTGCGCTTTGTCAAAATTATGCACAAAAAATCATCAATATTCATCATAGTTTTTTACCTTCCTTTGTTGGGGCAAGACCCTATCATCAAGCGGCCCAACGAGGGGTGAAGTTAATTGGTGCTACTTGCCATTATGTTACGCAAGAGCTGGATGCTGGGCCTATTATTGAGCAGGATGTCGTTCGTATTTCACATCAACACAGCATTGAAGATATGGTGAGATTAGGGCGTGATGTTGAAAAAATGGTGCTTGCTAGAGGGCTGCGCTACCATTTAGAAGACAGAGTGCTTGTACATGGTAATCAAACAGTTGTTTTTGCGTGATTAAATAATACTAAAATGTGATATTTAGCAAATATTTCAATATTACTCATTGCATTACTTATAAAATTATTAATAATACTCAGTGAAAGTGGGTTATATTTGATTTTTACTCAAGTTAAAAGATAGAATAAGGTAAATCAAATGGCTATGGACAATAAAGAGGTTGGAAGTCACTTATCATGAGTACTTTGTCGCAAAAAGGATTTACAATTGTTGAATTATTAGTCGTTGTTCTTGTTTTCTCAATTTTAGCTATGCTGGCTGCACCAAGTCTTGTGGGCGCGATTAATAAAAACAAAGTTGTTGCAACAACTAACGAACTAGTTGGTTTGATTGAGTTTGCAAGAAATACTGCTAAATCGACGAATCAAGCTGTTCTTATTTCTAAATGCAAATCTTCTGATGACTGTGGGTTACAAGTTATTTTATTAAAGGATAAAGGTACCTCCATAACGGATTCTACCGCCCTACGCGTGATGCATAAGCAAGACATGAAAGCTCTAACTTATATTGATGACAAAAGTAATCTTGCTTTTTATCCCGATGGGACAAGAGGATTGCATGTTGATAAACAGACTATTAAAGTTTTTGATAAGAATGGGGCTTTTACTTCTTCTGTTGCAGAGTTTGCTGATGTTCAAGGGAAGGGAGATGTTAAGTGGCAGGTGAAAAGTGGTAGCGATTGTCGAATGATAACAATTACTGCATTAGGGAGTGTAAAGGTTGCTACTGAGGGATGTTCATAATGAAAATAAAAGTAAGCCAAGGTTTTAGTCTTATTGAAGTATTGATTGCTTTTGTGATTTTGGTCGTTGGTCTTTTAGGTGCTACAACGTTGATTATTCGTAGTTCACAAGTTAATGTAAATGCCTATGAGACAGAGCAGGTAGCAATGTTGTCTAATACAATGGTTGAGCGAATAAGGGCTAACCCTAATGGAATTAATAGCTATATAAATAAATCAACATCAACAGTTGAGTGTGATAACAAAAGTAGCAATTGTGATTTTAATGCAAGGGCAGGTGCTGATAATGTTTATTTTCAAAATCAATTTGAAAAAAACTTAAATATAAATGATGTGGATTGGACTTTATTAGAAAAGGGTGGTTCCACTACAGTGACAGGATCCAATGCTAAGCTTTATCAATTAAAAATCACATGGGGAGCTGATACAAATGGTGTTTCTGGTAAATCATATTATTTAAATTTTGTTCTTTAAAATAATAATAACTAATTGGTGTGGAATGTAAGGGATTTAGCAATGAAAAAAGTTTTACAGCAGGGGTTTTCTTTTGTAGAGTTGATGATCGCTATACTCCTAGGTGTTATTTTGTTGTTAGGCGTTATGCAAGTATTAATCTCTAGTTCAACATTGGGGACTACGTCTAATAATCTCTCGGTTAATCAAGATACGGCAAGGACTGTATTGGGGTTATTGGGAGGGGAGGCTCAAAGAGCTGGTTATAGAGGCTGTGGCCCTGGAGGGAAGCTTGATAATCAGACTGATAATAGTTGGAGTGTAACTGCACCTATTATGCCTATTTTTTCAGGTGGCAGTTTTATTGGCATCCGGTTTGCTTATGGCATGGATGAGGGCGTAGTAGGAACCACTAAAGTAAAGCTTAATGATGGTAGTAAAGACATAACGGATTGCTTAGGTAAAAAACTGTATTATCGTAGTTATGTTTATGTTAATTGCACTAATGATAAAAGTAAGCAAGGGTTATGTATTAGAGGGTATTCTAAACCAGATGAAAGTACAGCTAATGGGGATTTAGTTGCTAATGAGTTTATTGAAGGGGTGACACTCGAGGACGTTGTGTTCAATGTAAAAAAAGAAGATGACAAATTTAGAGGAGTTACCCTTAGTGCCAGTGAAGTATCAGATTATCAGAGTGGTGATTTTTCAACAGATACTACGAACGGTTCTGTAGATATCTCCTATTCGAACTTAATAACATTTCATATCGTCGTAAAAACAAATGAGCCTCGTGCATCTGAAGCTTCGAAAGACTCTAAAAATGTTATCAAAAGAGATTATTTTGCAAGTTATCCTCTAAAAAATGTAGGAAGTAAATAATGGCAACATTTAGTCAGTTTAAACAACAAAAAGGAGCAACGTTGATCGTTGTTTTACTGTTGCTATTAATCATTATGTTATTGGCGTTATCCATCGCAACTAGTACAACATCACGTAGTTTGATTGTTAATACTAACGTGTTGAACGCACAAGCAACTGAAGCAGCAGAAACAGGTTCGGATGTGTTACTAAGATTGTTGAAAGACGGTACGTTAGATAAAAAGGATATTCCTGACTGTGGTAGTGGCTCTCCTTATAGTGCGCAGTTTAATAAAAATACGACCATTGCTAGTAATACAGAAGATAAGCGAGCAGTGACTTTATCATGGTATGCTTGTAAAGCTAAACCTCCTGGCACAAATGAGATGTGTACAGAAACAACGGTAACTGGATGCTTTGCTGTCGTTATTACGGGGGTTGCCTGTTTTGGTAATATTACCGACCCTGAAAATGAAGCATGTACAGTTCGTCGATATTTACAAGGGTATGCTTTTAAAAAATAGATATTATTTAATTTAAGGGAGTGATAAATAGTGATTACTTGTTCTTCCCAGTATTTTAGTTTAGGAGTTATAAATGGCGAAAGTTAAGGGATTTTCATTAGTAGAGTTAATGATTGTATTAGCAGTCGTTGCTATACTGGCAGCTATTGCTTATCCCATGTATCAAAGCTATATATTGAGATCTGCTTGTGATAGCGGCAAAGCTGGACTCTTGCAAGCAGATGCATTGATGAATCAGCTCTATATGCAGTATGGCGTTTATAATAATGCAGATATTAAAGATAATAAACTGCCCGGAATGGGGTATATTCCTGTCGATGGTTCATCTACAAAAGCTGATTTTACAATTGCTGTTTCTCCTCTTGAGGCAAAGAAATATACTATTACTGCAACTGTTACAAGCTATGGGCGTTTAAGGCGGTTTTCAGGCAGTACTTTAACTATTGATCAGTCAGGTGCAAGAGGTGGTAGCATCGGTGGGATAAACGTCTGGACGAATGGGTGTAGTGCGCTCAAATAAAAATTTATTTTATAGCCTTTAAGATAATGAATTTGTTAGTTTGGGTAATCGTCTTAACTTCGTTAAAGAGTTTTTTTAGTAGTTGAAAGTAGTTGAGATGCCTATTAGCAACAACCCATAGTTCCCCTGTTGGTTTTAAACTGTTGTGTGCTTGTTTAAACATTCTTCTAGCAATGTAATCTCCTATCACCTGTTGTTGGTGGAAAGGAGGATTACACAGCACGCAATCTAATGATTCGTTTTTCTGTTCTATCAATCCATCACTGACATTAATAACCACTGCTCTTCCAGAAAATATTCTTTGCCAGTTCTCTTTTGCAGAGGCAATGGCCATATAAGACTCATCAATCAATACCAATTCAGCCTCTGGGTTGTTCATTGCCCAGATGATCCCCATGATTCCATTACCACAGCCAAGATCAGCTACTTTTTGTATGTGGGGATTGTGCTTAAGGTATGGGATAAGCACACGAGTTCCAATGTCCAATCCTTCCCTGCAAAATACATTAGCGTGATTGGTGAGTTTTAGGCCTAAAGGCTGGTAAGAGTAATAGGTTGGATAAGGTGATTGAGCTAACGGTATTTCATGGGGTGTTACAGTCAGTAGGCGAGCCTTTTTAACAGCAAGAGAGTATTTTGTACTCCCTATGTGTTTTTCTAATAGCAAAATAGCTGCTTTAGGTAAGTGTTTTATCATGGCCGCTGCATATATCACAGTATTTTTAGTGATATGAGATTTAATCTTGATGAGTTGCTCTTCAAGTAACGCCAGTGTCTTTGGAATTTTGATGAGTACTATATCATAGGTTTTTTTTAAGGGCTCAGTACTTGGTATAAACTGAACAGAAGTAGTCGCTAAATGGTTATGAGCTAGGTTTTCTTTAAGTGCTAGTTCCGCCAGATAAGAGTCGCCATATGAGTCAACTAACGAGTAAGATGTGGCAATATTACAAGCCAGCGCTCCAAAAGCGTCATTGATGATTAGAAATTGACTGTTTGCTGGTAAAGCGCATTGCGCTACTGTTGTTAATAAATACTCGTCTGCGGCATCAAATGCTTGCAATGATGGGTGGCTATCTAATGGATAACGTGCCAGTACCAGTGAAGCAAAAGGCGTCGTAAGTGTTTTATACATGCGGCTATTCTACCTATTAGAGCCTTAGTAATAGTTTTTAGGTGCGCTCAATTGCAATAGCAACTCCCATTCCACCACCGATACATAAAGCGGCTAGCCCTTTCTTTTTATCGCTGTGCTGCATTTCATAAAGTAGCGAAACAAGTATGCGACATCCTGCGGAACCAATTGGGTGACCTAAAGCTATTGCACCTCCATTAACGTTAACTTTATTGGTATCCCAACCGAGAGTTTGATTAACAGCAATAGCCTGTGATGCAAATGCTTCATTGGATTCAATAACATCAAGCTCATCGACATGCCATTTTGCTTTTGCTAAACACTTTTTAGCGGCTTCAGCAGGTCCCATTCCCATGAAAGCGGGGTCAACACCAGCGTTAGAATAAGCAACTATTTTGCCTAAAATGGGAAGTTCTAGTTGTTTTGCTTTTTCTTCTGTCATTAACATAATCACCGCGGCTCCATCATTCAGTGTCGATGAGTTTCCTGCGGTAACGGTTCCATTCTCAGGCTTAAAAGCTGGTTTTAAACGATTAAGAATTTCGATAGATGTTTTGGGTCTAGGCTGTTCATCAGTATCAAAGAGGTGATGATTGCCTTTAATGACTGGGGTGATTTCATCTTTAAACTTGCCGGCAACGATAGCTTCCTTCGCTTTTTTCTGTGAAGCAACAGCAAACTCATCTTGTGCTTGGCGGCTAATATTAAATTTTTGTGCAATATTCTCAGCGGTTATTCCCATGTGATAGTCATTAAAGGCATCCCACAGACCATCATAGATCATTGTATCAATGGTTTGACCTGGGCCCATTTTAATTCCACGGCGTAGATCATTAATCACATAAGGTGAAAGACTCATATTTTCCATGCCGCCAGCAATGATAATTTCTGCATCGCCACAACGTATAGCTTGTGTTGCTAAATGCACTGCTTTAAGAGCAGAACCACACACCTTATTAATGGTCATCGCAGGGGTAGTATTGGGTAGGCCTGATTTAATAGCTACTTGACGGGCTGTATTTTGTCCTTGGCCTGCTGTTAATACATGGCCTAAAATGACTTCAGAAATTTGTTCAGGCGGTATGTTCGTTTTGTTAAGAAGTGATTTGACAACGGTCACCCCTAAATCTACAGCTGTAATATCTTTTAAAGAGCCTTGAAAGCTCCCGATAGGCGTTCGTGTGGCAGCAACAATCACAACATCTGTAGACATGGTTATTTCCTATTCTATATAGCTATCTTCTTAATAGTTTATTTTGAAAAAACGACTATTATTGCATATCTGCTAAACTATTTATAGAGCGCTCTATGCAATAGCCTACTATATCAGGCATAAGGAAGCATTATTAATCTGTTACGATAATATTGGCTATTTATTAGGCGTAACGAGATATTTAATGGTATTCTTAATGACCTTTATTATTTTTTAAGATTAGAAGAGTTATGATTAAATTACATACAAATTATGGCGTTATCACACTTAAGTTAGATGCTGAAAAGGCACCCGTTACTGCTGCGAACTTTGAAAAATATGTAAAAGAGGGGCATTATGATGGAACGATCTTCCATCGTGTGATTAATAACTTTATGATTCAAGGCGGTGGTTTTGAGTCTGGAATGAAGCAAAAAGAAACTAATGCTCCTATTAAGAATGAAGCCAATAATGGTTTATCTAATAAAGTGGGGACAATTGCAATGGCGCGTACAATGGATCCTCATTCAGCCAGTGCACAGTTTTTTATCAATGTTAAAGATAATACGTTCTTAGACCATACAGCACCGACTCCTCAAGGCTGGGGATACGCAGTGTTCGGTGAGGTGGTTGATGGTATGGACGTGGTTGATAAAATTCGCGGCGTTGCCACAACGTCTAAAGCAGGTCATCAAGATGTACCTTTAGAAGATGTTGTCATTGAAAAAGCTGAGGTTGTTGCAGATTAATTTTTGATGAGTGTTTTATTAATTTCTGATTTGCATCTTAGTGAAGAACGCCCTGATATCACAGAGGCGTTCTTATTTTTTTTAAAACATAAAACTGATCATTGTGAGCGTTTATACATCCTTGGTGATTTTTTTGATGTATGGGTGGGTGATGATGGGATGGGTGTATTTGAGCACCGCATTGCAAATGAATTAAATAAGTTGGCAGAAAAGGGCATTACAATTTATTTGATGCATGGTAATCGGGATTTTGCCATTAGTTCTACGTTTTGTCGGCTAGCAAACTGTACTTTATTAAAAGATCCAACATTAGTTGATTTTTATGGTATACCAGTTTTATTATCTCATGGTGATTTTTTATGTACACAAGACATTGCTTATCAGAGGATGCGTCGATTGTACAGAAATTCATTTGTTTTATTTCTGCTAAAACGCTTACCTCTAATAGTGAGAAGATATATTGGGCGTAAGTTAAGAGCCAAAAGCCGTATTAATAAAAAAAATAAGGCAGCAAGTATAATGGATGTTACACCACAGGCGGTGGTAGAGCTATTAGAAAAATATAAAGTGCAGTTCTTAATTCACGGGCATACGCATCGACCTGCTATTCACGAGCTTATGGCAAATCAGAAGCCTGCTAAAAGAATAGTGTTAGGTGACTGGGAGCCAAACGGAACGATTTTAAAGGTGACCTCAGGGCATTTTGGGCTAGAAAAAGTATACTAATGTCTATTAGAATAAGGATAAGTCCCTTATTCTAAATTTTATATGATGCTATGTTAGTTTACAGCCTAAATTCAGCAATTAAAACGATTGAAAAGCAGTTGTTGTATATTGTCTATGGTGATGATTTAAACTACCAGATAGAAGTGAAATTGAGTATCTTAAGTGTTTTAAGAAATACGAAAAAGCCTTGTTTTACTATTCGCATTCTCACTGATCGTCCTGATGATTATAAAGGGTGGCCTGTTGAAATTATTGTCATAGAGGCACAGACGTTAAATGACTGGCTAGGCGATACACATTATCATTATCGTCGTAAATTAATGGGGCTATTAGCACTATTACCCTATGCTGAACGTACAGTTTTTTTAGACACTGATACGGTTGTACAAAAAGATATTAATGCTCTTTTTGCCTTTTCAGATAAACAAATCTTAGTGGATACCATCGATGGTACATGGCAAGAAAGACGTTATGATGCATTGATTTTAAAAGTGAGTGAGTATTTATTAAAAACACACCTACAGTATGACTTGTCAATCCCTTTAATTAATTCAGGTGTATTAGGTTTTGTTAAGGATGATGTAGCCATTATTCAACAAGCGGTTGATTTGCTAGATGAGTTATGGCCAGTAGATCATCAGTGTCGAGTGCTAGAACAGTTTTGTCTTGCTATTTGTATTAATAAACAAAAGGATGTCATTGAACATAATATTATTTACCATTACTGGAGTAGAAAAGAGTTCTTTCAGCAAATGGGGCGTCATTATTTTGAGCAATATGGCTATAGTTACCACCCTAACTTTTTGGAAACGAGTAAAGAGATACCTGAATATATCATACGCCCAACTTTGCTAAAACGTTTATGTTATCGATTGAAAGTGAGACCTTTCCCTAAGAAGCAACGCAGTGGTATCTTGAAGTTACTCTATGCGATAGCGTTAGGTGAAGAGGGATACGAAGGAAAGCAAAAAATAGCGTATTGGCAACAGGCAATGAATAGGGGATTTTTACGTTATAACCCTAAGGCTTATGAAGATTTTCAATCAGGTCTCTGGCCAACTGATTATAAGGATATTGTCTCGACACCAGAACAGCAAGGTTTTTTGACATTTCTTAGAGAAGAAAGGCTACTTAAGCAGTAGCCTTCGCATTATTTGACAATTACTTCATCGGTATCTTGTTGTTCAGTTACAAAGCCGGGTGGTGTTTGTGTGGTGCTAATGGTTAAATCAGGTTGAATATAAAAACTAATACCCCCTAAAAGTTCCGTACGCGTCATAGCACTGATAATTTTTGAAGGCGCTTTAGCTTGGAAATAAACAGATGCGTTTCTTCCCTTAATAAACGGGAGATCAATTTTCTCTTGAGTATTGGGGGGGATGCTTCCCACCGCTGAGTCTTTGTCATTTATTTTGATGGTATACAATAAATTCTCTGTAGACATATTGTAAATGGTTAAGCTGGGGCGCTCTTGCCATGCAACAAACACAAATGAGCATAATAAAATAATTAAAATGGTTAATACACGACGTTTAGTCGCTAGTCTGGCCCCTCTTCTCGGTGGGGGCGTGTTATTGTCTATATTCACAATGTTATCTCATTTTCTTTCAATAAGTTTAATAAATCATCTTCACTCCAAACAGTAATCCCTAACTCGTTGGCTTTGGTTAGCTTAGAGCCAGCATCAGTACCTGTAAGTACAATGGTTGTTTTGGCTGAAACACTTCCCGAAACTTTTGCGCCGAGTTGTTCTAAATACTGTTTAGCGGTCTCCCGTTTTAACTGGTGTAATGTGCCTGTTAATACCCACGTTTGACCTGTGAGTGGTAATGCTTGTGTCTTTTGCTTGGGTTCGCTTTGCCAGTGCATCCCAAACGCTTTTAATTGTTGCTCAAGGGTAAGGACATACTCTCTATTTTTAGCAAGGCTAAAATAAGAAAGCAGACTCTGTGCCGCGCGTTCTGGCAAGCGATCAACTGCAGATAAGTCTATTTTATCAGCCCTTATAATCTCTTCAAGACTGCTGAAACGTTTTGTTATACGTTCAGCAGTTGTATCTGCGATGTAAGGGATGTCGAGGCTTTTTAAGAGCTTAGTTAGCGTGAAGCTTGCAGCAAGTTGATCTGAAATGTCACTTTCATTTTGTAGTTCAATAAAGGTGAGCAGTTGTTGCAGCGTTTTTTGATTATGCTCTTCTTGGAAGAAGTTATTGATCTCATAAGCAACCTCTAACCCAATATCAGGAAGAGAGGTTAAGATTTCTGGCATTGCGACTTGAATACGCGAGAGCGAGCCAAATGAGCGAGCCAATAGTTTTGATGTGCTTTCTCCTACATTAGGAATACCGAGTGCATAAATAAAACGAGCTAAATCTGCTTTTTTACTATTAGCAATGGCGGATAGTAGGTTTTGTGTGGATGTCTGGGCAAAGCCCTCTAAAACAATCACTTGATCGAACGTTAATTGGTAAAGGTCAGCAGGGGAGCGGATAAGGGATTGATCCACCAGTTGTTCAATAATCTTGTCCCCTAAACCATCAATATCCATTGCTTTACGGGACACGAAATGGATGATGGATTGTTTTACTTGTGCAGGACAGGATAATCTACCAGTACAACGATAGGTAGAACCCTCTGAAATATGTTCTTGCCCTTTGCTTCGCTTTATTAATTGTGTTTTTTCTACCATTGAACCACACACTGGGCAGTGGGATGGGATGGTTATAGGTTCCGCGTGGCTAGGCCTACGTGCTAATACTACACTGGTTATTTGTGGAATTACATCGCCTGCACGACGGATAATGACAGAGTCACCAACCATGAGACCAAGGCGTGTGACTTCATCCATATTATGCAGTGTTGCATTTGAAACGATTACACCACCTACATGGACAGGTTCTAATCGTGCCACAGGGGTGACTGCCCCCGTACGGCCGACCTGAAATTCAACGGCAAACAGTTTAGTTATTTCTTCTTGGGCTGGAAATTTATAAGCAATGGCCCAGCGTGGCTCGCGGGAACGAAAACCAAGTTGTTGCTGTGCCTCTATATTGTTGACTTTAAAAACAACCCCATCAATATCATAATCTAAAGTATCGCGGCGTTGGCCAATTTGTTGGTAATAAGCAAAACACTCCTCAAATCCTTTAGCCAGTTTTAGCTCTGGACTAATCGGAATTCCCCACGATTTTAATTGCTCAAGCGTTTGTTGTTGGGTTGTGATTTGTTGGTTGTCAGGCAAAACAAAACCATAACAGCAGAAAGTGAGTGGGCGTGTAGCGGTAATTTTTGAGTCAAGTTGGCGTAAAGAGCCCGCCGCCGCATTACGGGGATTAGCAAAAGGTTTATTACCACTGGCCAACATACTTGTATTGAGTTTTTCAAACCCGGCATGGGGCATATAAACTTCACCCCTGACTTCCAATCGTTTGGGCCAGTCTGTTCCAAAGAGTTTTAGAGGGATATTGCGGATTGTTCGTACATTGGCGGTAATATCTTCCCCTGTTGTACCATCACCACGTGTAGCTGCTTGGGTTAGGCTCCCATTCTCATAAATTAAACTCACCGCTAAACCATCTAGCTTAGGTTCACAACAGTAGATGATCTCATCTGATGTGGCTAATCCTTCTTTAACTCGACGGTCAAAGTTTTGTAAATCATCTTCTTCAAAGGCATTGCCAAGGCTTAACATGGGAGTTTCATGTTGTATGCTATTAAATTGAGGAAGTGCTTGGCCTCCCACTCGTTGCGTTGGAGAGTCAGCGGTTTTTAATTCAGGAAATTGAGTTTCTAAAGACTGAAGTTCTTTGAATAAGCGATCATATTCAATATCGGGGATAGTCGGTGCATCAAGTACATAATATTGATGGCTATGGTGATTAAGTTCTTTACTTAGCTCATCAATACGTATAGAAGCTTGTTCTTTTGTCAGCATAGTGATACCAGAAAGTAAAAAGGTACAATGAAGTACCTTTTAAATATAAGGGGTTAATATCTTTTTTTCAGTTTACGGCGCTCAAAGTCAACAATACTTTGACGATAATGTTCAATGGTTTGTGCAGTCATCACGCTGTGTTGGTCATCAAGAAGCTCACCATTGAGTTCATTGGCCAGTTTACGTGCAGCGGCTAGCATAACATCAAAGGCACGCTTAGGGTGTTTAGGACCAGGAAGACCTAAAAAGAAACTAACCGCACGTGTTGAGAAGTGGTCAATATCATCTAAGTCAAAGGTTCCAGGTTTTACCCCATTGGCCATAGAGAAGTAGCGTTCGCCATTGCCTGTCATGCTTTCATGACGATGGAATATATCCATTTCACCAAAACGTAAACCACTTTCTAAAATGTTTTGTAGTAGTGCTGGGCCTTTAAAGCCGTCTTTGTCTTGTGCAACAACATTGATAATTAATACTTTTTCGATAGGAAGAGGTTTGCTTTCTGTTTCTTGTTCGTTACTGTTTATATTATTGGATGCACTAGCTACTTCATCTGCTAAGTTTAAGCTGATTTGTGGTTCTTGTTTTTTCGCTTTATGTGCTGTGTTAATTTCTTTAGAGGACAGGGGAAAGGCATCCTCCATCACCTCTTTATCATCATTAAAAACAGGAGAGGGACTAAATTTCGTTTTTGTTTCATCGTTATCGTAATATTGGTTTAAATTCCGATCAAGCCTTAGCTTGCCACGGCTGCCTCGAATTCGACGCCAGCCATCAAAGAGAATGGCTGCAATAACAATGAGACCAATAATAATTAGCCATTCACGCAAGCCCAGTTCCATTCAATCTCCTGTTAATAAAATTATTAAAACTTAAACTTCTTAAGTATACGGATTATTAAGTCTTTATGGAAAGTAAAATCAATTAATTTAGTATCTAATATGTTTCATAATTATAAAATTAAACAAAGATTCTGGCTAGCTTATATCATGATAAAGCTTTTGCTCATAAGTAAGTAATATTTTTAATTATCAACATGTTTATAGGGAAATGCATCGGGATAAACATTTTGAAGGGATGCATTTAATTTATTAATATCATTATTAAGTAAGTAGATTTTTATAAACCACATGGAGTAGCCTTGGCTGAAATATAAGGTATTTTTTTGTTTCTCACCCGCATAGTTTTTAAATAGAAATAATCCATAACGCTCATATAGACGATATGTGCTTATCGTATGGCGTGTTACCTCTATTGTATTTAATGTTTTTAAACGTTCTAAGTAAGTTTCATCAAGAGGCTCGTCCTTTTGAGCAAAACTAATTGTGGGTTGCCAGTCTATAAAAATGGCATTGAGTGTATCATTAAATTTGTAAAAAAGGCGTGAAAAATAACGATCAAAAGAACAGCTATTGTTATAACATCCACCTAAAACAGTGTCTCCTGTATACAAAGCTACATGAGCTAAGGTAGCGGCAACAACCATTTGATAGTTTCTTTCGTTTTCTAGCGGAATAAGTAGGCTTCTCTCTTGTTTAGACAGCGGTGCTAATAGAGGTTCTAGCTCTGCAAGATAAGGTTTTAAATGAATGCCCGAATGTAATAAGCGATCTAAAACAAAGTAGTGGTTAGTCAGTGTCGTGATAAATATACTGTTATCTTCTAATGTTTTCTGCTTACTTGCTAGCATATGGCGATAAAATGTAATGTCGTTAATTAAAAAACGCATTCCTTTGTCTATTTGTCCATTTTGGATATCTAATATGGCTTGTGCGGTGAGTAGCTGAGAAATGCTGTTGATGTATTGGTAGGGAACAGAACTATTAATATTATAAGGGAGGATGTGCGCAAACTGAGAGTATTTTTGTAAAGCAAGGTAGTTGTTAATATAGCCTTGTTGCTCTTCTAGTAATTGCCTAATGTGTGATGACTGCCCTTTAATCTCAGGCAGACAGTTTATATTGTTAGTTTGTGCATCACAGGGCGATTTATAAAGAGCGCTTAATTGGTTGTTGCCGGGTAAAACAAAGGGCATGTTGTATTCATAAGGTGTTTCTTGAGTTTTCTTAATAAATACTTCGATGGCTTTAAACCCATCCGGAAACATTTGTTCAGGCGTATCAACATTAAAACCTGCCATTGCAATAAACGCATTGTGTTCTGGTGCAATATCTGTTTTAGGAATAATTAATGTAAATTGCTCTTGCACTTTTGGTAAGAGTTTTCCATCCCTAGTTTGTCCCCAAATAAGCAGTAAGATAACAGTAATAATAATTACATAAACATAAAGGGGCGTTCTTTTACTCATCATAGTGCTAGTGTCTTTTATTTCCAATATAAAAAGTAATATTTAATCGTAAAGTACGTGTGATAGCAACCATCAATATATATGCAACTAGATTATAAGTCTTTTGATGAGCTTAAACAGTGAAAATTTATGGTGTTTTATGTTAAATTAGAGAAAATATTATTGATTATAATGAGTTTATGAAAAGGATTGGTTATCTTATTTGCTCACTGTTAGCCATCTGTTATGTCGATGCTAAAGTCTATAATTGTATGGACTCACAAGGGCAGCGTATTTTTTCTGATAAGCCATGCGCTGAAGCAACTGTTGGGAAAGGGATTGTTTCAAACTATGAAAGTGGTAGTTTAGCCGTCCAAAAGGTACCAGTGGTGCTGGATGATCGGATGGCTGATAAAATTCGCTACCGTATCTCACCTGCTGAAATAAAGAAAAAATATTGTGCTAAATACTCCCAGGTTGAGCGTAATCGTTTGGTACAAACGCGACAAGTGGTGCTTGGTATGTATTTGGCAGACGTGATTAAGGTCTGGGGCGCACCTATTGCATCAGATGGTAACCGACTATTATTTCAAGATCATGATGAGACCGTCACTATTTCTTTATTGGAGGGGTGTGTGATAAATATTGGGCGCGACTATCTCACGGAAGATGAGTTTTTTAACCCCGAGTTATATGAGCCTGTCGAAAATAATAACGTAGATTATTAGAATGCGGTTAGCACTCTGTACTTTTATTATAGGGGTATTGAGTCTTCGTTTTTTGCCTTGTTTACCCTCTCCCTTTTTTTTTATCTTGCTGGGTTGTTTAGGTTTAGCGTTATTGCCTTGGCGGTTTTATCCGATAGGCCTATTATTAATAGGCTTTGTATGGGGTGGGAGCGCCGCCAGTTTTGTTATTGGTGATAGATTAGACCGTAGTCTTGATGGACAAACCCTCTGGTTAGAAGGAAAGATAGTTGGGTTGCCCGAATATGCAGACAAGGTCATACGCTTTCAATTAGATCATGCGAAAAATACTGAGGTTAGATTACCTAAGCACATCAGGCTCTCATGGTATCAGGGAGAGCCTCTAGAAACAGGGGAGCGTTGGCGTTTAAAAGTAAGGCTTAAATACCCGCGAGGAACTGTTAACCCTAACACTTTTGATTATGAGCAATGGTTAACTGCTAAACATATAGGCGCAACTGGTACAGTAAAAGAGGGGTACCGTTTAGAGGCAAGTGCTTATGCCAGTAACTGGCGGTATTTAGTAAAAGTAAAAATTAATCAGCACCTTCCCGAAGATATGCGAGCAGGTATTGTCGCATTGGTATTGGGCGATGGTTCTGGTTTAACAAAACAGCAGTGGCAGGTATTACAAGAAACAGGCACCATTCATCTGATGGTGATTTCAGGGCAGCACATTACATTACTTGCAGGCTTTATTTATTTCTGGGTAGTGTGCTTAGTACGGTTAGGCTTATGGCCTACCAGAATCCCTTGGTTACCTGTTGCTTGTGGTTTGGCTATGTTAGGTGCTTTAGGTTATGGGCTACTAGCAGGTTTTGAGGTGCCTGTGAAGCGGGCTTGTATTATGTTGGCGTTGGTTTTTATATGGCGTTTAAGATTTCGCCATTTAGGGATTGTGACACCTTTTTTAATGGTATTAGCCATTGTATTAGCTGTTGATCCGCTGGCCAGTTTGCAAGCTGGTTTTTGGTTGTCTTTCTGCTCCGTTGCTATTTTACTATTAGTGTTCTCAGGGCGTTTGTCTCGTCAAAACTGGTTGCTTACCGCAATAAAGTTAGAGGTGGCCATTACTATTGGTTTATTACCTATCTTGTTGGCGTTATTACTGCCTGTGAGTTTAACCGCGCCGATTGCTAATTTAATTGCTGTTCCCGTAGTGAGCTTTATTGTTGTTCCTTTGGCCTTATTGGGTACGCTTTTTCTTTTTATACCCTTTGTTGGTACTTGGTTATTGTGGTTAGCCGGGGCTGCATTAAAATCCTTGTTTTGTATCTTGGGCTTTATGGCATCTATTATCCCCGCGTGGATTGCTCCAGTTTATTCGGTTTGGACTATTCCATTAGCTCTTTTGGGCGTCTTCTTAATACTCTTACCTCGTGGTTTGTTGGTGCGTGGTTTTGGTTTTATTTTTTGTTTCCCTCTATTTTTTACTGAGCAAGTTTTACCCGAAGAGGGGAGGGCTGAAGTGGTTGTGTTTGACGTTGGACAAGGCACATCTGTTTTAATTAAGACAAAAACACATGCATTACTCTATGACACAAGCCCCAGTTTTGGTGATTTTAATGTTGGAGAGCGTGTGGTATTGCCAGCTATGCGGCGACAAGGTATTACAAAACTGGATACCCTTGTTATTTCCCATGCAGACACAGACCATGCCGGGGGATTACAAGCTATTGAGCAGTCTTTAAATGTTCTTCATATAATAAGTGGTGAAGTGAGTAAACTTAACTATTCAAAGCCCGTAAGCTCCTGCCAAAATGCTTCTTGGTGGTGGGATGGCGTAAAGTTTACATTATGGCAATGGCAAGAGGCTAAAAAAAGTAATGATCTTTCTTGTGTATTGTTAGTGGAGGCGCAGAATGAGCGTTTGTTATTAACTGGAGATGTTTCTGCTAAGGCCGAGCAGGCATGGGTAAAAGAGAACCCTATTAAAATACATTGGCTATTGGCGGCACATCACGGCAGTAAGCAAAGCTCTTCAGGCGCTTTTTTAGCTGCAATAAAACCTGAAACAGTACTGTTTTCTCGTGGGTGGTTAAATCCATTTCATCATCCGCACCCTGATGTGATATTGCGTTATAATAAGGTGCAAGCAAATATTGAAGATACAGCAGTATCCGGAGCTCTGGTCATAAAGTTGGGTGATTATTTACCTATTACTAGAGCACGTGATACAAAAAAATTTTGGCGAAAAGAGTAACAACGGTTTATTATAAACAGTTAACCTGTAAAAAATTTTAGAATGGAGTATAAAACGTGTGGGTGTTTGTTAAATCAGGTGGGATCATGATGCTCCCAATCATCCTTTGTTCTATTGTGGCAATGGGTATTATTATTGAACGATTAATTGTTTTAAGAACAACGAAGATCGCCCCGGCCCCTTTAATGGGAAAGGTTTGGAATTGGTTTAAATCAGGCCAAATTGACCAAGTTCGTCTAGAAGAGTTAAGAAAGGATTCACCTTTAGGACAAATTTTAGCGGCAGGCTTAGCGAATGCTCACAAAGGGCATGACAAAATGAGAGAAGCCATTGAAGAAACAGGTGGTTTTGTTATTCATCAATTAGAACGCTATTTAAATACCTTGGGTACAATTGGTGCGATAGCGCCTTTGTTAGGTTTACTCGGTACGGTTTTTGGTCTTATTGAAATATTCAGCGCTTTTTTAGGTGGTGGCACACCTGATACAGGTAAACTAGCCGGCGGTATTGCTATGGCGTTGGTCACAACAGCGTCTGGTCTGATTGTGGCGATCCCTGCGGTTTTCTTCCATCGTTTTCTATTACGTAAGGTTGATGATCTTGTGGTGGCGATGGAACAAAATGTAACCAAGTTAGTTGATGCAATTGATGATAGCTACAATCAAGTAGACAATACTTCTGCATCAAGCGCTAGAAAGAATAAGGCTAAATCTTCAGATACTGTTCGAGGCGAGTGAACGTGAAATTTAGAAGAGCAAGAGGCAATGGCGCGGCACGTGATGAGATTTTCATTAATCTGGCCTCGCTGATTGATATCGTTTTTGTGTTATTGCTGTTTTTTATTGTAACAACAACCTTTATTCGTGAGAATCAATTAAGCATTGAGTTACCTGAGGCCAGTGTGCGTAACCCAGTGATTTCATCTGCTGCGGATAGGCTAGAAGTTACCATCAGTAATGATGGGCGTTATGCTGTTAATGGGCGAGTACTGCCTGAGTCAACAGAAGCAGCTTTGATGGATGCTGTCACCGCAGAGTCTAAAGGTAATAAAGATATCCCCGTGTTGATTACAGCTGATGCTAACGCAAAATACCAGTCAGTCATTACGGCTATGTCAGTTGCTGGGCAGTTAGGGCTTTCTAAACTGCGTTTGGTAACGGTAGAGTCTGAACAGTAGTATGGTGTTTAGCGATTGTTTAATAGCCTCATGGTACGGCCAAAGAAAACCATTTACTTGGTTGCTACCATTTTCAACACTTTATGCTAAACAAGCTGTAAAACGTAGAAATGCCTACCTTAATGGAGCTAAGGAGACTTATAAAGCGCCTGTTCCTGTTATTGTGGTTGGTAATATTACCGTCGGTGGAACAGGTAAAACCCCCTTGATTTTATGGCTGATTGAATATTGCCGATCTAAAGGTTTATCTGTTGGTGTAGTAAGCCGTGGCTATGGTGCTAAGCCGCCACAGTTTCCATGGCACGTAACGGCTGATCAGTCTGCTAAAGCATGTGGTGATGAGCCACTGCTTATCGTTAAAAGAACAAGGGTTCCTTTAGTGATTGACCCTGTTCGTGTTAATGCAGTGAAGCAATTATTATCGACTGAAAAAATAGATATTATTCTTTGTGACGATGGTTTACAGCACTATAAGTTGGCGCGTGATGTAGAATTAGTGGTGATTGATGCAGCCCGTGGTTTAGGAAATGGCCATTGCTTACCCATGGGGCCTTTACGTGAACCTGTGAGTCGATTATCTTCAGTTGATGCAGTTATCTACAATGGTGCTGAAAGCGATAGTGAGCAAGGATTTGCCATGAAGCTTGAGCCCACTCAGTTAATTAATGTATTAACGGGTGAGCAATGCCGTGCGGAGTTTTTTCCAAAAGATCAACCAGTTAATGCCATTGCGGGGATCGGTAACCCACAACGCTTTTTTAAAACGCTTTCTTCTTTAGGATTTAATACGATAGAACATGCTTTTAATGACCATGCGGTTTATACGCAAGACTCATTAACATTCGATAACGATTACCCCATTATCATGACCGAAAAAGATGCGGTGAAATGTCAAAAAATCGCACAAAAAAACTGGTGGTATTTAGAGGTGGTTACAGCACCTTCTGAGGGTTTTAAAAACTGGTTTGATCAAAAAATTACTGAGCTTGTTAATTAAAACCGTTTATAATAAGCTGAATCCATTTGACAGATACTTCCTCATGAGGTTATTACAATGAATCAAAGTTTATTAGCTATCTTAGCTTGCCCCATTTGTAAAGGTCCTTTAGAACTCAGTCATGATAAAACAGAATTGATTAGTAAAGGCGCGGGTGTTGCTTATCCGATTCGTGATGGTATTCCAGTCATGCTGATTGATGAAGCACGTACATTAACTACTGATGAGCGGTTAGCCAAATGAGTACCCCTTTTATTGTTGTTATTCCTGCACGCTACGCCTCAACACGTCTACCGGGTAAACCTTTGCTCGATATTGCGGGCAAACCGATGATTCAACATGTTTGGGAAAGAGCATTAGAGAGTTCTGCCAAACAAGTTTATATCGCAACCGATGATGAGCGCATTAAAGTGGCTTGCCAAGCATTTAAAGCCCCTGTTCTGATGACAGGTGACCATCGTTCAGGTACCGATCGATTAGAAGAGATAGCGACCAAGCTTAATTTGGCAGATGACGAAATTATTGTGAATGTACAGGGCGATGAGCCTCTCATTCCTGCCAGTATTATTGATCAAGTCGCTAATAATCTTGCGTTATATACTGAAGCTAGAATTGCGACTCTCTCTGAACCTATTAAAGAGTTAGATGGTTTATTTAACCCTAATTTTGTTAAGGTGGTAACTGACCGTTTTGGCTATGCATTAAGTTTTAGCCGTGCCCCTATGCCTTGGGCCAGAGATGCTATGTTAGATGCACCTGATACGTTGCCGGCGGGTATTCCTTTTCGTCGTCATATTGGTCTTTATGCTTATCGTGCAGGCTTTTTGCACGATTATGTGGCGTGGGGATCTTGCTGGCTTGAACGTTGTGAAATGCTTGAGCAACTCCGTGCTTTATGGAATGGCGTAAAAATTCACGTGGGTGAGGCTATTGAGGTTCCTCCTGCTGGAGTTGATACGATTGAAGACCTAGAACGTGTGAAGCAGCTGTTGGAACAAAAATAGTGCGTATTTTAATGGTTTGTTTGGGCAATATTTGTCGTTCACCCTCGGCGGAGGGTGTTCTTCGCCATAAACTAAAGCAAGCGGGGCTAGTGGATAAAGTTTTTGTTGATTCGGCAGGGATTGGTGGTTGGCATGAGGGTGATACACCTGACAAGCGTGCTCAGAAAGTAGCTAAAAATAGAGGCTACGATATATCAGGGCTTGGAGCAAGGCAAATACAGCCCGATGATTTTTCATCATTTGATGTGATTTTAGGTATGGATCATAACAATATCAAAGCCTTAAAACAAATGCCTCAAGGCAGCGCTGTTATCGATTTATTTTTAAACTATGCCCATGCAGAACGTACCGAAATGGTAGATCCTTATTATGGGGATATGCAAGATTTTGATCAAATGTTTGACCTTTTAGAAGTGGGTTGTGATGCTATTATCCAACGTTTGAAGGGGCAACTGTGAGCTTAAATATTCAAGAGCATGTTTCTCTTAAGCCTTTTAATACATTAGGTATTGATGTTAATGCACGTTATATGCTCTTCATTGAAGACAGTGCCACTTTGTTGGAAGCCTTAGCATGGGCTGAACAACACAATATTTATGTGACCGTCATTGGTGGTGGTAGTAATACCTTGTTGACTCAAGATATTGATAGTTTAGTGTTAGTCATACAAACACAAGGTATTCGTATCGTTGAACAACAAGGCTCTGCGGTGATCGTTGAAGTTGAAGCGGGTGTGGTTTGGCATGAGCTAGTAACGTGGTCAGTACAGCAGGGCTTAGGTGGTATTGAGAATTTAAGTTTAATTTATGGTACAGTAGGGGCTGCGCCCGTACAAAATATTGGCGCTTATGGCGTTGAGTTTAAAGATGTGTGCCATCAAGTACAGGCGATTAACAGAGTAACACGAACAGTACGTTTATTTACTGCTGAGGAATGCAGTTTTAGTTATCGTGATAGCTTTTTTAAGCACTATCCCGAACAATGGATTGTTACAAGGGTTCAAATTAGATTAGACCATAAGGCACCTGTTAATATTGGTTATGCCGCACTGCAAAGTAATCTTCCAGAGCACACTGACCAGCTCAGCTATGAAGCGGTGAGTCAGCTGGTGATTAAAACCCGACAACAGCGATTACCCAACCCGATGCAGTTAGGTAACGCGGGTAGTTTTTTTAAAAATCCAATCGTGACCATAGAAAAAGCAGAGCAGTTAAAACAACAGTATGCAGACCTTGTGACATACCCGTACAGTGTTGGTCAAGTTAAACTAGCCGCGGGCTGGCTAATTGATAAGGCAGGATTAAAAGGTTTTCGTGAAGGTGATGTAGGAACATACCCTTTACAAGCATTAGTTCTAGTGAATTATGGAACAGCAACAGGGAAGGATGTGTTACAAGTTGCACAAAAAATACAAACGATTGTCAAAGAAAAGTTTGGCGTTTTACTAGAGCCAGAACCTGTTATTTTATAGTGGGTTATATCGACGTAAATAAAAAACATCGGCACTGAGTTGCCGATGTTTTTTTATACATTATTTGATCAGTAAAATTTTATCTAACCAACAACTGGGTAATAGTCGTTTAGCATACCACATGCTTTTACTGACCATGGTAATACGATAGCGAATTTTAGGTTTTTTATGAGTAAATGCATGTTTGAGATAGGGCATCACATCATCGGGAGCCAATGAAAATTTAGCCGCAATACCGGGGTTTTTAACATGGTTGTTCTCATTAACTTGGTTAACATTTTCAGAAAACGAGGTCGTAATAGGCCCCGGTTCAATTAAGCTAATTTTTATCCCTGTATTATGTAACTCAAGACGTAATGCATCACTTAATGCTTCAACCGCGTATTTGCTAGCAGCATAAGCACCACGACCGGGCGTAGCAATAAAGCCCATCACTGAACTGGTTTGTACAATACGCCCTTCACCCTGAGCAAGCATCAACGGTAATAAATAATTGGTCAGCTCATGCAAGCCAAAGACATTGGTTGAAAATTGTCGTTCTAGTTGTTCGCGTGATATTTCTTGCAAAGGGCCATAAACACCAAAGCCCGCATTATTAAATAAGCCGTAAAGCTTTCCTTGTGTTATTTCTTTTATCTCTTGGCTAGCATTTTTAATACTCTCGCTATTATCGAGATCTAATAAAACAGCTTCAAACCCCTGTTCTTTGAGTTTTAGTAAGTCAGTTTCTTTACGGCAAGAGGTAATGACACGAAAACCGAGATCTTTTAAAAAGTGTGCAGCAGTTAATCCCATGCCGCTAGAGCAACCTGTTATAAAAATAGTTTTCAAGAGAGTTATCCTTGTACGCTGGTAGATAGCCAGTTTAACCTAGCCTGTTTGTAAAATACTACTGATTAAACTGATTATTACATTTTTTTGTAGGGTAGGGGTAGACTAAAGAATATGTGCTTAAAGACAAACGAAATGATCAAGTTGGCTTTTTTACGTTCACAGGAATAAGGGTTATCTGTTATATTGTGCAATTTTTACGCTGTCTTATTTTAAGCTAAATGGCTAGCCAACATGTTTTATAATTGTATTACATGGCCTTTGTGAGTGTTTTGATGAAAGAATTAAAGTTTGGTGATATTTTAGCGTTAGGTTTTATGACTTTTGCGCTATTTGTGGGGGCTGGAAATATTATTTTACCCCCTTTTATTGGGTTGCATGCAGGGCATAATGTTTGGTTTGCTGCAATTGGCTTTTTGATTACAGGCGTCAGTCTACCCGTCATTACCATTGTAGCAATGGCACGAGTGGGCGGTACCATGGCGGCGCTTACTCACCCTATTGGAAAAATAGCAGGAACATTACTGGCTGTCGTTTGTTACCTATCGATTGGTCCCCTTTTTGCTGGTCCAAGAACAGCAACTGTTTCTTTTGAAATTGGCATATTCCCTTTTTTAAAAGAAGGTGGTTTACTGCAATATGAAAATTATGCATTATTTGCTTACAGCCTTGTTTATTTTATTCTTGTGATTGGTGTTTCTTTTTATCCCGCAAAATTATTAGATTCTGTAGGGCATGTTCTCGCCCCTTTAAAAATATTAGCTCTATCTATATTAGGGGTGGCTGCTTTTCTTTATCCTGTGGGTGATGTTGTTCCCGCAACACAAGCCTATGAAACAGGGGCGTTTACGCAAGGGTTTATTAATGGTTATTTAACCATGGATACATTGGCCTCTTTAGCTTTTGGTGTGGTGATTATTAATGCCATACGCTCACGAGGAATTGAATCAACTCGATTAGTTGCGCGTTATGCAATTATTGCTGGGCTTATAGCAGGGATTGGTTTAACACTGGTTTACATAAGTTTGTTTAAATTAGGCAGTAACAGTGCGGCTATTTCTGTGGGATTAGATAATGGTGCAAAAGTACTGCAAGCGTATGTGAACTATACCTTTGGTGAGTTTGGAGCTATTTTTCTTGCTATTTTAATTGGTATTGCGTGTTTGGTAACGGCGATAGGTGTAACAACTGCTTGTAGCACATATTTTGCTAATTTATTACCTATCCCTTATCGTTTAGTGGTTTTAGTTGTGGCGACTGTTTCTTTTATTGTATCAAATATTGGATTAACTCAGTTGTTAGCTATCTCTGGACCGATACTTGTTGCCATTTATCCACCATGCATTGTGTTGGTATTGATGAGTTTCTTTAAATCGTTTTGGCGTAATCCGATGTATGTGTTTGCCCCAGTGATGTTAGTATCCTTCTTCTTTGGTGTTTTTGATGGATTAAAAGAAGCTAAACTAAGTGTCCCTGATTTTATTTCTACACTACCGCTGGCCGATGCCAGTTTAGCGTGGCTTATTCCTTCAATTGTCGTTTTAGTGTTGGCAACTGTTTGGGATGTGCTTTATGGAAAGGTAAGTAGCTAGCCATACAGTGGTTGGCTTTTATTGAAAGGAAAGAGAGTATGTCGTTGATACGTTTAAGCTGTTTATTTGTTTCTTGCTTATTATTGCTAGCTTGTCAACACACAGAGACAAAACCGCCGATTGATCGAGAGAGTACGCAACTACGTGCTGTCTTGACAAAACAGAATGGGCAGTGGATTGCGACGGATTGTATTAGTAATACCCATGAACGCCTGCAACTATTAGACGATGCTAATTTTACAGCTGATGCAGATACATTGGTTAACCGTTCTTCAAAAGGTCAGCTATTTATTGATGTGATGGGTGTTATCACTACGCAACCAAGTGCCGGTGAGTCAGGCCGTTTTACTGTTAAGAAATTAAACCGTTTAACAACTGATGTGAATAAAGGGTGTCGAGAGGATGATTATAATCGAGTTGTTATTAGGGCGATTGGTAAAAATCCTCTCTGGGTGACCAGTATAGCGCCTAAAGGATTAGTGTTAGAGCGTATCAACCAAGCTCCGCTGGTTTTACCTTATGTTGATGAGCGTTTGCCTGATGGACAAATGAACTTTGCAACTGAGGCTAATAACCAGAAAATACAGCTCTGGGCAGCACCTGAACGTTGTGTAGATGAAGAAACGGGTGATATTTATTCGTTGCGCACTATCTTAACTATTAACTATCAAACGCTTCAAGGGTGTGGTTATTTAGGGAAGGCATCAGGATTAATCAATTAGTGTCTTTAATTACCTAACTCCCTATTGCAGGGAGTTAGGGGTAGATTTACTTAACTTCAGGGAAATCGATAGGCGTTTCTGCAACATTATTCAAATAGTTAGTCCAAATATTAAGGGTAACATTTTGGATGATCTCAATAATTTCTGCATCGCAAAAACCAATATCACGTAGTTTAGTGAGCTCTTTCTCAGCAACACGGCCTTTATTTTCTGCAACCTTGACAGCAAATTGTAGTGCTGCTTTTGTTTTTGGATCGTGAGAGTCTGCTTTACGGTTGGCTTCTACTTCAGCTTTGTCTGTTTTTAAAAGCTGAGTAGAAATAAAGGAGTGAGCTGATAAGCAATAGTGGCAATCATTAAGTTGGCCAATGGCTAAAGAAATACCTTCTCTAATCTTAGGGGATAACTTACCCTTTGCTAACGCGCCGGCTTGATCCATAAAGCCTTTTAGTGCCGCAGGACTTTGTGCAACAAGACGATAAATATTGGGTACAGAACCGAGTTGTTTATGAATTCCTTCAAGGATGGCATGTGATTCTTCAGGTGTACTTTGGATATCGGTAGGAATAGTAAATCTAGACATTATCATCTCCAAGACAAAGCAATTAAGGAGTTATTATCATAGTCTTTATAAGAATTATCGCTATAGATAATAAGTCACAGATTATTTCTATTGCCTTATTATCCAGTTGCGATTAATTACTTTGTCCAAACGGTCATTGATAATTTTATTTTGTGATTCGCCATGCATGATGAATTTTTGTATTACGTTTAAAGTCCATATCGATGGTTTGTTCGGTAATCTCTTCTACATGATATTTTTCTTTTAAATCATCATCAAAAACAAATTTACGGAAGTTATTAGAAAAATAAATAACTCCTTTGTTACTTAAGCGATTCATTGCTAACTCAATCAGTTTTATATGATCACGTTGTACATCAAACACCCCTTCAAAGCGTTTTGAGTTGGAAAAAGTAGGGGGGTCGATAAAGATTAAATCATATTCTTCACGGTCATTTTCTAGCCATTCCATCACATCGGCTTGAATAAGTTTCTGGCGTTCAGAAAAACCGTTTAATAAAAGATTACGCTTACCCCAATCGAGGTAGGTTTTAGAAAGATCAACACTGGTCGTTGTTCTTGCGCCACCCTTTATAGCATGCACGGTTGCTGTGGCTGTGTAGCAATAAAGGTTTAAAAAGCGTTTGCCTTGCGCTTCTTCTTGAAGTCTTAGGCGCATGGGGCGGTGATCTAGAAATAACCCTGTATCAAGGTAGTCTTTGAGATTGACTAACAGTTTAACGTCACCTTCTTGTACTTCCATAAAGTGACCTTCGGAATTTTGGCGCTCGTACTGGTTTTTACCTTTTTGCTGTTCACGGCGTTTGATAACAATTTTTTCAGGGCTGATATCAAACACTTGGGGAATAGCAGAAAGGGCATCTAATAGACGTGTTTGCGCTTTTTCTGGGTCAATAGAACGAGGAGGGGCGTATTCTTGGACATGTATCCAATCATCATAAAGATCAACGGCAATGGCGTATTCAGGCATATCTGCATCATAAACGCGATAGCAAGTAATATTCTGTTGTTTTGCCCATTTAGCCAGTTGTTTTTTGTTTTTTTCGAGGCGATTGGCAAACATTTTTGCCCCCTCAGATAACATAGCAACAGGCTTTGTTGTGGAAGCTTCTTCCGTCGTTTGTTCTGCATGTTGTACAACAAATTGTGCAGGGCTTACGTTTAGTAGTACTAATTTACAAGGAATCGTACCATTAAAGAAGCTGTATTGTTTATGACTACGTATGCCCATGCGTTTACATAAATCAGGTGCACCGGTAAAGATACCTGCTTGCCAACCTACACATTGATTTCTTAAAGCTTCGCCAAAGTGTTGATAAAGGTAAAGTAGGCTTGCTTCATCGCCCAAACGCTCCCCATACGGAGGGTTACAAATAACCAACCCTTTTTGCCCTTTGTCAGGATGAGGTGAAAAGGTGGCTAAGTCGCCTTGGTAAACTTTAATCCAGTCCTCTAAGTACGCACGTTCAATATTGTTATGCGCAGGTTTAATGAGCCGTGGGTCTGCTTCATAGCCACGAATCCATAGTGGGGGTTTTGCTAAACCAGCCTCTGATCGCTCTTTTGCTTCTTGCAATACTTGTTTCCAAATACTAGGAATATGACCTAACCAATTATTAAAACCCCAATGCTCGCGATAAAGATTAGGCGCTTGGTCAGCGGCCATCATTGCCCCTTCAATAATCAGTGTACCCACCCCACACATAGGGTCAACCAATGCGCCACCTTCTGCCGCAATTTTAGGCCAGCCCGCGCGGATGAGAATCGCCGCTGCTAGGTTTTCTTTTAAAGGCGCTGCCCCTTGTTGTAAGCGGTAACCGCGTTGGTGCAGACTATGGCCTGATAAATCGATTGAAACAGTCGCTTCACCACGTTCAATACGGGCATGTATACGCACATCGGGGTATTGTTTGTCGATAGATGGGCGTTCACCACGGTTATTGCGTAGTCGGTCAACAATCGCATCTTTGACTTTGAGTGCTCCAAAGTGGGTATTATCTATACCGCTACCTTGGCCTGTAAATTCAATTGCTAAGCTGCCTGTGGGTTCTAGGTGGTCACGCCAGTCAATGTCATAAACCCCATCATAAAGTTCTTGGGCATTTTTGAGTGGAAAGCGTTTGATGACTAACAAGACGCGGTTAGCTAAACGTGACCATAAGCATAGACGATAAGCCGTTGCCATGTCTGCCAGACCTTGAACATTGGCTATGCGTTCTTTGGCATCGATTAAACCGAGTTCGGTGGCTTCATCTTTAAGTAACCCTTCAAGGCTTTTAGGGCAAGTAAGGATAAGTTCAAATTGTGCAGACATGTAACAACCTAATAATTTTTTGTAAGGTGCATAGTATAACTGTTTCTGACGAATGCGTAATGAATATGATATATTTATCACTCAATTATTTTAAGGATTTATAATAATGAGTAGGCTTTCTCAAACGCAAAAAATTGCTAATTGGTTAATGGAGAACCCTAATCAGAAGTTTACGGCACGAGAAATTGCACAAGCGATTATTAAGCGCTACCCAGAAGATTATCAAGAAAAGCGCCTAAATGATCGTTTTGTGAGTGAACAGGACTTTATTCAGCAAATCGTGGCTGAAATAGGGGCACAAAAAGACCAAATTATTAAAAAGAATAAAAAAATTCGTTGGCAAGATAAACCTAAACCTCGCGTTTATTGGTTTGATGATACCCGAACAATGGGGCTGGTTAATTCATTAGTGGCTGATGATTTAGCGGATATTGAATATGAGGCAGATAAACAACAGCAAGTAAAGCAAGCGCAATTAACAGAGCATGATCTGTACCCCTTGCTTATACGTTATTTAGCTAGCGAATTAAAGTTATACAGTATGCGTATTGATGAAAAGCGTTCCAGTAACCGTTATGGCATGAATGCAAATAAGTGGTTGCATCCTGATATTGTGGCGATGGAACCTATTGCCGAAACATGGGATCAGTTGGTACGTACGTGTGTGTTAAAAGGGGACGGGCAAAGTGTTCGGCTCTGGTCATTTGAGGTTAAACGTAGCATGACCCGTGCCAATGTTCGTGAATATTTTTTCCAAGCCGTTAGTAATTCAACTTGGGCTAATGAAGGCTATCTCGTATGTACAAGTATTGCAGGTGATGGCACAGAAGATGAGTTAAGAATGCTATCTGCACTGCATGGCATTGGTGTCATTGTTTTAAATACAAAAGATTTGTCAGAGTCAGAAATTTTAATCCCTGCTCGTGCTAAAACGGATATTGATTGGCAAACAGTTAATCGCTTAGTGGTTGAAAACGGTGATATGAAAGAGTTTGTCGATTTGGTATCTAACTACTATGAAACGGGAAGACTTAGAACAAAAGATTGGAATAAATAAGAGAAGCCAATGGCTTCTCTTTTTTTATTGCTTAAGAAACGACTTTACGCTTTTTCTCTATTCTTCTATTTACAAACCAAGCCGTAAGGGTGATGGTTGAAATCACTAATAGAATAATAGAGGCAATGGCATTAATTTGTGGATCAACACCTAATCTCACTTTCGAGAAGATATAAACAGGCAATGTAGTTGAACCAGGGCCAGATAAGAAGTTGGCTAATACCACATCATCAAGTGATAACGCGAAAGACAGCATAGCCCCTGCAAAAAGAGAGGGTGCGATCATCGGTATTGTAATGAATATAAAGGTTTTCCAAGGTGGCGCACCCAAATCCATTGAGGCCTCTTCAAGTGAGCGGTCAAGCTCTCTTAAACGCGATGAAACTAAAATAGCTACATAGGCTGTACAGAATGTAACATGGGCAATCCAGATATTCATTAATCCTTTACTTGGCCAACTAAATAATTCATTAAATGCCATAAAAAGTAGTAGTAACGAGAAACCTGTGATGATTTCAGGCATGACCAAGGGTGCTGTTACCATTCCCGCGAAGATAGAACGACCGCGGAATTGATCCATTCGAGTCAGCACAAAGGCCGCTAACGTACCCAAGATAACTGCGGTGATGGATGTATAAAAAGCCACCTCAAGGGAGCGGAATAAGGCAGCAATGAGGTCAGTACTGTCGGATAAACTACGGTACCATTTGGTTGACCAACCCTCCCATACAACCACCATTTTAGAAGCGTTGAAAGAGTAAATAACCAAAATGAACATGGGGAGATAAATAAATAATAACCCTACGACCAACATGAGGTTAGTGAAGTTTAGACGACGCTTCATTATTTTGCCTCCAGTTGTTTAGATTGGTTACGGTTAAAGAGTTGAATCGGGATGATCAATAGCATCAACATGATCACGGCTAAGGCAGCTGCTCTTGGCCAATCGTTATTGCTGAAGTATTCACGGTAAATTGTTTGTCCGATTAATTGGTATTCTGAACCACCCAGTAATTCTGGGATAACAAACTCACCAATGATAGGAATAAATACTAGCATACATCCCGTAATAATACCGTTTTTAGATAAAGGTACTGTAATTTTCCAGAAAGCCACGAGGCTTTTAGTACCTAAATCAGAAGCCGCTTCTAGAAGTGATTGGTCATGCTTCACTAGGTTTGCGTATAGCGGCAAAATCATAAAGGGGAGGTAGGCATAAATAACCCCAATATAAACAGCAATATAAGTGTTCAATACTTCAATAGGGGTACTGATAATCCCAAATCCCATTAAAAACTGATTTAATAAGCCATTATTTCCATTACCTAAGATAGTCATCCATGCATAAACACGAATAAGTAGCGCTGTCCATGTTGGCATGACAATTAGGAGTAATAATATGGCTTGTGAGCTTTTGGGTGCTCGCGCAATAGCATAAGCCATGGGATAGCCAATAATTAGACAGAAGAATGTACTAAAAAAGGCTAATTCAAGTGAGTTTAAATAAGGCGTTAAATAGCTTGAGCTTTCAAAACTTTCAAATCCAAGGGGATTAGGAATTAGGTATTTGCCAATAACACAGATGAATACCAATAATGCACCAATAATTAGTTGCATTTTAGGTAGGTTAGAAATGCGTATTTTTTGTATAACAAAATCACAACTGTATTCACGTTGATTCAGTTGGAAGAAAACTGGGAAAATAACCAATGAAACGTGGCTAATAATGACGCCCAAATAGATCATAAATGAACTACTTAATGAGGCAAGTGGTTCGCTGATGATTCCTGTATGAAGCAGGAAGTTATTAATAATACCTGTAGGCGCTAGCAAATTACCTGTATAGGAGGCATAGCCATGCAAGAAAATAACTAAGATGGTTGGTAGGGCAATTAACCAAAGTAATATTTTTTGCAGTTTTTCATTGTGTAATTTGACTAAAAAACGGGCAATGAAATAGCCGAGTACAACACAAATAATCGTACTAATAACAGCCAGTTTTAACATAGACAGATAAGGTGCCAAGTAGCTCCACTCATCGTCTTGGATAATACTTAAATAGCTATAGTAATTTAAGACGATAGAGACTTGATCTTCTGTCCATAACAACATTGCATGATAAGGTGGGCTATAGTCACCCTCAGATAAGCTGATTTTTAATACAATGATAAAAGGCAGTAAAAAGAATAAAAATAGCCAAGCGAAGGGAATACCAATAACGGACCCCCTCCCGAGCTTTGTAGCAAAGGTTAGTAGTCTCGTATTCATTGTAGTACCACACCACTGTCATCTTCCCAATACAAATAAACCTGATCATCCCATGTGGGGCGTTTAACGTGACGTTCAGAGTTTGCCATAAAGGATTGTACAATCGCGCCAGAGGGAAGTTCTATGTAGTAAATAGAATGTCCGCCTAAGTAGGCGATATCGTATACTTTACCTGTTGTCCAGTTATAGTCTGGGTGCTCAATCTCAGGCTTTTGGTGGCTGATCAATATTTTTTCAGGGCGTATTGCAAAGGTTACCTTTTTATCTTCGGCACGGGTACTTAGACCATGACCAATATAAATAGGGTTGGGGAGGGTTGGGCACGTAATTGTCACATGGTTACTCATGTCATCAACAATTTCGCCTTCAAACATGTTGACGTTACCAATGAACTCACACACTAAGCGCGTTGCAGGTGTTTCATAAATATCCATCGGACTACCAATTTGCTCAATGCACCCTTGATTCATGATAGCGATACGTTGAGCCATGGTCATGGCTTCTTCTTGGTCATGGGTGACCATCACACAAGTTACGCCGACACTTTCAATAATTTCTACCAACTCTAACTGCATTTGTGAACGTAGCTTTTTATCTAATGCTCCCATCGGTTCATCAAGTAGTAGAAGTTTTGGGCGCTTGGCGAGTGAGCGAGCGAGTGCAACACGTTGCCTTTGACCACCTGATAATTGGTGTGGTTTACGGTGGGCGTATTGAGTCATGTGTACTAGTTTGAGCATCTGCTCAACACGTTCTTTGATCTGGTTCTTGGGGAGTTTGTCTTGTTTTAGACCAAAAGCTATATTTTGTTCCACGGTCATGTGTGGAAAAAGTGCATAAGATTGGAACATCATATTAATAGGACGTTCGTAAGGTGGAAGCTTGGTAATGTCTTGACCGTCAAGGAAGATACGTCCTTCTGTTGGTGTTTCAAAGCCAGCTAACATTCGCAATAATGTTGATTTCCCTGAGCCTGAACCGCCTAGTAAAGCGAAAATTTCGCCACGGTTAATCGTTAGGCTTACATTATCTACTGCGATAGTACCATCGAATGATTTAGTGACACGATCAATTTTAACCAGAGCTTCTTTAGGTGTCTGGGTTCCCGTCATGGCTTTTTTAAAAGCGCTTGATGCAACAGCCATTGATGTTAATCTCCATACAAAAGAGTAAAAATAACAACGAGTAATAAGTCTATTTAAAAACCTATTACTCGATTTTTTAGATACTAAAACGAGCGGAATTTATTTGCTTGTTTTAACTTTAGTCCAACTGTTGACCATTGTACGTTGTGTTTTCAATGGTAATAATGGGAAAGTATATATTTTCTTCATTATTTCTTCTGTTGGATAGATACCAGGATCACTTGTAATATCTTTATTGACTAAAGGTGTTGCAGCACTATTAGCATTAGGGAAGCGTATATAGTTGGTGATTTCTGCTGCAATTTCAGGTTGCATAATAAAGTTAATAAATTGATGTGCAGCCTCAGGGTTGGGTGCATCTTTAGGGATTGCCATCATATCAAAGAAGCTGGCAGCACCTTCTTTAGGAATGTTGTATTTGATATGTACCCCATTTTTGGCTTCTTCTGCGCGGTTTTTACTTTGTTGTAAATCCCCAGAGTAACCTACAGAAACGCAGATATTACCATTAGCAAGGTCTAAAATATTTTTAGATGAGTGGAAGTAAGCAACATAAGGGCGAATTTTTAAGAATAACGCTTGGGCATCTTTGATATTCTTAGTATCTGTAGCGGTAGGGTCTTCACCTAAATATTTCATTGCGGCAGGCAACATTTCTGTTGGTGAGTCTAAGAATGCAACACCACAGGATTTTAGTTTTTCCATGTTTTCAACATTGAAAACAAGATCCCATGAGTCAACAGGCGCATTATCACCTAGGACTGCTTTCACTTTATCCACATTGTAAGCAATACCAATGGTTCCCCACATATAAGGAATAGCGTATTTGTTTTCTGGATCGTTAACTTCCAGCACTTTCATTAATGTAGGGTTTAGGTTTTTCCAGTTAGGTAGTTTAGATCTATCTAAAGGTTGGTATAACCCTGCCTTGATTTGTTTTGCCAAAAAGGCATTAGAAGGCACTACAATATCATAGCCAGAGTTACCAGCGATCAGTTTGGCTTCGACAATTTCATTGTTATCAAAGACATCATAAACGACTTTTATACCCGTTTTTTTCTCGAACTTACTGATAGTATCAGGTGCAATATAATCAGACCAGTTATAAATATGTAATGTATTTTCAGCAGCAGATACGATACCTGTAGCTACTAGAGTAATAGAGGTGGCGAGAAGGGTTTTTTTGAAAAAATTCATTGTGGTTAACTCTCCAGCAAAGATAAAACAACCTACCAATTACACTTAGTATGTGTTACTAAGTAGCCTTTTAAATGCCTGAAAAACTATTTTCAATATTAATTAGTCATTATAGTTTTTATTTACCGACAACACTAGAAAATTATTTATTATGAAACATTTTAATTAGTCGTATTTTTTATACGATGAGATGGGGCTTGATCTTGTTATATTAGCGCTCAATTGCTGTGGTGAGTCCACCTGAAATAAGACTGGCTACATCAGTTAAAGCAACAAATGGATCAAGTCTTGCCGGGATTGCCATGTAGCGTATTTGCCATTCAAAATCAAATTTGTCTTTAAAGCGGTTTAGGCCATTAATGTTATACAGTAAATGACTGCGTCTAAAGATTAATGATCCTAAGCGATAAGCCATTGGGCCATTCTTATTAGGTTTTAGTTCAGTATCTGGGGTTAGTCCTAAGCTGAAGTATTTAAGACCTTCTTGTTGTAGTGAGCCAATTACACTCAATAGAAGGTATTCCATGGTGAATTTGGGAGCATTGTTTTGTATTTGTATCAAATCAATGGTGCTGATTTCTTGTGTATTGGTTTCTAGTAAATTCATGAAAGCAATAATTTCACCTTTAAAATCAATCGCAGCTATTCTGAAGTGTTGTAAATACTCTGGTGTTAATTTACCTACTAAGAAACCTCTTTGTTGTTCTTTATGACTAGAGGAGTCGATAATAGTTTTCATTTTTTCAAAAGGCAATTCACCTGCATTATAGATTTTCAGGGTTAAGTTATTATCGTTTCCTATTTGTTGTATTTCTTTAAATTCAGGCTTTGTTTCAATATCGAACTGCTTGAGGTTTAAAATGGCTTCTTTGCCTAATTTAACAATAACAAGGCCTATATCCATGTAGTCTGAAAGATCGTCAGGTTTTATTTGATAGAAAACAGGGTTTACATTGTGTAAGTCGCAATAGTCTCTAAATTGCCAAATGAGTTCAGTTGTTGTTTTTGGGTTCCCAACAGGGTCTGATAGGGCAACTAAACTACGGTCATGGCCTGCATACATGATAAAACTATCTTGTAGCGGGTGAAATAAGACATCTTTATCTTTACCGAAAACTAACGCACCATAGGGTTGATTAGACGCAGCGATAATATGTTTAGCTAACGTCAGTTGCGCGTCAGTTGGGGTGAGAATTTTAGGGGGCGAAGTGTATAGTAACCAGCTAATGATAACCAAAGCGAAGATAATGGTATTGGCAAGAAGTGCCCAGAGCCCTTTGCTTACATCATTATATAAGCCGAACTGCCACCATAACTCATTGCTATAAGGTGTGTATCGGTAAGTAAAGCAATATAGCCAAATAGAAACTGCAAGTGTGCATCCTAAAACAATGATGGTAGGCTTTGAATAGGTAGCGTCCATCAGTTTACTTTGTCGATAAAATATTTTTCGAAAGGTAATTAAGTTAACGGTTGTAAATGAAAGTAGCAATGCAATTTGCCAATCCAGCCCTTTGATTAAACTAAAGACTGTACCTGCTATTGTTAGTGCAAGTGTTATACGCCAAGCACTTGCAAGTCGTCGCCATAAACCTTGTGCAGCAATTAAGCAAAAAAAGCCTATTAAACTGGCTATTAAGTGGGCACTGTTAATCATAATATTAGGGAATATGTTGGAAAGCTCTCTTAAGTAAGAAACGCGTTCTGGAACAATTCCTGAGAAAACAAGGTAAATACCTGATATAAGCACGAGTAGTGCAATCTGTGGAGCAGCATTAGTTGATAGCTTATTAGTTTGATGACTAGCAAAATTTCGAGCTTCAATAACAAGTAAAACTAAACAGGCGATCACTAAAGGCATTACAACATAAATTAAGCGGTAAAGTAAGAGTGCTGCAAGTAATCCAGGTTGATCCAGCTGTTCTTTGAATGCGGCGAGTAGAACAACTTCGAAAACACCTAGTCCTCCTGGTACATGGCTTAGAACCCCAGCGGCGAGAGCGAGTAAGTAAACAGTTAAAAATGTGCCGAATGGGATACTGACGGAGGCAGGAAGCAAACAATAAAGTACAGTGCCTGCAGCGAGCACGTCTAAAAAAGTGATTACAAATTGTAGAAGAGTAAGGCGTAAATTGGGGACGCGTAGATTAAGGGGGCCTAAACAAAGGTATCGGCTGTCAATTGACGGGTGTTCTTTTGAGATAAATCGACTGGCAATGGCTAGAAAAATAGTATAACCAGCGATGATGGCTCCAGCAATAATGATCAATAATGTTTCGTTAATATGCAGTGCTTTAGCGGAGTAATCGATATCCGTAAATGCCATGATGGCGGCAATGGGCGGGAGTGCAACGCCTAAGGAAAGGCTAGCAAACACGGTCATTTGGATAATGGCAATGGCTGAAATATTTTTCTTGCTGTACGTACGGTAGCGTACAGAACCACCCGTTAACATAGAGAAACCCAGCGCATTTCCAATAGCAGCAGCAGATAAACCGCCTAGTGCTAGGGTAGGTAAAGAGAGTTTAGCATTGGCATAGCGGCTAGCTGACCACTCATAGCCTAAGATCATACTGTAACTGGTCATTGCCGCTAGTATTGCAATACCAATGGTAAGCCATGAAACATTGCTCAGCGCGTGGGAAAGACTCTGTCGATCAATATCTTCTACCAAATGGGCAAATGTAGTAAGGGCCAGAATGAATACAACGACAGTGAATATGATACCAAGGCGTTGCTGATTACGACGCAAAAAGGCTATCAGTCCAGTTTCTTTGTTAGGAGAAACACTGCAAGAATCGTCTGATAAATTAGTTCTTTTTAGCATAGTTTGTAGCGTTGTATTTTAACTTAAAGCCGAATTATAAGTTAATATTACAATATTCGTTAATCTTTTTCATGTAGAGACATTATAGTGAACTATGGCTTTCTTGTTAGCCATAGTTCATTATTTTCTAAATAGCCTTGATAAAGGCTAGTAACTCTTCTGTTTTTTCTGTTAGTAAACTGGAGTTATGACGACTTTCAACATTAAGACGAATGACTGGCTCTGTGTTGGATGAGCGAAGATTAAAGCGCCAATCTTCATAATTGACACCTAAACCATCGATATGCTCAATTTGCATTGCGGAAGGACTGTATTTTTTCTCGACAGCTTCAATAACCTTCTTAGCATCAGAAACGGTAAGGTTAATTTCACCAGAGGAAGGGTAGGCAGTGATCCGTTCGTTGACTAAGGCAGAGAGTGGTTTTTGTTTACGGCACATTAACTCAATGACTAATAACCAAGGAATCATGCCGCTATCGCAATAGAAGAAGTCACGGAAATAATGGTGGGCACTCATCTCTCCACCATAAATCGCATCGTGATTACGCATAGACTCTTTAATAAAGGCATGGCCTGCTTTGGTTTTAACCGCATGTCCTTGGTTTTTTTCAATAATTTCTAAGGTATTCCACGTCATTCGTGGATCTAAAATAATTTTGGCACCTTGTTCTTTTTGCAAAAAGGCTTCTGCTAGAAGGCCAACAATATAATACCCTTCAATGAATTGCCCTTGCTCATCAAATAAGAAACAGCGATCAAAATCTCCGTCCCAAGCAATCCCTGCATCTGCTTTGTGTTGCAGAACAGCATTACGTGTTACATCACGATTTTCTACTAAAATAGGGTTGGGTATTCCATTAGGGAATGTGCCATCAGGTTCAAAGTTGATTTTTATGAATTCAATGGGGGCATTAGCTGCTTTTAGTGCTTTTTCTAGCGCATCAATAACTGGGCCAGCAACCCCATTACCAGGATTGACAACCAACTTTAGCGGTTTAAGGGTTGTTAAATCAATATAAGATAATAGGTGTTTTACATAAGCTTCACGGGTATTGACTTGCTCATACTTACCTCGTTTAGATTCATCTATTGAGGGATCTTTACCATCAACCAAGTTATAGCTCAGTGTTTCTGCGAGGGCTTGTATTTCTTTAAGCCCCGTATCAGCTGAAATAGGGCGTGATTCTTCGCGAACGAATTTAAAACCATTGTAATCGATAGGGTTGTGAGAAGCTGTGACTTCTATACCGCCAGAGGTTTTAAGATAAGTTGTGGCGAAGTAAATCTCTTCTGTTCCTGTGAGCCCAAGATCAAAGACATTGACGCCTTCATCTCTTAAGCCACTAGCCAATGCGGCTTTTAAACTGCTGGATGTTGCACGAATATCACCACCTAAAACAATCGAAGTTGGTTTTAGCCACTGTGCAAAAGCACGTGCAATACGGTAGGCTATTTCTTCATTGAGTTGTGTGCCGAGTTGACCACGAATATCATAAGCTTTAAAACAAGTTAACTGACTCATCAGATGTCCTTAGCAATTCTTTTTATAAAAGTTTTCATAACAAAAGTTAGTGGCTTCAATAAAGCCTTCTGCACTTCCACAGTCAAAGCGGTGGCCTTTAAATTTATAAGCGATAACACACCCTTGTTTTGCCTGTGTTAAAAGCGCATCTGTGATTTGTATTTCCCCATTTTTACCGGGTGGTGTGTTTTCTAGTATTTTGAAAATGTCGGGAGTTAAAATATAGCGACCTATAATGGCAAGGTTTGAAGGTGCTTCTTCTGGCGAAGGCTTCTCAACCATATTAGTAACGGTATATAAGTCATCACTGATCATTTTGCCTTCGATAACACCATAGCGACTGATTTCTTCTTTAGGTACTTCCTCAACAGCCACAATAGAGCAGCGAAACTGATTGTAAAGTTTCACCATTTGGCTCAAAACGCCTTCTCCATCAATATTTATGCATAAGTCGTCAGCCAATACAACGGCGAAGGGTTCATCACCTATCAGTTGTTTACCTGTGAGTATCGCATGGCCCAACCCTTTCATTTCAATTTGGCGGGTATAAGAGAAAGTACAATGTGCGATTAAATCGCGAATACCGTCTAATAAATACTCTTTCGATGAACCTGCAATTTGTTTTTCTAATTCATAGCTAATATCAAAATGGTCTTCTAACGCTCTTTTTCCTCTACCTGTCACAATAGCCATATGCCCTAAATTGGCTTCTTTGGCTTCTTCAACTGCATATTGAATCAGAGGCTTATTAACGATAGGGAGCATTTCTTTAGGCATTGCTTTGGTAACAGGTAGAAAACGTGTACCATACCCAGCGGCAGGAAAAAGACATTTACTAATCATAACAACTCCAATATTACTTTTTTTAATATACTTAGTGCCTAATCGCGGCAGTTCTTAATCATTTGTGTGCAATTGCCATAATCGCGTACCTTCTTTTAATGCTTCCTGTTGTGGGGTGCCTAAGCCGCGTAAAGCAAGTGCTATAGTAGCAGGTATTACTAAATCTGCGTATTCATCGTGTACTTTTTTTTGCCAGACAGCCATGAAGTGTTCAGGTGTGAGTTGGCTTGGTTTTAATAACCGTTGTTCTGAAAGGGCAGGCCATGTTTCTTGCCAAGGTAAACCTTGTTGAGTACCTAATAATAGGTTAATGTTATCTGCTCTGACTTCATTTTCACCGCCTTCACCTTTAATAATGATGGAGGTATCACCTATTAATCGGCTAGTTTCTTGATGAATCGCTTGATAATTAGGGTGGAAAATACTTTGCAAACTGCAACGTGCTTGTAATGGGTTGATTAATCTGACGAGAGAGTGCACGGGTGAGCGTACACCCAATAGTGATTTTAGATCCATAATTTGTTGAAGCTTAGGGGAGAAACTTCCTAGGCTAATAAATGCAATATGCTGATCTTCTAAAGTGGTTTCTACTTCATACCAATTTTTACAATGCTTAATCGCCAACATGGATAGAAACTGTTCAGTATAAAAACGCTCTGCGGTATGCGCTCCTGCTCCATGCATAAGAATAGTTATGCCCTGAGCAGCTAATAGCTTGGCTGCCAATAAATACCAAGGGTAATGTCTTTTTTTACCGGCATAGGTTGGCCAATCAATATCGAGTGGTATGTTTGGTGTTTGTATTTTTTTGCGTACAGCATTTGCAAAGCCAGCGAGTTCTTCAGCTGTTTCTAATTGATAGCGTAATAATAATAAGAAAGCTCCCAGTTGAACTGCTTCAACCTCATCATTTAGTACCATTAACATAGCGGTTTCGGCCTCTTCTAACGTGAGATGGCGTGAACCGTTTTGGCCTTTACCCAAAATGCGAATATATTGAGCAAAAGGATGTTCTATCGTATTGGGCTGTATCATTTTATTTATCATAAGCAATTTGTGGGTTTAGGTAGTCCAGCTAATTTAGCCGCTAGTTTAGCAGGACTACCATTAAATAATAAGTTTAATGTCAAACTATTGATCTGTTGTGTGGGTAGTTGTTGATTTAAATATTTAATCAGTGGCCGATTAGAGGGTGAAAGGGCGTATTGCTGATAAAAAGCACGTAGCAGCTCTATAATTTGCCAGTGTGATTCTGTCAATGTAATAGATTCGCGCTCTGCCAGAGCGTTAGCTACAGCGGGTGACCAATCTTGTAAATTGATTAGATAGCCTTCATCATCGAGCATAATATCTTGATGATTAACCGTAAGTTTCATGACCAAGTAACAACCTTTTTATATTCAGTGCAGAGCCTAACAAAAGCCGAATAATCAACGATTTTAATATCATGTGATGTTGAGTCTATAGCTCTAGCTGTCATATCTTCATTTAATGCATAAATTGTAACGGGTAACTGTTTTATCTTCATTAAAAAAACTGTATTGGGTTGTAATGCATAGACAGCATCACCCGTTAATAAGATGCCATCATGTTCGTGAATAAACGCTAGTACCGTATCAAATGTATTACCTAGAAAGGGGCTTTTATTTAGTAAATGTAAAGTATTCATTAGCTAGTAATCACAGTGTCATAATGAACTAAAAGCGAGTTTAGTTCTTCTTGTTGGACTAGTTTAACAGGCTCTAATAATTGTTGTTGGCTTAGACCACGAACATATAAGTGTTGTTCAACGATAAAAATTTCTGTGATACCAAATAAAGGTAGTGCTTGCAAGTTCGATGTAATATTTTTTTGCTCAATAGCTTGAGGTTGCTGATCTTTTACGAGTTGAAAAACACCATCTTCTAAAAATAATATGCTAATCGGTAAATCAAAGGCACTTCCAGAAAAAGCTAAATCGAGTGTTTCTTTGACTGTGGCGTTACTCCAAGGGGCTTGTTGGCAAATAATTAACATTGATCTAGCCATTAAGCATCTCCTGCAAAGGTAATAAAACGATCGCTGTCTTGAATAGCCTCATGTAGTTGCCCTAAACCGGCTAACTGCCAAGGTGGTGTGATAGAAGTTGCTACTTTTTTATAACGTTTAGTTTCTGTCGCATCTAATTGCCCACGTCTTAATGCGGCAGCAATACAAACAACAGCATCAAGTTTATTTTCTTCAATGAATGATTGCCATTCTTTATGAGTATCTAACTCATCTTGTGGAATAACGAGACTATTAATAGCATTATAAATACCATCGTGATAAAAAAATAAACGCACAATATCATGTTTGGAGGCTAAGACTTCTTGAGAAAAGCGCAAGGCTCTTCTTGAAGCAGGAGTCTGAGGGGGTGCATAAATAGCAATTGTAAACTTCATAAATACCCATACAAAAAAGCCCGCATAGCGGGCTCTTTTAATGATTAATACTTAGTCGTTAGAAGCAACACCTAAGATACTTAATAAACTAACAAAAATATTATAAATAGAAACGAATAATGTAATCGTTGCCATAATATAGTTGGTTTCGCCACCGTTAATGATTTCGCTGGTTTGGTATAAAATAACCGCTGAAGAGAATAAAATAAAACCAGCACTTAATGCTAAGTATAAGCCAGGAATATTAGTGAAAAAGCTTAATACCATAGCACCAAGTAGTATGAAACAACCAACAGTAATAAAGTTACCTAAGAAGCTCATATCTTTGCGTGTAATTAAAACAAACGCAGATAATCCCAAAAATGCAAAGGCAGTTAAACCTAAAGCTGAGGTAATAATGCTTGCACCATTTGGCAAGTACAAATACATATTAAGTGTTGGTGCTAGTGTGAACCCCATAAAGCCAGTAAAAGCGAATGTACTCGCCAAGCCCCAAATAGAGTTTCTTAATTTCATGGTTAAAAACATTAAACCATAAGTACCAATTAATAAAACCCAGATACTTAAACGTTGTACATTCATTGCCATAGCTGCATAACATGTTAATGCCGAGAACGCCAAAGTCATAGCGAGTAATGTATAAGTGTTACGTAGCACCTTCGTGATTTGTGATTGACCTACTTGGTCAATATAGTTATCACTGGCTACTGTATACGTTCTTGGCTCATGAGAGTCATAACGATTATTCATAAATAAAAATTCCCCTTTGATAGTAAAAATATCTTAATATTGTTAGTATTTTATCTTCATTATATAAATAATATAGACTTATTTAAAAAAAACAATAGAAAATATTTGACAGACTGTAACAATCGAGTATTATATGCGCGACTAAACGGAAGTGTGGCTGAGTTGGTTTAAAGCACCGGTCTTGAAAACCGGCGAGGGTTAACGCCCTCCCAGAGTTCGAATCTCTGCGCTTCCGCCATATATACCCTGTATACTATTGTATACAGGGTTTTTTTGCCTGTGATTTTTATATAATATCTTAATCATTTCCGCATTGTTAGCTTGTAGATTGACATTTAAAGACTCAGCTTCTTGTCCTTATATAAACCATCCTTGTTATTTGCTCTTTAGAATACCCTAAAAGTTTGTTAGCTAAATTGATATCATTTAAGAAAATATTGGTCTTTAGTCTAATATCCTTTTGTCTAAAAACCATTGACAATTCAGAAAATTGATAAACGGATATTTTCAAAAAAGGCTAAAAGTATGTTTAATCTATCGAATGAGTCACACTTTACCCTAACTGTAGGCGGATTAGAAAATACAGGGCTGCAGGTATTAGCCTTCGAAGGCAAGGAAGTCATCAGTAAACCCTATCAGTTTGAAGTCACCCTTGTTAATAAAAACATTCGTTTTGATATTACTAAGCTTCTCTCAAGGTCTGCCTATTTAGCCTTTACTCCTGACAGAAAGAGTGGCGTACATGGCGTTATTATGTCGGTACAGCGAGGTGCTATAGGGCATGACTATGCAGAGTACCGTGTGATACTAGCGCCTCGATTCAGCCATCTTGAAAAGCGCACCAATCAACGCATATTCCAACATAAAACAGTGCCTCAAATTATTAGCCAAACTCTTAATGAATATGGGATTGTTGAAGGAGCACAGCATGAGTTTCGAGTAAAAGAAGAATATCCCGAAAGAGATTACTGTGTCCAATACGATGAAACAGATGCCCATTTTATTCAGCGTCTGTGCCAAGAGGAAGGTATATTTTACTATTTTCAACATGATGAAAATAATCACTTTATGATCTTTGGTGATAGTAACCCAGTTTTTACAACACTTCAAAATGCGATACGTTATGCTTCTGGAACAGGTTTTGTTGCTGATGATCCTGTTATTAAAGCCTTTAATGTGAACCTAACTAGTAAAACCAAACGAGCTACATGGCGCGATTATAATTACACTAATACAAAAATACCTGAAGGACAGGCTGAAGGTGCACAAAGCGCCAAAGCTAATGGCGCAACTGAGCCTGATGTTGAGTTCTATGACTACCCAGGTCGCTTTATGGACAATGCCAGAGGTAAACAACTGGCACAAATAGAAATAGAACGATTAAGAACAGAACAAGTACTCGCTCAAGGATATAGTGATGTCCCTACATTACATATTGGACATTATTTTATCCTTGAGGGTCACCCCAGTTTAGATGCAACAGACCCATGGCTAATCAACACCATTGTTCATCAAGGTAAACAGCCTCAGGTTACAGAAGCGCTAGGAGGAGAGCATAACGCACACTTAGCAAGAGCTTTTTCATCAGATCTTACGGTTAGCTTTCCAGAGGGTGATTTCCATCAAGGCTATCGCAATACCTTTACAGCTACTCCCAAAGATGTACCTTGGCGTCCTCCTTTAGATTACCCCAAAGCACGAATCTATGGTAGCCAAACGGCAAAAGTGGTTGGGCCTAAGGGAGAAGAGATTTACTGTGATAAATACGGCAGTGTAAAAGTTCAATTCCCTTGGGATCGTGAGGGGCAGTTTGATGAAAATTCAAGCTGTTGGGTGCGTGTAGGTAGTAGCTGGGCACATAAAGGCTATGGAACTTTTACTATCCCGCGGATTAATATGGAAGTTTTAATCACTTATCTAGAAGGTGATCCTGACCAACCTGTGATAACTGGTTGTATTAACAATGGGGTAAATACTCAAGCAGAATCAATGCCAGCCAATAAAACTAAAACAGGATTTAAAACTAATAGTTCACCCGGTGGCGGTGGATCTAATGAATTCACGCTTGAAGATAAAAAAGGTGAAGAGCTCGTTTTTATTCATGCTCAGAAAGATATGACTTCTGTTATTGAAAATAATGAAACGATGAGGGTTGGTGTAAATCGTGTCAAAACAATTGGTCAAGATGAAGTAGCTACAATGGGGCGAAATCGTTTAAGAGTAGTGAAAGAAAATGATACTTTAAAAGTAGGTGTTAATAAAAATGACCATATAGCCGATACTTATTATGTAGGAGTCGGTACCCATTTGAAATTAGAATGTGGAAAAACAGTGGTAGAACTCCATGCTAATGGTAAATTAAATATTACCTGTGAAGAGTTTAATATTACTGCTAAACAAACAGGAAAAATTAATACAATCGAAAGTGTGTTAGACCTTAATATGGTAGGGAAGGCGGCGGCTCTTGATGCTGTGGGCGTTGATAATCAAACGATTAAAAAAGATGTCGATAGCCATTTCGGTGGTGGTTCTGGAGGTCAAGAAGGTAGTACAGTAGAGCAAGATCAACAAACTGCCAATATTCATCAAAGTCAGTTGAATGAAGCTGGTGTAACAGAGTCTAGCTCTAAACCTCCAGCTAACTCAAATACATTACCTCCTACAGCAAATCTACTACCTGCAACTATACCAGCAACTGTTGCTGATGCACCAAAAGAGGTTAATTTATCAAGTATGCAGGGTGCTTTTGATCAACTTTGGGGAAATAGCTTTCCAGGTGGCAAGAGTCAAGAGTTTGGTGGAACTTTTGTTAAAGATACAACAACAGGTGAATATTCTATAATTAATACCAAAGGAGGCACAACAGGTTCATTTGCCCCTGATTTGAATGTTCCTACTGGTAAAGAAGTAGCAGGCATTTTCCATACTCATCCTTATGATGCTACAGAGGGAGGGTATACTGGTGTTTCATTAAGTGGTGGTGATGCAGGGTATTTAATTAATCAAAAACATTCAATAATGGTAGCTCAAAGTGGAACAGACCAATTTATGTATATGCGTACGGCGGCTACCCCCACAAGTATTGATGCAATAAAGCTAAATAATGATCAAAATACTCGTATGGGAGAGTTAATAGCTACGGGTAAATCGTTTAGTGAAGCATCTAAACAAGCAGCTCAAGAGACAGCGAAAATGCAAGGGCTTGCCTATTATGAGGGTTCTGGTGGTAAATTTACGTTGGTTTCACCTTGATCTTATTGAGCAAAAGGGTTCTATATTATGAAATGTCAAGAAATTAAAATAATTGAAAATCAACAAATGCAAGTTGAACAATATATTTCCACTGAGAAATTTGAACAAGCCATTACATTGCTAAATGAATGTATTGAGGAAATTGGTGATAACTACTTTTCAGAGACTTCGCTTGATAGTACAGGTATGAAATTGGTTTTAGCAAATGCAGAAGAGCAAAAAGGTAACTTACAAACTGCAGCAAATTTAAAAAATAATGTACTAAAAGCAAGAATTGAATTAGTTAAACAAAATCTTCAATGTAATTAAGAGTAAACTTTATGGATTATATTCCTGTAGATCAATATATAAATATGAATTTACATGTTAAATCTGTAGTGGCAGTAGCAAATACTGTAACTTCAGTTTGTAATAGCATAGAAGAGATAACTATTAGTTTTGAAAAAGCGAAAGGATATATTACTGATAAAGAGTTTAAAAAAGCTATTAGTTTGTTTGATGATGGTATTAAAAAAATCGGTAATCAATATTATTCTACAGATATTCAAGATGATACTGGAATGAAATTGATTCTAGCAAATGCAGAAGAAAAGAAAGGTAATTTAGAGCGTGCAGCTTACTTAAAACGTAATGTATTGGAAGCCCGTATACAAATATTTAACACTTTAAATCAATGTAACAAAATAACCAGTCAAACAGAAACCATTAAGTATATTGGTAAAGCATGGATGGAGAATAACAGAGAAGTTGTTTTGCAGCTATTTTTACAAGAAAATAATGGAGCTTTAGGACAAGCTATCTTACGTTGTAAACCAGATGACCCTCAATATAATGAGGTATTAAAACATTTAAAAGGGCTTAATCAAGGTGAACGAAAAGTTGTATTACCTTGGCTTGATGCTAAAGCGCTTATTTAATTAATCATGGTAAATATACAAAAAGGGATTGAGTTGTGAATTATATAACAAACGAATTGCTGATAGGGTTACCGAATGACTCTCCTCAAGATATGAGCCTTAATATGTTGTGGTTCAAAGACAGAGGAACAAATTTGGTTATAGCTCGTGGTGATATAGAGCCAAATAACACGCTGGAAAATACCTATAAAAACCAATTAAAAAAATTATCTCAACAAGTTAAAGTGATTAAATGTACTGATCCTAAAGAGTCAGTTGCTGGTACAGCGAAGGATATTAAAGGCTATGAAATAATGACAGACTTTATTCGTGGCCCAGAACATTCTTATCAGTACCAGTTTGTATGCCAAATACCTGCGACTCAAAGAATGTTAGCTATTACCTACTCAAAAACAAGCCCATTAACAGAACAAGATACCGCTCATTGGCAAGAAATAAAAGATAACTTAAGTTTTGCTTAAGTTATCCATTAGGAAATAGAGCCCATTTCAAGGAAAAGACTCATATGGCAGATAAAGTTAAAGCAGCAAGAAAACTTGATCCTATCATTCACACTTCAGTATGGGCTGAAATCTTTAGTGCCGTAGCACAGGCTGTTGTTTATGCGGCAGCCACTGCCGCTTTGGTAGCAGCTGCTCCTTGTGCCCTTGTGGCCGCGGTAGGCGCAACTGCCGTAGCTGTTGGTGCGGGTCTAATGTTAGGGGCTGCTACGAGCCTAATTCCTGTCGGTGATAAAAGTATAGCTGAACACCTCAGTGATGGGTGCGATGCTGTGGGGGATTTTCTTTTTCCTCCAGAAGAAAAGGGAGTGATTGCGGAAGGTTCATTTGATACCAATACCAATAGTTTAAAGTCTGCCAGAGCTGCTGGATATCAGATTGAAGATGTTCCTGATGAAAAACCTCAAAAACCAGGGGCTTTAGAAACACTCGGTGGTTTATTGGTTGGCCTAACTCCTTATGGTTGGTATCAACAAATTGATACTATTGTTAACCCTCCAATGGTTGCTCAGGCCAACCCCGGCACTGAACCTGCCCCCAATGATAAAGTCTTATGCCAACGCCATCCACCTATGCCAGAGCAATATATAGCAGAGGGTTCAAGAGAAGTATTCATTAATAGCCAACCAGCAGCAAGAGATAGCGAGAGAACAACTTGTGATGCTACTATTAATAAAGATGCCCCTGCACCCAATGTGAAAATATCTACAGATGTACGTATGGGCGGCGACTCCATTATTGTTCGTGATATTCACAGTGGCAAAAATAAAATTGGGCAAATTGCAGGTATCATTATCGGCATATTAATTAGCCGGCGCTTCGCCGGTAGACGCTGTGCGGGTAATCCTGTTTCTGTTTCTACAGGAGCTAAAATTCAAAATGGTGAAGAAGATTTAGATTTTTCACTACCAGGTATGATTCCTATCACTTGGCAACGTAGCTATAGTACAGAGAATATTGCTACTAATGGTCTTTTTGGAGCAGGTTGGAGTGTTTTTTACGAAGTAGCTATAGAGCGTGTACCTCATCCAGAAGGCGGTGATTTATCAGTTTATATTAATCAAGATAGTGAACGCTTAGAGCTAGGCAGACTTAAAACAGGAGATAATTTCGTTAGTATTCTGGATGGGCTTAGTTTTTTTGAATTAGGCGCAGGAATAACAGCTGTTGAAGATATTAATACAGGGTTATACCAGATTTTTGAAGTTGATCCAACCAATGCAAAACGATCACGTTTAGTGCGTTTAGGTGATCGTAATCAAAATCAACTTAATTTATTTTACGATGAACAAGGCCGTTTAGAATTTTTAAAAGATCCATTCAATAATCTAACAATAGGTTTAAATTATCAAGGCAAACATCAACAACGTGTAACATCTATCGAACGTCTCTATTTTAATAAAACAAACCTAGAGCTTATTGAGAATGCTGAATTACTAGTTAGCTATGATTATACTGAGGCAGGTGATCTTAGTGAGGTTAAAGATCCTGTAGGTCAAGTAATACGACGTTTTACTTACAATAAAGAACGTTATATGACTAGCCATACTTTACCTACTGGGGCAACTCGCTATTATGAATGGTCATTTTTTGAAGTACCTGAAAAAAGACCACAACCAACATTAGCAGATGGCACACCTTATACCCTGCCCCCTCTATTAGAGCCTCAAGCAACACACGAATGGCGTGTTGTACGACATTGGGGAGATGAGGGAGAGGAGTATAGCTTCCAGTATGACTTAGAAAAGGGTGAAACACGTGTTATTGATAATATTGGTAGAGAGGATATTTACCAATGGGGGGCATTATATGAAGTCACTAAACATATAGATCCATTGGGTAATTGTTGGTGCCATGAAATGGTAGCGGGCCAATTACAAAAAATGACAGATCCCCAAGGTGGTGAATGGTCCTATAGTTATGATGAAATTGGTCGATTAATAGAAACCAAAGATCCTTTAGGGCGAAGTGAACATACCACTTTTATGGAGCATTGGGCACTTCCCTTAGTTATTACTGACATTGCTGGAAATAAAACCTTTTTTAAATATGATGATAAAGGCAATCTACTGAGCGAAAAAGATCCACTAGGCTATAAAACAGCTTATCAATATGATCTACAAGGTAGAGTTGTCCGTATAACAGATGCGATTAATAAAAATAAATACCTCTTTTGGAATGAATACAGCCAGCTGATTAAATACCGTGATTGTTCAAACTCAGAAAGTCATTACCATTATGATAAACGGGGCTACTTAACGGAAAGTATCAATGCACGGGGTGAAACTATCCAGTACCACTACAATAACTGCGGTTATTTAGTACAAACTACTTTACCTGACGGACGAGTGGAGAAATATCTACGCAACAAAATAGGTTTACTGACGAGTTATATTGACCCTGCGGATAAAAGTACTTCATATCAATATGACCTAAGTGGTCGAGTGATTGGACGCCAAGATGCTCAAGGGCGTTTAGTCCGTTTTGCTTATGATCCTTATGGTCGTTTAGCCAATTTAACCAACGAAAATAATGAAAGTTATAGTTTTGAATGGGATGCATTAGATCGCCTTACGGTACAACATGAACTGGATGGAGGCGCAAGATGTTACCACTATAATGCAGTAGATGATGTAATAGGGGTTGATTACCTACCCTCACCGATTGATGAACAAAAAAAGTTAAAATTTAAAGCTGCGAATGATGAGCAGGGGCTAGCAGTAGAAAACCTAGAGAGTATACCTATTCGTCATCGCTTAGAAAGAGACATACTCGGTCGCTTAATTAAAAAGTTTACGGACGATGGCGTTACGCAGTATAACTACAATAAACTTGATCAAATCACAGCCATTACCTTTACGGATAAGCAAGGCAATAAGCAAAGTCTAAATTACAACTATGATAAGTTAGGGCAACTGATTGAGGAAGTTAATACTGCAGGTAGTTTAAAGTATTCCTATGATGAGCTTGGTAATATTGAGCAAATAACCTTACCAGACAATAGACAACTTAACCACCTTTACTATGGTAGCGGTCATCTTCACCAAATTAACTTAAATGGCCTAGTCGTTACGGACTTTGAGCGTGATAGCCTGCATCAAGAAGTGCTACGTACTCAAGGTCGTTTACACACGCGTACCCGTTATGATTCATCTGGTCGCCTTGCTCAAAAACAAATTCACTACCATAATGGCCCTAGGGAACAAGTACCCCTATTACAAAAAGAATACCAATATGATGCCAGTGACAACCTAATTATTCAACGGCTCACTCAAACTCAACGGGTAAAACCCTTCACAGCAACGAAACAAACGGAACAAGCAGACCAATTAAGCCAAAAAATAGCAAAAGAGCCCAGCTATACTCAACAAGTCAATAACAGTGAAGACATTATTGGTCGTTTTTATGCTTTTAATGCCGCCAACGATGACAATGCTTCTCGTGTTATGCAACTGAGTAATATTGGTAAAAGTCATCAACTTACTCAATATTATAACTACGATAGCACAGGCCGTATCCAGCAAAGCTATCAACGTACTGAGCAAGGCCAAAGTACTAACTATGAAACACTACAATACGATGCGGCGGCTAACTTATTAAGCCCAGAAGCCACCCAAGGCTATATCAAATATAACCGTATTCATGTTTACCAAGATAAACGCTATAGTTATGACAGATTTGGCCGCCTAGCCGAAAAACGTATTGCCCAACATACAGTACAACAATTTAAATACGATGCAGAACACCGCATTATAGAAATTAAACAAACAGAACGTGGCCAAAGTAAATATATAAAATTTAAATATGATCTATTGGGTCGTCGTATAGAAAAAGCTACTTATTTAGAAAGTAACTTACAACAACCGATAGCTAAAACGGAATTTCAATGGCAGGGTATGCGTTTACTTAAAGAAATTCAAAACGGTTTACCTAGTTTATATATTTATGAAAGTCTTTTTAGCTATGAGCCTCTAGCTCGTATAGATGGAGAAATAGATAAAGAAAAAATTAATTACTTCCATACTAGTCTGGCAGGATTACCAGAACAACTAACAGATATTCATGGTAATACTATTTGGCAAGCTGATTATGAAGTATGGGGTAATAGTAAAACTGAGTGGCATGATAATCGAAGTAATTTTACTCAAAACTTACGTTATCAGGGACAATATTTAGATAGAGAAACAGGTTTACATTATAATACCTTTAGGTATTATGACCCTGATGTAGGTAGATTTACTCAGCCTGATCCGATAGGATTATTAGGTGGTAATAATCTCTACCAATATGTACCTAATCCTATTCATTGGATTGATCCTTGGGGATGGAGTAGGTATAAACCAAGAGATGAAATTAGTGCACAACCGGGGGCAAGAGGGACGGCAATAAATCGCGCATGGGTGCAAGAGCATGATTTAGTTAAGGCGGGCGGAGGAACAAGAAACTGGACTCCGCAAGAGAGGGAGTTAATATTAAGTTCTAGAAATGGTAGTAAATTAACTAGTATAATGTCGAATGCAGGATATACAGGGCATCATATTAACAGTGTTGAAGGCAATGGAGCATTAGGAAGAAAGTGGCAAGGTGATCCTAGGAATATTGTATTTTTACAAAACTCAAATCATCCTTCTGGCATTGATGAGCACTTGAACTCAAAACAGGGACACCGGGGAAATTATCAAAACAATGGCAAAGGGCGATTGATTGATAGAAAAGCAATGACCCGAGAATTATCAAAATGTTAAAAACATCGAGGAAAAAAATGTTAGAGATTAAAGCATTTGTAAAGTTATTAGATATATTAAAAAAACATGATGATGGCCAGTACTTAGCAAAAAGTAAAAAAGACGTGGATCCATCCTATTTACATAATAACAATTGTCTAATGGAGTTTTATAGTCAATTTGAGCTAAAACATCTCACTATACAGACAGGTGTTTCTTCTATATCGTTTATTGACTATTTAAACTTAAAAGAACGAAATACAAAATACTCTTTTTCAAGCTTGAAAGAACAAGATTATATTGTTTTATCAGAGCAGACAGGAGGAGGTGATCCTATTTTATTCAACTTTTTAGATAATAATAGTACCCCCTCTATTTATGCAGCATATGACGTTTTAGAACCATTCAAAATCGCAAATAATTTTCTTCAATTTATAGAAGCTCTAACAGTGCTTGTTGACATTGTATATAACGAATATGATATATATGAAATATATACAAATGATGATTGTGATGAAATAAAACCGGAATTTTTATCTAAAATAGATATGAAACTTTCTCCAATTTTAGGTGAAAACATTGATGGTTTTATGAGATATTTTTATGGTTAACTAAAAAACTATATCTATTTTCCAACACTGGTAAGTAATGCGCTTATCAAAAGAAGTTCAAAACGGTTTACCTAGTTAACATATCTATGAAAACTTCTTTAACTATGAGTCTGTAGCTCGTATAGATGGAAAACAGATAAAGAAAAAATTACTTCCATACTAGTCTAGCTATGTTGCCCGAACGATTAATTGATACAAAAGTAATGTTATCAGGCAAGCAGAATACTATGTATGGGGTAATAGTAAAACTGAGTGGCATGATAAACGAAGTAATTTTACTCAAAACTTACGTTATCAGGGACAATACTTAGATAGAGAAACAGGTTTACATTATAATACCTTTAGGTATTATGACCCCGATATAGGCAGATTTATTCAGCCTGATCCCATCAGTCTTGTAGGTGGGTTTAACTTATATAGATATTCATCAAATCCTATAAGTTGGATTGATCCTCTAGGTTGGACACCTTTATTACCTACTGAAGGTAATGTAGATACTTATGGGAATCTTAAAGGTCCTGTAGGAGATAGTATAACAGGGGATCATATGCCATCTGCTGCATATATGAGTCAAAAATATGGAATTAGTGCAAAAGATGCTGTAGCAATGAATATGGAGCATTATTATCCATCAAATACGGGTCGACATTCTCAAACTAGAACCTTTAGACAAAAACCATTTCTTAATGAAACCCCTCGACAAGCACTAGCAAGAGATATAAGAGATGCAAGAAAAATATACATGCGTGATGGATTATATGATTCTAAAATGAGAGAATCTTTACAGAAAGTAATTGCCCTAAATAAGGAAAAATTTCCTGATATCTTTAGGAAGCCACCTAGACCAAAACCAAAACCACCAACTAACTGTTAGAGATAATTATGAGTAATAATCTAGTGAGTAAATTAACATCTGCTTCTAAATTAGAAACAGATGAAGATATTGATCTTTTTTTTGATACAATACAGAATATGGCATTATCTAAAAATAGTGAATATATTGCTATTATGTTGTCCTATTTAGATGATAATTTCAATACTTACAATGATGTAATGTCAACCATTATAGGAATGGCAGAAACTTTTCCAGCTCAAGATTATGTGAAGGCAGTTATACAATCAATTAATCCATTAAAAACTAAAGCAGCTGATTGGTTAGAATATATACATACTGGTATTTTTAATACTGAAAGTTATATAGAGATATACAAAAAAACGTTCTGCTCAATACCTGAAAATGAACAATTAATTGTTAAAGATTACTTAACAAACCAGTTCTTAAAAAATAAACATGAAAAAAAGGATGTTGTTGAATATATAATATCTTGCTAGTATCAAAAATAGATAAATAAGGTAATTCTCTATTAGTCAGTTGAGTATAAATTACGAGCAATAATAAAATTGAATAGCACAATAATCGAAATTATTTCACTTGAAACTTATGTTGTCAGGGCCAATACTTAGATAGAGAAACTGGGCTACATTACAATACTTTCAGATATTATGACCCTGATATAGGTAGATTTACTCAACCCGATCCGATAGGATTATTGGGTGGAAATAATCTCTATCAATATGCTCCAAATCCTATTCGTTGGATTGACCCTCTTGGTTGGGTTGGTGAAACAACACCAGGATATCATGTATATGGCTTATATGATAAAGGTTCGGACAAGCCATATTATATTGGTATAACAAATGATTTAAAAAGACGTGCTTGAGAGCACTATAAGGCTTACTGTAAACATCAGGCTGGAGTGAATAAAATTTCATAATAAAAAAGCCTAGTTAGCTGATCTAACTAGGCTTTATATATGGAGGCCGGGGTCGGAATCGAACCGGCATAGACGGATTTGCAATCCGCTGCATAAGCCATTCTGCCACCCGGCCATAGAGGTTGGCTATTTTATGTTGCTAGTGTTTTATTGTCAAATCATTTCCGTAATTTTTTATAGCGTTTCCATATCTATTAACGTTCTAACGAATCAACCTCTTACCCTTTTTTAATATAAACAGCTCTTGTTATTTGTTCTTGTGGGTGACCTAATAACAGCTGTGCTAATATCGTTCAGATCGCTAACTGCTTTTGAGAAAGCCGGGCGACCATTCCTTTTTATGCTAAATGCTTAACCATTTTTAAATAGCCACTCTTTCTATTGTTTAGGCTTTTTAAAATCAGTTATTTCAACTATCTCGGCATGAGTTAGTACTTCACTCATACACCACCTCTATTTTTCATTTTTATGTCTTGGTCATTCCATCCTGCCACTCATAGATGACACTTTAATAGGTCGTATCTATAATGGCATGATGTTTTGCCTTAGGCTTGCCTACCTGCTTTATTTGCCCTTTTGTGATTTGGTTCAGATATGACTAGATTACTTGTTAGAGCTACCAGTTAGAGCTACCAGACTGAGCTGGACTATTAAACGGTTTACCACCGGAACTAGTAGTGTATGGCTGCTGAGTGATGGAAGAGATATTATTTATTGCTTTTGGTTGCTTGGGAACATAAGTATCTCATGTTAAAAAGCCCTAATTTGTAGGGCTTGATCAGGTTAGATTATTGAACTGGCGTTTAAATAGCCATCTATGTGCTTGTATATATGATTGTAAATATAGTTATAGTTTAGTACAGCCTTTGAAACTTGACTTCATATGTTGTCTTTCATAAGAATTATTACCAGTTCTTAAACCAGTATTCAAATAGAACTCTTCGTAATGACAGATGACATAAAAGGAATTACTCTCAACCCATGCAAGTCTATATCCTACTGATGTTGTACCAGGTTTTCTAGCGGCATATGACATAGAGGTAAATACTCCTAAACTTATGGCTATGCTAATAATTAATAATAGTTGCTTCATAAATCTCTCCTAGATTTTCCATTGAATAATTAGCACTACTTCTGGATGTGCATAATTAGTGTAGTTTGTTTATCAAGATATGTTTATTAAACTAAGGCATTGATGTCATGAAAATATTCTTATTAATAAAGCTCGATTGATTGAGTAATATTTAGCAAATGGGATAGAGTCATCAAAAGTAGGCTATGCTGCTTGTTGATTGTGCTTCAGCCTGTTTTGCTGTACCTGTTGATTTGATTGGTTAGTTTGTGGCGCATTCATTGACAAGCGCGACGATACTTCTTGTATAATAAAAAAATCTTTTTAATAAGAATAAATCGTAAATGGAGATGGAATGGACGTTATTTGGCAAACAGTATTTATTGGAGTCGGAGCAACGCTCATCATGGATGCTTGGGCTGTTATACAAAAAAGAGTTTGGAATATACCACCGTTAGACTATAGATTAGTTGGACGATGGGTGGGTTGTTTTTTTCAAAAAAAACTTATCCATAAAACAATTATACAAACCTCTCAAGTTAAGGGAGAGGTTATAATAGGATGGTTTTTACATTATTTAATCGGTATTGTTTTTTCTTTTTTAATGATTTGGGTCGTTGGATATAAATGGTTATTAAATCCAACATTTTTTCCAGCATTAATCGCTGGAATAATTAGTGTGATAGCTCCTTTTTTTATCATGCAGCCATGTTTTGGATTCGGGATTGCTGCATCCCTTACGCCTAAACCTAACTCTGCTCGTTTTCGAAGTTTAATAGCTCATGTGTCATTCGGTGTAGGTCTCTATATAAGTGCAGAGCTTTTGTGTCTAATATGAATTAGTTAGATCAACTTCTTATGCTTATTAATAAATTAAAAATTTTTAAACCATATAATTAAATGCCATTGATTGAGAGGTGTTTGGTGAACAGAATATCATCGTCGAAATCGTTATGGTAGGTTGGTGTTGCTTGCTGGCTCTGTTGTGGCCTATTTTCTGTGGTTGCGGTTTGTTGCTGGTTAGATTGTTGTTGTTGCGCACCTTTTCTTATTTCACGTTCTGTCAAGTGGGCGTTATTGAAGTCTTTAGTTTTTTTAGACTTGTTAGGCTCTAAAACAACATGATGAGTTGTTAAAATTGTAGGTTTTATAATATCGGCACTACTGAGATAAAGCGAATCAAAAACCTTTCTATAATCTGTTTTGTTTGCGTTATTCTGTGACGTTTCTTTAGTAACTATCTTCTTTAATCTTACTAATACCCCCTGTATAGGATCATTTTGTTAATTAACTTATTTGGTTAATATGGCTATAATAAAAAGCATAAGTATCATTCATAATGGAAGGAGCTAGACATGTTGAAGCGAGATGATATTTTTAATTATGTAGAAAAAAAATATGATGTAAAACCATATTATGCTTGGGAAAAATATCCGAGCTATGCAGTATTAAGACATGATAATGATAAATGGTTCGGACTAATAATGAATGTCCAAAAAGAAAAATTGGGAATTGATGGAAATGACTCAGTTGATGTTTTAGATTTAAAAGCTCCGCCTGATATTATAGGGTCTTTAAGATTGAGCAAAGACTTTTTACCTGCTTATCACATGAATAAAGAACATTGGGTATCTATACTGCTTGATGGTTCTGTGCCTACAGCCCAAATTTGTGAACTGATTGATTCAAGTTTTGATTTAACAAAGATGAAATAACTTTCATTATTCCAAATGTATTTTGTTAGTTAACTGGTGCGGAGCGGTTAAATTCTATTCGCATAGTTTCAATTGCTTTCTTATAGATAGAATTGGCTGAAAGTTACACGGTAATGAAATGGATATACTATTTGCGATAGGAATTTTTATTGTATCGTTCTGTCTATATGGTATGGATATATGGTGGCTTTCTCTTAATGGTGTTATAGGAAGTGCATTTTATCTAGCCTTCAAGATAGACAGGCTATAATTGTCGTCTTTGGCATGGTTTAATTATAGTAATTTTTTCATCATAAAAAGGGTAGAAAATTAATTTTATGTACTTTATTTGTTATTTAATGCTGTTATTTCTAATATAGAATGATAGCGTTACTTCAGGTTTAATGATCTTCAAGCCGCTCTTATTGGCCCTCCAGTTTTATTTTTTATACCTTCTAGGATGTTTTGTTGGCTCAAATTATACTCTTACTAATTGTATTAAATCTTTATATATTAATTAACTGGAGCAGGGCAGTTAAGCTCTGATTGTATAATCTCTTTAGAGCATAACTTTTTCAATGGAGTAGTAAATGTTTAAATTTATCTCGGTTGTAATGATCTTAACGTTTTTTGCAACCCTTTCTCAGGCAGATGAGGATCTTCTTTGCCCTGAAAAGCCTCACTATATCGTCTTTGATGAAGCTGATATAAAAGTCTGTGATCTTATTCTTGATCATGCTTTATTGGATAAACCCATGTCTGCACATTCAGTCGTTGCAAGCTTTTATACTGAGAAGCATTTCTATGATAAACGAGACGACTGGGTTGCTTCTTTTGTTTTTGATGATGGTACACAAAAATATTATGGTTATAATCAGCAAGAGAATAAAATTCAGGCTATGAGTTCTGAACAATTTTTTAAAAAATTCAAGTCTATAAACAGATGTAATGCTAGTCCAGAGATACCTTTATTTAAAAAAGTTATCCAAAACCTTAATGATCCACATTTATTTTAAGCAGATTGCTTTATACTTTCGATTAAATAAGAATAACGTTTTTCTATGATTTAACTTAATGCTGGGAGGCTTAGAGAAACAATAACGAGTCCGTTAAAAACCCTGTATTAAGTGTTGAATAATCGGTATTGTTATCCTATTCTGTCTCTATGTTTCTCAAAGGAAAAAAGGATGAGGAAAATTATATTTATGGGACTAAGTATTTTTTTATTGACTGGATGCGGACAAAAAGAATATACGTTAGAGGAAGCTATAACACCTGATTCTACATTTGGTGTAAACGGTAATACATCATTAGATGAAATTAAAAGTAAGTTAACTTTAAGAGAAGTCCAGCCTAATATCTATGTTTCTAATGAAGCACTAAAGCCATATAAGCTGTTTGATAAGTACACTTATGTAGCAAATAAAGGAAAAATATGTAGTGTACAAGCCAAAAAAATATATGATTCAGTTAATTCTAACGAGATGAGAAAAGATTTATCTTTTTTGAAAGATAAGATTACTAGTATTTATGGAGATAAAGCATATAAATATACAAATCATAATGCTTCAAAGTGGGTAAATGACTTATCGAATACGATTGTATTAATGAGTATTGAAGATAAGGAAGAAAATAAAAGTACTATAGGATATTCAATTTTTATAGGTGATTGCCCTGCCATTGAAAAATAAGCAAATTTTCCTGATGAGGGTTAAATGTATTGACAAAGAATTGATCTGACAGTGTTCTTTATTAGAATATATTTAAACCTGTCAATCGGCAACAAGCGAGGAGTAGTTATTTGCTTACGATCATTTCTTATAATGCTCGAAATATGTATCGTATTTGTACCCTTAAGAAACTCTTTTTTGTTGTTATTAAGTTTCAACTAAAAGGGGGTAGAACACCTTGTTCATTTTCAAATTAAACAGGCAATAAATAATATAAATATGAATGTTCTCGCCAAATTGAAGGTAGATAAGCCTTTGGTAAGGCTAAACTTATGGAGAAGCTGGGCTATCCAATAGTAATTGATAAAATACTAAATTCAACCAACGATCAAATTTATAACCTATTTCTGGTAGCATCCCAACGAGTTGAAAACCATGCTTTTCATGTAAAATAATACTCCCTTTGTTCTCAGCATCTATTCCTGCAATCATGGCATGATAATTATTTTGGCGCGCTGATTGGATAAGTAATTTAAGTATGACATGTCCTAATCCACGACCTCGATGATTTTTATGTACGTAAATCGAATGTTCTATGGAGTATTGGTATGCAGCCCAATTTCTAAATGCCCCATAACTTCCAAATGCAATCAGTTCTCCTGCAGATGACTCTAAACCGATAACTGGATAATTACTGTTATTTTTGACTTTAAACCAGTTGGTCATGTCTTCCATCGTACGGCTTTTGTAATCGTATAATGCAGTCGAGGTTTCAATAGCCTCATTAAAAATATCGAGTATGCTGCTTGCGTGTTTTTCATAAGTACAATTAATAATGTTATATTCCATTGCAAACTCTCTTTCGCAGGGTTTTATAATTACTATTATAATGGGTTTTTATTTAAGTTGACTGGCTAATAGTGTTAGAAATCATTGAGTTATTTATAGGTTAAAATATCATTATCCACCTAATTTAGCTTATTTGGTTAGAGAAATAATTCTTTTTCCATCCTCGATACTAAAGCAAGGAACAATAATTTTATTAGCTCCATTTCTGATGTCATTAATAATGGCTAGATTGCCTGACATCATGTTATGAACTTTTGGCTTTATTAGTTTCATCTAGCTACCTCCTAGCGAGGGGTTTTAGTATTCATACTTTCCATTATAATACATTTGTTACATCTATTTTTCTCTTGAGGGATTACCATTGAGAGGATATGTGCAATATATTGTATGTATAAAGTAGAAATTCCAATTAGTGATATTAATAAAATAGTTTCAGAAATGAAAAAATATCAGTTATCAGAAATATAGTTATTCTTTTAAGGCGGGAAGCGAGTAGTGCCTAAAATATAGCAGTAATCAACTTAAAAAGGGACTGGTGTGTCAACTTTAGAGAGTTCAATAATCTCAGGATTATTATGCTTTAAAAAGCTAATTACTATCTGATAACTATCACGACTAAAAAGAGGAAGAGGAGCATTTATGGGATTATTTAAATCTGTCACCGTTGTCATATAACGCCATTGATTAATAATGTGGCATTGTTTAAGCTGATGTAAATGGTCCTCCTCAATAATTGCAATGGGTCCACTCCATTGCCAACTGATAACTGAAAAACTCTCAAAAGCCTTTACTAATCTTTGATTATGGATATCCAAAGGCTCTTTATCACAACAAACCCCCAAACATCTTTTAATTTGAAAATTAAAGCAACTTCGAGTTGTTTTTTCCAACTCCAACACCTTAGCGCAGAGTTGATTTTTTTCAATAAATTTTTTTAGCCAATATTTAGCTCTATGAGGCGATTGATATAAACCGACACTCACTTGATCATCTTTAATTTCATCAACTAACATTAAATGAGGCTTAAAGTCATCCGTTAATACCCACGAATATAAATGTTTCAACTGCCTTAAACGTCTATTAAATAATGGCTGTTGTTTTTTTACTTCGGCAGACTCCAATAACAGTGCTCCTAATTCTCCAGCGGTACATTGATAATTAATAAAAGTGGTTTGATGCATCATCTCTGCGTGACGTTTAGACTCATTAATATTATAAAAGTGTGACAATACACGCTTACGAATATTAATACTCTTCCCTATATATAGCAGTGTGTTCTCACTGTTATAAAAATAATAAACCCCTGGTCTTTCAGGTAAACAATAACAAGATTCAAGAATCATAGCTTAATACTAAGTAACTCATCCAACATATAAGATTAACTGTACGCCCCTCCACAATGGGTACTAATGGTTTAATTTCATTAGAGCGAGCAATCACACAGCCATCATTATTAGAAAGAATGCCTACAGGCCTTCCTTCTAGCTTAGGATTAAATACACGCTCACAACTGGCATAAAAATTATTACAATCAATCAAGCCGATCATGAACACTTTCCCTGTAACGAGTGAATATTATAAATAACCACTCCCCACACATGAGCTTCTTTACCTAACAAAGGAATAGGCGGGTACAGACTATTGCCAGAAACCAGAAAAGGTTCACCTTTAATATAAGACAGTTTCTTACACGTAAGCTCCCCATCAATAGCTATGATAACAACATCCCCCGCTTTGGCATCCAATGACCTATCGACAATCAGCAAATCACCACTAAAAATACCATAATCCACCATTGAATCACCAATCGCTCTAATATAATAAGTAGCATTAGGATGCTGTACAAGATACTCTGTTAATTCAAGCTTTGCCTCAGCATAATCATCCGCAGGAGATGGAAAGCCTGCTCTAACTGGGATATCAACAAGGGGTAAAGAAAAATTATTTGAAATGGAAGCACTACCAAGCACAATAATACTAGATTTGCGCAACATCAGTCTCCGGGAGAAAAATGGATTTAATACAGTATGAAAAAAAGAAATAATAATGATAAAAATTAAATACTAAGATGAGTTAATAGTATTATTTAAAAATACTGCTGGTCAACCTTTCGAGTAATCACAAATATTACATTTTATGAATAACTATGAAATACTATATCAAATGTTTTGCGATGTTATACAAGTACTAGGCGTTACCAAAAAGGAAGCGCCTAATCAACAGTATAAGGTTCGCCAAATTTATTTCTAATTTTATTAAGTATGTTATGAAATAAGGTATTTATCTCTTGTGATTTTGTGAATTTCACATTAAAACTACCTGAGATACTACATAATTTATTATTTCTGAAGTGATAGTTATATTGTTTAATTATTTTATCTGGTTCTGGTGAACTAAAGGATATTAAATATCCTTGCGGTCCTCCTAATAAGAGTTCAACATTTTTAGATTCAATCTCGTCTTTAGTCATATATTTATATGTTCCCCATGCGATTTTTTGATTAGCATGGGATAAGTTAATAAAAATACTAATGAAAACACAAATAGATGCCTCATTAAAGGCTTTTATCTAGATCTTAAATATATTAGTTTTCAGGTGGAGGGATAATAATTTAGTACTTGTTATAGTACTCATATATTTATTTATAAAGAGAAGAGTGTCAAGAGACGATAAAAAGAGAAGATTTTCTTTAAAGATTTTTGATTTTATCTGCTACAAACTCATCAATAGAGGCTAAACATGCAGCAATAGCTAATAATTCTAATAAAAAAAGAAATAACATAAATAAAAAAAGAAATAATATAGGTTCATCGGCTATTACTATAGATGGAGCAAAAATAGCATAACGAATATTAATTTGATTTACTGTTTGATTACTATTGTATTCATCTATCGTCGCATTTATGATTGTATTATTAACTTTAAATGTAATCTCTACATCAGTACACCTTTCTGTATGAATACCTCTTAAGTTAGATGGCTTCATTGTGCAGCCTTTGATAACTTTGGCTTTGGCTTCTTTTGAAAAAAACCAATATAGAATAGGTTTAAAGAGTGTATCTTTTGTAAGGTATCCAGTTGGTATTAGTATTACAGTAAGAGATAAAGCCATAACAAATAGACGAATTATTTTTTTTAGCATGTAAAAAACTCTTAAATATTAATTAACTTTGTTTATGATTTATTTTCGCCTAAAATCCCAAGGTGCAATAGGATTCTTATCCGCCCATAAGCCCGTCTTGCTCTTTCTTGCCTGCTCTCCAGCTTGCATATATTTTTCGTTATTCTTGGTAAAAGGCCAATACCAAGCCATACCAATTTCAATCATTTTAAAATTGATATCAGCTCTTACTGTACACTCCATGCACATATCATTAGGAACTGGTTCTTGACATGAACTTGGAACATCAGTGTAAATAGTTGCTAGCGTTTTTCTGTACTTATTTTTTCCGTGCAACTCTAAAAGTACATTCTTGTTAAATATCACATCTGATAACGCCTGCTTGGATCTATTGCCGAAAGCCAGTTTAACAATGATTACCATCAATAAAATGGATTAATTACAAAGCCATTCTTAATAGAAATGATAAGGTATAATGTTTGAAAATATCTATGAGCATGTTGTGATGTAGATTTCTGTAAAATATTTAGTTTTAGAAAGATCATTAATAATAAAAATACTTATTATGCGCATTGCTTTTTCCGATGTAAAAAAATAAAAGTAAAGTTGTATAAAATTGATAACGTAAGTATAAACAGATGCCTACGTCTTTTCGATTATTTGTTAAAAGGGAATATTATATTAATTTTAGCAGTCAAACAGAGGTACGCAATTGATCATTGGATGCATTAAATAGTATCACTTTATCAATTGAGTGCATTTCAGGAATAGAAGCTTTACTTAAAGCTATAAATTTACAAGACAAAGAGGGATATAATCGGAAAACTATTTTTAATTAATCTAGATTGAGCCGTGGTGTAAGTAGTGATTATATTATGATGCCCAGTGACCAAAAAGAATAACTTAAAAATGCCATTGGTGGAGAATAAATAAACTCTTTTAATGAGATTTTTATTAGATAATTTTAAGAGCAAAGTCTATCTATCAGATCATTCTTGCATTATTTGATTAAAAAATATACACAAGTGTTTACATAGCTAAAATAACGGTTAAGTATTAACAGGGCTTTAAAGAGAATGAAAATTGAAGAGTTACGGAAGTTATTAACGGCTAATTAGTTGATTAGTACAATATAATTTGCGGATTTGTAACCCGCTGTATGAACCATTCTGCCACTAGACTATAGATGTTGACTACTTTATGTTGCTGATGTTTTATTGTCATATCATTTCCTAATTGTTTTGGTATTGTTTCTGCGTCAGGCATTTTTATTTTAGTGTGGAGGTTTCGTTTTGAGTATTTGTTGATATGTCTTTTGCCCATGAAGATAATGAGTCTAAAATGGGCGTTAGTAATGAACCTGATGGGGTTAAGGCATAAGTAACGCACAAGGGTGGTTTGTTGCCTTCAACCGTTCTGGAAATTAAGCCGTCTTTTTCTAGCTGTTTAAGTTGTAAACTGAGTGTCATTTCTGTGATGTTGGGTATGTTTTTTCGTAGTTCACTGAATCGTTTATTTTTATCTTTTAGGTAGTAAAGAATGACGCCTTTCCATTTTCCGCCTATTAAGTCCATTGCCATGCTAATGCTGCAATGATAGCTTTTGCCATGATGTAGTATTTGACAGGTATTTATGTGTGTCATGTTTTTGCTTATACTCTCTATTTTGATAGGTCTAGCTATTTTTTATAATGATTATAAACTATTTTTAGCTGTGTAATTTGTATAGGGTTCTTATAATTTTATAGGTGGAAAATAGTTATGACATTAATGATTTTAGCGCATCCACAGTTTGAGCATTCGATTGCTAATAAAACAATCTGTGACATTGTCAGTCGAGAAGAGCCGAATTTAGAAATCCGTAACATACATCAGTTGTATCCTAATTATCAGATTGATGTTAAGGCGGAGCAAACTGCTTTATTAGCTCATGATTTGGTTATTCTTCAATACCCTATGTATTGGTTTAATATGCCTGCTATTCTTAAAATTTGGTTTGATGAGGTTTTTACTTATCAGTTTGCTTATGGTTCTAAAGGTAATAAATTAAAAGGTAAATACCTCCTTCCCAGTTTGACGATAGGGCAACCTGCGGTTAATTTTAAAGAAAAGGATCACTTTTTAGTAGACGATTTTCTTCAACCCGTTAAAAGGTCTGCTGAGTATGCGCAGATGAATTATCTGGATTATATTGCGCTATATGGTGTTTCTATTGTTTCTGGGTATCCTGAATCAGAAATTAAAGATAAAGCGTGTATGCATGCACAGAAATTGCTTGCAGTTATCCAACAATATAAGTGAGTTACTGATTCTAAATCTAAAACCGTTAAAAAAAATCTGGTTAAACTTTTAACCAGATTTTAATTTTAGAGTCATAAAAGCAGAGAGTCTATAAATCTTCTTCAGCTTTTTGTTTTAATGTTTCAGCACCTTCTTTAGTTTTATCCCATGCTTTGGTGGTGCCAGATTTTACATCGTCACCTACTTCGGAAGAAACCTCTTTAGTTTTGTCCCATGCTTTGGTGGTACCAGATTTTACATCATCGCCTACATCAGAAGAAACTTCTTTGGTTTTATCCCACGCTTTAGTAGTGCCAGATTTTACTTTACTGCCTGCTTCAGAAGAAACCTCTTTGGTTTTGTCCCATGCTTTGGTGGTACCAGATTTTACATCATCACCGACATCAGAAGAAACTTCTTTGGTTTTATCCCACGCTTTGGTAGTACCAGATTTCACTTTACTGCCTGCTTCAGAAGAAACCTCTTTGGTTTTGTCCCATGCTTTGGTGGTGCCAGATTTTACATCATCACCGACATCAGAAGAAACTTCTTTGGTTTTATCCCACGCTTTGGTAGTACCAGATTTCACTTTACTGCCTGCTTCAGAAGAAACCTCTTTGGTTTTGTCCCATGCTTTGGTGGTGCCAGATTTTACATCATCACCTACATCAGAAGAGACTTCTTTGGTTTTATCCCACGCTTTGGTAGTACCAGATTTTACTTTACTGCCTGCCTCAGAAGAAACCTCTTTGGTTTTGTCCCATGCTTTGGTGGTGCCAGATTTCACATCATTTCCTACATCAGAAGAGACTTCTTTGGTTTTATCCCATGCTTTGGTAGCACCAGATTTTACATCATGACCAATTTCAGAGGACACTTCTTTAGTTTTGTCCCATGTTGTATTGGTAGTATCTTTTGATGTACTGGTTGTTACTGTACTTTCGGCAGCCATCACAAAATTTCCTGCGAGTGTTAAGGCTATGGCACTTGTTAATATCAGTTTCTTCATAATCAAATATCCTCTTTCTTGATGGTTACGGTACTTCTAATAATTATAGAGTAACCGCTTAATTGATATAGATAGATCATAGTCATAGAAAGTTTTATAAGAGAGAGTATTTAATTGTTTTATTTTGTAAAAAGAGTGTTACAGATATTTTTTTATAAAACCAATGAGTCATTCTATGGTCTTACTGTAATAGTAAGTAAAGGTTGATATTGTATGGTCACCCTTGAATAATGACAACGTAGTACCCATTTTATTAAAAAACTTGAGGGTTATTACAACGATGGAATTTATTGACTATTATAAGGTATTGGGTGTGGAGCCTACTGCTGACGATAAAACGATTAAGTCAACATATCGTAAGTTAGCGCGGAAGTATCATCCTGATGTAAATAAAGAAAAGGGCGCTGAAGATAAATTTAAAGAAATTGCTGAAGCGTATGAAGTATTAAAAAATCCAGAAAAGCGTGCTGAGTTTGATCAGTTGCGTCAGTATGCACAGCAAGGCGGTAATTGGCAGTCTAGAGCTGGGCAGGGTAGTAGTGGTCGCGCCGGTGGTGGTTTCCATTTTGAAACCGATGGCAATACAGGTGATTTTTCTGATTTCTTTGAGTCTATTTTTGGTGGTGGCCGTTCTGCTGGCAGAGGTGGGTCTGGTTTTTCATTCAAAAGAAAAGGCCAAGATATTGAAATGGTGTTGCCTGTCTTTTTAGAAGAAGTCGTCTCTGGTCAAGCTAAATCTATTAGTTATAAAGTACCTAGTTATGATGCTAATGGCCAACGTCAGGCTGATGTAACAAAAACATTGAATATTAAGATTCCCCGTGGTGTTACTTCGGGTGAACGTATTCGCTTAAAAGGACAAGGCGCCTCAGGTATTGGTGGTGGTGATAGTGGTGATCTTTATTTAACCATTGAGTTTGCACCACACCCTAATTTTGATGTACAAGAGTATGATTTGACGTTGTCTTTGCCAGTTGCTCCATGGGAAGCCGCCTTGGGGGCTAAAATTAATGCTCACACCTTAACGGGCACAATCAGCCTAAATGTGCCAGAAAATAGTCAGTCGGGGCAAAAGTTTAGGGTGAAAGGTAAAGGCTTGCCAAAGAAAAAAGAAGGGGAAGCTGGTGATCTTTATATTGTGTTAAAGATTGTGATGCCTGCAACACTTAACGAAGAATCTAAAGCTTTATGGAAGGAGTTAGCAGAGAAAAATCCTTTTGATCCACGTGCAAAAAGGGGATAAAAGTAATGGCTACTATTATCATGTGTAATGTCCAAGAGTTATGTCGTGCTATTTGTATCTCTGAACATTGCCTCACAGAGATTGTTGCGTATGGTATTGTTAAACCTGAGGGTGAATCAGTAACGGATTGGGTTTTTACTGATCAGGATGTTGCTCTTATTAAAAAAGCTGTTCGTTTGCAGCGAGATTTGGAGTTAGACTGGTTAGCAACAGCCTTAGCAGTTAGTTTATTGGAACAAATAGATCACCTGCATGCCGATAATCTGTATTTAAAACAGCGTCTAAAACGTTTAGAATCAGCACATATCCACGTGTTGTAAGGCAATAGTTATTAGCAAGTTGTCGGTGCTGAAACAAAAAAGATAGGGCATATTTTTCCGTTATTATCTTTTTTCAGGTAAACTATAAGCCTATTTTAGTTACGTGTTGAGTTAAATTTTATGCCAAACACTCAAGCCACCTTGTTGATAATTGATGATGATAGAGTGGTGCGTGCCAGTATAGCAGCTTATTTAGAAGACAGCGGCTTTACTGTACTTCAAGCAGTTGATGGTGAACAGGGACTTGCGATGTTCAAAAGCGAGCACCCTGATCTTGTTATTTGTGATTTACGTATGCCTAAGTTGGGCGGTATCGATTTGATTCGTCAAGTTGTGGACATTGACCCTGATATGCCGGTTATTGTTGTGTCTGGCGCTGGGGTTATGAATGATGCGGTTGAAGCCTTGCGTTTAGGGGCGGCAGATTATTTAATTAAACCTATTGAAGATTTAGTAGTACTTGAGCACTCAATAAAGCGTAGCTTAAGAAGGGTTCGACTAGAAAAAGAAAATCAACGCTATCAACAACAGTTGCAAGAGAGTCTTAATTTATTAAAAGAAGATCAGGATGCTGGTCACTTAGCGCAAATGAATATGTTGCCTGTAACCCCTTGGGATACAAAAAACTTACATTTTGCTCATAAAGTGATTCCATCGCTTTATCTGTCTGGCGATTTTGTTGACTATTTTCGTATTGATGAAGATCAGGTTTTCTTTTATTTGGCTGATGTCTCGGGTCATGGTGCATCTTCAGCATTTGCTACGGTGCTACTTAAGTTTATTACGACCAGTTGGCTTTATAGGTTACATCGTAAAGGCTTAGTGAGGGATTTAAAGCCATCAATTTTACTTGGACATATCAATGAAGGTCTAATTAACAGTAAAATAGGAAAACATGTTACTATGGTGATGGGTATTATTAATGAAAATGATAATACGCTTACCTACACGATGGGCGGGCATTTACCTTTGCCCGTTTTATGCAGTGAAGGAAAAGGACATTATTTAGAGGGAACTGGTAAAGTTGTAGGCTTGTTTGAGGATGCTGTATTTGAAGATATTAAAATACAATTGCCCACAAGCTATACGTTAACATTATTATCTGATGGTATTTTGGATTTATTACCTGGTAGTGACCTTAAGGGAAAAGAAACAATGCTTCCTACACTTATTGCTGAACATGATGGTTCACTTGAATCATTATCTGATGCATTAGGTATGACAGCATTAGAGGCATCGCCAGATGATATATCATTATTATTCATCCGCGGAAAGGCTTTATGAGTATTGACCATTCTACAGGGAAGATCCAGTATACTGAACAAGGCGAAATGTTCATTTTAAAGTTGACAGGTGAGGTTCGCCTAACACTTTGTACAGCACTTGATACCGCTGTATCTAAATTATTTGCTGAAAAGAAATTTAAAGCAGTTACACTAGACTTAACTGAAGCTATTAGTCTGGATAGCACAACACTTGGGCTTTTAGCTAAATTGTCTATTTTAGCCAAACAGTCTATCGACCAATTACCTGTTATTGAGACAAGTAACCAAGATATTATTCGATTATTAGATTCTATGGGAATAGCCACTGCCTTCAACATAATTGAAGGGCGTAAAAATGATTGGCATAACCTCAAAGACCTCGCCTCTGATATTTGCTCTGAAGCTTTTGTTAAAGAGAAAGTATTAGAAGCCCACAAAATTTTAATGGACGTTAATGACAATAATAAAGCGGCCTTTAAAGATTTGGTAAAAACCCTAGAAGCTTAATTTTTACTGTATAAATGAATTTAAAAGGCTGCTGTATAAGGCAGCCTTTTAAGTTTATAATCTTGTCTTCTTTTGTTATTTCCATTAAAAATAAATAATATGCCTATTAAAGGTATATTGGGTCGTGGATAAAAAAATAATAGCTGAAGCAATGGACGTTAATATTATAGCGATTATCCCTATAGTAAATAGCAAGATAAATAAATAAGCCATAGTAGGTTTGTTTAAATAAATGAAAAATAATTACTTAAAATATTGCTTTTTTCCTATGGTATTGTTTATTACATTATTTACTGAGGTAAAAAGGGTTTAATAAAATTTAGTAATTAATGGTTAATCAAATAAACTTTAATTTTTTCGTGAAAAATTTTACTAATGAATAAAAGTGAATTGAGATAAATCATAATCTACACTATGCTGAAAGGTCGTGTTGGAGTCATGAGTATTAGCTTATGTTATTTGCTAATTAAATAAGGATATTGATAACTACTAAAATAGGCTCGCTATTTAAGGTTTATTCCATAAAAAAGCTTAAATGGTCATAGCTGCTAATTCTCATGCATAGGTGAATAATGAAATATAACGATGGAAAAGAAGTACTTTTAGGTGACCGTGTTTCTTCGTATGGTCAAAAAGCTATTGTTGTTATTGATTGTGACTCGGAGTCTTACGCAGATGCTTTTCCTCGTGAAGATTGGGTAAACTTGAAAGGAGGTGTTCTTATAAAATATGAAAATGGAGAGTTAGAGCACATTGAAAGCATATACCCAGAGCCTGATGAGTTGTGATTGATAGAGCGTAAAAGTAAATAATTAACCGCGATTTATTAAGTCATTTCCTGCTATATGTTTTGGTAAAGCATAGGCTATGTAATGAAGAAAATAACTAAACATGCGTAGTATGATTAGTTATTTTTATTGGCTAAAGATATTCTTGATAGTTAATGCATTATTGTTTGAATAACAAATTAATCTTTGTTTGCATGACATAAGTCTAATATATTTATTTACAAATTGACATACTGCTTCATTATTGTGATACTCAAATAACAGCATGCAGTTTTAATTCTTCTGTATGAAATAATTTCTTGTCGTATTTATTTTATAGTAGGATTATTAAATATGAAGTACCTACATCATGGATTTACCTTAATTGAGTTAATGGTAACTATCGCCATTCTCGCTATCCTTGCGGCCATCGCCATTCCAACCTACACTGATTATACTGCTAGATCTCAAATGGCAGAAGCTTTTGCTATAGCTGGAGGGCTCAAATCGCCTGTTGTTGAGTATTATACTTCTTATGGAGCTTGTCCTGAAACGAGTAAAAATACATCAACCAATGGTTTTGGTACTACTACCAGTTACTCTGGCAAATATGTCGAAGCAGCAAGGGTAGGGGTTGACTCAATGAAATATTGCAGTATTTGGGTCAAAATGAGAAGTACGGGCGTTGCAAAAGGGATTGCAGGTAAACTATTAAACCTTGAGTTAAGAAAAGATAATAATTTAGGCTCATTTGCATGGGGCTGTATTAGCAATGCCTCACAAAAGTATTTACCCTCTTCATGTGAGGGTGGTAAATCGTTGAATAATGCCAATGGTGGTTTCTGATTAAAGCCCCACTGAATTAATGCTCAAGAAGCGCCCCTCTATGGTTAGTATAAAGGGGCATTTTTTTACTCAGACTTTTTCAAGCGGTTAGCAACGGGGTGAAACTCTTGCAATAGTGTCATGGCATCATTTAACAATAAGGCAGAAACGGCTGAAATAGCATAAACACCGCTATTTTCTGCTTTATCGAATTCGTATAAATTTTCCAATAAATTAGTCACTGCTTGTAAACGCGCCATTGCACATTCAAAAATATCGTCTAAAGATGCATTAGCATTGTAATACAATACATGCTCATTCCCTGATTGAGAGTTAAGGCTCAACGGAATAAAACAAGGGGCGATAGATGTTTTTTTAGATTGTTTGGTGGTGTTGTTTGGTGTATCGGTCATTGGTATGCTCCTGTTGATTACACCTCCACCAAGTGATGGAGGCGGAACTGTGCACAGGTTCGCGGACCGAAAACGCATGGAATCGGCACACTCTGAAGAGTGTCCCATACACAGCCCGCCATAAAGCTTCAAGACGAGCTGATCTTACTGCACACTAGTAAACTAGTTGCAGCCATGCGTTTATGGGCCGCGACGCCCATGCCGTAGATTTTGCTACAGCCTTTTTATTGTAAAGGCAGGTGGTTATGTTAAGCAAGGAATAAATAATTATCGACTTCTCATTAAGCTAAAGTGGTACGCTTTAAGTCAATGCATACCGCATGGTATGGTTCTATGATTAGTAAAGTGGGTGTTGTTTGGTTAGGGAAAGTATTGGATGAAGGTTTTTCTGGTTGTGCTAGCAATTGTAATCACCGCGATAGCATTTATTTTGATGGATAAGTGCTATCGCAGATTTTGTATTGCGCGGTTGATGAAAAAAAGGCAGTGTTTAACTCATGAAGAAATGTTAGCTTTTTATGAGCTGACAGACTTTTCCCCCACAGATATACTTGAGCGATGGTTTGAGGTGGCCGATATTTTTGGTGTTAGTGCGGGTTATCTTCGACCAAGTGATCAATTAGATAAAATAGTGACATTGAGTTTTTTTACAGACGATAGAGTAGAAGATATCAGTGATCGTGCAATTGAGCTGAATAAAATATTGGGGCTCTCTTTAGAATTGGAAATGATGAGAACATTGGATGATTATATAACAGCCTTTTCTTCTAAAAACGTTAAACCTAGCGATACAAGGAGTATTGATTAATGTTGGTAGTAGAGTTTATTAAGCGTTTTTTTAAACCGAGTTATACATTATTGCCAGAAGAAGAAAAAGAATCCTCTGAATCAGAAATTTTGCTTTATGCAAAAAAAAGTAGCCGATGTGTTTCACTTGCCAGAAGATGAGGTAGCTTTGGGTGATGTGTTCTGTCAAGGAAGGTTACAGATCCATCCATCTCCATTCTTTAATAGTAGTGAGTTAGATATTTTAAATGATGATTTATGCAATGCAGCTTGGGACGATGATCAAGATACTGTATGGACGAAAATGCATGGTGAAGATCGTCCGATGGAGTTTTATGAAGTACGAGACTATTGTGAGTATATGGTTTGTTGCTATCGGTATTGTACAAAGAGAAGTTATAAAGAGATTATTGCGGTACTGGGTTTAAAACCGAAAAAGGGGATTAGGTATTTAAGTACAGTTGGTTGACAAATAGTCTGTTAGATAAAAATATCTAGCTTAGTAAGCTGTCTATTAGGGAGTTAAGTAATGATTACTTATTGTTTTATTAAACATATAAAAACAATAGTTTTTATTTTTTGTTTTCTGATGACTCATGTAGCTTATGCACAAAAAATTGTTGTAACGCCTGTTGATGGTGATGCTGCTAGGCTTTTAGAGGGGCGAGATTTTGAAGAGGAAAATGATATAGGTACCAAAGAATTGGTATCTTCGAAAGCAATGGCCTTACAACTGGCTGAAATCTATGTGGCTAATTTATATGGTGAGCGCGCTACAACCTCTGAGAAGCCTTATGCTATTGTAGACAATGGAAATGAGTGGTTGATCAGTGGCCAGCATGATGCAATAAGAGTAGTCGGAGGCGTTTTCTTTATAGTAATTTCAAAGAGCGATGGTAAAGTTATTGCCATTATGCATGGTAGATAGGATGTATGGGGTGTTGCTAAGATAACAATTAGTAATTAGTATTGTGCTGACTGGATGTGCTAGGCTTAAACCCAAAAATGACTTATGAGATAAAGAGGAGTGTTGAGGGTTTGAATCCATTAACTCAGTTATTTATCGAAACAGATTTTGACGATGCACAGTTTATAGCACAACATTATGAAGTTTTTTCTATTTCATTTTTCGATCATGTATTGACCGAAAAAGAATACGTAAAGGCGAGTCTTGTTTGTTATGCGGATGTTAAAAATAACCCTATCAAAAAAGAACAATTTAATAACATCGCTAAACAATTTAATACACTGTATAACTCGTTATATGAGCAAGCGAGTAGGCAAGCTTTTGTAGCGCTTCATAATTTCCTTGTTCCTGTGATTTCTTTTGAATTGTATCAACGCTATATAGATAATGCTTTAAAAGAAAGACCTTTATGCTGCTTATTATTTCCTAGTCTTGGTTGTTTTATAAGAACAGGTTATGATTTAACACATCAGTGTTTTATAGCCAAGGACTTTGCGTTATCATCAAAAATATCCGCCCAACATGTTAAATCAATGGTTATTGATGTTGGGTTAAATATATTGCAACGTTAGCAGAATAGAATGGATGCTCGCATAATGAGTTTTATAAACGCCCTAGATTCAATGCTCTGGCATGATGGTTTATTTTTAGAAACAAAAACAGTATTAACAAACGATATGACAGTTGAGTTGTCGTTGGCGCTGTATAAGGATAATGACACAAAAATACGAGACCAAGTTAGCTTGCAGTTTATGGGCGTTGAGAACTTGGTATTTACTGCTAACACTCAGGAGCTTATTGAGAGTGCACAAGCGGGAAATATTAATTACGCTTATACAAAATCTATGTTATCTAGTAAAAAGTACCGTTTTACTCTATACCTAATTGATGGATTAATCAGTTTTGATTTTGGGGACGGTAAGGTATTAGAGAAATAACTGGAATATTAAAAGAAATAATCATATGAAGAACGTGTTATTTTTAATTGCATTTATTTTGTTTAGCCCACTGCAAACTTATGCAGGAACTTACTATAACGCAAGATTTAATTTTAAAGTCGACTATCCTGATTCATTTATACCAGCAGGAGAGTCAGATAATGGCGATGGACAACGTTTTATTAATTCCACAGCCAATGCAGTTATCATAGTTTATGGTTCATATAATATAGATATAGGTGGTGGAGATTATACTTGTAGTTTTAAACGCTTTTTAAATGATCATAAAAATTTGAATGTTACTTATAAAAGAGAGTTAAAAGATGGTTTTGTTATATCAGGTCTTTCTGGTAAAGACATAGAATATAATAAAGTTGTTATGACAAAAGAAAATAGCAGTGGATCCCCTGTATGTTTGAGCTTAACTATCAAATACTCCACAGATCAAAAAGTAGCATTTGATAAGATAATCAAAAATGTTGTTGATTCATTTCATCCAACGAACTGATTATGTGATGTAGTATAAAATCTTAATTTATTTATGCATTCGAGCTTTTTATTAATTAAAGTGGTGCTTTGTCAATGAGTGAGAGGTCTTTGTTAACTGCAAATATCTTTCCGTTTACTGGTTTTATACCGAACTCATTTAAACGTTTACTGTGCATAGTTAAGTAGTTCTGAGCATTTTGTTCGGTATCAAAGAGGTAAATGCCACCTGCTTCATTTTGCTTAGGGTTTTCTGTCCATATTTTCCAAATGAGACCAGGCTCATGGGTAATTGAGTTTGCTAGCTCTTTCATTGCTTGGGTCATTTCTTCACCCCAAGGGCCTTGGAAAGGGAAGTCAACTTGTAAGAGATAGCTCATGATAAGCCTCGTTATTTTTTGGTCGTTAAAGATGTGTTGTTTAATGTACAAAGAATAGAGCGGAATGGCAAGACTACTCTAAGTCATTAATAACGATTAGTTAGAGAGGCCAAAGAGGCCTCTAAATTATGAAGTACTGGTTCTTTCTTTAAAAAACTGTTCACCTAACACAATTTCTTGCTTTAAAACACTTGATAACTTCTCTACCGCTTGTTGTTCAAAAGTACTTAAAGGGCCGACATCTAGGTATTCTTTTACACCTTCACGTCCTAATAAGACAGGTTGTGAGAAGTAAGGCGCATAGGCGGTATTGCCTGCAACAAAAGCGTATTCAACTTTATTTGGTTTTCCTTGCAGTCCATCGACTAAGGACATTGTGAACTTAAGTGCTGCATAGCCCATTGATAAAGTAGCTGCGCCATCTCCTGCTTTTGCTTCGACAACATCGTTACCCGCATTTTGAATGCGAGAAGTTAGTTGTTCTACTTCTTGATCAGAAAAACTGATGCCATTTACTTGAGAAAGTAAAGGTAAAATCGTAATGCCAGAGTGTCCACCGATAACAGGGACTGTTATTTTTGAGGAGTCTTCATTTTTTAGACTACCGACAAAAAATGAGGCTCGAATAACATCTAATGTGGTTATTCCAAATAATTTACGTGGATCATAGACCCCTAATTTTTTTAATACATTAGCAGCGATAGGCACTAACGTGTTCACAGGGTTGGTGATAATACCCAGGCAAGCCTTAGGGCAATTTCGCCCCACTTGTTTTACTAAGTCATAAATAATGCCTGCATTTATATTAAATAAATCAGAGCGGTCCATTCCCGGTTTGCGTGCAACACCTGCTGTGATTAATACAATATCTGCTTCTTTGAGCACAATGGGCAGTGAGTCGCCAAAATAGCCTTTTACCGTCACAGCGGAGGGAATATGGGATAAGTCTACAGCAATACCTTTCGTCACAGGCATGATGTCATATAAAGATAAATCACTTCCTGGGGGTAATTGAGTTTTTAATAAAAGGGAAAGAGCCTGACCTGTTCCACCTGCCGCACCAATAATAACAACTTTCATTAACATCTCCTACATAACATCATTTCAACAATAAACTTGAACTAAGGGTTGGCTTAAGATATAAGCCAGAGATTATTCCTACCGTTTATTATAGAACAAATATTTCTTATTAGAATTGGACGCTAGTCATGTTTTATTGAATACATGGCATGATCTATTTAAAAGCTCGATATGTTAGGGGAATAAATGTGTTTATTATTTGGTGTTTATGAGAAATAGAACGTTAGGTTCTATTTCTCATGAAATGGTTAGAACTGGTATGTCGCTGATACTCGGAAGCTTCTACCAGGCTCACTATAAAAATCATAGGGTTGTAGTGAGGTTACACTATCTTGCGAGTCTGGTACGTTAAGAGCATTCCAGTATTTTTTATCCATTAAGTTAAATACACCTGCTTGTAGACGTAAGCCTTTGACTTGTTTAGGTTCCCAATAAGCGGTTAAATCTACAACACCATAGCCGGGGGCTTTAAAGTCTGTATCAGTTTCAACTTTGTTGCGTTTCGTTGCGGTAGTAAGCATTAAATCGCCACCGTAGTTATTTTTACTATAACCCAATCCGAAAATGGCTGTTAATGGGGCGACAGAATTTAAGTGTTGGTTAGTTTTTTGATCTTTACCTACTGCCCATGCGGCTGATCCCCATAGTTTCCAGTTGGTGGCGAACTGCCAATGGCTACGTGCTTCAGCACCATATATTTTAACTTTGTTACGATTTTCCCAACGAGTCACTCCATAGCGATAGATGGCAGGATTGAGTCCAAGCGCTGTTGAGGTTGCAGGGTCGACACTGACGGTGTCTATAAAGTTTTTGTATTTTGAGTAGAAAACGCTGACAGAACCTCCTAAGTTCTCATCACCTAGGTTTGCGCCTAACTCAAAATTATTACTTTCTTCAGGTTTTAATTTAGCATTACCCAGAGTGGCATAACCAATACCATTGTTTATATAATTCATATAAAGCTCTGTTGGGTCAGGTGCTTTAAAGCCTTGTGACCAACTGGCATAAAGGGTGGCCTTTTCAGAAACTTTCCATTGTCCAGCAAGGCTACCTGATACTTTATGATCTTTGTTTCTTTCAGCTGTAAGGCTAGTTAATGTATTGCCTGCTTTATAACTGTTGGTATTTTGTGGTGTATGACGGTAGTAGTCATAACGAATCGCAGGGGTTAAGACAAACTCACCTTGGTTAAAGATGATTTCATCCGCCAAATAGACTGCCCATTGTTGACCATGTGTTTTTGGCATGTCTGATTGGTTAGTGTGTAGATTAGTACAAGCCATATAGGCAGGGAAGTTTGGATCCCAAGGCGGTGGTGCAGTTGTTAGGTTTGGGCAGTTGTCATAGCCAGTTGATTTTTGCTTGGCATTGAGTTGATACCATTCACCCCCTACAGTGATCTTTTGGTTAACAAAACCTGTTGTAAATAGTTTGCTGACACTGCCCGTCATTCCATACATATCTTTTTGTAGATTGTTGTTGCGCATGTAGTTGCCTTTGGGAGCGGATATGCGATAGGCTTGTTGTTTGTCTGCTTTTTCTAAGTGCTGCCAATAGAGGGTTGTATTGGCTTCATCAATAAACCCATTGTAGTCGGGTGTTAGGTATTGGTAGTTGGCAGAGACTCTTTGACGTTTAACGCTTTCTCGATTGCTATTATGGCCGATGGCGTAACTTTTTCCTTGATTGGATTTGGTATTGGTATCGTTAATTTTAGCAAAGTTTTCGCCAGTAATACCGACTTTGTGCCCATTACCTAGGTCTTGCTGTAGTTTAGCAAGAAAGTTTTGTTGTTTGCTGTCCTCAGGGTCAGGATCAGTACGAGATGTTCCATAAGAATTGTTATGCCCTTTGTTATCGAGTTCGTGTCCTTGTCTTTTCCCTGCTTGTATTAACACAGATGTTCCAAGGTTATTACGAGCTGCTACCGCGAGATTGAGCCCAAAGCTATCATCACTGGAGTCATAGTCTGTTTTAAGAATCCCACCAACATTTTTGCCCTTTTTAAGTAGATCTTCAGGGTTTAATGTATACAGATTAACATTGCCCCCTAAACCACCTGCTGCCGGTTGTTTATCATCTACACCTCGAACAATATCGAGTCTTGAGAGGGAAGCGAAATCAAGGCTATCAACGCCCCCTTTTTCACCGCGGATACGATCATCTAAATAAGGGATGCGTATGCCATCAATGGTTGTCAGTACACGATTACCGTCTAGGCCTCGGATATTAATGCTTTGATTAACTCGGTTGAAGTTAACACCAGGTTCTGCACGTTTTGCCAAGTCTTCAAAGTTTCGGATGAAGCGTTTATCGAGTTCTTTTTTGGATACTATTGATGTATTAGGGGGTGCGTCTTCGATTGCTTTTTCCATCACCTGCAAAAGTGGGAGTTCTATGTTTTGGCTAGTGGATATATTGGTTAGCTTTTCTGCTGAGGCCATTGATGGGAGGGTTAGGGCAATAAAGAAACTTTTTTTGAAGAATGATTTGGTATTTTTTTGCATCGAGTGTAAATCCAGTCGTTATTCTTGGTTGTGGGTCCTTACTCGGCATAATTTATATTAATAATAATCTAAATGCAAATTATTATCATTTAGATTTACACGTAAAATATTTTCATTTAAGATAGCTACCATTAATAAATGACCTAAGGAGCTACTGTCATGCAAGCACAATCGATTTATGAACAATGGTGTTCATTAAAATCTCAAAATCCAAGATTAAGAGCTTTGGATGTTGCTAATCAATTATCCGTTACAGAAGCACAATTAGTTGCAAGTCGAGTAGGTACCGATGTCATCAAACTGCAATCAAATTGGCGTGATGTTTTACCCGGTATTGAACGTTTAGGGAAAATAATGGCGCTTACTCGTAATGAGTTTTGTGTCCATGAACGTAAAGGGCCTTATATTGATACAACAATTGGTGATAACAATGTTGGCTTAATTATTTCCCCTGATATTGATTTGCGGTTTTTATTAGACTGCTGGGGAAGCGCTTTTATTGTTGAAGACAAGGTTCCTGAAACTATTCGCAAAGAAGGTGTACTTAAGAGTATACAGTTTTTTGATAAGTACGGTGCTGCTATTCATAAAGTTTATTTGCTTGATGAAAGCAATCAAGCAGAGTGGGCAGCATTTATAGAGAAATTTAAAGCCCCAGAACAAGTTAACACATTAGATATTGAACCAAAACCAATTACCCCAACCCCTTTAGATGATGATAAGATCGATGTGGCAAGTCTCCAAAAAGACTGGGCTGCACTAAAAGACACACATCATTTTGCGCTATTATTGAAAACTTATAAAGTAACACGTACACAAGCGCTCAGATTAGGTGGCAAAGAGTTTGCCGAGCCTTTAGCAGTTGAGTTTTTAGTTGAAGCGATTGAAAGAGCCTCAGCTGCGGATCAACGAGTAATGTACTTTGTAGGAAATGATGGCTGTGTACAAATTCATACAGGCGCGGTTAAAAATTTAAAATGGATTGATGGATGGTTTAATGTATTAGATCCAGAGTTTGACTTACACCTGAAGGTTGAAGGTATTGCAGAGCTATGGCGTGTGAGAAAACCAACAACGGAAGGTATTGTCAGCAGTTTAGAGGCTTATGATGCTAAGGGTGACATCATCATTCAGTTATATGGTCCACGCAGACAAGGTATTCCTGAGCTTAAAGCATGGAGAGAGTTAGTCGAGTCATTTCCAAGCCTTGAGGCGTAGTCATGAGAAAATACTGGCTAATTTTATTATTTTTTGTTGGCATGGTGTGTTATGTCTCTGCTGGAGAGAGTCATCCTCGTGTTGTAAGCGCGGGAGGATCGATTACGGAGTGGATTGTCGCCTTAGGTGCTGAGAATGACTTGGTGGGGGTTGATACCACTAGTTTGTACCCCGAGCGTATTAGGAAACTCCCTAAAGTAGGCTATCAACGCCAATTAAATGCTGAAGGGGTGGCTTCTTTAAAGCCAACGCTGGTTGTTGGTACGCCTGAAATGGGGCCAGAGACAGTCATGAAGCAACTTAATGATTTAGGAATTCGTGTAGAAACGTTATCCAATACTGCTGATTTTAAAGCAGTGGCTGATAATTTAACAACGCTAGGTAAGCTCTTAAATAAAGAAGAACAAGCTAAGCAATTATATCAATCATATCATGCTAAGTTTGATCAAGTTGATCAGTTAGTTAAAAAAGCCCAAGGCCAAAATAAACCGCCTAAAGTTATTTTAGTAATGGGTATACAAGGTGGGTTACTTGCTGCAGGACGCGGTACAACCTCTGACTGGTTGATAAAACAGGCCGGTGGCAAAAATGTAGTTTCGTTTGATGGCTATAAATCTATTTCAAATGAAGCATTGCTTGCTTTGAAGCCTGATGTAATTATTATTGCGAATAGAACAGGTCGCTTAAATGATGAAGCGATTAAGAAAATGGTTGATGCTGATCCCTCTTTAGCATTAACCAATGCTGTTAAAAATAATAAAGTGATTGGGTTAGATGCCTCATTATTAGTGGCTGGTTTAGGGCCAAGGCTATCGGATGAAGCTCTCAGATTGGTTGCTATTTTCTATAACCTACCAAGTGTTCAGACAGTATTGGTAAACTAGTCTGAATTAATTAGCTAATATACAAATCATAAACAACTCGCTACACTAATGATTCATAGTGTAGCAGTTGATTTGATTCCTTTGATTAACGATTAATGTGAGTATGATAAACAGAATTCAGCCAAAGTTTCTTTTTATAGGCCTGCTTGTATTATTAATACTGGCATTTGTGTTATCTTTAAGTATAGGCGCTGTTCCAATTCCCTTTAACCAGTTGGGAAAGGCAGTCTTAAGCCCACATAGCCAAGAGGGATTAATCATTTGGCAAATACGAATTCCTAGAGCGCTACTTGGCTGTATTGCTGGGGCTGTTTTAGCTATTTGTGGAGTTGCGATGCAAGGATTATTTCGAAACCCGCTGGCTGATCCCGGTTTAATTGGTGTTTCAAGTGGGGCCTCATTAGGCGCTGGGATTGCTATTGTTTTTAGTAGCCAGTTGGCTTTTTTTTCTACAATCGCCCCTTATTTACTATCCATCAGTGCTTTTATTGGCGGTTTGATTGTGACATGGCTTGTTTATCGGTTAGGTCAGCGCCGAGGTACGACTGATGTGGCTACGATGCTATTGGCAGGTATTGCCATCACAGCATTAGCCGGGGCTGGTATTGGTTTATTGATGCATTTGGCCGACGACACCATGTTAAGAAAGCTCACTTTTTGGAATATGGGCAGTTTAAATGGAGCAATGTACAGTACCTTATGGCCATTATTGATCGTTACCGTTGCCATCTGTATTTTTTTACCTCTGCGAGCCGATGGCTTAAATGCACTACTGCTTGGCGAGTCAGAAGCGCGTCATTTAGGCATTCCTGTGGAGCGCTTAAAGATAGAATTAGTCATCTGTACAGCATTAGGTACCGGAGCTGCGGTAGCAGCAACCGGGCTGATTGGTTTTGTAGGGCTTGTTGTACCGCATTTAATTCGTCTTTTAATTGGGCCTAATCATCGTTTTTTATTACCTGCGTCTGCTATCGCGGGGGCTTGCCTACTCGTCTTATCTGACATCGTAGCACGTGTTGTTTTCGCACCGGCTGAATTGCAAATTGGTATTGTCACAGCCTTTTTAGGTGCTCCGTTCTTTTTATACCTACTGGTTCGTAGGAGATACTAATGCTTAATGTAACAGACATCAGCATAACACGTGGATATAAGCAGATTATTGAGCAAGTAAGTTTTGCATTGCCCTCAGGCACAGTGATGGGGGTATTAGGCACAAATGGAGCAGGCAAGAGTACTTTATTAGCGGGGATTAGTGGAGAAATTTCAACACGCACCGGTAAGGTAGTCCTCAATGAGCGCTTATTAAATGAATGGCCAGCCATAGAGCGTGCTAAACAGATGGCTGTATTACCACAGAGCGCTCAGTTAAACTTTGCCTTTACAGTGTCCGAGGTGGTTGCTTTCGGAAGGCTACCACATAAAACAGGTGCTCAAAAAGATCGTGAAATTATTGAAACAGTGTTGGCATTAACTGATATACAATACCTTGCTCATCGGAACTATTTAGAGCTTTCGGGTGGTGAGCGACAAAGGGTACATTTGTCAAGGATTTTAGCGCAGTTGTGGCCAATTACCGATCAATCTGTTTTGTTACTTGATGAGCCGACTTCTATGCTGGATCCTTTGCATCAGCATACACTATTAAAAATAGTGAGGCAGTGTGCAAACGAAGGCGCAGCTGTATTAATCATTTTGCATGATTTAAACTTAGCCGCACGTTATTGTGACCGTATCTTATTATTGGATGATGGAAAGGTTTATGTTGATGACGTCCCTTGTCATGCCTTAACGACCTTAAGCATTGAGCATATCTTTGGCCTGCCTGTCAGCATCAACCATCATCCAACATTAGGTTGCCCATTGATTATTCCAGACTAGGCAAATAATTAGTGATTGTTTAAATGCAATTGACAGCACACGGTGTAATGATATTTTCTATTCATTAAGTATTGGTTTACAATCATTGATAATGAATCTAATCAGATCAACTCTTATAGAGGGTCGCTAGAACTAATGTCAAAATTAAAAAGAACTCAAGACTTACAAAAACTAATCAAAAAAGCTAAGCAAGGTAATGCAAAGAAACAGTTTGAGTTAGGTTTTATGTATGACATAGGGCAGGGAGTTAAGCAAAACTATCTCAAGGCTTTTAAGTGGTATAAATTGGCAGCAGAACTAGGCGTTTCAAGAGCACAAACGAACTTAGGCCTTATGTATATCAAAGGAGATGGAATTAAGCAGGATCAGATTAAAGCGATTAAATGGTTAAAGCGTGCTGCAAAAAAAGCAGATATAAAAGCCCAATACAATTTAGGGCTAGCTTATGAGCTGGGTGAAGGAGTTAAACAAAATACTACCAAAGCGATTAAGTGGTACAAACGGTCTGCTAAAAAGGGTTATGCTGATGCACAATATAACTTGGCATTAATTTATGATTTTGGGAAAGGAATGACTAAAAATTATAAAGACGCTTTCAAATGGTATCAATGTGCAGCTGAGCAAGGTGATGCTGAGGCGCAGTATCGCCTAGGTTTGATGTGTTTTGATGGTGAGGGAGTAAAGAAAGACCTTGCTCAGGCCATTTACTGGTATGTAAAAGCGGCTAAGCAAGGACATGGCAGTGCTCAGTATAATTTAGGTGTGATGTATCGAGACGGCAAGGGCGTCAAAAGAAATTACGCTAAGGCCATTAAATATTACAAACAAGCAGCAGCTCAATTAGATGCAGAGGCTCAACTTTGCTTAGGTTTTATGTATGCTTACGGTTTGGGTGCAAAAAAAGATTATAGGGCAGCTATAAAATGGTATAAATTATCTGCTCAGCAAGGTAATTTAATGGCTCTAACGAACTTAGGGATAATGTATGAGTATGGCCAAGGCTTTAAAAAAAATCTGAGTAAGGCGGTTAAATATTATAAACAAGCTGCTAAGCTTGGGCACCCGAGGGCACAATTCAATTTAGGGACGATGTATGATAATGGCACGGGGATAAAGCAGGATCTAGCAAAAGCCTTTAAATGGTATCAACGTGCGGCTAAACAGAAAGAGATTGATGCGCAATATAACCTAGGTGTCATGTATCAAGAGGGGGAGGGAACTAAGCAAAACTATAGTAAGGCGATCAAGTGGTTTCGTTCAGCAGCCCATCAAGGGAATACAGATGCTCAATCTAGTTTAGATGAGTTGTGCGGTAAAAAATGTTCTATTAAAAAGCATCGGAAAAATTAAAAAAGGTAGGCCGGTTTCTGTTTATAACCGGCCTAAAGTGTAAACATTTTGTACCTTGTAACTTCATTTCATTAAGTTATGAAACTAATGTAAATTAATTATAGGTAATCGTAAAGGTCGCCGTGGCATTAGCTTCTCCAGCAGTAACCGTATTTCCTGTTTGATAATAACGTGCTTGTAATGGAATATTGTACAACCCATTAATTGTGGTAGTTCCTGTAGAAAAAGGAGCACCTAGTTTTAGTGGTGTATTATTGAATAATAATTGAATCCCAACTCCTGTCGCATTGTTATTGGAAGCTGTCAGATTGATGATCCCTTGGTTAGCATTTTGAATATCGCCATCGATTTGTACATTGACTTTTGCATCAGGATTACAAGTTAAAGGAATATCAAATTTCTTGGTATTTGAGTCATCTGGCCAAGTGCCGATACCTTTAAACTCTTTTTTCTCCACATCGCCCATGGCGACACTGATTACCGTTTGGTTTACTTCGCACGGTATGGTGGTGACTGTCAGTGAAGAGACAGAAACATCGGATTCTTTTTGCCAAGAACCGTTGTTTCTTAAAATAAATGCAGCAACAACTCCTGGGGAAACGGTTCCTGAACCTGTTACTTCGTTTGTTTTGTAATAGGCAATATTTATCATCCCTGTGATAGGTTGTCTTGGGAGGATACCTGCTATGCTACAGAGTCCTCTATTATTGGCGTTACCATCAACATTTGTGCCGCCACCAACCCAGCCACTCCATACATCGGTTTGACAATTATAGGTATATCCTTCTACTGCATAGCCTATACCCTTAATAGGTGTGCTATAAATGCGTTTATCACCAACATTCATCACATAAGTACCTATTGCTTTAACACCAAAGATCTGTTCAGTTAACTTGGGATCTGAATTTGTACAGCTGTAAATAGGAGTAATAGCCGTTGAGGTATTTCCAATTTCTGTGCCGATAGGAGTACTTCGGGCTATGGTGATATTGGCTGTACTAATTGTTGTCATTGAGGTTTGCAGTGTGCAGGTGTAAGCTTGTGCCTGTTGTATCCAACAACTTAGTCCAGTTAGCAATAATAAAAAATACTTCATGTTTTTCCTAATAGCGAGGTGAAGAATATGGAATAAGATCATCATAGTTTTTAATAGGTTTTTACACTGCTCATTGGTTCATTTAATCATAATTATGTCTTGTCTGTGGATACCACTAAAGTAACTTTGTTGCCCATATGTAAATGGATTATGTTGCACGGTATGGTTTTTCATAAAGTTTCCCTAATGACAAGGAAGAGAAATCAAAATGATTTCTTTATCACTTTGGCTTAGTTGGAAAGGGGCTTTACATTGTCCATCTTGCCAGTTAACCAGTATGTTTCCTTGCATAGGGACACCGCTTAAGTAGACTTGTTGTTTGTTGTCTACAATGCCTGTCGTTTTGATACCATCATTTATAATGCTTGCTTCTGCTCCGAATGGAATCTTCATTCCTTCTAGTGTGATCAGTATTTTACGACCAACACGTGTTGGAAAGTCGGCAACAACTAGGGCTCCCCGTGTGGGTACGACTACTTTTGTATCTGTTAGAATATCTATGTCATCACCTAAATTTGAGGTATTCAAATGTATACGATTACGTTGGTAAGGAACAGCATAGGGAATAACTGCATAGCCATTTTTATTGGTGTAGATCCCTGTGTTGTTAGCCACTTTAAGATCAGCTGCGTCTTGTGCTTTCACTAAGACCATGGTATCACCTAAAGGCTGTGTGAAGTTGATGCCATCAGGATGAACGACAACACCACCTCTGGCGCCATAGTTTAGTTGTTGACTGTGACGCGTATAGTTAAACCCTAGTTGATACTCACCAAAACTAGATTTGTAATTTAATGATGAACTACCACTTCCGCCTTGGTATTTGGTGACGGATTGTTGTGCATTATAACTTAGGTTATTGTCTGCCAATGCGGTACCCGATATCCCAACAGAGGTTGTGTTTTTACCGTCATCATCGGAGGTGGATGATAGGTTAAGCCAACTGGTTCGTCCTAAAAGATCAAGGGGGATTTGAATATTAACAGAGAAGAGTTGTTCTTTCTGGCGTTGGTATAAACTCTGCGAATAGCTATAGTTGAATGTATAGTTAACGCCTTTATAGCTTTTGTTATAGCCTAAGTTAATATTCTTATCGTTGTTATGGCTATTCCAATAGTCTTGCTTATAAGCAGACACATAGAAACTGCCATAATCCCCCAATGACTGGTTGACATTTAATTGAAGCCTATTACGCTTCGATTGTCTGTATATTAAGTTGTTGACTTTTGTCGCGGGGTCACTAAATGTATCATTAGCATAATCATAATAACCGTTGGCTTCATCAAAATCGCGGTAATCAGAGGTTGAGTAACGATACCCTGCTAATGTGAAGGTTGTCCCTGTTTGAGTAATATCTTTAGCATATTGGAAACGTGTTGAAAGCCCGTTGTAGTTAGTACCTTTAATTTTAGAGCTAGCGACTGTTGTATCAAGAGATACTGAACCTAAAAAGCCTAACCCTTTACCCACACCTAAAAGAGCTGACTTATAATTGGAGGCTAAGATGGTTCCACCATAAACAGTGGAATCATACGGTAAACCATAAACACCGGTTGTTTGGATAAAACCAGGCTCTTTAATATTGTCGCTTGTTGAGCGATATTCACCCGCGGTCAGGGAGTATTTGAACCGACCTTCGCGAAGCATAATGGGTACTGATGAAAAAGGTTGAGTAAATTGGCGTACTCTACCGTCCGCTTCTTTAATGGTTACTTCAAGATTACCACTGGCCGAGGTAGGGTATAGGTCATCAATAGCAAAAGGTCCAGGTGGTACATAAGATTGCCAAATTACATTACCATTTTGGCTAATGGTTACTTGGGCATTGGTTTGTGCAATGCCACGTATAACAGGTGCAAATCCACGTAGGCTAGATGGTTGCATACTGTCATCGGAGTATAGTTGAACCCCTCGAAAAGCAAAACTATCGAACATATCAGAGGGGGTATAACTATCCCCGATGATTAACTGGCTTTTAAGTGATTTGATATCCCGTTGCGCATAGGTATTAATATTATTCCAATCGTGAGTACCATTTCCTTGCGTGTAGGTACTGTAGTTCCTAAGACGCCAAGCGCCTACATTAACGCCACTGCGTAAATTGACGTAGGCATTTGTATTCATCTCTGAAGACTCATCTTCTTTTGTTGATGCAAAAGAGGTGTTGTAATCTAAGAAAAGTGCGCTAATGCCATCATCCCAATCCTTTGGCGAAATATAGCCTTGTGCTGTGTTCGTCATATATAGCTGGGGGATGGATATTTTTAGTTTTCGTTGCTCGAAATTAAAGTTAGTAAGGGCATCGGGAATTACCGTGCCAATATCTTTGATAATGTGGTCATCTGGTAATGCCATAAACTCAGGTGTCGCATTTGGATTAACACCAAAGTTAATGTAATCTTGCTTGGTTAATAGCGGTACTAGCTTACTATCTAAATGCTCGTAGTTAATATCTCTTTCATCTACATGGTTGCTATTAATATAGATTTCTGACGAATAAGAACCTGCCTCTTGCCCCCCCGTTTTATTAAAAACAGAAAGATCTACAAAATGACTATTTCCCTCCACTAGGTTAGGGTTGAAATAGTCATCTGCGAGAGTTAACTGAGAAGATATTACACAATTTACACTTAAAACGGTATATGACAATATGCGATTTCGCATTATTTATTCAACTTCATACTCTGGTAAATTAAAACGTTATACATGCTAGGGCGCAGGTATTATTTGTTGCTCTGTAGGCGTTACACCACCAAAATCATTAATCGCTTGCCAGTTAACATTATTGCCAGTAGCCACAGATTTATTAATTACTTTTGTAGAAAAAGGAGCAACCATCTCGGGGTTTTCGATGTCTTTTCCATTTACTTTTAAGCTATAAAATGAAACATGGTAAGGTGTTGGATTCTTGACTAATAACTTACCATTACTTTGACTGAACTTTAGCTGTTTGTAGCCATCGGCTGGGTTTTCTTTTAAACCTGTGGGGCGATAAAATAATTTCATTTTGCTTTTGACAGCAATTAATAATACATTTTGAGCTTCTTTATCGCTGGATGGAATTGACTTGATATTTAGCCAATAAACACTTTCTCTGTCTTTAGGTAACGACTGGCCATTATAAATAATGCGTATTGAGTTTTGTGTATTAGGGTCAAGTCTAAATAGAGGGGGAGTAGAAATAAATACACCATCATCGGTGTTGCTTTCAACCGATTTGTTGACCCATGATTGAATTAAATAAGGCTGCTTATCAGGATTGTTAACACTGATAGAGGCTTGTTTTGCATTACCATCATAGATCAGTCTTGAACCACCAATCTGGACACCTGCCAAGCTAACAGGTATTTGCATGATAATAAGTAATAGAGGAAAAATATTTTTTTTAAGCATTCGTGGACCTAGAAAATATTTAAAAACAGAGCCTTTATAAGGCTCCATTTTTCTTTCTTAGTTATAAATAATAGTGAAAGAGGTTGTTGCGTTTGCTGTACCTGCTGTAACAGGGTATGCTGTTGCATAGTACTTAGCGATATAAGTTAGCTCATTAGTCGTATCTGCAGTGAGTGCAACTTTTTGAGAGTCAGTGGCCAGCGGAATTAATGTGCTACTGTTTTGTTCATAAATAGCAATTCCCACATTTTTAGCTGTTTGTCCTGAGTCAAGTGCTAAAATGTGTGAGTTAGTTGTATCTGGTGAACCATCAAAACGCACACTAGCATTAGCTACTGAGCTTGGGCAGTCTGATAGTTTAATTGTAAAACGTGCAGGTGCTGCTGTTGCGCCAGCACTAGGAAACGCTGATGTAGAAACATTGCCTAAGTTAACAGTCTGATTTTGTGATTCAGTATTAACTGTGCAAGCGGTATCAAGAATGTTTCCAGTGAATTGGATGGTACCATCGGCTGCATTTGCTGTGTTTACTAACTGAAACCCAAGAATGATAGATGTTAAAATCAATGTATTTTTTTTCATGAAAATCCTCAAATAAATCGTTTTACCCTCTTCCCGAATTACTCTTTAACCTAACATCAAACATTTCCTAAAAACAGGGACAGCACTACGCAGATAAACTGTTTCGTTTATCGGCAATATCCATATTAAAAGGTTATGTTATAGGTAAGCTTAATCGAGCTATACACTCAGGAGGTTTTATTCGTATATTTTTATATACCGGCGCAAAGATAGTTTTCTTCCTAAAAATATACAAGACCAATATATTAATTTTGTGAATTAAGTCTACTATACTTTATTGTTAAAGTATGTTTTTTGACGGAGTCGAGGTTTTAAGTGTCTTATTTTCCTCATTTTTTTAATTATATAAACCGTACATATAGGCTATTTTATTAGGTGTTTTCCCTTTTTTGTCGCACGTATGTCATTATCAAAAATAAAAAAATAGAGCATTTTTATACTTTTTTTATACCTTACAATATTTAATTTACACTTTTTTTATATCCATTTCTTTATGCTGACTCAGTAAAAATTATTTTAGTGAGTCTTCTTGTATGTCTATTTTATTAGGAATGGCGTTGCTATTAGCGATTAGCTTACTGGGTTATTTGATTTATGTTCTCTATAACGCGGAGGACTTTTAAATGACAACACAGTCAATTATATTAATTGTTTTATTATTAGCCGCTTTAACAACACTGGCTTATCCCTTAGGGAGATACCTCGCCTATATTGCTGTATCTAAAAATAAAGTTAAGGTTATTGGTTGTTTTGAAAACTTTATTTATAAAGTTTCAGGGGTTAACAACCAAGAGATGAACTGGAAGCAGTATGCACTCAGTGTGGTTATATTTAATGTATTAGGCATTGTGGTATTAGTTCTTTTACAGTTACTACAATCTTATTTATTACTTAATCAAAATCAGGCGGTTACACCTAACCTAGATTTAGCCATTAATACAGCAGTTAGTTTTGTGACAAATACAAACTGGCAAGCCTACAGTGGTGAGTCTGGGGTTAGTTACCTTGTACAAATGCTTGGGCTAACGGTTCAGAACTTTTTATCTGCCGCCACAGGGATTGCTGTAGTTTTTGCCGTGATAAGAGGGCTTAGCAGTTATAGCCAAACAGCTCATAGTCTAGGTAACTTTTGGGTAGATATTACCCGTATTACACTTTATGTATTATTACCGTTATCGATCATTGTGAGCCTTATTTTTATGAGCCAAGGGGTGATTCAGAATTTTTTACCACCTTTAGAAATTAATACACTGGAGGGTAGCACACAAGTCATTGCTATGGGGCCTAATGCATCACAAGAAGCCATTAAATTAATTGGCACTAATGGCGGTGGATTCTTTAATACTAATTCTTCACACCCATTTTCAAACCCCAATGCATTAACTAATTTTATTCAAATGTTATGCATCTTTTTAATCCCTGCTTCATTGTGCGCTGCTTTCGGTCATCTTGTCGGTGACAAGAGACAAGGCTGGGCGATTTATATTGCCATGGTTATTTTGTTTATCATTTTTGCGAGTAGCTTGATGGCGTTGGAGCAACAGGTAAATCCTGTTTGGCAAAGTACATCATTTGACACGGCATCATCAACCTTACAAACAGGCAGCAATATGGAGGGCAAAGAATCACGTTTTGGCATCTCTGGTTCTGCGCTATTCTCCGCTGTGACAACAGCCGCATCTTGTGGTGCTGTTAATAATATGCATGACTCGCTAATGCCCTTAAGTGGTGGTGCTGCGATGTTATTGATGCAATTAGGCGAAGTTGTGTTAGGTGGCGTTGGGTCAGGTCTTTATGGCATGTTGATCTTTGTTATTCTGACTGTCTTTATTGCAGGGTTAATGATCGGTCGCTCCCCCGAGTATTTGGGCAAGAAAATTGAACCAAAAGAAATGAAGCTGATTGCGCTAGCAATGTTAGCAAGCTCTTTTATTGTACTCATATGCACAACAATCAGTACGCTTATTCCTCAAGGTGTTGCAGGCATCTCCAATCCCGGCGCACACGGTTTTTTACAAGTGCTCTATGCCTTTAGTTCAGCAGCTAATAATAATGGCAGTGCGTTTGCAGGCTTATCAGCGAACACGCCGTTTTATAATTATTTATTGGCGTTGGCAATGTTTGCAGGCCGTTTTGGTGTCATTATTCCTATGTTAGCCATTGCCGGTGCTTTCGCAATGAAAAAGCGTATTCCTTTTAATGACAATATGCTTCCTACCCATTCTCCACTATTTATAGGATTACTCATTTGTATTGTACTCATTATCGGTGCTCTTACTTACGTTCCTACGTTGGTATTAGGTCCCATTGTTGAACATGTACAACTTATGACGAAATAGATAGGCACTCCATTATGTTAAAAGCAAATAAGTTATTAAGTAGCCAATCACTTAAATTGGCGTTGAAAGATACTTTTTTAAAGTTAAATCCGTTGGTACAACTGCATAACCCTGTTATGTTTATTGTTTATATTTGTAGTGTGTTTAGTGTTGTACTCAGTATTCATGCAATGGTAACAGGTGCTGAACAAACCTCTTTTATTATCACCATTACTTTGTGGTTATGGTTTACATTGCTTTTTGCTAATTTTGCTGAAGCCATTGCCGAAGGACAAAGTAAGGCGCAAGCAGATGCATTAAAAGGTTTAAAACAAACAACCGAGGCGACTCGTTTGTCTGAACCTCATTTAGAGGCTAGCCGTGAAACTATTATATCCAGCGAGTTAAAACAAGGTGATATTATTCTCGTTAATGCCGGGGAAATCATTCCAGCAGACGGTGAAGTACTTGAGGGTGTCGCTTCTGTCGATGAGTCTGCCATCACGGGTGAGTCAGCCCCCGTTATTCGTGAGTCAGGTGGGGATTTTTGTTCTGTAACAGGTGGAACACGTGTTATCTCTGATTATTTGATTATTAAAGTGATGGCTAACCCCGGTGAGTCATTTCTAGATAAAATGATCAGCATGGTTGAGGGCGCGGAACGCCAAAAAACACCCAATGAAATAGCACTCACGATATTGCTCGTAACATTAACAATGATTTTCTTACTTGTGATTGTGGTGTTGTACCCATTCACCACTTTTGCGGTTGAACATGCAGGTGCAAGTAACACCATTACATTAACGGCACTGATTGCTTTGTTGGTGTGTTTAATTCCTACAACCATTGGTGGGTTATTGTCTGCCATTGGTGTGGCAGGGATGAGCCGCATGATGAAAAAAAATGTGATTGCTACCTCGGGCCGTGCAGTAGAAACAGCCGGTAATATAGATGTTTTGTTACTTGATAAAACAGGGACTATTACCTTTGGGAATCGCCAAGCTTCTGATTTTTATCCTGCACCTAACTATCAACTAACCGATATTGCACAACAAGCGTTATTGTCTTCATTGGCAGATGAAACACCTGAGGGACGTAGTATTGTTGTATTAGCCAAAGAAATTTTAAATCAACATCATGTGGATACTGCATCTATTGAAAATGGGCAGGCTAACTACACGCCGATTGCTTTTACTGCTCAAACGCGCATGAGTGGTGTTGATATTTCAACAGACAAAGGCATTAATTCACTCCGTAAAGGGGCAGCTAATACGGTTAAAGTCTTTGTTGAGGAGCAGGGTGGTAAGTTCCCACAAGCTATTACTCAGCAAGTCAATAAAATAGCGACTGAAGGAGCTACGCCGCTTGTTGTTGCACTAAATAATCAAGTTATCGGTTGTATTGCCTTAAGGGATATTGTTAAACCCAATATCAGAGAGCGTTTTGACGAATTACGTTCAATGGGGATTAAAACCATTATGATTACGGGGGATAATGCCCTTACAGCCGCAGCGATTGCCTCAGAAGCGGGCGTTGATGACTATTTAGCCGATGCAACCCCTGAAAATAAATTAACCCTTATTCGCGAACACCAACAACAAGGCTTATTAGTTGCCATGACGGGGGACGGTACCAACGATGCCCCAGCACTGGCTCAAGCAGATGTTGCAGTGGCAATGAATTCAGGAACACAAGCTGCTAAAGAAGCCAGTAATATGGTGGACTTAGATTCAGACCCCACTAAGTTGATTGATATTGTTAAAACAGGTAAGCAACTGTTGATGACACGCGGTGCATTAACGACCTTTTCTATCTCTAATGATATTGCTAAGTATTTTGCGGTGATTCCTGCTGCTTTTTCCAGTGTTTTTCCTGCATTGGGTGTCTTGAATATTATGCAATTACATAGCCCTGAGTCAGCCATTTTATCAGCTACTATTTTTAATGCATTGATTATTATTGCGTTGATTCCTTTGGCATTAAAAGGTGTACGTTATCGCGTGGCAAGTGCTATTAGCTTGTTGCGTCGAAATATTCTGCTTTATGGTTTAGGCGGTATTGCAGTGCCTTTTATTTGCATAAAACTAATAGACATGTGTTTAGCTGTATTATAGGTGGAAAAGAAAATGAAAATATTACGTCCCGCGTTGAGTTTATTTATTTTATTATCCCTTGTGACAGGGTTAGCCTATCCCTTGATAATGACAGGAGTTGGCCAATTATTATTCCCATCACAGGCTAATGGCAGTTTGATCGAACAAAAAAATGCAGTGATAGGTTCTCGCCTAATTGGTCAGTCGTTTAAAGAACCTCAGTACTTTTGGGGTAGACCTTCAGCAACGGCTGAATATCCATACAATGCTATGGCCTCTGGTGGTGCGAACATTGCGCCGTCTAATCCAGCACTTGTTAGCTCCGCTCAAGGTTATGCTGATCGCTTAATCAAAGCAGACCCACAACATAACCCGCATGTTCCTATTGATTTAGTAACACACTCAAGCAGTGGCCTGGATCCTCATATTAGTATTGCCGGTGCATTTTACCAAGTACCACGTATTGCTAAAGCCAGAGGGTTATCTAATGAGCAAGTAAAAGCGATGATAAATGAGTATAAACAGATACCGTTGTTCGGTATGATAGGTGAGCCTGTGATTAATGTTTTACAACTTAATCTCGCCTTAGATACGTTTACACAAACAAAGGTAGCCCTTTAATGGATCGCCCTAATCCCGACTCATTACTACAACAGCTTAATCAGCAAGAGCAAAAAGCACAACGCGGTAAATTACGTATATACTTTGGCGCCGTTGCTGGGGTAGGCAAAACCTACGCGATGTTAAGTGCCGCGAGAGAGGCTCAAAAAAATGGCGCTAAGGTGTTGGTTGGGTTGATCGAGACCCATGGGCGAAAAGAAACTGAAAAGCAGTTACAAGGCTTTGATTTACTTCCTCGTATTACCACACAGTATAAAGGGAAAGTGTTTCAGGAGTTTGATTTAAATAAAGCCATAGAAGCAAAGCCTGACTTACTGCTTGTGGATGAGTTGGCGCATAGCAATCTAGAAGGGTCAAGGCATCCAAAGCGTTGGCAGGATATTGATGAGATCCTGTCTCAAGGTATTAATGTTTGGACAACTCTTAATGTACAACATTTAGAAAGCTTGAACAGTATTATTAGTCAAATCACTGAAGTGACCATTCATGAAACCGTTCCTGATGTGTTTTTTGAGTCTGCTGATGAGGTGATTTTGGTTGATACCACGACCGATGAACTTTTGAATCGTTTACACGTGGGTAAAATATACCAACAAGAACAAGCAAAGCGTGCTTTTAATCATTTTTTTCGACGAGGTAATTTAATCTCTTTACGGGAAATTGCTTTGCGCCGCACGGCTGACCGTATAAAGTCAGATGTACATCATTATCGCCAAGAAAAATCTATTCAAAGGGTTTGGCAAACAGAGGCGGGGATTCTCGTTTATATGACGGGGGCGTCGGGTGATGAAAATATCATACGAGAAGCCGCTCGTTGGGCCCAGCAGTTAGGTTGTGCATGGCACACCGTCTTTGTAGAAAATGCAGATTTTAAAAAAACATCAACCCAACAACACAATGCCATATTAACGCGACTAAAATTTGCCGAGTCATTAGGGGCTACCACCCAAGTGTTAATGGAGAGTGATACGGCCAAAGCACTGGTTGATTATGCCCGTAAAAATAATTTATCTAAGTTGCTCAGCTGTGCCTTAGTTAAAAGAAGATTTTGGTGGCACAAAAGTTTAATGCAACAAATTGCAGCATTAGCCCCTGAGTTAGATTTTATTCAAATCGCGAAACAGACTCAAAAAATAGGAAAAGTAGCTCAAACATCGCAAGAAAAAGTAACCCATGAGCCATGGTTAAAAACACCTAAAAAGAAACTAAAATTACGCCCTTATTTTTATACGACAGCCTTGACGAGTCTGCTTACTGTTTGTTTGTGGCCAATCTCTAACCATCTTGATCCAGCGAATATTGTTTTATTTTTCCTACTCATGGTGATATTAGCCAGTATCCGTTATGGCCGTAATGTGGGGATTTTTACCTCTATCATCAGTGTATTGATTTTTGACTTCTGTTTTATTTCTCCTCGTTTCTCATTAAATATAACGGATTTACAATATTTAGTGACCTTTGCTGTGATGTTATTTGTGGGGTCTTTATCAAGCCAATTAATGGCCAGTCTAAAATACCGTGCAAAAATTGCCAAAACGAGAGAGGCGCGTGTACAGAGCTTGTTCCAATTTGCTAAGGCGCTTTCGGGGTATCTTGAAACAGAACAGGTGATTAAAAAAAGTACTCAAGTTATGCAGCAAGAGTTCGGTGGCAGCGTTGTATTACTTTTACCCACACCAGAAGAGCAACTGCAAGATAATGCTTCTGAGGGAATTGACCTTGCCATTGCGCAATGGGCTTTTGATCATCAGGCAGAGGCCGGCTTTGCTACCAATACATTGCCTAAGCACCCTTTTCGTTATATACCACTGAATGCGCCAGTGCGTATTCGCGGAATTTTAGCGATTGCCCCTAAACACCTAAATGATTTATTAATCCCTGAGAAAAAGCAATTATTAGAAACCATCACTAGCCTGATCGCTATAGCGTTAGAGCGTATTCATTTTGCGGAAGTGGCAAGGCAAGTTCTGATTCAGGTGGAATCTGAACAGTTAAGGAATACTCTTTTATCAACCATTTCTCACGATTTAAGAACGCCACTGACCAGCTTAATGGGGCAGGCTGAAAACTTAATGAGTCGTCATCAAACGATATCAAAGGAGTTATTGCAGGAAAATTTACAAGCTATTTATGATAATGCGCGTTCTATACACAGCATTGTTTGTAATGTGCTTGATATGGCACGTATCGACACGGGGCACTTTAAAGCAAAGCTGGATTGGTATTCCATTGAAGAGATTATTGGCAGTGTCTTGCATAATATTTCATTGAGTTACCCACAGATTAAAATTAAGGTACATTGCCCATCTACTATCCCTTTGGTCGAGTTTGACCCTCTTTTAATTGAGCGAGTGCTTCATAATTTAATAGAGAATGCGATTAAATACAGCCAAGGTATACCTCAGGTTGAGGTTGATGTTAAATACCGAAAAGACCAATTGGTTGTTTCTGTGCTGGATAGAGGGATTGGATTACCTGAAGGGCAAGAGCAGGCTATTTTTGAAAAATTTAATCGTGGTAAAATAGAAACCGCTTATACAGGCGTAGGTCTTGGATTGAGTATTGCAAAAACAATTATTGATGCCCATAAAGGGACTATTTCAGCGAAGCAACGTATTGATGGTGGTAGTTGTTTTACCTTTACTATTCCCGCAACCCCCATGCCTCTGATAGAGTTAGAGTCACCCGAGATAATTGAGCAAGACAATGGAAAAGAATCATAGCGTACTCATCGTTGAGGATACTGAACATATCCGTAAACTGCTAAGCCAAGCCTTAATAGAAGAGGGTTGGCAGGTTTATGAGTGTGATAGTGTTTCTCGCGCGCTAATTGAAACAGCTTCTCGCCAACCCAGTATGGTGTTGCTTGATTTAGGGCTTAGTGATGGCGATGGTAAACAGTTTATACAAGAGGTTCGTCAGTGGTCTCATTTACCGATTATTGTCTTAACCGCGCGTCATGATGAAGCCGAAAAAGTGGCTGCATTAGACATGGGGGCGGATGATTACATTACGAAACCTTTTGGTATTCCTGAGTTACTCGCACGGATGAGGGCGCAAATACGGCGTATTGATATTAAAAGTACCGCATCTAATACCTTTATTTTTGGTGACGTGACGATTGATTTTAGTACCCATCGTATCTTGAAAGGAGATCAAGAAATACACCTCACTCCAACAGAGTATAAGTTATTAAGTGAGCTGATAAAAAATGTCGGGCGTGTTTGTACCCAGCGGCAATTGTTATTGGCAGTTTGGGGGCCGAATTATGTTGAGCAACCCCATTATTTGCGTATTTATATGGGGCATTTACGCCAAAAACTAGAGACAGAACCAACCAATCCCCAGCATTTACTCACTGAAACCGCCATTGGTTATAGACTCATACGATAAAAGTAACCTATTAAGGTTAACGTTTATGGCATGAGTCAACGGGTATTATTTACGAATTAAATAGCGGATCGTGGGGCCATTTTGTTCAATGGCTAATACCTCATAACCATGATTTTTCGCATCGATGGGGATGTTGTTAATTGACTGTGGGCAGTCGCTAATCACTTCTAAAATATCGCCATCCTTTAATTGGGGTAACACCTCTAATGTAGCCACCGCAGGATAAGGGCAGGGTTCTCCTACCATATCCAGTTGTAAGGTGGGAATGATTTGATCCAGTGGTTGTGTAGATTGGCTCATAAAATTTTCCTGCTTTGTTTTGGGTGATTAATTAACAACAACCTGACGTTTTAGATGAAGTATCGATTGCCATCTTTTTGCGTTTAGCTAAAAAGCGTTTTTCCCACCATAAAACAAAAAATAAGGCGATGATCATCAAGGCATAGTTGATGAGTAGCCCGCCATAAGGCCCTGCTAGTTTTAGTAAATTAATCTTTTCAAAGTCATTCACTAGATAAGGCGCTAGACTTTCCCAATAGTAGGCTAAAACGGTAGCACCTAAAATATTGCCAATGCCAACCCACCAAAAGTGTACTTGCCCTTCAACACTGCGATACATCCACCCCGTTTCGCAACCACCGGCGAGTACAATACCAAAGCCAAACAGCAAACCACCAAGAATAGCATTAGGGCCTGCCCAAAATATTTTTGGGGTTGCTCCTGACTCTATAAAGGCAAAAACACCAATGGTGCTAACGAGCATCCCTAAAATAATGGCTTTAGCCATATAAGCACGGCCTGTAATCCATAAGTCGCGGAATGCAGAGGTAAAGCAAATTTGGGCGCGTTCAATGAGTAACCCAAAGGCTACCCCAAATAATAAGGCAATTCCTAGCTTAGGGATGACAAACAGTAAGGCAAGCCCAACCAACGCGGTGACAAAGAAAATAGTAGAGCCTAGTATAAAACGGCGTTTCACTTGCTGTGGGTTTTGTGTGAGTACAGTGTGTTGGTTTACTTTTTTGATATTGAGCGGTGTTCTAAAGAGAGGTAGTAGGGCGACTTTAGCACCGACCAGTGAACCGATAGCCGTTGTGACAGCAAAGAACCATGCATGTAATGAGAATTGTGGAATACCCGTAAAAAAAGCCGCCAGATTACAGCCCATGGCCAGCCTTGCTCCAAAGCCAGCAATAAATCCACCGACTAAGGCTTGAAAAATTCTGATGGGGTATTTAGAGGTGCGTAGTTTTACATTATTGGCCCACAAAGCCGCAGCAAAGCAGCCCGCAAACATGCCGATCAGGAGTAAACCATCACTACGTTGCCAAGGCATTCCCTCTAAACCTATGATTTTAAAATAAGCCCAGTTTTTTGGATCTCCACCGAAAAGGGCAACCAAATGCCCACCCCAACGTGTAAACTCACCTGTTACCGCCCACAATGTCCCAGTTAATCCAAAGTAATAGGTAGCCAGAATACCGGCTGCAATGATTGCACTAATAGGGTTCCAAAAGGTGATTAAGTATTTTTGTTTAAATTCAGTCCAGCTATTGTTCATGTCTGTCTTCCTGTTGTCGTCTCTATTCATAGGCTTTGCAAACAATACGGTCATTTTCAATACGTTTTACCCAACCATCTTTTTCCAGCCGGTTGAGTAAGGGGATTAGCTGTTTTCGCGAAAGCCCCGTACTGTCGCGTGCATCGGCGACACTAAATTTTTCATGCAGAGGCCGTCCCTTCATGATATTGGCAACAATTTCATCATAGGCTGTTTTACTAAAAAAGAGATCATTTTCCGTAGGAGTAATGAGCTGCCTTTCTGTGAGTGCTCGTAGTAAACGCTTAACGCCAACAAGTGGAGATTTTGAAGCATCATACCCTTGGTTGTGGGTTTGACTAATGGCTTCTAATAATTGTTGTTGGTTGGGAGGAAGTGCAGAGTTTTTATTAAGTGCAGCTAAAATAATATTACCATCAATTTTTTGCCATTCTCCACCTGTGCAACGGTTTGCACATAGCGCTTCTATTAAAGAGAGGGGCATCTGTGTATTTCTGGCGAGCTCTTCTACACTAATAGCTTGAATGGCTGAGTTTAGGTGTTTATTACACTGCTCTTGTAGTTTTTTTAGGGTCAGTTCATTAATCCACCAGTCGCCTAATGTGATCGTTTTTGGGGGCGGTATTAGTTGGGTATTTTGTTGTGCATAACCATCAAGCGCTAACTGTAGGGTTAATTTTGATTGTGCCATGGTAGCGCTATGAATGGTTAATGTGGGCAGTATCTCTTGTAAGATAAGGCGAGTTTTACGTTGAATAGGTTGTGACCAAACTAGCCTACCTGCCCCAATAATACGGCTACCACCCTGTTGAATAAGTAATAAAGGTTGCCCCCAGAAAGCAGGAATAGCCTCTTCAAATTGTAAGCGTGCCAGCGTGCTGTCTGCATACAGGTAACATTTTGCTTGCACATGAGCTGTACCTAAGGCCACCTCGACAATACTTTGTTTTTTTAATGCCCTACAAAAATGAGGTGTTAGCTGTATTATCCAGTCATTGCTCATCGTCACTGCTTCGGGATTCTTAACAAGGCAACTGCCACGTGAGACAAATTTTCGATTAAGTTGTTTTAAAGCAACGGCCGTTCTTGCGTAAGGAGGGGCTGTGTCTAGTTGTTGGTGGTAACTTTGTAATGAGCGAACTTTTACCGTTTGCTTGCTAGGGAAAAGGGTCAGTGTATCACCTTCTTTTATTTCACCACCACGCAATGTTCCTGTTACAGTGGTACCGACACCATTAACAGAAAATACGCGATCCACATAGAGATGAGCTTGGTGATCTAAATCTTCACGCTTATCAATGGTAGCTACTTTTTTAATAATGAGTTGTTTTAGCGCTTCTATCCCTTGATTAGTATGGTTACTTACGGCAATGACTTCGGGGAGCAGTTCCATTTCTGCCAGAAAGTGTTCAAGGGCTTCATTTTCTACTTCACTTAAGCGCTGTTTATCAACAAGGTCGCTCTTTGTTAATACCAAAATACACTGTTTAATTCCCATGGCAGCAATAATTCGTAAGTGCTCGGAGGAGAGCGCTGCCCATCCTTCATCAGCCGCTACAACAAAGAGGACAATATCTAACCCCCATACGGCGCTGACCATATTGCGAATAAAACGTTCGTGCCCTGGAACATCGATAATACCGATGGTATCTCCCGCATCTGTTGAGAAGTGGGCGAAGCCTAAATCAATGGTCATTTCTCGTAATAATTCTTGAGGTAAGTGTGAGGGGTGAATACCCGTCAGCGCTTTTATTAGCGATGATTTTCCATGATCGACATGACCCGCTGTGCCAATGACTGCATTCATATTAGCTCCTTTGCAATGCTATCAGGCTATCTATTAAAATTTAACCAAAATAAAATGGATAAAAACACTCTAATACCAAGAGTTACTCAAGGCATATGTTGACTGAACCTAGCGGATCAGCAGCCGTCATTTCGCCAATCACTGCTCCCTCATTACCTTGCAAAGTAAGCAATGTTTTTTGTACCGTGGCAAGGGCTTGCCTCTTACATGCAATCAATAGACCACCGGACGTTTGCGGGTCAGTTAATACGTTACGTTGCCATGTTTTAGTTGATTCAGGCAGTTTGATAAACTCACCATAACTTTGCCAGTTTCTATTAGAGGCTCCTGTTGCAATGTCTTGTTGAGCTATGGCCAGTGCTGCATCAATAAAGGGCAGTTGTTGGAAATTAACAGTTGCTTGTAGTTTTGCCGCACGGCACATTTCTAAGAGGTGACCTGCCAGACCAAAACCTGTGACATCAGTCATCGCATGAATATCAGGCTGTGTGGCTAAACTCGCACCCACTTTATTAAGAGTAGTTGTCCATTTAATGAGTTCGGCGTATTCGCTGGCTTGTAACATTCCTTTTTTAAGCGCCGCCGATAACATGCCAATCCCTAGTGGTTTGGTTAAAATAAGAATATCACCTTGTTGTGCTTTTGCATTGCTGAGCAATTGCTTGGGGTTGACAACACCGATGCCTACTAAACCGTAAACGGGTTCTAAAATGTCGATGGAGTGACCACCGGCAATGGAAATACCTGCCTCCTGGCAAATAGAAGCGCCACCTTCGAGTATTTTTCCTATGGCTTCTTTGGGTAGTTTATCTAATGGCATTCCAACAATGGCTAAGGCCATAATGGGGGTTCCTCCCATGGCATAAATATCGGACAGTGCATTAGTCGCGGCGATGCGTCCAAAATCGTAAGGGTCGTCTACTATGGGGGTAAAAAAGTCGGTGGTGGCAATAACCGCTTGGGTATCATTGAGTTGGTAAACAGCCGCGTCGTCAGAAGTGTCTGTGCCAACCAAAAGTTCTTTGGGTACAACACCTGTCGGAATATGTGAGAGTAGTTCAGTCAGTACCGCAGGGGAAATTTTACAACCACAACCGCCCCCATGGGAAAATTGGGTTAATTTAATTGTGTTCATAGGTGCCTCTCGTTATGGGTTTAATGACGATCATGAAACCACATGTTTACTGACTTAATCAGCCCCGTGAGCTGTATTAAGAAAGGTTATACATTAATATTTCTCATATTAATAAGTGGACTACTAAATGAGCTCGCTTAAAAACTCTTTTACAATCGTTAATTCTTCATCAAATAATGTGATGGGGTAAATCAATACTTGGTCTTGTTGTACAACTCCTATGATGGGTGGATTATGGTTTCGTAAGCGTTTAATGAGTGATGATGGCGATTCATCGCTAAGGATTGCAATAGCCCATGTGTCATATTGGGCACGTGGGGTTGTGCCTCCACCGATAAGGAATTTAGTTGCAACAAGGGGGAGTTTTTCGGGTGCAATACTGGCTATTTGTTGCGCTCTTTCTTGATGCCATTCGATCGGTTGAGTGATTAATGTTTCAATTCGATTATTAGCCGCACAGTCGTGATTTAATCGGTGGATCAATAGTTTTTCAAGCAAGGCATAAGTTTCTTTGCCAGGGCGAAAAACCCGCATCATGGGGTGTTTCGACAGTGGCTCAATAAACTGTTGTTTGCCTAAAATAATGCCTGCTTGTGGGCCACCGACCATTTTGTCGCCCGATAGACAAACTAAGTCGACACCTGCTTTTAGGTAGTTAGCGACAGTGGGTTCGCCAGGGATTCCTGCAATTTGGTTACCTGAGCCTTGGTCAACAACGAGCATGACATGTTCGGGTAGTTTTGCCGCCAATAAGTTGATGTCTACCCGTTGACTAAAGCCCTCAATGTAGTAGTTAGACTGGTGTACAACAAGCACCATGGCGGTATTTTCATTAATGGCTTTTAGATAGTCATCTAAGGTGGTGATGTTGGTTGTGCCAACATCGCGTAGCACTGCCCCAGACTCTTCTAGTATTTCGGGGATTCTAAAACCACCGCCTATTTGAACTTGCTCACCACGAGAGACGATGACTTCTTTACCTTGGGCAAAGGTTTTTAAAATGAGGTGCATGGCAGCGGCATTGTTATTAACAAGAATGTTAGATTCTCCACCAAAATAGGTACTGAGAATTTTACTTAACATCCCCATGCGATTACCGCGTTTGCCATTGTTTAGATTAAATTCTAAATTAGAGTATCCGCAGACGGTTTCACTTGCTTCTTGCCATATGGTTTGGGGAATAGGGGACCTGCCTAGATTGGTGTGAACAATAATGCCTGTGGCATTAATAACACGTTGTAGCCGTTGACTACTTTGTTTCTTAAGCGCAAGCACAATTGTGTGAATTAGCTCATTGGTATCAATAGCAATCCCTTGTTCTATGACTTTTTGACGATAGTGTGTCACTTCTGCTTTTGTGATTTCAGCAACGAGGGGGCGACTTAGTATGTCATGATAAAATGCAATTTCTTTCGTATTCAGCAGTTTTTCAACTGGGGTGATTTGTGATAATTGCATCATAAGTTACCAAAATAATAAGTGATTGTTTCAATCGGTTTAACGTCATTTTTAAATAGATTGTGGTTGTGCATAAACGACATACCCATCCTCTCGACAAAAACTTGCCAGTGTTAAGCCACTCTCGTTAGCGAGTTTAATCGCTTGTGTTGTGGGGGCAGAAATCGTCGCTAATAATCGGATATTACATTGTGTACATTTGCGCACGAGTTCATAACTTGCTCGGCTTGTCATGAATACAAAGCCTTCTGTTGTATCGCGTTGTTCTGTTAATAAATAGCCTAACAATTTATCAAGGGCGTTGTGTCTACCTACATCTTCAAAGGTGGCGATGATTTCACCATTGACTACCCATGCAGCAGCATGGGCTGCACCTGTTGCTTGAGTTATTGGTTGATGGTTTTTGATATGGTGATAGACCGCAGTTAATGTGTCTAACCATGCAGGATTGGCTGGAGCTAGCTTTTTGAGAGGCCTATTGAGTTGTTGTAAGTTTTCTATACCGCATAAACCACAACCCGTGCGGCCTTCCATGGTTCTTTTGTGCTGTTTTAGTTCGACAAATGCTTGTGTGGCAATTTGCATTTGTACTTCGATCCCTTCTTCATAATGGTTGATCTCTAGATCATAGAGGTACGAGAGATTAGGAATGATTGCTTCGGAAAGACTAAAGCCTTTTGCCAGATAAGCAATGTCGGTGGGGGTCGCCATCATCACTGCATGTGATATTCCGTTATAAGATAAGGCGATGGGGGTTTCTTCAATAATATTATCTTCGATGATTGAAGTACTACTTTGTTTGATACGTTGTACACGAAAAGATTGGTAACCTTGACTTGTCGTCAAGTCATTTTCTGATAGGGATGCTGCGCATCCAACAATCTCTTTGTGCATAATGGTGAATCTCCACGTAATATGATCAAAATTTTAGCACAGGTAAGGCATGTTTTAATCGTCTTGGATCACATCTTTAGGTGAAATTCCTAGTCGTTGCATCCGTGAAAGTAAGGTCGTGCGTTTTAGTCCTAAGCGTATTGCCGCCCCTTTGGGACCTGCAATGATCCCGTTTGTTTCTTTTAGAACACGTAAAATTTGTTCTCGTTGCTCATTATCAGGGTCAGAGGTATCGAGTTTTTTGATGACGGTAGGTTGAGGTGGCGATTTATCTTGTGGCGTATTTTTCTCTATTAAAAGAAATGATTGGGGGTCGATAGATAATACATTTCCTTTATTTAAGATAACGGCACGCTCAATCACATTGGCGAGTTCGCGAACATTACCTGGCCAATGATAGTCACATAATTGGTTGAGTGTATTGGCTGCGATGCTGTCAATGTCACGCTTCATTAGTTTAGCGAATTTTTGAGTAAAAAATTGTGCTAAAAGAGGAATATCTGTTTTTCGCTCACGAAGAGGCGGGATGATAATAGGGAAAACGTTTAAGCGATAAAACAAATCGGCACGGAAGGTTTTATCATCAATCATTTTTTCTAAATTGCAGTTGGTGGCAGAAATAATACGGACATCCACAGGAATAACAGTGTTACCGCCCAGCCTTTCAATTTCACGCTCTTGTAATACTCTTAAAAGCTTAGGTTGTAGTTCGAGCGGAATATCACCAATTTCATCGAGAAGTAAGCTACTGCCTTGAGCCAGTTCAAAACGGCCAATTCGCCGAGTATTAGCGCCGGTGAAAGCGCCTCGTTCATGGCCAAAAAGCTCGCTTTCTAATAAGTTAGCGGGCACTGCCGAGCAATTGACTTTTATTATCCGTTTGTCGTGACGAGGGCTACGGTTGTGGATAGCTTTAGCAAAAAGCTCTTTACCTGTTCCGGTTTCACCCAATAATAAAACGGAGCTACCACTGTGAGCTACCATTTCAACTTGTTCTAGGGCCCTTTGAACGGCAGGGCTTGAGCCAATAATTTCGCCAAAGGTGTCAATTTGTTGAATGGTTTCTGATAAGTAGAGGTTCTCATTCGTTAAACTATGATTTAAATTCGTTACTTTCTGGTAGCTATAAATATTTTTAGCGGCGATCACCACCCGATCGGCAATTTGTCGAAAAAGACTAATGGTGTCGAGATCGAAAATTTCAGAGGTACTATGTGCTAGCAGTAATGCGCCATATACCTCGCTCCCAAACTTTAATGGCATTGCACACAGGGTTTGTAAGCCCTTATCTAACATCGTGCTGAGTTGATCGTTATCAGGGTATTTCTCTGCAAGTTCTTCAATAGATGTCGTCACGATAGAGTTTTGTTTTAGTAACTCTTGGGCAAGTGGCTCTTGTGTATTAATAAGATGGTGTTTTTGGTTGAGCTGTTTATTATTAGAGCGATGAGAGTCGTACAGGTGTATTTTCTGATTATTTTCATTCGGGCATAGTAAAATGCCAATATAGTCTAAATTACAAAATTTAATAATATCTTTAGATACTATTTTAGCCATTTCTTCCATACCTTGAAGGGATATGGCCGCATCTGTTACTTCTACTAAAATATGATTTTTTAATAATTCATAGTCTAGTGATGCTTTTTCTTGGCTTAAATGGGCAATATTAAAAAGCCCCGCAATAACCTTTTCTACAAGGCTCGCCAATTGTTTAAGGTTTTCCACTTCTTTACTGGAAAAACGATTAGCTTGTTTATTACGTAAAAACTGGATAGCGGACTGCTGATGTTCTGTACAATACAATGGAACGTGATAAGCTAGTTGTATGTTATAAAAAAAATTCTTGGGGATGAGATCTTCAAACAAGCTCTTATAGTTAACATCATTATAATGGATGGGTTGATCTGAAAGAGGGCAACGAAATGTATGCTCATTTTCAGACAACGCTTGTGACCAAACCTCTTTTTGACGTGTCTTTGTATTAATACTCGTGACTATTAATGTGGCGGGTATTTGCGTTTCTATAATAATATTAATTTGGTCAATATTTAAGCTATCTGATAATGCATTGATGTTATCAAGGCAATCATAAATAGTCTGATTAAATGATATCAGGTCTATTGTGTTGAGTGATTTTTTAGCAGTGATAACCATGGTGCGACTTCATGTAAAATTATGTTTCATTATATAAAAGCAAAGGATAAAAATCATCTGATTACTGTTATATCATGCTTTATTAAACATTAATTATGATTCGAGTCATGAGTTGATAGAACAAATGGCTAATAGTGACTGTATCGGTATGGTTAAAGTGGCATATATTTTGCCTATTAATATTGTTAAAATGTCATTTGTTAAATCCATTTAATAGTGTGTTTACCGTTGTTTTGTAATAAATTTTTGAAAGTTTTAATGGTTTATTTATACAAATAGGAGTTATGTTATGGAACAACAATCACCCAGTCCTTCACCTGTTTCATTTGATCTCCATAACCCTCATGAAATGGCAAAAATAGCTGAAGCAGCGATGACTGCTAAGGCTAAAAGACCTTTTGGTACGGCTTTTCTGGGGGCAATTTTTGGTGGTTTTTTTATTGCATTAGCATTTGTCTTTTTTACACTAGTTACCACCGGCTCAGGTGCTATGCCTTACGGCATGGCGAAGCTAGTCGGCGGTATCTGTTTTAGTATGGGACTGATGTTAGTTGTTCTTTGTGGCTCAGATTTATTCACCTCCACAACGATGACTGTTATCGCTAAGGCCAGTAAGAAAATTACGTGGTGGGAGCTTATAAAAAATTGGTTAACCGTTTATTTTGGAAACTTTGCGGGAGCGTTGTTACTCGTTGCGATAATTTATGCCAGTGGTCATCCTTGGGATGCAAACGGAAGCATTGCCTTAAACTATTTAAATATTGCACAGCATAAGATACATCATACCTTTATTGAGGCGGTTGCGTTGGGTATTATGTGTAATGTGATGGTGTGTTTAGGCGTTTGGCTTGCTTTCAGTGGGCGTAGCACAACAGATAAAATATTAGCAGTTATTTTACCTGTCGCTATGTTTGTGGCTTGTGGCTTTGAGCACTGTGTGGCTAATATGTATGAAATCCCTATGGGTATTCTGTTACAAACTACAGCCTCTCCTGACTTTTGGGCTGCTCAAGGGGTAGAGGCGGCTAAGTATGGGGATTTAAACTTAGCTGATTTTTTATTGCATAATCTATTGCCTGTGACTATTGGTAATATTATTGGTGGTGGTCTGTTAGTTGGCATGGGAAATTGGTTATTGTTTTTACGCCCCGGCGCTCGTCGATAATCGTGTTATGGTTTTTGGTGCTGAGCGGCAGCAATAGCCGCTTGACCTAATGAAATACCACCATCATTGGCAGGAAAATTGTTTGGGAATAAGACGTGGTATTGTTCCAGCTCTTGGCACAATAACTTGCGTAATAATTGATTGTGCATAACACCTCCGCTTAGCACAATTGTTTGGGTGTGATATTTTTGAGCTGCCTTACTCGCCAGTTGTGCAAGGCCCTTTGCTAATGCAAGATGAAACCCATAGGCTTTGGCTGATGGGGAGGCTTGCCAATTTAGCCAGCTATTCCAAAAGTGTTTTAAATCGAGTGTCATAGCCAATAATGGTATGGTAATAGGTGTTTCTGTTCCTTGGTATTGCAACGCCAATGCTTCTAATTGGCAAGCGGCTTCCCCCTCCCAACGGATGCGTTCAGGCGTTATTCCCAGCGCAGCGGCAATGGCGTCAAATAATCGTCCTGTTGATGACGCGAGTGGGCTATTGATATGCTGTTTAATAGCACGTGCGATGATCTGGAGGGTTGTACTGGGCATATCGCTTATTTCAGGTTGATTTTGCCAATCTGGCACAAATGTCAACAAGTGTGCAACAAGGTTTCGCCATGGTTCTTTCGCGGCGAGGTCTGCACCAGGTAATGCTACCGCAGGAAGCCCTCCCAATTTTTGACATTGTTTATAGTCTACCAATAAGCATTCTCCACCCCATAATTCACCATTTTCTCCATAGCCTAGCCCATCGAGTGCTAATCCGATAACAGGTGGTGAGTTTAGGGGGTATCCATGCTCAACGAGGCAAGCAGCAATATGGGCATGGTGATGCAGAATGGCGACTTTAGGAATCCCCAGTTGTTGACTGTATTTTTCAGCTAATAGTTGTGTAGCATAGTGGGGATGAGCATCCACTGCAATGTATATTGGTTGTAGTTGGTAAATATCAAGCCAACGATCTAGGGTGTCTTGCCATTGTTGTTGTGTGTCAAGATCATTAAGGTCGCCAAAGTGTTGACTGACGGTGGCATGAGGTGGGTCGAGTAAACAAAAGGTATTTTTTAGGTCAGCCCCCAAGGCTAAGACGCAAGGCGCTGATTCAAATCCTTCGGGTAATTTGACGGTGTCAGGTACATAACCTCTGGCACGTCTTAATGTTTCAATACTTGTGTTATTCAAGCGTACAACAGAGTCATCCGCCCGTTGCACGATAGGTCGATTGTGCAATAAGTAGTAATCGGCAATAGTGTCGAGTGTCTCTAATGCTTCTGTATTATCGATAATCGTTGGTTTATGATGTGGGTTACCTGAGGTCATCACTAATGGTTTTTGCCATTGTTGCAATAATAAATGATGCAGTGGATTAGAGGGTAACATAATACCCAGTTCATGTAAGTTGGGCGCCACTGCTGGGCAAATAGGGCTATTGGTATTTTTTGATACAAGCACAATAGGTGCAGCAGGACTAAATAATAATGCGGCTAATGCGTCGGTATTGCTGTCTTTGGCGACACAGCTATTTAACCATGCGGTATTGGGCAATATGACAGCAAAAGGTTTGTTGGGGCGGTTTTTTCGCTGCCGTAATTTTTTAACGACATTCTCATTAGTCGCATCACAGATTAAATGAAAGCCACCAATACTTTTAATGGCAATGATTTTTCCTTGTGTTAGTTGGTCTATAGCCTGTGTAATCGCCTCATCAGCAATCGCAATCGGCTTACCATTAGACTTACAAAACCAGAGGTGTGGGCCGCAATCAGGGCAGGCAATAGGTTGAGCATGAAAGCGGCGATCTGTTGGGGTGCTATATTCCTTAAGGCAGTCTGGGCAAAGGGCGAACTCGTTCATCACAGTGTTTGGACGATCGTAGGGCATCTGTTCAATGATTGTAAGTCGAGGGCCACAATTGGTGCAGTTGATAAAAGGATAATGAAAACGACGATCAGTCTTGGTGTTTAGCTCTTGTAAGCAATCATTGCATGTGGCTGCATCGGGAGCAATTTGTGTGTCCATTACCCCCGTTTTGCTAGGTAAAATCGTAAAGCCTTTGGGTGATTTTTCCCAGTGGTAAGGTGTTTGTTCAATATAGTCAATTCTTGCAAGAGGAGGCGGGGAGGCAGAAAGCTTAGCGATAAACGCTTCCGTTGTTGATTCCTTCCAGACGTTGAGGATAACTCCTTCAGCATCATTACTCACATTCCCGCGGACATTAAAGGCATTGGCCAGTTGCCAGATGGTAGGGCGAAAACCTACCCCTTGGACTTTGCCCTTTATCCGAATAGTAACGCCATTAGCACTCATTGATTTTTCGCTTCAACAAGGCGAATTAACATATTCTAGGGAGCGGTTCATGCTGGGGAAGATCTAAGATACGATCAACACCATAAAGACCACGAAGATAAACCTGTGGGTTTTGAGTGACTGAACCAATAATTGCTGCTTGAGATCCTAGTGGGTGAGATTTGAGTGCATCTAACACGTCTGGTGCTGAATCTTCGGAGGCAATAATCACTACTTTACCCTCATTGGCAAAGTTAAGAGGGTCTAAACCGAGTAGTTCACAAATACCCCGTATAGGTGAGCTAAGTGGGAGTAAAGACTCTTCGACTAACATGCCATAACCACAGGCTTGTGAAAATTCGTGCAGTACCGCATTAACACCGCCACGGGTCGCATCGCGTAGTGTACGAATACCCTTAATAGGGCGTAATTGATCAATTAATCCATTGAGCGGGGTGCAATCGCTACTGAGTGCCCCCATTAAACCTAGTTGTTCTCGTTCATTGAGGATCGTCGCGCCATGGTCGCCCAAGGTGCCATTGATAATAATTTTATCGCCAACTTGAATTTGTGGCATGCCCCAGTTTAAGGTAGCGGGAATAACCCCAATGCCTGCGGTATTTATAAAGAGTTTGTCGGCAGCGCCACGAGGGACTACTTTGGTGTCTCCTGTGACAATAGAAACTCCTGCGGCTTTCGCTGTTTCTGCCATGCTATGCACGACTTGGGTCAAAATATCCATGGATAACCCTTCTTCTATAATAAAGCCACAAGATAGATAACGTGGGTAAGCGCCTCCAACCGCAAGATCATTCACCGTACCGCAAATAGCGAGTTTGCCAATATTGCCACCGGGGAAAAAAAGAGGATCTATGACATAACTGTCGGTGCTGAACGCCAGTTGATTACCATCAGCTGTTAAATGATTAAGGGAAATACGTGCTTGATCTTCTTTAGTGGCTAAAAGGTCATTCTTAAAAGCAGAGATAAATAACTCATCAATGAGTGTTTGGCTAGCTGAAGTTCCACTGCCGTGTGCTAAAGAAATAGTTTTGGAGGTCATGCAGGCTCCCCTTGTCGGTATTGGTAATAAGCAGCACAGGCACCCTCAGAGGAGACCATCAATGCCCCATAAGCACTTTCAGGCGTGCATTGTTTCCCAAATAAATGACATTCTAACGGCTTACAACGGCCTGTCAGTACATCCCCACAACGCGATTGTGGATCATCAGCAACCCGCTGTTGTTTGGGTTGGAAATGTTTTTCAGCATCAAATGCTGCGTAGGTTTCATTGAGTCTAACACCTGAGTCAGGAATGATACCTAAGCCTCGCCATTCATCATCACCTTGCATGATAAAAACATCATTAATCACGGCTAATGCACGGGGATTGCCTTCATCAGGTACGACGCGGCGGTATTGGTTTTCAACAAGGCATTGTTTATTAGCAAATTGCTTAAGCACCATCACAATGCTTTGTAAAATGTCGGTTGGTTCGAAACCGCTGACGACCACAGGTTTGTGGTACTGCTCGCAAATAAAACTGTAGGGGTGCGTACCAATGACCATGCTCAAATGACCGGGTCCTAAAAAGGCATCGATTTGAATATCCGGTGTCATTAGCAAACTTTTTAGGGTTGGTATAATCGTAATATGCTGACAGAAAACAAAGAAATTGGTTATATTGCGTTGCTTGGCTTGCTGTAGCGTGATTGCGACGCTGGGCATGGTCGTTTCAAAACCCAGACCAAAAAGCACAATTTTTTTATCAGGATTTTGTTCGGCTATGGTCAGTGCATCCATGGGGGAGTAAATCAGGCGAACAGCGGCGCCTTCTTGACGTGCTTTTAATAATGAACCTTGTCGACCGGGTACACGGATCGCATCCCCAAAGGTGCAAAAAATAACCTCAGGACGCTTGGCTATTTCAATGCAAGCATCAATACGCCCCATAGGTAAAACGCAAACAGGGCATCCTGGACCATGGATAAACTCAATTTCTGGTGGCAGTAAGCGCTCTAGGCCAAACTTAAAAATAGCATGAGTATGCCCTCCGCAGACTTCCATAATTTGTAATGGCTTTTCTGCGGTAAAAGACGTTTTCTTTACCCACGCATGAATTTGTGAGAGTAAACTTTTGACTTGTGTAGGGTTACGAAACTCATCGATGAACTGCATGTTTATAGTTAACTCTAAGGTTTGAATAAAATATTAACATCGGGTTCTTCTTCTTGCATTGCATTTAATGCAGTCAGTGTTTGCTCAGCCTCTTCTTCATCGAGTAAACTCATGGCGAAACCAACATGAACTAATACCCATTGACCAACGAGTGATTGTTCATTTCCTGATGAAACGAGAGAAATATTTACATCACGCTGAATACCATTGACCTCCGCTGTTGCTTTGGTTGGCTGGTTTGGGTCAATGGCGGTAATTTTACAGGGAACACCTATGCACATCGCTCAGTCTCCAAAAAATCTAACCATGCGTCTAACCCATCACCTGTGGTGCAAGAGAGTTTGATCACTTTAAGTCTTGGGTTAATAGTAAGCGCATTGGCAATACACTGTTCGATATTAAAGTTGACATACGAGGCCAAATCAATCTTATTAATGACCATGAGTCCTGCCGCGGCGAACATATGAGGATATTTTAGAGGTTTATCATCCCCTTCCGTAACAGACATGACAACAACTTTTAATTTTTCACCTAAATCGAAACTGGCAGGGCAAACGAGGTTACCTACATTTTCAATAAAAAGGATACCACCAGCAGGTAAGGTTAGATCGTGAACGGCTTGGTGAACCATTTGTGCATCAAGATGACAGCCTTTTCCTGTGTTAACTTGTATTGCTTGCACGCCTGTACTGCGGATTCGCTCAGCATCATTGGAGGTTTGCTGATCTCCTTCAATAACAGCACAGGGGCATTGATTGGCAATACGTTTAAGTGTCTCTGTGAGCAGCGTTGTTTTTCCTGAACCGGGGCTAGACATAAGGTTAAGCACCAGAATTTTTTGGTCAGCAAAATGCTCTCGGTTATGCGCGGCTATTTGGTCATTTTTTGCGAGCACATGTTGTTCAATTTCAATTAAGCGTTGTTGCTTTTTTTGATCACTAGGCGAGTATTCTTGTGTATGTTCGTGTTTGTGTTCATGCTCATGATGATGGTGTTGAGCTGGGTTTGTTGCTGGAAAATGATAGTGGTGGTTAACATCCCCCGTGTGGTGATAGTGATGATGGACAATTTGGGGAATCATTTCATCATGAGTGTGTTGATGATGTTCTGTTTCTGATGAAGACACATTATCTGACTCACATCCACAAGTAATACACATAGCTACCTCGATTATTGTATTTCGATCTTTTTAACCCATACTTTATCATCTGCATCGACCTGTGTGAGTGCATTATTACACAGTGAACACACAGCAATAAATGCATTTTTAACAGGTACATTTTTTTTGCAAGTTTCACACCAAGCCATCGCTTTTTGTTGCTCTATATAGAGTTGGCAACCCTCTGCCATGGTTTCCTGACAAACAAGATCAAAACAAAACTTCATTGATTCAAGTTCGACACAAGAGAGCGCCCCGATCTCTAACCATACCGCAACAATACGTTTTGCCTGTTGTTTTGTCGCTTGTTGTACGATTAATTCGTGTGTTTGGTAGCATAGGGTTAGTTCATGCATGTTAGAGACTCTTTAGCTAACAGTTGTTGCAGTGTTTGTTACGTAAAAATGCTTTATTTACTGTATAACTAGCCTTTTTGATTGTCAACGGCTAGCGAAGTTTATACTGGGTTAGTGATGATTCGTATCATGATGATCGTTAAAAAATAAAAACAAGGTTTTGCTAAGTGTCGAAAGTGTCGTTAAAAATGTCGAAGTGTCGACACTCTGTGTGAAAACTAAGGGAATGATATTTTTTAATTTTTTATCTTATTGATTTATATCGATTATTGTTTAGTTTTGGTGGTTTGTTGAAGATGGCATGAACCTTGCTTTTCGTTTACAAAGTTTATAAAAACTATGGCAGGGAGATCGTTCATGAATCGCTTTGTTATTGCAGAGCCCAGAAAGTGCATAGGTTGCAATACGTGTATGGCTGCTTGCAGTGAAGCACATAAAAAGGTTGGTTTAGTCGCACAGGCTAGATTAACAGTTGTTCGTGATGATGATGGCACAGCACCCGTGCTATGTCGTCATTGTGAGGATGCCCCTTGTGCGAAGGTGTGTCCTGTTAATGCTATTGTGCTAAAAGACAATGCCATTATGCTAAACGAGAGTACATGCATTGGGTGTAAATTATGTGGTTTGGCATGTCCTTTTGGTGCTATTACTCCAGCGGCGAGTGAACCAGAAGCCTTACCTGATTGTTATGAAAACTATATTCCTGAATCCTTATTAAGTGATTTGCCAAGTAGTGCACCGTCAATGAGTCCTTTTTTGGCGTGGAACCCCGGGCGTAAAGTGATCGCAACGAAGTGTGATCTTTGCTCATTCCGTAGTGAGGGGCCTGCGTGTGTGCATAGCTGCCCTACCAATGCGCTTTATTTTATTGATGGATCAACCATGAACTCTGCTTCCAAATTAAAACAAGAGGCCTTTGTTTCATCACTAGACCCTAGTAATGATATTAACGGTTTGCAGGGAGGAGAGTAATTATGCCATTACCCTTTTCGATACTATTATTCGCTATTCTTATTTATGCGGTCAGTGGAATAGCATCATCCTTTTTTTCTAAACAAGAGCAGTTGTCTATCTATATGGTAGGGGGTTGTGGTGTTGTTGCCGGTGTATTGAGTTTAGTTGCTGTTTTACCTGTTCTTTTTCATGGCGATGTCATTACTTATACCCTTTGGAGTCCATTCTCTTTTGCTGATTTTACGTTAAGGCTTGATCAGTTAGCCGCGTTTATGGTGAGTGTGATTTCATTATTAGCGATTGCGGCTTCTTGTTATTCCTTTTCTTATGTGAGTGAATATATTGGCAAAGGTGCTTATAGCATCGGCTTTTTCATGAACCTTTTTATTGCTTCCATGGTTACCTTAATGGTTGTCGATAATGCCTTTTATTTTATTATTTTCTTTGAGTTGATGTCGCTGTTTTCTTATTTCTTGGTTATTTCTGAGCAAGATGAGAAAGCAGTAAATGCTGGTTTTCTCTATTTTTTAATTGCCCATGCCGGTTCGATGCTCATCATGGTGGCTTTCTTCTTGATGTATCTTAAATCGGGCAGCCTTGATTTTGAATCTTTCCGCCAGCTTAAACTCTCACCCTTAATGGCTTCCTTAGTTTTTTTATTGGCTTTCTTTGGTTTTGGTGCAAAGGCAGGGATGATGCCTTTGCATGGTTGGTTACCAAAAGCGCATCCAGCCGCTCCTTCTCATGCCTCAGCTATGATGTCAGGAGTGATGGTAAAAATTGGGGTGTTTGGAATTATAAAAGTAGGGGTTGATCTACTTGGGGCAACAGAGTTGTGGTGGGGGATTCTTGTCCTCGCCTTTGGTTCTGTCTCGGCGGTGTTGGGGGTGTTATATGCCCTTGCAGAACATGATATAAAACGCTTATTGGCTTATCATACTGTTGAAAATATTGGCATTATTTTAATGGGTGTGGGTGTTGGCATGGTGGGGATTTCAATTAACTCTCCTGTACTCAGCACGTTAGGCTTTTTAGGTGCGTTATATCATCTATTAAACCACGCCGTATTTAAAGGGTTACTGTTCTTAGGTGCAGGGGCTGTTATTTACCGTTTACACACCAAAGATATGGAAAAAATGGGGGGGTTAGCTAAGCTTATGCCTTTAACAGCACTTGCTTTCTTAGTGGGCTGTATGGCTATTTCTGCGCTGCCTCCTTTAAATGGATTTATTAGTGAGTGGTACACCTACCAATCTTTATTTTCTATGAGTTTAGATGGTAATGTTATTTTACGTTTAGCAGGCCCTATAACAATTGTTATGCTCGCTATTACAGGGGCTTTGGCTGCGATGTGCTTTGTTAAAGTGTATGGTATCTGTTTTTGTGGTAAAGCCCGCACTGAGAAGGCAAGCCAAGTTAAAGAAGTACCATGGACGATGACATTACCCATGTTAGTTTTAGGCTTGTTATGTTTGATCTTTGGTGTAGGTGCTGCGTTTATTGTACCTGTTATCACGCAGGTAGCAACGAGTTTAATACAGGTAAAACCAGTAGTTGCTATAAGCACGGTTTATAACTCTTGGTTAATCAGTGGTAACAGTGCACCTGCTGAGCTTTCACCTACCTTAATGTTTATTCTACTTGTTTCTTTAACGATTCTTCCATTGCTTATTTACTTATTCACCAAAGGCCAACGTTTACCCTTTGCGCGTAATAGTGACCCTTGGGCTTGTGGTTATGAGTATGAAGGCGATATGGCGCAATCAGCAGGTAATTTTACTCAACCTTTACGCTATATGTTTGCACCACTTTATACGTTGCGAAAGACACTGAGTCCTACCGCGTGCATGTTGTGTTGTTTGGATAAAACAACAGCATTTGCAAAACGGATTGAGCATCTTTGGGATACAAAAATTGTTGATAATATTGTTAAGCTTGTTCAGGCAGTTGGGCGTAAGCTTCAATGTATTCAACAAGGGGATTATCGAATCTATTGTTTGTATGTCATCGCAGCATTGGTGATATTACTTTTAGTTGTGTCTTTGGCGTAGGGAGAAGAAAAAATGCCTAATCCTCATATTGAAGCGTTCTCCTCGTCTTGGTTGTTGCTGGGATTATTGCAAGGGCTAATAATTCTTTGTTTGGCACCTTTAATGTCGGGAATATCAAGACAGATTCGTGCCCGTATGCAATCACGTCGTGGTCCTGGTGTTTTTCAGGAGTATCGAGATCTTGTAAAACTGTTTAGCCGACAAGATGTTTCCCCCTCTAGTGCGGGGTTAGTCTTTAGGGCTGTCCCTTTTGTATTAATTGGTTCTATGTTATCGATTGTTATCATATTACCGATGTTTACATTGTCATCACCTCTGGGTGTCATTGGTGATTTAATTGCTATTATTTATCTTTGTGCTTTGTTTAGGTTTTTCTTCTCCTTGTCGGGTATTGATTCAGGAAGCCCTTTCGCAGGACTTGGTGCAAGCCGTGAGTTGATGCTTGGGATTTTAGTTGAACCGATTATGATTTTAGGGATGATGGTAGCCGCATTCATTGCGCATTCAACCAATATTACACAAATAGGTATTACCTTTGCTAACCAGTGGGGTGGGGGAACGCCAACCGCTGCTGTATTGGCAATGGCTGCTTGTGCCTTTGCGGTATTTATTGAAATGGGGAAAATTCCATTCGATTATGCTGAGGCAGAGCAAGAGTTACAAGAAGGGCCTTTAACCGAATACTCAGGTGCTAGTTTTGCGTTGGTTAAGGTTGCCTTAAGCCTAAAACAAATCGTGATGGCTAGTTTGTTTATTGTCATCTTTTTACCGACAGCACAAACAAACTTACTGATATCTATCCCATTATTTTTAATTAAGTTATTTATCGTCTTTGTTGCTGCTTGTATTTTTGAAAATACATTATGCCGCGGACGGTTCTTACTCTCATATAAAGTGACATGGACAGGTTTTGGTGTGTCTTTGTTAGCTTATGTGTTCTATCTAACTGGCTTATAAGGAGAACAGGATATTATGGAAAGTATTGCGCTAGGCACAATCCTAATTCCTTTTATAGGGGCTTTTATTATTGCCTGTTCCCCTTATCGGGTGGCTAGATTATTGAGTGTTGTCGTCTCATTACTCGCCTCGCTTGGAACATTATTATTAGGTTGGGGATTTTGGCACGCAGGGCAGGTTGATCAAACCTATACGCTGTTAAGTATTGGGGATACCACCATTTTTGGTTTTGTTATTGATCGGGTGAGTACTTTAATTTGCTTTGCAGTTGTTTTCTTAGGTTTTTTAATCAGTGTTTACTCTACCGCGTATTTAACTAAAAATAACCGTGAGCACCCACATGAAGGTACTACACGCTATTACGCTTTTTTGATGATATTTATCGGGGCGATGGCTGGTTTAGTGCTTTCTTCAACTATTTTAGGTCAGTTGTTGTTTTTTGAAATAACAGGGGGATGTTCTTGGGCATTAATCGGTTATTATCAAACTAAAAAATCACAGCACTCGGCTTTGAAAGCCTTGCTCGTGACGCATGTTGCTTCATTAGGTTTATATATTGCGGCGGCTTGGTTGTTCATCCAAACCGGTACGTTTTCGTTGACCGCTATCGCCAGTTTGCCTTCAGAAGCTAAGATTATTGTGATTGGTGGTGTCTTGTTTGCCGCATGGGGTAAGTCAGCACAACTACCCTTACATGTTTGGTTACCTGATGCAATGGAAGCTCCTACGCCTGTGAGTGCTTATTTGCACGCGGCATCAATGGTAAAAGTGGGGGTTTATATTTTTGCCCGCTCCATACTCTCAGCTGGGGATGTCCCTATCATCATCGGTGAAGTCGGGATGATAATGTCGGTGATTACGTTAGTGTATGGTTTCATCATGTACTTACCTCAAACCGACATGAAGCGTCTGTTAGCTTATTCAACCATTACGCAACTTTCTTATATTTTCTTTGCACTTTCACTGTCTATCTACGGTGTTGGTACAAGTTACGGCAAAATTGCTTTTGATGGTGGTATTGCTTACATATTTAACCATGCCTTTGCCAAGAGCTTATTCTTCCTTGTTGCTGGGGCGTTGAGTTATACCTGTGGTACACGAATGTTACCAAAAATTAAAGGGCTGTTATCAACGCTTCCATTATTAGGAGTTGGTTTCTGTGTGGCTGCTTTAGCTATTACAGGGGTGCCACCGTTTAATGGCTTTTTTAGTAAATACCCCATCTTTGCCGCTGGTTTTGCGCTCTCATCAGGCCACTGGTTAATTATGGTGTTATTAGTCATTGTGATTATCGAGTCGATTGGTAGCTTTGCTTGGTTCCTTTACTGGTTTGGAAAAACAGTACCTGGAAAACCTTCAGAAGAGGTTGCACAGGCTGCACCATTGCCTATTGCAATGAAAGCTGTGTTACTTGTGTTAGTTATCATGTCTTTGTGTTCCAGCGTCATCGCTGCACTTTGGCTTAATTAATGGAGTTAATCATGACAGGATCTATAATTATTAATAACTTGGCAGGGCTTCTGGTGATTACTTCCGTACTTACCATCGTTGTCCGAGGTGTTCCGCAATCCATTGGTATATTGAGTTTACAGTCGTTAGTATTGGTCATGATCTTTTTTGCCATTGGTTATAACTTTGGTGCACATGAGCTTTATACATGGGGGATCACCGCTTTTGTCACTAAAGTTATCTTAGTGCCACTGATTATGTATAAGTCATTTTGTAAAATGCGTGAGGCGAATATTGAAGGCAGCCTTATTCCCGTGTGGGCTATTATCATGATTTCAGCGATTATTGTGTTGGTTTGCTACTTTGTGGTTGAGCCTGTTAAGTTACCGATGATTACTGAGTTAAAGCCTGTGCTTGCTGTTTCGCTAGGGCACTTTATGATTGGTTTGCTTTGTATTGTGAGCCAACGAAATATCATTAAGCAAATTTTTGGTTATTGCTTGATGGAGAATGGGGCACATCTTACCTTAGCGCTTTTAGCGTATCGTGTTCCCGAGATAGTGGAAGTCGGTATCACCACTGACGCTATTTTTGCTGTCATCGTAATGTCTTACTTTGCACGACGGATTTATAAAGTACTAAATACGTTAGATGCCAATAAGCTAAATGTATTGAAAGGATAGCATCATGAATAATACGTTAATGTTATATTTATTGTTAGCTACACCTTTGCTCTTTAGTGTGCTAGCTTTCTTATGCTGTTTTGTAAGTAAAGAGACTGTTAAATTAGTTAATGGTATCAATATGATTGGTATCACGGTGCTATTAATTATCAGTTTATTGGTTGTCTCTCAGATTGTTCAGCATGGTGCTATTACTTCATCAGGTCTTTGGCTTCATGTTGATACGCTAGGTGCTTTATTCTTAGCTATTTTAGGCATTATTGGTTTTATCACGGGGATGTATTCCGTTGGTTACATGAACCATGAAGTGCATGATGGCGAGATTTCTAAAAAAACCTTATGTGCTTATTATGGGTTTTTCCATTTATTTTTATTTACCATGTTGTTAGCCATCACCACTAATAATCTTATTGTAATGTGGGCAGCAATAGAAGCAACAACACTCACCTCAACATTCTTGGTGGGGTTATATGGTCAAAAATCTTCATTAGAAGCCGCGTGGAAATACATCATTATCTGTACGGTTGGGGTAGCCTTTGGCTTATATGGTACGGTGTTGGTTTATGCAAATGCTGCAAGTGTTATGCAAGACCCTAGCATGGCTGTATTTTGGACAGAGGTAGTTAAGCATCCAAAGTTACTTGATCCAACTTTAATGCATTTAGCCTTTATTTTTGTTTTACTTGGTTTTGGTACAAAAATGGGCTTGTTCCCTATGCATGCATGGTTACCTGATGCTCATAGTGAGGCTCCAAGCCCTACCAGTGCCTTACTATCAGCGGTGTTATTAAACTGTGCATTGCTCGTTATTATCCGTTACTACATCATTATTTCAGGAACCATTGGGGAGACGTTCCCTAAAAACTTACTGTTGATTTTTGGTTTCTTATCTGTGTTAGTGGCAGCCTTCTTACTGGTTGTTCAACGCGATATGAAAAGGCTATTGGCTTATTCAAGTGTTGAAAATATGGGGCTAATTGCTATCGCACTAGGAATTGGCGGCCCTATTGGTATTTTTGCTGCATTACTACATACACTGAACCATAGCTTGGCTAAAACCTTGTTGTTCTGTGGTTCTGGTAATGTGCTTTTAAAATACGGTACACGTGATATTTGTACAGTGAAAGGTTTATTAAAAACAGCACCTATCACAGCGGTTTTATTAGGTGGTGGTGCACTTGCATTAGGTGGGATGCCACCTTTTAATGTTTTTGTCAGTGAATTTATGATTGTGATTGCCTCAATTAATGGCGGTTCTATTTGGTTTACACTCTTGCTTCTTGCACTTTTGACCGTTGTTTTAGGTGGTTTGGTACGTATGATCGCTAAAATATCTTATGGCGATGTACCTGACGGAATAGAGAAAGGGGAGTTAGGCTTTTTGACTGTAGCGCCAATGGCTGTTTTATTAGTACTTATGCTGATGATGGGAACTTATATTCCTAAACCTGTGACTGAGCTTTTTATACAGTCTACTAATATTGTCCTAAATGGAAAGCAATCTATTGACGCAGCATCATTAACGTCTATCAATAAAGGTATATTATATACTCAGGTGCAGAAGGTTGAAAAACCTGTCTCTGATGAAGGTTTAACTGTACAGCGGGAGAGTTCAAAGTGACACAAACAACACAGACAAAGTCTACTAATGGTCAAGATCTTGGCAAGAAATATATTGATCGGGTTAGAGAGCGTTTTCCCCATGCAGTGTTAGAAGAACAAAGGCAAACTTATAATCAAGTCACGATTACGGTTGAGTTGAATAGTTTGCCTAATGTGGTGACGTATCTTTATTACGAGCTAGGTGGTTGGCTACCTGTTTTATTCGGTAATGATGAGCGTTCTTTGAATGGACATTTTGCACTGTATTATGCCTTATCGATGGAAGAGGGTGAAAAATGTTGGGTAGTTGTCAAAGCTTTAGTTGATCCCGTTCGTGGAGAGTTTCCCTCAGTTACTCCTTTTGTTCCTGCTGCTGTTTGGGGGGAACGTGAAGTACGCGATATGTATGGTTTAACCCCCGTGGGTATTCCAGACGCACGCCGTTTAGTGTTACCAGATGACTGGCCTGATGATCTTTACCCATTACGTAAAGATGCGATGGATTATCGTCAACGCCCTACGCCTACAACCAGTAATGATACTTATGATTTCCTCAATGAGTTGGGGGATGATAAAAATCGTATTGTACCTATTGGCCCATTGCATATTACTTCGGATGAACCCGGCCATTTCAGATTGTTTGTGGACGGTGAGCAAATTATCGATGCAGATTATCGTTTATTTTATGTTCACCGTGGCATGGAAAAAGTAGCTGAAAATCGGATGGGTTATAACGAAGTCACTTTCCTTGCTGACCGTGTATGTGGTATCTGTGGTTATGCGCACAGTGTGGCTTATGCCAACACTATTGAGAATGCATTAGGTATAGAAGTCCCCATGCGTGGACAAATGATTCGTAGTGTGCTCCTTGAAATAGAAAGATTACACAGCCATTTACTGAATTTAGGTTTAAGTTGTCACTTCACAGGGTTTGATGGCGGCTTCCAACAGTTTTTCCGTGTGCGTGAAAAGGCAATGGGCATTGCGGAACTATTAACGGGTGCACGTAAAACTTATGGTATGAACCTGATTGGTGGAATCAGACGTGACATTCTTAAAGATGCACGCTTAAAAACTATCAAAGTTCTACAAGAAATGCGTAAAGACGTGCTTGAGCTTGTAGAAATGCTTATGGGTACTCCTAACTTTGAACAAAGAACCAAGGGTGTCGGTATTCTTGATAAAAAAGTAGCACGAGACTTTAGCCCTGTGGGACCATTAATTCGTGCTAGTGGTTTTAAGCGTGATGTGCGATTTGATCACCCTTATGCAGGTTATAACCAAGTACCTAAAACCTTGTTTACCTATGATACCTGTGATGTGGCAGCGCGAGTATTTGTGCGTGTAGATGAAACCCTTGACTCAATTGCCATGTGTGAATATCTCTTAGATAACCTAGCCGAAGGCCCTTTATTAGTGGAAGGTTTTACCTATCAACCTAATAAATTTGCATTAGGCTTTACCGAAGCCCCAAGAGGCGAAGATGTGCATTGGAGTATGACCGGTAATAACCAAAAATTATTCCGTTGGCGTTGCCGTGCAGCCACTTATGCTAATTGGCCTGTACTACGTTATATGCTACGTGGTAATACAGTTTCTGATGCGCCGCTGATTATTGGTAGCTTAGACCCCTGTTACTCATGTACTGACCGAGTAACTTTGGTTGATGTGCGTAAGAAAAAATCAGTTACTGTACCGTATAAAGAAATTGAGCGATACGGTATTGAGCGGACTTATTCACCAGTAAAACAATAGAGGGAATTGCGATCATGTTGAAACTGTTGAAGATTATTAAAAAAGTGGGTGATGTAACGGTTAAGTATCCATTTAAACCGCTCGATCTTCCACAAGGGTTCAGAGGAAAACCTCATTATGAAGCCGACCAATGTATTGCTTGTGCTGCTTGTACAACGGCATGCCCTGCTAATGCATTGACAATGGAAACAAACACTAAATCAGGTAAACGTGTATGGCAACTGTTTGTAGGGCGTTGCATTTTTTGTGGTCGTTGTGAGGAGGTTTGCCCAACACGTGCACTGGTTTTGTCACAAGATTTTGAGTTGGCTGTTACTAATAAAGAGGATTTATACGAACGTGCCACCTTCGATCTAACTGCTTGCCAAGTGTGTGGGAAGTATTTTGCACCACAAAAAGAAATTGATTACACCATGGCATTATTGGTACATGCAGGTTTAACAGTCGAAGAGGTAGAGGCAAGAAGAGAGCAATTTGAAACATGCCCTGATTGCAAACGCCGACAAAATATTGTGAGTAAAAGTAATATTGATTTAGGTATGCATGTTGAAGCGGGAGTTAATCATGACAGACAACAATAATGTGATAGCGAAAGATTACGACCACTATGCGACACAGCCTATTTCTGTTGAAGAACAAGTTAGTAAGTTAAAAGAAACATTATTAAAGAAAATAAAACGTTCTGCCTATGTTTACCGTGTTGACTGTGGTGGTTGCAATGGTTGCGAAATTGAAATATTTGCGGCGATTACCCCATTATTTGATGCGGAACGTTTTGGTATTAAGGTAGTTCCTTCACCTCGTCATGCGGATATTTTACTGTTCACAGGCGCTGTAACACGATCGATGCGTATGCCTGCATTAAGGGCTTACCATAGTGCGCCGGATCCTAAGATCTGTATATCCTATGGTGCTTGTGGTTGTGGAGGTGGTATTTTCCATGATTTATATTGTGTTTGGGGTGGTAGTGATCATATTGTGCCGATTGATGTGTTTATACCTGGTTGCCCACCAACACCTGCGGCAACTATTTATGGTTTCGCTGTTGCTTTAGGCTTACTGGAACAAAAGTTAACGGGCAAATCACATGATCAAACAGGTAACAAGCAAGCACCGTTACTTTTCCCTAATGCGCCACTGGATACGCGTGTATTGGTAGAGCGTGAGGCGAGAAGATTAGCAGGTTATTATCAAGGTCGGTTAATTAGTGATAAAGTCATTGAGCTACTAGAGAATTCAACAGCCTATGAGTTTGACTTAAAACTTGATGCATGGCTTGAGAAAGAGGCAGATCCACGATTAACTGAAGTCGTTCATGAGCTTCAAAAGGTTTGCTTAAGAAGCGTTCAAGGTGAATACCATGGCTGATCAAGTATTATTTTATGTGCTTAATCAGAAGTTTGTGGAGCAAGAGGAAGATATCCCCGAAGAAGCCCAACAAGTAATGTACTATTCTCTAGCTATTGGGCACCATGTGGGTGTAATTGATTGCTTAAAATCAGTTTTAGAGTGCGAAACTCCTGATTATCAACGATGGGTTGCTTATTTAACTGAGGGAACAGAAGCATTTAATAAATTAGCAAGGTTATTGAAGTTTGGCGAAATTACCATCGATGTTACCCATGTTAACTTATTAGCAAATGCTTTTGTTGCGGTAAGAGATAAGATGGAAGAACCCTATAAATCATGGACGGATACGTTATTACAGCTATTACAGGCGATTACTAAAGAACCTGCGATGTATTTAATGGTTAAACGAGTGGTGTAACGTGGTAAAGAATATCGTTTTAACTGTAGGTAATAATATGTTGGGGGATGATGGGGCAGGGCCATTATTGGCTGAAAAAATGCTAGCAAATCCTCTTGAACATTGGCACGTTATCGATGGTGGGTCAACACCAGAAAATGTTGTTCATCAAATTCGTCAATTAAAACCGTCATTATTGCTGATTGTCGATGCAACAGAGATGGGATTAATGCCGGGAGATATTCGTTTTGTTGACCCTGATTTGATTGCAGAACTGTTTTTAATGAATACCCATAATATGCCATTAAACTTCCTTATTGAACAGCTTAGGGATGATATTTCTGAAATTTTATTTTTAGGTATCCAACCCGATATTGTTGGCTTTTATTATCCAATGACAGACGCAGTAAAAAAAGCAGTAGAGCAGATATATCAGGCATTAAATTTGCATTATATACAAAAAGCATTTGAGCCATTGGCCATATGTGAACAGTAAATAGGTTAAATTTTTATCGTAGTATATAAGTAACGATTTAACCCCAGAAAAGTTTTTTTTAGATGATATCGATTTTAATTGGCAATGCCGTTGTAGGGAGCAGATCATGAATCAGTTTATCAACGCCAATCCAGATGCATGCATAGGCTGTAGAACCTGTGAAGTTGCTTGTATCCTTTCTCATGGCGAAGAAATAAAAAGTTTAGAGACGGCACATTTTAACGCTAGGCTTAAAGTGATTGTTGCGGCAAATGTTACGGTTCCTGTTATGTGCCGTCAATGTGACGATGCTCCTTGTGCTGCTGCTTGCCCTAATGGCGCGATTGAATTAAAAGATGAGCATGTTGTTGTGATACAAGAAAAATGTATTGGCTGTAAGACATGTGTGCTGGCTTGCCCTTTTGGTGCTATGCAAGTTAAAGTTAGAACAATACCTCGTGTCGTGAATGGACAGCATATTGGTGTACGTTATAAAGCAGAAGCTTTAAAATGTGATTTATGTTCTTCTAATCCACAGGGGCCTGCATGTATACGTGCTTGCCCAACCGATGCGCTTACATTGGTTAAACCTGTTGAGTTAGAAAAAATACAGCGTGAACGCCAACTTGCAGCAATACAACGCGACCCTCGTTTGGGCGCATAATCTAAATCAGTTTGTTGTTTTATGTTCTACCTAAGTGTTAGGAGTTAAAAATGAAAAAAGTGATAGAGGTCTGCCCATATTGTGCCTCTGGTTGTAAGATCAACTTACAGGTCGAAAATGGCCGTGTAGTTGGTGCTGAGGGGGCTAATGGATTAACAAATGAAGGCGAGTTATGTTTAAAAGGCCTATACGGCTGGGATTTTATACATGATACAAAAATTTTAACACCACGCTTACGTAATCCGATGATTCGTCGCCAAAAAGGGGGTACTTTAGAGCCTGTTTCATGGGATGAAGCTATCCGCTTTACAGCTGCGAAGTTGAAAGAAATTAAAGAAAAACACGGTGCTGATTCTATCATGTGTTCTGGCTCTTCTCGTAGTACAGGTAATGAGACCAACTACGTGATGCAAAAATTTGCCCGTGCAGTGATTGGTACTAATAACGTCGATTGTTGCGCCCGAGTCTGACACGGTCCTTCTGTTGCAGGTCTGCAACTTACAGTCGGTGGCGGTGCCATGAGTAACTCAATCACTGAGATTGATGATACCAAATGTATTTTTATTTTTGGCTGGAATCCAGCTACATCACATCCCATTATTGCGCGTCGTGTTGTTCGTGCTAAAGAACGCGGTGCTAAAATTATCGTATGTGACCCAAGAAAAATTGAGACAGCACGTATTGCTGATCTTTATGTACCATTAAAAAATGGTAGTAATTTAGCCTTTTTAAATGCGGTGGCTAATGTATTAATTGCTGAGGATTTAATCAATCGAGAATTTATTGATAAATACACAGAAGGCTTTGAAACATTCCGCGATATTGTCGCTGCCTATACGCCTGAGTCAGTAGAGAAAACGACAGGTATTGAAGCATCTGTTATTCGTCAAGTTGCTCGTATGTATGCTACTTCCCCTGCGTCTGGTATTTTCTGGGGAATGGGTGTTTGCCAATTTTATCAAGGTGTTGAAACGGTTAGGGCATTAGCCAGTTTAGCTTTACTAACAGGGCATATTGGTCGTCCTAATACTGGGCTTGCACCTGTGCGTGGACAAAATAATGTTCAGGGTGCTTGTGATATGGGGGCATTACCTAATCAGTTCCCTGGTTATCAAAATGTAACTGATGATGCTGTCCGCGCTAAATTTGCGAAAGCGTGGGGGGTTGAATCCTTGCCTTCTAACATTGGGGTTTATCTTAGTGAAGTGGCAATGAAAGCGGAACAAGGTAAATTAAAGGCTTTCTACTGTATGGGAGAAGACCCATTGCAAACTGAGCCTGATTTATCAGCTGTTAGACGAGGATTTAATGAGCTAGAGTTATTCATTGTCCAAGATGTCTTCATGACCAAAACAGCAGCCGCAGCGGATGTTATTTTACCTGCTACGACTTGGGGCGAACATGAAGGTGTTTACTCAGCCGCTGACCGTGGTTTCCAACGCTTTTATAAAGCGGTTGAACCAGAGGGTGATGTTAAAGTGGACTGGGAAATCATCAGCTTGTTAGCAAGAGAGCTAGGCTACCCAATGCACTATAAAAACACCAATGAGATTTGGGATGAATTACGTGGTTTATGTCCTAAATACTATGGTGCAACTTATGAAAAATTGGATGCTGATGGTGGTTTAGGTTATGTCCAATGGCCATGCCCAACATTAGACTCTCCAGGTTCTAAGTATTTATATGATGATGGTAATGGTGGTGCGAAATTTGATACCCCTAACGGTAAAGGTCAATTCTTTACTTGTGACTGGGCACCTCCTGTTGAACAAATAAGTGAAGAGTTTCCTCTTGTACTTGCTACTGTTCGCGAAGTGGGGCATTATTCTTGCCGTTCAATGACAGGAAACTGCCGTGCCTTAGCTGCTTTGGCGGATGAACCTGGGTATGTACAAATCAATACGGAAGATGCTAAAGCATTAAACATTCAAGATCAGGAACTGGTGTGGATACAATCCCATCATGGAAAAGTTATTTCTCGTGCCGATGTGAGTGACAGAACAAACAAAGGTGCAGTTTATATGACTTATCAATGGTGGATAGGCGCTTGTAATGAGTTAGTTGGTGAAAACTTAAGCCCTATTACTAAAACACCAGAGTATAAATATGTTCCTGTAAAACTTGTGACAATTGATGATCAGGTACAGGCGGAGCGTTATGTTTTGGAAGAGTATAGTCAACTTAAACATCATTTACGTAAAGAAACAGAGAATGGAACATTGTCTCCTAATAAATCTGTTTAGTTAGCGATGATGCCAGCATATTAAAAAAGGGTAGGTAACTCCCCTTTTTTAATTGTATATAAAGGCTAGGGTTCTTTTACTAAAAGTTTAATACTTTATCTGCCGTTTCGACCATTGTGGCACAATCTAATAAGTTACCAATTTTACTGATAGAAACTTTATCTGTTAGCTTCCTAAATTGCAGGCAAGTTCCACAGCTAACAATGTTGCCACCGCGTTCTAAAAATATTTGCCAATTTTTTTGGATATCAAAAAGCTCATGGTCAATAAATTCTGCCTCAACACCACTATTCATTAAAAAAATAGAAACTTCATGCCCCGTACCAAGAAAGGTATTTGTGAGGCGTAGTGCATTCCAAACTTTCTCAGTTTCATTGGTTGAGATAATGGCAGTGACTTTCATAATAGGCTCCTAGCTTCTATAGCTAATTTTTACCAATAATAAGAATTCAAAACAGCAACTTCATTATGGTAACTATTATAAGCCTATTCGATAACTCCCTTATTGCCATATCTTATAGATAGAGTCTAAAAATTTAACTATTAAGGTATTTATGTCAAAGGATTTAAAAAAAGACTTAATTTTTTATTCGCTGTTATATGGTAAAATTTGATCGTATATGATTAGGAAGTTGATGAGATCTGGTTGGTCTCCACGGTCTTCAAAACCGTTGTCAGCCTATTGGGCTGAGGTAGGTTCGATTCCTGCCTCTTCCGCCAAATAAAAATCCATTGAAAATTAATTGGTTTTAATTATTTTCTGTTCATTCCAGTTACATAAATCTTGCTTTTTTCCTCATTAAACATAATATTTTTAGCACCATAGCTCTGTCTGATTTTTAGGTAAGCCAGATTTATTGTCAATGGCTAAATAAGCAATTTTAAATGCCAAAAAAACAGCTTATTTCCAGTTAAAGATCCGGTAGGATTATATCTGGACATTAGAGTATGGACAAATAAAGGCTATCATGTGCATTTACTTTTCTGCTACGGAGCTAAACGAAGAAATGAGTACCATAAAGAGTGGGTGAGCTCTGATAGAATAACATCATTCTAAGTAGAGTGCTTTATTTTAACTGTAATATAAGAACAAAAAGCTCATTATAAACTATCTGGGTATGACTCATCGTAGTGAAACTAATAAAATTAATTGGATAATTGGACATGGGGTCAGCTACTTGCTAAAAACCGATAAGTATCCAAGGTTGATGAAGCCTGATGGTCGACATATCTTGGTTAGAGTGGTTATGAAGGTAAAAATAAATAGCTGTAAATAATTACAAGAGCTATTGGTTAGCATAAACCAATAGCTCTATGACCTTATGTGTGCTTAGTGCTAAAAATGGACTATCTTGCAATCGGTAAGAGTTTTAGATTTGTTACCAGCGCTTTATCAGTGAAGCACCTATCTCTGCGATCTGTTTATTTCGCTCATCCATAGTTGTATGGCTTCCAGTTAAGTAGATAATGACGATACGAGAAGGTTTTTCATCAGGCCCTAATATTGCGATAATACCACGAGAGCCGTGCTCACCTGCCCCTGTTTTATCAGCAATAAACCAACCTTTAGGAAGTACAGAACGTAAAAGAGGCTCACCTACTTTATCTGCTTCCATCCAATCGATTAATTGCTGTCGAGAGTTTGTCGTAAGCGTCTTTCCTTTTAACAATGTAAATAATGTTTTTGACATCGATTCAGGCGTGGTCGTATCACGTTCATCTTCAGGTAAGGATTCATTCAACATCGGTTCCCAGCGATCGAGGCGGGTAATCGGATCACCCATTTTACGCAAAAACTTGGTTAATTCTTTTGGCCCGCCAATTGAAGATAATAGCAAGTTGGCCGCAGTATTATCACTCATTGTTATGGTAGCGTTGCATAATTCGGCCACTGTCATACCCTCTGAGAGATGTTCTTTTGTAACAGGGGAGTACTCAATCAGGTCACTTTGGCGATAGCGTATGCGGCGATTGAGCTGCTCTAATCCTGAATCAACACGTGATAACACTGCACCACAGAGTAGAACTTTAAAAGTACTCATCATCGGAAAGCGTTCTTGATATCGGTAACCGTCAATGAGTAAGCCATTACTAAAATCAAGTTGTACATAGCCGACACGCGCATTAAATTGGCTCTCAATTTCTTTGATTTTATCCAGAGCCACTGGTGCAGCGAATGCTGGTAAACAAAGTGTAGAAAATAAAAGAATAAGGAATATATGAAAACGTCGCATATAGATGCCCTGTTAAAGTTTGATTCTACATACTACTACAGGAGATTGAATGATGAATAGTAAAATAGCTCAACTAAGAATGATAGCCGACTATTTTAGTTGTGCTTGAATTTATAGGTCAATCAAATATCATAAGGAATTTAAATATGGGTAATTAATGACTCTTATCAGGTGATGAGCTACCATTTTCTTGCCAATATTTCCAAACCCATGTTTACTAAAACGTTCATATTATTTTTCAATCCTTTTTGTGCCATTACCAAATTGTATTGAATATTTCTTAAAGAAAAAGCAGTTTCCTTTTCAAAGCAATGATAAAATAATCTAATTTATTATTATTTTGTGCTTCAATGCAGTCTATTAAATGTGCAAACTCGATTGCATCATCACCACTATCTGGACTAAATATCCATAAGTCAAAGTCCCAATAGCCAACAAGTTTCTTTTTAAATCAACTAGAGCCTCAAGGTTTCCTTCTACTACTATTTGGTCAATTTTAATGCTATTAATACTTCCTAAGAACTCTTTAATGCAACATGCAGGCAGCTTGGATTGTACTATGTAGTCTTTCATTTAACCTCTCTTAAAGTTAATGCTTTTTGTTAGAAATGAGATAATGTTAATCTTTTGAAAAAAAGAAAAGTAGATCGTACCAACGGTCTATTCTTTTTAGAAGGACTTATAACCTCATCATAAGTTTTCCTCTTTTCTCAGTATTTAATTGCTTTAATCAGATCTTCATTTTCTACCCTAAAAAAAATCCCCAGAATAAATGCTTCTGAGGACTTTAATATAAAACTAACAATAGGTAGATCTTTCTGAAGATAAATTATTAGCCATCTAATAAATATAAAGCATTAGATATAAACTCTTTATCTGTATAGAGATCTATATTCGGAATTCCTAGTAAAAATTATTTTTTATATGACTTAATTAAAGATTGCTCTTCTTTAATTAGTTCATTTAAATCGTTCCATGCAGATAAATAATCATCTGAAGTGTTTTCGAGTGATTTGAATTTTCTTTCTGCAGCATCAAATCTTTTATAAAACTCTTCTTGTATCTGAATTGGTATTCCATATTTTTTTTCTCTACGCCACATAATATAGTCCTTTGAACTATTGATATAAGTTTTTAACTCAAAATAATGGCATTTAAATTGTGTCATGAAATATTCTTTAATTTCATTATAATCCTCTTTTGATAATTCAAAAGGTTCCCATTCAATAGTATTATTTCCTAATAGCACATCATGGGAAAAATCAAGGTCTGAAGAAAACTTTCTAGCAATTTCGTATGGAGGAAATATATTCAATGCGTTAAAGAACCCAAAGCAAATATCGGAAGCCCATACTAACACAGGGATATTTTCCCAATTTTCAGCTTCATCATTAAAACATTTGACATAACTTAAACTCATATTTAACTCCCTATTACTTAAAAACCAGACATTGGATTTATGAACCATGCTAAGGCATTTACAGGAATAGCACCTGTACCTTTTTTAACCCATTCAATACCATTAATATTTCTCCATAAAGGATCTTTTAATATTACAACAAAAGCATCTTGTTTTCCCCGATATTTTGAGTTATCAGGGTTCACATAAATTGCAGCTCTAAGAGCCTTTTTTGTTATATCAACCCATGGAGCATACATTGCATCTACTGCATAAGCACCTGCTGGTCTTGTCGGTCTTTTATTAGGCCATGCAGGCGTTGCGAATATAAACTGATCACCAACTATTTCTCTTGCAGAAACTGGATCAGTATAATGGAATAGCATTTGTGTGCTTGCAACTCCAGTGGTAACAAGAATAGTTTCTTTGATAGTATCCTGAGCTAGTTTTTTATCAGCTTGAGTACTTAAGTATTGATCAAAAATAATTCCACCAGCAATAGTCATTGCGAGAGGAACTAAAACTTTTTTAATTAAAAACTGCTTACCTAATGTAACTCCTGTTGTTCTCATAGAAAATTGGAAGAATGTTCCCATGTTTAGGTCTACAAGTGAAAACATCGTAAATCCACTAGGGTCAAGCCCATTAATAGGATCAGCATTAGCATAAAGATAAGGATTTAATGTAATCGGATTATTCCTAATACCCTCAAACCTATCTCTACTCACAAAACGCCCAATCTTAGGGTCATAATCCCTTGCTCTTAAGTGATAAAAGCCAGTGTCTTGATCAAGGTATTCACCCACATAACGGTGTTTGATTGTGGTGTTAGGTTTACTGCTTAGTAGCGCATTACCAAAGGCATCATAATCAAAGGTTAATTGGGTAGAACCTTGCTTATCCGTTACCAAACGAGTGGAGCCTTGTGCATCTTGATAAAGATGATTTACCTGTCCTGTTTGATCTTGGGTGAGCAAGTCACCTAAGCCCTCAGGGGTATGCAAGTAAACGGTTTCACTCCAGCTGCCTTGATCAATACGTGTCCTTTCTAATACCACTTCGCTGTAAGGGCGTTCGCTATCCACTAAGTACTGTGTTTCGATAGTTTGACCATTATGCTTAACCACCTTACCGATACGATTATCTTGACCATCGTATTGATAAGACACTTGTCGCTGGTTAACCTGATCATCAATACTCAACAGCTTATTACTACTACTCCAAGAATAGCTGACTACGCCATCAGGGCTGGTTTTCTTAATCAGATTACCATTACTATCCCAGACATAGGTTGTAGTGATACCGGCCGTTGTTTCAGTGACTAACTGATCGTTACTGTTATAACTGTAGTTAGTCGTAATGCCATTCGCGACTTTTGTTAAACGATTACCCATCGCATCATAGGTATAAACAATGCTGCTGCGTTGACCTGCTTGTAAAATGGTTTCTGCTAGTAACTTGCCAGTGGCATCATATTGATAACTAACAGTCCGTTGTACACCGTCAATCGTTTCATCTACTTGAGTGCGACGACCATTTTCATCAAGGGTATAAGCAAACTTCGCTAATACTGTACTGCCTTTCTGATGGATAATACTGGTGGGTTGATTGGCCTTGTTATAAGACATCACACTTTGCGTACCATTACTGCGATTGATTTGGGCACGATTACCGACCTTGTCGTATTCAAAGCGAGTGACACTGCCATCCATTGCCGTAATACTGACTAAACGATTTAACGCATCATAACCATAGCTAAAGCTACCTTGCGTGTTGATCTGTTGAGATACTTTATTACCATTGCCATCCCATCCATAAGCCAATTGGCCAAGAGAAGAAGAAACCTGTGTAATACGCCCTAGTAGGTCATAGGTATAGTCAAGATCACCCGTTAGACTATCGCTGACTTTAGCCACATTACCTAGGGCATCATAACTATAACTAATAGTGCGTTTATCAGGGTAACTTAATGTGGCTAACTGCTGACTGGCATTGTAGCTATAACTTGTAGCCTTGCCATTAAAGTCTGTGTGCTGGGTAACATTGCCTATGGCATTGTATTCCCAACTTTCTTTTTGACCTTCAGAAAGGGTACGTTGAATACGTTGCCCTACTTTATTATAGGTAAAGCGAGTGATATGACGATTCGCATCACTTTGTAAGGTTTGACGACCTTGCGTATCATAGCCATAAACGGTTTTATTGTTTAATGCATCATTGACTTGGAAGAGTTGTCCTAACACATCATAACTAAAGACTGTTTTATTTTGTAATGCATCGATAAAGACTGTATTACGACCTGCTTTGTCATATTCATAACCGACACTATGACCAAGGGCATTGATTTTCTTGATCGGTTGGTTATTATCGTTATACAAGGTGGTACTACTATTACCTAATGCATCAGTTTGCTTGGTTAAATTACCCACCGCATCATAGTTGGATTCTGTGGTATTGCCTAACGCATCAATGAGTTTAGTTTGACGTCCCAACGCATCGTATTGATACTGAGTAGTATTGCCTAATGCATCAATGGTGGCTGAAGTATTACCAACAACATCGTACTGGGTTTGGGTGATATGGCCTAATGCATCCTTGACCTGTGTAGGACGATCCGCCTCATCATAGGTTGTTTCGGTACAAATACCCGTGATACAAGCTTTAACCTCATTACCATTTTTGTCAAAGGCTGTGCTGTCTATTTTACCATCAGGGTAAATGATTTGGGTTTGCTCTCCTCGTTCATTGTAGGTGTATTGGGTAACTTGTCCTAATGGATCAGTCACTTTGACTAATTGGTTTAGGTCGTCGTATTGATAGGTGGTGACTAAGCCATTTTCATTGGTTTGACTCAGCATGTTGCCATTATCATCATAGGTTTTACGGGTGACCATTTCGGTGGCTTTGCCGTCAATCACTAGATTGTATTTACGAGAAATTTCATTACCGTTTTTATCGTACTCAAAACGCGTTGTATTATCTGCAGCATCCGTTTCTGATATTTTTAGGCGTTTACCGTTACTGTCTTGGTAACCAAAACGTGTTGTATTACCCATTTGATCCGTAAGTGCTGCTAAATCACCTTTACTTGTGTAGCTCACATAGGTTGTATTTCCCATGGCATCGGTAATTTGAGTTAAGCCACCTGCTTGATCATAGGTATTTTTGGAGACTCTGCCTAACTCATCAATCACTTCAGTAGGATTACCATCCGTGTTATAGGTGGTTTCGGTAGAGAAGCCTAAGGCATTGGTTTCTTTGGTAACATTGCCGTAGCGGTCATACTCGTAAGCCGTTTTATGGCCTAGGGCATTGGTGATACTGGTTTCATTACCAAATTGGTCATAGGTATACCGCGTCACATTGCCTTTGCTGTCTGTTACCTCGGTAATATTACCTTGGTCATCGTAAACATAAGTAGTGGTATTACCATTGCGGTCAGTAACTTTATCCACGTTATTATCATTGTCATGTTCTAGATTAACGCTATAACCTAAACCATCACCTTGATTAATAAGCTGGCCTTTATCATCAAATTCTGCTTTGAATAGGCGCTTACCATCGGCACCATAGATCTCACTGAGTTGATGAACTAAATCAGCACTTTGTTGATATACAAAGCGTGTTTCCAGTTGTTTAGGATCAAAGGCACCTTCTAAATTACCATCACCATCGTAGGTGTAGTTAAGAACACGACCATCGGGTGCGTCCACTTGTACAATGCGATCATTGTTATCACGGGTAAAAATTAATCCCGCACCGTTAGAGTGTTGAATGCCATTATGAGTGTAGCTTAGGGTATTACCGTAACGATCTTTAATTTGACGAATACCGAACGATTTATTCAGGTAATACACCATCCCATCTTTGGTGGTTAATTTAAATTGTTGTGGGTTGACCTTGTCTAAGCTGTCGTAATCAAAAAGAACACCGTTATGAACGCGTAGCATACCAACATCAGTTGCTTCTAAGGTTGAATAAGTACCTGCTTTAGGCTCAAAGTCTAATTGGAAGAAACTACCGGCTGATTGTGATTGCCAGCTGTTACATTCGGGTATTGTTTTAGCTTCAAACTTTTCCATTTTACCGTCTGGCAAGCGTACGGTGACCATTCGCGTTCCGACGGGCTTAGGGCAGAATTTTTTGTTTAGGCCAAAACCTATTTCCGCAAAATCCCAATCACGTCCTGGTATACCGTTGGTTTGAATTTTAACATCTTGGTAGTTCACGCTCCAACCATAGCCAAAGTCTAGCCTTTCATTTTGGCGACGGGTATCGTAGGTACGAGTCAGGCGTAAAGGTAGGCCACCCATATCAATATCCAGATCGGTAAAGCTTAACGAGAACTGACCTACTTTTTGCTCTCCACTGATAACCACGCCTATTTTGGCGCTGCTTTGATTGCCTCCTTCATCTTTTACGATCAGCAGTAAATCATAAAGTCCGTTGGGCATCGTTTGTGGCTTGAGTGTACCTAATTTGCCATTGATGACCGATTGATTGCCTTTATCAATAGAAACCCATTTGCCTTCATCGGCAGGCGATAGGTAAACTTGATATTCCACTAAGTTATCATCGGATGCTGTACCAATAATATCGGTTGTAGTGGTGATTTCTGCCACATTAATATTATCTGATTTAGCTGGCGCAGTTATTTCAGCAGTAGGCGCAGTGATATCGGCCTTATTTTTGACAATAAAGCTTGCTTGCTGCTTAATTTCTCTGCCTTTAGCATCTCTGGCAATCAGTTCTAGTGTATGTAAACCTAATTGATTGCTACTGACGGTCGCGCTGTTACCACTAACCGTTACAGGGCTACCATCCAGCGTTAGTGTTGCAACCTCATAAGGTGTTGTGCCTCCATTTAACACAATATCCACAGTAACAGGCTCGTTTGCCTCAACCAGTTGCGGTGTAGCAAATAATTGACCGGTGAAAATACCGCCTGCAGTGCCTGATGGTTTAATGGTCACTTTATAACCTTGTTGAGCCCATGCTTGGCCATCGCTTGCCATAATCACTACATCAAAACTTCCACGTGTAGGCTTGTCCCATGTTAAGGTACCTGTTTTCACATCTATTGTCATGCCTGTAGGGGCATTAACCAATGAATACACAATAGGGTCATTATCCGGGTCAACGGCGGTGACTTGATAGTTGTAAGGTATATTTTCTTGACCATCCATGACAGGTATTGAGGTAATACGTGGCGGTCTGTTATCAGAAGGTAATGAATTGATGCCTAAGCCATACGTTTGGGTGACTGTGTAGTTACCATCACTTACCGCAATTTTAATGGTATGAATACCCAATATAGGATTTGACCAAGTAACAAGTCCATTATTATCGATAATTACACCAGCAGGTGCTTCTTCTAATTTATAGGTTAATGGATCACCGTCAGGATCATTAGCTTGTACTTGATAGTGATAAGTTTCATTAACTACCCCTTGCACTTTAGGTGTACTGGTGATTTGTGGTGGTTGATTAGTAATGGTTTGATTACTAATAGTGAGGGTATAACTTTGTTCAACCTTGTGTTGTGCGTCACTGACACTTAGTTTAATACTGTGATTACCCAAGGTTGGTTTTTGCCACTTTACAACACCATTGGAGTCTAACACCATCCCCTCCGGTCCTTGTTCTAAGAAGTAGCTTAGTGGATCATTATCGGGATCAACAGCGATTAATTGATACTCATACTCGTTATTGATTGAACCCAATGTTTTTGGAGAACTGATAATTTGTGGCGGTTGATTTTGTAGTTGTGAATCACGGACCACTAGGGTGTAATTTTGTTCAACTTCATAATGACCATCGCTTACAGCCAGTTTAATGGTGTAGCTACCCACAGCCTTTGCTTGCCAAGAAAATAGGCCATTAGCATCAATGGTTGCTCCTGTAGGCGCTTCTTTGATTTGGTAGCGTAATACGTCACCATCAGGATCTGTTGCTACAAGTTGGTAATGATACAGTGCATTGACTACTGTGCTTGTTTCGGGTGTACTGGTCAGTAGCGGTGGTTGATTAGTGATGGATTCTTGTGTAATTACCAGTGTAAAGCTTTGTGTTACCGTCGCCAAACCATCCGTGACTGTTAATTCAATATCATGCTGTCCTAGTACTGGAGTATTCCATGTAAATAGCCCTGTATTACTAAATGTTGCACCATTTGGAGCTTTAGTTATTTTGTAAGTTAGTGGATCTTCATCAGGATCGACAGCGATTAATTGATACTGATAAGGCGCTTCTATACTACTCTTTGTACTAGGTACACTTAAAATTTGTGGCGGATGATTAGCTTCTACACCAATGCGTAATGTGTATTCTTGTATTGCTAATCCCCCCCGCTGATCACTGACCTCTATGACAATTGGATAACTACCAATAACAGTCTTTGTCCAAGATACTAAACCTGTTTTACTATCTACTTTGATTCCATCGTGCGCCTTTATTAATGACCAAGTTAGCGTATCTCCATCTGGATCAGTAGCAGTTGCTTGATAGCTGTATTGAGTATTTTCTGCAATATACGTTTTAGGCTTGCTAGTGATTGTTGGGGCGCGATTTTCTTGTGCAGAAATCGTTAGTTTATAGCTCTGAGTTACAATACTACCATCTTCATTCATCGCTTCGACAGTAATGTTTTCCACTGATTCTTGAGAAGGTTGCCAGTTAATTTCACCCGTTTGAGTGTTGATAGTCATGCCTTGAGGTGCTTTACTAAGGCTATAAATAACAGCATCACCACCGCTGTCTTTTGCTTGTGCAAAATAAGTGTAGGTCCGATTAACAGTACCATTGATAATAGGGGTACTTACAAAAGAGGGTTTACCACTAACAGCCAATACAACAGATTGTTGGTCTCTTGCCCCATAAGGATCTGTCACGACTACAGTTATAGGATAGCGACCTGGCTGAGGGTTACTCCAACTGATTAAACCATTTGTATTTATAATCATGCCAGATGCTTGGCTTGCAATGCTGTAGGATATTTTATCCCCTTCAGGATCTACCGCTATTACCTGATGCCTAAAGCTTGTTCCAGATGGAATACGAGATGGGATTTGATTGGTAATTTGAGGAGGTAAATTATCATCAATAACCTCGATATTATAAGACTGTGTTGCTTTACCACCATTACCATCGATAACTTGAATATTGACCTCATAAAAACCAAGTGCATTGGGCTTCCAAGTGATTAAACCTGTTTGACTATCGATTGTCATACCAATAGGTCCTGCTAATAGACTATAGGTTAAATCATCACTGTCAGCATCTAAGGCTTCTGCTTGATAACTATAATCTGTTTTAATATCACCACCAGTTTTAGGCTCACTCACAAAATAGGGTGGTCTATTGGTTACCTCTCCGGCATCGATAGGTGAGGGAGCAGCTGAAACAACTGAACCAGAAGCACAAGACTCTAGACCTTTTGAGTCAAGTGGGCGTACATTGTAAAAATACTCCTTTCCCTCCATAACCGTTTTATCAAGCCATGTGGAGTAGTTGGAGGTTGTTTCGCCTAAACTAATATAAGGCCCTTCTAATTTTTCAGAGCGATAAACGCGGTAAGCGTCTGCACCATTATCTGCCCAAGTCACTTGTACTTGTCCCGGTTTGGCACGGGCTTTCACATTATTTAAACAACCTTGTTGTGGTTTAATTTTATTGGCACCAAAGGCATCAACATAGACATAACCACCATGGCCACCATAAGCACAGTCTGCTGCTAATGCTCTTACTTCTAACTCATGACCAATTAAAGAATCAGGAATAACGATATCTACATCAATAAATGGAGTAGATCGCCATGTCCCATTATAATTAGTTGTATAAAATAATCGACCAGGTTGATTAGAATAAGCTATATCGTCATACAAGACTTTCGCTGTAGTAAGATCTTTGAGCTGTACGTGGAAATAAGGTTGTGCGGCTGCATTGTGACTGGGATCATCGAGTACAGCGGCGTAAGTGAAACGGATATGAAGCTTTTTATCTGTAGGATCGCGATCATCTTCTGTGATGACATCTTTTTGTATAATATAATTTACATGATTATTCCCATACTCATCATTCAGCTTTGCTGTGTAGTTACCTTGCCGTGGTAAAGTTAAATGAGGGGCTCTTGGATCGAAGCTATTACTTATGATTTTTAAAATAGACATACCACCATTAGAAACAATAACACTGTCCTCAGTGAATGGTTCACTCCCTTTAAGCCCATAGTTTAGCCCATATTTTGTTTCCCAATGGCTAAAATCCCCATTCTCAAAATCGCCGTTCTGAAAAATAGCCCAGCTATTGTTTGAAACTAATGCTAAAGCAATTGAACTAGCTAATAAGTTTCGCTTGATTTTTTGCCTATATTTATTAGGCTTATCAGTTCGCTTCATAATAAATTCCTTGTTAATTTGTTAGTCAGTAAATAAGGTGTATCGTTTATAATTATTAATAGGATTAAATACGCTCTCATTGTTTATTTTCCAATGGTTATGCCTTTACCTGGCCAATTAATAATAGGTGCACAGCATTTGGTTTGATCGATTTTGTAGAGATCGTTATAGCCAACGCCATACATAGCGCCGCTTTCTGTTTGGTAGAATACATGTTCTTTACCACCACCCACAGAAACAACAGGATCATTAGCATGGGGGGTGCGTAAGGTTGGGAAGGCACCATAAATCATTGGGAAAGCACTGCCGCCTGTTTGTCCCCAGGTATAGATTTTTCCATCTTCAGTCAATGCGATAGAGCCCACATAGCGTGCGTAGAGCTGGGCGACATTTTTCATGACAATAACAGGTTCTGGTGAACTAATATTGGTTTTAGTCGTTCCTTGCCCCAGTGATGCATGGAGTCCCCAGCCAATAACCGTGCCATCGTCCAGTAAAGCTTCGCCCCAACCATTACCTCCTGCAATGTAAGTCATACGATCTGCATATTGATCTAGCTTAGGGACACGCGTAGGCGTACGAATAATTCTCTGAACACCGTAATTAGAACCTTGGAAACCTAAACCACTGGCTTCATTGTCACCCCACGCCCAGACATGACCTTCCTCAGTAACCGCAAAAGCGCCTTCATAAGCACCACCAATTAAACGTGCTTTTTCACCCTTCAAGTTAACAGCAATAGGTATTTGACTATTTTTGTTTCCACCATTACCTAGTTGCCCGTATAAATTGTGCCCCCATGTCCAGACTTGGCCATTTACATCTAGCGCAATGGAAAAATACTCGCCAGCACCAATTTGTACAATATTCTTCAAAACATTACAGGGCATAGATACATAGATGGATTGTGTTGGTTTGCAACCCGTCTCACCATAACCACTTTGTCCCCAGCCATAGACATTTCCTTCATTATCTAAAGCAATTAAGTGATAAGCGCCTCCTGTTAGACCAATAATGTTTGTTAGGCTATTTACCTTGGCTGGAGTTTTATTGCTAGAAACAACCATTGTTCCATTGCCTTGTTGAGATGAGCCTCTAAATCCCCATACCCAGACATTGCCTTCTTTGATGGCTGACCCGGTTGTTAATAAACCACCTTGAACCATATCGGGATAAGCTCTATCAAAAAAACCTTTTTTTGCATAAAAATTAAAAAATGCTTTAGGATTTGTTAAGTTGTCTTGTTGGGTTAGCCCTATTGTGGAGTTTTCTGCTAATGTAGCAACTGCAATAATTTCTTGACCCGCTCTTAAATTACCAATGTCAATTGATAGCGCCATCGCTGGATCATCCGTTGTACTAGTATCGCCATACGCTGAAATATTTCTTAAAGAACCATGGCTAGCTCGAGTAATAAGGTCTCCTTTTAAATAGCCAGGTTCACTGATCTCCCATTTATCTGGAGCAATATAACCACTTGGTGCGCTGAGTGATAATAATGAGCCATACTCATTAAAAAAAGTATTACTAGGTGCATCAATATCCACATCAATTAACCCTGTGATGCGCAAGTTATTATAGTTAAGCTTAGAAGTGTTCTTTAAATTCCATTGCCAAGTTGTGTTGTTATTGGCATCTGTATTCGCTTGAAAATTTACCGTGATAGCAGGGGGAAGTGTATTAAGGTTCGCATTGAGTGGCCTGCTTTCATACACGCTGCTTCCATCTGAAACAAATAAACTTAAACGTTCAACAGTGAGATCCTTGGCGAATGCCAAGGACGTTGATAATATAAGTGTCGAATACAAAAATGTTCGACAATGTTTTTTTAGAAACTTTATATTTGTTTTTGACATAAATATTTCCTTTGTCCTTGTTATATAAATGTTTATTAATAGCTTAGTAAATTACGTGAGCTGCTAAGTTGGGTATTAATGTGTTATTAATGAACCACTTGAAAAGGCTATAATTAGTGTGTTTATAGTCATAATGATGGCTAATACAGTGGCGATCATTATTTTTCTTTTTTGAGAAAACATAGTGTTACCTCCCGAAACTAAAATAAAAATTATTAGCTAATTAATAGGATGATTTGAGATATTAAGTGTGTTTAAGAAAAACTCTCTGGCACGATTGTTATTAGATCTAATATAAGAAGTTATAAATTTTTGCTTAAACAAGAAAAATTTTAGTAAACGATGCTATAAAAGGACTTTGTTGTTTAAATGAAAACTTATAGTTAGAGGTAAGCATTCGGTAAAGAGTAGTTAGTACTATTAAATCGATGGGGTATAAATTACAAAGTACTCTTAATTAAATTTGATAAATTATGAGTGAGCTTACCCATCAGAGCATAATTAGATCTAATTATTAGGGTATTCGAATACGTCTCTTGGGTTGATGGTGATATGCTGGGGCTTACTTTCATTGTGTATGAAAACATTCACATCCAGATTGTTTTTATCATGTGTCCAATCTAAAAGCAAATAGGCATGATAATGTATGGATGAGACTCTCCACCAGTGTGGTGGTAGATTCAATTTAAAAGGTTTTTACTTAGAGCATGGAGGGGTAAAGATTTTAAATCAGTTAACGTTATTTCTATTTGAGTCTTGCCCAATTGCCAATCGATTGATTAATGTTTACAAACAATAACTGCCTTTAATTTGGCAGTTATTGTATTCACTAGTAAATGCTTATTATGCTTTTGGTGGTGTGCCTTCAGCATTTGATACAACAGCATCTATTTGGATGAGTGCATTTTTAGGTAAAGCTGATACACCAACGGTTCTTTTTGCAGGGGTAACATTTGGGAAGAAGGATGCAAAAACTTCGTCTACAGCATCAGTGTCCGCTATATTCTTAAGGAATATATTGATCTTAACTATATCCGTTATTGTATGGTCGATACTCTCTACAATTGCTTTAATGTTTTTAAGGCACTGTTGAGTTTGCTCTTTTATACCACCAGTGACTATGTTACCTGTTTTTGCGTCTAAAGGTAATTGAGCTGAAAGGTGGTTATAGTGAGAAAAAGCTACAGACTGTGTAGATAATGGACTTTTTGGGGCATTATCTGTGTTGTGTGCTTCTATGATTAGTCCGTGTCTATCTTCAACAGCTTGTGGTGGGGTACCATCTCCGTGCGACACGACAACTTCGATTTGTACTAATGCACCCATTGGTAAAGCTGAAGCAGCAATTGTAGTGATAGCAGGAACATAAGCGACAGTTCTGGCAATAGCTGAATCAGGGAAAAATGTTGTATAAACTTCGTTGACTGCTTCAATATCAGAAAGGTTTTTAAGGAAAACATTAACTTTAACGATGTCATCGAAAGGAACGTCAATGCTTTCTAAAATAGCTTTAATGTTCTTAAGGCATTGTTGAGTTTGCTCTTTTACCCCACCAGTGACTAATTTACCTGATTTTGGATCAATCGGTAATTGGGCTGAAAGATTGTTGTAGTGAGAAAAAGCTACGGTTTGTGTAGAAAGTGGGTTTATTGGAGCATTGCTTGTATTATTTGTAAGCTTTATGAGATCGCCAGCTTGTGGAGCATTAGGTATTGTTCCTTCCCCGTTTGATAAAAGCGCTTCAACTTGAACTAAAGCATTCATGGGTAATGCTTCAACAGCAAGCACTGTTCGTGTGGGAACATAACTTGTAAAAAAGGCTTTATAAACTTCGTCTACGGCATCGAGTTCTTTAATATTTTTAACGAATACAGTAATCTTAACAATGTCATTCATGACGTGGCCGATACTGTCGACAATAGCTTTGATATTTTTAAAGCATTGTTGCGCTTGTTCTTTGATGCCACCAGCGACTAATTTACCTGATTTTGGGTCGATCGGTAATTGAGCTGAAAAATTATTGTAATGAGAGAATGCAACCGTTTGAGCATATGGATTGGTGCATGCAGGTGCGTTTTCTGTGTTCCTTGCTAATACTGTATTATAACCACTCACGATAGTGTTTTTCCTTAGTAAAAGGAGAAACTCTAATTGACCTTACAATAATTGTCAACGGACTACTTTTTTGTTGTCTTTTCTGTGTATAGCATTCGTATTCTTTAGAATTAGGCGATCTAATTAAATGGGTTTAGGAGGCGATGGCTTTAATTAAATGAGCTTACTATGATCTAATGCATGAAAATGTCATGTAATTTAAGATTAAAAATAAAGGTCATGGGTAATCTAAAAATGGCTTTGTCGTATAAGTAGGGAGGAAGCCCAATTTTGATTTATACAACAAAGCCATAGCGTGATGAGAAATAGTTGAATATTACAAAATAGTTTTTAATAATTGAACGAGTAAACTTAACCCAAAGCCAATGAATGCTAATCCACAAATAAAATTAATTGCACGTAAGTGTTTTTGATACCACTTAGCAATTTTCTCAGTGGAAAATAAGCGTGCAACTAAATAAAACCAAATAAGGCTTTCGATGAGAACAATGACAAACATTAAAATAATGGTTTGATGGCTGGAGTGGGCTACAGCCACTGAAAAAATACTTCCAAAATAAGCGAGGGCTTTGGGATTAGCAAGATTTGTCATCAGTCCTTTTAGAAAGAAATGATTTTGTTGGTGGTTTGGAGTAATAATGAGTTGATAGGTTTTAAAAGAGGATTTTACTGAAAGTATACCTAACCAGAAGAGGTATCCACCTCCTAATAGTAATAGTAGTTGATAGACTATAGGTACTCGATCAATAATAAAGCTTAAACCACTAATTGCTAATAGCTCCCAAATAGCAATCGCTGAACAGACACCAGCAATAGCAACTAGTGTTTGTTTTCTTGTGTGATTAACAGCTGTTTGTGAAATAAAAACAAAATCAGGTCCCGGACTGGCTAAAGCTAATAAATGTATTAAAAAAATCGAAAAAAGCGACACGATAAAAATCCATTATAAAAGAATTATTTTAGCAGTGTTTATAGGGCACACCAATATTTTTATCGGTACATTAATTTATAAAGGAATAGGTTGATTGTGACGAAATTGCCCATTCTTATAAATTTTATGGCGTTGAATTGCTGTTTTTACATCTTGAATAGACAACGTATTTTCTAGAAGGCTAGCAAACTCCATGCGTTGTGTAATTGTTTCGAGTTTAAACGTCCAGTAAAGTGGCATCAATGGATTAATAAAGAGTTCTGATCCTTCCGTTCTTTGGGTGGCGTGAATATCCCCGAAATCACCCGACATTGCACCAGCAATCGAGTTATTCACAATACTAGGGTAATGAGAGTGTTGATGAATATATTGGGTAAGCGCTAAGTACTCTTTACCCTCTGGCATTTCTTTAGTTAATGAGAAAGCGCCTAAATATCCCCCATCATGAATAAGTGTAGCGACATTTTCTAAGAAATTATAATGATTTACACCATGGAAGTGATCGATACCAAAGCCAATGGCCGCAATGTATTTGTTTTTTGCATTGCTTTTGACAGCTGCTATCATAGAGTTGGCATCCTCTACAATTGTTCCCATTGTTTGTTCATCACCAAAAATGACGCTGTCTGTCCCACCATCAACCAATAATACGGTATCAAGCTGGTATTGTTCGATTAAATAATTATAAGCCTGCCTTAATGGTTGTACGCCTAACTCATAATCAAAAGCGTAAATGGACGTGTCGATCTTTAAATGATTCCATAACCATTGGCAAATAAGATTCTCAGGAAAGTAATTTAACATTTCACAGTCTTTGGTTATTTTATAAGTGCCATCAAAGACTTTCTCTGCTCCTGATCGAGGAAGTTCAGTAAAGGAAAAGTTAGCGAGAACAACCTCTTTGCCCAGTGTTTTTGTAAGGTATAAATATAAAGGAATTCCATGCGTGATATCATAACCACCACCAGCCCCTGCAATTAAAAAGCGTTCTCCTTTTGCAAGCTCATTAAAAAAAGGAATCTGCATTTTTTCTCCTTATTGATTATGACAAGTGTGAAAACCGTATTATTATGAAAAATATTAACGGGGTATCAGGTTATGTTATGGCTAATTTAATACTTATACGATAAGATTACAAACTAAACTGTTGTTTGTATTTTTGTTGTTTTACTTTATGGAAGATAAGTATGTTGGACATATTCAAGACTAAACAGTCGTTGTTGGCTTTACCTCTCGCGATGTCATTGGTTTTTGGTGTTGTATCTGAAAACATGACGATGACCCAAGCAGCAACTGCTAAAGCTAGCTTGGATGAAGCTACCTTAGCAGAACGTTATGCAGGTAAGGAACTAAAAGTAGTAGATGTATCTGAGATACAAGTCAACGGAGCCAGCACTTTATCTGTTACCTTCTCTGTGCCTCTGAAATCGGGGCAAGCATTTAATGATAAGTTGCATCTAGTAGACGCTAAATCAGGGAAAGTGGATGGCGCTTGGGTGCTTTCAGATAATCAATTAGAGTTAACGTTTAATAGTTTAGAGCCTAATCGCAAACTTGTTTTAACAATTGATTCAGGTCTACGTGGTGTGAATGGCAGAAGTTTGCCAATAGAGCATGTCTCTCGTTTAACCACTAAAAACTTACAACCAATGATCAATTTTGCAAGTCGTGGCTCGCTATTTCCTGTGCGTTTAGCTGAAGGTCTACCTGTACTGACATTAAATGTTGACCAAGCAACCGTAGAGTTTTTTAAAGTACAAGATAACAAGCTACCACAGTTTCTTTCTGAGTGGGGGCGTGGTGGTTCATTACGGTATTGGCAAGCGACTGACTTATTGAAAATGGCCGACTTAGTTTATACCGGTGGTTTTAAGCTAGAAGCAGAAAAAAATCGCCGTGAAACGGTCATGTTACCCATTGCAAATATTCAACAATTAAAACAACCCGGTGTTTATTTCGCCGTATTACGTCAATCAGGCTCTTACGATTACAGTAATGCTGCAACAGTTTTTACGATCTCCGATATAGGCGTATCTGCACACCGTTACAAAGCTAACGATAATTTAACGGTTTTTACTCAGTCATTAGACACTGGGACGCCAATTATTGGCGCTGATATTAAGCTATTGGATGAAAAAGGCAATGTGATTGCCAATGTTTCAACCAATACCAAAGGTTATGCGGAAATTGAGCATGCAGACAAGGTCAGTGTTGTTTTAGCAAACCATGATGGTCAAACCACGATGCTACGCTTAAATACATCAGCATTGGATATGTCGGAATTCACAGTAGCAGGCCCAGAAGAGGCGATCAACCAGCTTTTTATTTTTGGCCCTCGTGATTTATATCGCCCAGGCGAAACGGTTTTATTCAATGCGCTATTGCGTGACAAAGACGGTAAGCAAATAGCGAAAACCCCCGTTAATGTCGATGTACGTAGCCCAGATGGAAAGATTTTCCGTAGTTTTGTATGGAAAACCAATGACCAAGGGTTCTATCAGTATAAATTACCTATCCCAAGTGATGCAGCTACTGGACGTTGGTCTTTTTTAGTGACGGTGGCAGGTAAAAAACTACAAGATTACCATTTCAATATAGAAGATTTCTTACCTGAGCGTCTAGCACTTGAGTTAAAAGCACAAGAAGAACCACTATCACCCACTGACACTATGTATGTAGGTGTCGATGGTCGTTATCTTTATGGTGCGCCTGCGGCAGGTAATTCATTAAGCGGTCAAATTTATGTCAGAGCCGCTCGCGAACCCATAGCAAAGTTACCCGGTTACTTGTTTGGTAATATCAATGAGAAATATTTAAGCCAAAACATTGATTTTACTGAGTTTAATCTTGACGGTGAGGGCAAGGGAACGATTAAACTGGATAGTCAATGGAAAGAGGTAAAATCCCCATTACAACTCATTGTCCAAGCGAGTTTGCAAGAAACAGGTGGTCGTCCTATTGTTCGTCGTGTGATCCAACCCGTATGGCCTGCAAGTGAGTTAGTCGGTATTCGCCCTTTATTTAAAGATAAAGAAGTGGATGAGGGCAGTAATGTCGAGTTTGAAGTGGTTTTAGCTAATTACCAAGGGGATAAATTAGCCGCCAAAAACCTCAAAGTACGCTTAATTCATGAGCGTCGTGATTATTATTGGTATTATTCTGAAGATAATGGTTGGAATAGCAATTTTAATCAAAAAGATTTGGTGATGGATGAACAAACAATCAATATCACTAAAGGTACAACGGCTAAACTAACCTATCCTGTGGAGTGGGGGTACTATCGTTTAGAAGTAGAAAACCCTGCTACAGGGCTTATTACAAGCCAGCAGTTCCGTGCAGGTTATTGGTGGCAAGAAAATACCGCTGATGGTGGTGCTGTTCGTCCTGACCAAGTAAAAATGGTGATGGATAAACCAGCCTATAAGGTGGGTGATAAAGCAAAAATTACCGTTACTCCTCCAGCCGCTGGTAGTGGTTATCTAATGGTTGAGTCTTCTGATGGTTTGCTATGGTGGCAAGCGATAGAAGTTCCTGCAACAGGTAAAACCTTTGAAATTCCTATTCCTGCCGATGGGCAATGGAAGCGCCATGATTTATATATCTCTACCTTGGTGGTTCGTCCTGGCAGTCGTAAAGTAGGTGCAACTCCTAAGCGTGCTGTAGGTGTATTACATTTACCTTTAGATCGTTTAGAGCGTAAATTAAATCTTACCATTGAAGCACCTGCGCGTGCGGCACCTTCAGAAAAATTAGTTGTAAAAATTAAAGCAACCGATAAAGACGGTCAACCCGTAAAAAATGCGAGCGTGCTGTTATCAGCTGTAGATGTGGGGATTTTAAATATTACCGAATATAAAACCCCAGACCCATTCGATGGCTTCTTTGGTCGTAAAGCTTATGGTGTTGACCAATTAGATGTTTACGGACAACTCATTGAAACAGGGCAAGGACGTATTGCCAAACTTGCTTTCGGTGGTGATGCCATGAGCAAAGGGGGCAAAAAACCAGATACCAATGTGATGATTGTTGCTTTGCAAAGTGAACCTGTTCGTGTTAACGACAAGGGCGAGGCAGAAGTGTCTTTTGCAATATCTGACTTTAATGGTGAATTAAGGCTCATGGGGCAAGTATGGGGTGATGAATCCTTTGGTATGAATGAGGCAAAAACAGTGATTGCAGCCCCTATTATTGCGGAGCTTTCAACACCTCGTTTCTTAGCTGGGGGTGACAGTGCTGTATTGGCTTTAGATGTAACCAACTTAACCGATAAACCTCAAACGTTAAAAGTTATGTTGGCGTCAGAAGGTCAAGTGAGTTTGGTCGATAATAAAGAGCAAACAATCACCGTGGCAAAAGATCAACGTCAAACGATTAAAGTGCAAGTTAAAGCAGGCGAGGGAATAGGCACAGGTAAAATTACCTTGGTTGTGTCAGGTATTTTACAAGGTGATAAACCGTTGCCTGACATCAAACGCGAGTGGAAGATTGGTACACGGCCTGCTTATCCTGCGGTGGTTGAAACGTTCCAAGAGGTATTAGAAAATTCACCTTGGAATGCTCCTACAGGTACTATGGCTGCAACGATGTTGGATGGTAGAGAGGGGATGCTACAATTAACTGCTACGCCACCTTTAAACTTATCGAAGCAAATTCAGTATTTACGCGCTTATCCTTATGGCTGTGCAGAGCAAACAGTGAGTGGCTTGTATCCTTCATTGTATGCGAATAATAATTTACTCGAAAAACTAGGGATTAAAACTAAACAAACGGATGAAGAACGCCGCGCGGCTATTGATACAGGCATAAGCCGTTTATTAGGTATGCAACGCTACAACGGTGGTTTTGGTTTATGGAGCAGTGATAGTCGAGAAGAATATTGGTTAACAGCGTATGTGACGGATTATTTATTACGTGCCCGTGAGCGTGGTTTTTCTGTACCAAGCTCAAGCTTAGACAAAGCGATCAAGCGCTTACAGACCTATGTTCAAAATACCTCAGCGATTACACCTGACTATTCTGATAGTGAAAAGGCAACTCGTTTTGCGACACAAGCGTATGCAGGTTATGTCTTAGCGCGCTCTCAGCAAGCGCCATTAGGTGCCTTACGTGCGTTGTATGATCGTCGTGGTGATGCCCCTTCTGGTTTATCCTTGGTGCAGTTATCTGCTGCGTTAAAACTAATGGGTGATAATACGCGTGCAGAGCAAGTACTGGCCGAAGGCTTGACTAAATCCCGTTATAAACCTACAAGATATTATTGGTGGATAGGTGATTACGGTAGCGATACACGTGATGATGCGTTGATATTAGCATTACTGCAAGAGCATGATATGACTTCTCAAAAAGTTATTGCTGATCGTATGTTTAAGTTAAGTAACCAGATTGCTAATCAACGTTGGTTATCAACGCAAGAGCGCAACTCTATTTTCTTAGCGGGTTATCGTACATTGTTATCTGCTAGCCAACCATGGACAGCTGATGTGGCAATCGCTGGTAAGCAATATACTTTGACGGATAAAAATCCATCCATGAAGTTCAGCGATGAAGCAATGCGCCAAATCACAACACTGACAGTCACTAATAAAACACCAAGTGTGGTGCTCTACCAAACGCTAGATCTATCTGGGTATCCGAAGGAAGCACCACAAGCCTCTAATACAGACGGCCTGTTTGTTACGAAGGAATATTTAAATTCAGATGGTAGCCCCCTTGATCTTAAAAATGTTAAGAGTGGCGATTTAGTGATTGTGCGCATTAAGTTGAAAACTAAAGAGCGTATCAGTGATGCATTATTGGTTGATTTTTTACCTGCTGGGCTTGAGTTAGAAAATCAAAACTTAGCTAATTCTTCAGCGAGTTTAAACAATGCAGCGTCTACTATTAAAGATTCATTAAAATCAATGCAACAAGCACGGATTGAGCATCAAGAATTCCGTGATGACCGCTATGTATTGCAATTAGATCTCGGCTATAATTATTCTAATTTAGCGACAGAAATTGTTTACCTAGCACGTGCTGTCACGCCGGGTGAGTATCTCATTCCGCAAGCCATTGTTGAATCAATGTATCGCCCAAATTGGCAAGCCAGTAGCAGTGCCCCTGGTGTGCTGGTTGTAAAACCTAAATAGGTCAAAGCAATTCATTAAAAAGGCGTACACTGTACGCCTTTTATTTTGTAGGATAGTTAAGGTGTCAGTATTACGTTTTATTGGTCGACATTGGCGTATTTGGCTTTGTATTCCATTCTTTTTGTTAGTGCTGTTATGGGCAGTGGATAAGCTATACCCTTTGCCTTTACCTGATGATGGTGTCGCTCGCGTTGTTTTAGCAGAAGATGGCACCTTATTATGGCGTTTTGCTGATGAAGAGGGAGTATGGCGTTATCCGATTACTATCGATCAAGTTTCACCCGCCTACATTGAAGCCTTATTAACTTATGAAGATCGCTGGTTCTATGAACACCCTGGAGTTAACCCTGTAGCTTTAGCGCGTGCCTTTTGCCAAAACATTAGCCACGGTAAAATTATTTCAGGGGGTAGTACGATCTCAATGCAAGTGGCGCGCCTAATTGAACCTCACTCACGGACGTATTGGGGGAAATTAAGACAAGTGTTTCGTACCTTGCAATTAGAGTGGCATTTAAGCAAAGAGCAGATTTTAACACTTTATCTCAATCGTGCACCTTATGGTGGAACTATTGAGGGGATTGCTGCCGCCAGTTGGTCGTACTTAGGTAAACCCCCCGACCAACTCACCAAGGCAGAAGCAGCCTTGCTCGCTGTATTACCCCAAGCCCCTAGTCGTTTAAGGCCCGACCGCTACCCTGAACGGGCAAAGCTTGCACGTGATAAAGTACTCGATCGATTAGCGGAGTTTGCTATTTGGCCTCAGTCGGAAGTTAATGAGATCAAAGAGGAGAATATTTTTCTTGCCGAGCGACAAGAACCACAAATGGCACCGTTATTAGCACGACGGTTATACAGCAAAAATCAACCGCCTGTCATTAAAACGACGATTAATGCCACCATGCAACGGCGACTAGAAGACCTATTAAAAAACTGGCAAGTTAAACTACCTGAGTATACCTCTGCTGCGATTTTAGTGGTTGATCATCAAACAATGGAAGTTAAGGCTTACTTAGGTTCTATTGATATGAATGACAGTAAACGTTTCGGCCATGTCGATATGGTGTCATCTATTCGCTCTCCAGGTTCAACGCTCAAACCTTTTTTATACGCGCTGGCAATGGATGCTGGGTTGATACACTCTGAATCATTACTGCAAGATGTTCCAAGGCGTTATGGTGATTATAAACCCGGTAACTTCTCTGCTGGCTTTATTGGTCCTGTCTCAGCCAGTGAGGCACTTTCAATGTCTTTAAACTTGCCGGTTGTACAATTATTAGAAAGTTACGGCCCCAAAAGATTTTATGGTGAGCTCAATGGTGCAGGAGTTAATTTAACATTGCCCACGATGACCACTCCAAACCTAGCCGTTATTTTGGGTGGGGTAGGGACAAATCTAGAAAGCCTTGTATCAGGCTACAGTGCGTTTGCTCGTCATGGTAAAGTAGCACAGCTTCGTTTTACGCCTACAGCCCCCTTACAAGAAAAGCCGTTATTATCTGATGGTTCCGCTTGGATTATTCGACGTATTCTATCAGGTCAAGCCGAGCCAGATCGCAACCCTCAAGCAGGGTTAGTACGCCGTAATAATTTAGCATGGAAAACAGGAACGAGTTATGGCTTTCGAGATGCTTGGGCTATTGGGGTGGGGCCGCGTTATATCGTCGGTGTTTGGATTGGTCGCCCTGATGGAACACCCGTGCCGGGGCAGTTTGGGCTAGCATCGGCAACTCCTCTATTATTGCAAACCCATGATTTGGTGATGAGTCAGGCACCCACTGCTGTTATGGGGGTTGATGAAAATTTACAACCTAAGCGAGTCGGGGTTGCATCTATTTGTTGGCCATCGGGTCAACCATTGGCTAAGAAAGACCCTAATTGCCGAAAGGAGCGGTTTGCTTGGACGTTGGATGGTTTAACTCCGCCAACATTACAGGCAAGTGATCAACCTTTGGGAACGGGGATTGTTCAAACTATTTGGGTTAATAACCAAGGGTTACAAGTGGCCTCTGATTGTGTCGGAGCGATAAAAAAACGGATTGATTTGTGGCCGGCGGCACTTGAGCCATGGTTACAATATAAAGAGAGACGTACCAGACGTTTACCTAAAGAAGATAAGACCTGTCCACCCCTTTCATTGCCACAATCAGCGCCTTTATTTATTGTTGGAGTGCAAGAGGGGGATCGTTTAAGTTTACCTGCAACTAATGCTGACCCATTAACCTTAACCTTTTCTTCCTTAGGGGGAGCAGGGAGTCGTTGGTGGTTTCTAAACGGTGAGTTGATTCAGGAAACACAGCCTGACGAAGCGTTTAAGTGGACATTCAGAAAATCGGGAAAACAACAATTAGCACTATTAGATGAGTTAGGGCAGACAGTCACTATCGAGTTTTCTGTACAGTAAATGCTATACTTTAAATTAATTTAACTCATGATTTTGAAATTATGGCAACATTTAGCGACGCGCTACGCAAGATACGAGTATTTTTTAGAAAGTGCTTTAAATACCTAGTGTTTTTACTGATTAGCCTAATGGTTATTTCGGTGTTGATGGTGCTTAGCTTACGTTGGATTAATCCCATCGGTACTGTGTTAATGGTTGAACGTAAGGTTGAAAGTTGGCAGGCGAAGCAGCCTATTTCTATCAAACGCGAGTGGGCTGATTGGGATGATATTTCAGATTATTTGAAACTTGCAGTAATCGCTTCAGAAGATCAAAATTTTCCCACTCACCATGGTTTTGATTTTGATGCTATCCAACAAGCGCTACAGCATAATGCCAAGGGTGGACGTTTACGTGGAGCCAGTACGATTAGCCAACAAGTGGCTAAAAATATTTTTTTATGGTCGGGACGTAGTTGGCTACGTAAAGGTGTTGAGGTTTGGTTTACGGCATGGCTAGAGGTGCTGTGGAGTAAGGAGCGTGTGCTAGAGATTTATTTGAACAGTGCGGAGTGGGGTGACGGTATTTTTGGGGCAGAAGCGGCCGCTCGGTATTATTTTCATGTACCTGCCAAAAATTTGACCAAAGAGCAGGCCAGTTTATTAGCGGCTGTTTTGCCTAATCCTCGTAATTGGAACCCTGCCAAACCAACGACTTATATTCGATCACGGGCTGCTTTTATTCGGCAACAAATGGATAATTTAGGTGGTATTGGTTTCTTGAAAAAACTAGAGTGTAGTGGCTGTAAGTAATATCCCCTAGCTTAAGGTAGGGGATATTGTTGTGCTTAGTTAGTGCTTTTAGGTTTCGAAATGGAGAGCATCACGATCACACCGAATAACGCAAGGATTGATATACAATACCACGCTGCATCAGTTGATTGTGTTGCTTCTTTTATCCAACCCACAAAGTAAGGGCTTACAAAGCCAGCAATTTGACCGATAGAGTTGATGATTGCAAGACCACAAGCTGTGGCAGAAGCGCTTAGATAGTTACTTGATAAAGGCCAGAAAAGAGCCAGTGATGATAAAAAGCCCATTGTAGCAATCACCAAGCCTACCAGTGCAATGCTAGCCGATGAACTAAAAGAGGCGCTGATCATTAATCCAAAGAATCCCATGAGCATAGGAATCCCTAGATGCCAACGGCGCTCATTGTGCTTATCCGCTGATTTACCCATGAAGATCATAAAAACAGTGGCGGCAAAGTAAGGAATAGCAGTAATCCAACCCACTGCCGTCATATCTCCCCAATTGGCGGACTTAATCACAGAGGGAAGCCAGAAGTTAATAGCATAGACACCCACTTGGCAAGAAAAATAAATAAAGCCAAAAAACCAGACCATTTTGTTTTTTAGTACGTCGGTCATAGAGTCTGATTGCACGGCTGGTTTATTTTTTTCATCTTCGGCGAGATCAGATAGGATTTTATCTTTTTGCTCTTGAGTTAGCCAGTTAGCGCTAGAAACGTTATCATCTAAGATAAAGTAGATACCAATCCCCAGTGCAACTGTGGGTAATCCCTCAATGATAAAGAGCCATTGCCAAGGCGCTAGCCCTCCAAGAGGATTTAGGGTGAATGTATCTAAAATCCAACCGGATAAAGGCCCACCCACGACCCCAGATAGGGGAATCGCTGACATAAACAGCGTCATGACGCGGCCACGCACTGAGTTAGGAAACCAATAAGTAAAATAAAGTACTAAACCCGGGAAAAAGCCTGCTTCTGCCGCGCCCGTAAAAAATCTTAAGATATAAAATGAGTTGGCTGAATGGACAAACATTAATGAGGTAGAGAGTGCACCCCAAAGAATCATAATAACTGCTAGCCAACGTTTTGCACCAAATTTCTGTATGGCTAAGTTGCTAGGTAAACCAAATGCAAGATAGCCAATAAAGAATATACCTGCGCCTAGTCCATAAGCCGTTTCACTCATCCCAATATCATCGAGCATTTGTAGTTTGGCAAATCCAACATTGACACGGTCTAGGTAATTAAATAAGTAACAGACAAAAATATAAGGAATCATGCGTAACATGATTTTGCCATAGAGCTTCTTTGTTGCTAACTGGTCCATACCTTCTCCGTTTGATTTAGCGACTATTAGTTTAAATATATTAAGTAAAATTTTAGTTCATCATGTTGCGTGATGAGTTGAGCGTTACTTTTTTTTAACAAAATGTTTACTATTGTGCGGTTTTATCATAACGTTCTGTATTTTCTTCTCGTTGTTTAAGATCAATATTATTGAAAAGTAATAAGTAAAAAATGGAAAGCAATCTATTTTAAAGATACTTATTGAACCTCTTTCATTACTCAATATAAGAAAGTTTATGGATAGATATGTTTATTGACGGTTAAAAGTGCTATTATTTATTTCAATTTAATACAATAATTTTAAATTAGAGTTTAATATGATCGTTTGCCCTGCATGTGGTTATATTCGAAAAAAATAGGATACAAACTCAAGATTTCAATGCCCCCATTGTCAAATGGCATATGCTGATTGTTTGCTATATCAAGAAAAAATAATGGGGCAGCAAGAAAGACTATCCACCGCTAATCAGGATTTTATTCCCATAAGTTTATTTGGAAAGTGTGTGGTTTTTCTCGGATTAGCAGTTGTAATTCAAGTGTTCTTTTCCATCATGAGTCTGCCAAGCTTCTTTTGTAATAGGGCAGGCGCAACTATTGGTTGTTATTTTTTTATAGGTTTGATTACTTATTTTATAATATCAAGGCATCAATTATGGTTGCGATTATCTAATATAAAAAACATCGACGCCTCATTAGCGATTGGGCTTATCGTATACTTTTTAACCGTTAATACTTCAGCATTTAATGCTTTTTTAATTTTTCTCTTCTTCAACATTGTTGTATTTTGCTATTAAATATACTGAGTTTAATAATTATATTCGGTAGTTTAGTTAAATTATTAGTGGCTTCAAATATTACCCAACAAAAAGAAAAACAAGTCATAAAAACGATGTATTTAGGGGTAACATCACTGGTCTATTTTTTATTAGTAAGTTACTTCTTCAAAATTTATTATCTCGGTTGGATTATTGCCATATTGTACAAACGGTGTTTAATCTCCTCATTTCGGCATTTATTGCGGTTATCTTTATTAAAAAGACCAAGTTGGCAGAAGGAGTTGTTTGTTCTTCATCTATTTTAGAGTTATTAAAAGCAGGAATTACGTGGCAAATGGTTGGTTTTAGTTGTAAAAGCCATAGTATTAGTTATCATCTTAATTATCGTGACGATGAAAAGTAATAAACTGGAGGCATTTTTTAGTTCTATACCTTTTTTTCTTCTGGGCTAATGCGTTCATCCTGGTTGCTACTCTATGTTATTGAAGGGGATATTTTTATCGTTTCTTATGGAGCTAAGGTATTTATATTCCTCGGTGTTATTAGTGTGATTATAGACACATGTTTATCTAAGCCGAAACGACAGTTTCAGCTTAGATAATGTTTAATGTGTTTAAGAAAAGCCATTATGAATTAATGGCTGAATTTTTTTTATAAATGTAGCCCCAACCTAAACCAATGATAATTGAAAGCAGCGAACCGAGTAGAACGCCAGCTTTAGCTGCTCCCAATAGGGTTTCATTAGTAAATGCTAAGTTAGCAATAAAGATAGACATGGTGAAGCCGATGCCGCCCAGTAATCCAACTAATAAAATCCCTGCGAGGTTGATGCCTTTGGGAAATTGGCAAATACCTAACTTCACCATAGCATACGAGAACAAAAGAATACCTAAAGGTTTACCAAGCATTAAAGCCACCATAACCCCAAACATAACATGATGTGCTGACGCTAAAGAAAGATCGAGATCACCAACGGTAATTCCTGCATTAGCTAGGGCAAATAGTGGCATAATACCGAAAGTTACCCAAGGATGGAGAGTAATGTTGATACGAGTAACAGGGGGAAGTATCTCACGCTGAACCTTATGCAAGTTAAATGCAGAGTCAGTAATGGTTTCATATTGATTACTGCTTTGAATGGCTTCTATAGCTTTGCTGACAGAGTTAACACAGGTTTCTTTGGAATAATATGTTACCACGGGGGTCATCAAGCCTAAAATAACACCAGCTAAGGTAGGGTGAGCGCCTGCAATAAATAAACCAGACCATAAAATAGCACCGGGGATTAGGTAGGCAAATGCTGAACGAAACCCTAACCATTGGAAAAATAAGACTAATAAAATACCCACTACCGCCAGCATTAAACCGGTGGTATCAAAACCGCCTGAGTAGAAGAAAGCTATAATAAGCACTGCGACAATATCGTCAATAATTGCTAACGCTAATAAGAAAATACGAATATTACTGGGAATTGACTTGCCTAGAACAGCCAACGCTCCCACAGCAAAAGCAATATCGGTGGCAGTAGGAACCGCCCAGCCCTTTATTTGATCAGGGGAGTGATTTAATGAAAGATAAATCAACGCTGGGGCTATTACTCCGCCCAATGCGGCGGCTAAAGGTAAAAGAGCTACTCGTAAATTAGACAGTGCCCCATCGTATATTTCTTTTCTGATTTCCATCCCCACCACTAAGAAAAAGAATGTCATTAAGACGTCATTAATCCAAAAGTGCAGAGATTGCGAGAAATAAAAGGAACCGAGAGTAATGCCAATAGGCATATGCCATAACGCATGATAGCTGTTTGTAAAAGGGGAGTTAGCCCATAGTAGAGCGATAATGGCAATAAAAAAAAGAATTAAACCACCCACAGCCTCAATATGAAGGAAGTGGTTAATGGCACTCAATGAACGTTGTGTTACCGCGTGAAGCTTAGGTAGCGCAGGTTTTCTCATAGATGAAAACTCCCGACGAAGCGGCCCGACTTCGTTTTGTAAACCTGTTTTACAACACCATTGTTGCAACACCCGACTGCTGATTATATAACAAGTAGAATAAGATTTCTATTGTCTATAGTTGCTCATAAGCCTATTGAGGTTATGATCGATTGACTATTTTTTTATATATTTTAATGGCTGCACAGGCACTGCCATATCCATTGTCAATGTTGACTGTCATTACTCCACCTGCACAGCTTGAGAGGCATGATTGTAGTGCTACATTACCGCCTACTGATATACCATACCCTATGGACGTTGGTACTGCAATAATTGGAGCATCCACCAAACCTGCTAGCACGGTGGGCAACGCAGCTTCCATTCCTGCAACCGCAATGATAATACTGTATTGTTGTAATTGGGGGAGTTTATCTAAAAGGCGCCATAGCCCTGCAACACCAATATCTTGAAAGAGATCAGCAGCAATACCATGGTAGTTTAGAGTGAGTAATGCCTCATGGCAAACAGAAGCATCCGATGATCCTGCAGAAACAATGGCGATTAGGGGGGGGGCTTCATTGGTAAGTTTAGGTAACTCACCCAATACAGCACAACGCGCGACAGGATGATAGGTGAGTGTTGTTTGCCAATGCTTTGACAGCATAAAGAATTTTTCTTGGTTTAACCGTGTGAACAGCAGTGTTTTATTATTTTGTTTGGCTAAGGTTAAAATTTGTTCTAATTGGTCGGGTGTTTTAAATTCGCAAAAAACAGCCTCTTCAATTGCGCAACGCTTACGGCGCTCGAAATCCATGATAATATTTTCATTTTCCATCTTTTTATTCCAAATGTTTGACGCCAATAAAGGCGCTACCTTGCTGATAGGGTACGAATTGAATTGTTTGGGGTATGGTTAATGGAGTAATGGTTTGTTTAATATAACTAAGGAGTGCTTCTTGTTGAAGTGTTGATAACTGCTGCAAGCGTTCAGGTGTTAACTCTAATGCAACAGTCTCTTTGCGAATACGAAAACGTACAATGTCTGTTTGTAGTGCTTTGCGGGCATGATTCTCAATTTTATCGACCACTTCAAGATAAGTTGGCTCAATGCTGATTCCTGTTTCAATACGGCTAGCCAAGCAAGGTGAAGCGGGGATATCTTTTAAATCATCTAATTGCAGGTATTCTGATAGTTTACGAATAGTGGCTTTGTTGATGGATAACTCAACATAGGGTTGTAATACCCCTTGTTCTTTTGCAGCAATAAGCCCAGGGCGATAATCACCGAGATCATCTAAATTTGTGCCTGTGACAAGAGCGCCATGCTGTAGTTTTTGTAGTTGAGTAAATAAGCTACATTTACAATAATAACAGCGATTTACTGGGTTACTTCGGTAAGTCGTATCATTTAACTCACCTGCTTCGATGAGCTGTAACGCCCAGTGATATTTTTCAGCATATAGCCGTACTCTTGCCGCATCTAAGGTGGGAACTGATACCGAGGTTGAGTGCGCGATGATAACCTGTTGCGGGATAGCTTGGTGAGCGATATAGGCTAACACCATACTATCGATACCGCCACTGGTGGCGATCACACAGTCTCCCGTTTTTTTAAACCACTCTGTTAGCGTATGGATGATATTCTGAATGTCCAAGTTACTCATGATTTCCCCCAGTTGATGAACGTGTGTATTGATCCAAAGCTTGTTGTTCAATGTTGGCTATTAAGCGCTGTCGTTCTCTGTAGCTGGTGTTTAAAGATTTTACCGTATCCGCTTCAAGTTTAACCGTGACAGAATTATCTGGGCGTTTAGCAATTTTTAATGGCCACTGTTGGTTTTGTGCATCGATATTAATATGTTCACGAACAACTTTAATGCGTTCAGTGCGCCAGAACCTAACGCCTAAGGTTGATGTTTGAAGCAGTATGAGCTGGCAAACGGCTTCTAGTTGTTCAGGTTTACAGAGTAACTCAAATCTTGTGCTCCATCGTCCTTTTTTACCCATGAATTGTTGGCTGGTGAGGTCGATAACACCTGGCTGTGACCTTATTTTTTCCTGAGCAATGGCTAGATTTTCAGCTGTCATGTCATCAATATCACATTGAATCACCATAACAGTATCTTGGATAACGGTATTGGTTTTAGTTTCAAATACATTGGCACGAAGAATATTGGGTTTATGTTTGAATTGTCGTTGCCCACAGCCGTAACCGTGTCTTGTTAAACTTCCTGAAAGTTGTGCACCATGGTTATTAATCAACCATGCCAATATGGCAGCGCCTGTCGGTGTGATTCTTTCACCTATTTCATCATCTTGCGACCAACGAAAGCCTTGTAGAATTTTTAAGGTAGCAGGGGCGGGGACGGGCAAAGCGCCATGAGCACAATTGACAATGCCATTGCCCCACGGGAGTGCCGAGCATGACCATGTACAAATTTGACTATGGTGGATTAAAAATGCAGCTGAAATTATGTCTAGGAGGGCATCATCAGCACCTACTTCATGCAAACAGAGATCAGCTAATGCCATGCCATGAATTTCACTTTCTGCTTTGGCTAATAAGGAATATACCCCACAGGCTATTTGATAGATATCAGGGCAATGGCTAATTTGTTGTAGTTTTTGTTGGATACTTTGCCATGTGTAGTGATGATGCTCTTGGGATATTAGTTTTTTAGCTATCGTCGCAGATTTAGAAGGGGTGTAGACTGTGAATACAAGATGATTTTGATCTTGCAGGGCTTGGTCATTTTTACAAATAATAAACTGTTTGCCTAAAATTTCTTTTTGTTTTTTCTCATTTAATTTAAATGAGTAACTTTGGTACAAAGGCAATGTGGCTAAGAATGTTTGCAACGGGCTTTCTAACTCAGGAAATGCATCAAGCATTGCTGAGCAAAACATATCACCTGCTATACCTCCAATGACGTCTAAATGAACATGCACAGGTTACATCCTCTCGTTACGATTACTTGGAATGCTACAATGTATTTGCTATTTTATACAAATACATTGTAGGTTTTAAAGCCATGTTTTTTAAATGCCTAAATTTAAATGGAGTTGATTAGTTATGACTTGCACCAACATTTTTAGGCAGAATAAAAATCAGTACCGCACCCATCACTACCACGAACCCAATGGATAGTAGGCCAGCCGCATGAGTGCCAGCAAGGTTTTCTGCGTGTTGCCTTAAAAGTGGTGCACCAAAGCTAAAGAAAGCACCAAACATATTAATAAAGCCAATACCTGCCGCCAATGCATTACCTGTTAAAATAGATGAGGGCATAATCCAAAAGATGGGTTGGCAAGCAAAGTAAGCTGTTCCTGCAACACACAGTGCCATAATAGCCAGTACTGGGCCTAAGTAGGCAGAAAGACCAAGTGCAATCCCTCCGACTAATAAAGTGGTAGCACAGATATTACGTCTTTCTTGTGTTTGGTCAGAGTATCTTGGAATAAAGAACGTACCGACCAATGCACACAACCAAGGAAGTGCAGTCACAAGGGAAGTTAAAAAGTTTACCTTACTGCCCATAATGCCTGCCACTTGGGTAGGCAAAAAGAAAATAAGCCCATATACCCCGCATTGGATGCAACCATAAATAATTGCAAAGTGCCAAATTTTTGGGTTTTTTAAGGCATCAATTAGTTTAGCAGAAGCGGCTTTTTTGCTGCTTTCTTCTAGGGCCATTTGGTTGGCAAGTAAGGTTTTCTCTTCTGCGGTGAGGAATCTTGCTTTTTCAGGGGTATCGTCAAGATAAAAGAATGTCCAAATACCAGCTAAGAAAGCTAAGAAACCTTCAATGACAAACATCCAATACCAACCAGGGTGACCTAAGAAGCCGTGCAGTTCTAACAAAGCTCCCGAAAGGGGAGAACCAAAAGCCATGGCCAGTGGTGCACCCATATAGAACAGCCCCATCACTGCGGCGCGATTAGCCTGTGGAAACCATTGTGAGGTTAAATAAATCATTCCTGGGAAGAAGCCCGCTTCTGCAACCCCTAATAAAATTCTAATGGTCAAAAACTTGGCTTCAGTATCTGCATAACCCATGGCGGCAGATAACAATCCCCACGCCAATGTTGTGATTCCAATCCAACGACGTGCCCCAAACTTTTTTAAACAAAGGTTGGCGGGTGCACCCAAAAAGGCGTAAACCACAAAGAAAAGCCCTGCACCTAAAGCGTAAGCTTCATTACTTAAATTAATATCCAGCTGATAACTTTCTTTGGCAAAGCCAATATTGGAGCGGTCTAAAAAAGCTAATATATAAAGCATTAGCATAAAAGGGATCAGACGGAATTTGGTCTTTTTGACAACAGATAACAACGTAATACTATTCATTACATGTCTCCTTATCTAACTATAGATTTGGGTAGTTAGGTGGTTATAGGTTAATTCCTATGTCAATTACGTTATTATTTTCATCAAAAATAATGGGGTGTGGTTCACTGAGAATTTCAATGTTTGGGTTAGCTTTAGCATCTTCTAGCATATTTTCAGAGATATAAAGCTCATTAATGTGTAAGGTATTAGCGATTCTCACCATACGTGCTTCTTTGCGGCCATCCAAAATAATACAGGTCTTAACTGCTGCTTGTATCGCTTGTTTATCATTGGCTAAAATAACAGGAACATAGCCATCTTGAGTAAGCCGAGAAGTCAGAACATTAGGGTAGGTTTCAGGAAAGTCTACTTTATCCAATAAACGTTTGGTGGAGAAGTCAGCAAATCCCATACCTGTTGCATTGCCACCGCTCTTTTCGTGTAAATCAAGTACTGTTATACGGTCAGGTCTAATGGATGCAATGGGTTGCATAAAAGGAGTGCACGCGCGCCCTGTTACATGGCAATCCATCCCACCACCAGAGTAGATTTTACCCATTAAATCAACCACGCAGATATCGACGTTATCGAACATGATTTTGGGGAAGTAGGTTTTTGATCGGGCAAGGAGTGCTTTTTCTCGTTCTTCTAGTTTTTCAGCGGGGATCGCTTCAATATCGACCACTTGATCAAAGGCATTCTCTATGGTTCCAATACCAAATAAGAAAGGGGTGTTGGCGACTTTAATTCTGGCCATTTCAACAATGTTGCCTGCCATTTGCCCAAAGCCATAAGTGTGGCAAGCATCAGCCCCTTTTTGCTTAGCAAAACCAATGGAGAGCATTTTGATAATGCCACTCTCAATAGGTGCAGTAAAGGCGTTATGGGCTTTGATACGGTTGATGCAGATGATGCCATCAGCAGCCATGGCATTTTTATCCATTAATACTTCTAGGCCATTGGGTAATTCGCCGACTTTTACGGTCTCCATGGATGAGCGAATTTCACAACCTAGGCTTTCTTCTGTAATCCCTAACTTTTCTAATACGTGGCGCTGTCCTTCTGCTGTTGCTCCACCGTGGCTACCCATCGCTGGTACGCCATAAGGTTTAGCCCCTAATGCTTTTAGTTCGTTAATAACAGCGGTGGCAATTCGGTCGATTTGTGCAACGCCTCGGCTTCCAATTCCTACGGCAATTGTCATCCCTGCTTTAATTTTATTGCGTATTTCTGGTTTTGCGAACTCTTGACGAACTTTTTCTTCCACCTCTTTAATTTCTTCAGGTGAGTCAAAGCATTGTCTGATTCTAACCATTTTGGGTAGTTCTACATTATTGAGTAATTCATCAACAAATGACATCATATTCTCCTTGTTTGAGAAATAATTTATTTTTATAAAAAACTAGGATATGTAGATTTCTTTATCCCTTGTGATTTCAGTTTCTAATGCAAAAACGTTTAGAGGCTACGTTGATAGTAGCGGTAGCCTCTATGAGCTAAGCACAGTGACTACATAATGGCGCCAGGTTGCCAAGGCACAAACTCTAATGAACCATAGCCAAATTTCTCACTTTTGGTTCTTTCACCAGAGGCTACGGCAAGAATCATTTCAAAGATTCGTTTGCCTGCGCTTTCTAATGTTTCTATGCCATCGGCAACATCACCGCAGTTAATGTCCATGTCTTCTTCTTGTCGTTTCCATAAGAAGTTATTGGAAGCAATCTTTATGCAGGGTGTTGGTTTTGCACCATAAGCTGAACCACGGCCTGTGGTAAAACACATGATATTAGAACCGCCAGCAATCTGACCTGTGCAAGCGAATGCATCATATCCGGGCGTATCCATAAAGACTAAACCTTTAGCCTCTACAGGCTCTGCATATTCATAGACATCCACAAGATTAGTGCTACCTGCTTTACAAATAGCGCCCAGTGATTTTTCAAGAATGGTTGTTAGCCCACCTTCTTTATTGCCTGCGGAGGGGTTATTATTTAACTCAGCGTTGCAGCGCTTAGCATAGTCTTCCCACCAAAGAATGCGATTAACTAATTTCTGGCCAATTTCTGGAGAGACTGCACGGCGAGTCAGAATGTATTCCGCGCCATAAATTTCTGGTGTTTCTGCCAGTATGGCTGTGCCGCCTTGTTGTACGAGAAGGTCAACTGCAACTCCTAGAGCAGGGTTGGCTGAAATGCCTGAGTAGCTGTCTGAACCACCACACTCTAATGCCAGTATCAATTCAGAGGCAGGCGCTTCTTCACGGGTATATTTGTTAGCTTCTGCTAACATGCTCTCAATAATTTCTACCCCTTTATCAAAGGTTTTTTGTGAACCACCTGTTTCTTGGATGGTCATGTGCTGTAACATCAAGCCTTCATTAAGACCCTCGACTTGAATGAGGTCTTTGATTTGATTGGACTCACACCCTAAACCAATAATGAGAATACCTGCAAAGTTAGGGTGGTTGGCATAGCCGCTCATGGTACGGCGCATGATATTCATCAAGTCACCTTTCATGTCCATGGCACAGCCAAAGCTTTGTGGCAATGCAACAATACCATCAATATTTGCGAAGTCGTCTAAACCACGTTTTTTAAAGTGATCTTCAATTGCACGCGCCACAGTAGCACTACAGTTAACAGAAGTTAATATCCCAATGTAGTTACGAGTTCCAACTTTGCCGTTAGCACGTTTGTAGCCTTTAAATGTTCTTTTTTCAGTTGGCTTAGGTGTGGTGTGTTTGTCTACACAAAAATCATAGACTTGCCCATATTCACCCATTTTTAAGTTTTGTAAGTGTACATGTTCTCCTGCTTTGATTGGGCAGCTCGAATAACCAATAATTTGATTGTAACGTTTTAGTGGTTGATCGGGTGCAATATCGTGCAGGGCTATTTTGTGGCCTTCTTTTATATCAGATAGTACGGTGACATTTTTTTCTTGAATTACATAGCCCGCTGGAATGGGAACACGTGCAATAGCAACATCATCATTGGGATGAAGTATGATTGTTTTAGATACGTTGCTCATAAAATGACTCCTTATGTTGTCTCATCAACAGCGGCTTAGATAATTTTAGATTCTGTTAATAACTTTTCTACGGCTTTCTTTTTCTCAGATGTTAATTTTTGAACGGGAGCGAGGACTTCAGTAGAAACATCGACACCAATAAGCTTAAGCGCTTGTTTAATCACACCAAAGAACGGTATCTCTATCGCATACACTGGCATTAATTTGGCAAGTTTGCGTTGCATGCTAAAAGCTTTTTCGTAGTCTTTAGCGACAAAAGCGTTATAAATACCTTTGGTAATGTGAGGTGCGAAGTTAAAGGTAGCGGGAATACCACCATGCCCACCTAAAATTAAGGTATCTAGCATGTATTCATCAAAGCCACTAAAGATCACAAAGTCAGGACGGAAAGCATGTACTCTATTGATGACTTCGCGGGTATGACTAATGTTATCGATGGTGTCTTTTAAACCAACAATATTAGGAACATCTTTTGCTAAGCGTGTAATGGTATCAATACCAATATCTTGGCCTGTTAGGGCAGGGAAGTTATAGAGCAATATAGGTAAGTTAACATTCTCAGCAACGGCTTTATAGTGGTTATAGATTGCATCACTATTTAATAAAGCATAGTAAGGGTTAACAACCAAGGCTGCGTCAGCACCAATGCTTGCTGCATGTTGTCCGTATTCGATAGTTTCTTTAGTGCTAGGGCTAGAAATACCCACCATTACAGGGATTCTTTTATTCACATGTTTAACACAGAACTCTGCAACTTCAAGGCGAAGTTCTGGTGTCATGTGACAAAACTCGCCGCCGCTACCCAAAATTAACATGCCATCGGCATCACTTTTAATGATGTGTTCCAGTAGATTAGCCATCTTTGCTTGATCAAGATTGCCATGTTTATCGACCATGGTGGGAACAGGTGGAAAAATGCCTTTAAGTTGTTTGATGATTTTCATGAATTTCCTCTATTTCTGTATATAGAACAAAAGTTTTGAACTTTGTATGATTGTTAATAAGAATGAGGTTAATTGCAATGACATAAATGTAAAATAATTAAATTTAATGATCTTTATCAAGCGATATAGAGTATTTTTATAAAATATGATTTGTTTCTATATAATGGTTTCGCTGTTCTTTATAAAGAAAATATGATTAACAATGGAGTGAAATACATGATTTACTATATTCCCCCTATCAATTTATTAGGTAAAGGCTGTTTATCTGAGTTAGGTGCTCCTTTAAAAAAGATGCATTGCAAAAAAGCATTGGTGGTCAGTGATAAATTCCTTGCTGACAGTGGTGTGGTTGACAAAGTTGTTAATATTCTTAAAAAAGAAGGCATTGATGCTGCAACCTTTTTTGATGTAAAACCTAACCCCACTATTACTAACGTTGAAAATGCACTTAAAGTTTGCCAAGAGGGCAAGTGTGATTTTATTGTGTCTATCGGCGGTGGCTCACCTCAAGACTGTGCAAAAGCCGTAGCAGTACTTGCAACCAATGGCGGCAAAATCACAGATTATGAAGGTATTAATAAAAGCATTAAGAAATGCTTACCTATTGTGGCTATTGCAACAACAGCAGGTACTTCTGCTGAGGTGACTATCAACTACGTGATTACTGATGAAGCCCGTCACGTTAAAATGATTATGGTGGATACCAACTCATTAGCTCATATCACCGTCAGCGATCCAGAATTAATGATTTCTAAGCCAGCAGGTTTGACAGCTGCAACAGGGATGGATGCATTAACTCACGCGATTGAAGCAGTCGTGGCTAAAGGCGCGATGGATGTAACCGACTCAACAGCCCTTTATGCAATTCGCCAAATTTTTGATTACTTACCTCGTGCAGTGAAGCAGGGTAATGATATTGAAGCACGTGAGCAAATGAGCTATGCCTGTTTCCTTAACGGTATTGCTTTTAGTAATGCGGGCTTGGGTAATGTTCATGCAATGGCGCATCAGTTAGGTGGCGTGTATGACTTACCACATGGTGTGTGTAATGCCATGCTATTACCTGTGGTAGAAGAAGAGAATGCTAAAACCGCACCAAAAAAATTTCGTGCGATTGCTCATGTGATTGGTTTTGATACCCAAGGTAAGTCTGATAAAGAGTGCGTCGATTATGTTATTAAACGAATCAAAGCATTAGCGGATGAAGTAGGTATACCAAAATCATTAAAAGAGCTAGGCGTTAATGACCCTGACTTTGATTTGCTAGCTGAAAATGCTATGAAAGATGCTTGCGCAGGAGCAAACCCTGTGTTCTTTGATAAGCAAAAATTAATTGAATTATTTAAGAAAATAGCTTAATTGTTTATGCAATAAAATCTATAGCATTTTATTGTAGATTAAGTAACATAAGCAGCACTATTTCGCTGATTGCAAGGGCTATCATTTTATTATGGCTTTTATCGTCTTCAACCAGATGCTAGTGCTGTTTATTCTCATGCTGACAGGCTATCTTTGTTTTAAAAAACAATACATCACTCAGACTTCTATGCAGAGTTTAGCCTCATTGGTTGTAAACGTATTTAACCCACTATTGATTGTTTCAGGTGTCATAGAAAAACCTAAAGACTCAGCTAATCATGACCTGCTGATTATTTTTTCCATTGCTTGTGCGATGTATTTTTTCCTAATCATTATCACCCCTTTAATGAATAAAATTCTTCGTGTTCCAAACCCGCAGAAAGGGCTGTATAGTCTGATTACGGTTTTTTCTAATGTTGGGTTTATTGGTCTGCCGCTGGTAGTTTCTATTTATGGTAAACAGGCTATTCTTTATGTCGCTGTGTTTATCTTAATGTTTAATATATTGTTTTATACCTATGGCGTTTTTATTATTGGAAAGGCCAAAGGTTACCAACAGGTTTCTTTATTTGAAAACTTAAAACGGTTAATTAACCCCGGGGTATTGGCGTGTATTGTGGCAATTCTTTTATTTATTTTTAAGCCACCACTACCTAACTTTATCAAGGGAAGTATCAGTGTATTAGGCAGTACAGCTATTCCACTTTCAATGATGTTGGTCGGGGTCGCTTTAGGGCAAAAGCAATTTAAAACACTTTTTACTGATTTGCGATTATATGTATTCGCTCTGGTGAGATTGGTTATTATCCCGATTATTTTTGTTGCAATCTTGGTTAAATTTTCTGTATCACCCTTGATTTTAGGTGTGTCGATGATGATGATTGCTGTGCCCGTGGGCAATATGCCAACCTTACTGGCCACCGAATATGGTATTGACGCAACGGTTTGCTCGGATGGTTTAATTATTACAACAATACTCTCTATCCTTACGATTCCGTTGGTTGCTGCTATTTTTATGTAATCGTTTAACGTGTATTGTTGATAAGCTCCCTAGGGGATAAGGAGCCTTTCTCTTTTATTTTTGATTCATCGGGGCTCTGTGAAATTCTTTTCTATAAACATCTACCCACTTGGCAGTTGCTCCGCAAACAGCAATGGGCATGATGATAAGATTCAGAATAGGGAACATCGTAAATAAACTGATAACTGCACCGAAAAAACAGTTACCGACGGCATCACGACGTAGCGCTATTTTCATTTCTTTAAAGCCTACTTTATGGTTGTCAAAAGCATAGTCCGCGTATTGAACATTGATCATCCATGCTGTAAAAATGAACCAAACAACAGGCACCACGGTTTGACCAATCACTGGAACCCAATAAAGAATAAATAAAGGAACTGCCCACGCAAGATAATAAACAATTTTTTGAAATTCACGTTTCATTATACGTGGTACATCTCTGATTAAATCCATTGCGGTAGTTTCTGGTGCGGGTTCTCCTGTTAGGTGGGCCTCAACATGTTCTGCTAAAAGCCCATTGAACGGGGCGGCAATAATATTGGTGATTGCACTAAAGAAATAGCAAAACATAATAGAGAGCATAATCAGCAGCAAGGCAGAAATGATGTAACTTAACCACTGTAACCAGTCGGGGACGTACTGCATCCCCATATCAATGAACACGGATAGTTTAGAAAAAAACCAAGCAATCAGTAATGACATAATAACGATATTGGCAATCATCGGGATAATGACAAATTTTTTAACGCCTGCTTGAAAAATAAGATGATAACCTTGTATAAGGTAGTCAATAGCATTTTTATTGGTGGAGTGCATATCGATTTAACGCCTGCTAATGATCAGAAAAAAGTTTAATTCTACACGATTTTAAATTTATTCCTATGGATATGGAATTTTTGGCACTATCTTAATGTGAGGGGAGCTTTGATGAGTAGAGACAGCACGTTCAATCCATGAGTAGCTAAATATAAATCATGTAACTAAGCGGTTTTGACTGAACTACAACCATTGTTGATTAAGATGGTTGTAGTTCATCTATAGTATGAGGAGAGGTGTTTATTTTATAAAGTCTTTATCATCGAGGATACGTAGTGGTTGAATATCACTTTCCCCCTTAATCACGAGGGAAGCATCACTGCGTAGACAAGCGCCACCGTAATGACCGCCTACGGTAAAGGTACAAACTTGTATGTAGCGGTCGCTGACTTTAGGTAGACACCAGAGTTGTTGGTAGATGTTTTCTTGTTCAGCGAAACGACCACTGGTTTCATCCAATACTTGTTCTTCATGGCTTACAAGGCCAATGTTGCTGCCGCAACGGCCTGCAATGGGTTTGGCGGCATAGCCAGTTTTGATGAGTTCTTCATTAAGCTCAAAGTCTGCATCCAGTAGATAGCGGTGGTTAGGGAAGAGTGACCAGAGTACTGGCAAGATGGCTTTATTACTCGGAATGACTGTCCACAGTGGTTCGAACACGGTGACTTCAGGGCGTAGTAAAACATCCATTAAACGGACATGGTTTTCAGGGTGGCCTGTTCGAACAGGAGGGGCTGCATTTTGTGCTTCACTTTCTTCACGCAGTTGCTCAAGAACAGTTTCCCACGCCCATGTCTTCCACACACAACCTACTTGGCGGTTGTCGGCATCAACAAGGCGGCCCCTTTTATCCCAGTGTAGCTCATCTAACCCATGAAGAATTTTGGTTTCAAATCCTGATTGGGTAAGGGCACGTTGCATAAAGAGTGCATGATAATCTTCTTCGCTGTCTTGATCCTGCATGATATGCACAAAAGGTTTGGCATCACTGTGTTTCCATGCATCAGCCAATGAATTGAGTAACCCTTCGCCTGGGTTTTCCCCTTGGGTAAGTCCACCTTGCTCGGCCCACTTTTGCAAAATAAGCCCTGCTTCAGTGTGGCAAGAGGCCGAGTCAGCATTGTATTCATAAACTTTAAGTCCCCGCTCATCCATGCAGAAGTCAAGACGGCCTGTGATCATTTGATAACGTCGTCTTTGCCATGAGAGACGTAAACGTGGCCATAGAATTTCAGGGATATTGAAATGTCTAAGCAGGTTATCTTCTCTTAGTACTTTATCGGTTGCATGAAGGTACATAAGGTGTAACTCATTAGAGGCTCTAATCAGCTCTTGCTCAGCACTTTCTGAGATACTAAAGAACCGATACATACTGTCGCTATTAATAATATGACCATGCATAGAGGTCACATAGGCATGTTCAAGAGGGTCTTGTTCATTGAGCCAAGGTTGGCTAAATTGCCCTTTATCGGGTATATGCTCTTCATGAATAGCCATGTATCTAGGAGGTGTTACTGGTTGGGGAAGGCTATGGGTTGTGTCATCGGTTTGAATCATCCAACCGAGAATTTCAGTATCATCGAAGGTATCTTGTAGGTGATACTCACCGTCTTTTAGTGTCAGCGGTAGTTCTCGTGACCATTGTTGGCCTCGTGGTAGACGTTCATCGCTAGCATTTTGCTCAACAATACGGACTTTATCGGCTAATATTTCTGTGATAATTGCGACGTGTCCTGTTCTTTTGAATTCTCCACCTTTTTGCCAAATTAATAGGGCTCCAGCAATAGGTGCACGCTTACTGCCATTAGCAAAGGCTTGTAGTGGTAAAATCGCATCATTCACCACGCGACGTAAAAAGCGTAATGAGAAAATTTCATAAGCCATACCTACGTCAGTAAAGACAACACCGTAATTTAAGTAGAGAAAACGGCGAGCAAATTCAACACATTGCCATTTATACCCCATGTACTCATGGCCTAGATAACTGCGGTAGGCCGAGTCATCGGGGTATTCTGTTGGGTCAGCAGTTTTGTAGTCTGATGAGTAGATTGCAACCCCTCCAGGGGCGAATCCAAGCAGTTTTCCAAAGGGTTCATGTTTATTTGTTGTATCAGCAGACATTGTTTCTGACCTTACTTAATGGTTGTAGGTAACTCATTTACGCGGCAGCTGAAGAGGTAGTATTGTTATACGCTCTATCATAAACGAAGTCATGGCGTAAGGTATGAACATGTCAACATAAAAAGGGTAGATGACATGTCATACATTTTGTGAGTGGTTTATGCGTATATTATAAAACGATATTTATTATGATGCGATGGTTTTTAGCAAAGCAATAGATACACCATGGTAGGGTTAATCTTTTATACGTCGTAGTTTAAGGCGTAGTTTACGGTTAGAAATACTTTGAGCATAAGCATTACCGCCAATAGCTGCAACAATCCCCACTCCAATGATGATAAAGAAAACAGCTTTCGGTAAGTGAGTTAGATAGCCTGTCAGCGTGGCAATTAATAGCCCTGCTGCAATTAACACTAAAATAATCCGCGGAATGATCGTGATGTAAAGGCAAGGGTTGCCAAAGCGAGCAAAGCGTTGTTTTTCACTTTCATCGAGCAGGGTAATAGGTTTTTTACAAAAGGGACAGAGAATACTTTGCTCAGCACGTAATGCTTGTTGTTGCTTAGGGTTAAGGTTAAAAGGGCGTTGGCAGCAGCTAGGAAAACCTTGTGCACCCAGTACGAATTTAATCATAAAGTGTGTATCTTCTATAAAAAGAGAAATCATTCATTGAGTGAATCAATTATAATAGCATGACCAAGTAGAGAAAAAACTGGTTTGCTGAAAATTTAATAAGTGAGTTGGGCATGGCCGATAAAGTAAGGCGTTTTTGGGAAACAAAAACTTTGCAAGAGATGTCTTCTGACGAGTGGGAAGCATTGTGTGATGGGTGTGGACTCTGTTGCTTACAAAAATTAGAAGATGACGAGGGCGAGGGTATTTTTTATACTCGTATTGCCTGTAAATTGTTGGATTTGAAAACTTGTCGGTGTAAACAGTACGCAGAGCGTAGAAAGACGGTTCCCGATTGTATTCAGCTAACCGCTGATGATGTGGATAATTTTGATTGGTTACCGCCCACCTGTGCTTATCGTTGTTTAGCGTCAGGTGAGCCGTTGCCTGTTTGGCATCCTCTGATAACAGGTGACCCTGACACAACTATTAAGTCGGGTATTACCATGTCAGGTAAGATGCTTAGTGAAACAGGAGTACAAGAAGATGACTGGGAAAATTATTTGATTTTTAGAGTCGGTTAGTGATGTTGTTTATAAGTTTTAATAACCTTATCGTATAGGGAAAACATGAATAAGTTTCATAGAGTCGGTATTATTGGTCGCTTAAATAGCCAGCACGTGGTGGATAGTATTCAACGGCTTAAGCAATTGCTTTTACAAAGAAATCTAGACGTTGTTTTAGAAGAGACGATTGCTCAAACCATGGATGACCATGGCTTACCAACAGTCAGTTATCGCGAACTGGGTGAAACTTGTGATTTAGCTATTGTGGTAGGGGGCGATGGTAGTATGCTTGGCGCTGCACGTGAGCTAGCACCTTATGATATTTCTTTGGTGGGCATTAACCGGGGGCGCTTAGGTTTTTTAACCGATATTAACCCGAATAAATTAGAGAGCCAAATTACTGAAGTGTTAGAGGGACGTTATTTATTAGAGGAACGTTTTCTATTAAGCGCACAAGTGAATCATCAAGACGGTGGTATTGAGAGTGGTGATGCGCTCAATGATGTGGTACTGCATGCAGGGCAATCTGCAAGAATGATAGAGTTTGAAATCTATCTGGATGGACAGTTTATCAGTAGCCAGCAAGCCGATGGTTTAATTATTTCAACACCTACAGGCTCTACTGCTTATGCACTTTCTGCGGGGGGGCCGATTGTCCACCCCAAATTAAATGCAATGCTTGTAGTACCGATGAATCCTCATACGTTATCTAGCCGTCCTATCGTGGTAGATGGTGATAGCGAGTTGAAAATTATTATTTCACCGCATTTAACCATTAATCCGCAGGTGTCGTGTGATGCTCAGAATCACTTATACTGTACCCCGGGGGATGAAATTATAGTGCGTAAGTACAAGCATCAAATTAAGTTATTGCATATGTCAGATTATAATTTTTATAAGATTTGTCGTACTAAATTAGGTTGGGGAAGTCGTTTAATTGAGGACCGTGTTTGATGTGGCTTGATCCAAACAGAGGTTACGATATCATCGGTGATGTTCATGGCTGCGCCGACACCTTGGCTCTTTTACTTGAACAAATGGGCTATCAATTAAAAGAGGGCGTGTGGCAACATCCTTCTCGCATTGCATTATTTTTGGGTGATGTCATTGATCGTGGTCCTCACATTCGCCAAGCACTGCATTTAGTTAAAAACATGGTTGATAAAGGACATGCGATCTGTTTAATGGGCAACCATGAGTATTATGCGTTAGCAGCGGTGACGCCGCATCCAGATGATCCGACAAGTTTTGTACGACAGATGACTCCTAGAAATAAACGCGTAGCCCTTGAAACAATAGAGCAGTTCGAGCATTATCTCGATGAGTGGCATGCTTTTACACAGTGGTTTTATAGTTTGCCATTGTTCATTGAGAATGATCGTTTTCGGCTTGTTCATGCATGTTGGGATCAGATATTAATTGATCAGTTTAAACAAGATTATCCTAACCAAAAAATAACCCCTGAGTTTATCCAAAAAACATTGGATTGGGGAAGCTATGAGTATGACATTGTTGAGCGCTTGTTATTAGGTTTAAAACTGCCTTTGCCCGAGGGGCGTTCGGTTGTGAGTCATGATGGCTTTGTTCGTCGAATGTTTCGCGCCAAGTTTTGGGCGATGCATCCGAAAACTTGTCATGACGTTGTATTTCAACCTGATGCACTTCCCATCTCTGTTGCTAATACTGACTTAACGCCTGAGCAGGCAGCATTATGTAGCATGTACTCAGTTCACGATCCTTTATTATTTATCGGGCATTATTGGTGTACAGGTATGCCTGAACCCATACAAAATAATATTGCTTGCCTAGACTACAGCGCGGTAAAGTATGGTAAATTAGTGGCTTATCGACTAGATAACGAAACACACATTGATCCTAATAAATTTGTATGGGTAGAGGTTAAAAAACCTTAGTAATACAACATGATGAAAAAAATCATAACCGCATTCTTATTGGTTGCAAGCTTAATCTGTAGTTTAGCCTTTACATCGGCAGCTGTAGCAATGAATGACCAGGGACAAATAGCAGTTAGTAGCGATTTGTTTAACCGCGTATTACTTAAAAAAATAGATAATGGTTTACTCGTTCAAGATTTTTATTTAGACGGTACTAAATATAGTGATCCCTACATTTTATTAGATGAATCTCAACTTGATCTGGCAAAATTTGAGTTAGATGATTATTTAAGCTATCACATTCAAGGCAGTTTGACTCTTTGGCGAACTGATGGGCAAAAATTTTTAGAAGCTGCTTTTGTACAAGGTGAGCCTAGTGGCATATGGACGTATTGGAATTTTACAGGCAATAAAAGTTTACAAGGTGCTTACCGCCACGGTAGAAAAGTGGATGAGTGGCGTAGTTGGTATAATAATCAACAATTAAAGCAGCAAGGTCATTATCTTGATGGACAAAAACAAGGCCATTGGCAAATGTGGCACACCACAGGCCAGTTACAATATGATGAATTTTACCAAAATGGCCAGTTAGATGGCGCGTGGAAAAGCTGGCACCTAAATGGCCATTTAGAAACCGAGGGCCACTACAAAAACGGTGAACGAGTAGGGCGTTGGCAGACGACCTATGAGACAGGTGATCGCCTTATTGCCAATTATAGTAATGGTTTAATGGATAATGTATGGCAACGCTTTTATAGCAATGGACAAAAAGCGTTTGAGGGGCGCTATCAACAAGGTCTACGCGAAGGGCAATGGCAGTATTGGTATGATAATGGCCAGTTATCTGCTAAACAACGCTATCAACAAGACATCCCCGTGGATGGCCTACAGCGTTTTCATATCAATGGTCAGTTAGCCCAAGAAGGCCAATATGTTGAAGGTAAAAAGCAAGGTATTTGGCAAGCATGGTATGACAATGGTCAGCCCCGTGAACGAGGACAATACAGCAAAGGCTTGCCAGAGGGGCAATGGCAGGTGTGGTATCCCAATGGGCAATTATTTTTAGAAAAGAACTATCAACAAGGTAAAAAACAAGGCCGTTACGCCAAGTATTACCCTAATGGCAAGCGTTTATTATTGGGCGAGTATAATAACGATGTTCCAAAAGGCCGTTGGCAATATTGGCGAGAAGATGGTAAGCCTTATAAAAAATAATTATTATGTTCTCACTTATAAAACAGCCTCTGCTTAGCGTGCAGAGGTTGTTTTTATTATGTTTACAAACATGTTTCGATAATAATAATACCAATAATGATGGTAACGAAGGAGCAGAGGGTGCTCAGTAACACAGTAGACGCAGAGTTTTCTACGTAGGCTTTACTGGTAATGCAAATGGCAGGCACGGCGGTTGCTGTTGGTAAAAAGCCAATCACAAAGGCCGCTTTTAATAATTCATGATCCAAGCCTAACAAAAGACCTGTTCCTAAAATTAAAGCGCCTTGTAAAAAATTTTTAATAAACACGTTAAAAATAATTTCCGTATTGGCTTTAAGTTTAATTCTGGCGATCATTAATCCTAAGAAAAATAATGCCACGCCGCCTGCGCATTTACCTGCTTCATCAACAGAGTCATAAACGATTTTAGGTAACTTAATACCTGATATCGCGAGAATAGCACCCAGTACAGGCAAGATAACCAAGGGTTTTTGTACTGCACTTTTTAGCGTGCTAATAATACTGACGTTGCCTGTGTCACGGCTGAGCAATAGCATGACAACAGGGATAATAATGACCGTATAGATAATATTACCAATTACCATTGAGATTAAGCCAGATGAGCCCACTGTGGCTAGTAGGACAGGGGGCCCACAGTAGGCCATGTCAGGAAATGATACGGCTAATGCTTGCCCTGCGCTATCTTTGGTATTGTGCTTAAAAAGTAAGCGCGAACAAAGTAGCCCAATAATAAAGGTGACGATTAAACCCACGGCAATGGATAAGAAATATTTGCCATTAAGTAATACATTGGGTGACACGGTAGCAGCGGCTAAGAATAGTGCTAAAGGCAGTGCAATATTAACCACAAAACTGGCAAATGCTTGCGTTGCCTCCTCAGAAAAATAGTTCTTCTTTCCACAAAAAAAGCCAATGGCCAACACAAAAATAATTGGCCCCATGGCGGAGCAGATAACATTGAGCATGGATAACCTCAGTTTATTTTTACTTATTTTAAAGGGTTTTTTGTTATAAATCCCTGTTGTATGTTTTATTTAAAAGGGGTTTTAATAATAAAGCCATAAAACTTATGACTAAAGTGATTTTTAATACCTTAGCTTTAGAGAGCATTTTTTTATAATAGTTCACTACCTAGTAGGTGTGTGTTTTAGTTAAAGGGTGCTTTATAAAAAATAACAATCAATGCTAGAATATAAAGCAATAGAGTGGATTAAACGATGCATTCTTAATTTTCTACAGGAAGTCTTGCTATGTTAAATAAGCTATTTTCTTTTACATGAGCATTAGTCACGCATTTAATTGCTGACTACATATTACCGCCTAAACGCTTTTTATGGTTAGCTAATGCGCTATTTTCCATCTTGACTGGCTTATTTTTTAATAAGAAAGCAAGCACCGCTATTTCCTAAAATTCATTGATATTTTCTCGTTAGAAACTAAACGCTTTGTGGCAAGTTTTTCGTCAACTGAGCAAAAATAATGATTAAAAAACAAGGAATACTCAATGAAAAAGTATCAATTAGTCAGTGATTTTTTTGATATCAGACTATCAACAGGAGAGACGCTTTATAGAATAAAAGCGCTCTGTGATTTTGGAGATGTAGCAAAAGGAGACTTCGGCGGTTACATAGAAAAAGAAGATAACCTATCCCACGAAGGTAATGCGTGGGTTTATGGTGATGCTAGAGTCTATGGCGATGCAAAGGTATACGGAGATGCCAAAGTCCAATACAAAGCCCGCGTGTACGGTAACGCCAAGATTTATGATGAAGCATGCCTTTATGATAATGTTCGTGTGTTTGGTGAGGCAGAGGTTTTTGGCAAAGCGGAGTTGTATGATAGAAGTAAGGTGTACGGCAAAGCCAAAGTTTATCATGAAGCCTATTTAATCCATTTCGCTAAAGTTTATGATGAGGCGCAAGTCTTTGGTGAGGCCGGTTTGCATCAATGTGCAAAAGTGTATGGGCAAGCCAAAGTTTATGAAAAAGCTTCTCTCTTTAAACGCGCTAAAGTTTATGATAATGCTCAAGTTTATGGTGAAACAGAGGTTAATCATGAAGCTAAAGTCTTTCAACATGCCCAAGTTTATGGCAACGCATGGGTTTATGGTAAAGCTAAAGTATTAGGCCATGCTCACGTCTATGAGTCGGCCCAAGTCTATGACAAAGCCAAGGTGTATGGTGAAGCAAAAATCTATGGTAAAGCAGAGATTCATGAGCAGGGGCGTGTTTATGGACGTGCCCAAGTGTATGAAGAGGGCTGGGTTTTCTTTAGAGGACGCGTTTATGGCGATGCCCAAGTCTATGGGCAGGCTTGGATATCTAGCGGTGCAGAAGTCTATGATAGGGCGAAAGTTTATGGCAATGCAGATGTTGGCGGCTATGCTGAGGTCTATGGTGAAGCTGAGGTATTAGGTAATGTAATGACACACAATGGAGACCCTTATATTTCAGGCGATGCTTATGTATCGAAGCCAACCGATTTATTTTGGTTTTCTAATAGTCATTGTTTGTATGGTGATGTGTTGACCGTGTTTTTGTCTAAAACGGGCGTGGCGAAAGTGAATATAGGAATTTGGTGTAAAAATAGCCAAGAAGAAGAGGAACAGTTGCATCGTGTCGAGGAAATGGTTGATGCCTTTTTAGAGAGAGTAAAAACTGAAAATGATGAAAAAACCTACCGAGAATTTGCCTTGTTGATGGAGGTTGCCTTATCTAAAATGGGGTTAAAATCCTTAACATTGGTTAACTAATCGATCGAGTATTTTTACGAAAGTAGCAGAGGGTAAGCGTTACCAGCGTTATACTTTGCTATTTTTTGTTAAAGAGATTAATGGTTACCGTTTGCAACGGTGATTCGGTTAAGTTGTTTATCGATTAAAATGCTAGCGCAAAGACCTATCAATGAACCAATAATAATAGACGTCAACCGAATAATAATCAGCTTATTGATGGCAACAGGGTGCAATATATCCAGTAGAATCATCGCCAAGGGGGTTGCACAAGAAAGAGCAAGACCATAGTTAATATTGATAACGATAGCTGTCATTAAAAATAATACAGCCGATAAGGGTAAGAGTAATAGAGCAGAATTGGAAATTTGATAGATTAACCAAATAAATACAACCCCCGTTAGATTTCCTAAAATGTACCAACCATAACGTTTTAATGCGAGTTTAGCCTTGCTTTCTTTTAGGTTGGCAACGGCTGAAACAGTTAGCCAGTTATAGGTATGATAAGGAAAGAGCAAATTTAATAAGTAAGTAATAAAGAGTGTGGCACCATAGGTTGTACTTAAAATACAAGCCTGCTGTGTGGGCATGCTTGGTGCATTCTCAGATAATACCTGATGAGCGTGAGATAGGCGTTGTTCGATTTGCTGTGTTAAGTATGCGGCGACAATACTAATCGCCATGCCTGATGCAAGATAAAACAGTTGTAGAAGTTTGTCAGAGGCTTGGGTGTGCATGGTTCCACCAAGGCTCACTATCATAATGACAAAAAATGGGCCCATAGGATTAGGGCATAGTCGTTTAGCGGTATACATGGTAAGCAGGGCAATAATCGCTAAAAACAAGCTTTTAAGCACAATAGAGGGTGGGCAATAAATTAATAAAATAAACCCTAACAATGCTAAGGCAGCATTGATACACATGCATTTTAAACCGTCGGCGGTTTTATCTGAATAATAAAAATATACCAAGACACCAAATAAAGCCATGGAGCAGAAGTGAGTGCTTTGTAATAAGCCACCTATAATGAGTGTTGTTATAATGGCAAAAGCTAATCCATAAAGTTTCCATTGACCCATCGACGGTACTCCTTGATCAGCACTGTACTTCGTTTAGCAGTTATCTGTTAGTTGAAAGAAGGTTAAAAAGCCTATTTTGTGATAAAACGAAATAATAGGGAAGCGTTAGAATCATTAATTTTATTAACATAAAATACGGCGACTTATTGTATGTATTTTTAAAATGAACACGTAAACAAATCAGTATATAATAACCCTATTTAGTCATTGCTTTAAATTCGTTTATACAGGTATTTGTGAATGTTGGTGTTAGGTATTGAAAGCTCTTGTGATGAAACAGGTGTTGCTCTTTATGACAGTGAAAAAGGGCTATTAGCTGATGCACTTTTTAGCCAGATTGATCTACACCGTATTTATGGTGGTGTTGTGCCTGAGTTAGCGTCACGCGATCATATTAAGCGCCTCATTCCCTTATTAAACCAAGTGTTGACAGAGTCAGGTTGTACTAAACAAGCTATTGATGGTGTTGCGTATACTGCGGGCCCCGGCTTAGTGGGTGCCTTATTGGTTGGAGCTTCTTTTGCTAAATCTTTTGCGTTTGCTTTAGGGATTCCCACGGTAGGTGTTCACCACATGGAAGGGCATTTGTTAGCCCCCATGTTAGAGGAAAACCCACCAAAATTCCCTTTTGTGGCACTTTTAGTTTCAGGTGGTCATACACAGCTTGTGCGTGTGGATGGCATTGGTCGTTATGAGTTATTGGGTGAGTCGGTGGACGATGCTGCCGGTGAAGCCTTTGATAAAACCGCTAAACTTCTAGGGCTTAATTACCCCGGTGGGCCAGAAATTGCTAAACTTGCTATGCAAGGAGTAGCAAAGCGTTTTAGTTTCCCTCGCCCGATGACCGATCGTCCGGGATTAATGTTTAGTTTTAGTGGTTTAAAAACCGCCGCCTTAAATGCATGGCAACAATGCAAGGCCGAGTGTGATGAAACAGAGCAAACCAAAGCCGATATTGCGTTAGCTTTTCAACAAGCGGTGGTAGATACCCTCACCATTAAATGCCGCCGTGCTTTAGAGCAAACAGGGTTAAATCAATTGGTGATTGCAGGTGGGGTGAGTGCGAATAAAGCCTTACGTCAGTCGTTAGAGGCCATGGTAGCGCCATTAAAAGGCCATGTGTTTTATGCCAGACCACAGTTTTGTACCGACAATGGAGCGATGATTGCCTATGCTGGTTGCCAGCGTTTGTTAGCAGGTGAACACGGGGACTTAGCTGTGGAAGTCAAAGCCCGCTGGCCGATGGAGCAGTTACCCTCTATTTAGAAATAGACCCAATTTATCATGGTGAAAATCATTCAACGGATGGATTACCTGTAATTAGTGGCATTAGTAATATAAATTTACTGATCCAAGGAAAACGAGAATTAAGTATTCGTGTAGATACAACAACACAGGGTCTAAATAATCGTTAATTTGCCGCACAATTTTAGTTCTTACTGAATTCTTTTTTATGCTTGAACAAGTTAATACAAAGAGTTTGTTTAAGATAAAAAATAAATGGGTGTGTTATTTAACATAGAATAGATATAAAATATTAACCGATTAACTCCCTTTCTTAATACTGTTTATTTGTGCAAGATTACTGTGAGCCTTTTTGCTCTCTGAGCGGCGAGATGAGTAAGAAGCAAATGTAATGACCGATGCAATGGGGCGAAATATCATGAAAGCTATTTGCACAAAAAATATAAAATCTCCTTAAGTCTTTGAAATTAGAGAAGTAGAAATTTTTTAATGTTATGGAATTCTTAAAATAGTCTTAGCAATTTCATAATCAGTTGCTGTCTTGTTGGTTTTTCTAATTTCTCTGGCCGCAGCTTCAAACTTTACAGTTTTACCTTCACGACCGTCTGTGGCAATGAATGTCATTGCATCATCTTCCGCTGCTTTTAGAACACGTTTTTTATACTCTTCTGCTTTATTAGCCTTTTTCCTATTTTCTTCAGTTTTAGATTTGGTTTTATTAAGAGTATCTTCTGAAAAGGAAAAGGTCGTATAAAAAGGTACTATTGTGACAAAAGCCGTGGATAAACCAATATCTCCATCTGTGGCGTGGCTAGGGAAAGCAAGGATTGTAGCAAAGATTAGCGTAATAAAATATTTTTTATTTATTTTATAGTTAGGTAGTAAAAAAGCAAGGCGAGTATTATTTTTCATCATCGTCTTCATCGGGCAGGTAGCATTCTATTTTTTTGAGTTCGATCTTTTGTTTATCTTTTACTACATGAACAGTACATTTTTTTACGGAGTCATCTAGCTGAAAGTAAAGCTCAATCGGGGTATTTTTAGTATCAAGGGTATTAATTTTTTCAAATACTTGTTGTACTTCATCGTAGTTGACGATGAGTTCAATGTGGACCTTCTGTTTGGTCTTAGTCTGTTCAAGTATAAATTCAAATGCTTTGGGTAAGGGTCTAAGACTTATAGGCTCTTTATTTGTATTAGAAGTAAACCACTCTTCTGTATTGGCGTAAAAGCTACGGTAGTACTTAACTTTAAAGTTATCAGCGACACGAAGATACCAGTTATATTGTTTGGTTGCTTCTTGCCAAGGTTTATCTGTGTACGGTTGTGTGCGTTGCTCTGTGCTGAAAAAGTCAGGTTCGTTACTGTTGTAGTTTGCTCGCACGTATTCTTGTGTGGTTGCTATTCGTTTGGCTATAAATTGGTGACGTGGGATAACTTTTTCACCGTATTCTTTAGCTAATGCTCTTTTATAAAAGGTATCCCAATCAGGCTCATTGGTCATTTTTTTTGCATGAAAACTGCCTAGCCATAATTTTGTTCTCGCTGTATGTATCCAGATATTCACGAACCCATTCGGCGTAACATATGCTGTAAGAAGCAGATAGTAAGGGCTTTCACCAACGCTTCCTTTGAAGTTTTCAAATGGATTATCAATGGAATGAGCCATAATATCTGCCAATCGTTTTTGGTCAAATAAATAGCGACCCTCCCAAAATTGATTCTCCACAGCTGAAAACCAACGTAGATTGATGCCTGTTGGTAAGCAGTCAGAACGTGAAATAAGTTCGGTTAGCTTACTTTCTCCCCAGCGCTTATCCGTTCCACCTTCGGTAATATAGAACAACCTAAAAACAGTATTTTTATTATCAAATAAATAATTACCCGAAAGATCAAAGTTCATGGGAAACTTATAAGGATTACCCAGTGTTACTCGATAATTAGCTCTAGCATACTCTTTCGCTTGCAACGGGGTGAAAAATAAGGAAAGGAGAAGTACAAAAATAGTGAGAAGTTTATTGTTATTAATTATATTCATTTTACTAACTACGCTTGATGGTTTTGCCATTAGTGAGGTGATAATCTATAAATAAGCTGCATTAAGAGTTAGTTCAAACTCATGTATAATTTACTTTACTATACCATAGGCTAATTGATTCTGTATAAAAATTAATCGAAGAGCATTTGCTTATTGGAGATAGAGTTGTTGCCTTATTTTTATAAGTGTGTCTATGGCTGCCTGTTCATTCACATGGTTAGGGAGTAATGTGTGCTGAAAGGCTTTATTAATTTGTTCGCTTAACTGCTCACTGCGTTGCAGTAGTTCTTCGTAACTGAAAGAACCTTGTTTAATCGCTAACAATTCTTCACGGTTCTCACGCCAGACTTTGAGTTGGCCAGTTTGAGCTAAGTCGAGCGCCATGTACAGTAGCCTAAAGGTATGCATCATGTTTTTGCTGTCATACTGGCGACCATGTTCAGTGTTTTGTTGGTAGCGCACCTCGTTACGTTTATTTACCCATTGCCAGTATTCTTGATAGCTTTTGCAATAAGCGCTGTAACCTTCTTTATTAAAGGTTAGGTAGGCTTGTAATGGGGTGTTTTTAGAAATGCTACTGAGCGCGACATCTTTGGCACTTTCTTTTTTTATAACACCTTGATACCCTGCTTTCTCATCATAATAAACAGCATAGAGATCATGAGCATGAGGTATGTTCACAAGGCCAATGAATTGTTGTTGCCAACCCTTTTGAGCAAGCCATGTTTCAAGGGAGATACTTTTGCCGTTTTCAAGAATATAGCAAAAAGCTAAAACGCTTTTAAAGGCTTTATCGACAGGGTTAACAATTTTTTTATTAAGTCCTTGTGCTTTTTTAATCTGGCCTTGGGCATAGTGGCTAAATGTTTCAATACAGGCTTTGGATAAGAACCATTCAGGCTTAAATACTTTCATTAATGGGTGTTGATATAGTACCGTGTGTGGTGGCGCATTGAGTAGCTCTAAGATATTGGGATTTGAGGCGCATAAGAGTTCGACAAAACGCCCCAGCTCATAATAAACAATGTCATTCGTTTCATTATTGACTTGGGGAGTATAGTTTAGACTGTAGTAAAGCTCTCTCGGGAGATAGAATACGCCTTTTATATCAGTATCGGAAGTCTCGGTGGCAAGGTTAAAAGCACGGCTGCCCGAAACACATTCAAATAAAAGATAGGGCTTAATGTCTTCAAGGGTTAATTTCATCGAGTTTTTTCCTAAACCATGTATTCAGCATTTCAGTATCAGGCGTATCACGGATAGCTAAGGATTGGTCACTAGTCTGCCATAATCTTTCGATGAGCTGTTTCATGGGGGTGGGTGGCGTCCATAAAAAGTGTTCATCTTTACCAGCTTTAAACTCGACTAACTCAAGGATGCTTTTTTGTTCTTGAGATGATAAAGGAGCTAATAGCTGTTTTAACTGCATGGGGGGAATAGTGTATTGAGTGGCTGCCCACTGAGCTGCCAGTAAAGCTCGTAACAGGTAAAACCATTTTTTAAGTTTGATGGTTTCTCTTTGCATACTTTCGCTAGCGGTTTTAGCAATACCGCGATAATGGTATACCACGGCTCTAGGTTGATAGAAATGTTCAGCCAAGTTAAGCAGTTCTACTTGAATATTAGCTTGTGCTCGGTAGACAATAGGGGATTGTAGCCATTCCAGTAATACGCTATTGGATTTTCTAAGTAAACGCAGAGCTTTAGTGAGCTCCCAACCACCGACATCAAACCATTGATTTTCAATCCATTCAAAGGTTTCTTTGGGTGGGTCAATGGCGAGATAGTTTTGACGAGGATAAATAAAAATACCTCGTACATCGTAATCACTATCGGTTGAGGCAAACCCCCAAGCGCGACTACCACTTTCCGCTACATAGAGGAGGGTAAGCTGATGTTGTTGTTCAATATGGGGTAGTTTTTTTTGAATAGTATCAATCACAGTCTTTTTTTAGTAGTAGTTAATGGTGTATTCTAATTCTAATGGATGTTCAGATAGATTCATATAGTCTGTAATTGTAAAAAAGCGTAGTGAGTATTTTTATAGAGGGTATCTATGCGCAACACGTTAAAAATAAGCATTTTTTTGAGTTGTTTACTGGCTACATTACAGAGTTATGCTGAAATCGATGCTAAGCAAGTTGTATCCTTTAATAATATGATTTTATTAGATGGAGTTGATTTAAATAAAGGATTTATTTATCCCTCAGCAGGTGACAAACAAATTAAGGAAATTATTGCTTATCCTTCTTATTATCGCAATAAGGGGGATTTAGCAGATAATCCATTGGCAACATTTGCTGTAAAGTCTATTAATAATATTGTTCAAACTAACCAAAAATCAATAAAAACTGAAATTAAAAATGGGGTTTCTTTTCTTTTGGGAGATAACGCAGACTACTTTCCAAATATAGCCGATCGTTTACCGGATATGTTGCAAACAAGAGTTGATATTTTGGTGAAGCAAGAAAAAGTAGTCGATGAATCTAGTTTGAATAACGAGAGCAAGAAGGCTGATTTTGTAGATGTAAGTGAGTGCAGATTTGATAGACATGGTGCGGTTATTTTTTATAGATCTCGTTATTGGTACTCCTTTGATAAAAATAAAGAGGTGGTTGTTAAAACAATATCGCAATTACCGAATAAAAATTGGGTCAATAGAGAAAAAAGTGATACAAGGGACTATTGTTCTCTGTTTAAGGTTAATACTGATACTGGATTGATTGAGCAAGAAATAGAAATTGATTGTCTTTCAGGAGAAAAGCTTAAAGAGTTGAATACCTATAGCATCGAGCAAGATAAATTATATCGAAAAAAGAACAATGATCTAGGTAGCTCATCCGCAGAAATTAATGTTGAGACATTAGTTTTTGACGAGCAAAACCATTTATTTAAAATGTCTTATAGCTACCCTTATAAAGGAGGTACGATTGATTGTATCTTCTCAGAAATTAATGAACAGGGTGATTGGTTAAGAAAAAAATGTAGTAAACGATTATTTACAGTATCCTCGCCTGGGCTTGTAGCACCTACTTCTTTATATCGAAAAATAGAATATTATGATAATGAGTAGCCTTTTTCTTAGTAAAGGCTACCTGATATAGCGGTGTATGAGATACATTAAGGAATCATTTTTTCATGTCTTTACAGAGATTACGCAGTGTTTTCATTTGTTAGATGAGGGGCTGTCTGTATTGGTTCTTTTAGATATTTTATGATGCCTTCTGCTGCACGACGACCATCGGCTAAGGCGGTTACGACTAAATCAGCACCACGCACAACATCACCGCCTGCGAAAATCTTAGAGTTTGTTGTTTGACAATATTGGCCATTACCGCGGGGGGCAATGATAGTTCCTCGGCTATTAAGTTTTACTCCGTATTTAGCTAGCCAAGGCATAGGATGGGAGCTAAAACCGAATGCTTTGATGATAATATCAGCTTCAAGTAGGAACTCTGAATCAGGTATTTGTATAGGATGTCTTCGGCCAGATGCATCAGGAGCTCCCATTTCGGTACGCATCATTTTTATACCACAAGCGCTGCCATTGGGGGCGAGTTCAATTTTTAGTGGTTGGACATTAAAGAGAAATTCAACCCCCTCTTCACGGGCATTTTTCACTTCCTTTTTAGAACCGGGCATATTTTCTTCATCACGACGATAGGCGCAGATTACCTTGGATGCATGGTGACGTATGGAGGTTCTTACACAGTCCATTGCAGTATCACCACCGCCAAGTACCACAACTTGTTTATCTTTTACGTTGATATAAGGTTCTTCAGGGCGTTGAGGAAGTCCCATAATGTGTTTAGTATTTGCTGTTAGAAAGGGTAACGCATCGTATATCCCTTCTGCCTCTTCATTATCGAGATTAGCTCGCATGGAGGTATAGGTTCCTACTGCAATAAAGATGGCATCATAATCCTTCATCAAATGGTCAAAAGATAGATCATGGCCTACTTCAGTATTGAGATGAAACTCAATGCCTTGTTCAGTAAAAAGATGACGGCGATGCGTCATAATTGATTTGTCGAGTTTAAACGAGGGTATTCCAAAGGTTAGCATCCCACCGATTTCAGGGTGTCTATCAAATACAACAGCTTTAATACCGTTACGATTTAATACATCAGCACATCCTATCCCAGCAGGGCCCGCACCAATAATAGCGACTTTTTTTCCTGTGGGTTTAACGTAAGATAAATCAGGTTTCCATCCCATATCAAATGCTGTATCAGTAATAAAACGCTCGATATTGCCAATGGTTACGGAACCAAGGTTATGACGTTTTAGTGTACAAGAGCCTTCACATAACTTATCTTGTGGACAGACGCGACCACAAACTTCGGGTAAGCTACTGTATTGGTGTGAGAGTTCAACGGCCTCAAGTATTTTTCCTTCACGACCTAGTTTGATCCATTGTGGAATGCGGTTATGTAAAGGGCATGTCCATTCACAAAAAGAATGGTTACCACAAGTGACGCAGCGATTACCTTGTTCAGATGTTTGGCATTGAGAAAAACTATTGTAGATTTCTGAGAATGTATCCTTTCTAATTGCCATTTCTTTTTTAGTGGGGTCTTGGCGCGGAGTTTCTTTTAAGGCATTGATAACAGCCGTGGATTTTTGAATGGTTTTTTCTCTTTTCCCTATTGCTGTACACAGTTGTTTTTGGCGTTGGGTAGAAGCTATTTGAAGTGGGTTAAATAATTGAATAGCTTTTGTTGGGCAAGCATTGACACAAGCTTGTCCTGTGGGGTTATCTTGGCAAAGATCACATTTATAAGCACTTGCTCGCTGAGTAGTTTTTTTCTCTGATGTACTTGTGAGTGTGATGGCACCAAATGGGCAGGCAATAATGCAGTTTTTGCAGCCAATACATTTTTCTTGCAAGACTTGTACACTATTATTTTGGCATACTAATGCATGAGTGGGGCAAACGTCTACACAGGGCGCACTCTCACAATGACGGCAGGTGAGGGCGGTTTGAGCTTGTTCTGTTTGAATAACTCTGATTCGAGGCAAAAAGCCTTCTGTTGTCTCAGGTAGACACCCATTATTGTGAGACATTACACAGGCTACCTCACAAGCCCTACAACCTATGCAGCTTGCAAGGTCAGTCATTACAAACGAATTCATCTTTTCTCCTTAACCATGCTTAAGACATTGCTATGTCATCCTTGCATTATTTTTGAAGACAGCTTAAAAGAATATTGAGTTTTTTGTAGGGTAGCGTAAAGTTTGATTTATGAAAAGAATTTTTCAAATAAACTTCGACAGTAACTGACGGTTGACAATACTGGTGATAAATTTTGTGCATATTTGTGAATTAGTTGTTTTTATTTGGTTAAAAATGATGTTCATGACCTGTTATAAGATCGTGTAAATTACGACGATGTCGCCATAAGATAAGTAAGCAAAGAATTAAGACAGGGATGAGGATGGGCATAGCGACAATGGGGGTAAGTATCAATGTAACAAATAGTGCAAGCAATGCAGACAGTGAGCTGATTCGACTAACATAGAATGTAATACCCCACACAGTAATAGCACCTATTCCAATAATAGGGGAGGTCACAAGAAGCATACCAGCCGCCGTGGCTACACCTTTACCCCCTTTAAATTTAAAGTAAATAGGGTAAAGGTGACCAATAATTGCGCTTAGCCCGATCCATGCTTGTTGTGGTAATGTAAAATCCAATGCTTTGGCAATGATGACGGGTAATATTCCTTTTAAGAGATCGCCAATAAGCGTTAAAATAGCGAGGCGCGTACCTGCAATCCTGAGCATATTCGTTGCACCAGGATTTTTTGAACCTAATAGGCGGGGGTCTTTTTTACCCATTATTTTGCAAATAATGATCGCAAAAGAGACAGAGCCTAAAAAGTATGAAAAAATAAGCAGTAACCAAAACATAAAGGGTGATTCCTATTTCATTGGGTGATTGTAGCGAGATATTGTGATGCTGGATATAGTTTTTATAGAAAAAATTGAGGTAGCTACGGTAATTGGTGTATATGATTGGGAAAAAACGATTTCACAATGTTTAACGCTTGATTTACAAATGGCTTGGGATAACCGATTAGCCGCAGAAAATGATGATATTTCTAAAGCATTAGATTACGCCAAGGTAGCCGAAGCCGTTGAGCAGTTTGCGGCCAATAGCCGCTTTGAGTTGGTGGAAACTTTTGCTGAGCGCTTAGCGGCATTACTGATGCAGCAATTTGGTATTGTGTGGATTAAATTAAAAGTTACTAAACCTGGTGCTGTGGCTACAGCAAAAGGGGTAGGTGTGGAGATTGAACGCGGATGTCGCTAACACAAGTGTGGTTAGGTTTGGGGAGTAATACCGAACAGGTATTGCATATTAATAATGCGTTGCAAGCATTATCACCTATCTTAGAGAATATGCAATGTTCCCCTATTTTTGAGAGTGAGTCGGTAGGGATTAAAAGTAATAATTTTTATAATTTAGTGATCACAGGTGAAACTTCGTTGCCTATTTTAGAGTTAAGCGCGCGATTAAAAGAAATAGAAGTCGATAACGGGCGTTATGACAAAGCCAGTAAATCGCTACCATTGGATGTTGATTTATTGCTCTATGGCGATACTGTAGGGCAGTTTGATAATGTTACATTGCCTTATCCAGGAGTTTTAGCCAACGCTTATGTGCTATTGCCGCTTTCGCTATTATCTCCATTTAATAAACATCCTGTTTTGGGTGTTACTTATCATGAGCTCTGGCAGGGCTTACGTACAGAAATTAATCAAAAACTATGGCTGATTGATTCCCCTTGGTTATTTTCTGCTTAATAAGCTGCTTTTAATACTTTTATAATAAAACACCATCGATCGGCTCAATCGGTGGTGGTGTTTCTTCGTCCATGATTTCTCTAATATTGATTTCAATATTGCGGCTCATCGCATCAATGGGTAGGTCATTTTGTTGGGCATCAAAGGGATCAGAGATCTGATCGCCAAGTGCATCTAAACCAAAGAAAGTATAGGCTAAAAAGCATACAGCAAAGGGGGTTGTCCAACCGATACTGTCAACTAAGCAAAACGGTAGTACAAAGCAGTAAATATGGACGGTGCGATGGAGTAATAAAATATAGGGAAAGGGTAAAGGGGTATTTTTAATTTTTTCGCAACCACTAAGTACCCCTGAAAGATGGCTTAGTTCGGTGTCAATATTGGTTAAAAGTACTTGATGGGTCTGTGTTTTTTGAGATAGTTTATTAAAATCAACTCCTAGTTGACTTAGTAGCTTATTGGGGACATTGGAGACTTTTTCTAAACTTTTTTGCGCTTGTTTACTTAATAAGGGGTGTAAATCTTGTAACGATGGATTGTCTCGTAATCTATTACGTAATGCATAAGAGAATGCAATGATTTTATTAGCGATTTGTTGTTGCTCTTGTTTATTGATATCGGGAAAAAAACTGATAAGTTGACGCGTTAAATTACGGCTACTGACGAGAAGCTGCCCCCATAGTGATCTGGCCTCCCAATAGCGTTGATAAGCGACATTGTTTCTAAAGCTTAAGAAAATAGCAAGGGTGATTCCCCAAATGGTAAAGGGCGCGGCGGTGATTATAATTTTATAGTGGTACAGTGTGCCATGGCTTAGTACGACAACAGTACTTAGCAATACCGTGAACAGTACCCGACGCCAAACAATGGGAATAATCGATTTTTTGAATGTAAACAGTAAGGCAAATGTGGAAGGTGTTGAAGTACGGATAATCATAGTAATAGCAGGTGTAGCCAAAAAAGGTGGTGGCTATTCTAATACGATTTTAGAAAAAATGCTTCAAAATGATGCACATTTATTTAGTGAGGCGATTGATATGAAATGCCATCGTGGTTAAGGCCGAAGGCATTTTTGGAACATGGGATGTTGTACGAAATCTTCAATAGCAATAGGTTCTAGGTAGTAATAACCTTGTTGATAGGTGACGCCTTTTTCTTTTAGATAAAGTGCCTGCTCTTCAGTTTCTACCCCTTCAGCGCATGATTCGATATTGCAAGCTTGAGTAATTTCGATAATAGAATCGAGAATATTTTTAGACAGTGCGTCAGAACCAATATGGCCCACAAAGCTTCTATCAATTTTTAGGTAGTCTATGGCGAAGTTGTTAAGATAAGAAAGGTTTGAGTTACCCACACCAAAATCATCTAATGCTATTTTTGCATTAAGCTCATGCAGTTCTTTGAAAAGTTTAGTGGTCATGTCTGTTACTTCAATGAGTTGGCGCTCTGTAATTTCTATAACCAAAATAATTGTTTTATTTTTGGCCTGCACTAAAAACTTTTTACAGTCTTCTACTAATTGCAAACTTTTACAGTGCTCACGAGAAATATTAAAACCAACGTGTAGTTGATCGGGTAATCTATCAGCATAATCTGCTAAAGTCGTTGCCACTTGTTTGAATAGGGTTTGGGTGAGTTGAATGATCAGCCCTGTTTCTTCTGCAACTTGGATAAAGGTGTCAGGGTTGATGAGTCCAAATTTGGGATGATGCCAACGGGCAAGGATTTCTAGCCCAGAAAGTTGGCCTGAGTGGCTATAAATAAGTGGTTGTGCATAAGCTTTGATATGGCCATTTTTAATGGCTGATTGCAGTTCATAGTAAGCATTAGCAACATTGCGTATAAACCAATGGGTTAGAACGTAAGCAATAATAGATGCAAATAACACAATCAGTAGAGGAATAGGGTGGTATTTAACCATTGAGAAAAAATCAAGGCGAACCGTATAACCTGTTTTAACGTAGAAGTTATAGTTACGAAATGAGCGCTCGGTGATGGACTGATAGAGCTTAATGGGGGTATCGGTTATACCATGTTCAGTGATCACGTGGTTTTTGAGCTTGAGCATAATAACTTGGAAGGGTGTTCTGGGTACTAAAATATCTTTTAAGACTTGGTAATGGCCAACATCAATTAATAAGTTCATATTTTTATCATGAGCGATTTGCTTAAAATAAAGTTGGTTATTCCAAAGAATTAGGTAACTGTTAAATGATCTAGGTTCAATCGCTACGTTATCACTCGTTATGGGAGGGATATCTGAAGGTTTTAGATGTTCATTGGTTGAGCAAAAGGGTTTATTATCTTTTAAAAGTGTGATGGCTCTGATATTAGGAAGGCGTGTTACTATTTCTTGTAGCCCGGGTTTAGCTACTTCACAATCAATTGTTATAAAAGCATTCATAGCAATAGATAGTGAACGCAATGAAGTATAAAGGTTATCTATTTTACCCAGTGTAATATGATTGGTGTTAACCGTGAGTGTTTGTTGCTGGTTGTAGGTGTAAAAATAAGCAAACATATAGCCTACAACACCAATAATGACTGACATAAAGAGAGGATAAAATTTGCGTAAAACAGCAAAGTGCTTGCTTCTAAAACGAGTCATTAAATTTTGTTTATTTCCTCTTATCTTTAATAATTAAAGATAATTTATGCAGTGCTTATCGGGTAGATAAGCACTCAAGTCGTTACTATTGTATTTGTGCAGGTGTTGCTTCAGCAGGTGCAGACCAAATACGGTATCCTACTTTAATGTCTTTGGGCGCAAAGATAACAATAGGTAGTTTACTGTTATAGCGGGTAAATGTTTGGGTAGTCATAGGAACAAACGCTTTATGTTTTTTCTCATTTGGGCACGCCATCATGGTGGATGCAGGTTGTCCTACTTGTCCGACTACATAATAGGTATAACCCCAGCCTTGTAGATCTTTTTCTTCGACATTGCCACCTAGCATATAGCGGTTACAACCATCAACTTCTAACTCTTTACTAAATACTAATTCAACTTTATAGTTATCTTCATTTTCTTTAGGTTCTAAAAAAATAGCATAGCGACTTTGGTCAGTAGAAGCCTCAGGGTAAGGTGCTACATCTTTTAGTTGTTTAGCGGGCATGGTTTTTTGCTCACCTTCTACTTGTGCTGCTTGCTTTTGTACAGCTTGTTTCGGCGTTTGAGCAGGTTGTTTGTCATTAGCTAAAGCACATAAGCTTGTGACACCTAAAAGGGTTGAAAGACAAAAAACAGAAACTTTATTCATAACAATACCTGTAGTGATTTTTAATATTAAACAATAACTGCCAATATCTTAAGCAGTATAACGCAAGTCAACATTATAGGTTAAATGAACTTTGGTCTATAGTAAAATGTAATATATTATTTGCTAGCGATAAATACAGCACGTTTAGGTGCTGGTAAACCTTCTATTGTAAGGCTATGATCATTAGGGTTTAAAAAATCAGGTAGTGATTTAAATGTCATCCAATCGGTTGCACGTTGTTCTTGTATACTAGTTTGGTTGACATCAACACAACGGATGTTAGAAAAACCTGTGCGTTTTAGCCATCGCGTTAATGCTTCAATTGAAGGTAAGAACCATACATTACGCATTTGTGCATAGCGATCATCAGGTACTAAGACTTGTTGTGCATCGCCATCAATAACAAGGGTTTCTAATATCAACTGACCACCTTTAACTAAAGTGTCTTTGAGTTCTAGTAAGTGGTCAATCGGTGAGCGACGGTGATAAAAAACGCCCATTGAAAAGGTGACATCAAAACTTTCGGATTGAGTGGGGAAGTCATCAAGCGTGAAAGGTAGTATCCATAACGGGTAGTCAGGTAGATATTTTTTGATGGCATGAAATTGACATAAAAATAGGAGGTTAGGGTCAATACCTAGCACATAACGTGCGCCAGCACCAAGCATCCGCCATTGATAGTAACCATTGCCACAGCCGACATCAAGAATGCGTTTATCCGTTAAATCAATATGGGGTGATACTCGTTGCCATTTCCAGTCGGAATGCCACTCAGTATCAATATGGATGCCAAACAGATTAAATGGCCCTTTGCGCCAAGGCATAAGTTTACGTAGCGTTTGCTCTAGCTGTTGGTGTTGCTCACTGGTAACTTGGCCATTAATCGTAAAGTCTTGGGTGAGATCAATGTGTGTTGCTACAAGTTCAGGTAGCTCATTAAGTACTGCTTGCCAACGTGGAAAATCACCGTGCTCTTGAGTGAGTTTTTCTTCTACACGGTTAGGCAGTGTTTGTGCCCACTCTTTTAATGGTGTTTTGTTCAGATGGTTAATGAGTTCAATTAAATTAATCATGGTAGTGCGATCATAGAAGCAAAATTAAGGCATTGGAACCAGAGAGTAACTTTTGAGAAGCCTGCTTTTAATAAACGTTCTTGGTGAATAGCAAATGTATCTATTTTCATTACATTTTCAATGGCGGTGCGTTTTTGAGCAATTTCTAACTCGCTATAGCCATTGGCACGTTTGAAAGCAAGGTGTAATTCGTTGAGTGTTTGTTGCTCTTTTTCGTCGTCAAAACGCAATTTTTCAGATAATAATAAAACCCCTTGCGGGTCTAAATGCTGATGAATAGCCGTTAAAACAGCAAGCCGTTGCTCTGGGCTAATGAATTGTAACGTAAAATTCATAGTGACAACGGATGCACGTTGCCAAGGCATAGTGATAATATCGGCCTCGACCACTTGTGTTGGCGTTAACTCTTGGTACATGGCATCTTGTGCGGTTAAATATTCTTGGCAACGTTTGACCATGGGCGCTGAGTTATCAACTGCTAGTATTTGGCAATTAGGCTGTTTGATATGGCGACGTAGAGCCTGAGTCACTGCACCTAAAGAACAACCTAAATCATACACTAAACTGTTCGGTTGGGCGTATTGGGCGGCGATCACGCCAATGTTTTCGACAATTGTTGGGTAACCGGGAACAGAGCGTTTAATCATGTCGGGAAAGACATTGACTACGTCTTCATTAAACACAAAGTCAGGCACTTTCTCTAAGGGTTTGGCAAAGATATTATCAGATTCTTTCATGGTTATCGCATAGTCATTGAATCGGTTATTTTAACATTAGCTAATAAGATAGCCTAGTAAGAATCGTGCGCTTTATGTTGTAATTGCCTGTCTATCGTCTGTGTAGCCATTGTAAAACGCTCAGCTTGAATACTTGTCAACAAGGTGTAAGGAAGTTGGTTCTCAAGCAGTTGCTGACAAAATAATTGATGCATGGTTGTGCGATCAACATTTTGCCCGCGGATTCCATCAGCTTGCCAAGGGACATCAGTATCTGTTAAAAGGTAAAGGTCATAAGGGCGCTTTGCCAGTACTTTGGCTTCTTCAAGGACAGCATGATTATAATAAAGACTGTAGGCGATGGAACTTAGTGGGATCGTATCGCAAATAACGAGCGGTAATCCTCTTTTTCGGGCTACCCGCACCGCTTCTTCTTCGTGAGCAATCTGCCCCCGTATAATGGGCATAACATCAGAGATATCTAGCAAGGGTTTATTTTCGGCATAATCACGAGAATATTCGGGTACCCACAAGGTAGCGTAATGATCGGCTAAATATTGAGCTAGGGTAGTTTTTCCCGTACATTCTGAACCATAGATAGCAATGCGCAACATAATAAAGTCAACAGTCAAGAGTAAAAGTTAGTGAGATTGCATACTGGTTCGCCATTTATAGAGGCCATAAACAGCCAATACTGTGTAAACCACATAAAGCAGTGCGGTCATAGGGAGATGATTACTACCATAAGTATAAACCGCCAGTGCATTAATAACCACCCAGCCGTACCAGGCTTCAAGCTTCTTACGCGCCACTAAAATTTGTGCCACTAAACTAAAGCCTGCAATGCTGGCATCTTCAATGGGAAATGCATGGCCTTCAATTGACACCGAAAGGCAATAAATCAGCACAGTTAATGCTATACCAATAAAAAACGCAATCAAACGTTGTTTTGTATTGAGCTGGGTAACTAAAAGCTCTGGTTCATTTGCTTGTCGTTTCCAAGTCAGCCAGCCGTAGACCATTAACCCCGTAAATAAACAAGAGAGTAGTGTGCTGCCATATAAACCATTGTAAAAGAAAATGATTATATACAAGGCTGAGCCAATAAACCCAAATAGCCAAGTGCCTATCAGCTGACGTGAGCTTAAAATGACATAGCCTAAGCTGGCTATAATGGCGATATATTCAATAGTATCAAGAAAAGAAAGAGAGAATGGCATGGTGACTAATGTACAAAAATAAAAACAATATGCTAGCAGAAAATGATTCAAATAATAGATTATTAGAGAGTAAGATAGTCTAATAGAATAATTAAACTGAGAACAAACCATGAATAAATTTCCTATGTTTCATGTTGATGCCTTTACTGATACGCTTTATAAAGGTAATCCCGCTGCTGTTGTATTGTTAGAAGATGAGTGGTTGCCTGAGTGGCAAATGCAAAAGATCGCCTTTGAAAATAATTTATCAGAGACGGCGTTTGTCAAATCATTAGATGATGAAAGACATTTTGGTATTCGTTGGTTTACACCTACTGTAGAGGTACCTTTGTGCGGTCATGCAACGCTGGCGAGTGCTTTTGTGCTATTTAGTATTCATAAAGATTTAAATCAGATTATCTTTGATACCATGCAAGTAGGGCAATTGATTGTGGTAAGAGGGGATGATGGCTGTTTTGTGATGGATTTTCCTAATCGTATGCCTAAAGAAACGATTGACACTATTCCTGAAGCCTTATTAAAAGGCCTAAATTTTGCCCCGCAAAAAGTGTTACGTAATGAGCAAGCCTATTTTGTAATTTATGACGATGAGCAAAAAGTGAGGGAATCTGATCCTGACCTTAAGCAGTTAATCAAGTTGATCCCTTACTGTGTGATAGTTACTGCGCCAAGTAATTATGCTGATTATGATTTTGTATCACGTTTCTTTGCACCTGACCATGGTATAGCAGAAGACCCTGTAACGGGTTCGGCTCATGCAGGGCTTGCACCGTATTGGGCAGAGGTGTTGGGTAAAAGTAAGTTATCGGCCTATCAAGTTTCTGCACGTGGCGGTAAATTATTTTGTGAAGTAAAAACAGAGCGCGTATTTATTGCGGGAAATGCGGTATTGTTTTCAGGCGGTTTTGTTTATGCGTAATGGGTGTGTTGATTTATTGGTGTGATAAGTTTATCATTTAAAGAGTTGTTGAAATATTGAATGATTAAAATGAAAATACAAGATGCTGCAAAATACTTTGAATGTCTTTCTTCACCTATTCGGTTAGATGTTTTCATGCTATTAATCAGGTATGGTTCTGAAGGATTGGTTGCGGGGGATATTGCAACAGCGCTAGCATTGCCTGCCTCTAATTTGTCATTTCATCTAAAAGTATTAAATCATTGCCAGTTAGTGGCGGTTGAGCAAGAGGGGCGTTTTTTACGTTATCGTGCAAATCTTGAGTTGATGCAGCAGTTAGCCAGCTTTTTAACAGAGCAATGTTGTATCGAACAAGCTGGCCAAACGTGCTGTGCTAAAACCAAGTAATAAATGAGAGGTCATCGTGTGAATGATCTTTATTTTCGGTTAATATTTCAATAGTTGTTGTAGTAATGAATTATTAGTAAGTATGTGTTAAATATATCGTTGCTCTTAAATTTTTCGTAGAGGCTTGGGATGAAAAAACTCTCTTTTTTAGACCGTTATTTAACCTTATGGATTTTTTTAGCCATGGGGTTGGGGATTGTTTTAGGCACGGTTTTTGTTAATTTACCTGAGGCTATTAATCGTTTTACAGTAGGTTCTACTAATCTGCCGATTGCTATTGGGTTGATTGTGATGCTTTATCCCCCCTTGGCCAAAGTGCGTTATGAGGCATTACCCGAAGTATTTAATGATAAGAAAATCTTAAGCCTATCACTTATTCAAAATTGGGTGATTGGTCCTGCGTTTATGTTTTTATTAGCCGTGATCTTTTTAAGAGATTACCCCGAGTATATGGCTGGGGTAATTTTAATTGGTTTGGCGCGCTGCATTGCGATGGTATTGGTGTGGAACCATTTGGCAGAAGGGGATAATGACTATGTTGCTGCTTTAGTAGCGTTCAATTCGCTGTTTCAGATTTTGTTTTTTAGTGTGTTTGCATGGTTTTATTTAAGTTATTTGCCTGAGTTGTTTGGCTTGCCTGTGCAGGTGCTGGATATTGGTTTTATGGTAGTAGCTAAGGCGGTATTTATTTACTTAGGACTCCCGTTTTTAGCGGGGTTTTTAACCCGTTTTATATTGCGTCGTCTAAAGGGTGATGGTTGGTACGAGACTGTGTTTTTACCTAAAATTAGCCCGCTGACTTTGGTGGCGTTATTATTTACCATTGTGGCTATGTTCAGTTTAAAAGGCGGAGAGCTGATAAAGTTACCTGTGGATGCTTTACTTATTGCAACCCCCTTGGTGATTTATTTTGTGGTGATGTTTTTTGTAAGTTTTTTGATGGGTAAATTAGCGCATGAGTCTTACCCTAAAACGACGGCGATGGCCTTTACAGCGGCCAGTAATAATTTTGAGTTGGCAATTGCAGTAGCTATTGTGGCATTTGGCTTGGCCTCACCACAGGCATTTGCTGCGGTGATTGGTCCCTTGGTTGAAGTACCCGTGTTAATTTTGTTGGTAAGCGTGGCTTTGTGGTTTAAAAAACGCTGTTTTTAGAACCAGTTAGCCAGACAGTATTATTTTTTAAAACGTTGTCTGGCTTTTGAGTTTATTGGTTTAGTTTGGCTTCTACTTGTTTTAATCGTTCTATTGTACCGACGTCTGTCCAGTCACCTTGAAAAAGCTCACCCGTTACTTGCTGTTGTTGCATGGCTTCTCTTAGTAGTGGAGCGAGTTTGAAAGCTTTTTCGGTGCAGTTGTCAAAGAGTTTAGGGTGAAGAATGGCAATGCCTGAGTAGGTATATTTTTGGCTGGCTTCATTCACAATTAAATGTTCATCAGTTAAACCAAAATCTCCGTTAGCGACATGTTCTGGGTTATTGACCATCACGAGGTGGGCAAGGTTATCGATGGGGTGTTTGAGGTCAGCAAAAGGGTAATTGCAAAACACATCACCATTGACGATTAAGAACGGCTCATCACCCAATAAAGGCAATGCTTTTTTTATCCCACCACCTGTTTCAAGAGGTTCTCCTTCAGCAGAGTAGCGAATATGAACACCAAATTGTTCGCCTGTACCTAGGTAGTCTTCTATTTGTTGACCGAGCCACGCATGGTTGATGACTAGCTCTCTAAACCCTGCATGCGCCAGTGCTTTAATATGGTAAACAATTAATGGGACTCCATTGACAGGAATAAGAGGTTTGGGTGTGGTGAGCGTCAGTGGGCGCATGCGCTCGCCTTTACCAGCTGCTAGTATCATTGCTTTCATGATTTGTTCTCGGGTAGGTCTAGTTCTTCTAAAAGTTGTTTGAGCTCTTGTAGTTCTTCAGGGCGTCGGCTGATGACTTCGTTAATATAGGCAAAGAAGCGAGGTGTGTCTTTAACGTATTTAGGCTTGCCATCACGGTGCAGTATACGTGCAAAGATGCCGATAACTTTTAAGTGACGCTGTACGCCCATTAAGTCACTGGCGAGTTGAAAGGCTTCAAAACTTTCTTGGACAGGGATACTTTCTTGTTTGGCCGTTTGCCAGTATTGTTTTAGCCATTGTTCGACCTTTTCTTGCGGCCAACTGATAAAGGCATCTTTAAAGAGGCAGGTAATATCGTAGGTGACAGGGCCATAAACGGCGTCTTGAAAATCGAGTACACCGGGATTAGGCTCACTTTGCATTAAGTTACGTGGCATGTAATCACGATGCACCAATACGTTGGGCTGTTGTAAAGCAGAATTAATGAGTTTTTTACAATTTTTTTCCCACAGTAATTGCTGAGTTTCTGTTAAGACAATGTTACAATGCTTGTTAAGGTACCATTCAGGAAAAAGTGATAGTTCTCTTTGTAGCAGTGCTTCATTATATGTAGGTAGTTCAACACTTAAATTAGTGTGTTGTAGCTTAATTAGGCTATTTATAGCCTTAGCAAATAATGAGTCGGCATTTTGTGTATTGAGTATTTCTAACCATGTGTGTGTGCCGAGATCAGTTAGCAATAAAAAACCTTGCTCGAGATCTGATGCTAAAATATGTGGAACATTTAATCCTTGTTCGGCCAAAAGGTTTGCAATCTTTACGAAAGGTCGACAGTTTTGACTTTCTTGTGGCGGTGGTGCATCCATCACGATCAGTGATTGGTTATTGAGTTTAAGCCTAAAGTATCGGCGAAAACTTGCATCACTACTAGCGGGTGTTAATTCAATATTTACATCGCCCAATGTGCCATTGAAGAAAGGTAAATCAAGGGTTTGAGCGGTTAGCCACGTGTGTAGTTGGGCTAGGCGTAAATCGTTATTCATGGGATTGCTTCTCCAAAAATACTAGCAGTTAATGCAATGATGCTTTATTATCCACTATCTTTGCTCGATCATCGAGTATATATTTGCCTGATTTTAGGCGACAGGAATTTTGGATTATTTTAAGATGGCAGTTAAAACTACCGTTTTTTACAAAAAAGTACCCCTACTAGTAACAGGCAGTTTTTTATTAGTACAGCCTTTTACTTTGCTTATGGCCGCTGATGCTGATCAGTTTGCTTGTCGTGCATCCGCATCAGGAGGGTGGGACTGTTCTGCGACCGAGCGTCCAGCTAGTTTGCCACCTCGACCAACAACGTCAGTGGATCCTACGCCCGCCGTTGCAAAAGCAAAATCTAAGGACACTAAACCAAAAACACAGTTAGCTTCTGAAAATCATGGGCGTGTATTAACCTCACGTAGTGAAGATTATAGCCATCTGGATTGGGTGCCAAGAGATAAGTTAACCCCAGCTCAGCTTGCAGAAGTGGGCCCGTATTGCAGTGGTGATTATATTGAACCCCCCCGAGTAGGGATGGACGATAAAACCCCTGTGGGTGAAGCACCAACTTATATTTCAGCCAATACGTCTCGTTATGACCAAGAAAAACAAGTGGGGACATTGGCAGGTGATGTTGTTTTACAGCAAGGTTCTCTCCAAGTACAAGCAGACCAAGCACATTTGTATCGTTTAGAAAATGTGGGTGACTTGCAAGGTAATGTCAAGCTACGTGATGTCGGCGCCTTAATGGTGGGTGACAGTGCGGAAGTGCAACTTGGTCAAGGTGAAGCACAAGTTGATAATGCTGAGTTTGTGGTACATCAAACAGGGTATCGCGGTAATGCACGTTATGTGAAACGCAGTGCAGATGGGTTAATTCGTTTGAAAGATGGTACGTTTACCCGTTGTGAACCTAACGATAATATGTGGACGATTCACGGTAATAATGTGGTGTTAAACCGTGAAACAGGTCGCGGTACTGCAACTAACGCTACGTTAAGGGTTAAAGATTTCCCAGTATTTTATTCTCCTTATCTTTCATTTCCTATTGATAAGCGTCGCCAGTCAGGTTTCTTGATGCCAAGCTTTAGCTCAAGCAGTGATAATGGCTTTACGTTAGTTACTCCTTATTATTTCAATCTCGCCCCTAATTATGATTTTACGCTTTATCCTCAATTAATGACTAAACGTGGTTTATTGATGGAAGGGCAGTTCCGCTATTTAACAGAAAATAGTAACGGTTCTCTTGCTGCCGCGTATTTAAATGATAATGGCGATATCAGCGATGATCGTAAAGTGTATGGAGATACAACACGTAATCGTTGGATGTATAGTTGGCAAAACACAACAGGGATGAATTCCCGTTGGTTAGCTGAGGTGGATTATACACGTATTAGTGATCCTTTCTATTTCCAAGATTTAGATGTGAATAGTAATGGTGTTGATACACAGGCGTATGTTAATCAGATGGGTAAATTAACTTACCGTGGTGATAGCTTCACGGCAGCTGTTAATTTACACGGTTATCAAATGGCGTCTGTGACTAATGCGACACCTTACGATCGTTTACCACAACTGACTCTGACTGGTAAGTTACCTTTTACCCCTGGCGGTTTACAGTTTGGTTATGACACAGAGTTTGTCCATTTTGATCGTGACTTAAATAATAAGCTATATGACAACTCTAAGTTTGTGAGTGACCCTAGCTTACAATACATTACGTTTAGCCCTGATTTATTAGTACCTGGTTTGTTGCGTGCTAATGGTAACCGCACATATGTGGCACCTGAAATTAGCTTGCCTATGCGTGCTTCATGGGGATATATCAATCCATCAATCCAGTATATGTATACTTATTATGATCTAGATTTAGATCATAGAGGTAAATCACAAATGGCAGCAAATGGTGAGCGCTTTAGAAGCAGTGTTGACCGTGGTGTAGCTGCATATAAAGTAGATTCAGGCTTGTATTTTGATCGTAAAACCAATTGGTTTAGTAAGGGTGCGACTCAAACATTGGAACCACGCTTAATGTATCTTTATGTACCTTATAAGAATCAGGATGATATTCCTATTTTTGATACATCCGAAGACCCTTTCAGCTATGATAATTTATTTAGAACTAACCGCTTTGCCGGTCGTGATCGGATAGGTGATACCAATCAAGTATCCTTAGGATTAACTAGTCGAATTATTGAGCCAAGCGGTTTTGAGCGTCAGCGCGTCAGTGTTGGTCAGGCTTATTACTTCCAGGATCGTAAAGTGCAAATGCCGGGTATTAATTGGCGTGATAGAGATTTATCAACCAATGATTCATCGCCTATTGCATTACAATATTTATACCGCTTAAATTATGATTGGCGTGTATCAGCTGACTTGAATTGGAGCCCCGAAGGGTCTAAAACAGAGTCAGGAAGTGTGATGTTGCACTATCAACCAGAAAGTAACTTGAATAAGATCTTTAATATTGGCTTCCGTTATCGTGATGACAGTATCGTGTATAACCAATGGACAGGTAAATGGCAACAGTCAGGTGATTTGACCCGTTATTCTTATACAGGCGGTAAGCTTGTGACGGACACCGTAAAAGATTATTATAAAACAAAGCAGTTAGACACGTCTTTTATGTGGCCAATTATCCCTCGTTGGAGTTTAATTGGACGCTGGCAGTATGACTATAATCGTAACCGTACCTTAGATTCATTTGGTGGTTTTGAGTACGATAGTTGTTGCTGGCAGTTCCGTATTGTCGGTCGTTACTGGCAAAAATATGATGAAGGTATTTACAGTCGTACCAACAGTCAGTCTGATCGAGGCATTTTCTTCCAAGTCGTTTTCAAAGGGTTGGGTAATGTCTATGGTAGTGGTGTAAGTAGTTTCTTAGATAAAGGCATTGAAGGTTATAAAAAACGTGAAGATCAAAATCTCTAAATTTTGGGGCGTGGCACTTATGGCGGTTACACTTTATAGTGGTGTAACCTATGCCCAAGTAAAAAATCTTGATCGCGTTGTAGCCATCGTTGATGAAGATGTGATTATGCAAAGCCAATTAGATAATCGCGTAAAAGAAGTTACTGCAACGGTTAGTAAACGTGGTGGAGAGCTTCCCCCTCACGATGTATTAGTTAAGCAAGTGCTTGATCGTTTGATTTTGGAGGATTTACAAGTCCAATTGGCGCGTCGTTATGGTATCCCTGCTGATGATGATGAAGTGAGTGCTGCAGTTATTGAAATTGCTAAAAATAATGGTTTAACGATTCCTCAATTCCAGATGGCATTGCGTAAAGAAGGTTTAACCATGAATGAACTGCGTACTCAAATACGCCGTGATATGTTGATCAGTCGGGTTAGACAACGAGCACTTAGTGAGAAAATTCATATCACTGATCAAGAGGTGCAAAACTTTTTGAACTCAGAAATGGGTAAGCTTCAATTATCTGAAGAGTATTATCTAGCCAGTATTTTGGTGCCAGTTCGTCAAGGAAGCTCATATGTTGACGTAAAAAAGGCAGAAGATAAAGTATTGGCTATTTATAAGCAACTTCAAAATGGTGCAGATTTTCATCGTTTAGCTATGTCTGCCTCTGGTGGTGATAGAGCGATTGATGGTGGTGATATCGGCTGGCGTAAAGCGGCTCAATTGCCGCCCCCTTTTGACCAAATGATTAACGGGATGAAAGTAGGTGATTTTACTCAACCTGTGAGCACTCCCGGTGGTTTGATTATTTTAAAGGTGATGGATAAACGAGGCGGCAGTAAAGTTTTACAAGATGAAATTAGTGTCCGCCATATTTTATTAAAACCAACCCCTTTACGTAGTGAAGCAGAAACGCAAAAAGCGATTGAGCGTCTTTCTCAGCGTCTTAGTAATGGTGAAGATTTTGCTCAATTGGCTAAGAAGTTTTCAGATGATCCTGGTTCTGCACAACGTGGTGGTAGTTTAAACTGGATTGAGCCTAATGCCTTAGTTCCTGAGTTCCGCCAAGTGATGGAATCAACACCGGTGGGTGAGATTTCTAAACCTTTCCAAAGCCGTTATGGTTGGCATATTCTACAGGTAGAAGGGCGTCGTTCAACGGATAATACGGCTGAGTATCGTAAACAACAAGCGATGAATGCGCTTTATGAGCGTAAATACGAACAAGAGTTACCTATTTGGTTACAACAGTTACGTGATGATGCTTACGTTGAAATAAAACTGTAGTTATCTTTTATGAAAAGCCGCGTGTAAGCTTATCTTACACGCGGTTTTTTTATACCTTAGGTTTTTATATTATGCGGTAGTTGTTTCTTCTGAGAGTATTTGTTTAACGTACTCATTGAGTTTGAAGGGTAAATCCACTTTATTACTGAGTTCTGTTTTGGTGGTTGTTTTAAACCATTCCAGTAAATAATGCTCAGGTGTAGGCAGTTGTTTAGCGGTAGCGTCAAAGTAGTCAACATAAGCAATTTCAAGGGAAGGGAGTTGTTTTTCAATAAACTGTGTGAGCTGTGTGATGTGCATAGGGGTGAGTGAGTCTACCCCTAATACTCGGCTATTAAGTATCATTGCTTTTATCATGACGGTGGCTTTGTTTTTTAAAGCATTGTACTCAGGGGTTTGTAGGTAACTTGGGTCGTCGTGTGACTCTTGAATAATCACTAAACCAAAAATTAATAAAAAAGCAGACAAATATTTTTCAATGTAGCGATGATCTAAAATTTCTTCGTTTTGTTGTAGAGCAAAGCGATTAGATTGGTTAAGTAAGGCCATAAAGGTTTCTGTTTTTTCTTTTATTTTGGTCAGTAGTTTATTGTGTTTTTTTGGGCGACACAGGGCTTGTAATAATTTTAACTCGATGTCATTCGTAACGCGCTCAGTCAAGTTTCTATAAATATAGGGTTTATCGGCTAGATTGATATGGCTTTTTCCCTCAAACCATGTCTGTATAGCAATCGTCGGGTCATTGGCATTTTTGTTAACAAGTTGCCAATAAAGCTTAATGAGTTGTTTTATTTGCTGATAGTTATTGTTGATAAACTCAGGAATACGTTCTGTTTTCGTACCCCGAGCAACGTATATTTTTTTTAGGGTGGGTTTGGTTTGTTCAAGTAAGGTCGTGAATTGTTTACTGTCAGTGTACGCTATGTGGCCTTTGGATTGACGAATCCCCACAATACAAAGGAAAAGGTACAAAGAAGCAATATTTAAACGGGTATTGATCTGTTGGGTATTATTATTTTGCTTTGCCAGTAGTGGCTCTTCTAGGTTCTTTTGTAAGGTCGCTTGTTGTAGCGGATCAATAAAAAGGTTCGCACGTTCGACGACTTCTTCTTTGATGCTTTTTTGGGTATGTCGCTGCGTTAGATTAAGCCAAATAAAATAACTGATCACTAGGCTAACAATGAAAATAGGTAAATTATAGGTGTCAAACCCAAAAAATAGTATCGCTTGTGGTAATAAGTTGATAACGGCTAGTATTAAAAAAAGGTCTTTACTATAATGATGTGGCGGCATAATGTTATTTTCCATAATGAAATGGGGATTTCCTAAGATTTTGTCTATCTTTATAGTCGCTTGTCATCATAGCAAGCTATGAGGTGCTAAACTAGGAAAAGTTTAATAAATCGTAATATAAGATAGTCATCAACAACATAATATTTGTTTTATAAAAATAAACCTGATTTGATAATAAGCGAGTATAGAACCGTGACTTTACCTACTAATTTTTTATCAGCAATTAAGTTATTAATTCCTGAAAATCGCCTTTTTACAGACCCTATGACAACGTTAGCCTATGGCACGGATGCGAGCTTTTATCGACTGGTTCCTCAATTAGTGATTCGTGTTGAAAGTGAACAGGAAGTTGTTGCTGTTTTAAAAGAGGCCCACAAGACACAGGTGGCGGTCACCTTTAGAGCTGCCGGAACAAGCTTGTCAGGGCAAGCATCAACGGATTCTGTGCTTGTTGTTTTAGGAGATCATTGGAATGGGAAAGACATTCGTAATGATGGTTTACAAATTCGCCTACAACCTGGTGTCATCGGTGCTCAAGCTAATAAATGGTTATTGCCGTATGGGCAAAAAATTGGCCCTGATCCCGCATCGATTGATACCTGTAAAATTGGTGGTATTTTAGCCAATAACGCCAGTGGCATGTGTTGTGGTACAGCGCAAAATAGCTACAGTACGATTCGAGATATTCGGGTGGTATTGGCTGATGGTACCGTGTTAGACACAGAACAAGCAGATAGTGTTGAGGCTTTTAAACAAAGCCATGGAGAGTTACTTGAGAGGTTAGCGCATTTAGGGCAAGAGGTCCGAGCTAATACGACATTAGCTGATAAGATTCGTCATAAGTATCGCTTAAAAAATACCACAGGCTTATCGATTAATGCGCTGGTTGACTATGATGATCCGATTGATATCTTAAAGCATATTATGGTGGGATCGGAAGGAATTTTAGGTTTCATCAGTGCGGTGACTTATAATACAGTACCAGAGCACCCCTATAAAGCCAGTGCTTTCATTGTCTTTCCTGATATTGAAACCTGCTGTAAAGCTGTACCGATTTTAAAGCAACAACCTGTTTCTGCGGTCGAGTTATTAGATCGTCGAAGTCTTCGCTCAGTAGAGAATAAACCCGGCTTGCCAGAGTGGGTTAAAACGTTATCGGATAATGCTTGTGCCTTATTGATTGAGTCTCGTGCGGCGAGTGCTAGTTTGCTGAGTGAGCAGCTTAAGCAAATTATGGCTTCCATCCAACCATTCCCAATGGAACAAAAGATCGATTTCACGCAAAATCCTAATGAGTACGGTAAGTTATGGGCTATTCGTAAAGGTACGTTCCCTGCGGTAGGCGGCGTGCGTAAAATGGGGACTTCTGTCATTATCGAAGATGTTACGTTCCCCATTGAGCGTTTAGCTGAAGCGGCAAATCGTTTAATCGAGCTTTTCGAAAAACACCATTACGATGAAGCTATTTTATTTGGTCATGCATTAGATGGTAATTTACACTTTGTTTTTACTCAAGACTTTAATAATCCAGAGCAAGTGGCACGTTATTCTGCGTTTATGAATGATGTGACTCAGTTAGTTGCGGTTGATTTTGGTGGGGCACTTAAAGCTGAACATGGCACAGGGCGTAATATGGCACCGTTTGTTGAGTTAGAGTGGGGGGCTGATGCATGGCAGCTGATGTGGGATATTAAGAAGCTGTTTGACCCTAAACATATTTTAAGTCCTGATGTGGTGTTGTCAAAAAATAAAGAACTGCATTTACAAAACTTAAAACCTTTACCAGAAGCAGATGAACTGGTTGATCGTTGTATGGAGTGTGGCTTTTGTGAACCTGTTTGCCCTGCGAAGGATTTAACTTTATCACCCCGTCAGCGTATTGTGATTTGGCGCGATATTCAGGCTAAAAAACGGGCAGGGCAGAATGTGGACCAGTTAATGGAGCAGTATCAGTATTATGGCATAGACACTTGTGCCGCCACTGGATTATGCAGTATGCGTTGTCCTTTAGAGATTAATACAGGAGCATTAGTTAAAAAGTTACGAGCTGAAGCAGCCAATCACCCTAAAATGGCTAATTGGTTGGTGAATCATTTTGCTACAGGGTTTAAAGGAGTGCGCTTTACGTTAGCAGTCGCCGCGAAAGGGCAAGCAGTGCTAGGTACGCCGATGATGGAAAATATTACCCATGGTTTACGTAAATTAACCGGTAATCGCCTGCCTCGTTGGTCAAGTGCTATGCCTAAAGCAGCAAAACCTTTACGTTTTGTTCCACCTGCCACTGATAATCGACCACGGGTTGTTTATTTTACAACCTGTGTATCGCGGATGATGGGACCTGCTGTGAGGGATTTTGACCAAGTGCCTTTAGTTGAAAAAACTAAGCAATTACTGGTTAAAGCAGGTTATCAAGTGGTGTTGCCCGAATGGGTTAACTCCTTATGCTGTGGTCAACCCTTTGATTCAAAAGGCTACCCTGAGCAAGCATTGCAAAAAGAGAATGAGTTGATTGGTGTCTTGATGGAAACCACTCGCCAAGGTCAAGACCCTGTGTACATTGATACAAGTTCTTGCAGTTTGCATCTGATTGAGGCGGTTAAAAAGCGCGGTGTGAATTTAAATGTGTATGATTCGGTAGATTTTATACATCAGTTTTTATTGGAGAAACTTGATTTTCATCCCCTTGATGAAAACATCGCGTTGCATATTACTTGCAGTAGCCGCCATTTAGCAGAAAATCAGGCGTTTATTGATATTGTGAGAAACTGTACAACTAAACAAGTGGTCATTCCGGAAGATATCTATTGTTGTGGTTTTGCTGGTGATAAAGGGTTTAATACACCAGAGCTTAACGCCCACTCGTTACGCCATCTCAAAGAAGAGGTTAAACACTGTAAACAAGGGGTTTCAAATAGTCGTACTTGTGAGGTTGGGTTAAGTGAGCACAGTGGTATTGATTACCGTAGTATTGTGTATTTGCTAGACAGTGTTACAAAGGAAAAGAAGTTTAGTGTGCCAGATACTGCTTTACAATCTTGGTCACTCAATTAGTACTTTGAATATTGAGAAGCCAATCTGTTAGATTGGCTTTTTTGGGATATTACTTCGGTATTTATCATGATCTTTTGTGATGAGATAGCCAATATTAAAAAAATGCTAAAAGGACTTGACTTATTAATGTGGTTTGAATAATACGAATTAGCTGATGAGGTATTTTGTTAAAAGATAATTTATTTTTATAACTTATTAATTTTAAATAAAATAATAAAAGATTTAAAAGTAATAAATTTAGTATATTGCCCGTCTTTATCGTGCTTTGTAGCATTTTTTAAACTATTATTAACATACTTATCCACAGCTTTTGTGGATAACTGTGATGAGTATTTTGAGAGTTTGAACTGATGGCAGCGCATAAAATGTAGACGACTTTTTTATTTGTGGTATAGTTTTTCCCCAACAAAATTTTGACAGCATGTTATATAAAATATCTCTTTGTTATTATTAGATCTAAGTTATTGGATGGTTTTGTGAGTAAAGCTTTTTTTCAGCATAAGTTTTTTCAGAAAAATGGAATAGGACTTATTTGGTCCTTTTTATTTTTTTGGTATTTTTCTGGAGTTGTACAAGGTCTTATTTATTTCTCTGGTACAACTGGGTTCGCAGGGCTTAGATCAAGCATCTTTTTAAGCTTTTTATGGCTAATTCCCATTTTGCTCTTTCCTCGATACACGAAGTTATTAGCAGCTATAATTGGTATTATTTTATGGGCTGCGTCTTTAGCGAGCTTGGGCTATTTTATGCTTTATGGTCAAGAGTTTTCGCAAAGTGTTATCTTTATTATGTTCGAGTCAAATACGGCTGAAGCCGGGGAGTATCTGACACAATATTTTAGTTATACGCTCGTATTTGTTTTTATTGTCTATAGCATTGGTGCTTATTTATTATGGCGTAAAATAACGCCTGTTTATTTACCTAATCATCTCACGCGTTGGGTTGTGAGTATTCTTATTTTTGTGAGTATATTTGGCTATCCATATGCTAATCGGATGATAAAAAAAGAAGAACCTTTTGCAGTTGCCACTGAGAAAGTGCTTGGCCGTATGGAGCCTGTGACACCATGGACATTGGTTGTTGGCTATTATCAATATAAAAAGCAACTTGATAATATGGAAGCGTTATTAACTCATAATGCAGCGTTACCCCCTCTTAAGAATTTAAAGGATGAAAATGCAGATAAGCCTCGCACCATAGTATTGGTGATTGGTGAGTCTACTTCGCGTTTGCATATGAGTTTATATGGTTATGGGCGTGAAACTAACCCCATGCTTAAGCAATTGCAAAAGACAGACCCTGGATTAGTCGTATTTAATGATGTAGTGGCCTCTCGCCCTTATACCATTGAGATGTTACAGCAAGCTTTAACCTTTGGTGATCAGCATAACCCTGATGCTTATTTAACAACGCCATCGGTCATGAATTTAATGAAACAAGCGGGTTATAAAACCTTCTGGATTACGAATCAGCAAACGATGACTAAGCGCAATACCATGTTGACGACATTTTCTCAAATGGCGGATCAACAGGAATATTTAAATAATAACCGTAGTCAAAATTCTGAGCAGCATGACGAGGTGGTATTTGAACCTTTTGAAAAAGCATTAAAAGATCCCGCCCTTAAAAAGTTTATTATAATTCATCTGCTAGGTACACATATGAATTATAAGTACCGTTACCCTGATAACTTTAGAAAGTTTAGAGGGGCTGATCCTATTATGCCGAGTGATTTAGATAAGAAAGAAATTGCATTTTATAATAGTTATGATAATGCCGTGCTTTATAACGACTATGTGGTAGCGACATTAATTAAAACTTTTAAAGATACGGATCCTTACGGCTTTTTGGTTTACCTCTCTGACCATGGCGAAGAGGTTTATGGTGATAAAGATCATGAGGTGATCGGGCGTAATGAGGCAGCACCCACTAAGGGGATGTATACTGTTCCCTTTATGGTCTGGAACTCACCAGCATGGCAGGCTGGGCATCCTCGTGATTTAAAGAGGTTAGTAGATCGCCCTTACAGTAGCGCTCATTTAATTCATACGTTGTCTGACTTAGCAGGGCTTACTTACGATGAGTATATTCCTGCACGTAGCTTGGTCAGCCCTCAATATGAGAATGAAACACGGTGGATTGGTAATCCTAAAGTGAAGTTACAATCATTTGATGCGTTGTTTGGTAAACAAAAAGAAACACAAGCCAAGTAATGTAGTTTTTAAAGCCATTGTAGATCATTGGCTTTAGTTTTCTAAGTAATTAAAAAGCCGATCATTGTGTCGGCTTTTTTTGTGCGTAGAAAAAATAGGGTAGGGTTAAAGACGAAATTCTTGTCCGAGATAAACATCTTTTACGATTTGGCTGCTTAACACTTCATCAGAAGAGCCTTGAGCGATGATTTTTCCTTCATTAACGATGTATGCCTTCTCACAAATATCGAGGGTTTCTCGCACGTTATGGTCTGTGATCAGAATGCCAATTCCACGGTCGCGTAAGTGGTAGATGATTTGTTTAATATCGTTAATTGAGATGGGATCTACACCGGCAAAGGGCTCATCTAGCAGAATAAATTTAGGGTTACTCGCCAATGAACGGGCAATTTCTACACGACGGCGCTCACCACCTGATAAGCTCATCCCTGTATTGTCTCGAATATGGGTAATATGAAACTCATTGAGTAAGCTTTCAAGTTCTTTTTTACGCTCAGCATGGTTTAGATCTTTTCGTAGTTCTAAGATTGCCATAATATTTTCAGTCACGGTAAGCTTACGAAAGATAGAGGCTTCTTGAGGTAAATAGCCAATCCCTGCACGGGCACGTCCATGCATGGGGAGGTTGGTGATATTTTCTCCATCAATGGTAATCATGCCTTGTTCTGGATGAATTAATCCCACGATCATATAGAAACTGGTGGTTTTTCCAGCACCGTTAGGCCCAAGCAATCCAACAATGGTGCCACTCTGAATAGAAAGACTTACACCGTTGACGACTTTACGACCATTATAGGTTTTAATCAGGTTACTTGCTGCGAGTGTTGTCATAGTTTATTGCTTCTTCTTTTCAGGTTCTAAGACCATGTTAATACGTCCACCCTTACTCGTTGAACCGGTGGTTGTTTTAGTACCACCTACGGCTGAAATTGTGCCTTTTTCTGTATCATAGACCATACGACTACCATTGAAGGTATTGTTTTTCTGAATGACTTTGGCATTGCCTTCAAGAACAATTTTTTTATTGGCGGTCTGGTATTGTATCATACTGCCATAGGCCTTGATCATCGGCTCATTAGCAGAAGGAATTTGTTCAAAATAAGCAGGGCTTCCTTGAGAGGTCATGACGTCAACCCCACCGTCTTTATTACGAACAATCGTCACCGTGTGTCCCATTACTTTCATGGTTCCTTGGGTGATAATGACATTGCCACGGTAAACCAGCACGCCTTTGTTGTTGTCAAGGTCTGCTTTATCCGCTTGGATGTGAATAGGTTGTTGGCTATCGCTAGGTAATGCATAAGCAGTAGTGTTGTAGGTACCTACGGCGAATATAGCTAATGCAATAAGTGGTTTAATTCGCATTTTGGCCTCTGTTTATTTTTGTCTTCACGTTTGACAAAATTTCTATTTGATTTGTATCCATGTGGGCTTTTACACCATTGCCTGAAGTCTGTCCATCAGGGGCATTGAAAATAACATAATCGTTTGATTCAGCATATTTTTTATTAGCATAAACATTGACTTTGCCATATTTAACTGGGTCCGTGTCATTGGCTTGTTGGCCTATTTCAAAACTGTTCACGCCACCTTTTTCATCGGCTTGTATGCCTTTAACATCGTTAATAAGCACAATTGTGTCGCCTTTTGGGCCAACTTCACCTTTGTTACTGGTGATTTGCCAAGGACTGGTCTGGTTTTTGTACAATAATGCTTTAGGTTTTACTAGGTAACTAATGTCTTTTTCTTGTACATGCGTTAATTTATCGGAAGTAATGTTGTAATCAACAGAACCATCGGTTTTATATTGGGTAACATCCAGATCATCTGCAAAGTAGTCGATGGTGGCATCCTTTTTATATTTGCTGTCTATTTTCAATGTATCATCATCAAAATACTCAAAGACAGCCACTACCATAATCAGTAGCAGTAAGATGCCTAGTTTGTAAAGGAGACTTTTACTCATTATAAATACTGTTGTTGGAGGGTATCTAATTGCCCTCGTGCAGATAATATCAGTTCACAAAATTCACGAACTGCCCCTTTGCCGCCTCTTGCCTGTGTAACAGCCAATGCATGCTTTTTTACAAAGTCGTTAGCATTAGCAGTTGCCATGCCAATACCTACTTGTCTAATGGCTGCTAGGTCGGGTAAGTCATCACCTAAGTAGGCCACTTGTTCATAATCATAAGCGGTTTTGGCTAATAGTTCATTTAGTGCCGTTAGTTTGTCTTCGCGCCCATGAAAATAGTGCTGTATGCCTAAGCTTTTGGCGCGGTTTTCTACAATAAGGCTACTGCGACCTGTAATGATAGCGGTTTCTATCCCCATTTTCATTAACATTTTAATGCCTAACCCATCGAGTACATTAAATGTTTTAAACTCTGTCCCGTCAGGCAGAAAATAAAGTCGGCCATCAGTCATTACACCGTCAACATCAAAAACAGCCAGTTTGATTTTTTTTGCTCGTGCATTGAAATCATTCATATTAAATCACACCTGCACGGGTTAAGTCATGGATATGGAGTACACCAATGAGGTTATTTTGATCGTCGACAATAGGCAGTACACTTATTTTATGGTCATCCATAATTTTAAGTGCCTCAGCCGCTAGCATATCAGCTTTTGCTGTTTTGCTGTGGCTTGTCATCACCTGGTCTAGGGTTAGCTTACGGATATCGCTTGCACGATCAAGTACCCGTCTTAAGTCACCATCGGTGAACACGCCTAGTAGTTTGTTGTTTGCATCAACAGCCAAGGCAATCCCTAATCCTGCACGAGACATTTCAAGCAATACTTGTTTGAGAGGTGTCATGGCGGGTATTTTAGGAAGCTCATCACCTGTGTGCATGATGTCAGAAACTTTGAGTAGTAAACGGCGACCTAACGCACCACCAGGGTGTGAGAATGCAAAGTCTTCAGCCGTAAAGCCACGCGCTTCAAGTAGGCTGATAGCAAGGGCATCACCAAGCACTAAAGTCGCTGTTGTAGAAGAGGTGGGTGCAAGATTTAATGGGCAAGCTTCTTCTTTGACGCTGATGTCTAAGTTAACATCAGCAGCTTTGGCTAAGGCTGAATTAGCATTGCCTGTCATACTGATGAGCTTGATACCTAAGCGCTTAATTAATGGTAATAAAGTAATAATTTCAGTGGTTGAACCTGAGTTGGAAATGGCTAAGATGACGTCTTGCTGGGTAATCATCCCCATGTCACCATGGCTCGCCTCAGCAGGGTGTACAAAAAAAGCAGGTGTGCCTGTGCTGGCAAGCGTAGCTGCAATTTTACGGCCTATATGGCCTGATTTTCCGATGCCTAAAACAACAATACGGTCTTGTGCGTTGAGTATTAGCTTACACGCTGTTACAAAGTTTTCATCGATATGGTCTTTTAGTGCATCAATCGCTTGCAGTTCTAATTCTATGGTACGCTTAGCAGTTTTAATAAAGCTAGTATCATTTTGCATTGGCTAACTACATCTTGGGTAATTAAAAGTACAATTATAGCAATAAAACATTTTTTGTCTGTAAAGAATATTATTAAATTAAGTGTAATGTCATTTTATCTTTTCATTTATCAGTTATTATATAGGGCTAATAAATATGAAATAGTATGACGATGATCTGAGGAGAATGCAGTGTCGCAAAAAAGTAGCTATGCTGTTGAACTACAAAATGCGTCGTTTAAGCGTGGTAGTCGTTATATCTTTAAAGACATTGATATGACGATTGAGCACGGTAAGATAACGGCAATCATGGGGCCGTCGGGTTGTGGTAAAACGACACTGTTGAATTTAATCAGTGGTCAATTGTTGCCCTGTCAAGGCAAAGTGATGATAGATGGCCGTAATATTCCTGATTTAAGTCGTAACCAGTTGTTTGATTTACGCAAAGAGATGGGTGTGTTGTTTCAAAGTGGTGCCTTATTCACGGATATGAATGTGTTTGAGAATGTGGCTTTCCCTTTGCGTATTCATACGGATTTGCCTGAAGCCATGATCCGCGATATTGTGCTGATGAAACTACAAGCGGTTGGTTTACGTGGCGCGGCTGCTTTAATGCCTGATGAGTTATCAGGGGGGATGAAGCGTCGTGTTGCTTTAGCACGAGCAATTGCAATGGACCCCCAAGTTCTTTTATACGATGAACCTTTTGCAGGGCAAGACCCTATTGCAATGGGTGTGTTAGTGCGTTTAATTAAACTGTTAAATGATGCACTGGGCATTACGAGTATTATCGTTTCTCATGATATTGATGAAACCTGTAGTATTGCCGATTATATTTATGTGGTGGGTAATGCGCAAGTATTAGGTCATGGTACGCCTGATGAATTGAAAAAAATGGATGATCCAAGGGTTCTGCAATTTATAAGAGGCGAACCCGATGGCCCTATTCATTTTCAATTCCCTGCAGGTGATTATAAAGAAGCTTTACTGGGGGAACGTTGATGCAGGCTCAAAAGAAAGTGGGAGTGTTAGATCGTATCCAATTACTGGGTCGATCTGCCATTGATACCATTGCAAGCCTCGGTGATGCTGCTATTTTTTTAGTGCTTTCTCTGATCGGTCGACGAGGCCCCGGTAAGCATTTTCGGTTATTGATTAAACAAATTTATTTTGTGGGTGTTTTATCGCTACCGATTATTATGGTATCAGGTTTGTTCATCGGGATGATTATGGCTTTACAAGGCTATAATATTCTGATTAGTTATGCCTCTTCTGAAGCTGTAGGGCAAGTAGTGGCATTAAGCCTTTTGCGAGAATTAGGACCTGTGGTGACAGGGCTTTTATTCGCAGGGCGTGCAGGTTCTGCACTGACAGCAGAAATTGGCAATATGAAAGCCTCGGAGCAATTATCGGGCTTAGAGACTATTGGTGTTGACCCTCTAAAATATGTGATTGCTCCACGTTTATTGGCTGGCTTTATTAGTATGCCATTGCTATCCACTATTTTCGTGGTTGTGGGTATCTGGGGTGGGGCGATGGTTGCTGTGGACTGGTTAGGCGTATTTGATGGCTCTTACTGGGGTAATATGCAAAGTAGTGTACGCTTTGGTTATGATGTATTAAATGGCTTTATCAAAGGGTTAGTCTTTGCGTTTGTGGCAACATGGATTGCAGTTTATCAAGGTTATTCTTGTGAGGCTACCTCTGTGGGGATTAGTAAGGCCACAACCAAAACCGTAGTTTATGGCTCCCTTGCCATTTTAGGATTAGATTTTATTTTAACTGCACTTATGTTTGGAGAGATTTAATGAATAACCGTGCCCTTGAAATTACCGTAGGTCTTTTTGTATTGGCCGGTATTTTGGCATTCGCTTTATTGGCGTTTAAGGTGAGTGGTCTAACGTTAGGACAAAACAATTCGGGAACCTATAAAGTAACCGCTTATTTTGATAGTGTTGAGGGTTTAAAAGTACGTTCACGGATTTCTTTTGCTGGTGTTACCATTGGTAAAGTGACCAGTATTGCGATTGACCCTGAAAAGTATCAAGCTAAAGTTACCATGGAAATCAGTGATACTGCTAATTATCTACCTGCTGATTCGACAGCCTTGATATATACTGCTGGCTTATTAGGTGAAAAATATATTGGCTTTAGCTTAGGTGGTGATGAAGAAGTATTGAAGAACGGCTCTGTGATTAAAGATACTCAATCATCATTGGTGCTAGAAGATTTAATTAATAAGTTTGTTATGGGTTCTGATGACTCAGGCAAGGATATTGCGAAGCAGTTAGGCACTCTCAATGATACGTTAAAAGAGTTGATTAATAAAAAACCAAGTGTTGTCAATTAATATTAATGATGAGGAATTTATGATGAGCATTAAAAAGTATAGTCAGTTTGTTTTTGTGTTATTGTTTGCTGTGTTTTCAACGTTGACACTTGCGGCTGAGCAAACAGCACAACAAGTGGTACAAGCCACAGTTGATACACTATTAAAAGATCTAAATACTAACCGTGCAAAATATGCAAAAGACCCTGAAGCTTTTCATAAAGCATTGCATACTTTATTGACTCCTGTGGTGGATGTGGATGGTATCGCTCGTAGTGTGATGACTATCAAATATGCACGCCGTGCAACGCCTGAACAAATGGAAACGTTTAAAGCTAATTTTGAACAAGGTTTAATGCAGTTTTATGGTAATGCATTGCTAGACTATGAAGGTAAAGGAATGAAGGTATTAAAAACGATTCCTTCAGATAGTCCTGACCGTGTGAGCGTTCAAACTGAAGTTAAAGGTAATGATAATACTATTTATCCTGTATCTTATACCATGATTAAGTTGAATGGTAAGTGGATGGTTAGAAACGTGGTAGTAAATGGATTAAACGTAGGTAAATTATTCCGTGACCAATTTGCCAGTGAAATGCGTAATAATAAAGACGATTTAAATTATGTCATTAATGATTGGGCTGATGCCGTAGAACGTGCTCAAGAACAAGCTGATTCTGATGATAAAAAATGAGTATAATGACTGGTAAAGAACAAGCTACCTTAATTGAAGGTAGTGACGGTGAATTAAAACTAGTTGGACAGGTAGATTACTGCAATGGAAAATATTTGTCTGAGTTGGGTCAATCCATCATTACTCAAAGTAAGGCGACTGCGTTTACTTTAGACTGCTCTGGTGTTACACGTACGAGTAGTGTCGGAGTTTCTTTAATTTTGTCATTAATTCGTGATGCTAATCAGACAGGAAGAGCACTCTTGATTAAAGCATTAACAACGGATTTAGAAGAAATAGCAAAGTTTAGCGATTTAAAAGAAGTATTACCGTTGAGTGAAGATTACCAAGTGATAGGATAAATGAATGCAACCAAATGAAGTAAAAAAGTTTTTAGAAGAGCAATTAGCAGGCTCTCGTATTGAAGTAGAGGGTGAGGGGTGTAATTTTCAGCTCAACATTATCAGTGATGAGTTATGTGCATTAAGCCCTGTTAAGCGCCAGCAACAAGTGTATAGTTATCTAAACCCTTGGATTGCCGATGGCAGTATTCACGCCATTACCATGAAGTTTTATACACAAGCTGATTGGGCTAAACATAACTAAACGTATAATTGTTAGAGAGAGTTGAATGGATAAGTTAAAGATTACAGGTGGTACGGTTCTTAATGGTGAAATTCGTATCTCAGGCGCTAAAAACTCAGCATTACCTATTTTGGCGTGTACATTATTAGGTGATACACCTTCGGTTATCTCTAATTTGCCGCATTTGCATGATATTACTACCATGATCGAGCTCTTTGGTTGCATGGGTATCCAGCCGACCATTGATGAAAAGCTAACCTTAGAGATTGACGCTAGTAGCATTAAAACCCTTGTTGCGCCTTATGAGTTAGTAAAAACTATGCGCGCTTCTATTTTAGTATTAGGCCCAATGCTTGCACGTTTTGGCAAAGCAGAGGTTGCATTACCCGGTGGCTGTGCTATTGGCTCAAGACCTGTTGATTTGCATGTGCGTGGTTTAGAGGCCATGGGTGCAATTATTAAGATCGAAGATGGCTATATCAAAGCAGAAAAACCTGCGGGTGGTCTTCATGGCGCTACCTTTATGTTTGATACGGTGAGTGTAACCGGTACTGAAAACTTGATCATGGCAGCGGCCCTTGCAAAAGGGAAGACCGTTTTACAAAATGCGGCAAAAGAGCCTGAAGTGATCGACCTAGCAAATATGATTAACCAAATGGGTGGTCATGTTAGTGGAGCAGGAACGGATACTATCACGGTTGAAGGTGTTGAGCGTTTACAGGGCACTGAGTTTCGCGTGATGCCCGACCGTATTGAAACGGGTACTTACTTGGTTGCAGCAGCTATTTCTGGTGGTAAAGTAAAATTAAAAGACACCGATTCTCATATTTTAGAATCTGTGCTTATCAAGTTACAAGAAGCAGGTGCTTTTATTGATGTGGGTAGTAACTGGATTAGCCTAGACATGAAAGGTAATCGCCCTAAAGCGGTTAATCTTCGCACTGCGCCATATCCTGCATTCCCTACTGACATGCAAGCGCAGTTTATTGCTTTAAATACAATTGCTGAAGGTACAGGTGTTGTAACAGAAACGATTTTTGAAAATCGTTTTATGCATGTCTATGAGTTAAATCGTATGGGCGCTAATATTTTAATTGATGGCAATACCGCTATTGTTAAGGGGGTTGATCAGTTAAGAGGTGCACCCGTGATGGCGACTGATTTACGTGCCTCAGCTAGTTTAGTTTTAGCAGGTTTAGTAGCCGAAGGTGAGACCTTAATTGATCGCATTTATCACATTGACCGTGGCTATGAATGTATTGAAGAAAAACTTCAATTATTAGGTGCAAAAATTAAGCGTGTGGCAGGTTAGACTGTTCTAACGCGATAAAAAAAGAGGGCATTAGCCCTCTTTTTTTATCTCTACTATTTATTCTCAGTATTGGGCATAGCGATCTAACAGTTTATTTCTAAACTTATTATTGGGGTCGAGTTGCTTTTTGAGCTCAAAAAACTGTTTAGCTTTCGGGTAAGCTTTTTCAAATTGTGCTTGGCTAGCAATAATTTGGTAGGGCAAATAATAACTACCTTGATGCTCAATTGCAGTATCAATGAGTTCTGTTGTCCATCTATTAACCGCTTGTTGGTCTTTTGACGTAACGCCTTGTTTATAGTAAATCACAAAAGCAAATACATCGGTTTTAGCCCAAGCGAGCAATGAACCACTGTCTTTTTTAGCATGACGTATGGAGATATTGAGTACATTAACGTTATGCTTACGTAATATATTGATCAATTGGGGATAAAAATTATCAAATTGATCCGTTGGCATAAAGTATTCCTGTAGCACAAAGCTACCTTCTTTTGTAGCGATTGGTGCTAGCTCTGCTACATTGTAACTGGCCTCGTAGTTACGCCAAACAACTTGTTTTTTCGAGTACTGCCAGCGGTCATACAGTTTTCTAAAGCGCTTGGCTAAATTGCTACTAGAAAGTAGCGCAATTTGTTTATGTAATTTGCTGTAGTCTTGGTCTTTAGGTTGTAATCGAACTGAAATAGTCGGTGCTTCGTTGGTTGTTACGTAAGTGACAGCACGAACTGTTTTATAGTCTGGTGGGTATATCAGGGTGTTATGAAACACGGCATGAGTATTGTTGTTAACGTATTTTTGAAAATAGTCATAGTATTGAGTAATCAGCATCTGCTGGCTGGTGCGTTTTAACAGAGTATTGTCAGTTAAATTGAATGTGGCTTCTGTTATAACACCCATTGCACCATAACCACCAATAGCCCCGTAAAAGATGGTAGGATTTTCTGTTGGGCTAGCAGTGATCAGTGAACCATCTGCTAATACCATTTTAATTTGTTTCACGGATAGGATGATAGGGCCTTCCCCCACATAACGCCCGTGGACATTCACACTAAGTGACCCACCCACCGTAAAGTCAGCATAGCTTTGCATGATTTGAACGGAAAGATTGTATGGATCAATTAGCTCTTGTATTTGTCGCCAGTTAGCGCCTGTTTCTACGGTGATCTCTTTCTTTTTAGGATCAAACGCTAAGATGTGATTAAGTTTTTTAATATCAATTTGCAATGCATTGTCAGTGGCCGTTTGTCCACCCATGCTGTATTTACCACCCGCTATGGAAATAGGGCCAGTATGATTTTTTATAAGCTCGACAACGTCAGCTGTTGAGGTAGGCTGGGCAATATCACTAATGGGGATAGGGTTAAGTTGGGTAATATCATTGCTGATAATGGGCTGAGCGAGTGGAATCGTGTGTTTTAGGAGTAGCAGTAAAAAAAACAGCCATTTTTTTTTCAAAGGTTCATCCTTAAATATAATGATCGATAAGCTTGTATTATGAAATAAATATGGGTATCTGTCTATGTATTAGAAAGCTTGATAGCGTTGGTAAGGCAAGCAATCAATCACTCGTGTGTTTTAGAAAATAACTAAGAGGCATTGTATTTTTTGCTGTCTGCTATTAGTCTTACATTTGTCTTAAAACAAAATCGTTTTATATTTTGATGATCTTACAGTATTTTATTAAGAATGGTTATGGCATTGTTTGTTAAGAAACGCCATAATACTACTTAACTGAATAAGATGATAAATAATAAGTGTCTATTATGTTAACAATTGCATTATCCAAAGGACGAATTCTTGATGAAACTCTGCCACTTTTAGCAGAGGCAGGGATTACACCTACTGAAAATCCTGAAAAAAGTCGTAAATTAATCATTCCTACTACACAAGAAGATGTACGTATTTTGATCGTGCGTGCAACCGATGTGCCTACCTACGTGGAATATGGCGCTGCTGATTTAGGTGTGGCGGGGAAAGATGTGTTATTAGAGTATGATGGCGATGGCTTGTATGAACCGTTGGATTTAAAAATAGCACAGTGTAAATTAATGACGGCAGGGGTAGCAGGGAAACCAGCACCTAAAGGACGTTTAAAGATTGCAACCAAGTTCGTTAATATCGCCAAGCGCTATTATGCAGAGCAAGGGCAGCAAGTAGATATTATTAAGCTTTATGGTTCTATGGAGTTAGCGCCTTTAGTAGGGCTTGCCGATAAGATTATTGACGTGGTCGATACCGGCAATACTTTACGTGCCAATGGCCTAGAACCGCAAGACTTTATTGCTACGGTGAGTTCACGTTTAATTGTGAATAAAGCAGCGATGAAGATGCAACACCGACGTATTCAAGAGTTAATTGATACATTACGTAGTGCAGTAGAGTCTCGTCAAAAACCTTAAGAGAGGAAGATAAAATGTCAGTAAATATCCGTCGTTTGTCTAGTAAGCAGGCCGACTTTTCAAAGCAAATGAATGATTTGTTAAGCTGGGAAAGTGTTTCTGATGATGCGGTGAACGGCCGTGTATTAGAAATTATTAAAGCAATCAGAGAGCGTGGTGACGCGGCGCTTGTTGAATACTCACAAAAGTTTGACCGTGTGTCAGCAAAATCAATGGCGGATTTAACCTTTGATAAAGCGCGTATTCAAGAAGCTCTGCATCGTATTAGCCCTGAACAACGTAAAGGTTTGGAGTTATCTGCTGAGAGGATTCGATTATACCATGAGCATCAAAAGCAAGAGTCTTGGCGTTATACTGAGGCCGATGGTACGATCTTAGGGCAAAAAATTACCCCGCTTGATCGTGTAGGTTTATATGTCCCCGGTGGCAAGGCTTCTTATCCCTCTTCAGTATTAATGAATGCGGTTCCTGCGAAAGTGGCGGGTGTACAAGAAGTGGTAATGGTTGTGCCAACGCCCGATGATGAAGTGAATGATATTGTTCTAGCCGCCGCAGCTGTAGCCGGTGTTGATCGTGTTTTTGCAGTGGGTGGAGCACAAGCCGTAGCTGCATTGGCTTATGGTACAGAAACAGTCCCTCCTGTAGATAAGATTGTTGGCCCTGGTAATATCTATGTTGCTACAGCAAAGCGCCATGTATTTGGTAAAGTGGGCATTGATATGATCGCTGGCCCTTCCGAGATTCTTGTGGTCTGTGATGGTGGTACTAATCCTGATTGGGTTGCGATGGATTTATTCTCACAAGCTGAGCATGATGAAGATGCACAAGCTATTTTAATTTGTGAAGATGCAGCCTTTATCGATCAAGTGGAAGCCAGTATCAATAAATTATTGCCAACCATGGAGCGTGAAAAAATTATTCGCACTTCACTAGAAGCACGTGGCGCATTGATTCATGTGGGCTCAAAAGAAGAAGCATTAGAAGTGGCTAACATCGTAGCACCAGAGCATTTAGAGTTGTCTGTGGCTGATCCTGAATCATGGTTACCCGGTATTCGCCACGCGGGTGCTATTTTCATGGGGCGTTATACCGCAGAGTCTATTGGTGACTATTGTGCAGGGCCTAATCACGTATTACCCACATCAGGCACTGCGCGTTATTCTTCACCACTAGGTGTGTATGATTTCCAAAAACGTTCTTCAATTATTTTCTGTTCTGAGAATGGGGCAGCAGAGTTAGGTAAAACGGCTTCTGTGTTAGCGCGCGGTGAGTCGTTAACTGCTCACGCGCGTAGTGCTGAATATAGGATGAAAAAATAATGAATAAGTATTGGAGTCCTTTGGTGGATGAGCTAAGTCCTTATACGCCGGGGGAGCAACCTAAAGTGGATAAGTTGGTAAAATTAAATACCAATGAAAACCCTTATGGTCCCTCTCCCAAAGTATTAGAGGCGATTAAGCAGGCCACGACGGATAGTTTACGCTTGTATCCTAACCCTGATAGTGACCAGTTAAAACAAACGATTGCTAATTACTACGATATTGAACCTGAGCAAGTTTTTTTAGGTAACGGTTCTGATGAAGTGTTAGCAATAGCTTTTCAGGCTCTATTAAAACATGACGACGAAGAGCGGCCTGTTTTATTCCCTGATGTTACTTACAGCTTCTACCCCGTGTATTGTGGTCTTTACGAGATTGTTTATGATGCAATTGAGTTGGATGAGTTATTTCAAATCCGATTAAGAGATTACTTAAAACCAAATAGTGGTATTATTTTCCCTAACCCTAATGCGCCAACGGGTATTTTATTACCTGTTGATGCGATTGCTCAGTTATTGGAAGAAAATACCGAGTCAGTGGTGATTGTGGATGAAGCCTATATTGATTTTGGTGGTGAGTCAGCGGTTAGCTTGATCAATCAGTACCCTAATTTATTGGTTGTGCAAACACTTTCTAAATCAAGATCATTGGCAGGGCTTCGTGTAGGGCTCGCAATGGGTAATGCTGACTTAATTGAAGCATTAAACCGCGTGAAAAATAGTTTTAACTCTTATCCGCTTGACCGCTTGGCTCAAGCAGGCGCTATTGCTGCGTTTGAGGATACCGACTATTTTGATGAGACGTGCCAAGCGATTATTGATGATCGTGAAGATTTAGTCTCTGCCCTTGAGCAGTTACAATTTAAAGTATTACCTTCTGCGGCTAATTTTATTTTTGTACGGCATCTACGCTTAGATGCTGAAATGTTAGCCAGTCAGTTACGTAAAAGAGGGATTATTGTTCGTTATTTCAACAAAGCGCGCATTAATCAGTTTTTACGTATTACAGTAGGAACACTCGAGCAAAATCAATTGTTAGTGGATGCAATTGTGGATATTTTGCAAACTAAAGACTAACACCAATAAGAGAGGATAGGAGAGGGTTCCTATTCTCTTTTAAATCTATATAGATTAATCTAAAGCTTTCATTGTAGGGTGTGATGAAATTATATGGTTCTTTGTTTGTTGCCATTGCAGCAATAAGTTATGGTTTTCCCGCCTCTTTAATGAAGTTAGCCAGTTTGCAAGGGGCGCAAATAGGTGGGTTATTATTCTTTGTTTTTTTCTTTGCGATTATTTTTTTACAGATACTTTCCTTTATTTCCTCACGAAAACAAAAACAACAACCTTTAACATTATGTAAGCATATCGTTGTGATTGGTTCAGGAACCTCTATTGCGTTGACCAATACGTGTTATTTCTTGGCATTAACTCATGTACCTGTGGCCATTGCTGCTGTTATGTTGATGCAGTCAGTATGGATTGCGATTGTTTTAGAGTGCTTACTTAATAAACGCTTACCTTCACTTTTACAAGTGGTTATTGTATTGCTGATTTTATTGGGTACCTCATTGGCAACCAATCTATGGTTAGTTTCTAGTCAGGTTTCTGTAATAGGATTATTTTTGGGATTTTTGGCTGCTTTTTGTTATGCACTGACCATTCAGTTTACCAATAAGTTAGCCCCCGATATTTCACCGATTAGAAAAGCTAGCATGATGAGTATTGGTGCTTTTATTGTTATTACCTTGATTTGGTGGCGTTATATTCCTGTAGGGAGCTTGTGGGTAGAAATTCGATGGGGAGCACTCATTTCGATTTTTGCAATGGTACTGCCATTGGCTTGTTTGAGCTATGGAATGCCTAGAACGCCTCCCGGGCGTGGTGAAATTATTTCTTCTTTAGAGTTACCTGCTGCTATTGGCATTGCATGGTTATTATTGAGTGAAAGTATTACGGCGGCTCAACTGGTGGGGGTGATTATTATTATTGCCTCAGTTATGCTGAGCTGTATCCATAATAAGCATCGTCAGGGTAGAGTTTAATTTTAATAGAGTAAATTGGGGGTATCAAATCAATAAAATATAGCGTTTGAAGATAGGCCTGTATGGTTTAAAAAAGGTAACCTATATAGGTTAGGGGAAAGCGACTAATACCATGATAATAGCGTTTATGATACAAGGTGGCAAAGTCTGGTTGAGAAGCTACTTCTAGGGCATGTAGGTGTAGCTCGTATTATGGCTCGTTATTAATTTTTTAGCTGTGGGAAGAGTTTTTGAATGTCTTCATCTGATTTTACATTGTTTATTTGTTGTATCTTGTTTTGAATAGTTTTAGACATGATGTCGCAAGTTTCGATCTGTTGCTTTTTGGGGATGGATGCGAGTTGCTGTTTAAATTGATCCATCATTTTATTATGTTCGATTTTTTTTTGTTGGGTAATATAAATTGAGGTAAATTTATTTTTTTCTAGGCCAGATATAAAAGAATCTGATGCTTCAAAAAAAGCATTACACGAGTCGGCATAAACGGACTCCTTTTTATTAGTCTGTGCTAAAGTAAGCAACGGCATCATTAAACATAGTGCATAAGCAAGTTTAGTCAATATAACAATCCTTTCTGTCGATGGTTGTTTATTTCAAACCAGTATACCAAAAATAAAAACCTGTATAAAAAGCAATTTATTGAACAACAGAGCGTTGTTATTTTTTTACTCTATGGGTTGGAGGCAACCCTTAATCACCTAGTTCACCATTAGTGTTATGGCTAAAGTTCCTCAATAGAAAGCGTGACTAGCAACTAAATAATAAAAGCTTATTCGTAAGCATTATTTTTTTATACCAGAATTATTTGTTCGGTATTTTTTAGGAAATGATGAGTCTGTTAGCTTACATTGATTGGTTGTTTTGTGCGAAAGAATTGGGTGATGGATAGTCTCACAAACTGTGCATTAATCCATGCACTGCATGCAGTGAAGAACATAATAATAGCGTAGGCAATGAAGACAATTTTAAAAGAACCAATGTTATTGCCTATAAATAAAATAAGACAACTCAGGCAAAGAAAAATAAGGTAATGGGTTATTTTATAGCCGATATGGTTGACCTGTTTAGCAACAATAATAATGAAAGTAATAGCAAATATGATTAATAGGCTAGCCCATAACCAATAGCTTTGCATTAGTAGCGTTTTAACTTCATCATGTTTATGAATAAAACCTTTAAGCAGTATGGTGGTGAGGAAAAGGCCATTGGCTAATAGAATATGAAGCCCAATGGTCATGCTGTAGGCTTTGATGATGTTGCCTTGGTAGTGTTCGGTATCTGGGGTTTGTCTTAAATACTCGTGTGTCCATGTTAGAAGATAAAACAAGCTAATGGCAACGATGATGATTAGATAACCTTGAAGACTAGTTTCAACCGTGTAGGAAGGCTTAAAAACTGAGTATTGTAAGTATGACACGAAAGTAATAACGATAAATAAGCTATAAAAGCTAGTAATTAGGCGTTTAATCGTTTTAGTGCTCAAGGTGTTGGTAGTATCAGGCTCTTTTACTTTTGTAAAAATATAGTGGCAACAAAAGGCCCAACAAATGATGAACACCAAGAGGTGGATCATGCTGCGGTTCATCAGTAAGGCAATAAATAGGGTATTGCTGTGGATGTTTGCTAAATAAATGATACGTAAGGGAATAATAAAGAAAAAGAGTAGTTTGGTGATGATGAAAGCTAAGGTTGTGATGATAATAATACAGCCAATATTTTTAAGGTTGGGGCGACGCTGTAAAGTGAAAAGCAAGGTGACCAGTAGTATGGGCAGTGCTGGTGAGATCAGGTTGTAAGAAAAAAAAGCGGATAAGAAGTTAAGTGGGTCGACAAAATGAATTTTTAATAGCAGCGATTCATCATCGGGATTAAAGTCGAACAGTGAACTTAATAAGTAACTATAAGCAATATAGACTATCAGTGAAAGAATTGGTAGCAATGGTTTTTTTATTAACTGCATTCTTATAATGACCTAATGTATTTATTAATTTAGTTCATGGATGTGTAGATTAACGACTATTTCTCTCTGGGTAAATAGTTTTTATGTGTGGTTTTTTTATTTTTATGCATAGCATTTTGCCTAAGTTTTTGTTTTTATTGGTTGGTTTGTTTGTAGGTGTTTTTGCCCCCATTCGTACATGGTTTGAAGTACAGGGCTTATGCTTTCACCTTGAGGCGTTAGGGTATACTCTACTTTGGGGGGCACAACAGGGTAAACGGTTCTTTTAATAAGGCCGTCGGCTTCGAGTTCTCGTAGCTGTTGTGTGATCATTTTTGCTGTTGCACAGGGGATTTCTTTACGCAGGGTTGAGTAGCGTTTGGTACCTGTCATGAGTCGCCATAAAATGAGCGGTTTATATTTTCCACCAATGAGTTTTATCATGGCGATCAATGGCATGTTGTTAAGTGATTCAGCTTTGTCTGCTTTGCTGGTGGGCATTTCTTGGTATCCTTTTGGGTACTATCATACAAAAAAGTGCATTCTTGTTAGTTTGATAGTTATAGTTAAAATAGAGTCCAAGGTCAATTAATTTGATAGATGAGTTAACTATAACTGTTAAAAGGTGAATGGCGATGGCAAGTAATAAAGCGTTGGTGATTATTGATGTACAAAATGATTATTTCCCAGGTGGTGCATTGCCTTTGTGGAATGTGAATGCGACCTTGCAGAATATTTTAAAGGTTGCGGAGCAAGCAAAGCAACGGCAGATGCCTATTATTTTAGTTCAACATGTGGTTGACCCCACTAAGCAGGTTTCTGATATTTTTAATCAGGGTTCTTATGGGGTTGCAATTCATCCCACATTATTGGAAGCTGCTCCAAATGCTACGGTTGTTACAAAAACTCGTGCGGATGCTTTTTGGGAGACTGATTTAACTGAGGTTTTAACGCGTTTTGGGGTAAGTGAGTTGCTGTTGTGTGGTATGCAAACACAAAATTGTGTAGGGCTAACGGGAATATCTAAGTCCGTTAAAGCGTATAAGGTGACATTGTTAGCGGACTGTATGACAGCAGAAACACAGCATGTTCATTTATTTGCGTTGGGTGGTTTTGGCGCACTTGTTCCGATTGTAAACAGTCAGTTAATTTTTGATTAATGGATGATTCTCAGTAAGTTAGGTTTTTTACATGTTTTTATGGACTCTCAGCAGAACAGGGATGTTAGAATCCTCCAATAGCTAGAAGCTTAAACTGTTAATGAATATTAAGGAATTGGCTTCCTTAATTGTTATTTTATAGTGGCTGTATTTCATTGAATGAGTTTATGGTGCTATATTTTTTTCATGGTTAAGAAGATATTCTTTTCTGGCTAGTCCTCCACCATAGCCTGTGAGTTGGCCATTTTTTCCGATTACTCGGTGGCAAGGAATAATAATCGATACACGGTTAGCACCATTAGCTCTTGCAACAGCTCTTACGGCATTAGGGTTGTTGATCGCATATGCTTGTTGTTGGTAACTTCTGGTTTGTCCACAGGGGATGGTTTGTAGTTGTTGCCAAACCGCTTTTTGAAAGGTTGTTCCTGGTGTGTCAAGAGGGACACTAAATTGTAAGCGTTGACCATTGAAGTATTCTTTAAGTTGTTGTTGTGTTTGTTTGGTGTGGTCGTTTTCTCCCATGATAATGTGGGCTTTAAGTAGGCGTTGTAAATCTTTGAGTTCTGTTTCTAGCATTCGCCTGTCTACAAATTCTAGAAGACAAATCCCTTTTTCTGTTGCAGCGATAAACATGGGGCCAATAGGTGTGGTGATTCGTTGCATAACGATAATATTGGTTTGTTCCATAGGTGTTTTACCTGTGATTTTTTTGTAGGTGTAGTTGAAGCCACTGAGTGAGTCATAGCCATTGTCAAAGGCTACATGGGTAGCTGTTTTGCCTTGTTTGAGCTCTTGTAGTGCTGTGTTAATTCTTAGCATCCGTTGGTAGGTTTGGTAAGTAATACCGTAGTGGCGATTAAACCAACGGCGAACCTTTTCTGGTTGTATATTTTGTTGTTTGAGTTGCCAGTCGGAAATTCTCTGTTTAGGATTTTTCTGTATAAGTTTTAGTGCCTGTTCAATCTCGGGTGGAGTAGGGTAAGCATTTTGAGTTGGGTTACAAATTTTACATGGACGAAAGCCCGCATTGAGTGCCGATTTGATGTCTTGATAAAAGTCTACATTATTGTAGTTTGGTTTTTTGGCTCGGCATGTTGCAATACAAAATACCCCTGTTGTTTTTACGCCAGCATAAAAAATACCTGTATACGCAGGGTTTCGGTCTAGCAGAGCTTGGTAGTAGGTAGCTATTTGCTCGGTGTCTGTAATTTTCATAGTGGCGTATTGTGTATTGTTTCGGTTGATATGATCTTAGGCTTAATAATTTGTGCATACAACCGAAAATTGAACAAGTATTTTTATGCGTGAGAGGAGCGTTTTATTGTTTAGTGGAGAGTATAAAGAGTCGCTCATTCTTGAGCGACTCTGATAGGTTTGATGTTGATTTGTTAGAAGTGATAGCGTTCAGCTAGACTATTTGCTGCGAGAATGGCGGCGTAGACATCGTCAGGGGTGACTTTTTGGTTCATGTTGGACATGGTATCGCCTTCTGCACAAGCTACTTCGGCAACTTTACGCCAGTCAGCTTCAACGATTGTTTTAAGCCCAAAGTCCGCTAAACTGAGGGGTAAACCAACGGTTTGCATAATGTTGATGACAGTCTCTATTTCGTCTTCTGGTGCATTTTCAAGCACGAGTTGTGTGAGTAGGCCAAAAGCAACTTTTTCACCGTGTTGTGCATTGTGTAGTGCTTCGATTGTTCCCATGCCATTGCTGACTGCGTGAGCAGCGGCGAGGCCCCCTGATTCAGCGCCAACACCGCTTAGGTAAATGGTGGCTTCGATGGTTTGTTCTAGGGCTGGGGTGACGACTTTATTTTGTACTGCATCCATCGCGGCAGCGGCATTTTCTATTAATAGTTCAAAGCAGAGTTGTGCTATGCCTAAACCTGTGCGTGATGGGCGTTTCAGTACGAGGTTCACACCATCGGCAAGATAGCACATACGTGCTTCAAAGTAGGTGGCTAGAGCATCGCCTACTCCTGCGGCAAAGAAGCGAACAGGTGCATTAGCAATAACTTGGCTGTCTACAATCACGGCTTGTGGATTTTCAGGAAGGAATAAGTATTCGTCAAATTCACCATTTTCTTTATAGAAGACGCTGAGAGCTGTGCAAGGAGCATCAGTTGATGCGAGCGTTGGTACAATGATGACGGGGATGTTTTGGTAGTAGGCAACCGCTTTGGCTGTGTCGAGAGTTTTGCCACCGCCAATACCAATGACAACATCGTGTTGATTTGTTTTGCAAAGTTCGGTGAGGCGTTTTACTTCGGCTTTAGTGCACTCGCCAGCAAATTTTTCAACATGAGCTTTGACTTGTGCTTTTGGAAAGTGTTGTTGAACATTGTTGTTGATACGCTCCATAAAAAAGGTGTCGCAGATTATGAGTGCATTTTGTCCAACGGGTTTTATGTGGGTTTCTAGGCTGTCCATTAATCCTTTGGCGATAAGAAACGCTTTAGGGGATGTTATGCTGCGTGGTGTGATCATGATGTGTTCCTCTCATCTGGTTGCTTAGTTAGTTCTACCCTATGTGAGCAGAGGTTTTAATCGCATAAAGGGGATGGGTTTTGGTTGCACCGTTGGAATGCAATGTGAGCGAGTTTACCTCCTTCAAAGGTTAGTAGGTAGTAAATTTTCCCATTGTCTTTATACGTTAATTCTTCGGTTGTTGTGTAAATAGCTTGGTTGCTTTGGTATTTTTTTGAGTAGTTTATTTGGGCTTCATTATAAAGAGGTCCACATTTGGCAATAACAGTTCCCTTGCTATCTCCTGTTTTGATAAGGTCGTTACCACAGCGCAAGCTATCGGCTAAGGACGGTAAACTAATAAGACAGTATAGACTAATGATTAATATTTTTTTCATGTAATTCTGCCTTTGTTTTATCACTATTATAGTATTATAGCGTAGTTGGATATTGTATAGGTTTTTTGTTATATACAATTGTTTCTATGATTTTTCATTATTTATTTTATGCTATGAAACTGTATTTGTTTTATACTTCTCTCTTTTAGCCGCCGTATATTTTTATATCAATAATAATTGGCGGGTTGTGTTTTTATACAGAAAGACTTATCGGAGATTTTTTGTGAGTCAATTGTTTGCAGATCGTTTAAATTTATTGCAAGAAGCAGTTCCTTTAAAACTACTTGATCAGTGTTTGCACGGTATTGAGCGTGAGTGTTTGCGCATTACCTCTGCTGGGCAGTTGGCGCAAACACCTCATCCTATTGTGTTAGGATCTGCATTGACAAATGATAAAATTACCACTGATTATTCTGAGGCGTTGTTAGAATTTATTACGCCTGCTAAGCCTGATACAAGCGATACATTAGAGGATTTGGCAAATACTCATGCATTTGTTGGGCAAAATTTGCAAGATGAGTTGTTGTGGAGCTCTTCTATGCCTTGCCAGCTCCCTGATGAGGAGCATATTCCTATTGCGTATTTCGGTACTTCAGCATCGGGGATGGTACGTCATATTTATCGCCGTGGTTTGGCGGTTCGTTATGGGCGGACGATGCAGTGTATTGCAGGTATTCATTATAACTTTTCTTTACCTGACGCGTTGTGGCCTATTCTTCATAAGGTGGAACGAAGTAAGCAGGATTTATCTTTTTATCAGTCCGCACAATATATTGCGCTAATCCGCAATTTTAGACGGTTTAGTTGGTTATTGATGTATTTATTTGGTGCTTCTCCTGCCTTGGATGAGAGTTTTTTAAAGCGTTATCCTAATCATCAATTACAGCGTTTTGATAAGTCATCTTTTTATTTACCGTATGCAACCAGTTTGCGTATGAGTGATTTGGGGTATCAGTCGAATGCTCAGTCAGGTTTAACGCCTTGCTATGATGATCTATCGACGTATATTGATAGTTTGAGTAAAGCGATTAAAACACCTTATCCTGCCTATGAGCGTATAGGTACTAAAAAGGATGGTGAATGGATTCAGTTAAATACTAACATTTTACAGATAGAAAATGAGTACTATTCAAGTATTCGTCCTAAGCGTGTTGTTAAAGAAGGGGAGCGACCTATCCAAGCGTTACGTCGTGCGGGTATCCAGTATGTTGAAGTACGTTGCATGGATATTGATCCTTTTATGCCATTAGGTATTGATGAAACAACCAGTTATTTTTTGAATAGTTTTTTATTGTATTGTGCAATGGAAGAAAGTAGTTTAATCATTAAAAATCAATGCATTGCTTATACGGATAATTTTTTGTCGACGGTAAAGCAAGGGCGTGATCCTGCTTTGTTATTGCAATGTGATGGCGAGCAGGTGTTGTTAACAGATTGGGCTAAAGCTTTGTTGGATGACGTTGCTAAAGCAGCGGCTGTATTGGATAAAGCCAGCCATACGGATAAGCATAGTCGATCTGTATTAGCTCAGTTGGAGAAGGTGAATAATCCTCAATTATTACCTTCTGCTAAGGTGATAAATTCGATGGAGGAAGGCGGTTTAACGTTTGCTGAGTTTTCATTGCGGCAGAGTAAGTTACATCATGATTATTTTAATCATCAATCATTAGCTCCAGAGGTTACGCAGCAGTATGTAAAGCTGGCTGAACAGTCGGTTGCAGAGCAAAAAAGGCTAGAGGATGCTAAGTCGCCTAGTTTAGATGAGTATATTGCCCGTTATATTAATGGCTAATCGTTTTTTATTGATTATTTTGTTGCCATTCAATAAGTGTGTCTGTTTGGTCTGCACATAATGCAAGGTTTTTACTGATAATAAGGGCGCATTCATATAACTCGCCATTGGTCTTTGGTTGGCACTCTGCAACGGATAGACGATCGCACGCTGTTATCACCGGTGGTGGCACTTTGATGAGTTGGCTTTGTGTAATTAGTTGTTTATTTGTGCAGGCTAGTAGGCAATGACTGATTAGCCCAACTATTAACAGTTTTATTTTCATTTTTTAGCCTTTTGAATTGTTGAATAAGTTGATCGGTTTGCTTTTGGGTTTGTTTGCGTTTTTGTTCTAGACTATAAATGTAACGTCGGTTTTGTTGTGCCTGTTGTTCCAGCAAGTCTATAGAGCCGCTGAGGTTTTTATTGATATCAACAAGATTATTTATTTGTTGCTCAGCTAAGTTCAGATTATGTTGTATTTTATCTCGCTGATTTTTGATGTGTGATAGGTATACGATGCAAAGTAGTAGCGCAATGATAAGACACGCTGTGGTATAGCTAAGTAGTTTTTGCATAGTGCGTTGCTCTTTTGTAATCGTCTCTATGTGATAGGGAGTTTACTTCGTTAAGATTTTGAATAATTTGATTATTTCTATTGGAATAGGGTAGTTGTTTTTGTTGCTGATGAATTTTTGTTGTAACAAGAAAATCAATAGTGCAGGCTAATAAAAACTCGTAGTTTTTTAGGCTACGAGTTTAATAGAGGTTGATTTTTTATTTAGCTAATTGGATAGCTTTTTCTAATTGGTCAGTTTTGTAGTAGTAGTAATAGTTTTGACCATTTTCTACAGCAGTTATTGCCCGCATTAGTTCTTTTAATGTCCCATCCGTGAGCTTGAGAGGCTGTTTAGGGAGAGCTCCTATGGCTTCTGATACTCTCATTATATAGCCTTGTGTATTGTTTTCATTGGGTGGGGCGTAGCGATGGAGGATTGATTCAATTGTGTTTAGTCCATATTTTTCTTGGTAGGTGAATATAATCTTCACCATCGCACGCAACCCATAAACAGGGTCTTGGAATTGGCAAAATGATTTGTCGGTTCTCTCTTCTTCAGATATAAGACCTTGCCAATCACTTCCCCAGCGAATATTGCCAGGGTTGTTATTTCGTATACCTCTAGGTAAGTTCATTTTTTATCTATCCTATTGGTGATTATTTTTAAAATAAAGTCTCTTAATGCTGTTACACCTATAAAGCCTATGGCTCCTCCTATTGTTATAGCGGCACTGGTAGGGAGGTGAAATAGTTCAATAATTCCTGTTACGCATAGTGATAAAGCTCCACAAGTTAATGCCTCTAGAATAATTCGCATTGGCCTTGTCTTGTTGTCATCATATAAAATACGTAATGTTGCTATTATTGAAGCCATCACAGCTCCTCCTACCGTTGTATTTTCAGATATTACGGTGTAAAGCATCTGTAAAAATGTTGGATCTTTGTTTGGCATTTTGATATTCCAGATTAGAGGAGAAAACGTAATAGTTGATTTGTTTGCAACGATTACACTTTATTTCGAGCTCGGAATAATCACTAATTTTTGCCAATAACTTATGGCACTTTTTGCATCGAAATTCTTTTAGCATAGTTATTCCTCTAAATATATAATGTGTTGATATTAGAGGTATTATGCAGAGTTAGAGAGGGAGGATCTTTTTGCTATAGCATAATAAAGTGGTATGTTAGATAAAATACCACTTCATGTTTGGCGGTAGCTATCTTCTGCTTGGTACAGATCTTGATGGGGGGCTTATAGGACTATCAGAATAATTAGGTTTGTTTGGTCTTGGTCTGTTTGGCCTATTTTGAGGGCGACTAGGACCTGACGATGTCCATATCTTAGAGCTAACTCTCTTTCCTACGTATCTTGAAGGGTAAGTCATTACAGGTGGTTCTCTGGGGGGGCGATTATGTGGAGGAGGAGGTCTGTTGGGGTAGTGGTTTCCATGATAATTGTTATTGTATCCATTCCAATAACCAGCCCAATAACCTGAACCTGAATCGCGGCTATTGTAGTTTTCATTATAATTATTATAGTAATTATTGATTTGTTGAGACTGATTAGTGTAAATAAGTTGCTGATTTATCGGTTGGCGTTGTTCGGCTACTTTTATCTGTGTATCTTCTTGTTTTTCAGACTCTGGTAGTTTTTTAAAGCACCTTACTATTTTTTGTTTTTCTTCATTTGTGTATTCGGTACAAAATCCTTGATCAGTATTTTCTGTTTTTACTAAAATAGGGATTGAACCATCGTTACAACCATCTTCTATATCTGTATAACAGGGGGCACTATTGACTATAGAAGAGCATATGGTTAGGCCAAATGGTATAAAAAATTTAAACATTTTTAGTATAGTCCCTTTATGTTAACAGCAACATTTGTATTACTTTAGGACATTTGTTTGAAATAATAAAGATCACTATTCTGAATTAATTAGTTTTATTTTATAAGTATATGATAAATAATATATTTACGTTATTTATTGTAATGTTAAGTAATAAATTTCTTAATCGTTGGTTTTAGAGAACAACAATATTGAAAAGATTTATTAGCCGTTTCAGTGTATTATAAGAATGAATTAGGATTATAAAGGATAAGTGTAGTGTGAAAAGATATCTATATTCAATAGCCACTTTTGTAGTGATTGGCTTATTATTTGCTACTTTTATTATAGTGCTTCCTATACAAATACTGAGTGTTATACAAGGTGTTGGATTTTTGAATATGTCACAAAACCTTGTGATGATTCCTTTTATAGCTGCATCAGTAGGTATTTTTTTGGCTGGAATTCCTGTGGTTTTAACGGGGTTCTCTATGGCTTATTTTAATCGATTTTCACTGCCTATACTTTTGCTTGCAACAAATATTGTTGGTGTGTTTTTAGAGTATTTTTATTGTAGTATGCTTAATATTCAAAGTGCCTATATTCCTTACATTTTAATTGTCACTGTTATTACAACCTGTTGTCTTTGTCTTCTTTGGCGCTTTTGGCTAGAACCCCGTATAACAGATTAATCATTAGTTTAATCTGTTAAATATCAGTATGCTTATAAAATAGATGACTTATTATTCGATATCATATAAAATTATATCGGAAAACAAACAATTTGTGATAAAAGGCATATATGCAACAGCTTAAAGATCGTATAAAACAAGCTCGTAAGTTTGCAAAGTTAAGTCAAAAAGAACTCGCTAATAAAGTAGGTATTACACAACCCTCTCTTTCTGAGCTTGAAACAGGAAGATCTCAGTCAACCTCTTTTATAGGCTCTATCGCTAGGATATGTGGGGTAGATGCGTTCTGGTTAGAAACAGGACAAGGAAGTATGACGAATACAAATGCACAAAATAGATTGTCTGAGCAAAAAACAAATTATAATAATGCTGCTTATGATGGAGAAAGTGCTACAGATCCTAATTTATTAACGCATTCACAAATGCTCCCTATTGAAACGTGGGATGATAACACACCATTAGATGATGATGATGTTGAAATACCCTTTCTAAGAGAAGTTGAATTAGCCGCTGGCTCTGGAAAATTTGCAATTGCTGAAGCTAGTACAAGAACAAAATTAAGATTTGGCAAAAGTACTTTACGTAATAGAGGTATTAATCCAGCTAAAATTGTTTGTGTTACTGTTAAAGGTAATAGCATGGAGCCTGTTATTTTAGACGGTTCTACTGTGGGTGTTGATACAGATAATACCTCAATTGTTGATGGTAAAATATATGCTATTGCCATTGATGATGAATTATTGAGAGTAAAGCTTCTTTACCGCCTTGCTAATGGACAAGTAAGAGTTAGATCTTTCAATCGTGATGAATATGAAGACGAAATTTATGATTTAAAAGACATTAGAATCATAGGACGAGTTTTTTGGTATTCAGTTTTACTATAAAATAATAGGCATACCTATTTACTAAATCAATTTATCCCTATATAATTTTTATTGATTCACATATAGGGGATAACTATGTCACGTATTCTGTCGAATAATAATCCATCTTTAACGTCTAAACAAAGTTTAGACGACTATATCGCTATTCAGCTTCATAAATTATTAACTACTTGCCATTGTTCTCATGTTAGTGGTAAAGACTATGAGTTAGAAGTTGCTTCCCAGGCTGTTAATGGTTTAGTTGGCGATGAAGAAACAGCGGATGTTTACCTTTATGCAGCCATTGAGCGTAATGATTGGACTGAAGTACTAAATATTTATCAAACTGTGTTTAGACCATATATTATCCAAGTAGCGAATGAGCAGTTAATTAAAGTGTTATGTATTTAAATAAAAATAGGTAAAATATAGTTGAATATAGGAATGTTTATAATTATAATAGTGGTGTTCCGATATTAATATTGGTTTTATTCTGGTTAGTTGAAATAATTTACTTTTATTTATCAGTCTATTATGGCTGTGATTTTATTTGTCTGTTGTACCTATATTATATATAGGTGTATCGATATTAAGAGGTTGGTTGAAATGGCAAATCAATGGTTAAGGCTTTGGCACGATATGCCGAATGACCCTAAATGGAGAACGATCAGTCGGCGATCTAAGCAACCGATTACTACTGTAATAGCAGCATATGTTCATTTGCTGGTTATGGCTTCTATTGCTGAAGAGCGCGGGACAATTCAGGTTAACGAAGAAGATTTAGCGAATGCGCTAGATACTAGTCCGCAATCAATTAGAGCAATTTTATCTGCAATGGAAGGCAAAGTTGTAAGAGATAATAAATTAATTGGATGGAGTAAGCGCCAGCCTATTAAGGAAGACGGCTCTGCTGAAAGAGCTAAAGCATGGCGAGAAAGCAAAAAAAGATTGGTGAAACAAACAAACGCAAGTGAACTACAAGATAAAGATAAAGATAAAGATAAAGATATAACTTCTCTCTCTAATGGTGACGAAAGTGATCGATTAGGCAGTTTTGGTATGTTTGATGAATGGATGCCAGATAGCAGTTTTCCAATGTATTTGGTGAAGTTAGGGGTTGTGGATGAGGCACAACAAGTTCCAAGTAAGGTTCTGCAAGAGTTTAGGTGTTTTTGGTGCGGTAAGCCAGATATTAAAAAAACACAACAGCAGTGGCAACACGCATTAGCGCAATCATATCAATATATGATTAACCGAGAACAGCAGTATGGAAAAGGTAAGCAACGTATTAAAAAATTCAATGGAATTATTAGAGAAACAAGTACAGACCTTAGTTGGTGGAAAGGATAGAGAAAGAGTGACAGATGAGATGGTGATAAATGTTAATAAAATTTTTGCCACCATCCACGCCTCTTATCCTGCATGGTATGAAAAATACTATGCTACACATAAAAGCGAGCGTCAAGCTAAGCGTATTTGGTTAGAGGGGGTGAAGCTGTTAACGGACGAACAAGTTGTACAGGGATTAAAGCGAATGGTGATTGAGTGCGATTTTCCACCAAGGCTTAAAGAGTTTATGGAGCTATGCCAGCGGGTTGATGGGTTGGTTGATATGGATCTTGCATGGTGTGAGGCACTAATTGGTCGTTATAGTCATCCTGTGGTCAAGGTAACAGCTGAATTAACAGGGCTTTTTGAATTAAGACATGCAGGTTATGAAAGTATGTCATTGAAAAAGCGATTTGAGTTCTATTTTTTGAAAGTCCGGGATAATTATTCTCGGAATAAGCCCTTGAAAGAGGTTACAAAATGGCATAGCAGTGGCGATGATAGTCTGTTGGTTAAGATTGAGCAGCAAGCAGAGCAAAGAATTAATGAGCGGATTAAACAGCAGGGAATTGATATAAAAAGTGCGAGGCAGAATTGTTTAACCTTGTTGGGAATTAAACGCCGCTAATATCAATTATCGATAGTGAGGGATATGAAATGACTTCAATTCAAGCACAGCGTAAAAATGAACTTTTTAGCGAATTAGCAGAAAGTATTCAGTATGAATTAGAAAAAATAGGGATTGATGAGGGTAAGGCTTTAGAAAAGGCGGAAGAAATTACATTTAATATTTATGAAAATTGGCGAGGTCTTTCTATTGTGTTTCCGATGAATCCAGAGCGATATATGGAGAAACTCAAGTCAAAAATTTTAGAAGAGTTTGATGGTAGAAATACAACAGAAATAGTGCGCAAGTATAAGATATCTGAAAATATCTTATATCGCTGGAATCGCGCAAGTTTAACAAAGAAAAAGTAGTTTAAAAACGAATAATATTTAGTGGAGGACATAAAATGTCAAGAAGATGCGATACGGATTGGTTTCGAGTCATTTGCGATTTAAATAAATTTAACTTATCGCTACAAGGAATATCCGACATGATCCAAGTCCCTAAACCAACAATTGTAGGATGGAAACAGGGAGCAGAACCAAAGCATGGCGATGGCGAAAAGCTAGTTAAACTCTGGTGTAGTGTAACAGGAGGAAGTCGCACAGACTTACCAGGTGTTAGTAAGGATGCATGGTGGAGCTATCATTTTAAAATAGGTTAGACTCTTGCAATTATGAGTGCCTTTAAGTAGTTAGAGTGCTAAGTGAATAACTGATTTTATTGATAGTGCTATCTAAAAAATCAAATAAAACGATTTGTACGTACATTTTTATTTAAGTAAATCTATCAAAATAATAAGAAAATTTAATTTATAGCGACCTAGATTTGATCATGTATTTTTGTGTACTAAAATACGATAAAGCCAGATAGTCATTATCGAGCGATTAGGGGATTTAATGCTATTTAGTAAAATATTTATAGAATTGTTAATTAGTGATTAATATCACAATAAACTTTAGTCTAATAAAATAAATAGATATATTATAGCGCTTTAAAAATGGAGATTTTATTGATGTATAAGCCAAGTTTAAAAAAAATGTCCCTTTTAGCTATCACTATAGCCACGTCATCGAGTGTTTATGCTCTGGACTGTTCTCTTGATACTATAATAGGAACAAAAACTTGCACAACACACGGAGCAGAAGAAAACTCTGTCATTCGAGAAACCTCACCAAATTATTCTAATTTAGTGATTGATAATGTTAATTTAAATGGTACTGGGCAAATGATTGGTTTTGGCCCTGGGCCGGAGAGACCAGAGTTAGCCAATAATCCTGATTTATTTTTGCAAATTTCTAACTCTAATATTAAAAGCAGTTCTAGCAATAGTTGGATTTATGGAGGTTTTGCTGCAATTCCAGCAGAACAAAAGCCTTCACAAAAAGTTTCAATGAATGCCAGTGACTCTACCATTACTATGACAAATGGAGCTGGACGTACCAATGGGCTACTCATAGAATCTGGTTGGGCAGGATCTGGTACTGGCTATATGAATATAGCTAATACACAAGTTAAGGTAAATACAACAAATACAAGCGATGTAGGTAGCTCAGGCATTGGTGTAACGGCTAACTATATTGCAGAAATAACCATAGATAAAAACAGTTCGGTAACCACTTCTGGCGACTATACAAGTGCAGTAGCAATTACGGGAAACAATGATAAGATCAATTCACTTGATTCAACACTAACTAATGGTCATCAACTTATAGACAATCAGGGCAATATTTCAGCTTCTGGTACAGGGTCTAACGGTATACATGTTGTCAGCCGTGGCAATGGTGATACTGTAGTTAATAATAGTGGTTCTGTTAAACATATTGGTTCTGGCAAAGCAAATGCTATCAATATTCTTGCAGCACAAGGAGGTACAACGAATATTAATAACACTGGTTCAGTCTCCAACGAAAGTGGATCCGGTATATATTATGGTAGCTACAATAATACGAGTAATTCAGGTAACGTTACCATCAACAATACAGGAGGTAACATTACAGTTACAGGACAAACCAACTCCGGCATTTCTGTGAACTCAGCAGAAGAAGCCACTATTAATAACAGTGGTGGCATCACATCAAACTACGCTGGCATATCTGCCTCCGTTGTTAAAAATAGCACTATTTTTAATAGAGGCGAAATCACAATCAATGATGTTAATGGCTTAGCAGCAATTTATGCTAACAATACAGGCGCAACTAACATTACCAATGTTGGCATGCTAGTCACCTCTAATACCAATGCTAAAGGTATTTATGCCTCTGGCTTGAATACAACAAATATCATAAATAATGGTGAAATTAGCTCAGGTAATACAGCAATAGATATTGTCGCTGCTCAAGATATTAATAGCACGCTGCATGCTACTAATAACGGTGAAATAACATCAGATATTGACAGTGTCATTTCAATAGCTAATTCTACAAGTAATTCTTCAGCTATTTTTGATAATAATGGAGAGATTACAGGCTATGTTAACCTTGATAGTCTAGCCAATAATACAACCGCCTCCACGATGAATAATGAAGGCACTTGGACGGTTCGTGATGTTACCAATAGCAATGGCATTGTAAACAATAATTTTGGTAATGGTACACTCAATGGTATGTTAAATAACACGGGCACTATAACCATGGATAGCTCTGTAACAGAAGCCAACTTTAATAATGTTGACATCACAAACTCAGGTTCATTTGCAATAGCTAGTAACTATGCCAATTATCAACCGATCAATATCAATTTCAATGGGAATTATATTGGCAATGGAGGTAGCTTGTACGTTCGTACTGATGTTCAAAACCTCACCACTGATCAATATAATATTTTAGGAGATGCCTCGGGAAGCTCTAAACTTTACGTTAAGCTAATTAATGCTGCTAATCCAAAAGCGATTGGTACTGAAGGGTTAGAGGTTGTTATCGTTGGCGGCACTAATAATCTTAACTTAACTCTGGGAAGACCTGTCACAGCAGGAATGTATGAATACTTACTTTTCAAGAATAGCAATGATAACTGGGCATTAGGCACGCATACTGACCTGATTAACCCTGCCGTAGGTGCTTACCTAGCGAATCAGACGGCGGCAACAAGCATGTTTAACCACACACTTTATGATAGAGAAGGACAAGCCACTTTCACAGGCGGGAAGAGTACAGCGGAGGCTAGAAATTTCTGGATCAGAACCAATATGCAACACGGCAGTTATGATAGTGTCGGTGGTAAATTGAGCAATCGCTCTCATACTTATAAAATAGAGTTTGGTAGCGATTTAGCTGTGTGGCGTTTACTAGACGGTAATTTCCATCTAGGCGTCATGGGTGGTTACGGTGACAATGAGACAAAAAGTCGTTCAAGAGCCACAGGATCGAAAATCAAGGGAAAAGTACAAGGTTATAATGCAGGTGTTTATGGTACATGGTTCCAAAATGATGATGGAGCCCTTGGTCTCTATGTCGATACATGGACACAATTCGGTTGGTATCGTAATAGGGTAGAGGGTGATTCAATGAGTAGTACTAAACGTTATAATAGCAACGTTTGGACTAGTTCTATGGAGATTGGTTATGGTATTTCGTTGGGCAAAGATGCCGCCTATGAGTACCTATTAACGCCACAAGCACAACTTACTTATAAACAATATGATGCAGATAACCAACATGATGCTAATGACCTCTATGTTACGAGCAATAATGCCAGTGGACTTGATACAAGATTAGGTGCTCGCATTAGTGCAAGAGGTATAGATAAGCCGAGGGTAGAACCTTATCTTGAATTGAACTGGTTAAATACAAATGCTAAAAATAGTCTAAAGTTCAATGGTACTAAATTACATGATGGCATTCCTGATAGCCGTTTAGAGGCTAAAATTGGTTTACAAGGTCATATTACAGATCGTTTAAGTATGGGCGCTCAAGTGAGTGGTAACTGGGGTGATAATAGCTATAAAGAATATCAAGGTACATTAAATATGAGCTATAAATTCTAATAATCACACTTAAACAATAATCTCTCTTGGCCGAGCTTCATAACTCGCTCGGCTAATTCATATGGTTTCTCTCCCGCATTATTTCAGCAAGCTTTATTCAAGTTATTTGCCGCATACCAATATAAAAGAAAGACTTTTCTACTAAATAACTGCTTTTGATACAAAGTTTTCTCTCGTAAGTAGAGTGCAAAAGAGTAAGCTAAAATCTACGCTATTATGGTTTTATGATGAGTTAATCTTTATTGAACTTAAAAAAATGCTATTTAAAGCCCTACCGCTATATGACTCTAAATAAATTGCATATTACATGTGATATGATAACATGGTTACATGTAATTATATTAATTGTAATTAATTTTTCGTATTAAAGGAGTTAACCAATATGGTAATTATAAGTCTTTTAGGGATGGCATTTGTTTTTGCCTTAGTTTCTGCAATTAACGCAGTTGGTACCTATTTTGCTGCATCGTTGGCTGAAGCAGAATATCCTGATTATAAACAAACATTTCTAACTATTTTTTTTGGATATATGATATTTACTGGTATTATCGTCCTGTTAAGTATATTAAAGATGACGAGTAACTTCTTTGTTTTTGTTACTTGGTTTGCTGTATTGGGATGGGTGATTTATCAGCTAATCAATAAACTAGGCATTGAGGGTAATAAGAATATTATTATCTTTATTGGAATGTCATTCTTTTTTAATATTATAATTGGTGCCATACTTGGTATGATCTTCTGATTAATTACGTTTGCCTAATAAACGCTAAGGAACATTGCGCTGTATGAAAATTAGGGTTAGTCATATTCTAAAAACACTGGCTGTATTATTATTTATTGGGGGTATCTGCTCTTTATTTATAAAACAGCCCATCAAGCCGATTACTCATAAGCAAAAAGAGTTATACAGTAGCACCCTCTATCAGTATTTAGATAAATCGGGTAAGGAGAAGAAAGCGTGGGTGACTTCAATTAGAAATAACAAAGACAATACAAGTGATATTGTTGTTAAGTTCTTTGATGAATACGGTCAAACAAAAGAAGCTTTTATTCCTCTGATTAAAGTAAAATATAACGAAGGTGATTTTGTCGATATTCTTTACAATGTTAATGCTCCTGAACAAGCTCGGATTCTTCCAGATGCAGAGACAGTCTATAACTGGCCATTGCTTGGTTGGTGTCTTTCTATAGGTGTTGTGCTGTATTGGTTAGGCATGTTCCGCCAAAAGGTCTCAGGTGGCATTGAATAAATAACGACAGTTGGAAAACAAACCACCCCTATCTCTCACACTAAAACCCTCACAACGAGGGTTTTTTTATGTCCATATATCAAGCAAAACAAAAAGCGCGTGGTCGCTATGGAGTATTGACTCCAGCCAATGAGTGGCTTGTTAATTTTTTAGGTGATAAAGAACAAGCACAGGCTAAAGCCGATGAACTCAATCAACAAGCACAACTAAAACAGCCTGCAACGGTTGTGAATACAACTAGTGCGCTCAATTCTAATAAAAGTCGGAAAATTCATTTCACGCTAACTGATAAAGGTTGGATAAGTACAGGAGAGTCATAATGGGTGGTGTAAAAAAAACATTTAAAAAATTAACTAGTGCTATCGGTTTAGGTGGATCAAAAACACCTAAAGTTATAGAGCGAGACCCACAAAAAGAAGCGGAAGAGGCTGCTAATAAAGCGGCTGAAACAGCTAATCTTGAACTAGCACAAAAGAAAAAGCAGCGCCGGGCCAGTAGCCTTTTATCGACAGGTGGTGAACAAGGTAGCGCTAGCAGTAAGCAAACATTAGGTGGTTAATTGATGGAAAACCTAGCCAATAAAATTAGTAGTCGCCTGACAACATTACAATCATTACGCAAACCGCATGAACAAGTATGGAAAGAATGTTTTGATTTTTCATTTCCTATCCGTGGTGCAGGTTTTAATAGTGAAGTTGTCACGTCTTCAACCATACAGCGCAAAAAATCGCAGCTATTTGATTCAACGTTAACCGATGCGGCACGTACACAGGCCAGTGCTATCATTAGTGGTTTAACACCTGCTAACTCAAGATGGTTTGGTTTAGATGTGGACCATGCAAGTGATGAAGAAAAACGTTGGCTAGATCAGTCGGCTGATGTTCTATGGCGCAATATTCACAACTCCAATTTTGACTCTGCTGCGTATGAGGGAAATCTTGACTTAATGAGTGCCGGTTGGTTTGCACTATATATTGATACTGACCGAGAAAAGGGCGGTTTTGTTTTTCAGCTATGGCCAATAGCCAGTGTGTATTGTGATACAAGCCGTGCTGATGAAAAAATTGATATCGTCTATCGTTGTTATGAACTCACCGCAGAACAAGCCGTTAATGAATACGGCGATGCCTTAGCGGAGAAAGTTAAAAAACAAGCAGAGCGAGAACCAAGCAGTAAAATACGATTTGTTCACGCTATTTATCCAAGAAAGGATGGTAAACAAGGCGAGGTAGCCAAAAAACTACCAATTGCCTCTGTACACGTAGACTTAGACAATAAACGTGTGGTCAGAGAGAGTGGCTATAATGAAATGCCAGTGGTTATTCCACGATGGATGCAAATTCCACAAAGTGTCTATGCCATAGGCCCTGTTTCTGATGCGTTACCAGATGCCAAAACACTCAATGAAATAAAGCGTATGGAACTTGCTAATGCTGACCTTGCAATCAGTGGTATGTGGATTGCACAAGATGATGGCATTTTAAATCCACAAGCAATCACCGTCGGTCCTCGCAAAGTTATTATTGCCAATAGTGTTGATAGCATGCGACCTTTGCACAGTGGTGCTGATTTTAATATCTCATTTACCAAGTGTGAGCAACTGCAAGCGGCTATTCGTAAAATTATGCTGGCGGATCAGCTACAACCACAAAATGGCCCAGCGATGACGGCCACAGAAGTGAATATGCGCCAGCAATTAATTAGGCAGCTATTAGGCCCTATTTATGGACGAATGCAAGCAGAGTATTTACAGCCTTTGATCGAGCGTTGCTTTGGTATCGCTTTTCGTGCAGGTGTCTTTGCAGATGCCCCTGAATCATTAGTGAAAAAATACATTAATGTTAAATACGTAAGTCCAATGGCACGTGCGCAAAAATTTGATGAAGTCACCGCGATTAGTAACTTTGTACAAATGGCCATACAAAGTGCTCAAGTTAATCAAGGCGTGCTCGACAATATTGATTTTGATAAAGCAACACGCTTTACAGGTGAAGCGTTGGGTGTTCCTGCACAAGTTGTTAGAACAGAACAGGAAATTGAAACCATTCGTCAACAGCGCGCAGAGCAAGAGCAAGCTATGCAATTACAAATGGCACAACAGCAGATGATGGCACAGCAAGGGGCTGAACAATGAAACAAAAACCAAATGAATTTGATTACCAACGCCTTTTTGAACAAACAGCGGGAGGGGAAGCCATTTTGGATGATTTAATTACAAGATTTTCATTACCTCCCTCATTTGATGAGCATAATGCGGAGATTAAAACCTATTACCGAGCAGGTCAACGCAGTGTCATTGATTTTATTCTTTCTCGAATTAACAGAGCAAACGGAGCAGTAGACCATGCTGAATAAACAGTTTTTTACTTATGACAATGAAGCCTATGGGGATGATGGATTAAATGCTGCTATGAGTGCAGGTTCTATTTTGGGTGCTAATGAAGAAGCTCAAAATGAAGTATTTTTACCTGAAAAGTATCAAGTGTTGAAAGAAGACGGTACGGTAGATTTAGAGCAAAGTGCCAGAAAACTTTCAGAAGGCTATAGCCATTTGGAGCGGCGCCTAGGAACGGGGGATGTACCACCACGTAGCCCAGAAGAGTATCAAGTTGATTTTAATTCAGAGGTTTATAGTTTTGAAGACTTTAAACAAGAACCTGAAAATATTGAGTTTTTGAGTAAAGCCCATGAATTAGGTATGACGCAAAAGCAAGTTGAATTCGTGCTCAGTGAATATGCTAATCGTTTACCTGAATTAGTACAAGCAGGTAAAGAGTTAGACATAGAGGGTGCGCATCAGGTTCTTAGTGATGTATGGCGCACAGAGGGAGAGTTTAACCAAAATCTACGTACTGCTTACCAAGCATTCCAACGTTATGCGGCACCAGAAGATTTAGCGCATATTGACCAAATTGGAAATAATCCAATTGTGATTAAAATGCTCGCTAATATTGGTAAAGCTTTCCAAGAAGATATTGGCATTAGTCGTGCCAGTGGGTTTCAGCAGCAAGATATCAGACAGGTGATGAGCAGCGATGCTTATCGTAACCCTAATCACCCTGATCATAAAGCAACTCATGAACGTATCAAACGTTACTATGAGTCGACTTATGGTAACCAACCAATTGGCTAGCAAAGAGGTTGATCGTAGAATCTACGATCGACCATAGAACGATTGCAAAGGAGGAAATGATGGTAGCAGTAATGAGAGATAATGATTTGTATCTCACTGTGCCTATGGGGTATCAGCTGGTCAATGGTCGCTATAAAGTAATTGATGGCGCGGTGACGAGTAATCAACCAACGGATGTTAAAGCTGGTAGCGTATTAACGTGTGGCGCTGATGGCAAACTAACATTTAGAGTAGGGCGAAAAGGCTCTTCGAGTGTTGCTAATTGGTTTAATCGTCAAATAGATGGAACCTCTAATACAACCTTTGGACACACGGCGGATGAACTAAATTTTGCCTTCAGCGGGCGTTTAGAACTTAAACTGAGTAAAAATAATCAATTGGTTGATTATTATTTTGATAATGTAGTCATTGCACAAGGTAGTAGTGGACTAGCAAATAACTGGTGGTTTGGAGGAATAACGGCTAAGTATATACAAAATCACCGTGCTGTTTTAGAGGGATACGACAATAAGCGACAAAGGATAGCTTTAACCTGTCATCGTGGTGGTAATTCGGTTAATAAGGTAGATATTTTACAGGTTCTTACCCAATCGGCTTGGATGGGTCAATTAAATCAAGCGCTGTATTTGGATCAAATAAATATGGTAGGTACGCATGATACAGGAACGTATTACGCCAGTGGTATTGAGAAAGATTATGCAAAAACACAATCACTCACGATCGCTGAACAATTACGTGCAGGGATTCGTTATTTAGATGTGCGATGCCACCATATTTCAGATATGTTTACGATCCATCATGGTTCGTTTTATATGAACTTGTATTTTAGAGACTTGCTTGAAGAGTGTAGGGACTTTTTAGCCAACAATCCTACCGAAACACTTATTATGCAGGTAAAGGAAGAACATAGCGATGCAGATAAGGAGACGAATACACGCTCTTTTTACGAAACCCTAAAAGTCTATATGGATCAGTCCCCTGATATATGGTACTTAGAAGACACTATTCCTACGTTAGCACAAGCAAAAGGAAAGATTATCTTAATTCGCCGTTTTGATCTTTCAGGTTCTACCGCACCGAAGAAACTCGGTATCTATGCTGATTTTACAGACAATGCTACATTCACAACAGGCCATTTACGTGTTCAAGATGAGTATAAATACAGTTCAGTGAACAATAAATGGCAAGCATTTAGCAAGCTGATGGCCGAAGCAGCCAATAAAGATAAAAATACACGTTTATGGTTTATTAACTTTACCAGTGCAGCGGGTACTCCTATCGTAGACCCCACACCAGAAAGTATTGCAAAAGAAATGAATAATAAATTAATCAGTGCAATTGCTAAGTACTCGTTTGTCGGAACTGTTGTTATAGATTTTCCAGAGACTCCAGCAATTATGATGACCATAGACAAAATCATTGATAAAAACTTTATTAATCCACTGTTCTCTTAAGATTTGATGTGTTATTAACCAAAAGGTACTGGCTATTAACGTAGTTAGTGTCTTTTTTTAGAGTGTATGAAGAGACCCTTTAATTAAACAAGCCCTTTGCTATGATATGATTATATTATTTTACTAGTAGATAGAGCTTATGATGGACATCCCTGAAAGTATGCAGCAAGAGCTAGGCGCATGGAATGGTGGAGCAGGCATTGACTTAGAAAGTTGGATTGGCTGTATGGGGCGTTATGATTTAGCCGTGGGTTATTGCACATTATTTTGGCCAACGTTTCAATGGATTGATGGCTATATTGTGCGAGAAGGGCTAACAGCAGATTATCTCAATAGTTGGGCTGGGGAGGAAGGAGCTACGCGCTACTCTGTAGAGTGTCTTGTTAATCACCTTCACATCGCCGATATTCATTGTAATGAACAAGTAACGAGTGACAAAGTAGTTGCTTTAGGTAAAGTGCTTAAAGAAATTTATACTGCAAAGCTAAAATTACAGTTTCCAGAGCATCCGTGTGAAATTCAATTTCATATTCCTGAAAATAAAGAAGATATACTTGGTTATCAGTTATCTTTTTTTCAAATAGGGGGAGAAAATTTGCCAGCTCATCAAATATCTGCATCGTGATACAGATAAGCATAATTTATTTAATTGAGTGTGCTGAATATAAAAAGGGCCTACTTTATTAAGTAAGCCTCTCTTTTGATTAGACGATATAACTAAAATATTACATTAAATTGTCGTTAGAACTTGCGAGTGGATCTTCGCCAAAACGATTACTGCCAGGAGTTCCATTTAGGCACATAAAAATGAGTAATACTAAACCGCCAATGTAAGGAACAAAGTTTATAAAAAACCAAGCCCCACTACGATCAGTGTCATGGAGTCTACGCACGGTAACAGCTATGCTTGGTAGAATTGTGCCAAGGCAATAAATAACCAAAATAATACCAAAAATTGCTGACATAGTTGTAAACTGTTGAGTCTGACCATCAACAAAAGCAAACATTAAGATAAACAAAACAGTTAAAATAATAATATTGAATAAGTTAAACATCCAATATTCCATACGCCTAGCGCGGCCTGAAAAGTCAGCGTATTTTTTAAAAACACCTAAATACCAATGCATTTGAAAACTCCTTTAATAATTAAAATGCGTTGAAGTTACTGAATTGTAATTTAAAGTTACAATTTAGTAAAGAGAGGGGTTTGATTTATATTAAATACCTAAGGACGGTTTGATAAGCTTTAAATAATTAATATGAAGTGAATACCTATTTGAGTTACTAACCTTTGTATTAAAATAGTCTCTCATACAACGTAATTGGATGATTGATCTCACAAAAATGGCATTAATACTTAAAGAGGATCATAAACACAATGATCTTAGACTAATCAATAATAGTTTTTGAATAGGGTTTGGCTTATAAATTGACTATAACGTTTTGTATTGAGTGGGGTATAAGGAAAATGAATAAGCAGTTACTTAAAAATATGGCATTATCCGTTTTAATAACCACCACATCTTACGCCTACAGTGCTGATGATACGCCATGTATTAATATTATTGACCATTTTAATAAAGCTGCATTGGCGGCGTTATTCGCCAATAAACAAAATCTCCAAATAAATTTAACGAGCAGTTCTCCTGGCTATGGAAGTGTGGGGTGTTTTGTTAAAACTGATATTTCTTATATTGAAGGGGTTTTTAATCAAATTAACAAAGATATTGGTAGTATACTTGTCTATCAAATGCCAGATAGTCAGCAAATTTATCAAGAAGATAAGCAAGCGTATATGCCAGTTGGTGCAAGACTTAATTGGCAAGGTATCTTACCCAATGTTGTAGAAGGCTATTTGAGTAACGCAATGGATGGTTATAAAGCATTTAATGCCTACTTGACCAATGGTGTTTATGTGGTTTTTATTTATATAGACACTCCCAGTGATCCTTCTACAATTACTAAGCTTAATCAAGCGTTTGTTGATTATATTAATGTAATGGCTACACAAGTTATATCTGCACCAAAATAACAAGTATTTAGAGGCCGTTGGCCTCTAAATATTATGGTATCAACTTAACTTTCCCTGCTTTGCCTTCTAATCCATTGGGTGAAAGGGCATGTGCCATCACATATTGATGCTCTATTGCTTCAACGTTATCAATACCAAACTCCAGGGCAGAGCGAAACCCGAAACGGTGATAATATTTGGGGTCTCCTACTACAAACACACTGGCATACCCCATGGCTTGAGCACGTTTAAAACTCTCTTCAATGAGCATGGCACCTATTTTTTTATTTCGATGCTCAAGTACAATGGCGATAGGCGCTAATAATAACGACTCAAACGATTGAAAATCTCCTTGAATGAGCAATTTTGTTAACATCATATGGCCTATTAATTGCGCATCTTGTTCAACGACTAGCGCCAATTCAGGAATGTATCGGTCGCTGTTACGCAATGTATTCACAAACTCTTGCTCATTTCCATCTTTTACAGGGGCAGTTGCAAAAGCAGTTTTTACCAAGTTATAAATTTGGTCGAATTCGCTTTCTCGTTCAGGTCGAATTAACATAGTCTTTTTTCCAATAGTGGCGCAACACAAGCAAGAGTGCAATAAATAGCGTATTCTTTATGATTGCTGGGGGGGAGTAGAAACTTCTTCAGTGGCAGAGATTTTAAAAATAACAGGACGAATACCATCGTTACAGCTACAAATAGCAACACCGGGTTTATCAATCCAGTCGCCATAGTAAAAAATATCGCTACCGTGAGAGAGGGCGAAAACATACTGATACATAGCTTTCCACGCCTCATCACATAATCCATCAGGCTTAGCAAAGTCGCCCGAAAAGGTATCACCTACTTCGTGCATAGGGCATTTACCTAGGCCTTTGCAACCATATTCTTTAGCAAGCTCTTCATCGAAGGTGGTTTTAAGTACTTCTATTTTACATTTTTTCATCACATTAATCTCCCTAGTTGGCTAATATTTTTTATTGTATACTTCACTAATAAATAAACAAGTATGCACTTTTTTATCTCATACTAACTAAAAGGAAAGTATAAAATGAGCATGAAAGAATTTAAAAATATCAAGTCATTACAAGATACTCCCTTTGGCTATACCCTGTCAGTAATTGGCGGGAAATGGAAAATGGTTATCATGTATTGGTTAGTAGAGGTGAAGGTAGCACGCTATAATGAGTTACAACGCATGATCGGATCAATCTCTTACAAAACCTTGAGTGTACAGCTAAAAGAGCTTGAAACAGATGGCCTGATTACCCGTAAAGAATACCCACAAATTCCCCCGAAGGTAGAGTACTCGCTTTCTGATAAAGGTTGGTCACTGTATCCTCTGATGGAAGCTATGTGTGAGTGGGGTGAAAAAAATAGAGCGATACTTAGATCATGATAAACTCGCTATACACAAAATTAAAGTCAATAATAAAGAAGTCTATTTATTCAATAAAAAATCGAACATTTTGTAAAAAAATAGGTCAAAAAATAATCATTAGCCACTGTTATTTTTAATCGACTTATCTAGATGAAAACACGCCCACTTAAGCTTAACCGACTATTAAAAAAGAAAATTCCCTTCAATTGGTATTATCTGGTCTGGTGGCTAGGCGCTATCTTGATAGGGCTTGTTGCCTTTTTGTTGTCGAGAGGGGCCATCTTTTCATTTGAGCTTTTTTCATCCATTACACAACAATACCCTTGGTGGCCTTTTATTGGTATTCCCATTGGTGGGATATTTTTAACATGGTTTATGAAAAAAGTGGGCGCAGGGACGGAGGGCAGTGGCATTCAACAAACCATCGCTGCTTTAAGAGTGACACAACACCCCGAACAGGTGCATTGGTTTGTTAACTTAAAATTAGCCACTGCTAAATTTTTTGCTTTAATTATAGGTATTGGTTCTGGCTTTGTGATCGGTTTAGAAGGACCAACGGTACAAATTGGTGCTAGCATCATGTACTCTTTTCGGCGTTTTTTACCCTTTGATAATGCCATTCTTCGCCGCCAATTGATTATGATGGGCGGTGCAGCGGGCATTGCTGCCGCATTCAATGCCCCCATGGCAGGTATTATGTTCGCTTTTGAAGAAATGTGGAAGAATGTTGAGTCTAAAACAGCCGCCCGCATTGTACTCGCTATTATCTTAGCAGGGTTAACTGCACATTTTTGCAATGGCAAAGAAACCTACTTTGGCAGTGTCAATGCTTTTATGGATATTAGTCCCAAAGTACTGCCTATCTTGCTACTTGTGGTTATTTTTGGTGGGCTTGTGGGTGGTTTATTTTCATGGCTAGTTGTTAAAGCAAGTCTTTGGCTCCCTGCAAGTGTTGTTTGTTTTAAGAAAAATCATCCCTATTACTTTGTGACTGTCTGCGGTTTACTATTAGCAATGTGTGGACTATTCGCCCCTATTTTTGGTAGTGGTGCGGAGATGACCAATCAATTGCTTCACAACCAAGTAGTTCTCCCTTGGTATTACATGCCGTTTAAATTTATGGCTTTTTTACTGTCTTCTTTAGCGGGTGTTCCAGGGGGGATTTTCTCACCCTCCCTTTCATTGGGGGCGGCAGTAGGCAATTGTTTTACAGGGCTTGTTGATCCCCAATGGCAAAGTCTACTTCTTGCATTGAGTATGATTGCTGTATTATCAGGTGTCACTCGTGCACCCCTCACAGCAACCTTTATCATTATTGAAATGACTAACGGTCATTCGATGATTTTCTCAGCCTTAATTGCCGCTTATCTAGCCAGCAATACTGCCAGAGTATTTCATGTGAGCTTTTATCACGACCTTGCACATAGGGCCATCAAAAATATGCCAAAAACTCTAGTGGCACAAGTGATTAAACATTAAGCAGGTACTATGTGCTTAACGTGGCGATATAGCGTTCACTGAGTTTATTAAGGAAGCTAAAAAGCTTCTGATTCATCTCATCATAGCTATGTGTGCGTAACTTCTCGGCGCTTTCGACAAACTTAAACTCAGCAGCGCGGCTGAGATCATTTTGTGAATGGGCAATAAGTTGCTCAACCACCTCATGAGTAAGCTCCATATGGCATTGGAAACCAAAGGCAAGAGGAGCATAAGCCACAATTTGACGAGGACACCCTTCACTGTATGCAATCACTTCTGCTTCTGGGGTTAGCCCCGGCATATCGTTATGCCAGTGACCGACAGACAGAGGAGATTCAAAATGTGAGAATAATGCATGAGCCTTGCCTGCCTCCGTGAGAGTAATAGGGAATTTACCGATTTCCTTTTCTGGGCTGTGCTCGAACGTCGCTCCTAGCGCCTCGCCTAAAAGTTGTGAGCCTAGACAAATACCGATCACTACTTTGCCAGCATTCACTGCTGTAGCAATGATAGCTTGCTCTGCTTTGGTGTTAAAATGAGGGCATTCTGCTTGGCTGGTCGCGGGGCATTGGGGCCCACCCATCACGATTAAAAAGTCGAAGGGGGCAATTGATTGGGGTAGACTATCTCCTTGGTATAAGCGAGAGTAGGTGATGTGATGTCCCTCGTTTTTTGCCCATGTCTCATAAGCACCGGGCGCTTCAAAACTTTCATGGATGATAAAGTGTATGTGCATCTTAATACTCCTAAGTTCGTCAAGGTAGGGGATATGTTTATTTTACAGTGGCATTCTATACTCAATAACTCCTGGATTATCAGCTACCCAATCGTATAAGCGGTGAGCGGTAGTATTGGTTTGTTGAGTGTGCCAGTATAACTGGGCACTGTCATGTTTTTTAGCGTCTTGCGCTAAAAAATCGATTAATTGTTTGCCAATATGTTTTCCTCGTGCTTCTAGGGCAACAAATAAATCCTCTAAATAGCAATAATCCGTCATCGCCCATGTTGATCGATGATACAAGAAATGCACAAACCCTAACATCTTATTACCTTCTCTCGCCACGGCACAATAGATTTGCTCTTTAGTATCAAAAAAGCTTGCCCATGTGGTTTGGGTAATCGCATCAGATAAATCTACCTGATAAAAAGCTTGATAACTTTGCCAATGAGGTAGCCATTGTTGATACTCATCTTCTTTAATAAAATCTACTTGAACAGCTGATGTTTGTGGCTCATAAACAATCTCCCAATGAATAATTTAAACTACTTGGCGTAAAGTTTAAGCTATTCTTATGGCCTTTATTAAGATACACTTTTTAACTATTGATAGGTACCACTTTGAGTATTGAATGAAAAATAAACAATCGACCTTTCCCACGATTATTATCAAATCAGGTGTTATTAAAGACCAGGTCTACTTCGCCATTAAAGATGCTATCTTAGAGGGGCGTTTAAAAGCAGGCGCGAGAATCCCTTCCAGTCGTGGGCTTGCAGAAATGTTATCTGTTTCAAGAAACTCTGTCTTAGCAGGGCTCGAGCGATTATTTGATGAGGGCTATCTTATTTCAAAGGTTGGCTCGGGGACTTACGTTACAGCGCTTATTCCAGATGAGTTTGTGGTTGTTCCCAATGGGTCTAGCAAAGCTTGTAACGACAGGGTCTCTAGGCTAACTATTAGTCCAGCGATGGAAGCTGTTCATTCATTATGGCAAAAAACTCAGCCTCAACTGGGACGTCATAAGCTCTTTAATGTGGGAGTGGGGTGTGTTGATCTATTCCCCCATGAAATCTGGGGGCGCTTGTTGGGTAGAGCATGGCGACAAACTAGAAAATCTTTAGGTAGTGTCGGGGATCCTAAAGGATACCTCCCTTTACGCAAAAATATCAGTGATTATGTTCGCTCTGTACGAGGCATTAACTGTTCAGCAGAGCAGGTGATTATCGTCAATGGCACACAGCAGGCCATGAACCTTGTTGCTCAAGTGCTATTAACCAAAGGCGATAAAGTGTGGCTAGATAACCCCGGCTATGATGGTGCTTTGAGTGTATTTACCGTTGCAGGAGCAAATGTTCAAAGCATTCCTAATGATGAGGACGGCATGGATATTGAACAAGGCAAACAGATCTGCCCCGACCCCAAACTGATTTTTATTACCCCCTCACATCAATTTCCGATGGGAGGAATGTTAAGTCTGCCTCGTCGCCTGTCCTTACTAGATTGGGTGGCAGAAAAAGAAGTTTGGATTTTGGAGGATGACTATAACAGTGAGTTTAGGTATACCACACATCCTATCCAAGCACTGCAGGGGCTGGATAAATATCAGCGGGTTATCTATGCAGGAACCTTTTCAAAAATGATGTTTCCCGAGTTTAGACTAGGATTTTTAATTGTTCCCCCCCAGTTAACCGAGTTTTTTACCGTGGCCAAATATTATGCGGATACATGTAGTGCTTTCTTAGACCAAGCCACCTTGGCATTATTTATTGCTGAAGGGCATTATGCCAGACATATACGGCGCGTTCGTGCAGCTTGCCTTCAGCGTCAAAAAGTACTGATTGCCGCCATACAACGTTATCTCCCCGATAAATTATCAATACATGCGGCTGACTCGGGTATTCATCTCCTTTGTTGGTTACGGGGTAGCCTAGCTGAGGCGGACGCTATCACCAAATGCCGTGAGGCAGGGTTAGGCGTACAACCGTTATCACGCTATTGCCAACAACCGATCGATCGACAAGGGCTTTTATTAGGCTATGCTGCTCATACAGAGCAACAAATAATTGAGGGAGTTAAGCAACTGGCCACTATTTTATAGCGGCCATTACTAAATCAAGTAGCAGGGCGGTCAAACCATTTATTAACGGTAGGCGCTTGATAATGGCGCATTTTCACTAATAGCTTAAGGGGTTCAGCCTCATTAATTAATAGCTGGCGGTGTTCAGGCTTCATAAACTGTGCTGCGATGACACTGTCTAAAAACTGAATAAGTGGGTCATAAAACCCTTTAATATTAAGCACGCCCGTGGGTTTATGATGAAAACCCAATTGTGACCATGTCAGCATCTCAAACAACTCTTCAAACGTACCGATACCACCGGGTAAAGCAATAAAACCATCACTTAACTCTGCCATTTTAGCCTTTCGTGCATGCATTGACTCTACCACCAATAACTGGCTTAACCCTTGATGTGTCATTGCTGATTTTTCAGCTAAACGCTCAGGGATAATTCCAATCACTTCACCACCGGCAGCCAGTGCTGCATCCGCCACAATCCCCATCAGCCCTGCTGTGGTGCCTCCGTAAACGAGGGCAATGTTGGCTTTGGCCAGTGTTTGCCCCAAAAGCGTTGCTTGCTCAGCATAAACAGGGTCATTCCCCTTATTTGATCCACAAAATATACAAATACGTTTCATTATTTTTCTCTTTTGATAAGAGCTGCTTATACTTGAACTGTAAGATCTGGCGTAGTCTCTTTGTTGAGAGGTAGACTATCTATTTATCTTCTAGATCAATAGCTCATAAAAATCATGGGTAATTGCTCTGCCACCATACATTTCTTTTTGTGCAATTAATCCATTATTCAAAATGGTTCCATTATTTTCAGTTGATATACCAAAGCTAAAGTATTTTTTATTGACATAATGATGATTAATTAAGTAGTCCATGACTAGCTCGAGAGCCATTACATCTCTACCTTGTGGTGTGGTAGTAATGTATTGTGTATGTGCGACTAAGGGCGTTTCATAAATGATTGTACCTGCCATTAATTCATTATTGATAAAGCCGCCAAACATTTTTATGTTATCTGGAAAGCTTTCAGCAAGTCGTTTTATTTCATCGGCTGAGTGAGTCGCTTTGGTGTTGTATTTTTGTTCAAGAATTTGGTTTTCACACTCGATAAAAAGCTGAAAATTATTGAATTGCTTTACCTCAACATTGGCTTGTTTGGCTTTGCTTATGCCCCATCTCTTTCCTTTTGAAAACTTTATTTTTTCAGGCAAGTAGACCACTGTTGCTACATCTCGCCTAATAAGATTCGCCTCATTAATAAATAAAGCGTAGAGATCTTCGTCAGAAGGATAGGCGTGGTAGATGGAGGGTATACACTTGTAGATTAGCTTATGAATATTTTTTTCTTTGAAAAATGATTTCATAGATTCAAAGCAAGCTAACATCTTAGCAGTTGTCATTTTTTTATTGGTAAGGATGCCGCCAAAGCTAAGCCCAGCATGGCTTGATGCTTGGTTTTCATTGTAAGAGCAGGGCATGACAGCGATTAATGTTGTATCTTCATAAAACATTAAAGAGATATCGTTAAATCTATCTGCATGATAGTCCATATAGTCACGCTGAAGCATAAACGTGGCATTTTTTGAGGATTGAACAAAGTTATCCCAATCACTTTTGTGAGGTGTTGAATATTGTTGTACGGTTATAGTCATGCTCATTTATTCTCTAAAAGCTCCGCGTATCCAAAGCCTGTTTCTCCCATTCCATTACCGTCATAAAACATATAGGTTTTATTTTGTGCTTTTATTATGACTGGATAGCAAGCCATTTCACCATCCCACCCTGATTCAGAAGGTTGTAGCGCCGATTTGTGATCCATTCTTTCCCAGTGAGTACCATCGCTAGATTCAGCATAGCCTGCTTTATACTCTTTTTCATAAGTATCAGACGTATAGCGCATTTCATACCCATGATCAATTTTTCTGACTCTGGGTCTGCCAATTCTATATTCTTGCTCATTAGGAAGAATACAAGAAACCCCTACATTATCGTTAAAGTTAATACCATCATCAGATTCGGTATAGCGGATATCATATTTAGGATAGAGAACATTATTAATTACTTGCCAATCATTACCAACAGAGTACCAAATTTTAAAAGTATTACCTTCCTTCAAAACAGAATGAATAGCCCTTATATAAAGGGCATTATCAGCTCTGTCCATAATGGGGCATTTACTGTAGCGATTAAATGTTTGCCCATTGTCCACACTAATAGCAAGCCCTGAAAAAGCAAGAAACTTGACTTTGTGAACTAGCTGAAAGCCGACATAATACATATATACTTTATTATCGACCCTAATAACATCGCCCAATATGACGTCGCTATCGTCAAATGCACCTTTTTCACCCAGATCTAGCACTGGTTTTTCTGATATAGCGATGATGTTTTTAGGATTTTTGGCATCGACATCAACATAACCAATTCTACCCGCGCCATTGTTATCCCGGATTGAACCATATACTCTGATGACATCGTCATTAAGTAGAAAAGGATTGGGTGTAAGAAAGCCCTTAACATCCCACCCATGAATACCTTGAGGGCAATAAATAAGCCCCTTTTTTTCCCACTTCATCTATGATTCCTTAACTTTACAAAACTTTTTAGCTGATAATTTTGAGGGCTGTGCAGGATTGCCAGTGTAAATAGTGTTCTCATCAGTATTTTTATTAATAACAGCACCCATACCAATAAAATTGTCTTTAGCGAGTGTTGTATTATCTGCTATTGCGCTATTCACACCTAAAAAGCTGTATTCACCAACGGTGCAGAATCCTGAAATCACAACATGTGATGTGATGAAGCAATGGTCTAATATCTTTGAGCGATGCCCAATATGGTTACCGCTCCATAAAATGACATTGTTCCCAACCTCAACAAAAGGCTGTAATGTATTATTTTCAAGGATAAAACAATTCTCCCCAATTTTTACATTATGCCAAACAAAGGCTTTAGAACTAACATAAGAGGCCAGTTGGTAACCTTTTTCTTTGAGTGATAAGTATAACTTAGTTCTATCTCGATTAAGCCTTCCAGAAGATAGCGCTACAAACGCAGTAAATTTATTAGGAGGATAATGAGTTTGAATCTCTTCAAGGCGACAGACAGGCAAATCGTAAAATGTAGGTTGTGTATAGTAAGCACCTTCGACAGCAAAAGCTACAACCTCATATTCACTGTCATGAGTAAAGTACTCATAGGCAAGGCACGCAGTTTCCCCCATACCAATTATAATTAGTTTTTTACGCTCACTCATAGGCCTATCCTTAAAGTAAAAAGCAATGACTTCATCATGTTATTATATAAGCTTTACTGTATAAATCAAATTTTACCCAGTACCGTTTACTCTAAAAAATCAAGAAATACAAGGGCTATACGAGCTTAATTAACTATACTGATGCCAAATATTTTTACATGAGCAATAGACCATTATGACATTTAAAAAAGTTGTGTTGTCTGTTAATATAGCTTAGTAAATACAGCAATATAGGTTGCTTTTAACTCGATGGAAATAAAATTTTTACCTCTACAAATGCATGGTGATGAACGGGGATCTTTGATAGCTTTAGAAGAAGGACATAATATCCCTTTTTCTATTAAGCGCGTTTATTATTTATTTGATACCACATCCGGTGTACGTAGGGGCTTGCATGCACATAAGGAATTAAAACAAGTAGTGGTGGCAGTGCGCGGCTCCTGTTTTTTTTTATTGGATGACGGCTCTGAACGTGTCAGCGTAATGCTCGATAACCCCGCCCAAGGTCTGCTAATTGACTCTTGTATTTGGCGAGAAATGTACGATTTTTCTGAAGACTGCGTTCTCATGGTGCTAGCCAATAGCCTTTATGATGAAAGCGATTACATCAGAAATTATGATGAGTTTCTTCGTGTTTATGGTGTTGAAAAAAAATAACTGCAAACGTTATAACGATAACGTAAGGATGTTAAACCACTATGATTCCTTTTCTTGATTTAAAAAAAATCAACCAACAATACCAACAAGACTTAAAAGAAGCTTGTTCACGAGTTATCGACTCAGGTTGGTACTTACTAGGCAAGGAAATACAACAGTTTGAGCAACAATTTGCAGCTTACTGTGGCGTTAAACACGCTATTGGTGTTGCTAATGGGCTAGATGCCCTCATTCTAGTGCTACAAGCATGGAAAGAGCAGGGGAAATTGACCGATGGCGACGAAATCATCGTTCCTGCCAACACCTACATTGCCTCTATTCTAGCTATTACAGAAAACAACCTAACTCCCGTATTGGTCGAACCGAACCTTGCAACATACAACCTCGATATTGAAAGTATCAAAAAGGCCATTACTCCACAGACTAAAGTTATTCTGGCAGTTCATCTCTATGGGCAACTTGCCCCGATGGAAGAAATTATTCCTCTTGCTGAAGAACATAATCTGCTCGTGCTTGAAGACAGTGCCCAAGCCCATGGTGCACAAATAAATGGCAAAAAAGCAGGTAGTTTTGGTGATGCATCAGGTTTTAGCTTCTACCCAGGTAAAAACCTAGGTGCATTAGGTGATGCAGGCGCTGTAACAACCAACGATGACGAACTAGCCAACACCCTACGTGCTCTAAGAAATTACGGGTCACAAGAAAAATACAAAAATATCTACCAAGGTAGCAACAGTCGTTTAGATGAAATACAAGCTGCGATGTTAAGCGTTAAACTCAAGTACCTAAACCAAGAAATAGAGCAACGCCAAAGAGTAGCACAAAAATACCTAACACAAATTAATAACTCCGCGATTACATTACCTTTTGTGCGTATTCCAACCGCTCATGTATGGCATCTTTTTGTGATTCGTAGCAAACACCGAGATAACTTAAAAGAATACCTACATAAACAAGGTGTAGAAACATTGATCCACTACCCAATTCCCCCTCACAAACAACAATGCTATAGTCAGTGGAATCATCTTTCACTACCTATTACTGAACAAATACACCGTGAAGTATTATCACTTCCTATCAGCCCTGTTCTTGCTGAGCAAGACATAAAAATGATTGTTGAGAAAGTTAATGAATTTACCGCAAACTAATTTAATCACTTTCTGTTGTCTTGGCTATAACCATAGTAAATTTTTAAAAGAATGCCTAGATTCGATTGTTAACATCGGCTACGAAAATGTTGAAGTAGTTGTTGTGGATGATGGCTCAAAAGACAACAGCGTTGAACTACTCGAAGAAATAAAAAAAGACTTTCCCTATCCGCTAGAGATAATAGCTCAAGCTAACACTGGGAAAATTGGTTGGAATATCAATAACGCGATCAGAAAAGCTAAAGGGCAACTGATTAGCTTTACCTCGCTAGATGATACATTTAATGCCGACGCTATGCGGACTGAAATTAACGAAATGAATGCAAATCCCGATATGGGGTTTATAGCTTCAACCAAAGCGATTTTTATTGATGACAAAGGAATGGTCGATACTAGCCGGCTTGACCTTGTATCACATGAACTAAATAACCCCACTATTGATGATCTCCTTGAGCTAGAATATCGTGAGTTCGGAGCTTTCTACATACAAGGCTCAGTTATTAGAAAAGACATCATCAATGCCATTGGTGGTTATGACGAAGACATGATAGGTGACGATATTATACTCAGAACCAAAATATTCAAATACATGCAGCGGCATCCAGAGCTCACATTCAAAGTGATTAAAGAAGGTAACGTATTCTATCGTATGCATGAAACCAACATCCATAAAAACTTAACAAGACAAATTGAAACTGTTATCGAATACCTTGATCGTTATTGGCCTGAAAGACCTAATCCAGAAATATTGATTAACTGGATGAACTACACCATTGGAAAACAAAGCTTTGAAGAGTACATGCCCCTTTTTGCAATAAATGAACGGGCAGCATCACTACTAAAAGAACAACGTATCCAACAAAAAATTAAATCCAATATTATTAAAAATGAAACTACTTTTTTTCAACGTTTTATTTTTAACAAACGAAAGAAACAACGTAAAACACGAGTGACACTGCTAGGCTTTATCAAGTTTTCCTACCAACGTGCTAAAAAAGAAAAACGTAAACAACAACAAAGTGTTCACTATACACAATACAAATAAAACACAAAGCCATAAAAAAACCATATATTTCTTATGGCTTTTCAACTAGTAAGATATTTTTCGAAACAATCTTACGCTTTTAATAAAAAAATAATCTGCTACTATAAATTCACATAATTAATTTATATGTTTTATTTTATAAGGTAATTTTTAAAAATGAAAAAGACTTTCCCTGTGTTATTAGCATTGGCATTTGCAAGTACAGCTCTTTATGCACAAGAAACTAACACACCAACGCTAAAAGATCAGATCAAGCAGCAACAACAAACAACTAAAGATCGTGTAGCGAGCGAACAAAAAAACACTAAAGAAGAGTGGAAAAAACAACACGAAGAAAGCAAAAAGAACCTTGAAGCTAAAAAGCAAGAGGCTGCTAACAAACGTAGCGAAAACAAAGAAGAATGGAACAAAAAACGTGAAGATGCTAAAAGCAAGTTAGAAGCTAAAAAGCATGAAGCGGAAAATAAGCCAACTAAAACTAAAGAAGAGTGGGCAAAACAACGCGAAGACAGCAAAAAGAACTTTGAAGCTAAAAAACAAGAAGCTGCTAACAAACGTGCAGAAAACAAAGAAGCGTGGAATAAAAAACACGAAGAAACTAAAAGCAAATTAGCTCAAGATAAAAAAGATCTTCAAGCTAAAAAAGCTGAACATGAAAGCAATTTACAAAAGTTTAAGCAACAACAAGCAGATAAATAATTTTTTAAGTTTGTAGTAGGTTAAGTAGCTGGAATAATAAATTTTTAATAGACTTGGTATTATTTTGGCTACTTAACTTTTTTTTATTAAATGGACTAATTTTTAAACCTACCGCTTACCGCGTGTTTAACCACTCAAATACCAAACTACTCAAATTACCACTCCCTAAAACCCCTCCATACCATTGCAATAGCAAATAACTTGCCTGTGCATCGCCTTGCTGTGCCCCTTGTAGCAACCAAGCGACTGCTAAGTCAGAACCAATGCCTGATTGGTAAAAGCTTGCCATATAACTTACCCCTACCAAATCGGCCTCGCTGATTGTACGTGGTTTTAATGCCTCATCTAACCAAAACTGTCCTAACTTAAGATTAGGGGCAGAGTTTTTACCTGAAAAGTACCACAAACTTAACTGCAACTGTGCTGTTCTATTACCACGCTCTGCTGCACGGGAGTAATACGCTACTGCCGTATCATAATGCCCTTGACTAAACGACTCATCCGCCTGCGCAATCATCTCATCGGGGGTTAACATTGCTAGCGTATAACAGGGTAGACACACCCCTAACAAAAAAACAAAACGTTTTATCATTGCTCTAATAACCCTATTCGTTAATATTGCAATCATTGTAAAAGAGCCATGCTTGAAAAACAAATAACCAAATAGTGAAAAAGTATTGGCTTTACTGCATAAAAAGCCAATCAAAGAAATTACTTACGAGCAGTGTTAGAGGCTCTTAACCTTTCGGCAACGGGGTTAAATTCCTCCAACATACACAACGCATCATTTAATAAAAAGGCAGACACAGAAGACACCGCACGCAAACTGTCGGCTTCACTGCTACCATACTCATGAATTGAATCCAATAACTGTAATACAGCTTTTAACCTCTCCGTGGCACAGCGATACAACGCATCAGGCGAAGCATTCGCATTATAATAAATTACCCGATCATAACCACATTGAGAAACAAGATTAAACGGAACAAAACAACTTGTCTGCTCAAGTAAAGCGCTTAAACCTGATGGTTGACTGCTTTCTGGATTAGATTTCGTTGTTCGAGATTGTTTAATTGATTTAGGTATTCTAGCCATTTGACCACTCCTGTACGTTTCCTTAGAAGAAAACCTCCCCTCAAAATTAGGGAGGCGGAACTGTGCACAGGTTGGCAGACCGAGAACCAGCGGAATCGGCACACTCCGAAGAGTGTCCCGTACACAGCCCGCCATAAAATACAGGCGAAGCTACGCAAGCCCATGCTATAGATTTTGCTACAGCCCCACTATTGTATAGGCAGGTCGTTTAATTGGAAAGGGGTTTGTTATGTTGACTGTTTAATCGGTAGGTTTGATAATGCAGATAGTTTTTTATTCAGTACAAGGGAGTGAATATGCAGTTAAAAGGTTTTGGTTTTGCAGGCTATAGAAGCTTTGGTAATGAACTAGCCCTAATTGCACCGTTAAAAAAAATAAACTTTATTATTGGTCAAAATAATTCGGGTAAATCGAACATTATTAAATTCCTACATGAGCAAACGGGAACTTTAATAAAAAATATAGATAATGAATATAAAACAACTTTTCGTAGTGAACTTCATGATAAATTTGAGAATACTTATTTAGAAGAAGATTACCCATTACAAAAAGAGGGCATAGAATATAAACTGGCTTTTCCAGTAACATTTGATGAGTTTAAAGAAAAGGTTTTTTCTATTCAGCGTGTCTTCGATAGGTTACATAATCAAGTAAGAAATAATGATCAAGAATTAGTCTATTTTGAAGATTTACTAAAAAGGCTATTTGATATTGTTTTTCCTATCTATCATTCTTTAATTTGGTCAGTTTTCAATGATGGTTTAGTAAAGAAACCGAAATTTATATATCCTAATTATGAAACTATTAAAGATTCTTTCGAACAGCGAGAATGGAGTAGTTTAATAAATTGGGTATTAGGTAAAACTTATGATCAAATAAATAAAGAATTGTTAATGGCGCTTTGTAAAAACTTAGCCTATTACCCTGTGAATGCTCAATGGCCCACTATTAAATTAATTCTTGCAATTAGACAAGTCGCTTTAATTGAACAAGAAAAAGAAGATGATTTTAGTGGCTTAGGTTTAATCAATAAGTTGGCTAAGATTCAAAATCCTCATTATACCCAACAACAAGATAAGCATAAATTTGAAGCGATTAATCGATTTGCACAAACGGTGTTAGAGAATACAAGTGCCCGCATAGAAATACCTTATGCCCGAGATATGATTTTGGTACATATGGATGATAAAACCTTACCGCTTGAATCGCTCGGCACAGGTGTACATGAGGTGGTTATTATTGCAGCAGCAGCTACGATGCTTGATGAAACCGTACTCTGTATTGAAGAACCCGAATTACATCTACACCCTGTATTACAACGTAAATTAGTTCGTTACTTAGCTGAAAAGACGAGTAACCAATATTTATTCACAACCCATTCGGCTCATCTGTTGGATGCAGTAGAGGATGCTAGTATTTTTCATGTAACGTTAAAAGAGGGGCAATCCCATGTGGAGGTGATTACCACCGATCGCCAAAAAACAGAGATTTGTAAAAGCCTTGGCTATAAAGCCTCTGATCTATTACAAACAAACTGTATTATTTGGGTAGAAGGCCCATCGGACAGAACTTATATTAATTATTGGATTAAGGGCAAACGTTCTGATTTAATCGAAGGTATTCATTACAGCATTATGTTTTATGGCGGGCGTTTAGCTAGCCATTTGTGTGGTAGTTTTCAAGATGAACAAGAAGAAGCACTAGAAGAATTAATTAGTTTGAAAAGCTTAAATACTCATGCGGTTATTGTCATGGATAGTGATAAGAGTTCCGAGGATGATGAAATTAATCTCACTAAACAACGTCTATGTGATGAGTTTAATCAGGGTAATGGTTTTGCATGGATTACCAAAGGCCGAGAAATAGAAAACTATTTAGACCATGATAAAGTAGAGCAATGTGTTTTAGCCGTACATCCACAATCAGCCGAATCGTTAGAAAGCAAAGGTGATTGGAGTAATTTGCTTAAATATATACCTAAACAGAAAAAGAAAGCAGATGCACCTACACCTACAGCAGACAAAGTAAAGGTGGCAGAGATGTATATATCGCGTAATAAGGCTGATTACAGTAAGCTAGATTTAGATGAGCAAATTTTAAAGCTGGTTAAATTTATTTTAGAATCTAATGACAAAGTATAACGATTAAGGCATGTATTTATTTAGGGAGTAGTAATGGTTTATTTTAAGCGTTTTTTTGGCAAGCTGTTTGGTTTATTAATATTTAATGGCGCACTTTATGCGATTGTGAAAATCGTTATTTATATTGTGGGTGTGCTTTATTGGCAGGGCCTGTTGAATACGTTAGGCATTGATTATAGCTTTGTTAGGTTGGATGATTATAATCTTTATACGGATGGAGCTGTATTAAGTTTAAACTCATCATTTAAAGTTATTGTTTATATTTGTTTGTTTGGGTATTGTACAGCGATTTTTCTTTTTCTATTCGCTGATATGTTTTATTGGATTCAAGGTAAAGTAACACCCTGGTTTGAAGATGAAAAATTTAGGTTTAAAGTAAAAATACTTTTTGTTTTTTTTATCATAATACTAATTGCGCTAGTAGTGTTGTATACAGGTAAGATTATTGTTGGAAGTTACCAAAAAGGTAAAGAGGATGCATTAGCCATTATCAACAATCAGCAATTAACAACATCTGATAATAAAGATAAAGAAGTTTTTGATATTAAGAAAACCATTCAATTAAAAACAGGCAAGGTTCTAACAGGAGCTTTAGTGGGTTGCTCACAAGATCAGTGTATTATTTACAGTCAAAATAAAGCCTTTACCATTGAGAAAGATAAAATAGAGTCTTTAGTGAGTGAGTTTGATCTAAAAAAATAAAATACTGGGCTGTTTGGTAAATGATAAAAGTATAAGTATAAGTATAAGTAAAAAAATTAGATCCATCATTGATGGCAAATATGTCTCTTTTAAAATTGATCGTTTAGATATTCACTTTCTGTAGTTTTAGTGATTTGTAAAAGCTACTAGCCACTTCAAACAACATTGCTGTATTAGTTCTATTTCTAATACAGCAATTTTTTTACTATCTTTATTGTTCTCGGGCGGTGGGCTGGTTAAAGATTTGTTTAAACAGCGGTACGAGTCGTTTGTTTCCGTATTCTGAGAGATGGTTATCATCAAAATATAAAGGTTTGCCATCGTGTGATACTTGGCATTTTCCATTGGGGCATAAGTAGGGAACAGGGTCAAGTAGGACTGCGCCGCATTCATTTTTTGCTTTTTCCATGCTCTCAATGATAAAGCTGTTGAGTTGGTGGTAGTTTTTTAGGGTTGTTCCTTCAACTGTGGTCGGTTGAGCAAAGAATGATTCTCTTAGGAGTTTTTCAGGAACATTGAAGTTGGCTTCAGGAATCGGCTTGAGAATGTAAACAGGGTGTTTACGGCTGATTCGGCAGATAGTTTTTACGTAGTGGTCTTGGAACTCTTGGAGGAATTCTTTGGTGGGGCGTTGATGTGGCGTTGTGAAGTAGACGATAGGCGCCATTTTATCATTGCCTAGGTTGTTGTAGAGTCGGTTTACCATGAGCACGGGTGTATTTTCGTAGTCTTTATCAAGTAAAGCGAGTTTTTCTTTGATAAGGGTTTGGCAGCCGACGCGGCGGCTGATGGTAAATTTGATGTCTTCTATAATAGGGCAACCCATGTATGCCCAAAGTATGCTTGCCCCTTTGTCATTGGCTTGAAGCAGGGCGGAGAAGGTAACGTTAGCATGGCTATCGCCAAATACAATAATAGAGGGTTTTCCTGCACCTGCTTTACACTCAGGGTATGTGCTAAGGGCTTGTGTTTGTAAGCATTTGTTGTAGGGGTTTCTGGCATCTGAAATGCGTATGATGTCTCTGATGTATGAGGGAATGATGGCGATATCGCGGGTGCCGTGTTTTTTTGCAATCGAGGCTAAGCTAGCGGCAAGCCCCGTAATAATAGCAATAATAAGGATGTATTTTATGCATTCAACCCAGTAGCTATATTTGAGTTTAACGCGTGTTTCGATGAGTTGGTAAGAGAGTGCACCCAGTAATATAGAAACAATGATTCCCCCTGTCACGTAGTAGGGGTTTGTGAGTAAGCCTGCGGTGAGCAGTAATACAACCACAGGCCAATGCCATAGATAAACGGAGTAAGAGATTTTACCTAACCATTGGAAAGCGATGTTACTGGTGATGATGTTTTCTTGGTTGGCGCTAATAATAAGCATTGCGCCGATCACTGGGAATATTGCCCAGTAGCCTGGCCATTGAATGTCATCATTTAATAAGATGAGGCAAAGTAGCAGGGTGATTAGCCCTGTGTAGAAGAATAGGCTACGGGTGTTTTTGCTGAGTGATAGGGGAAATAAGAACACCAACCCACCGGCTAGCATTTCCCACGCTCGGGTTGGCAGTAGGTAAAAGGCACTGGTGGCATCAATGGGGGTATAGATGACGGATAAACCAAAGGAGGCCAAGGCACAAATAATTAAAATACTTTTAGTTAATGCTTTAGTTAAGAAGCGATTTAGTAGCAAAATGATGGCTGGGTAGATAATGTAAAATTGCCATTCAACAGAAAGCGACCATGTGTGGAGTAGCCAGTTGTCTTGTGCGGGTAGGGCAAAGTAGTCGCCTTCTTGGCTAAATGCGATGTTGGATGTGAATTGGATGGCGCTTTTTATTCCGCGCATGGTTTCTCGGTATTCGTGAGTCAGGAAGAAGAAGAAACCAAAAACTATTAGAAATAGGCACAGAACAGCCAGTGCAGGTATGATGCGACGCGCTCTATGTAAATAGAATTCAATAATTGAAAATTGGCTACGGTCTAGCTTGGTGAATATGATACCTGTCATTAAGTAACCCGAAATGACAAAGAAAATATCTACGCCCGCAAATCCTCCAGAAAAGCCGTAAATTTTAAAGTGGAAAAGCACAACAGCAATAACCGCTATGGCTCTTAGCCCATTTATATCTTTTCTAAATTTCATTATTCATCCGTCTGTAATCTATTTATAAAAGTTCTTTGTTAAATGGAGACTGTTTGACTATAAATAGTGCGATAAGTTTTTTATTGGTCAATTTTAATTAAATTATCATAAAAATGAATGAATTCTAACTTAATAATCGATGAGTTTATAGTTGTCTGATTGAATGATAAATATGTATGTGATGACTAATGAGCAAGACGTTTAATGAGTGTATAAGAATTTTTATTATTAGTTAATTCAATTGAAGTATTAGTTGGTAGGTATGGGTCTTTATTGTGGCAATAAACTATCCACAAAAACTGTGGATAACTTTGTTAATAACAGTTTAAAAAAACTTGCTAAGCATGGTAATAACTACCTTACAGACAGATTGTTTATTTTTTAAATTATTTTAAAAATGTTTAAAATCAATAAGTTATAATTTTATAAATAAATTTTAAAAAAGTTGACAAGTCTAGCCCCGTTTTTTCAGGCGGTGTTAATAAGTCAAGTTATTTACTGTACTTTTTTTAATTTTTTAGTCTTGCTTTTTTTGTTTAGATTGTTTCTTTATTGGTGTTATGTAGTGCGATCAAAAATTGTTGTGTTATTTGTTCCTCAAATAGTTTGATAACTTGCTGTTCTGAGTCAGCGATAAGGTCATGCTCAGCAAAGAAATGATCTCGTATTTCAGTTTCTTCGTGAGCGATAGCAGGTTGTTTACAGCCCTCTAAGGGAAAGGCTGGAGATAGTGCATAAAACTCTGTTTGAAAGACTATGCCTTTGAACTCGTTATCATGTTGATATATTTCAAGTCTAAAGGTGAAGTCATTTTCTGCACAGGTGATGTTATAGCGGTAGGTAGCCATCAGTTGATAGCGCTTTAGCGTGTTCATGGACTAATCTCCTCGTTGTTTTTTTATTATAAGGGGTTTGTTATGATGGTTGTTAGCGTATTTTTTAGCTTAGGCCCATTGCCTTGGAGAATAAAAACATTGGATAAAAGTAGTTTGGCTGGTTGTAATGTTCATGCTGTAGATCATCTGCAACCTTTAGTTATCACCGTGGCACGCTCTAGCCGTTATAAAGCATTATTTTTAGCTTTGGGAACGACGTGCTTTACATGTATTTTTTTATTTGCTTATTTTTCTGGACAATTGGGCTGGGAGTTTGCTCTTTTTTTCTTTTTAATGACGGTATTCGATAGCTATTTTGTGGTTAAGTATTGGTGTGCCTATTTAGTACCTGTTGTGGTACTGGATGGCGCACAGGTGTTGATTAATAATGTGATTAAATCTATTCCTGTGGAGCGAGTTGCTGCCTTTGATTATAAGCAAGATGTGATGGGAACATTGATCTTTACCGTAGATTGTGAGGAGACTGATCTGTTATTAAAACGTCGTTTGGGTGGGCCGATGGTATTGGAGCGCAATGGTTTATTTGAGTTAAGACTCATTGTCTATATCGGTAGTTTTGCGATACAAGGTAAGCGTTTGAAACCTGAACAGGTAAAACAGGCTGTGAGTGATTATATTGAACATGCAAAGTTGCGGTTAGTTCAGGATGATAGTTCTCTATAATAAGGTGTTTATAAGTTTGATTATCACTAAACTAAACTATCCACAAAAACTGTGGATAACTTTGTTAATAACAGTTTAAAAAAACGTGCTAAGCATGGTAATAACTACCTTACAGACAGATTGTTTATTTTTTAAATTGTTTTAAAATTGTTTAAAATCAATAGGTTATAATTTTATAAATAAATTTTAAAAAAGTTGACAAGTCTAGCCCCGTTTTTTCAGGCGGTGTTAATAAGTCAAGTTATTTACTGTACTTTTTTTAATTTTTTAATCTTGCCTTTTTGATTTTTTTATTATCAGTAAGTGTTAAAGCATTAAGAGATGTTTTTGCGGTAGGGTTGGGTAAAAATATAAAAGAGGGAGATACAAGATTTTATAAACAACACCTCAAGATTAATCTCTTTAAAAAGGTGTTGTATAAGTTAGAAGTAAGCAGTTTTAAACATTCACGCCCAATATGACATGAGAAGCCTTAAACAATGCAGACACTTTGCTGCCCTTGCTGAGGGTAAGATTTTGCACACTATCATTGGTGATGATCGCCACCAGTTGTTCACCACCAGGTAGGGTGATGGATACTTCAGAATTAACCGCACCTTTGTGAATTTCACTCACTGTGCCAGACAAGCAATTACGTGTAGAGACTTTGACATTATCCATCTCTGAGGCAAGTATAATAAAAGATGACTTAATTAATGCAAATGCTTTTGTACCAACGGCCAAACCTAAGTGTAAGGTACTTTCATGAGTAATAATAGCAGTAATGATTGTATCGTCGTTTAGTTTTAATTTGACTTCATCATTCACAGCCCCTGTGTTGATCTCGCTAACTTCACCATAAAAACAATTACGTGCACTGGTTTTCATTTTAATACTCCTGCTTGAGAGAGAAGATACATGGATGGTAGAAAATATTCGTTATGATTTTATCTTTAATCCTTAGATAACGATAGTGATTTATCCTGCCAAAAATAGAAAATTAAGATGTAATATTTTTTATTATTAGGCAAAATTATTATGTAAAAGCTGATATCTAATTGCTTAAATAATTTATCCACAAAAACTGTGGATAACTTTGTTGATAACAGTTTAAAAAAACGTGCTAAGCATGACAATAACTACCTTGCAGACAGATTGCTTATTTTTTGAATTAATTTAAAGTTATTTAAAATCAATTGGTTATGAGATTGTGGATTAATTATAAAATAGTTGACGGATCAAAGCCTGTTTTTTCAGGCAATGTTAATAAGTCAAGTTATTTACTGCATTTTTTTTGATTATTTAGGCGTACTTTTTTGTTTATTTAATGCTTGTTTTTTTAAAATAGTCGATGACTTCGGTTAAATAAAAAAATATACTTACATTTCATATGTTTATTTTAATTTATTAAGCAGATATTTATAACCCTCCAAGGTGCATAAGATAACACTGCTCAACTTCAGGTAATTGCTAGCCCCGTAGAAAATGCCTTTTGTCACTGCTAGACAAATGGTTTATGCAGTTTTAGAGTTTAGAAAGTCATAACGGATTTAATAAAGGATAAAAATAAGTGCTATGTTAGCCTCTAAAAAATATCTTGTACTGCTAAGTGCATTGCTTGCTTTATGCCTTATCGTCGGCGGGCTTTTTTATTATTGGTTAAAACTTCCATATAATTATGCATCGCAAAAACGTGTGGCAGAAAAATTTGTTCAGCTAATTTTTAATAACGAGCTTGAGCAAGCGTATGGGCTTATTTTAAAAAACCATTTCACTGCAAAAGATTTTAACGAGTTTAAAAAGCGAGCTAAAACAGAAATACGGGGGCAAGACAATTATAAAATTCTCTATGCATACCCTAAACAAACCAATGGAAATCGTTTGCGTCGTTTAATAAAAGGTGAAAAAGCAGATGAACCCAAGGTTTCTATCGAGTTCGATTCAGGGGTTTTATTTCGTGTGGTTGTTTGTAAGCTAGACAATAATCAGTGGAAAGTTTGCCGCTTTGATAGCCATGCAGGTTAAATATTTTATGTTATTTGTACTCAGGCTATGCGAGGGATTATTCCTTTTTATTGCGATGAAAGAGTGTTTTCCCAATCGGTAGAAAAATTATCCACAAAAACTGTGGATAACTTTGTTGATAACAGTTTAAAAAAACGTGCTAAGCATGATAATAACTACCTTACAGACAGATTGTTTATTTTTTAAATTAATTTAAAATGATTTAAAATCAACAAGTTATAAAATAAAGAATAAATTATAAGATAGTTGACAGGTAAAAGCCTGTTTTTTCAGGCAGTGTTAATAAGTCAAGTTTTTTACTGTGTTTATTTAATTTTTTTTCTGCTTTTTTCCTTTTTCCTTGCATTTTTAAATCATTATTTATAGAACGTGGTAGGCGAGTACTTACATGAGTGTTGTAGTAAAAACACTTTATTTATGCTTGATTACTGAGTGTTTTATACAAATACGCTATACTACGTTTGTTAAAAATCAACTGATTGATTTTATAACTATTTTGGAATGATGATAAGTTAAGGATTTTTTAAATGAGTAATAGCGTTAACAGCAGTACATCAAATCATATTGATTTACAAGCGCGTCTTTCTTGGTTTGCCTACGTACGAAGCATTATTGGCTTTGTTATTATTTTAGCCATAGTAGGCGTTATAGACTATATTTTCTTTCGTAATTCTAACGCAATATTTTACTCAATACTCGGTGTGGTAACCCTAATCTATTGGGGCTTAGTTATTTTATCAACCAGGGCCGTTAAAGTTTATTCCGATGAAGATGGCGTTTGGATTTTTGCAGGTATTTTCCCTTGGAACCGCGGCTCCAGTGGTATTAAATGGCGCGATTTAGATGAAGCGGTTTATTACACAGGTTTTTTTAGTTGGCTGTTTAAAAGTTATACCATCAAGCTCACCCACCGTTACACAAAAACTAATGAGATAGTTGTTGCAGATGTTTGGCGCGGTAATAAACTGGTTAAACAAATTAATGATAAACATATGGAAATGATCAAACATCTTGATAAGCAAGATGAACTAATAGAACGATAAATAATTTTATTCATAAGGTAAGAGTGTGTAGGAGATAAAGTGCAAACAATTTTATTAAGCATTATAGGGTGTTTAAGTTTCTTACCTGTTGATTTCCCTATACAGCTAATACCTAGCCAGCTAGAGGTTATTGAGTACCAAAAAGGACAAGTTATTGTTAATAAAACGTTAAACACCTCTCAAAAATTTATTGCTTATTTCGAAAAGAATAAAAAAGGCTGGTATTCTAGCTGTGTAAGTTATGCCCCCCATTATGTATTATCCTCACCTCAAATTCAGATCAATATTAGTGAGGAAAAGGTTATTGTAAACTATCGACATGAAAAGGAGAGCTATCAACAAATTACTAAAACAGTGGATACAGACGAGTTAAAAAAAATTATTGAGCAGCCTCAATAATCAAAGATATTTACATTATTGTGAGCGTATAGATAATAGGGAAAAATAACTATGCCTACCAAGCAAAAGCTTTCTTTTCTACATAAGATAGCCGAACCAATAGAACAATGGCTTATACAATTATTTTGTGGGGCATTAGGTGGCATTATTGGATGTTATTCTTTTCTATTCATGTCTTTAATGATGGAAATTAGAGGTACGACAAATGGCAGAATCGCCATGTTTATTGGTATTGTTATTGGTACGTGCCTAGGTATTTATTTAGCAAGGCGTATTAGTAAAAAACACCGTTCAAAATTTATTATATTAGCGGGCTTTTTATTAGTTTTAGTTATGCTTCTTTGGGCAACAGCACTTTAATAGCTATAGGTAAACAAATTAAATGACTGCGGTAGAGCAATAACAAAAAATAACAAAAAAACGCTGGTATTGCATGGATTGATAGCGTTAAATGATCATAACGCTTTACTAGGAAGTTAATATGTCAGAAAAACGTCTTACCCAAGAAAAAATACTCTCACTCCTTAATTGGGCATACGACAAAGCCATTTCAGGCTACTTAAAGTTTGACTCAGCCGAACAACTGGCGCAATCCTTTAAAGACCATCGCAGCACCAATGAGCAAGTAAACTCCTTGATTCGTTGGCAAAACACCAAAAGTGCTACCGTTGGCTTTATTACAGGTTCAGGCGGTGTATTCACTTTACCCGTGGCAGTGCCTGCTAATTTTGCCACCATTCTTTTAATACAGATTAGAATGATTGCCGCCATTGCACATCTAAACGGGCATGATATCAAAGATGAAAAAGTAAGAACCCTCGTTTACATCGCCCTGTGTGGTAACTCCGTTAAAAGCATCCTAAAAAAAACGGGAATTGATTTAGGCACAAAGGTTACCGCCACTCTTATACAAAAATACCTCACCCTTGAAATGATTGCACAAATCAATAAATCGGTAGGTTTTAAACTGCTCACCAAAACCAGTACATCGGGTGTTATTAACCTAGGTAAAGCCGTGCCTGTAGTCGGTGGCTTAATCGGCGGAGGGTTTGATGCCTTTACAACCAACCTTATCGGTAATGCCGCTCGCGATATTTTTGTAACAGAACAACTAAACACAAGTGTTGATCGTGAGATTATTCATTATGAAAAAGAAAATCACTGACCTGTTCTTTTCACCTTTTTAACATTTTTATAAGCTAAAAGTTCTCCACACAATATGGGTATACCGCATGCGCTTACTCACCTAGCTACTTGATTATAGTATAACCATGGACGTTAACGTTTTTCCTACGGTAAAAAAATACAGCGAAATGATAATCAGCTTTTTGTAGCCCATGGCGTGCCTTTGCTTGATCGGTAAACCAATAAAATCTACCTAGGCCCTAAAGTTAAGGATGTGGTTAAGATCGAGTTGTAACATTTGTATTATCAGCAGGGTATTAAAGTACCTATTAAAATTAATAAATCCAATTTATCCTTAGTATCACTCATGCTTTACTAGAGACTACCTTAAGCGTTTAGATGGTTTAAAAGGGCACAACGCATTGTTAATAATAAGGTTGTGCAGTAATCGCTAACAAATTAACATAAAAAAACGCCTTTGAAGGCTGTTTTTTTGTCATCGGGAGTGTTAATTTCCGGGGGTGGCAAAGCTATGCAATAAAATATTATTCTAAAATAAGCAGGCTCTTCTAAAGTATGCTAATAAATATTTCAATGTTTCCATTAGGCGAGTATCTTTCGAAATCCAGTGTATAGGCGCGATGAATTTTGTTCTCTTCTTCAAGTTGCCAGATATTCTGCCATTGAGCAAAAATATTTTCGTGTAAATTGTCTTTTACCTTAAAAATAGAATAAGTTCCTTCTGCGATCAATGGCTCTTTAGCATTTGTAAGATATGGCATATCAGTTGCTATTGATAATGTGTAATCTCCTTTGTAATTGCTTGCATATTTATGGTAAATACCATAAATATTACCAGAGTAACCCGATAGTTTATGATGAGATTTTTTCCAAATATTTTGTATTCTTTCTATTATATTAGGGTCGCTAAAGTTATTTGTTTCGATAGAATCTATTATATACAAAGGGGTGTTTATCATAAGGCACCTTGTGATTTGTAAAATGTATCATTCATCATATCATTTACAAAATAGGTGGTAACTATTTTATTTTGTTAGTCTTGAGAAAATTTATCAATCTACATAAAAAGAGTTCACGGATTTTTTTATTACATTACCAATGTAAGCCTAAAAAGCCCTAGTTAGGGCTTTTTAGTAATTAAGGGTTAATTCACTGTTAGATAATAGTATAGCTTATTTTTAGCATGGGGTATTGTTTTATCGTTCATTAGGAACGCTGATGATTTCTACCCAGTTGGCGTTTTTACCTACGTTGGCTTTGGTTTGTGGTGATAGCCGCCCTGTTTGTTGATTAATGGAGTAGAGGCCTATGTGATTATCTTGTTGGCCTGTGACAACCATGTAGTGGCAGCTGGTATCTATTGCAAAGCTTCTGGGTTGTTTTTCTACGGGAAAAGCGCCGATATAGTGGGGTAAGCCCGTTAGTTTGTCGATTTGAAAAGCACCGATGGTGTTGCTGGTTCGCTCTGCAATGTAGAGGAAGTTGCCATTAGCGGGGAGTTTAATATCGGATGCCCAAATACTGGTGGGTTCGTCAGCTGGGGTGACTTGATCGCGTCGTTTGCTTTTGTTTAGGTGATTATATTGGCGTGGGAAGTCTGCTATTTCAGCCAAGAAGGTGAGGGCGCCATGGGGGTTAATTTTATAGCATAACACTGTGGCGGTCATTTCTGTCACGACATAAAGAAAGTGTCCGTCGGGACTGATAGCTATGTGCCTAGGCCCTGAACCTTTGGGTGTATCAATATACCCTTTGTCGATCGCTGTTAGTTGCCCGTTTTGGTTGTTGAGTTGGTATTGGTGTAGTTTGTCACTGCCGAGACTGGTTGAGTAGACAAAACTATTGCGAGGATGAACAACAACGCAGTGGGCATTTAACCCTGTGTTGTAAATAGTGCATGATTCACTGACCTGACCGTTGTTGATGGGCATAACAAAGAGTTGGTTGTCGTGATACGAAGCGCTAAGAAGGTATTTCCCTTGTCGATCGGTGGTGATATAGGCCATGCTGGCGGGGAGCCGTGTTTGTGCTATTTTTTTGAGTTCTGCGTTTGAGTGATCAATTTGGTAGTTGATGAGGTGGTAAGCTTGTGAGCGAATGGCGGCGTAGAGTTGTTTGTTGTCGGGTGATACAGCCATTGGCATGACTTGGCCGTTTGTGTTGACAGAGCGTAGGTAGCGCAGTTGATCTGTTTTGGTGTCTAGCTGGTAACAATCAATTGAGCTATCATCGGCACAGCTTACGTAAACATATGTTGACATATTATGTGTGGGTAGTGGGTGGGTCATGTCTTTCTCCTAATGCGCTCAATTGATTGTGTCGAGGGTTAACGCTTTATAAAATCATTTGTCGTCTGGCATTGCTGCCGCGAAATTGCCCCCTTGGAATTTGTAAAGCGCATGGTCTGGGTCGGTATCAGGTAGTTTAGCTAGTACTATTTCTCTGTAGTGGCCGGCATTGTCTTTAGGTGCATAGCCTAGGAAACTTGCTTTGCTGTTATCCCAGTATTGTTGATCGTTATTTGAAGCGCCATAGATGACAGCGAAGCCAACGCGTGGCGTGGTTAGGCTTTTAACAATGAGTTGGGTTAGGTCGTCAAACGATAACCAAGTGGCTAGCATACGGCGATCGGTAGGTTCTGCATAGCAGGAGCCAATGCGGATATTGACAGACTCTATTTTGAATTTATCGTAATAGTAGCTACCTAAGTCTTCAACAAAGCATTTGCTTAGGCCGTAAAAACTATCTGGGCGGTGCATTGCTTCAGTGTCTATTACTTCGGTTGATTTATAAAAGCCAATGGCATGGTTTGAGCTGGCGTATATAACGCGTTTAACGCCTTGTTTGCGAGCAGCCTCGTATATATTATGGCTGCCGACAATGTTGGAGTGTACGATGGAGTGGAAATCACTTTCTACAGGAATACCGCCAAAGTGGATAATCATGTCTACATCTTTTACCATCGATAAAACGGCATCAAAATCAGCTAGATCGCATTGAACGATTTCTTCGTGTGGCGCTGCTTTTCCCATAGCATTGATATCGGATAGTCGTAATATATCTGCATAGTCTCTTAAATTATTACGTAGTACTGTACCTAGCGCACCTGCTGCGCCTGTAATTAGTAATCGCTTAAATTGCTTCGCCATAATAAACTCCTATAATTTTTAAAAAAAATCATATGGTTAAGTTGTGATTAGCTCAATTATAAAACCTAATGTTATTGGTGGTTGGTTCATTAAACATTGTACAGGCTCAGTAATACGCGCTGTTTCAACACAAACCATTGTTTTGTAACCATCTGCGTCCATGTCATGTATCAGTTGGCATTTTTTATGCCACGGATTCCATACAACGAGATCAGATGCATTCAAATGATTAATGTGAATAGAGTGATGTATATCGTTTATTATTGTCATGGGATCAGGTGAAGTATAGATACGATCAACCATTTCATTAATAGTTAGTTGACCCTCTTTTTGCGGTATTTTACCGGTTATAAAGCGCTCTTGATAATCCACCCCTAGGCCGGTAATTAGAATATTTGAAATATTAGACACATTAAAGTAGCTGTGTAGCGCCGAAGTGACCATTAGGTTTTCAGCTTGCATTTGTAATTGTAAACCGCAAGAGTCTGAGCTTAGTTCAAGTGTAAGCTCTAAAGAAAAAGACTGGCCAATATAGTGATTAGTTTCATCTGAATTTGTTAGTTGTAATTTTAGTCTTACGCCGTCATCTTCCTCTTTAGTTTCAATTAGTTTCCAATCGAGTAACCTTGCGAAACCGTGGAAAGGCTCACCAAAATCTGCAAAATTCGGCCAGCAAATAGGAACGCCACCACGGATGGGGTTATGTTTAGTGAAAAGCGTCTTTTCACTTAACCAAATGACTCTGGTATTAGCTTGCGTTGGTTGCCAATGAAGTAGTTGCGCTCCTTGCAATGAAATAATGGCTTCACACGCTTTGTGTTTAACAACGAGTAAGCTTAGTTCTCCAAAAGTTACCAATGATAAAGCAGAACTAATTTGTTGCTTTATGGGTGAGTTTAAAATTTGCTCGATAAGCAATTTCTATCTCCTTAAATCAAAATAATGATCGTTGATAACTCCTCGGTACTACACAGTCTTTGGGGACTGTTTGGGTGTTTGTAGTATTGTCCACACGGCTACTACGGCCAAAAGATCTAAGATAGATAAGATAACAAATAAAGGGCTAAAGCCGATGGTATCAGCCAACGCGCCAACAATTAATGCAAAAATAGTGCTTGCTAGCCAAGCCGACATTCCTGTAAAACCGTTTGCTGTTGCGACTTCGTTACGACCAAAAACATCGGATGATAGTGTGATGAGTGCTCCGGATAATGCTTGGTGCGCAAATCCACCAATACATAATAAGCCAATTGCCACATAAGGGCTAGTAAATAAACCAATTAAGCCTGGGCCAATCATTAACACGCCGCCAACAGTCACCACTAGCTTGCGTGAAGTCACTAAGCCAACTTTAAAGTGTTTTTGGAAAAAAGGCGACATATAACCGCCCAATACACAGCCTGCATCTGCGAATAGCATGGGTAACCATGCAAATATCGCAATTGCTTTAAGGTCAAACCCGTAGGCTTTCATCATGAAAATAGGAATCCATGCATTAAACGTTCCCCACGCGGGTTCGGCCAAAAATCGGGGGAGGGCGATTCCCCAAAAACGTCGTGTTTGAATGATTGTTAAGATGGGCATCTTTTGCTTATTTTCGATAGAGTGTGAAGCCTCTTGGCCGGAGAGAATATACTCTTTTTCTTCAGCCGATAAATATTTTTGCTCACGAGGGGTTCTATAAATAATTAACCATGCAATAGACCAGATAAAACTTAACACACCGCATAAAATAAAAGCCATTTCCCAACTATGAAACCAAATAGCCCAAGCAACGACAGGGGGGGCTAGCATTGCACCAATGGAAGAACCTAAATTAAACCAACCCACGGCGACTGATCTTTCTTTTGCGGGGAACCATTCACTTGAAGCTTTTAGGCCTGCGGGAATCATCGCCGCTTCAGTAGCACCTACGGCTGCTCGGCTAGCGGCCAAACCAACCCAGCCTGTCGTACCAGCAGAACCCATACAGCAAATGGCCCATAACCCTGCAAAGATGGCATAACCAAAGCGAGAGCCTAACAAATCGAGTACATAACCCGCTACTGGTTGCATAATGGTGTAGCACATTGAATAAGCGGCTACGATATAAGAGTATTCTTGTGTGGTTAGCCCAAATCCACTTTCAGGTTTCATTAACTCCGTTGCAACAACGGCGACAGAATTTCGAGTTAAATAACCGAGGATAGTCCCTATGGTAACCAACGTAATCATATACCATCTTAACCCCTTGACTCTTTTCATAGTTTCTCCTTAACTTAAGATAGAGGGTTCTGTAATAATATATTTCTACTTCATGGCATTTAACTATAAATAAAACGAGATAGCATTGGGCAAGTTAATGAAAAATCACTGTATAAAATGGGCAATTACACATAATTAGGTTAGAAATGGACGACTTATTTACACTTCTTGTTTAAACAATCATCTAAAACTTATAAGGAGCTTTATCTGCAATTCCCTTGTGAAGTCTAAGGGTATTATCATGCTGGATAAATTATTAGTCTTATTTTTTTATATCACAACGTATTGCAATTATTTTCTCAAATGACAGCAAAAAATGCGAGTATTTTTTTACCTCATTGGCACAAAGTGAGTGTATCGATATAAAAAAACCGCCCTTAAAGGCGGCTTGTTGTAAGGGTAGGTCATAATGTTGAGCCTTTTTCTTCTTCTATTCAATCATACCTGTGCTTTACTCATTGCTTGTCTTGCCTATTTCCTTGTGCAATACCTTTGCATGTGCATAGTATCTTTATAATTGCGCTGGTTGACTTTTGTATGAGCATTATAGACTATTAAATTGTATTGTAGGGGTAAAGATGGATTTTAGGTTAAGAGGTTTTCGGTGAGTAATAAGCTAAAAATAATCAATGATATGATGTTCTGTGCAAGGCTCTCTTTCATCGTGTATATAAAATATATCATTATTAATATCATTGCATTTTGTGTGATGGGGGCTTTCTTTTTCTTTTCGGGGCTGAGTGCGGGCGCATTTAAATTAATCATCACGCTAGTATCGATAGTGTATTGGTTTTTTGTGATCTTGGGTGTAGAGCGGGTTAAGATTTATGCCAATAAACAAGGTATATGGGCATTTTATGGTGTTTTTCCATGGCAAAAGCGAGTGCATAAAATTGAGTGGTCTAATTTAGAAGATGCTCTCTATGTCCCTAGTGTTATAGGGTGGATACTCCAAAGCTATACGATAAAATTAGACTCTCGTTTATTAAATGAACATGAAATTACTATCCCTTATGTTTGGCGCGGTAAACAGTTTATAGAAAAAATCAACCAAGCCCGTTTAGCAAAGGCACACCCGCTAGAGGCAGAGGATCAACAATAAATGACGCCTAAAAAAGCCAATCAAACGATTGGCTTTAAAGCAAACAATATTAACATCATTGTTTTAGCATTAGGCGATAGGCATTTGGGTTTAGCTCGTGTAAGAGGGTGAGCGCATCGTTTAACAACAAGCTAGAGGCAGAGGCAACGGCGTAGAGCGTTTGAGCTTCAGCATTTTTAGTCGCGCCAAATACTTCCAATAAATGAAGGGCGGCTTTAATGCGCGAGGTAGCACAATCAAAAATCGCTTGGCGCGGTGCATTGGCATTATAATACAACACAAACTCATGCCCACATTGTGAGATAAGATTTAACGGAATATAACAAGGTGCTTTTTTAATCCCAAAGCTTGTGTTTTTTGCATGGTTGTGTGATTGATTGGTTTTGTTTTTATTGCTTGCTCGGGGTTTAGCTTTTTTGATGGTTTGCGTTTTAGCGTTGGTTTCTTCTGCGTTAACGGGTTTTTCAATTTCCATTGAGTCAGTCATTGTGTCCACTCCTGTACCTTTCCAATTGAAGGCCTCCCAAAAAAAAGGGAGGCGGAACTGTGCACAGGTTGGTCGACCGCAAACCCAAAGGAAACGGCACACCTTTCGGTGTCCCGCGCACAGCCCGCCATGAAATACAGGCGAAACTACGCTATCTGCGGATTAAAAGATTAATCGCAGCTTTGGGTTTGAATGGGCGACCAAGCCCATGCCATAGATTTTGCTACAGCCCCCCTATTGTATAGGGAGTTAATTACTCTCGACAAGTTATTTCCAATAGACTTATTTTTTATCACAACAAGATAAAGAGAAATGTGTATTTAATTTATTTTTATAATACTTAAGTATAGGATTTCTTATACTTAAGCATAGTTATATTGTGAATAATATTTTAATTTAACTTATATTGTTTTTTAAGTCTTGAGGATAAGTAAGATGCCTACTAATAATGAGATGTATTATCAAGCTATTAAAAAAGCATTAGAGGATGGTAATGCGGCGGTGATGGTAGGTGCCGGATTTAGCCTTAATGCAGGGAATGGTGAAAAATTAGCACTTTGGAAAAATATTGTTAAAGTGATGCACGATAGATTAGAGCCAGATAATAATGAGCCCGCAGAGACTTTGATGTCTAGAGCTATGCAGATAGGCCAGCAATTTGAGGAAATATTTGGACGCTCTGAGTTGGATACTATTCTTAAAAATTTAATACCAGATGATAGCGTTTATCCTAGTGACTTGCACAAAAAGTTATTAGAGCTTCCTTGGACTGAAATACTGACCACGAATTATGATACGCTATTAGAGAGGGCCGCTACTCAAATTGTAAATCCCCCTCATTATACTGTGGCTACTAGGGAAGATATTCCTCGCTCGAAAATGTTAAAAAGACGTCGTATTGTTAAGTTAAATGGTTCTTTTCCTAGTCATCGTCCTTTTATTTTTACTGAGGAGGATTTTCGTAAATATGATACTGAGTTTGCACCTTTTGTTAACTTGGTTAGGCAGGTTCTTTTTGAAAATATACTTTGCTTAGTTGGTTTTTCTGGAGATGATCCTAACTTTTTGAATTGGATCGGTTGGGTGAAGGATATGCTTAAAAAACATAAACTTCCTATTTATTTTATCACTGATAAACAGCCAAGTGTTGCTCAACAAAAACTTCTAGAAACTAGAGGTATTACGATTGTAACTTTACCTGTATTAGAAGGTAGTAAAAATGATTATGCAGGAAAATATGCTGAGTTTCTTAAAAAGATAAAGCCAGCCCCATACAATGTTAATGACTTATGGGAACTTGAGCTCGTAATTAATGAGGGATATGCTAAGAATATAGATGAAAAGAAAAAAAATTTAATAAATGTTTGTATTGCCGTTATAAAAGTGCATGAAAAATATCCGCATTGGTTGATTGCCCCTCGAGCGGAGCGAGAAAAATTACAGTTAAGATATAAAGTCCCAAAATATTGGTATTCAGATGATGTATTGGATGATTTAGTAGAAAATGACCCTATTCTTGGCGTTATCATTTTTTCAGAACATGCATGGTGTTATGATATTTTGTTACTCCCATTATATGATGGTTATGCAGAAGTGTGTTTGAAGCTATTAGAGCAAACTGTTTCAACCGATATCGAAAGATTTAAAAGTGAAATAGATAAAGAAAAAAATAAGATTCTAAAAGATCTTCAAGCAGATACCTCTAAAAAATTTCATAAATATTGGTGTTATTTGGCTTTAGCTCTTTTGCGTTGGTGCCGTGAGGAATCTAAAAGAGAGAGTTTTGAAAAAATAAAAAAACTTATCAAAGATAATCTATATGCGAGAGGTGACCCCTCTTTATGCGATGAATGTGTATATGAGGAAGCATTATTTAATCTTTATGAGGGATATAAAGAAAAAGCTTATGAGTTATTGAGTAATTGGCAGCCTAAAAGTGATGACGGCTTTATATATGTCAAGAAAGGTGCTCTGTTAAGTGAGTTAGGTGAAAAATTAAGTAAAGCTATTGCTATTTGTATAGAAGGGTTGCAAAAAATACGCTTATTAAGCAGAATAGACAGTAGAAATATGCGTTATATCTCAAGCGAAGCATGGGCTTGCCTTATTATAAATAACCTTTATTTAGCTAAATACAATGATTTTAGTGGTAATGATGATGAGGAACATGAAAGAGAAGAAATAGAAATTGAACAGAGATTATTTCAGTTGGCGAACTGTGGATATGATTCCATAGGGGAGTATGAGAAGATTATTGCTGATTTAAATCATGAAGATAGACAGCATAAAATACGCGCAGCTTTTGCATGGTTAACTTTAGCCGAACGATGTGGGCTTACTCCCATAATAAGTAATAATTCCTATGATAAAAAAAGTTATATTGTTGCGGCATGGTGGATGCAGTTTAATGATTCTATACCTAGAATAGTCAATATTCTTTTACGTATTAGGGCTAGTGAGGTTTTAAATGCTTATACGGAGTCTAAAGAGCGCTATACAACAGGTTGGTTTTCAGCTTATCAGGTTGCGTCAATTAAGCAAACTACCCTGCAGAGATTATGTGATAATTTTATAGGACGAATTAGTGATATTGTAGAGGTATATTTTAATAGGTCTGATAATTTTAATAAATTCAATAATATCAATGTTAATAAGCATAACGTTCAATCAAGCGATTTAAAATTACTATTGGGCTTATTTGAGCGATTTGTTGCTTGTATAATTGATGAAGATATTATTTGTAAGTTTGCAGAAAAGTTAATAAGTTGGCATAGCGCTGATAAATTATGGCGCTGTGGGCTTGAATGGGCTGCCTTTTCAAAAGCACTGAAGAGTTGTATTGACAGTGTTTCGATGCAGAAAAAAATTGTATTGCTACAGCGAGTTTTTTGCTTGCCTGTCTGCCCTCCCATAGATCGATTAAATAGACATGGGCAAGTGAATTTAAATAATTGGTTATTGTTTATTCCTGATATTTTGCCCAAAAATATTCCAGAAAATATTAAACCTATTCGGGCGTTAATTAATAAAGTTGATGAGCTGATAGAGATAGTTAAAGAGAAGATAAAAAATAAGTCGAATGGTGCGCAGGAGATTATTGATGAGTCAATAGGAAATACAGATCAATGGATTGGAAACTTCTTAACTCAAGATGATTATATAAACCCTATGAGTTGTGTATGGTCTCGTTTGTATAATATTAAAAACTTGAAGCTTATGCCTGAAAAACAGCAACAAGAATTAGCCGATAGTATTTTTAGGGAAGGAAATGATGAGTGGCCTTTGTTAGAAGGTATGCAAGGTTGGGTGGCTTACCAGTGGGATAAAGATAATCTAGATATACAATTACGTTTAAAAAAGTGGTTGCTCTCTCAGAAATTAAGAGGATATGTTATTGATAACCGCATCCATTTTAGCGGTAATGAAAATGAGTGGCTTGTAGATATTCAAAGGTCATTGTTAGAGATTAGGTGGTCGTCAATAGAGTTAGAGAAGGTTTTTAATCAGATAAAACACTGGTGGGATAATGAGGCATCAGTAATTTGCCAAACATTAGTTGAAGAGCAAAGAGATAGTTTTACTATTGATTTTATAGGGAAAATTAAAATTCGTTTCGAGTTAATCGATTATATTGTAGCGTTAATGTTCGATCAACAGTCTGGAGAAGAGTTGCTGAACGAAAGTGTTCAAAAAAATCACTGGTTTAACACAATGAAAGAACAGATTAAAAAGTTTGATATTCATTTTTTATTTTCTGATTTCTCAATTGCATTAATGACCAATAATGATGAATTTTTAATTAAAGTAGAAAAATTTTTAGTTAATAAAATAATTACACTCAATGATCCTACAGAAATACAAAAAATCACTAATAGGCTTTATCATTGGATTACCTTTCCGAAAGAAAAGAAATTAGATTGGTTAGTGGATACATTGGTAAGTAGCATAGCATTACGCAAGTATTTTGCTTTGCCAATAGCACTTCAAACGATTACTACTATTGTTGAAAAGCATGCTGATTGGCTGGATGAGCGATCTTTAAAAAAGGTTCTATTAGGGTTGCAATGCTTAATAGATGAAACTGACTATATTCAGCGTAAGTATTATTATCCTGATGGTGATGAAGATGAAATTGTTAATGTGCGATTTTATTGCGCAAAATTAGCCTATGTAATGAAAAGGCATAAAATAAAAAATAAGGAACAAATTATTGATGATTGGCTTACAAAAGCCAAAGAGGATCCTTTACCAAAATTGCGTTTTTTAGAAGAGTATATTTAAATTAATTATTTGGCTAGTAGTTTGTTATTATCACTGCTAGCCATAGTCCTATTCGTGTAATTAACGTTTCATCTTAATTCTTTTTAATCTAGCTAGGTTTACAACCCTTATAAACTTAAGCACATAGGAAACAGTAGAGAGTGTGTAATAGGATAAAGCAGTATAAAGAGGTGTTTTCTTAAAAAGATAGTGGAGGTTAGGTAAAGAAATATTTAAAAAAAACATTAATAATTTTTTCCTTTAACGTATTGTTGATTAACGGATTAAATGTAATTTTCTATCCGCCTATTATCCATTGGTCCTCCGATCATTATTAAATAAGGAGGAAGTCTTTTTTTTGAAAAGGCTCGCCTGCAGTTTTTCTTCACTTAGTCAGGTTTCCAACCCTGCACCCCCTGCAAAATAACCTTACGGCCCAGTATGGCTACTGGATAACCGTGTTGCCCTTGGCCGTTAGCCGAATCGGTCATGTTTTGGTGGCCTATTTTTTTAAGTAGATAACCACAATGAGGTAATTTTTATTTTTAAGGTTATTTTAATATGTCACAGGATTTTACTACAAATAACGGCATGATTACTGCCGCTTTTGCGCAGCAGTTTCATGATGCGTTTGATATTGAATCACAACAAAAAGAGTCGCGCTTTGTACAAGCAGTGTATAACCGCGGCAAGATTCAGGGATTTTCTTTTACGGTTAATGATATGGCGTCCATCGAGATGGAGCAGGTCACTGGCCGTTTTGAGGATACTAAGTGGAGTGTGCCTGAATCGGGTTCTCGTTTAGTCACGATGGCGGATTATGGGTTGCATGTTCCGATTGAGCCACGTGATTTACCTAAGTTGTTGGCTGACCCTCAAGGGGCTTATATGGCTAACTTGGTGGCGGCGAATAATCGTTTGAAGGATAAGGTGATTTATCGGGGGTTAATGGATGCAATCAAACGTAAAACTTCGCAAGATGGTGCTTACAGTGATGTCGCTTTGCCTGCTGCTCAGCGTATTTTGGCTGGTGGCGCGGGTATTACTAAGGCGAAAATTATTAAAGCTAAAGCCTTATTTCGCAAGAATGAGTGCGATGAAAAGATGGGTGAGAAGCTTTATATCGCTTATAACGCGGATATGCTCGAAACAATCTTGAATGATACGACGTTAACCAGTGCAGACTTCTTGAAGGTGGAGATGTTGCAAGATGGTGCAATAGCAACAAATTGGCTTGGCTTTAATTGGGTACCTTATGAGGCGTTGGATAACAAGGCGGGTGTGCATACTACCGTGGCTTGGTGTTCAAGTGGCGCGCATTTTGGTGCGGGTAATGATTATAAGACGGATGTGGGCGTTCGTCGTGATAAGAATAATGCCATTCAAATTTCTGTTATGTCTTCTTATGGCGCAGGTCGTGCGAATGAGAAGAAAGTGGTTGCTATTGAGTTTGCTGAGTAGCATTTTTTAGGTTAGCCGCGGCAGGGATATTTTTTCTGCTGCGGTTTTGTGAGGAGAGCTAGCAGATGTCGACAGCTAATTCGAGTGTTTCGGTGTGTTCTAATGCGCTTTTGATGTTGGGCGCGCAAACTATTAATAATTTTACTGAGAATAATGATCGAGCGCGTTTGGCGGCTAATTTGTACCCCGGCGCACGCGATGCGTTGTTGCGTGAGCACCCTTGGAGTTGTGCGGTTAAGCGGGTGGTGCTTTCGGCAGATAAGGATAAGCCTGAGTATGGTTTTAGTTATCGCTTTACGTTGCCTGCGGATTATATTCGTGTGTTGTCGGTGGGTGAGGCGAATGAGGATGTGGAGTATTTGGTGGAGCAGCGTTGTATTTTGGCGAATCGTTCCTCTCTTAAGTTGCGTTATGTTTTTCAGAATACGGATGTTTCTACTTATGACGCGGTGTTGGTTGATTTGTTGGAGCTTTCAATGGCGGCGAAGATGGCGTATGCGATTACGCAGTCGACTTCAATGGCGCAGTATCGTTATCAGGAGTTTCAAGCGGCGTTAAAAACAGCGAAGGCGTTGAATGGTTTGGAGTACCCTGCGGAGACATTTGGGCAGTCCAGTTTGTTAGAGGGGCGCTTAAATGGCTAAGGTTTCTTTGATTCAAACAAATTTTACGGCGGGTGAGTTGTCGCCTCGGTTAATGGGGCGGGTGGATGTCGCACGGTATCAGAACGGGGCTAAGCGGTTGGAGAATGCGTTGGTCGCTGTGCAGGGTGGCATTATGCGTACCTGGGGTACGGAGTTTGTTCAGCCGACGAAGTTTAGTGATAAGAAGGTGCGCTTGATCCCTTATGTGTTTAATCGCGATCAGTCGTATATGGTCGAGTTTGGCGATAAGTATATTCGGGTGTTTAAGAATACAAAGCAGGTGGCGGAGTTGGAGTCGCCTTATTCTGAGTCGATGTTGCCGTTTATTAATTATGTGCAGGGTGCGGATACGATGTTTTTGGCGCATCAAGCATTGCCTATTCATCGTTTACGTCGTTTATCTGATGAGAGTTGGTTGTTGGCTGAGGCGCCTTTTATTGTTAAACCTTTTGATGAGGTAGGGAATTATCCTGATATTGCTTTAACCCTTGAGAAGAATACAGCCAATGAGGATGTGGCTAATTTGGCAGCTGATTTCTTTTTAGCGGCGGATGTTGGTCGCAATATTATTTGTGGCGCTGGTTTGGCGGAGATTACGGCTTTTGTAAGTCGTCGCTCGGTTAAGGTGAAGATTAAGTCGGCTTTTAGCAGTAATGTGATTAAGGGAAAAAGTTGGCAGTTAGAAAGTAGCCCACAAACAAAATGTACTTGTAATTTGAAAGAACCCATCGGGCAGGAGGTGACGTTAACTTTGGATGCCGAAGGCTGGCGCGTTGAGGATGTAGGTAAGTATGTTCGTTTGAATAAGGGACTTTGTCTAATTACGAGGTTTACTAATGCGCGTTCTGTTGTGGCAGAGATTAAGACGGTGCTTTCGGCAACGGCTAAAGTACCTGCGAATGCATGGAGTTTGGAGTCAGTGGTGTGGAGTGGCGATTATGGGTATCCATCATCGGTGACGCTTCATAATCAGCGTTTATTTTGTGGTGGGAATGTTGAGAAGCCGCAAACAATTTGGATGAGTAAAACAGCAGAGTATTTGAATTTTGAGTTGTCAACGGATGATGATGACGCGGCAAGTTTTACGATTTCTTCTGATCAAATTAATCCGATTGCGCATTTAACGCAGTTGGATAACCCCGTGGTATTGACGTATGGGGGGGAGTTTTCGATGTCGGGTTCAGCATCAAAGAGTGCGATTACGCCGACGAATATTCAAATTAAAAATCATTCGGCTTATGGCTGTAATCATGTGAAGCCTATTCGGGTTGGGAATGAGTTGTTTTTTATGCAACGTTCTGGTCGTAAGCTACGTTCGATGGTGTATGACGCTTCGAGCGATTCAATGGTGGCAACAGATGCGTCTATTTTATCAGAGCATATTACTGAGGGCGGTATTGTGGATATGGCGTATCAGCAAGAGCCCGAGTCAGTTCTGTGGATGGTGCGCGCCGATGGGCAGTTGGCGACGTTGACGGTTAATGCTGCACAGGAAGTGTTGGCATGGGCGAGACAGTATACCGATGGTGAGTATGAGTCAGTTGCAACTATTCCTAATGGTGTGGCTGATGAGGTGTGGGTGGTCGTTAAGCGTGAGGTTAATGGGGAGTCTGTTCGTTATCTTGAGCGTTTTAATCGAGATGTTTATAGCCATTCGACCAAAATTTTTGAAGGTGAGCAGGCCAAACGTGTTTTTAGAGGATTGGACCATTTAGAAGGTAAAACAGTGGATGTGTTGGCAGATGGTTCTGTGATGCAGAAGCGGCAAGTGGTTGGCGGTAGTGTTACGATTGAGCGTGATGCAAAAAACGTGGTGATTGGTTTGCCTTATAAAACTACGGTTGAGACGTTGGACGTGGAGTTGCAAGGGGCTACAGGAACAATACAGGGTAGTAATAAGCGTGTGGGTGAGGTGGTGCTTCGGTTTATGACGACTACGGGCTGTTCTGTCAATGGTGATCTGTTGCCGTTTCGTCAGTTGGGTGAGAGAGTTTTGGATCAGCCTGCGCCCAGTTTTTCGGGCGATTATAAAATCGAGGCTTTGGGTTGGAATAATACGATTACGATCGAGCAGGATCAGCCGTTGCCTTTTTATTTGTTAGCGGTGATTAAGAAGGTATCGGTTAATGATTAGTGTGCGCGAGGCCGGTTTGTCTGATGTTGAAGCTATTGTGAGCTTGGGGGAGGCACTTCAACAAAATTCTTCTTATGCACATAAAGGTTTTTGTACAGAGAAAGCAGCCAAAATGGTTGCTTTGATGGTGGAAAGCGATTCAGACAATGCGTTTGTTGCAGAGGATGATGATGAGGTTATCGGTTATTTTTTGGGTGGCGTAATGGATGAGTGGTTTTCAGATGATTTATTAGGATTTGATTACTCTGTTTACGTCGTTCCTTCTAAACGTAATGGTTGGGCGGCTATTGCATTGTTTAAAGCATTTGAGGCATGGGCTAAGTCTAAAGGCGCTATTAGTTTGCATGTGGGAATTACAACAAATATTAATGTGGAAGGATGTCGTCGTTTATATCACTTCTTGGGTTATGAGGATGGCGGTATCTTTTTTGAGAAGAGGTTATAGAGATGGCAGGAAACATACAAAATACACAAGGCCAACAGGGAGCTAATGCCCAGACGGGTACTCAAAAAGCTGCAGGCTATTTGGGAGTCGCGGCCAGTTTTCTTGGACAAGGTTTGCCTTTGGTTGGGATAGCGGGAAGTCTTTTGGCTGGCTTTGGTGAGGCTTCGCAAAAGAAGGCGTGGTCTAAGTATCAGGCAAAACAAGCTAAGGCTGATGGTTTGGCACAGTTGAAAGGTGCTTATCTTGAGGCTGATAAAATTCGTAAAGCAGCCAGTACTGTTCAAGGACAAGCTGTTTCTGCAGCAGCTGGTTCTGGTGTGGTGGTTGGTGAGGGAACTGCCGGGCTTATTGAGAAAGATATCCGTCGACGTGCTGAAGAAGACGCGTTAATGGCTATTTATGACGGGCAAGATGCTTATAAGCGCAGTTTGGCGCAGGCTAAAGCCTATAAGATCAATGGTAGTAGTGATTTTAAGTCAGCTTTATGGAAAAGCAGTGGTTCGTTATTTGATGCGGCTGGGCTAGGGTTTGGTGCCGCGGGCAAATGGCTTAAAACCTATAGTGAAGGTGGCAGTGGTTCAACTGATGCTGGTGTGGGAGGAGAATAAGATGCAAATTCCTAGTGGTGATAGTTTTGGTAATCGTTCTGCCCAGTTAAAGTCAACCAATATACAAGGCCAAAGTAGTGATGGCTTAGCTCTTATGAAAGGAGCAGTAGACGGCTTTTATAATGAATTGAAAACCAGTGCATTATTGGATGCAAATAATGAGCTGTTTGATTATCAAGTAGGATTGGATACGGCCAGTAGCCAAGTGGCAGAACTTTTGGCAGCAGGAAAAATTACGGATAAGGAGATAGCCCCAACGTATCAAAAGCTGGAGGATGCTATTAAACCGCCTAATTTTGATGGCTTGGATAGGAATAGCCAAAAGCAGTATTTGTTAGATCAAAAAAAATTGTCTTATAACAATAAATTAGGGATTTCTCTGCTAATTAAAAATGCAGGTGCGGCACGAGCAGGTGCTACAGTTGCTAGGACAGTGGAAAAGGTAGGCGAGTTGGCATATAGCGGTAAAGTTTCAGCCAGCGGGGCAATACAGACTTTAGAAAATAATGAAGATTTTCAAAAAACTGGTGAGTTTGGGTTTGGGTTTGATTGGAGTCTTCAAAAGGAAGCGAATTATCAGAGACTTCAGTCGTCCTATATTTCAGGGGGGATAAAAGATGCAAATGATACCGGTAGTATTGATCAGTTAAAAACGTTGAGAGCGATGTTGCTTGAAGATAATCCTGAGACGAATTACTTAACTTCGTTGATTAAAAGTGATTACCTTAAGCAGATTAATGCATCCATTGATGTAAACGTGGGGCGATCCTATGCGAATACTTTAGTTGATGGAATGAATCAACAGGTTGAGAAAACAGGTAATTTATCTGCTGTGAATGCGTATAGTTTGTTGCGTAAGACACAAGGCGATACGGCAAAGGAGGACACTGAAACAGCCAAGTATATTGCAAATCAAATGGGTGTTAAGTTCGATCAACAACAGTTTAATAATAATCCGCAATATACTGAGCAATTAAAACAAACTTTTTTTAACCAAGCATTAGATCGTTATGGTTCACCCGCAATGGCCGCTATTTCAATACAGGTAGGCCATGAGCAAATGAACAGTTGGCTTAAAGAGTTTGGAAACCCAAGCAAAGGGCAGTTATCCGAAGCCGACTTTATTAATAAAATGCCTGATGAAAAACTAAAGCAAACGGCGTTAAAAATTAGCCAACAAAAAGAGGATGAACTTGATATCGATAGTACTTTAGCGCTTATTGATCGTAATAAAAATTTGAATGATGATCAAAAACGGATTGCTAAAGCTTCAATCAAAAGCTTTATGCTAGAAAAGCAACAAGCTCTTAAGGAAAAGTATCAGGAAAATCATCAAGCGATTTGGAATCAGTTATATGTGAAAGGAGAGCCGATTAATAAAGTAGATGCTAGTCAATTGTGTGCATTAACTGAAGAGGATCGTAAACAATTATTGGAGAAGACACCACCCACACAATTAGACTTTCAGACATATCAAGAGGCTAGGGGGCGGGTTATGGCTGGAAAACCTATTGATTTAGTAAAAGATTATTTTGGTAAGATTCCAAAAGATCAATTAAAAGAATTGATTGATCTGCAAGAGAATATAAAAAATGATCCAGCTAGACGTGATGGTGTAATTAAAACCAGTACTCTAATTAATTCTAGGATTAAAGCGGCAGGTTTTATCAATGAAAAAAATCTCAATATTTTAAATGCGTCTATTGTGGATGATGTTGAGAGTTTTGAAAAGAAGAATGGGCGTGTAGCCTCTCCAAAAGAAATTTTAGATATTACGGATAAGCAGTTTGTTTGGATGCGCTTAGATGAAGGAGCTTGGTTCGATACCCAAAAACCTTATTATCAAATGACGAAAGATGAACGTAAAGTAGCAAGAGTAGCCTCCGTAAGTAATATCCCTCAGAAAGAATTGCGTAGAATAAAAGATGCTTTAAAAATTCAAGGGCTATCTGATACAGAAGATAATATTATTGAGTTATACAGTAGGAAGGTGGGAAATGACTGATCAGAACTTATCAGAAGTTGAAGAAAAAGAACTGACAGAAGAAGGTTCTCAAGATAATCAGAGTGAAAATCCTTATCTATTTATAGCTAAAGATGTTCATAAAGAGCAGGAAAAGCGTAAACGTAAACAAATATTGGCAATTATTCGTAAACAGGATGAAGAGTCACGTCTTAGACAGAATAATACTCCTCTTGTTTCTGATGAAGAAAGAGCCGCGCGAGAAAAAAAAGCTGAACAAAGACTACAGCTTAGAGCAGAGAATTTTGGTAATGGTAGTTGGGGGAATATCCCTTTGTCTGCTGATGAAGAATCTTTAATTAAGAAAAAGTCTTCTGAAAGAAGAGATCAGATAGGAGAAAATTTAGATACACTTAGCATGGATTTAACCTCAATAGGTGCCATGCAAAAAATGATGCTACCTGATGAGTATGTAAAGTTATTGCATAACGCTAAAGTTTTAAATGTTAAGCCTTCTGTGCTGTATGGTATGAGTGCTGATGAGACAAGATGGATTGATGAAAGTGTTAAGCTAAAGGAGGGGGGGATTAGCTTTTCGAAAACACCTGTGGTTTCTCGTTATTTAAGGGAACCAAGTAAAGCGGCTATTGCCTCTGATAGTATTGTTAATATGCAATTAATAGAAGATCGTATTAGAAGACAAACTGTTTATGATTCTTTATCTAACAATGAAAAACTGCACTCAACATCCTCATTTGATAATTTTGGATATGGTGTTGGTAAAACTAATACCTTAATTAGGGGAGTTTATACTTATGGTTTAAATACAGTAGATGAGGCAGCTACTCGATTAATTGGTAATTTCTTACCTAGAGAACATAAGGATTTGGCACTTACAGCTTCTGAGATGAGGAAAGAGGCTAGGGGCATGAGTCTGTTGGAATATGCACAGGATCGCGAGAGTTGGCATCATGATATGCGGGCTAATAATGTAGGGAATATTTATGATAGTAAAGGTTTCAATGCCGCTATTAAGTATTTATCAAATAATCCAGGTCTTATTTGGACGTCAATAATGCAAGAGTTACCGACGATGCTTGCGGGAGGTCCTGCTGGAAAAATTGTTACAAAGCCATTGGAGATAGGACTTAAAAAGACCATTTTGAGTACGTTGTCTCAAAAGGTACTTACTAAATTGGCGCAAAATTCGGCAGTAGGCGCATTATCTTCTTCTACTAACTACGGTGCTAATTTAGTACAAGCATGGGATGGTAGTCACAGAGATATTAACAAAGCGATAAATGTGGCGAATAAAAAAACTTCGATTGAGGCGGCTTTTGGGGCAGCATCCGGTATGTTGCCAGATAAAATAGTTGGGGGTAAAGGGCGTTTAGCTAAAGTAGTTAACGGAGTATCAAAAACTCAGGTCGGTATAGGAATTAATACTCTTGGTAGTTATGTTGCGGCTACTTCTGTTGATGAGAATATTTCTAAAGGGGCTTTATTGGCTAATTTTCTTGTAGGTAATATGACTGCGGTTGCAGGTTCTGGAATGGATCACTTTCCAACTATAAAAAAATTTAATTCTGAAGTGGCTGAAAATAAAAAAAATATCAAAATCCTTGAGGATAGTATGGTTAATGATCCTTTAGTCAAAAGGGATCCTGATTTTATGAGATCATTTATTGGAGAGATTGTTCAGGATACAGATAGTGCTATTAAGGATGTTTATGTTTCAGCAAATAAATTTACTGAGTACTTTGAAAGTAAAGGTATTGACCCATTTCTTAAAGCAAAAGAATTAACAGGTGATATTAATAGTTTACAAGAGGCAATGGACTTAGGGACAACGCTAAAAATTCCGCTAGATAATTATTTAGTAGATATTGTTGCAGCTGGACATGGTAAGGGATTTAGCCAAGATATTAGTGAAAGCCCTAGAAGTATGACAGATAATGAATTATCAGCCTTTAATGATAAACAAACATCAGAACTTCCCCAAATTTTTGAAGAACTTAATCAAAAACTTGCAGCATTACATGATAAAACCCAACAAAGTGACGTATTTAAAGATGTACGACAACAACTTATTAATATTGGTGAAAAAGAAGCTAATGCCGAGCATAAGGCATTATTGTATCAATCATTTTTTGAGAAAATGGCAAAACATACGGATGTTGACGCGACCGCATTATATACTAAATATAAATTAGCCATCACAAAAGATAATTTAGAGAACCTTGATACAACGCATACGCGATATGCTCAAACGGGGAAAATAGAAGATTTATTTAAGCCTCATTCTGATCAAGCAGAACATTATCGAGCAATGCTCGATAATGCAGTTAATTCATTAGTTTCTCGTGATATTACACTCGACTTAGGTAATACACCCGCTGTTTTACAGGCAGTGGGTGCACCAAAGTTAACATTGAAAATAACCCGTGATGTTGTTAGAAAAGCTACTAATGGCGCTAAGCATGATGTCTCAATGGATACGATTAAGAATTTACCCGAGTTGCTAAGTGACCCTGTTGCCGTATTTAAGTCTAACACAGAGGAAAACTCGATAGTTGTATTGATTGATGCAGTTGACGGAAGTAATCGCTCTGTTATTGCGGCGATTCATTTAGATTATGCAGAAAAACGTAATATACAAATTAATAAAATAGCCAGTGTGTATGGTAAAGATAGTATCGATGGTTTTGTTAAACGAGAAGTTAAAAATGACCGATTACTCTACAGTAGAAACGAAGAGAGCCAAAACTTGGTACGATCAGACGGGCTCCAATTGCCCGTGGATGGTTCACCAAGAAGAGGCTCTGATAAGAGTGTACTAAGCCCCTCTGATATTGTCAAATATGAGCAAAGAAAAGATGGAAACACAAACGGTTTCATTGAGATTGATAACGATGGTAATGTAAGAATTAATGTTAGTAGCACGGCTAATTTATCAACATTCCTACATGAAACAGGGCATTTCTTTTTACATAGTTTAACAGATATTGCTAATATGCCAGAGGCGAAGCATGAGTTAAAGACAGATTTAGCTGTTATTCACCAATGGTTAAAAGTTGATGAAACAAAAGGTTTTACGCGTAAACAACATGAACAGTTTGCTCGAGGATTTGAAGCCTATTTGATGACAGGAAAAGCACCTAGTCCAGAATTAAAAGGTGCTTTCGAACGTTTTAAAGGATGGCTTATCGAGATTTATCGAGATGTTAGAAATTTAAATGTGCCATTGTCTGATGATGTACGACAAGTTTTTGATCGTATGCTAGCTTCTGATAAGGCGATTGAGTCTGCTAAATCTTCGACTAGGCCTTTATTTGATAATCCACTTGAAGCTAATATGAGTGCAAAAGAATATGCACAGTATAAAAAGAATTATTCAGCAATAGAGAGTAGGGCCAAAGAAAAATTATTTAAGCGCTTAGTGCTTGAGCAAAAGCGTATTGCAACGAAAGATTGGCAGGAGAAGCAAAATAATATTCGTGATGAGGTCAGTAAAGAAATTAATAAAGAGCCTGTTTATCAAGTATTAGATTATTTAGAAAAGGGTATTTTATTGGATGGTAAAAAGAGTAAAAGTTATAAAATTGATCGTCAACTTTTAAAAGACCAATTTGGGGAGCAAGTGGTTCGTCAATTAAAATCTTTGACCTCTAACCGCGATGGTGTTAGCCCAGAGTCTTTGGCCGATGTTTTTGGTTTCTCATCGGCGGCTGAGATGGTATCGGCTTTGCAAAAAGCACCTAATAAACATATGTTGATTAATCTTGAAATACAAGCTCGCATGGCTAAAAAATATGGCGATACATTAAATGATGGTTCAATTACGGAAAAAGCTATAACTTTATTAGAGAATGAGGATAAAGCAAACATTTTAAAGCAAGAGATAATCGCTCTTTCGCGAGAGGGTTCAGCTTTTGAAAAGTCGCAGCTAGAAGGTGATAATATAAAATCTATATATGATGTAATGTTAAATGATGAATATTTAAACAATATGGCTGAGCAGGTTTTATTACGAAAGACAATAGAAGATATTAATCCCGACTTATATTTAGTTGCTGGCCGTAGTGCTAACCAAGAGGCCTATGATGCGATTAAAAAGAAAAATACAAGGTTGGCAATGGAGGCTAAACAGCGAGAGTTGTTAAACCATGTTTTGTATATAAGGGCGCTTGAATTAAAGAATAATTGCAAAAGGAACATAGAGAATGGATATATTAAACAGCAAATGAATACAGGCGTTGGCGATTAGCTTTTAGGTAGAATCATGAATGTAATACAACTAAAAAAACTACAAGCTTTGCGTAATAAGTTATTTGAGGCGATGGTATTTGATACTAATCCTGAAAACTGGGTGGCTTATGGTAAGCCAGCTAAAGATTTAACCAAGCAAGAAAAAGATGAGGCGGCTTGGTGCCGCCGTCAGGCTGCGAGCGCCATAGCATTATGGGAGAAAATAGATAAGCTAATTGTTCAACATTCTGAATCTAACAAGGTCGCCAAAAATATTCAAGAAGGACATGAGCAACTGGATTTAATCGCCATAGAACAAGAGGCTGATAGTTTATTGACTCAAATCGGTATTGATCGGGCTGATTGATAGTTGTTAAGGTCTGTAAGATGGATGTGTCGTGGTAGCCAAGAGAAATAAGAAGAACCTAACTGGGTACGATCAGACAGGCTACAATTGCCCGTGGAACATTTCCCCAGTATAGGTTCTTTATAAAAGGCTAAGCATTGTGCAGGTATTTGTCAAGCAACGTTATAAAGTGAATGGCTAATTATTGTGATGTTCCAATAACTCAATATTTTCAAACTATGCTGATCCTTTTGGAAGCTATTGTGTGTTAGCCGTTTTGTAAGAGGTATTTATGGGTGTAAAAAAGGTTTCTTTCTTAAGTTTTTTTTTGGTCTGGGCGAGGCGACAGAACTGGCAAGTGCCGTTGGTGCATGTGAAAGCATGCCATTGGTTGGAGAATGCAGGTGATGTGGCGGTATTGCGATGTTTTCGTGGGTTTGGTAAAAGCAGTATTTTAGCTATTTATAATGCATGGCGGTTTTATCAAAATCCACAGTATCGGATACTTCATCAATCAGAAACTGATGGCACTGCTTATAAAACGAGCCGTGATACACAATATATTCTACGTCATCATCCTCTGACAAAAGACTTAATACCTTTGCAAGGCAGTGTAGGGCAGTGGTGGGTAAAAGAAGCCAGTGATAGTCGTAATGCTAGTTTGTATGCTAAGGGGATCTTATCTAACGTAACTTCTGCACGCGCTGATGAATGTCAAAATGATGATGTGGAAGTTCCTAATAATACGCAAACACCAGAAGCACGAGAAAAAATGCGTGAACGCTTAGACGAGCAAACCCATATTCTTGTCCCTAGGGGACGTAAATTATTTATTGGAACTCCTCATACTTTTGATAGCTTGTATGATCGATTAGCTAACAAAGGGGCTGACTGCTTAACGATCCGTATGTTTGAACAAGAGTACCGTATTGGAACGGCTACTAAAAAACGCTATGCCTTACCATTTAAACCTGAGTATGTTTTTTATGGAATAGGGCGGGGAGCTAAAGTATTGCAGATTAATAAAGACTATCAATTACAAGGCAATACACTGATTTTTAATACCCCTCCTAAAGTACTGATTGATTGCTATGCAGGTATGGCTTGGCCTGAACGATTTACGCTTGATGAGTTAGAAAAGCGTCGCCGTGAAACAGAAACGGTCAATAAGTGGGACTCTCAATATCAACTTCATGCTAAACCTATTACAGATACACGTTTAGAACCAAGTCGTTTAAGGGTATATAAAGATTATCCAGTACTACGAAAAGCCAATGATACGGTTACTTTGTGGTTAAATAATACTCAAATTGTCGGAGCGATTGCTTACTGGGATTGTGCTTTAGGTAAAGTTAAGGCGGATGCTTCAGCACTGAGTCTGGTATTAACCGATGCGCAAGGGAAACTCTACTGGCAGCTTGCAACAGCTATGTTAGGCGATTTGGTGGAGTTTGATCAAGCAAGTAATGTAGTTGGTGGACAAGTTAAGCAAGTTAAAGACTGGGTAGTTAAATACCATATCCCTTGCGTAGTCGTTGAAACTAATGGTGCTGGGGGCTTTGTGCCGCCAATCTTACGTAAAGCACTCAGTGGAACAGGATGTGCTGTGCGTGAGCAGCATGTATCCACCAATAAACAAAAACGTATTTTAGATGCATTAGAGCCACCACTATTATCAGGTTTCTTGTGGGCGCATGAGTCTGTTTTTAATTCGCCGGCTATTGAGCAAATGCAAAATTTTAATCCTGAATTAACTTATCAAAAAGATGATTATTTGGATAGTATTGCTGGCGCTATTTTACAAACGCCAGTACGTATTGCTATAAGGGTAGAACTGACTAAGCCAGCTAATAATCAATGGCGATTACCTAATGCTAATATAGAAGTTCAATCGGTGTATTGAGTTAAGTTAGATCTACTGGAGATATTGATAACTCTCCGCAAGTTAGCAGGTATATTTTTTTAACAACATTACTAGCGCCAATGATTGCGCTTTCTGTTATCTGCAGATTTAAGTGTATAGTTGTATTCGCCCCAATAGATACTTCTTTTTTCCTATTATTATGTGAGGTTGGAAAAAAATTATTATTGCAATATTGGATGTTTTTACATCGGATAGTTTATGGTTCATTATGTGTTCTCTAAGGAGAATAAAAAATTTAAACTAGGTTTACTCTATTTGTTTGGAAAACAAAGTACTTTTATTCAATAACATAGACACATAATTAGATCATTGAGTAAAAGAGGTTTGTATGGCAGTAACAACGTTTTTAAATTATAAAGAGTATTTGGCTGAAGGCATTAGTACACGATTTTGCATTCCATTTTTATTATTAGATCGCGCTGATTTGAATGTTATGATTGATAGTCAGTTAGTTGTTTCAGGTTATACCATTACTGGATTGGGGAATCCAAGTGGTGAGATTATTTTTGACGAGCCACCTAAGGGTATTTTGTTGCTACAGCGAACAATTAGTCTGTTAAGGGAAACTGATTATCAGGAAAATGGAGATTTATTAGCCGAAACATTAAATCGTGATTTTGATCGACTTTATTTAGCGATGCAAGGCGTTTCTCAAAATATTTCTCAGTCTTTAAGAGTTCCTGATCCAGAGGGAGTTCCTATTTTGCCTCTTTCTAATGAGCGAGCTAATAAATTACTTTCTTTTGATTCTCTTGGGCAACCAGAGTTAGTTGAAGCAAATAGTGGTTCAGCAATGGAGTTAGCTCAACAGTTAAAAAATTGTGATAGTCAAAATAAAGGTGGTGGATTGATTGGTTACAACGACTTACTGTCTTACCCCACAAAAACGATTGGTTGTGCTATGAGTAGTTTGACTAAGCGATTTGATGAGTTTGAGGGGAATAGTGTACCTTTATTTGCTGTATTTTGGTGGCCATCGCGTGAAAGTATTCCAGCAGGCTATGTGGCGGCAGATGGACAAGAGCTTTCTCAAGGGATTTTTCCTGACGCATTTGAGGCAATAAAGCAAGCTAAAGTGCCTGTCGTTAGCGAGTTAGATTGGAAAAATAACTCAGTAAAGAGAGGTGCTTATGTTGCTAACTCTAGCGATGGAATGTTTAGAGTGCCAGATTATAATGGTATGTACACTGATAGCATTGGTGCTTTATTCTTAAGAGGGGATAATGGAAGTGTTTCTAACGGTGAAATACAGAAAGATGCAATTAGGAATATTACCGGTACGGTTAGCCAAGCTTCATCCTATAGTCCGACAGGTGCTTTCTATGCAGGTACAGGGGCAGGATATACAGCAGCGAATTATACAAGTGGTACAATCACTGAAATGGATGTTTCTCGTGTAGTTCCTGTGGCTAATGAAAACAGGCCTGTTAATATTTGTGGTTGTTGGGTGATTAAGTTGTTTTCGAGTGTAATAAATACCGCCAGTGCGAATATACAACAGATAGTGACAGAAAATGCGAAGTTAGCCACTAGACTAAGTGTACTGGAAGGAGCAAAAGCGACTAGCCGCTTTACTATTATATATCCTAATGAAGGAACTGAAGAAAATCCGGCTAATGTCATCAATAACAAATATTATGAAATGGATAATCCTTTTCCGGGGTATCATGTAATATGTATAGCTGAGTTACTAATTAATGGCAATTGGGGAGATCCTGGTTGGATTATGATTTATGCAACAGCTGGTGGTAGCTATGGCGTGAAAGCATCAATGCTTAATATTGACAAAATAATTGTAAGAACAGGTAGTGCTAGGATTACGGGGACTCCTACTGATACAGGCGCCGCACATTCTAATGGAACACCCATAGTAACTACTGCCCCTTGTCGTGTTAAAATTTGGCGGGTTGTCTAAGAATTATAGAATGAAAGCTAGCCTCTTTAAGTCTATTAAAGAGGCAGTTTTTAATTAAAACAATTCCATCGGAGCTACATCATCGCTTGATGTAGGCAGATTAGTATTATTATCGCCCTGAATATTGTCTTCTTTTTTGAAAAGTTCATTGAACGTTCTTCTTGAGCTGTCCGAGGCTAGTCTCCCAGTGTCTGCATCTATTTTGAGTTGTATAATTCCAGCAGGTTGGGTTTGTGTATGCATTGGTTTGTCTTTCAATGCAATACCCATATAGTCTATCCAAATAGGAAGCGCTAAAGTCCCACCATATTCACGGCGTCCTAAAGTTTTTGGTTGGTCAAAGCCTACCCATACAACGGTGGTATAATCAGCATTATAGCCTGCGAACCAAGTGTCTTTTGTATCATTGGTTGTTCCCGTTTTCCCCGCAAGATCAGTTCGCTTTAGTACTAAGGCGCGAGTTGCTGTCCCTCGACGAACCACATCCTGAAGAATGCTATTCATAATAAATGCAGTGCGTTTATCAATCACTGATTCAGCAACAGCTGGAATTTTTACATCTATTGCTTCAATAGGAATTAATTTTCCTTCTTGTGATTTTTCTTTGTCTGTCAGTGTTTCTGTTGGAATAGTAGGAGGAGTCGCCGCAAATATAGTAGTATTATTCCGATCAATGATTTGATCAATAATATAAGGATAAGTCTTATATCCGCCATTAGCAAAAATAGTCCATGCTTTGGCAATTTGTAATGGGGTAACATCTGCTGACCCTAAAGCTAAAGAAAGTGATGGAGGAAGGCTAGTTTTGTCAAATCCAAACTTTGTAATATAATCAAGGGCAGTATCAATGCCTATGCTTTGCAATAGTCGTATGGTGACAAGATTTCTTGATCTATATAAACCCTCTCTCAAAGTGATCGGTCCTAAAAATTTATTACCATCATTTTTAGGTTTCCATTTTTTATTATCAGAACCATCATCAACGACAATTGGCGCATCATTAATCATGCTTGCTGCTGTAAAACCTGTATCTAGTGCTGCGCTATAAATAAAAGGTTTAAAGCTAGAACCAGGTTGGCGTTTAGCTTGTATAACACGATTATAGTTACTTTGCTCAAATGAGAAGCCACCGACTAAGGCTTCAATAGCGCCTGTTTGTGAGTTAAGGGAAACTAAGGCTGATTCAACTTGAGGTATTTGACTAAACTGTGGTGTATTTTGTGAGTCACGCTGAATACGAATTAAATCTCCAATAGCAACGACATCTTTCGGTGTTTTGGGTATTGCACCTATGCTGTTGACAGAAAGATAAGGGCGAGCCCACTTCATGCTTTCCCAATTTACTGTTTCGTATTTCCCTTGATTATTTAATATTGTAATTGATTGATCTTCAATAGATGAAACGATGGCCGGCTCTAAGTTGGCGAGAGTCCTTTGCTCTTTGAGCGTTTTTAGCCATTGATCTTTAGGTAAAGCTTTTTGCTCTGCTCCGCGATAGCCGTGGCGTTTATCATAGCCTAATAGTCCTTTACGTAATGCTGAGTTAGCTGCTGTTTGAAGTCTTGATGGAACAGTAGTGACCACTTGATAACCATCAGTATAAGCCTTGTCCCCATATTGATTAACCATTTCAGCTCGAACCATTTCAGCGACATAGGGCGCGGCTAACTCAGGAATTGCATCATGTCGTTTAGCTGTTTCTGGCTCTGATTTTGCTATCTCATACTCTTGTTTGGTAATCATTTTGAGACTATACATTCTAGAAAGAATCCAGTTTCTTCTGATTAGGCTTCGCTCAGGGTTAACGATTGGGTTATTTGCAGAAGGTGCTTTAGGTAAACCAGCTAGTGTCGCCATTTGTGCTAATGAAAGATCTTTTACAGACTTGCCATAATATATTTGGGCCGCAGCTTCGATACCATAAGCACGATAGCCTAAAAAAATTTTATTAAGGTAAAGCTCTAAAATTTCATCTTTTGTTAGTTCTTGTTCTATTTTTAGGGAAAGTAATATTTCAGTTGCTTTTCGAGTATACGTTTGTTCACTTGACAAAAAGTAATTTCGTGCTACTTGCATAGTAATAGTACTACCACCAGATTGTTTATGTCCCGTTGTAACAAGCTCGAAGGCAGCTCGGAGTAGACTTTTGAGATCTATCCCGTAGTGATTCCTAAAATTATCATCTTCAGCGGCTAAGAGCGCATTAATGAAGTTTTGGGGGATTTCTTTGTAAGCTATGGGGGAACGGCGCATTTCTCCAAATTCAGCAATTAATTTATGGTCTTGGCTATAAACCCGCAAAGGAATTTGTAATTGAACATCCCTGATGGCATTGATTGATGGGAGATTGTGGTTTAAGTAGAGTACCGCACCACTAATGGCGAGAGGAACTACACAGATAAATGAAATAACAAACCACCAAATAATTTTATATAAACGTATCAAAGTTAATAAATTCCTAGCAAATATGAGTAATATTTTGTTAAAATTATTGAGCTGAAACAAAACTTGCGTCATATTATAGCTTTTTTGAATAAAGAACTCTATGAATACAGTAGTAAATTTTGTTATTTATCTATAGTATAATATGCAATTGAAATTTTCCGTAAGTTGCGGATGTGTATAGGGAAAACATCGTGCTATTTAAAAAGAAAGTAAAAAAAATGTTGGGGATTGATATCGGTTCTAGCTCGGTGAGAGTTGTAGACCTCGATCAGTCTGGGAATTCTTATGTACTTAATGGCTATGCAATAGAAGATCTACCTTTAGGTGTGGTTTCAGATCGAACTATTCACGATGTTGAGGCCGTAGGGAAAACGCTTGAAAAAGCAATTAAGTCTGCACGTGTTAAAGCGACACAGGCTGCTGTGGCTGTGGGTGGATCATCTGTTATTACTCGTGTTGTAGATGTCATTAAAGGTGTAAGTGATGCTGATGTGGAGGTTCAGTTACAATTAGAAGCTGACCAATATATTCCTTATCCATTGGACGAAGTATCCATTGACTTTGCACGTTTAAGCACTATTTCACCTAATGATGATACCAAGGAAGAGGTATTGTTAGCCGCGTGTCGTAAAGAAAGTATAGAAGTAAGAGAGTCAGTTTTAGCCTTCGTTGGCTTGACTGCAGGTGTTGTTGATCTTGAGTCTTACGCGATGGAGCGTGCAGCCTCTCTTTTACCTATTGTTAAAAAAGCAAGTACAACAATTCCTGTTGCTGTGGTTGATATTGGATCAACAATGCTGAGTTTTAATATTATCTTTAATGATCATATTATTTATAATCGTGAGCAAATGTTTGGTGGTAGGCAACTAACAGAAGAAATTCAGCGCCATTATGGATTAACCTTTTTAGATGCTGAAAGAGCGAAGAAAAAAGGTGAGTTGCCTGATGATTATGAAGAGTCTGTATTAAAAGGATTTATGGATCAAGTATCAGATCAAATAGCACGCTCCTTACAATTCTTCTTTGCGACAGGGCAATACACCAGTGTTGATGGTATTGTTCTAGTGGGTGGTGGTGCTAGAGTTAAGCAGTTGACTAGCTACATTCAAAATAAATTAAATATACCCACACAAACCGCTAATCCTTTTGCAGACATGAAAACATCTTCACGGATTAATGCATCTGCTTTGGCTCAGGATGCCCCCGCATTAATGATTGCTTGTGGACTAGCAATGAGGAGTTTTGACTAATGGTACGTATTAACTTATTACCATGGCGTGAACAACAAAGAGAAGAACGTAAACGCCAATTTTTTATTGCGTTAGCTATTACAGGTATTGTGGGTGTTTTTTTGGTTTTTATTGCTAATAAATATTATGAGTTAGAGGTCGATAACCAAAATATAAGGAACCAATATTTGCAAGGGCAAATTAAAATAATGGAAAATAACTTAAAGGATATTGAAGACCTTAAGAAAAAGAAATCTGAGTTGTTATCTCGAATGAAGGTTATTCAAGGGTTACAGTCGAATCGACAAATATTAGCGAGATTGTTAGATCAATTTGTTAGGACTTTACCCGAAGGGATATTTTATACCTCTTTAACAAAAACGAATAAGAAAATTGTTATTGATGGGATGACTGTTTCTAATAATCGTGTTTCGCAGTTAATGAGAAATTTTGAAGGTTCGCCTTGGTTAGCTAATCCAAATTTAACAGTTATTTCAAGGCTTAATCAAAAAGATCCTAATGATAAAGCTGCAAAGTTTACTTTGCTTATTGATGAAACTGAACCTAAGGATGGAGAGGCTATACAATGAAATTTGACTTGAAAAGTTTGGATTTAAATAATTTAGATCCAAAGGCTCCAGGTACATGGCCTACACCGGTAATGGTTTTGGCTTGCCTTGTGGTATTGATTTTTATTCCCTTTTTAGGCTATCAGTTCTATTTAAGTGATATTCGTTCCTCTCTAGATACAGCTAAAAATCAAGAACCAAAGCTTAAAACTGAATTTGAGACAAAAGCTGCGCAATCTGCAAGCTTAAATGCTTATAAAGCACAAATGATTGAAATTGAAGAAAGTTTTAGCGGACTACTTAAGCAGCTTCCAGCGGATACGGAAGTGCCTGGTCTTATTGAAGACATGACTAAAGCAGGGTTGACGAGCGGATTAGAGTTTTCAGAAATTAAATTATTACCTGAAGTCAATCAACCTTTTTACATAGAGCTACCTGTACAAATTTCTGTAACAGGTAATTATCATTCATTTGCAAATTTTGCAACTAAAGTTTCTGCTTTGTCACGTATCGTTACATTGAATGATTTCTCAATTAAACCCGTTGTTGTGGGCGACTCTTCGAATTTAGTTATCACTGTGCAGGCAAAAACATATCGTTATCGAGGAGAAGGAAAATGATAATGATAAAGTTTAAGTATCTTTTATGTTTTGGACTTTTATCAAGTTTGTTGGTTGGGTGTGGTAATCAAGGTACTTCAGATCTTGAAGCATACGTTGAAACAGTAAAAGCAAGAGCTGCTCCGAGAATAGAACCCTTACCAGAACCAAAAGTCTACTTGCCTTTCTCTTATAGTGCTACTTTTTTAAGAGATCCTTTTCAAAGTCAAGATGTTATTCCTGATAGGACTGAGGACGACTCAAGAGAAAAGTGTACATTGCCTGATTTAACTAGACCTAAAGGCTATTTAGAAGGTTTCGATATTAGTGCTTTTGCTATGGTTGGGACGATAGAGAATGACAAAGAATACTATGCTCTAGTGAGAGTAGGGGGGAGTGTTCATCTTGTAAAGGTTGGAGATTATATCGGTATAAATCATGGAGAAATCATGTCTATTGATGATTTTAGGTTGATGGTTTTAGAAAAAATTTCTAATGGTGAAGAAGGCTGTACTGAAAGGCCATATACTTTAGAGCTAAAGAGTTAATTGTAAGGATATAACAGATGAAAAATAATACCCTAATTAAGCACATTGAAAAATCACAAAGTGCTCGTTTTAGTCGATTAGCTATGGCTTTATTAAGTATGGCTGTTACTCCAATGCTTTTTGCTGCAAACTTAAAGGATATGGAAGTAGCTTCTTTACCGGGGGAGCAAGTCCAGCTTAAGCTAATCTTTGATGAACCCGTAAAATTGCCATCAGGTTATACGATTGATCAACCTGCTCGTATCGCTCTGGATTTGCCTGGTGTGACAAACCAAGTTAAAGAAAAAAGACGAACAGTAGATATTGGAAATGTTAAAAATCTAACCGTGGTAGAGGCAGGTAATAGAACTCGCCTTGTCGTTGGGCTAAACTCCTTAGTTCCTTATACTTCTCGCGTAGAAGGTAATAATGTTTATATTTTATTGGGCGATAGCAACACTAATACAGCTACAAAGCCAGCTACTTTGACAGTAGCAACATCAAGCGTCAAACCAACTACTAGTACAGTAAAAACAAATACGACATCTATTGTGCCTAGTATTAGTGGTGTAGATAAAATAGACAGTGTTGATTTTAGACGTGGTGATGGTGGTGAAGGCGATATTATAATTCAGTTATCTAATAGTAACATCAGCCCTGAGATTCAAGAGCGTAATGGTCGCATTGTACTCAGCTTTCCTAAAACTCAGTTACCTGAGGCTCTCCGCGTACGTTTGGATGTGACAGATTTTGCTACACCTGTTAAATTTGTTAACTCAACATCTGATGCAAATGGCTCAACGATTACTATTGAACCAAGAGGGAATTACGATTACTTAGTCTATCAAGCCAATGATAAATTAACGGTAAGTGTTAAAAGTATTTCTGCGGAAGATAAACAGCGCCATTTAGAAGACCAAGGTATTTTTAAAGGTGAGCGTTTGTCTTTAAACTTCCAAAATATTGAAGTGCGTAGTGTGTTACAAATTTTAGCGGATTTTACTAAACTAAACTTAGTTGCGAGTGATACTGTTACAGGTAATATTACGCTACGGTTACAAAATGTTCCTTGGGATCAAGCATTAGATATTATTATGCGTACCCGTGGCCTTGCTAAACGTCAAGAAGGTAATATTCTAATTATTGCTCCAGCGGATGAGTTGGCGGAGTCTGCACGCCGTATTTACGATGCACAAGAAACGCTAAAGGCAACGCAACCACTTCGTCGTGAGCTTATTCAAGTGAATTATGCTGATGCGACGGCTATTATTGGTTTGTTCCAAGCCACGATGTCACAAACAAATAGTATTCAAACAGGGCAGACAACATCAGGTGCCGGTACTTACTCAGCGAATATGACTATGAATGACCGTGGATCACTCACCGTTGATAAAAGAACCAATACTATTCTAGCTTATCAAACGGAAGAGCGGCTACAAGAGCTAAGACGTATCGTTGCCCAGTTGGATAAACCCGTGCGTCAAGTTATGATCGAAACGCGTATTGTTGAAGCTAATGTATCTTTTGCTAAAAGCCTAGGAGTTCGTTGGGCCGCCGATATTGGTAAAACAGGTAACCTTCATTCTTATGGTGGTGCGGATGGACGTTATAATAGTAAAAGTGGTAGTGATGGTAACTTTGCTAATACAGGTACTAATATTGGTTTTGACGAAGATAAAAATGCGTATACAATTCCAGCAGCAGCACCTGTTGTTGACTTAGGTGCGGCAAATGCTACTTCAGGTTTTGGTATTGGCTATATTACAAAAAACCTAATGCTGGATCTTAAACTTAATGCGATGCAGAAATCGAGCCAAGGAGAGATTATCTCCCAGCCTAAGGTGACTACATCTGATAAAGAAAAAGCCACAATTATGAAAGGGCAAGAGGTGCCTTATCAAGAAGCAACTTCAAGTGGTGCTACATCTACTTCTTTCAAAAAAGCTGTACTATCTCTTGAAGTAACACCGCAAATTACACCCGATAATCAGGTGATGATGGAAGTTAAAGTAAATAAAGACTCTGTCGACTATTCAAGGTCAGTAGCTGGTGTTCCACCTATTGATACTAACGAAGTAACAGCAAAAGTTTTAGTAGGTGATGGGGAAACAATAGTCTTAGGTGGTGTTTTTCAAAATACACAATCTAAAACGGTTGAAAAAGTACCTTATCTTGGAGATCTTCCTGTGATGGGGCGCTTATTCCGACGTGATACAGTGGATAATAATAAACAAGAGTTGTTAATTTTTATTACTCCTCGTATTATTGATAATAAGGCATTTGCTGTATCGAGATAATATATTGAAAGGTATCACCCTAGTAGGCCCAATGGGAGCAGGTAAAACCACCATTGGGCGTTTACTTTCTAAAGAATTAGATTTCCTATTTATTGATTCTGACCGAGAAATAGAATCAAGAACGGGAGCTGCTATATCTTGGATTTTTGATGTAGAGGGTGAGGTAGGGTTTAGAGATCGAGAACAAGCTATTATTGAGGATATTTGCCAAACCAATACTAATGGCTTTGTTCTTGCTACAGGTGGCGGTGCTATTTTGAGAGAGCAGACACGCCGCATTTTGTCAGAAAAAACAACGGTGATTTATTTACATGCCTCTGTTGAGCAACAAATTGCTCGTACGGCTAAAGATAGGCATAGGCCGTTATTACAAGTTGATAATCCTGAAAAAGTTTTGCGAGAACTTATTGCAATCAGAGAACCGTTCTATCGAGAAGTAGCACATATAGAAGTGGTCACTGATGAACGACCACCGCGATTTTTAATACAATATATTTTAGAATTGCTTTCTTTATAGTAAAGTATTACTTTATTTCAATTGGAATCTACCATGCATAGGCTACAAGTTGAGTTAGGTGAACGTAGTTACCCTATTTTGATGGGCGAGTCATTATTTCAAAAAAACCTTATTACACCTTATATAAAAGGCAAACAAGTCGCTATTGTTACTAATGAAACAGTCGCTCCTCTCTATTTAGAGCAGTTACAAGCACAACTTACAGATTATCAAGTCCAGCCTATTGTGTTACCCGATGGTGAGCAATATAAAAACTGGCAAACATTACAACTTATTTTTGATGGATTGTTAAAAGCAGAATATAGCCGCAAAGTCACTATCATTGCATTAGGAGGTGGTGTTATTGGCGATATGGCAGGTTTTGCCGCAGCTTGTTATCAGCGGGGCGTTAATTTTATACAGGTACCTACGACGTTATTATCACAGGTTGACTCTTCGGTAGGTGGGAAAACGGGCATTAATCATATATTAGGTAAAAATATGATTGGTGCATTTTATCAACCGCAAGCCGTTGTGATTGATGTATCGACATTAAAGACATTACCCAAAAGGGAGTTGTCAGCAGGTCTGGCAGAAGTCATTAAGTACGGATTAATTGCCGACAGTGATTTTTTTACATGGCTAGAAGAAAACATTGAAGCGTTAAAAATACTTGATACGGCGGTATTAATTAAAGCGATAGATTGGTCATGTCGCATTAAAGCCCATGTTGTTGCATTAGACGAAACGGAAGAGGGCATTCGAGCAACTTTAAACCTAGGTCATACGTTTGGTCATGCTATAGAGTCACACCAAGGTTATGGCAATTGGCTACATGGCGAAGCGGTGGCAGTTGGTAGTGTTATGGCTATAGAAATGTCAATGCGTTTAGGGTGGATTACAGAACAAGATCGCAACCGTGCTATTCGCTTATTTATACGGGCTGGGCTTCCTGTCGCTCCACCTGAAAAGATGAGCGCAAATGACTTTTTAAAATATATGCGGGTGGATAAAAAAATAATTGATGGACAAATTCGCTTAGTGCTTTTAAGCAAGTTAGGCGAAGCAATCGTGACAAGTGATTTCTCTACCGAATTATTGAATGCTATACTATCAACCAACTATGAACAATTGCTTGACTCTTTTTGATGGATTAACTAAATGAATACTTCCCAGTTGGATGAACAATTTTTAAGCTATTACCAACTTAGTCATGACCCTTTTGCGGCGAGAGTGCCAAATTTTAAGTTTTTTTCTGCACAGCGCAAAACGATTTTAGGCCAAATGCACCATTTAGCCAGGCATAGCCAATTGATGCTGATGATTACAGGGCCAAAAGATTCAGGCAAAACACTATTAAGACAAGCGCTGATTGCAAGCTTTAATAAAGATATCGTTAAGATTGTTAATGTTTCAGCTAAAGACTGTACAAGTCCATCACAAATAATTACGATATTAGCCGATGAGTTAAAGTTAGCAGAAGCTACACCTGAAATGATAATTGGAGAGCTTAATAAATTAGCTGAAAAAGATATCAACCTCTACTTGATGATTGATGATGCTGAAGCGTTGTCAGAAGATACTTTACAACTGCTTTTAAATCTTACCAGTGAGCAGTTAAAAAGCTTCCATATATTTCTTTTTGCTAGACCCGCTTTGCTTGAAAAGTTAGAGGATTCATCACTGGGTAAAGAGGTTACATTTAATCTGCCGCTGACACCTTATACGCTTGAAGAAACTAAAGAATATTTAGCATTGCGCTTAGAGGGTGCGGGACAAAGTTTAGCACTCTTTTCTGATGAACAGTTGTTCGATATTTATACTCAATCAGGCGGGTGGCCTGGAGTTATCAACCAAGTAGCTAAAGAGCTTTTGTTGTCTAATATGGAAGATCAAGCTCAGGAACAAGAACAGCCTTTACACCCGCAACAGCAAAGCAAGTCGGAGAATATCATGAGTTTTGACGATAATAAAAAAGATGATGAACCTAGCATCGGCAGCTTATTTACAGATAAAGAAGACGATCAGCCAGATAGTTTTTTTGCGATAGATGATGAAAAGACTAAGAAAAAAGCTAAATCTAGTGGTTTTATTCCCAAGAAACACCTCGTTATTGCTGCGATTGTTGCCATTGTATTATTGGGTATTATCTTTTTTTCAGGATCATCGAAAAAAACCACTGATGATAAAGATAATAATGTACTTGCAGATCACTATGCAACACTTGCAGACAATGAGACGCAAACAACTGATCTCCCTTTAACAACAGGTACAGAAGCATTGCCAACAGGTACTACCAATGGTGCCTCTAGTTTACCGTTGACTACCAATAATGATACTGTTCCTACAACCGATATCCCTGTTGTTACGAATACGGAGCAAAACACTACGTTATCAACACCTCCGCAAAATAATAACGTAACAACGACCACTCCAGTGACTGAACCTACGGCTACTGTCACGACAGCGCCTACAGAGCAACCAGTTCAAACAAAGCCAGCAACGGTTACTAAGCCTGCTGCAGAGCCTGTTAAAACCCAAAAAACAACTCAAAGTGCAGTATTAGGTACTGCATGGTATAAAAAGCAAGCTGGCTCAAACTATACAATACAAGTGAGTGTGGCGAGTAATGAGAAGTCAGCACAAGACTTTATTAAGCGACAAGCCGCGGGTGATTATCATTACTACAAGCGTTCTCGTTCTGGGAAGGTAGATTACGTGATTACTTATGGTAGCTATTCTGGACGTACATTGGCACAAAGCGCAGTTAAGAAATTGCCTCAGTCCGTTCAGAGTAGTAAACCTTGGGTGCGTACCTTTACAAGTATCAAAGCAGAGTTAACGAAGTAATGATACAACATCCTGCTGAGCAATCACCTTTAGGTAAGGTTAACCAATATATTGACCAATACCAGCCCAGTTTACTTTTCCCAATACCAAGACAGGTGAAGTGGGAAGAGTTAGGCTTAACTGCAAATACCTTACCTTACCATGGGGTTGATATTTGGAATGGTTATGAGCTGTCATGGTTAACGCCTTCAGGTAAACCTGTTGTTAGAGTCGCACAGTTTGCTATTCCAGCAGATTCACCTGCGATTATAGAATCTAAATCATTTAAACTGTATTTAAACAGCTTTAATCAAACGATATTTGAATCAGAAACTGTTGTTAATGCATTTTTAGAAAAAGATCTATCTAAAGCAGCAGGTAAGCCTGTACGAGTCAAATTATATACGCTAGATCAAATAGCCCAAAAGGGTATTATAGAGCCACAAGGGCAGTGTATTGATGAGCTAGATATTGTAATTAATCAATATGATCATCCAACTGCTGATTTGCTTAAGGCATTACCGAAGTCCACAGAAGAGAAAATTTATAGCCATTTACTGAAGTCGAACTGTCCTGTTACGGGGCAACCTGACTGGGCTACAATAACCGTATCATACAAAGCAGATAAACAACTTGATCATGCAAGCTTTTTGGCTTACTTGGTCAGTTTTCGCCAACATGCAGATTTTCATGAACAATGCATTGAGCGCATATTTATCGATCTGAATAATTTATTAGCTGCTCAGTCATTAGTAGTGGATGGACGTTATATACGCCGCGGTGGGTTAGATATTAATCCTTGCCGTAGTTTGAATGAAATACATTATACTAATTACAGATTGGCAAGGCAGTAATTATTTACTGCCTTATGGTTAAATGCCAATATTGTGAAATGTAAGCAGAATGCTTTTTAGTGTAGCAGCTAATCGAGGATGATCTTGTTCAAACTCTCCAACAGCAAGTCCAAGCTCTTCCACCATGCTCATGTCTGGCTCGTGAGCTATTTCATCTAGTTTAAGTTGGTTATGAATGGTATCTGCCAATGCTTCAATATGTGCTTTATCTGCTTCTTTATTGTTTCTAGCATGTTTTAGCTGATATTGTAAGTCGATCAGGTTTTCATGAACTGTTTTAGACATAAGGAATTGACCTTGTATAAATGAAAGTATAACGTTCTAATTGTGCATTTACTATAATACGACAATATCGGTATGATAGGCAGTAAAAATCTTATCAATTTATAATTAATTAACAATTAAGTGAATTTTTACTTGACTCCCTTTTGTTAGTGCTGTAATATTGCCCCACTTTGACGCGGGGTGGAGCAGCTTGGTAGCTCGTCGGGCTCATAACCCGAAGGTCGTTGGTTCAAATCCAGCCCCCGCAACCAAATTTTAAAAACCCCATTATTGGGGTTTTTTATTAGCTACAAATTTAAAATTAATGATAAGAATGGGCTATATGCCCATTTTTTATTGGAGGCGTAAAGTGTCTACTAGAATAGAACAATTACAGACGCTGTTAGCTCCAATTATTGAGTCTTTAGGTTATCAATGTTGGGGTGTTGAGTTTATTTCACAGGGCAAGCATTCCTTGTTGCGCGTATTTATTGACCGTCAAAATCATGAGTGCACTGTTGATGAAAAAAGTGCAGATATTGATCATGATGATGGTACTGAGTTCATTGAGCGTGAAAGTGGCATTGGAATAGAAGACTGTCAGAAAGTTACTGAGCAGATCAGTGCTGTATTAGATGTAGAAGACCCTATTCCTTATGAGTATACGTTAGAGGTTTCTTCTCCAGGTTTGGATCGCCCTTTATATACGCTAGAACAGTTTGAACAGTTTAAAGACAACTATGTAAAAATTAAATTACGTGCTCCTTTTGAAGGTAAGCGTAATTTTACAGGACTCTTACAGGGCATTGAAGACCAACACATTGTTTTACGGGTAGATAAAGAAGAGTATTTATTACCTATAGAACTTATAGATAAGGCAAATGTTGAGCCCACATTTGACTAATTAAAGAATCGATGGTTTAAGGATAATGGTAGACGTATGAGCAAAGAAATATTATTAGTAGTTGAATCCGTATCAAATGAAAAAGGCGTACCTCCTGGTGTGATTTTTGAGGCTTTAGAAATTGCATTGGCTACAGTGACTAAAAAAAATTATGAAATGGACATTAACATTAGAGTCACTATTGATCAACGTACCGGTAATTATGAAACTTATCGCCAGTGGACAGTGGTTGATGAAATAGATCAAGTAAATCCTGATGCAGAGCTAACAGAAGAAGAGGCTCATGAGAAGGATCCTAAAGCGAAAATTGGCGATGTAGTTGAAGAAAAAATTGAGTCAATAGAGTTTGGACGTATTGCTGCGCAAACTGCAAAGCAAGTGATTGTACAAAAAGTTCGTGAAGCAGAGCGTGCTCAAATGATTGATGCTTATCGCGAATACTTAGGCACAATCATTTCTGGTATTGTCAAAAAAGTTACCAGAGAAAGTATTATTCTTGATTTAGGCAATAATGCAGAAGCGTTATTACCTCGTGATCAGGTAATGCCACGTGAGATTTTCCGTGTAGGTATGAGAGTTCGTGCATTGCTTAAAGAAATCCGCACGGAGCACAGGGGGCCTCAATTAATTCTTTCACGTACTGCACCTGAAATGATTATTGAGTTATTCCGTATTGAAGTCCCTGAGATTTCTGAAGGACTTATTGAAGTCATGGGTGCTTCTCGTGATCCTGGTTCACGTGCTAAGTTAGCCGTACGATCAAAAGATAAACGTATTGATCCGCAGGGTGCTTGTATTGGTATGCGAGGCTCAAGAGTTCAAGCAGTATCAGGTGAGTTAAATGGTGAACGTGTTGATATCGTATTATGGAACGAAAACCCTGCGCAATTCGTAATTAATGCAATGGCCCCTGCAGAAGTAGTAACGATTATTGTTGATGAAGATACTCATACAATGGATGTTGCTGTAGCGGAAGAGAGTTTAGCACAAGCGATAGGTCGCGGCGGTCAAAACGTGCGTTTAGCGACACAACTAACCGGTTGGACGCTAAATGTAATGACGGATGAGCAAATTCAAGAGAAACAACAAGCTGAAACAGGTGATATCCTACAAGCTTTTATCGATGAACTTGATGTGGATGAAGAGTTGGCCCAGCTTTTAGTAGAAGAAGGATTTACGACCTTAGAAGAGGTTGCTTATGTTCCTATGGAAGAAATGCTGAGTATTGATGGATTTGATGAAGATATCGTCAATGAGTTAAGAACACGCGCGAAAGACCGTCTCTTAACTCGAGCTATTGCTAAGGAAGAGCAATTGGCAGCTGCAAAACCTGCTGATGACCTATTGGCATTGGACGGAATGAGTGAAGAGTTGGCTAAACAGTTAGCCGTTAATGGCATTGTAACTCGTGAAGATCTTGCTGAGCAAAGTATAGATGATTTGGTTGGCGTAACAAGAATGAGTGAAGAACATGCCGGGGAATTAATCATGAAGGCGCGTGCTCATTGGTTTGAGTAGTAGCACTGAACGATTAATAAGCCTTAGGAGAAAAAGATGACACAAGCCACAGTAAAAGAATTAGCTAAAAGCGTGAATACCACAGTTGATCGACTACTTCAGCAAATGAAAGAAGCCGGGCTACCTCATAACAGTGCTGACCAAAAAGTATCTGAAGAGGAAAAACAAAAGCTATATGATCATTTAAGTCGTGATAAAGTTGAGGTGAAAGCACCTAAAAAAATTACCTTAAAACGAACCACAACTGAGAAGATCAAAACAGCAGGTAATAAAACGGTAGAGGTCAAACAACGGAAAAAGAAAACCTTTGTTAAGCGTGATCTTGCGGTAGAGGAGAGTCTAGCAGAAGATACTCTCGTAAAGGAAGAGAATGAAGCTATTGATACAAACATCAAAAAAGACAAGCCTATTCATAAAAAAACCGAATCTGCTGAAAAAGTAGAAAAAGTGGTAGAAAATGTACCTGGACAGGTAAAAGCAAAAGAAACTGTACAAGTTAAGCCAGATGAAAAAGCAAAAGAGTCTACACCTGCTGTTGATGTACCTAAAAGAAAAGAACCGATTGAAAAAGTGAAAGTAGAACCTGTTAATAGAATTCCAACAACCAATAAAGTAGCGGTTGAAGTACGACGCAAAGGTGATAGCACTCCAGTGGAACCTGAGATCACCGAAAAAGTTGAAGTGCAAGAAGTTGTAAGTGCACCTAAAGCAGTTGAAGCGAACGATGCAGACAGTGCTCCAAAAGCTAAGGCTAAAAAAGATAAACCAGTTATTCGTGAAGAACCTCGTCGTGCGTCGCGTAGTCGTGATGAGGAAGAGGAGCGTCGTGAACGTAAAGCCGCTGCTGCAAAGCCATCAAAAACAGCAGCGCCACGTAATATTCATGCTATCGTAGATGAAGAGGAAGAGGGTTATAGTAGCCGTCGTGGTGGTAGTCGTAACAGCAAATATAAACAGCAAAAGAAACGTGCGGTAGAAAATCAGCATGGTTTCCAAGCACCAGTGGGGCCTGTTGTGAGAGAAGTTAGTATTGGGGAAACGATTACCGTTGCTGAACTAGCTCAACAAATGAGTATTAAAGGTGCCGAAGTTGTTAAGCTCATGTTTAAAATGGGTACTCCAGTAACCATTAACCAAGTGCTTGATCGTGATACAGCACAAATTATTGTAGAAGACTTAGGTCATACCGTTAAGTTAATTAATGACAATGCGTTAGAAGATCAATTGGCTGAATCATTAAAATTTGAAGGTGAAGCAATTCATCGTGCACCTGTTGTAACGGTAATGGGACATGTTGACCATGGTAAAACTTCATTGCTTGACTACATCCGTCGTACCAAGGTAGCGACAGGTGAAGCCGGTGGTATTACACAGCATATTGGTGCATACCATGTTCAAACTGATAGAGGAATGATTACCTTTTTAGATACACCAGGACATGCCGCATTTACTGCGATGCGTGCGCGCGGAGCACAAGCAACGGATATCGTAATCCTCGTGGTAGCGGCTGATGATGGTGTGATGCCACAAACAGAAGAAGCTGTTCAACATGCTAAAGCGGCAGGCGTTCCTCTTGTTGTAGCTATTAATAAGATCGATAAGCCAGAAGCAGACATTGATCGGATAAAAAATGAGTTAGCAGGCCGAGATGTTATCCCAGAAGATTGGGGCGGTGATACACAATTTATACCTGTATCTGCTAAGCAAGGAACCAATGTTGATACCTTATTAGAAGCTGTGTTACTACAAGCTGAGTTGTTAGAGTTAACTGCTGTTCCAACAGCACCCGCACAAGGTATCGTGATTGAATCTCGCCTTGATAAAGGCCGCGGCCCTGTTGCGACGATACTTGTTCAGAACGGAACATTACATCAAGGTGATATGCTACTTGTCGGTGTTAACTACGGTCGTGTTCGCGCCATGTTAGATGAATCAGGTAAACCTATTAAAGAGGCGGGGCCATCTATCCCTGTTGAAGTCCTTGGACTCGATGGGACGCCAAATGCGGGTGATGATGTCAATGTAGTTGCTGATGAGAAAAAAGCGCGTGAAGTTGCTCTATTCCGTCAAGGCAAGTTCCGTGAAGTTAAACTTGCTCGCCAACAATCAACGAAGTTAGAAAATATCTTCGATAACATGGCTCAAAGTGAGAAGAAAACGCTTAATATCGTTATTAAAGCTGATGTACGTGGTTCGCTTGAAGCATTACAATCATCCTTATCTGATTTAGGTAATGATGAAGTACAAGTATGTGTTGTCGGAACTGGAGTAGGGGGAATCACCGAGAGTGATGCAAACCTTGCACTAGCTTCTCATGCGGTGATCTTTGGTTTCAACGTACGTGCTGATGCAGGTGCTCGTAAAATTATCGAGACAGAGGGCATTGACTTACGTTACTACAATGTTATTTATGACATTATTGAAGATGTGAAGAAAGCCTTATCCGGTATGTTAGGTAACGATGTTCGTGAAACGATTATCGGTATTGCCGAAGTACGTGATGTATTTCGCTCACCTAAATTTGGTGCAATTGCTGGTTGTATGGTGGTTGAGGGTATTGTTCACCGTAATCGTCCAATTCGTGTATTACGTGACGATGTTGTTATTTTTGAAGGTGAGTTAGAATCACTACGCCGTTTCAAAGATGACGTTGCTGAGGTGCGTGCTAACATGGAATGTGGTATCGGTGTGAAGAGTTATAATGATGTAAAAGTAGGCGATAAGATTGAAGTGTTCGAGAAAGTGCAAGTTGCCCGCACACTTTAATAAAATACGCTTTATTTGATGAGTTCTCCATAACTTCTCGGTTATGGAGAACTTATTTATTAAAAAATATTGAAAATGATTAGGTTAAATAAATACTATGGCTAAAGAGTATAGTCGTACCCAACGCGTAGGTGATCAAATGCAACGTGAGTTAGCACAGCTAATACAGCGTGAAATTAAAGACCCACGTCTAGGGATTGTGACCGTTACCGCCGTTGATGTGGCGCGTGATTTAGCATATGCTAAAGTGTTTATCACCGTGATGGGGAAAGATGGTCAAAAGGAAATTGAACAGTCTTTAGAGATTTTAACTAATGCAGCGGGTTATTTACGCAGTTTATTAGGAAAATCAATGAAGATAAGAACAATACCACAGTTAAAATTTATGTATGATGAAAGTATTGTTCGTGGTAGTACAATGTCTGCCTTGATTGATAAGGCATTGGCAGCAGACCGTAAACTTCACCATGGAGAAGATAACGAGTGACTCAAGTAAAGCGCAAACGTAGAAATGTTGATGGTATTCTTATTTTAAATAAACCTTTAACATTTAGTTCTAATGGCGCACTACAAAAAGTTCGCTGGTTATTTAACGCCAATAAAGCAGGACATACAGGCAGTTTAGACCCTTTAGCAACGGGGGTGTTGCCGATTTGTTTTGGTGAGGCAACGAAGTTCTCACAATACTTGCTTAATGCTGATAAGTGCTATGAAGCGGTGATGCAGTTAGGGATCATTACGACTACGGGTGATGCAGAAGGGGAAGTACTAGAGCAAAAGGCTGTTAATTGTACAGAAGCAGATCTTTTAGCCGTATTACCCCGTTTTAGAGGCGAAATCAGCCAAGTTCCTCCCATGTATTCCGCCATTAAGAAAGATGGGCAGCCACTTTATAAATTAGCAAGAGCAGGTGCGGTGGTAGAAAGAGAAGCGCGCCAAATCATGATTGATGAATTATCACTTCTTTCTTTTGAGGGTGATAAAGCACGTATTTCTGTTGCCTGCAGTAAGGGTACTTACATTCGTACGTTGGTTGAAGATATAGGGGCTGCATTAGGTTGTGGAGCCCATGTGGCTAAGCTATGCAGAACAGAGGCTGGTCCCTTTCATTTAGAGCAAGCCATTGACCTTGAAACATTGATCCAATTACATGAGCAATCCGGCTGCGAGGCATTGAATCAATTTTTGTTACCAATTGATGCAGGTTTATTGCATTGGCCCGCGATACAACTAACAGAACATACCAGTTACTATTGGCTCCATGGTCAGCCAGTGCGTGCACCAGATGCTCCTTTGGATACCTATATTCGCGTGAAGGATCATCAAAACCGATTTATTGGTGTTGGCGAGGTCGCCAGTGATGGTCGCTTAGCACCAAAACGATTAATACAAAATGCAGAATAACTGTTATAATAGTAAAGTAATATAAGGTTTTAAGAATAGGCATTAATACATTAATGTCTTAGGAGGATAGCTGTTAGCAGACACGGTTATACCTCTTTTTTTACAACACAGGGTTTCCCTGGTCTGCTTTTTTGAAAAGGTATTTAAAATGGCACTAACAGTTGAAGAAAAGGCTCAAATCATCAAGCAATATGCACGTGGTAAAGATGATACTGGTTCACCAGAAGTTCAAATTGCATTATTAACTGCTAATATTAATAAATTGAGCGGTCACTTTAAAAGCAATGCGAAAGATCATCACTCACGTCGTGGTTTAATCCGTATGGTTAACCAACGTCGTAAGCTTCAAGAATACTTAAGAAACAAAGATTCTGAACGCTATGCAGCATTAATTGCAAGTCTGGGGCTTCGTCGCTAAGCTGTACTAAGCTGGAAACCAGGTCATGCTGCTTCCAGCTTTTATTTTAACGTGCCGTAATACTATTATGTCTGATTAAGTAGGGTCCAATACCCCATTAATCAATCCATTTAGAGTCGATAGATAAGAAGGAAAATACCGTGCTAAATCCGGTTACAAAACAATTTCAATTTGGTCAGTCAACAGTTACCTTAGAAACAGGGCGTATTGCTCGCCAAGCTAATGGTGCTGTATTAGTCACAGTAGATAATGATGTCAGTGTGTTGGTAACAGTGGTTGCTGCTAAAACAGCAACGGAAGGGCAAGACTTCTTCCCATTGTCAGTTCATTACCAAGAAAAAACCTATGCGGCAGGTCGCATTCCTGGTGGTTTTACTAAGCGTGAAGGTCGCCCTTCAGAAAAAGAAACATTAACCTCTCGTTTAATCGATCGTCCGATTCGTCCTTTATTTCCCGAAGGTTTCTACAATGAAGTACAAGTAATTTGTACCGTACTTTCTACTAGCAAGAAAACAGACCCAGATGTTGCTGCGATGATTGGTACTTCAGCTGCTCTTGCTATTTCAGGGATCCCTTTCGAAGGGCCTATTGGTGCAGCACGTGTTGGTTTCCATATTGAATCAGGTTATTTATTAAACCCAACCTATGAGCAGCTAGAGGCTTCACACCTTGATATGGTGGTAGCAGGTACTGAGACAGCTGTATTAATGGTTGAGTCTGAAGCTAAAGAGCTAACAGAAGACCAAATGTTAGGTGGTGTACTTTATGCACACCAAGAATTCCAATCTGTTATTAAGGCTATCAAAGAATTTGCTGCCCAAGTAAATACGTCTAGTTTTGAATGGCAAGCAGCTCCTGAAAATACAGCACTAATTAATGAGATTAAATCAGAGTTTGGCGCTATGATTTCCCAAGCCTATACCATTACTAAAAAACAAGAGCGTTATACCACCTTAGATAACTTGCGTAATGATGCTATTGCAAGAATTGTTGGTGAAAAAGGTGAGTATTCTGAACAAGAAGTTAAAAATGCTTTTGGTTTATTAGAGTACCGTATTGTTCGTGAAAACATAGTTAATGGTAAACCTCGTATTGATGGTCGTGATACACGTACAGTGCGTCCTCTTAATATCCAAACAGGTGTGTTGAATAAAACCCATGGTTCAGCATTGTTTACCCGTGGTGAAACACAGGCTCTTGTTGTGACTACACTAGGCACCGCTCGTGATTCTCAACTGCTTGACGCACTTGAGGGAGAAAGACGTGATGCCTTCATGCTGCATTATAACTTCCCTCCATTTTCTGTTGGTGAGTGTGGACGTATGGGGAGTGTAGGGCGTCGTGAAATTGGTCATGGTCGTCTTGCTCGCCGTGGTGTACAAGCTGTATTACCAAATGAGGCAGAATTCCCTTATACCATCCGTGTGGTTTCTGAAATTACAGAATCAAATGGTTCTAGTTCTATGGCCTCTGTGTGCGGTGCCTCATTATCATTAATGGATGCCGGTGTTCCTTTACGTGCTCCTGTTGCAGGTATTGCTATGGGCTTGGTTAAAGAAGGTGAGAAATTCGCTGTATTAACCGATATTTTAGGTGACGAAGACCATTTAGGTGATATGGACTTTAAAGTAGCGGGTACTGCTCAAGGTGTGACCGCGTTACAAATGGACATCAAGATTAATGGTATTACCGAAGAGATTATGGAAATTGCGCTAAACCAAGCATTAGAAGCACGTTTACATATCCTTAAGCAAATGAATGCTGTGCTTGATAAGCCACGTGCACTATCTGCTAATGCTCCTACGATGCTAACTTTTAAGATTGATCCTGATAAGATTCGTGATGTAATTGGTAAAGGTGGTGCCGTTATTCGTGGTATCTGTGAAGAAACTAAAGCCTCTATCGATATTGATGATAATGGCGTACTTAAAATCTTTGGTGAAACTAAAGAGGCAGCAGAGCTTGCACAAAATCGTGTTTTAGCCATTACAGCAGAAGCTGAAGTAGGCAAGATCTACGAAGGTAAGGTTGAGCGCATTGTTGATTTTGGTGCCTTTGTTAATATTTTACCAGGTAAAGATGGTTTAGTTCATATTTCTCAAATCAGCGATCAACGTGTTGAAAAAGTGACTGACGTATTAAAAGAAGGTCAAATGGTGCGTGTGATGGTGGTTGATGTTGATAACCGTGGACGTATCAAGCTTTCTATTAAAGACGCAGTAGCTGCCGATGCCGCAGCAACAGGTGCTCCTGTAGTGACTTCTGTACAAGAGTAGTCTTTGTTGTTGTTAAAAAGCCCTGCTTATGCAGGGCTTTTTTTATGGCAGTTAATGTAACTTTTTAGAAAGGATGTCATTGAGTTCTTCATCTGTCATAAATTCATCACAAATTAAATCCTGTCCTGCAATGGCATGTTCTTCGGCTGCCCATGCGCCTAGATCAATTAATTTACAGCGCTCGCTACAAAATGGTCGAAAGGGATTTTTACTGCTAAACAGCACTTCTTTTTGGCATGTAGGGCATTTGATTAGTTTGTGGTTATTCATGGTATTTTTGTTGCGATAAAGTTAGGTAATGTTGATGTAAACGATCAACCTCTGTTACCAAGTTGTTGACTGAACCATCATTATAAATGATATCTTGAGCATACTGTAATCTTTCATTGCGAGGGAGTTGTGTTTGCATAATTGCTTTAACTTGCTCCTCAGTGCAATGGTCCCGCGCTATGCTTCGTTCAACTTGCAATGTTTCAGGAGCATCAATAACTAAGATATGATTCACTAGTTGGATTTGATTTGTTTCTATTAGCAAAGGAGAAACTAAAATAGCATAGGGAGAAGATACATTATTAAGGAAATTAACGATTTCTTGGCGAATCAGTGGGTGCAGTAGTTGTTCTAACCATTGACGTTGTCCTGGTGTATTGAAAATTATTTTACGAAGTGCTGCTCGGTCTAAATTGCCGTCAGGTAGTAGTATTTTAGCACCAAAGTGATCATGAATTTGATCTAATGCTGGTTTCCCTTTAGATACAACTAGACGAGCCGCAAAGTCTGCATCAATCGCTCCAATTCCTCTATTAGTGAATAGGCGTACAATAGTGCTTTTACCACTGCCAATGCCACCAGTAATGCCTAGAACCCACTTTTTCACAAAATAAGATCTCTGATGTTAAAAATAGAATTAATTAAAGTTAAACTCAGCTTATTGAATCCCTGAGAACTCAAGATAAGCGGTAACAATTTGTTGTCCCCATAAGAGGGCAATCCAGCCAGCAATAGCTAAATAGGGACCATAAGGTATTTTATTATTACCTTTAAAACATAACATGCTAATAATACCAATAATAGCACCAGCAGCGGCAGAGAAGAGGATAACAACTGGAATTATTTGGTAGCCAGCCCATGCACCGAATAAGGCTAATAGTTTAAAGTCTCCATGTCCAATGCCATCCATGCCACGAATGAGTTTAAATAAAGCATTAACGATCCATAAAGTTAGATAACCTATGACCGCACCGAGTATAGATTCAGTCAGTGTAATGTTTGGAAAATAGTCAAAAACATGTGCAAGAATGCCTAACCACAATAAAGGTAAAACAAGGCTGTCGGGTAAGAGTTGATGATCAATATCGATCATACTCATGGCGATAAGTCCCCACGTAAGGAAAATCAATAATAGTGCTTCAATCGAAAAACCTAGTTGCCAAGCAATCCAGCCTGATAATAAACACGAAAGTAGTTCGATTAAAGGATAGCGAATACTGATTGGTGACTTACAACCTCTACAACGTCCTTTTAAAAAAAGATAACTTAAAATAGGAATATTTTCTAAAGCACTGATTTTATGTCCACAGTGTGGGCAGGTTGAAGCGGGGAGGATAAGGTTAAAACGTACAGGATTTTCTGTAGGTTTAGGAATCTCTAATATTTCTCTCGCTTCTTTACGCCAACTATTCATCATCATCACAGGAAGACGATAAATCACAACATTGAGGAAACTCCCTACTAATAAACCAATAAGCAGGGAAGCAAAGATAAAAAATGCAGGATAATCAATAAATACAGACATCTAATTAAACAACTTGCCCCATTTGGAAGATAGGTAAGTACATCGCAATAATAAGCGTACCAATAATAACCCCTAATACCACCATGATAACGGGTTCCATTAATGCTGATAAGCTATCCACGATGGTATCAACAACTTCCTCATAGAAGTCTGCTGCTTTTCCAAGCATCCCATCGAGAGAACCTGACTCTTCACCAATAGCGGTTAACTGAATGGCCAGAGAGGGGAATACACCACTACTACGCATTGCAAAATTAAGTTGGCGACCTGTGGATACATCTTGTTTAATTTTTAGTACTGCATTTTTATAAACAATATTACCCGTTGCACCGGCAACTGATTCTAATGCTTCAACTAAAGGAACTCCAGCAGCAAAAGTAGTAGATAGCGTACGTGTGAAACGAGCAATAGAAGAGTTATGGATGACGGCGCCGATTACAGGGACACGCAATAACCCCCTATCAACAATATTACGAAATGACATTGATCGTTTATAAGTTTCTTTAAAAGCAAACCCAATGACGATGATAGCTATAATTACTTTCCATCCATCCGATTGAAGGTATTCAGAAGCATCCACTACTTGTTGAGTTAACCATGGTAGATCAGCACCAAAACTGGTAAAAACTTGAGCAAACTGAGGAACGACCTTGACTAATAGAATAGCTGACACAATAGCCGCTACTACAAGAATAGCAATAGGATAGATCATGGCCTTTTTGATTTTTTTCTTTAGAGACTCGCTTTTTTCTTTATAGCCTGCAACACGATCTAATAAGGTTTCTAACGTACCTGATTTTTCCCCTGACTCAATCAAACTACAATATAGTTCGTCAAAATAAAGTGGCCGTTTCCTTAATGCTGAAGTAAAACTATTACCTGAAGCAACCTCTATCTTAATATTATCTAACAGTTCCCTTATTTTTGGCTTTTCTGCCCCTTCAGCAATAATTTCTAATGCTTGAATCATAGGGACACCTGCTTTAATCATAGTGGCAAGCTGGCGGGTAATAATAGCAATATCGAGAGGTTTTATTTTACCACCAATACCTAGCTCTAGCTTACGGCTAATTTGTTTTGCGGTAATACCTTGTTTACGAAGGATTGCCTTAATAACCGTAGGGTCTGTTGCATTAAGCTCACCCTTAAGTTTTGCGCCTGACTTATCGACACCTTTCCACAAATAAGTACGCGTTTTTGCTGCTTGTGCCATGGACACCTCTATTTACCAATATTTCGTAACACGTTTTAAGTGTACTTTATTCCATTAATTTAAGGTTAAACTCATCATTATATCAAACTTATCCATCATAACTAAAAGTCTAATATTTTTCACCATCAAGGTGTGATAAGTATCAAAAAAAATTAATCTGATGTCACTCGATTGACTTCCTCAAGACTCGTTAAGCCTGCCATAACTTTTTTGAGTCCTGATGTGCGTAAGTCATCAAACCCTTCTTTTCTTGCTTCATCGGCAATCTCGATAGAGTTGCCCTCTGCCATAATAATACGTTGTAATGCAGGTGTTATTTTAACGACCTCATAAATACCTACACGACCCTTATAGCCATTATTACAGCGATCGCAGCCTTTGGGGCCGAACACGCTAAAAGTACCTATTTTCTCAGGAGGAAATCCTGCTTTTATTAATACTTCTTTAGGGAGCTCTAACTCTTCTTTACAATGACCACACAGTCTTCTAGCTAACCGCTGAGCAATGATAAGGTTTACAGACGTTGCTAAGTTAAAGGCTGCGACCCCCATATTCATTAAACGTGTTAATGTTTCAGGAGCACTGTTGGTATGCAGCGTAGACATTACCATATGACCTGTTTGTGCTGCTTTAATAGCAATTTCTGCTGTTTCAAGGTCACGAATTTCCCCCACCATGATAATGTCAGGGTCTTGACGTAAGAATGCCCGGAGTGCTGAGGAGAAGTCTAAACCCTGTCGAGGATTAACGTTAACTTGGTTGATCCCTTCAAGGTTGATTTCTACAGGGTCTTCAGCGGTTGAAATATTGATATCAGGAGTATTTAAAATATTAAGACCTGTATAAAGAGATACCGTTTTACCTGATCCTGTGGGGCCAGTTACTAGAATCATTCCTTGAGGATGACCTAAAGCATCCAAATAAAGTTGTTTTTGATCAGGTTCATAACCAAGCTGATCAATTCCTAATTGGGCACTGGAAGAGTCTAAAATACGTAATACAATCTTTTCACCCCATAGGGTAGGGCATGAGTTAACCCGAAAATCGATAGATTTTCTTTCTGAAACTTTTAATTTAATACGTCCATCTTGAGGTTTTCTACGCTCAGAAATATCCATATTTGACATGACCTTTAGGCGCGCAGAAATACGTGAAGCAAGTTCTAAAGGTGGACGTGATTTTATTTGTAAAATACCATCTGTACGAAAACGGACTCGATAACTTTTTTCATAGGGCTCGAAATGTAAGTCAGACGCGCCTGAACGAATAGCCATAAGAAGCATTTGATTGACGAAGTTAACAATTGATTCATCTTCTTTTTCCTCATCACCTGCCGCCATCGTTTTTGTTAAGTTGGTGGTAGTAACTTGCTCGGCACCCTCATCAAAAAAACGATCAAGCAACGAGGTCAGTTTGTCGTCTTCAATTAAAATTGCATCGAGAGGTAATCCAGTATTAAACTGAATATCTTTGAGACCTTGTTGATTGGCAGGGTCTGAAATACCAATGAATAGGTTATTGCCTCGTCTCCATAAAGGGATAACACGGTGTTTTCTGGCTAGCTTCTCTGTAATAATTGTTCTTAAAGCTGTATCAATGGATAGGCTTGATAAGTCAAAAAGAGGTAAACCAAACCGTTCAGAAATAATTGCGGCTAACGCTTTTGCGCTCGCTTTTTTGTTTTGAACGAGATAATTAACCAGCGATAAATGTTCTACTTTTGCTTGCTCCACAGCTTTATGGAGATCGCTTTCTGATAAAAGATTGCTGTCAGCAAATATTTTTGCAAGCCCAGTGAGGGCTTGAGGAGATGCATTCATACGATTAATATAATCCCTAAAACTAAGCTATGATTTATAAATTAATAAAAAATTATTAACTGCAAGTATACTCATTCTCTTATAAGTAATAAAGTATTTTACCGCGTCATTGTAGATAAAACTATGATTTTCATTAAGAACTAACAAAAAGGCTTCATGAAGAAGCCTTTTTTAAGTTATTTATGATGAATTTTTTCAACGATTTTTTCATGCCATAACTGAGGGCCTGTTGTATGTACAGAAATCCCTGTGCTATCGACAGCAACAGTGACTGGCATATCCTCTACATCAAACTCATAAATAGCTTCCATTCCAAGCTCGGGGAATGCAAGTACTTTTGATTTCTTAATAGCTTGTGCTACAAGATAAGCTGCACCACCTACAGCCATAAGGTAGACAGCTTTGTTATCTTTGATAGCTTCAATGGCGACAGGGCCGCGTTCAGACTTACCAATCATCCCTAATAAGCCTGTTTGTTCAAGGATTTGACGGGTAAATTTATCCATACGTGTTGCCGTTGTAGGGCCAGCTGGGCCAACTACTTCATCGCGTACAGGGTCGACAGGGCCAACATAGTAAATAAAGCGACCTTTTAAATCTACAGGAAGTTTTTCACCTTTATTAAGCATGTCGACCATGCGTTTATGGGCAGCATCACGACCCGTTAACATTTTACCGTTTAATAATAAAGTTTCACCTGACTTCCAAGTTAATACATCTTCTGGTTTTAATGTATCAAGATTTACGCGGCGTGCTGTATTTGCACCAGATTCTGTTATTTCAGGATAAGCAGATAAAGGTGGTGCTTTAAGTTCAGCAGGGCCAGAACCATCAAGCACAAAGTGTGCATGGCGGGTTGCAGCGCAGTTAGGAATCATGCAAACAGGCAAAGAGGCTGCATGCGTAGGGTAGTCTTTGATTTTGACATCAAGAACAGTGGTTAGTCCGCCCAAACCTTGTGCACCAATACCTAATTCATTTACTTTTTCAAAGAGTTCTAAGCGTAATTCTTCAGTACGGTTTTTAGCGCCACGTGCTTTTAGTTCGTGGATATCGATGTGTTCCATGAGCGATTCTTTTGCCATGAGGGCCGCTTTTTCAGCCGTACCACCAATACCAATACCTAACATGCCAGGAGGACACCAGCCTGCACCCATCGTAGGTACGGTTTTTAATACCCAGTCTACAACGGAGTCAGAAGGATTTAACATTGCCATTTTGCTCTTATTTTCAGAACCACCGCCTTTAGCAGCAATATCTATTTCGACAGTATTACCAGGTACGACAGAGTAATGAATAACTGCAGGAGTATTATCTTTAGTGTTTTTGCGTGCACCAGCAGGATCAGCTAATATTGAAGCACGTAAGACATTATCTGGACAAGTATAAGCACGGCGAACGCCTTCATTAATCATTTCGTCAAGGCTCATGGTTGTACCATTCCATTGCACATCCATACCAACTTTAACGAACACAGTTACAATCCCTGTATCTTGGCAGATAGGGCGATGCCCAGTGGCACACATTTTAGAGTTAACGAGGATTTGAGCAATGGCATCTTTTGCAGCCGGTGACTCTTCACGGTCATAAGCTTCTTTCATTGCTTCAATAAAATCAAGCGGATGATAATAAGAAATATATTGCAGTGCATCAGCTACACTTTGAATAACATCATCTTGTTTAATCACGGTCATATTATTTCTCTATTTTAGTTAGTTTATGCTAATTATTTTAAAATTATAGCGTATATTGCGTGAAGTGGGGTTAAGAAATTAGATAAAAGCATGCAAATATAGTTAACTCGTTGACTCAAGGCATAATGTTATTTTGCAAGTGCGCGAGTTAGGTGATAATAATTAATAAATGTTGATATGAAGCTATTGTTAGGTAGGGGTAAGCTAACTTTGACAGGGTGCGTTGATACTGAAGGATTAAAGGTCAAGCCGTAGTTGAATTTGAGGTGTATTATTTGGAGTTGAATAGAAAACATAGTGTCGTTTCAATGCAAATGATAGTTAATATCATTTGCATTTATGAGCAGTTGAAAATTAGAATATGCAAATTTTAACTATATTGCTATTCAAGGGTGTTTTAATGTATCAGCCAGTATCATCAACCGATTGTAAAAAAATAGGCTTAACCAAAGCAATGCTGGTTGCATTATTGACACCTTGTTTTTTGTGGGGGCAATCGATTAATGCAGAAGAAAAACAACGCGATACCCCTTCGGTTTCAGAAGTTGATCCATTACAGTTAGAAACGTTTGATATCAGTGCAGATGCTTCTGCTAATGGGCTTAGTGAAGCTTATAGTGGTGGGCAAGTGGCACGCGGGGCTCGTATTGGTATCTTGGGTAATCAAGATATGATGGATTCTTCGTTTGTCAGCACTGCTTATACCTCTAAAATGATTCAAGATACCCAAGCGCAAAGTGTTTCGGATGTTGTGCGTAATGACCCCAGTGTCCAAGTTGCTCGTGGCTTTGGAAATTTTCAAGAAGTTTATGTGATTCGTGGCTTTCCTATTTACTCGGATGATATGATGTACAACGGGTTGTACGGTATTTTACCTCGTCAATATGTGTCGACTGAGTTTTTAGAACGAGTTGAGGTTTTTCGGGGCGCTAATTCTTTTTTAAATGGAGCGGCGCCAGGTGGGAGTGGTATTGGAGGAGCAATTAATTTATTGCCAAAAAGAGCAGGTAGTGAGCCACTTACAAGGCTATCGACAGGTGTCCAGTCTGGAGGTGAATGGTATACGGCCACAGATCTCGCGCGTCGCTTTGGTGATGAGCAACAGTTTGGCGTTCGTTTGAATGCAGCACGTCATAAAGGCGATACAGCAATAAAGCGTGAGCATAGAAAGCTTGATATGTTGTCATTAGGTTTAGATTATCACACCGATACCGTGAGGTTGTCGAGTGACTTGGGGTATCAAGATCAGCGGCTTGATCAGCCTCGTCCTAGTGTTACACCTTCAGGGTCAGGCGTTCTAAGTGTTCCTAATGCTAAAGAAAATTATGGGCAACCATGGACCTACTCTATGGAGCGTCAAACTTTTGGAACATTTAGAGGTGAGTGGGATATTTTAGACAATGTAACAGGCTGGGCAGCCTTGGGTATGCGTAAAGGAACGGAGCACAGTATTCTATCAGGGCCAACAGCACAGGATGATGGTTCTTTTAAAGCAAGACGTTCTACGGTGGCAAGAGAAGATACTGTCCTTTCGGGTGATATGGGGTTCATGGGGAACTTCATGACAGGGCCTATTTCTCATCAATGGGCAATTTCCCATAACTTATATAATTTACGCTCACGTAATGCTTATGCATGGTCTGCTAACTCTATTACAGGCAATATTTACTATCCTAATTACTCACTGATGCCGACTGATAATTCACTGGTGGGTGGAGATTTGTCAGCCCCTCATGTGACGGATCGAACACAAATGCACAGTACAGCCATTGTTGATACTGTAGGCTTATTTGAAGATACCTTACTTTTAACGGCGGGGCTTCGTCGACAAAATTTGAATGTTAAGAGTTATAACTATAATACAGGTAATCGAGCCTCATCATATAATAAAGGTGTCACAACACCTATGTATGGTTTAGTTTATAAATTTAACCCTGAGTTTTCATTTTATGCCAATCATATAGAAGGGCTTGCTAAAGGGGATATAGCGCCTTCAGTGAGTGGTGGTACTCCTGTAGTCAATGCAGGTGAGGCTCTAACACCTTATCGTTCAAGGCAAACAGAGTTTGGGTTGAAGTACGATGGTGAAAATATAGGCGGTAGTTTGTCTTACTTTACCACTAAAAAACCCTTTAGTACTGTTAAAAATGGCTATTTTTCTGCTGGCGGTAAGCAACGTAATCAAGGCGTTGAGCTTATGTTCTTTGGCGAACCTGTCGAAACTGTCAGATTATTAGGTGGTATAACTTATATTCACGCGAAGCAAATTAAAGTCGCTGATCAAGCAACAAAAGATAAGTATGTAATTGGTGTTCCTAAATATCGTGCTAATTTAAATGCTGAATGGGATATTCCTTTTATAGAAAACTTAGCAGTAAATACCCAAGTGATGTATACGGCTAAGCAATATGTTAATGCTACGAATACATTGCAGGTTCCCTCATGGACGAGAGTAGATTTAGGCGCACGCTACTTGATCCATGTTGGTAAACAAAAAGTCACACTTCGAGCTAAAGTAGAAAATGTAGCCAATAGAAAGTATTGGGCATCGGTTGGAGGATATGCAGGCGCTAACTACCTAACCATGGGAGACCCAAGAACTTACTTGTTCTCCATGGACGTTGATTTCTAAGAAATGAAACCATTACAAGGACAAACCATGTTGAAGTATCGATTAGCAGTGGCTATTCGCTGCTTAATCGCCAGTGCAGGAGGTTATACGTTGTCGGTGGCGTGTAATCTCTTTCTAGCCTTTTATCTTCCTTTACCTAAAGCCGAGGCAGTGATTGCGGCTAACCTACTGTCTATTATTATTTTTTGCTGCGTGGTCTGTTGGGTGTTTAGTGTTGCTAGTAATACAAAAGCTTTTATCATAACGTTTATTCTGAGTGTATTACTTTTTTTATTGGTTTATATACACTCATGAGGCAAAACATGCACGAGGGATTTAGGCAATCACAGGCATGGTTGCATTCATGGGCAGGGCTGGTGATAAGTTGGCTCTTATACTTGATTTTTGTAACAGGCACATTGAGTGTTTTTCGGGGTGAAATCGATTATTGGATGCAGCCAGAGCTGCATGCAATAGGTAAAGTTCGCCAAGATCAGAAGATAGATACGCTGGAGACTGTTTTTAACAGCTTCAATACTGACAATCAAAAAATAGCATTTGCTTCTATTTCTTTAGGGGCTAGCTATCAACCAACCATCAGTGTCCGAAAATTTGTGGATGGTAAGCGGCAACATGAAACCTATGATCCGCGCACAGAGCGAAAAATAAACTTATCACGCACGGTGGGCGGAAATTTCTTTTATCGAATGCATTATCAGTTATGGTATCTTTCGCCTTGGACGGGGAGAGTGATAGTTGCGTTAATCACAGCAATGATGTTAGTCACAATCATCACTGGGATTATTACGCATAAAAAAATATTGACTGACTTTTTTGTTTTTCGTCCGTATAAAGGATTACGTTCTTGGCTTGATGGTCATATCATTTCTGGTGTAATTATCTTACCTTTTTTGGTGATGATTGCTTTTAGCGGTTTGGTTATTTTAATCGGTTTTTTTATGCCTTGGGGGGCAAAGGCTGTTTACGGCAATCAGCAAGGCAATTTATATCAACAGGCTTTTAATTTTCCAAATTTTAATGAGTCTGCTAGCGATATAAAGCAGAATATGCCATCCGCCAATCATTTGATTGAACAGTTTCATTCGTTATACCCCCATAAAAAAATCAGCGCAATCACCCTTTATAACCCTAGTCGTGAAAACACTAAGATAGTGGTGAGTGCAGAGGATGAAAACAGTGTTAATGCGGTGGGTGTGGTTTTTAATAGCCAAGGTGATGTGGTGAGTGAGATAGGCGCTACTAATACGGCAGCGGCTATTCAGGAATCACTTAATTCATTGCACCGAGCCCATTATGCTAATTATGCTCTTCGTTGGTTATATTTTTTAGCAGGTCTTGCAGGCTGTTTTATGATCGCTAGTGGCTTGATCTTATGGTCTAAAAAGCGCATTGTAAAAAATAAAAAGCAGACAACGCCAATGCAGCGTATTGTACAGACTCTTAATATTACTTGTATCGCTGGGCTTTGTGTAGCTGTGCCTAGCTTGTTGATTATTAATAAATTGATAGCTGGAAAGGTTAGTCAACAACCTGCATGGGAAGTGGCTGGATTTTTTATTGTTTGGGCTTTAACTTTTTTTTATAGCATTATTCGTTTGTCTTCTAAAGCATGGTATGAAATATTTTTTATGGCTGCTTTAATGTGTGTCGGTATTTTTATCGTTAATCTTTTTTATCCCTACAGTAATATGTTTTATGCGGCCATGCATGATGACTGGATATTAGCTAGCGTTGATATGCTTGCCATCGCTTTTTCTTTTATTTTCTTTTTTATAGGCTATAAGATACGTTCATCCTATAAAAAAATAGTTTAGGTTAGTCATCATGCTTTTAATTTTATTTATTGGATTATTTTTAGGCTTAAGCTACATTGCTCTTGGTATGAAAAAGCACCAAGCTACCATTGTCTCCCCTAAAGTGTTAGCTAAAAGCAATAGGCTAGCTTTTGTATTAGGGACAGGCTTATTAATGATTTGCCTTATCTATACGCTGTATACTGCGGGGGTTGGTATAGGGTTGGTTTATTATTTAGGTGTATTTACGCTTATGCACCTCTTAGTCATTTTGTTTGTGCATTATGCACCTAAGAGACTAGCTTATATGACAGGGTTTTATTTTTTGTTAGTCAAGTAGTGCATTGAAAAGCTACATCGACGGCTTATTGATCTTAGTCTTAAATGAAAGATGACTACAGTAAGAAACTGATTGTATAATAATCTCACTAATATCAATTATTCGCCTCATGCATGAGTTTATTATTTAAGGGGTGAGTATCACTAATATTTTACGTTAAGGGTAATTAAAAGTTATGTCTAACTTACAGACAGCCGTTGTGCGGAGTTTTCGAATAGAAGCAATCAATATTGTCAGTATTGAATTGGAACCTGTTAAGGGAGAACACTTTGAATCATTCACAGCAGGTTCTCATATCGATTTACACCTCCCTAATGGATTAGTACGCAGTTATTCATTAATGAACTCCCCTGAGCAGAAAGATGTTTATAAATTAGGTATTTTACTTGACCCTAATAGTCAAGGCGGTTCTGCTTATATTCATCATGAGTTAAGCGTAGGCCAAACACTTACTATTTCAAAACCGCGCAATAACTTCCCACTTGATGAGGGACAACATCACAGTGTTTTAGTTGCAGGTGGTATTGGTATTACCCCTATTTACTGTATGTTGATACGTCTATTAGCCTTAGGTCATTCTGTTGAGTTAATTTATTGTGCTCGTAGCCGTATAGAGGCAGCGTATATTCCTGAGTTAGAAGCATTAAATGTAAAAATCACATGGCATTTTGACGAAGAAGATAATGGAATGCCTAATCTAGCGTCATATCTAGCAGGGTTAGATAAAACAGCTCATTTTTACTGCTGTGGCCCCTCTAGTATGTTAGAAAGTTTTGAAGCAACCTGCCAAAAACTAGGCTATGTTAATCATCATGTCGAGTATTTTCAGGCTAAACAATCAATTACGCCAGCAGCGCAACATGAATATGTAGTGGAGCTTGCTAAGTCGGGGCTGACTTTAGATGTTCCAGCCGATACTTCATTACTTGCTGTTATTGAAAATGCCGGCGTGTTAGTGAATACTGCATGTCGTGAAGGCATCTGTGGTGCTTGTACCACAAAAGTGTTGGAGGGGATTCCAGATCATCAAGACTCGGTATTAAGTCCGAAGCAACAGGCGAAAAATGATGTGATGATGGTGTGTGTGTCTGGGTGTAAAAGTAAAAAATTAGTGCTTGATTTATAGCCAATAAAAAAGCGACCGATAAGGTCGCTTTTTTATTGTAGAAGAAGATTACTTATTAGACTCTTCTTCACTACTTGCAGGAATATCTTGTAGATTAGTTAAATTACTGGCATCAATCACAACGTTATTAGGGTCAATATTATCACCATAAAAAGGTTTTACTGTTTTATCATAAGCTTTATGGAAGAATTCTTCATTTTGTAATTTAGTAATTTCATCATCTAACCATGTTGCTAATTCTTGATTACCTTGTTTAACTGCTGGCGCAATAACATCTGCGCCTCCTACTTGGTGTAGTGCAACATCAAAGTCAGGGTTGTTTTTAGTCCATGCATAAAGCAGCGTATTGTCATGAGCTAAACCTACACCGCGACCATCTTTTAATGCTGCAAATGCTTCAGAGTTATGGTCGTATTTTTGTAACGTTACATTAGGGTAGTTTTTAGCAAAGTAAGTTTCAGCCGTTGTTCCTTTATTAACAATAAGGACCTTGCCCTCTAATTGGGATACATCTGTAATCGGTGCTCCTTTGGGGGAAACAACACCAATAGCCGTTTTCATGTAAGGTTTTGCAAAAATAACTTGGCTAGCACGCTCAGGTGTGACAGTAAAGTTAGCCAATGTAATATCAACTTTATTAGCGTTTAATACATTAATACGGTTTTGAGCTTCAGTTAATACAAACTTAGCGCGATTTTCGTCTCCTAATAAATCTTTGGCTAAGCGTTTCGCTAGCTCAATGTCATAACCTTGGCTTTTACCACTTTTATCTATATAGCCAAAAGGTGGTTTATCACTAAAAACAGCCACACGTAATTCACCACGGTCTTTAATAGCTTGTAGGCTAGAGGCAGAAGGTGCTTGTTTTTGTTCCACTTCAGGCTTATCGTTATTGCCACAGCCTGATAAAGCGAAACAAAGAATGCCTGTAACGAGTAGTCCTGTTTTTTTATTAAATAGCTTCATTGTAGTGGTCCTTTAAAAATCAAATACAGTTAAAAATTGTTTGGCGCGCTCTGTTTGTGGTGCATTAAAAAATTGTTCTGGTTCTGCGGTTTCAATTATTTTACCCTGATCCATAAAAACGATCTGATCAGCGACACGACGCGCAAAATTAAGCTCATGGGTAACAAGAATCATTGTCATCCCTTGTTTGGCTAAATCTTGAATTACTTCTAAAACTTCCCTTACCATCTCAGGATCAAGAGAAGCGGTTACTTCATCAAACAGCATAATATCAGGATTCATGCATAATGCACGCACAATTGCGATACGCTGTTTTTGTCCACCAGATAATTGTCTTGGAAAGGCTTGTTTACGATCTAATAAACCCACGCGATTCAGTAATTCATCGGCCTCTTTCATTACCTCGTCTTTATTACGCTTTTGTACCTTTAGAGGGCCTAATAAAATGTTATCAATCACATTCATATTAGGGAATAAATCATAACTTTGAAAGACCATGCCAATTTTTTGGCGAATACAAATCCACGAGGTAGAGGGGCTATTTAATTCAAATCCTTCGAAAAGGATAGAACCTTGCTGAATTGGCTCAAGGCCATTTAAACAGCGTAAAAAAGTTGATTTGCCACAGCCAGAGGGGCCTAAAATAGCAATAACCTCACCTTTGTGAACGGATAAATCAATACCTTTTAAAATTTCCCGATCACCAAAGCGCTTGTGAAGATCCGTTACTTGTAATAATACTTCTGAATTCTCTATCATATAAAACCTAACGTTACTCCTTAGACTTTGCGAGGCGCTGCGATAATTTGGAAAGGGGATAGCAAATGATAAAAAAGAGTAATAAAATAAAACCATAAATCCAAAACCGTGCCATATCATTCCCCATCATTTCAGCATACTCAATAATCTCTTTGCCAACTTTAATTAAATCTTGCACACCAATTAAGACCAATAAAGAGGTTGTCATAATAATCCGTGCGGCTAAATTAATAGCAGGGGCAAGTGCTAACTTTAACGCTTGAGGCAGTAGCACATAACGATACATTTGTACTTTATTAAGTCCAATCGCTAATGCCGATTCTTTTTGGTGTTTAGGGAGTGAAATAATCGCACTACGAATAATATCGCTCATCTCAGCCGATCCCCAAAAGCTAAATGCTAAAATACCCACTAAGCGACCATCGAGATTTAGATTTAAAACGTTGGGTAAAATATAATATAAAATATAAAGTAAAACTAACGTAGGTAATACGCGCACAACTTCTAAATAGGTACGAAAAATAAAGCGAATGGCTTTGTTGTTAGAGGTACGAATAATGCCAAATACAGTACCTAAAATAGTACTAATAAAAATAGCAATAAACGAAACCTCTAGGGTAAAGTAAAGGCCTTCTAATAATCGCTTGATTGTTATCCAGTCAAAGAGGACATCAATTCCCAAATTCTGCACGGCGTACCCTCTTTTCAACATAAGACAAAATGAAAATGAATGGCACAATGACCACTAAGTAAGACAACACAAGCAATAATAAATTATCATTGGTTGGGCCGCCATTATTGATAAAGTTAATGGCAATAGTTGTGACATCTGTTCCCGCAATAGCCGTAAAAACTGATGTTTCTTTAAATAAGAAAATACAGTTAGCCCCGAGCGCAGGCACACAATAAGAAATGGCCTGAGGTAAGATAATGTAACGTACCATTTGCCAACGGTTTAAACCAATGGCTTGTCCAGATTCAAACTGTGACTTCGCCACGGCCTCAATACCACTACGAAAAGCTTCCGCCATATAGGCACCGCCTAATAGTGATAGGCCGAGTAGGGCGGTTGTTTCAAAGCTTAAGGTAATATTAAGAGCACGAGGTAAACCATAATAAATAAAGAATAAATGCAGTAAAAGTGGTGTATTTCTAAAAAAAGCCACATAGCCTTTTGCGATTTGTGAAAAAACAGCAATTCGATAAAAAATAACAACACTGCATAATGCACCAATTAATATTGCAGCTCCAATACCGACAGCCGATATTTTTAGCGTTAGCCATAAGGCCTGCTCAAAGCTTGGTAATACTTGTTGAATATATGACCAGCTAAACACTTAAACCCCTTAGGTTATTAAATCAATCACTTAAAGGTAGCAATTAAACCGCGGTTAGCTAAAACAGTCAAACAACTTTTCTCTATATCAATATAACCGAACTTAAAATTGCTTATAATGGGTTAAGTGAAAAATAAATATTTGCTAAACTGTTAGTTATAGACTAATCACAGGAGTGTATTATGATGAAGAAGTTGGATGGTTATTTAGCAGAATGCTACCAACAATTAACCAAGCATTGTTATCATAATAATGGCGCTCCTATTTTCGACCAACAAAAAATAAATAAAGCAGTGCTTGCTTGTCAATTTGATCTGTTAGTTTTACTTAAAAATGAGTTTTCATCCCTTGAAAAAATAGCCATGCTCACAGCAAAAGAGTATTGGTTACACGAGGCGTTAGAATTAACCCCTGTTATACAACTATTGGCGCAAAAATTATCTGATGGTTTAGCCTTTAAAGCACCCGCAATAAGGGCGAAAAGAAAATGTTTATTAGCATTATTGTCTCAAGATGAAAACGATAATCTTTTTACAGGGCTTGACGACTTTTTTGAAAGCTTTGCAGTATTGGATCTTCCTTTGGTGATGGTTAAACCATTACTGGATAATCACTTTGAAGGCGCACTAAAAAAAGTAGATTACAAAACAGCGGAAAGCAGTAATAGTAGCAGTTTTTCATTTAAAATAATGGAGTAAGCTTAAGAATTATTGTGGATGGTCTTTTTTAAAACACTAGCTTCATAATAGACTCGCCCATAAAAAATTGATGTGCTCATCATGAAGATGACAAAAAAATCGTTATGGTTAGCAAGACATTTGTCAATGCTAAATCTAAACTCCATTCTAGAATAGATTTAAATGCAGTATAAGGCACTACTAATAAACGCATATTAAGGAGTCTAATCATGCACCAAGAAGCATTGGGATTAATTGAAACCAAAGGTTTGGTTGCCGCCATTGAAGCGGCTGATGCAATGGTCAAATCAGCAAACGTTACCATCGTTGGCTATGAAAAAATTGGCTCAGCATTAGTAACCGTTATGGTGCGAGGTGATGTGGGTGCAGTTAAGGCTGCGACTGATGCCGGTGCAGCAGCTGCACAAAGGTTAGGTGAGATACTTGCTGTGCATGTTATTCCACGCCCGCATTCAGACATTGAGACGCTTTTATCGCAATTATCCACTAAATAGGGCCAAGGGGTTGAGTGATGAGTACTGATCTTGTTGAAAAAGTCATGGCTGAAGTGCTTCAAAGAATAGAGACCAAAAAGCCAAAGGTTGACTCGAATCATGATCAAGGGGCTGCTACGTTACAAAAGCTATCCTCTTGTGGCCTGACAGAGTTTGTCGGAACAGCGAGAGGACACACCATAGGTTTAGTCATTGCTAATGTAGACCCTCAACTCCATGAAATGATGAAGCTAGATAAAAAGTTTCGCGCCATCGGTGTTATTGGTTCAAGAACAGGGGCGGGCCCACAAATATTTGCTGCCGATGAAGCGGTGAAAGCCACCAATACAGAAGCGTTACGTATTGAATTGCCTCGAGACACCGAGGGTGGTGCAGGGCATGGTTGCTTAATTATATTAGGTTCTGAAGATGTGTCAGATGCACGACGGGCAGTAGAAGTTACCTTGAAAGAAATAGAACGTACCATGGGCGATGTTTATGGCTCACCCGCAGGGCATCTAGAGTTTGAATATACCGCACGTGCCAGTGGTGTTATACATAAAGCCTTTGGGGCACCTTTAAACCAAGCATTTGGCATGGTAATAGGCGCGCCCGCGGCGATAGGCGTGGTACTTGCTGATGTGGCGGCTAAAGCTGCAACAATAACGCCTGTAGGGTATGCATCACCTGCTTCTGGTACTAGTTTTAGTAATGAGGTTATCTACAGTTTTACAGGTGACTCTGGCGCTGTAAGGCAAGCAGTGATTGCTGCCCGCGAAGTAGGGCTACAATTATTATCAACACTAGACCCAGCTCCTCTTGTGTCTAACACTACGCCCTATATTTGAGTATTAACGCGTTATAAACGGTAGAAATAGAAAAGAGGCTAAAGTGTTTTTAAGGTGTAAGGCACTGCGTGGAGAATGGAGTTAGCAATAAGCCACCTCATTTGCTGTTGCCTTTATTCTAAAATAATCATCTGGCTAGGTATTACTACGTTTAAGAACGATAAAGATACTCTGATTACTCAAGGGAAATAGGTAGTGAACATACTAAGTATTTTCCTTTTTTGTATATGTTATTCATGTCTAACATCAAGGTTATGACTGATAAATTTAACAATCACGGGGTTGTGTTGACTTTATGTTACGCTTGATTTTATATTAAGACGTGTAAGGATTTTATAGCGGTATTTTCTAGGAAACACCCTTGATAAAATGAGTGTTTCTCAAAAGATGTCTCCATTAACCTGTTGCAGATTGATCTATGATGAACACACTTTTCCACATGGATGATCTTTTAAGCGTAGATAGATTACAAAAGTTACAGGATAACTTTAGTGATGCTACAGGGCTTGCTTTAGTCGCGGTTAATGAACGTGGAGAACCTATCACAAAGCCTAGCGGCTTTTCATCGTTCTGTTTACTGTATCGTTCTTCTGAAAAAGGGCGGGCAAAATGTTCTGAGTGCGATAATGTCGGTGGTCGAAAGGCAATGCAAGCGGGCGAACCCATTATTTATCGCTGTGGCTGTGGGCTTGCTGAGTTTGCTGTACCTATAGAAGTTGAGGGGCATTACTTAGGTGCCATGCTTTCTGGGCAGGTGAAGCTAAGCGAACAAGAAGCGAAATCATTTGACTATATTATGGATGAGGATACTTCTTGGAAGGGCGATGAAAAACTAGTTCATTTGCATCGTGAAGTGCAGACAATTGCATTTAAAAAATTTAAAGCAGCGGCTTATTCACTCTACCATTTGACACATTATTTGGTGGAGCAAGGCTATACCAATATCATTCAATCGAAGCTCCATAAACAAACGTTAGAGTTACTCAATCATTCTAAGCATCGAGCCGAGTTAGAAAAATCATTACAAGAGGCAGAGCTACAGGCACTAACCTACCAAATTAACCCACATTTTTTATTTAATGTCTTGAGTACTATTGGTCGTTTAGCCTTATTAGAAAACGCAGAAAAAACAGAAGCGATGGTATATGGCTTCTCTGACATGATGCGCTATATACTCAGAAAAAATAACAATAAATTAATCACTATTCAAAGCGAAATTGAGCATGTGACGAACTACCTTTCACTACAAAAAGTGCGTATGGGTGATAAGTTTTCGCTAAACTTGTCGATTCCTGAAAAATATTACCATATTCCGTGCCCTTTTATGGTTATCCAGCCCCTTGTTGAAAATAGTTTTAACTATGCGATTGAACCGCGTGGTGATTTCGCCCATTTGTCGATTATCGGCTTTGATAATGGGCGTGATGTCATTATTGAAGTAACAGATGATGGCGATGGCATGACGCAAGAAATGATAACCTCTGCATTAGAAGGTAACTTAAACAACACGAAGCGAAAAGGGCTTGGTATTTTTAATGTGAGTAATCGGCTAAAGCTAAATTTTGGGGATAGTTATGGGCTTGAAATAGAAAGTGCGGGGCGTAAAGGCTTGGGAACAAAAGTACGTATTCGTTGCCCCATTGTACAATCAACGCATTAAATAGGTGCATAAAAAAATGTTTACCATTGTGATTGTTGAAGATGAAACAGTTGAGCGAGAAGCCCTAAAAGTTATTATTAATAAAGGGTTTGATCATGGTGTTGAGCTATTAGAGGCTGCTAATGGATCAGACGCTATTCAACTGATCAACAGTGAGCCCATTGACTTAATGCTGCTGGATATTAATATCCCATACCCCAATGGGGTTGATGTTTTAAAGCATTTGCGCTCAGTTAACACCACTACAAAAGTTATTGTCACAACCGCGGTGGATGATTTTGAGATTGCGCGTAATATGATCGGGTTAAAAGTTGATGAGTACTTACTTAAACCTGTGAGACCACAAGTTTTAATTAGTCATATCAAATCTTTTCTTAGTTTTGATGCAGAAAAATACCAACAAACAAAGTTAATTGCTGAGCAATTAATGACGATGTTAGATAATAATCTTTATACAAAGTGGATACAGACGGTAAGGGCGTATGTTGATTGGATTTACTCTCAACCAAATGATCCACCCCAAGAAAGTATTAATGAGTTGGCGAGGATTATTAAACAAGTAGCCGAGCGTAGGGGAAAGTATTTAGAGTTACTAAAAAAACAGATAGAACAATTAAAGAGCCTTAGTTTCTCACAGCAAAACTATTATAAAGTGCTCAGTATGGTGCTTACTGTATCAAATACCTTATTTGATGAAGCACAGCGCCAAATAGGCCAAACACATGCCCCTATGCAAAAGGCTTTTAATTATATTGAGCGTAATTTGGGTAAGAACTTATCTCTTGAAGAAGTAGCTGAAAAAGCTCATGTGACCCCCTCTTACCTAAGTAGGCTTTTCAAAAAAGACGCAGGTATTAATTTTGTTTCTTATGTGAAAAAAAGAAGAATAGACATTGCTAAAAGCCTTTTAGATCATAGTGATATGTCAATAACCAGTGTTGCCATGGAGCTTTCTTATAATGATCCTAACTATTTTGGTAGAACATTTAAAGAAGAAACAGGGTTAACCCCATCTGAATATAAAATACGATCAAAGGCTTAAATTTACTTTGATTAACTCCGTGTAACATCTTTTTATCTATACAGTCCTCAGTATTGTCCAAAGATTATTAAAGTAGGAATTTTTTGACGTGAAGTGTGTTAACGAGTCAAAAAAATCGTCCTTTCTTGCAAGATTTTTTTTCTGAGAAACTCTATATTTGTTTAAAGATAAACGGATAAAGCGCTTATAAACAAAGGTAAGCAGCAACGTTAAGTTTTTGATACTGGAATAAAGTGGTCAATCAAAATACCCATAGTTCTTTGTCTATTAAATGATGCGGATACTGGGTAGATGGTGTGTTTGTGTTGAACCTAGAAATTCAAAGGTGGTGGCTTAGATGTAATTATGGCAACGGCAATAATCACAACAAAGTTGAAGACTATTTGTGAGTTATTCTGTTTCACCAAAACCTCATACCTGCTTGATTGGATGATGATAGCGGATAAAGTTTATTGATGAAAGGACGTGAGTATGAGATCTTCTTTAATATTAGTGATTAATTGTGGTTCATCCTCTATAAAGTTTGCAGTCATGCAACCTTGTCAAGATTCCCCCGTTCTTTCTGGGCTAGCTGAGTGCATTGGTTTGCAAGATGCACGAATTACCTTTAAATCGCCTCAAACAGATAAAAAAACAGTTGCACTCACCACCGGTGATCATAAAGATGCGCTAAATGCTCTTGTGCAAGAACTTCGTGATAGAGCGTTGATTGATTCGATTGGGGCGATAGGCCATAGAGTTGCACAGGGTGGCAGTGTTTTCGCAGAGTCGGCCTTAATTACCCCCACAACCATTGCCAAAATTGAAGAGCTTGCTACGCTGGCGCCTTTGCATAACCCTGCTAATCTACAAGGAATACATTGTGCTTTAGAGGTTTTTCCAACACTACTACAAGTGGCTGTTTTTGACACCTCGTTCCATCAAACATTAACGCCAGCGGCTTATACCTATGCCGTACCTCATAAATATTTAAGAGAGCATCAGGTGAGACGTTTTGGTTTTCATGGCACCTCCCATAAATACGTCGCTAATGAAGCTGTGAAAATGTTAGGGCTTAATCCTGATGATCATGGGCTAGTAGTTGCCCATTTAGGCAATGGTTCATCGGTGTGCGCCGTTAAAAATGGTATCAGTGTTGACACCTCGATGGGAATGACCCCGTTAGAGGGATTAGTCATGGGTACTCGAAGTGGTGATATTGATTTCGCTGCTGTGGCTTACATAGGTAAAGTGACTAATAAATCAATGGCTGATTTAGAACAGATGCTCAACAAAGAGTCTGGTTTGTTGGGTATTTCCGAGTTGTCTAGTGATTGTCGTACGCTAGGAGAGGCTCGAAAAGCAGGGCATGCAGGTGCAAGCCTTGCTATTGATGTATTCGTTCATCGGCTAGCTCGCCATATTGGTGCCCATGCAATGTCATTGGATCGTTTAGATGCCATTATCTTTACAGGGGGAATTGGTGAAAACTCTACCCTAATTCGAGAGCTGACGATTAACCACCTAAAAGTATTGGGTATTGAGCTTGATTCAGATCAAAACAACCAACTTTATGGGGGGCGGTCAGGGGTTGTAAGTCGTGGTGAAGGCCCTGTTGCCGTGGTGATAAACACCAATGAAGAGAAGATGATTGCATTAGATACCGATCGAATTGTAAAAAGGGCCAAGACAGCGTAAAGTATAAGCTAATAGCTCAGCGCTTTATATTTATGCAGTAATGTTTTACAAGAATCATCGAGTAGTAAAGGAAAACCAGATTTTAGTAAATTAAATGTTGATCGGCTAGAACGAGAGGCATTATTTAAAAACATTAGTAAGCTTAAAGGATAACAACTATGAAGTCCAAGCGTTTTGAAGTGCTTGCCAACCGTCCTGTTAATCAAGATGGCTTTGTCAAGGAATGGCCAGAAGTAGGCATGATTGCCATGAATGGCCCTAACGACCCCAAACCTAGCATTCGTATTGAAAATGGCCAAGTTGTTGAGTTAGACGGCAAGCAACGCAAAGATTTCGATTTTAATGATCGCTTTATTGCTGAATATGCTATTAATTTAACGCACACTGAAGAAGCTATGGCGATTCCTTCGCAAAAGTTTGCTGGCATGCTTTGCGATATAAACGTCCCACGCTCAAAACTTATCCCCTTAACTACGTCCATGACGCCTGCCAAAATTTGCGAAATATTGGGGTATATGAATGTAGTTGAAATGATGATGGCGCTACAAAAAATGCGCGCTCGTAAAACCCCATCAAACCAGTGCCATGTTACTAATCTAAAAGATAACCCTGTACAAATTGCAGCAGACGCCGCTGAAGCTGCGTTACGTGGTTTTGATGAAGAAGAAACCACGGTTGCAATCGTACGCTATGCGCCTTTTAATGCATTAGCCTTGCTAATAGGTTCACAAACAGGGCGCGGCGGGATTTTAACGCAATGCTCTGTGGAAGAGGCCAGTGAGTTACTCTTTGGGATGCGCGGTTTAACCTCTTATGCTGAAACGGTTTCTGTATACGGTACAGAACAAGTGTTTATTGATGGTGACGATACCCCATGGTCAAAAAGCTTCCTCGCTTCTGCCTATGCTTCACGTGGTTTAAAAATGCGCTTTACTTCGGGTACGGGCTCAGAAGTACAAATGGGCTATGCTGAAGGAAAGTCCATGCTTTACTTAGAAGCACGCTGTATCTTTATTACTAAAGGTGCTGGTGTACAAGGCTTACAAAATGGTTCAATCAGTTGTATTGGTATTCCCGGTGCAGTGCCTTCTGGTATTCGTGCGGTGTTAGCTGAGAACTTAATTACCACCATGTTAGACCTTGAAGTGGCATCAGGTAATGACCAAACCTTCTCGCATTCTGATATGCGCCGTACCGCGCGTGCTTTAATGCAAATATTACCGGGTACAGACTTTATTTTCTCAGGCTACAGTTCAACCCCTAACTATGACAATATGTTTGCAGGTTCGAACTTCGATGCAGAAGATTTTGACGATTACAATATTCTACAGCGTGATTTACGTGTTGATGGAGGTTTACGCCCCGTTCAAGAACAAGAAGTTGTCAAAATTCGTAATAAAGCCGCACGTGTTATACAAGCAGTGTTTAAAGAGTTAGGTCTCCCACCTGTCACTGATGCAGAAGTCGAAGCGGCAACTTATGCGCATGGTAGTAAAGACATGCCTGATCGTAACTTAGTAGAAGACATGAAGGCCGCCGAAGACATGATGAAACGTGCGATTACCGGTGTGGATGTTGTAAAGGCACTGTCTAAAGCTGGTTTTGATGATGTGGCACAAAGTGTTTTCAATATGCTCAAGCAACGTGTTGTAGGCGACTACTTACATACATCAGCGATTATTGATAAGGACTGGCATGTACGCAGTGCTGTGAATGATCTTAATGATTATCAAGGCCCTGGTACTGGTTATCAAATGTCGGCAGAGCGTTGGGAAGAAATTAAAAATATTCCAAATGCCCGTAATCCCGAAGACTTCATATAATCATGGTGGGAGAATAGAAAATGCAAGTAAATGAACAAGAACTACGCAGGATTATTGAAGACGTTATCAAAAACTTAGGGGCTAACGCTAATCAACAAACACCTGCTACTCCAACAGCAAGATCCAACTCTTCCCCCTCAACGGTTACGATTCGTGAAGTGGGTAATGCAACAGCTGGCAAGCAACGTGATGAAGTGGTGATTGGTTTAGCGCCCGCTTTCATGACAAAACAAACACAAACCATTTGTGGTATTCCACACGATAAAGTACTTCGTGAGCTGATTGCTGGTATTGAAGAAGAAGGCATTCGTTACCGTGTAGTGAAGGTCTATAACACCTCGGATGTATCATTTATTGGTCTTATTGCCGCAAAACTAAGTGGGTCAGGAATTGGCATTGGAATACAGTCCAAGGGTACGACCATGATCCACCAAAAAGACTTATTCCCGCTGAGTAACCTAGAACTGTTTCCACAAGCACCATTATTGGATTTAAAAACCTATCGGGAGATCGGTAAAAACGCTGCGAAATATGCTAAAGGCGAAGCTCCCAATCCTGTGCCAACACGTAATGACCAAATGGCTAGGCCAAAATACCAAGCGCTTGCAGCGATACTTCATATCAGAGAAACTGAACTGGTCGATCGCAACAAAAAAACTGTGGCAGTTGAAGTAGACCTACTGGGTTAACGAGGAGATAGATCAATGAGTCAACCATTAGAAATCGATAAAATCGTACAAAGTGTTATTAATGCACTTGGCAATAAAGACAACAGTACGCCTTCTTCAACTCAAACCACAACCGGTAAGGTAGGCGTTAAAGATTATCCCCTTAGCTCTAAGCGTCAAGATCTCGTAAGAACACCAACGGGTAAAAAACTTGGTGATCTAACCTTAAAAGGGGTGATTGATGGCAGTGTAAAAGCAGAAGATTTACGGATTGCTCCAGAAACATTAGAGCTACAAGCACAAATAGCTGAAGATGCAGGGCGTGCACCTTTTGCACGCAATTTGCGCCGTGCCGCAGAGCTTATTGCGATCCCCGATGAGCGCGTATTAGAGATTTATAATGCACTACGCCCCAACCGGTCAACGCGGGAAGAGTTGATAGTGATAGCCGATGAGTTGCAAAATAAATACGGTGCAACCATTAACAGTGCTTTTGTTAGAGAAGCCGCTGAGGTTTATGCGGAGCGCGGAATTTTGCGTAAAGACTAATGACAGAGGTAACATAGGGGATTGTAATGAAATTAATCGTCGGCGTAGATATTGGTAATGCGACTACAGAAACCGCTATCGCTAGATTGGCTGATGACAACTCATTACAATTCGTTGCTGATGGTATAGTGAATACCACAGGAATTAAAGGAACACGGCAAAATATTCACGGTATTTTAGGCTCTATAAAACAAGCCCTAGATAAGGTCAATGCAACCTATCAAGACATTCAACTGATAGCTATTAACGAAGCCGCCCCAGTAATTGGTGATGTGGCGATGGAAACTATCACCGAAACTATCATCACTGAATCCACCATGATCGGCCATAATCCCGAAACTCCTGGTGGGCTGGGCTTGGGGATTGGGGAAACTGTAGGGTTTGGGCAGCTAGACTATGTGGTGTCTGGTACGGCTTATATTGTGGTTGTCCCTGCACGTTATGATTTTGCAGAAGTGGCTATTGCACTTAATCGAGCGATGGATCGCCAAGTAGATATTCAAGCTGCTATTTTACAGAATGATGATGGTGTCTTGGTTAATAATCGACTCAATAAAGTTATCCCCATTGTGGATGAAGTTGGGTTGATCGAAAAGGTCCCTTTAGGGGTAAAAGCTGCTGTTGAAGTAGCCTCACCGGGTAGAGTGGTTGAACAACTCGCTAACCCCTATGGCATTGCCACTGCCTTTGGCCTAACGCCCGATGAAACAAAAATGATCGTCCCTATTGCCCGTGCTTTGATTGGTACACGTTCAGCCGTTGTACTAAAGACCAGAGCAGGCGATGTACAAGAAAAAGTGATTCCTGCGGGAAGTATTACCTTTATAGGGGAAAGTTACACGCGTAGTGTTAACATAGATGCGGGTGCTGAAAAAATAATGGAAACCCTAGAGGTTTGTAAGCCTTTGCAAGATATCAAAGGGGAGTCAGGTTCTCATGCAGGGGGGATGCTCGAACGCGTTCGCCAAGTGATGGCTAATTTAACAGAAGCTAACCCCAACAACATTAAAATACAAGACTTACTAGCGGTTGATACTTCAGTTCCTCAAAAAGTAAAAGGGGGCTTAGCGGGTGAGTTTTCTATGGAAAATGCGGTAGGTATTGCAGCCATGGTACAGGCTGACCGCTTGCAAATGCAAAGCATAGCTGATGAACTCTCAAAAGAGCTTAATGTGCAAGTAGTCGTGGGTGGTATTGAGGCTGATATGGCGATTCAAGGAGCTCTCACCACCCCCGGTACTCAAACCCCCATTGCGATTATTGATATGGGGGCAGGTTCGACCGATGCCTCCATTATGGATAGCGCCACTAACATCCATTCAGTACACCTTGCTGGCGCGGGCAATATGGTGACTCTGATTATCGATACAGAGCTAGGTTTAGATAATTTAAGCCTTTCTGAGGATATAAAAAAATACCCTTTGGCTAAGGTGGAAAGTCTATTCCATATTCGCCATGAAGATGGAACAGTTCAATTTTTTAATAAATCATTACCCCCAGAGCTTTTTTCACGTGTCATCATTTTGCGTGAGGAGGATATGATACCTGTTCAAAGTAAACATGCCCTTGATGTGATTCGCCAAGTACGCCGTGATGCTAAACGTAAAGTGTTTGTCGTTAATGCCTTGCGTGCCCTGCGCGCAGTTAGCCCAACAGGCCAAGTACGTGGCATTGATCATGTGGTGCTTGTAGGCGGGTCAGCACTGGATTTTGAAATTCCGCAACTGGTGACAGATGCACTCTCTCATTATGGTGTAGTTGCAGGGCAAGGAAATATACGCGGCTCTAAAGGGCCTAGAAATGCGGTGGCGACGGGGTTGGTCTTAACACAGGCGCGTAAAGTATGAGTGAACTGCATAAGCCACAGATAGAAGTTTATTGGAGCAATTTGCTTGTCACTCTCGAGTTGCTGGACTACGTGTTGCAAGGTATAGAGGAAGAGGGCGTGCCTTACCATACAGTTCAACAAGAACTACCATCCGATGCTACACAGCTCTCGGCTAAGGCCGCATTGGAGTCGTCACTAGAAGTCGGTATTGGTTGGGATAACCAAGGTAATTTAGCGTTGCATCATCGCCGTTTACCTGATAATGAGTCTTTGTTTCGAGCCGATTGGCCACATACGCCTGAATCCTTAAGACTATTCGGTAGCCATGCGGCTAGACTAGTGAAAGGGCTTCCTTTTAAATTTCAGCAACCGTAGGAAATAAATAATGGCTGAATTAACAATAAAAGCGACTGATCTATTAAGCGACACAGCCATACGCTATTTACGGGTCTTATTACTTTGTGCAAAAAATACCTCAGCTTGTGCAGAGGTAAGGGCAAGGCTAGCCAGTTTTGATCTTTTTATACAAGGACAATGTAGTTTGCAACAAGCACTGCTTAAAGTCCCAGAAGATCATACGCCCACAAACTATTTAAATAGCACATTAGCCGTTGCTTTTTTGAAAGGGGCGATTAACTATCTTCAAGCACAAAGCACTCAAGTAACCCCCTTAGCTAGCTATCTCAGTAGTTTACTAGAAATAGAAAGAGCTTCTGACATGATGACAACAGATAATACAGGCTTTACCCGAAATATTACCAGCATTACCTTGGCGTGCGCACAAAAACTTGCTCAGCAGGCTGAGATTAAAGCAAGGCAGATCAATGTGCCTGTGACGGTTGCAGTGATGGATGCAAGTTGTAATTTAGTACTCCACCAACGCATGGAAGATGCTCTGCAAACCAGTATTCATGTGGCTTTAAATAAAGCCTATTCAGCCGTTTCTTTTAAAGTACCAACTTATCAATTAGCAGAGCTTGTTCAACCGGGAGCCGAGCTTTATGGCATACAACACAATGACCCTCGGTTGGTTGTTTTTGGCGGCGGTTTCCCAATATGGCTTGATGGTAAGCTAGTAGGAGGGCTAGGTGTGGCTGGTGGAACGGTTGCACAAGATATGCAAGTGGCTCGTTTTGCTTTAAAACAAGTATTGTCTATTGAGATTTAGTACTTAGAAATAACACAATAAAAAATACTAGGGTACTTGTTTAGGGTATCTCCTTAAAAAAGCTAACCGCCATAACGGAATTAGGAACAGATAACAGGCGAAGGCTATCGACATCATGGGGGCTCCTACTGTAACGAGAGGAATTGCACAAGAGATCGACCATGGAATCAGCGGTGAAACAACAACCGCAGTATCTTCTAAATCAATAGCAAGTTCTTGCTCATCAGTGGTTAAATCTTTACAAAGCATATAGGTAAGAATGATCGAAAGTGTTTGATTACATGCAATGATTGACGTACAAAATGAAACAAGCAAAATACTGCCATAAACACTGAAATAATTAGATGAAACCGCAATGGATTTTTTTAAACGCTCTAAAATACCTGTTCCACTAAATATGCCAGAGTATGAAGCAGAAATACAAATAATAGCGATAACTTTAACCATTGAAAGTATGCCCCCGCCATTAAATATACCTGCAAGTTCAGTATTATCAATATGATAGCCCCATAGCATGATATACAGTAGATTATTGATAGTGATGTGTTGAATAAAAACACACAGAACACAACTGACAGCAACACTGATCGACATTAGCCAAAGTACTTTAAGCCTAAAAAGAGCTAAAAAGATAATAAGTGCAGGGGGGAGTAACAGTATCCAATGAAGTTGGAAGTAGTGAGGGATAATATCAAATATTTCTAATGTTTTTGGTTTTGCAGAGGTGATAAAACCAACAACCAAATAAATAGCACAAGTCACTATAAAAGGCACAACACTGGTTCGTACCATGTGTCTGATATTTTGGTAGATATTGTTTTTTGTTAATGTACTAATCAGCAGCGCACTAGTGGAAACGGGGGAGCAACGATCACCAACATAAATACCTGACAAAATAGCACCACCGACCAGTACGCCATTAATGCCCATTATATTGCCAAGACTCATACAAATAATGCCCATGGTTGCTGCTGTGCCAACAGAAGTACCTGTCAGGATAGAAATAACGCAATTAAGTAAAAAGACAATGAAAATAAAAATACTGGGAATAATTAAATGTGACGAAGTATAAGTAATATAAGCAATAGTACCCGATGCTCGCCAAGTGGCGGTTATCATCCCAATAAGAACGAGCACAATTAAAATGACTTTTATTTGATAAATACCTTGTACTGAGAGTCGAAGTAACTCCTTAACCCCATGCTTTGTGATTAACCCATAGCAGAAAAAAAGGACGTACCCAATCAATAAAGCATATAAAATAGAAAGGTTAGCTAAAAGACAAAATAATAAGCTAAGACCAAAGAGGCCAATGATGATGAGTTCCATAGTATATCTTCAATCCAATCATTAAATATTAAGTTGCTTTATCATCGCTAGTAAAGAGATTGTAGACTGCATTCTAATAAAACTATTAATAAAACGAGTCCCTAGTCTATTAGAAAAGAATAGTAGCCCTCAGGAAAAATTAAAACAAGTAAGCTTGAGTATTTAAAGCCAGAAAAGCTCTTTATTTTGCTTTTGTTTAGCTTAAAACTAATAAAAACTATATGAGTAGTTTAAGTATTTGGAGTTTACCTGAAGAGGGAAGAAACAATACTTTTAGTAAAGATATTAAACACTCTTTTTAAATTGTCATTTCTCATGACACAATATTGGTAATTTATTAGTTACTTTTTAAGGTTAGATTGTAATTTTTTTGTATTAGGTGTTTATAAAAGATTATTTTTTATGTTAAGAAATTCCTTTTTAATAGGTATATTTTTTATTTAATGCACTGATTATTATGGATATATTATTATAAATAATGCTTTAGTCTATATTGATGTATTTTTGATGTAACAGTATCATTTAAAAGCTTTGTGGAATTTGTTACAAAGCATTTATCATCAATTATGGAGATTTACGATGAAAAAAACTATTATTGCTGCTGCAATTGCAGTATGTGGAGTTATGTCAGTTCCTGCGCAAGCTCAACAAGTAGATTTATCTAATCAACCTTGGCATCTTGTTGGAATGACTTTAGCACCTACAGGACATATATTTAACCCTCTAATGAAGATTTGCTATTGGAAAAGAGGTATTTATTCAGCAGGTGTTTTCACTTCTGAAACAACAGTTACTTATGGTCCTTTAATCGGTTACTGTCCAGCTCCAACTAACGGACCTAGCATAAACTAATAGCTAGAGAGTTATCTTTGCCGTATTGCTTAGGATAAGATGTATTGGCAATAAAGATGGCTCTAAATTTTTAGAAAAGATTTTTATTGTTTTGTAAAAAATGTATTATTTACAAAATGAACCAGTGTTATAAATACAGGGAAATTTAGTGAAAAAAGGAATAAAATTAATCTTTTTCCTCTTATTATTGTTTGTACTGGTTTACTGGTGTTATTTTGCTTTTTTTTCTGTAAGTTATCAGACATTCTATATTTCAGAGCCTGTTCGTTTTGGTAATATAAAAAGAACAGTTAATGCCTCTGGTGAGATTGGTGCAGCACAGTTGGTGACGGTGGGTGCTCAAGTCTCTGGTCAAATCACAAAGTTATATGTCAAATTAGGTCAGCATGTCAAAAAAGGCGATAAAATTGCAGACATTGACTCCGTTCCTCAAATAAATGCACTTAATATAAGTAAGGCAAAGTTAGAAACTTATAAGGCGCAGTTGGTTTCAAAAGAAGTGTCTTTGCACGTGGCAAGAAAAAAATATATTAGAGAGAGAAACTTAAGAAAATATAATGCCACATCAATTGAAAACTTTGAAACAGCAGAAGATACTTTAGCGACTGCCCAAGCAAGTGTTTCTGATATGAAGTCGCAGATTATTCAAACAGAAATAGAAGTGAATAATGCTGAAACAGATTTGAGTTACACTAAAATTATTGCACCGCTAGATGGAACAGTTGTTTCGACCCCCATTGAGGCAGGGCAAACAGTTAACTCAAATCAAACAACACCGACGATTGTAAAGATTGCTGATTTATCAAAAATGGAAATAAAAATGCAGATTTCCGAGGGTGATATAACAAAAATAAAGCCCGATATGGATGTCAGTTACTATATCCTATCAGAGCCACAAGTGGTTTATCATGCTAAATTGCAGAGTATTGATCCTGGGCTTTTGTCACTTACTAAGGGTGACTATAATGGAACAGGTGACACAAGTTCGGCTGTTTATTATTACGCAAATTTAATTGTACCCAATAAAAATAACAAATTTCGTATTGGAATGACGACTCAAAATACCATTACCATTGCTAGTGCCGATAATGTTTTAATTGTGCCTAAGGTTGCGTTAAAAGAAGGATTCGATGGTGTTTATGTTGATGTATTAAATACCGATGGTTTAACGGTAACCCCTAAAAAGATAACCATAGGACTAACAGATAATATTAATGCAGAAGTTCTGTCTGGTCTACAAGAGGGGGAGCGTGTTGTGACGATGATGATGGCTCCTCCTACAATGCAAACCAATGCTTTGCCTGAGTAGTTGAGATTAACGCCATGCCGATGATAGAGGTGTCTAATCTAACCAAATATTTTGGGGAGGCGGCTAATCGCGTTGCTGTTTTAAACGAAGTTAATTTATCTATCGAGTCTGGAGAGTTTATCGCGATTATTGGACAATCAGGCTCAGGAAAAACAACCTTAATGAATACATTAGGTTGTTTAGATACGCCTTCATCAGGTTCTTATAAGATTGATGGACGAGAAGTCAGTTCTCTATCTTCTAATGAATTAGCAAAAATAAGGGGCGAGAAGTTTGGTTTTATTTTTCAGCGCTATAACTTATTATCGAGTTTATCTGCTCTAGATAATGTCGCATTGCCTGCTATCTATTTAGGTATTGGCCACGCCCAGCGTGTGAGTAGGGCTAAAAAATTACTGACAGATTTAGGCCTAGGCGATAAGCTAAAAAATAAACCTCATGAGTTATCAGGTGGACAACAACAACGGGTAAGTATTGCTCGAGCCCTGATGAACGGTGGTCAGATTATTTTAGCAGATGAACCGACAGGGGCTTTAGATTCTCAAAGTGGTAAGATGGTCATGCAGGTTTTAACAGAGCTACATCGGTTAAACCATACCATTATTTTAGTGACACATGACCCGCAAATTGCTAAGTATGCACATCGTGTAATAGAAATAAAAGACGGTAATATCATCTCAGATATAAGAAAGCATCCTTTAGAAGAAAACAATGTAAAAGAAAAACCAGCCAAACGAAAATATAACTCCTTTATTTTTTACAAAGATCAGTTAGTCGAGTCATTTAAAATGTCTATTCAAGCCATTTTAGCGCATAAACTACGTTCTATACTGACAATGCTTGGTATTATTATTGGTATTGCCTCTGTTGTTTCAGTTGTGGCTTTAGGGCGAGGGTCCCAAGAAAAAATACTTGCAGATATTAGCTCGTTAGGCACGGATACGATTACGATTTACCCAGGTAGTGGCGCTGGGGATATTTATTCAGGTAAAGTAACTTCCTTGAGCGTTGATGATGCGCAAGAGCTTGCAAAGCTAAATTACTTAGGGGGCGTAAGCCCAACTGCTTCAGCCTCTGGCGTTTTAGTGTTTAATAATGTCTCTGTTAATGCACAGGTAGCCGGTGTTAATGAACAATATGCAAATATCAAGGGGCTGAAAATAGCCACAGGGCGTTTTTTTAATAAAGAAGATGTTATCAACAATAATGCGGTTGTAGTGATCGATAATAATACAAAAAAACGCCTATTTCCGTCATCTAATGCCATAGGTAAAGTGGTTTTGTTTAATAAACAACCGCTAGAGATTATTGGAGTTACCGCACCTAGTTCTGGCTTTATGGCGGGAAGTAATAATTTAGAGTTGTGGATTCCATATACGACTGTAATGACTAGGGTTTCAGGGAATCAGAATATTACTTCGATCATAGTAAAAGTTAAAGAGAGTTTAAGTGCGCAAATAGCCGATCAAGGCCTTAAAAAGTTTTTGGCCGTTAAACATGGGACAGAAGATTTTTATACAGCAAGTATGGATTCGATAAAACAGACAATACAGAGTACGACAAATACTATGACCTTGCTCATATCTTGTATTGCTTTGATCTCTCTAGTGGTGGGTGGGATTGGTGTAATGAATATCATGCTAGTATCTGTCACGGAGAGAACTAAAGAAATTGGTGTAAGAATGGCTATCGGGGCTAGAGAGTATAGTATCTTAGAGCAATTCTTAATTGAGGCCGTTTTAATTTGTTTAATCGGTGGTGGTTTAGGTATTGGTCTTTCTTATTTGATTGGCTTTATCTTTAGCTACTTACTCGAGGGTTTCCCCTTTTTATTTTCATTAGACTCCATTATTGTAGCGCTTTGTTGTTCTAGCGTAATTGGCATTGTTTTCGGTTTTATGCCCGCACGTAATGCCTCAAGATTAAATCCCATCGTTGCTCTTTCTCGAGAGTAAGCTTTGCTATCGTTTAACTTATGACTTTAAGGAAATTAACGGCTTAATTGTATGGAGAACAATAATTTTTCCTAAAAGAATTACGTTAAGTAAATTTAACGCAATCAATAAGGGTAAGTAAGAACTCGATTAAACACACATAAGAACTGAGAGTTAGATGACACTAAATCTAATTTATTGTTTGATAAATATCATTGTAAGGCTGATTTTACCAAGCTATCATACGGCAGTTTAATTTAAACGGTTATACAATAATACACAGTAAGCTACATCGTGAGTTTACTGATATTTTTTTAAGAAGTTTGTAATCAAAGGGGTTGGTTGTTACATGAGTTGGTTTAGTAATTTGTTTAAGTCATCCTCTGCAACAGAGGCGACGGATAGTCAGAAGGATAACCTTCCTCCTATTTTAAAAAAACTACGAATAAAAAATACTGTTTCAATTACTGCTTCCTGTGAAGCTGAGTTGAAAGGTTTTCGTGAGTTTACTTATAGCCCGCTGCCACAGCGTATTTTTAGTATCGGTAGTCTTTCAATTGCACAACAAACAGTGTACCGCTATTACTTGTGGGATGACGAGACGTGGTTACAAGTCAGCTATGATAAAAATGCTCCAGAAAAATCAATAGAAATTATTTTATTTTATTGGCTTAGATCAAAAACATTGACATCCAGTGAATTAACGGATGAAGTAAAGCTACCACTGTCTAAACAGCAATGGGAACATCAAGGCAAAGTCTTTGAGCGATGCTGGAATACGGCTATAAAAAATGATATTCCTACCGTAGAACATGTTGTAAATAAAGACGAGTCATACAGTGTACATTTTGAGCAAATGATTTTTAGTCGCAAGTTAACACCAGCGAGAAAAGAGTACTGGTTTTACTCTTTAGAGAAGGGTGAAACAGATAATACGTATTTACAAATGATTGCTCAAGGTTTTTCGTTAGATCTTGCAGAGCTTTGTGTTAATTGAATTAAGGAAAATTATGAAACGCAGTAAAGCAGTCCAATTACTTTTAATCAGTGCAACTCCTTTTTATTTAACAGCCTGTAATCAGCAAGAACATAACCTTAAAACCGTAACTGAGGTTAAAAACTATAAAGATTTACAAGACTGTTTAGATGATAAACAAAATCCTTTAGTTTGCTCAAAAGCGTATACAGCTGTTAAAGATCTAGAGAAGAAAAATCCATTAATTTACGATAGTAAAGAAAATTGTCTGAAAGATTTTGATGATGATTTATGTGTTGATGATACGAACTCTACATCCTCCGGTTCAACAACGCATAGAACCTATGCTCGCTCCTCTGGTTTCCAACTCTCCAGCACCCGAGAAATTGTTGTGGATAAGCAAGGTAATACCATTGACCCAGTGGTGGATGACTATGCTCGCTCAATTGCTCAAAAAGAATCGCAATATATAGTAGAACCGCTCTATAAACCGAGAGAAGGGCGTAGTCCTACTAACCTGAGTGCAGCAACAGAAAGTAGTGGGATTCACGCTTCATCAACAGGCTCAACCTCACATGTCGTTGGCGCTGCTGTCACAGGGGCTGCTGCTGGCTATATGGCCAACAAAATGATGGCTAATAAAGACAGCTCCTTTTCTTTTACAGAAAGGGCACAAAACCAGCCAAGTGTTAAGCGTTATGGTTCTGGTGGAGCTTATAAGAACTCAAGCTCTTCTTCAAAAACTTATCGTAGTAGCTCATCAAGTTATCGTAGTGGCTTTTCAAGGTCATACAGCCGTAGTTACTTTGGGGGCTAAATGAAGCGAGTTATAAGTTCACCGAGAGAAAATTGGCAAGGTATTGCTGAGTCATTAGGTTTTTCTTTTCACAGTATTGGCGGTGCACCTTATTGGGATGAAACAGCCTACTACCAATTTACACTTCAGCAAATTGAGCAGGATTTAGAGAAGCCTACTGAAGAGCTTCATGAAATGTGCATGAGCTTGGTGGCTGATGCTGTTAAAGATGAGCTGTTATTAAAACGCTTAGCTATTCCCGAGGATTATTGGCAATATATTGCGGATACTTGGAAAAATGGAAGCCCACATCTTTATGGGCGTATGGACTTTTCGTATGATGGACGCTCTGCTGCTAAATTGTTAGAGCTAAATTATGATACGCCAACCTCGTTATATGAAAGTGCTTTTTTTCAACTGGTTTGGTTAGAGCAGCAAATTGCTGCGGATCAACTACCCCACCATTCAGATCAGTTTAATTCGATCCAGGAAAAGTTGACGTTAGCTTTTCAATTAAATAACTTTGCACAACCATTTTATTTCTCCGCAGTAGGCGATTCAGAAGAGGATCAAGGCACTATTGCCTATTTTAGAGACATTGCTGAGGGGGTAGGATTAGTTACCCGTAATATCAATGTTGAAGATATTGGGTTGAACAAGCAGGGGCTTTTTGTTGACTTAGACGATGAACCAATAAAAACATTGTTCAAACTATATCCTTGGGAGTTTATGTTTGAAGATGATTTTGGTAAAGCCATTATGAGTAGTCAAACTTGTTTTGTTGAGCCTGCGTGGAAAGCGATTTTATCTAATAAAGGTATTCTCGCATTGTTATGGGAGAAGTTTCCTAATCATCCTAATTTACTCCCTTGTTTTATGGATCAAGATCCTACCTCAAAGCTTCCGTCTGGTTGGGTTCGTAAACCCTTTTTATCAAGAGAGGGAGCTAATGTAGAAATTTGCACTCATGATGCGCAACGTATTGAGGAAGATGGGCCTTATATAAACTCACCTTTTGTGCGGCAGGCTTTTTGTCCGTTACCTTGTTTTGAAAAAAATTATACGCTAGTGGGTAGTTGGGTTGTAGGCGATCTTGCAGCCGGAATAGGTATTCGCGAAGACGATACGCTAATTACTAAAGATACTAGCCGTTTTTTACCCCATATTATTTTAGATTAATGATAATGAAAAAATTAGTTATTTTAATGGCCTATACTGTAACCAGTATCTTCTCCTTATTAGCGTTATCTGGCTGCGGAGATGGTGAAAAAACAGTTGATCAAGATGATAAAATTTCATTGGTATTCGATTATAAGGTATCCAGCGGTTTGCTTGATAGAGTTCATCGTGATATGGATACATTACTAACCAGTCAAAATATCAAGTTAGGAAATAACCATCAGTTTTTAATCAGTGAAAAAACAGGGGATAATATAGTTACCTTTTATCTTCCCGCAAACAGTATAGATCAATCAAAGAAAAATATATTAACTGAAAAATTCAAAAAAATTCAGCAAGAGTATAATCAATATCTTTATGATAAAGCACATAATATAGGCGATATTTATAAACTAAGTTTTGATACGTCTTTTTCATCAAATTATAGTAGCATGATTGACATGCTAGTAGCTAAAAATGGACAAAAAGAGGCCTATGAAGCAGCGGCTAAACCATATATTAAGCACTATGAATCGATAGTGACAATGGGGAGCCAGCATGAGTTAGTATCAAGTTTTCAAGGTTTAGTGTTAGCTAAAGCTTGTGCCGTAGAAATCAACGGACTGCCTAAGATTAATTATACAACATTAGATCTTTCAAGGTTCATACAAAAACAACGTGTATTACCTAACAACAGCTTTTATGAGGCACGCTTGGTGCTTAAAAATGCTGTGTTAACAGATGCTAGTGGTCAGTTTGATAAATTTATAAGTGAGCAGCCAGACGTCCGCAGGATTGTTCTTGTTCCTTATTTTACAAGCTCTTCTTATTATCAACAAAAACCTGTAGCAAATAGCGCTAAGGTTTATATTGTGTATGAGATGATAAAATCCGAAAAATTTAATGATACAAAAACAATGAAGTCCTGTAGTCAACCTCCTGAACTACTGCGTGCAAAACCTACGTATGAGGATAAGCAACTACACCATTTAATAGGCTATCAATTTGATCTGTATGCTGATCATAAAAAATGAAGTATTAACTTTTAAATGAGCTAGTTAGATTCGTCTTGCTGCCTGTTACAAATAGGTAAAGGGCTCCAAGCAAAATAGGAAGATCCTATATCATCTTCTTATCCACCTGAGTACTACATATCCAACTAACTGCATTAATTAAAATGTCATAGTAGTTAGTGCCTTTCTTATAGAACCATATCGAAGAAAGTAAAGTAAAACGTATTTATCAATGGTATAACTACTGTGAGAATTTGAAAGACGTCTGGGAACAGTGGAAATATATTAAAGGACTACTATAACTTTACTTTTATTAGTCGCCTCCACTAAAATTATAGTGGGCTCAATAGTTAAAAAACTGGGCTAATGTTGTGGGCGATCATGACTTGACAACGAGTTGCTTTTTTATAAACGAATATATCTGACCACTTTAAAACAAGTGAAATAATCTATCTTAATGGTATTCTTCATTTTTGTGCAGCCATGTCTTAAAAATGAAAAAAACATTAAATAGCTAAGCATAGGAATTGTTTTATGAAAGTACAAAGAGTTATTTTAGACCTATTACTTGTCTCCAGCATTGCAACCATGAGTTATGGGGCATTTGCTAAATCAACTATCTACCATCCTTATTTAACTAAAGACAGCGTAGCTGATAGCCTAGCTCTACTTCCCAAACCACCTGCCGTTGACAGTATAAGTTTTTTACGAGACAAAGAAGCCTATGAGGAAGGGCAGAGTTTAAAAAATACACCACGTTGGGTGGTAGCCAGCGAAGATGCTAACTCATCAGCCGATAACGTAGGTGAACCATTCGCCAAAGCCCTTGGTATCAATATTACAGAAAAAAATACCCCCGATACCTACCGCTTATTGCGTAATTTACGACTAGACTCAAAGCAGGGTACGCGTGCGGCTAAACTATACTATAACCGAGAAAGACCTTATGTCATGTTTAAAAGCGCTACTTGTTACCCACCTTCAGAAAAACGTCTCAGCAAAGAAGGTTCTTACCCATCAGGCCATACTACCTATGGTTGGGCTACCGCTTTAATATTGGCTGAAATTATGCCAGAACGTCAAAATGAAATCCTAAAACGAGGCTACGATTTTGGACAAAGTCGTGTTATTTGTGGTTACCATTGGCAAAGTGATGTTGATGCAGGCCGCATTATTGGGTCAGAAATAGTCGCTAGGTTACATGCAGAGCCCGCGTTTCAAAAAGACCTAGATAAAGCCAAGCAAGAACTACATGTAGGTTTAAATTATTCATCACATACTCAATTTAAAAATAAGTAGGTTGATAACTTGAAGAAAGCTCTCTATTAAAGGTGGGGCAGATCAAAACCTACAGCAATATTTTAGTGATTCATTTGTGCTAAATGATATCGTGTTGTAAGTAAAATTTTATATTCCACGTAAATGCTTACTTGGTCTATTGGTATTGATATCTTCTAGTAAGGTTATTGTGTCCGTAATAATTTGCTGATAGATATCTTCCTCATCTTTGAATGTAGAGTCTAGCCATGGAGCGTAATGATGTAGTGTGCGGTTAGTAATTAAGCCGTTTTTTTGTAATGTTTTCGCTAATTGAAAAAACATTTTTCCTGAATCGGTTTGTTCACCTAAGTGGTATTTATGAGTTATTTTTATTGCATTCACTTGGTCAAATCCTAGCTCTTTATAAAACTGTATAATTTTCTCTGGTGCAAAAGTTGACTGCCAGAATTGGTCAAAACAATACCATGCCCAGTCTTCAGCCTCATTACGATCACTTTTATTGAGTGTATCTAATTGCTGTAGCCAGTCAATGCCAAATTTATGATGAGAGGCTTCGTCAGACATGACGAGTCGGCAAAGTCTTTGTAATGCGGGGTCTTTAGATTTTCTTGTGAAATAAGAGAGGCTCGACATACCCAAACCTTCTAAAATGACTTGTACACCAACAATCTGCAAGTGTATACGTGGTGCATTAATTATTTTGCTTAGTAAATTTTTATAAACTGATCTGATGGGAACAGGAGCTTGAAAGCGATGTGTTATGTATTGATTAAAACCAGAAATATGCCGCGCCTCTTCTCGAGCTTGGTTAAGGGCATATTCAACAGCACTAAAATTAGCGAGCATCTTTGATAAGTTAACGCAGGCAAAAGTAGCTGCTTGCTCCGCATAGAGCATGCCCGTTACCATTTTTGCAGCATAAGTATTTATGTAGAGCAGTTTTTGCTCGGTATTTAAAATATTGCCTAAAGGCCCTTGTAACTCAGGAAAGTTTGATTCATCTAAAAGAGCTTGCTTGTGGCAGTCAAAGCCATCAGTAAAGTCTAAATAGGCGCTATCCTTAGGGTTCCAATACCGTTTATGAGTATTAATTAAGTAGTTATCAAATGCATTAAGTGCTTGGCTAAAATGAGGATTTTCAATAATATCAGGTGAGTCTGTTGTTTGCGCTTTTTCAAAAAAAATAGTCATGTTTAGAACCTTAATGCCTTGCAAAGAGAGACGATAACTATACTATAGAATACTTTGGTGTTCACTGTTAATCCTTTAACTGTGTCACAAAGTGTCTATATTGTTACCATTTATACTTTAAACCCACACTTACCCCATAACTTTCTGTGGACTTATTGCCTACAATGCCATTCACTTGGCCAAATACTTGGAGTTGTTTTGTAAGGTTTTGCTCTACACCTGTTTTTAGTTCAAATAGGTTTTTGGCCCGGTTATTATTGACTTTACCGTCATCCATTGTCACTGAAGCATATTTGTTTTGGTTCCAGTAGTTGGTTGTTAGGAATAGTTGTGTTTGGTCTGTTTGAACTTGGAAACGAACCCCCAGTCTTGAGCGCCACTGACCTTTTTGGTCTTTTATGTGTACACGGGTTCCATTTTTTTCAGTGTAGTTAAGCGCACTGTTACTGCCATAGATAAATTGTACTTGTGGCTCAATACTCCATACTTTTTGTTTTTCCTTACTAAGAATTAATCCATAACCTGTTTCAAGAGATATGGTATTTCCTTCAGTATTAAATACTTCTTTCTCTAGCTCTTCACCTTTTACTTTGTTACGAAACCAGTTGTATTGGGCGTAGCTATCTATATATAGACCACCATTTTCTGGTGTTTGGTCGTACCATGTAGCGTAGATACCAGCTGAGTAGCCATCTGCATTGCCTGTTGAGTGATAGTTGGTCAGGTCTGATTTTGTTCTGACTTCTGCTCGTGAGTAGCCTATCATGACGCCTAGGTGAAGTTTATCTTTCTGGTAGAGGTCTGTACCTAGGTGGAGCAATTTACGAGTTGTTTTATTTTCTAGTTGGTTGTTTTTTCCTACTAGATATTTATCATGACTGTATTGTACCCGCATCCATGATGATTCATAGTGTTGATTTAATGTTTGTTGTCTATCGTGAAAACTGTGGTTGAATGCTGTTAAGTTGCTTTCAACAAGGCCTATGTAAGAGGCTGCCTCTGGCCTTAGGTAGTTAATTGTGTTGCCACTCCCAGATTGTTCGGAAGTTAGATACCAGTTATTAGGATTAGTATTTAAAGTATCACTACCTCTAACTAGGTAGTAATCATAAGCACCAGCAGCAATACGGCCTTGCTGTTTAAATATGCCATTGGAGTTACCTTGAATATTGATAAGCTCAATACCTTGTATAGTTTTATCACCAAGCCCTCCAAGGTTATTGACTTTAACGTTGGTTGTACCTGCGGTGTCGCCTGTTATTATTAGTTTGTCAGTTGGTGAGCTGTCACCTGCTAGCTCTGTGTCGAATACGATAGTTCCACCATTTCCTTGATAGTTACCATCGATAGTTAGTGTTGATGGTTGAGTATCTTTATAATGGCCAATATTAATAGTTCCACCCGTATTGAGTACGGTATCACCTACGGTACCTGTGCCTGTGAGTGTACCACTATTATTAACTTCTAATTGACCACCTAATATACCATTGACTTCTAAAACGCCACCATTTACTAAAGTTTGCCCATTAAATTGACTATTGTCTCGGTTAAGCACAGTAACTCCTGATTGCGTTACTAAGAAGCTATGATCTGCGCCACCACCTTTTAGCTCATATGTAAACTCATAGTTAGCTGAGTAGTCATTATGGTTGAAAATTATTGAGCCTTGGCCTTCTCCAAAATCAATTTCAGAAGCATTTAGTACGCCAACTTTACCTTCGTCACCCTTGAAGATTAATGAACCTTTACTATCTGTTGAGTCCGTGAGATGTAAAGCACCTGTTCCTTCTGTAATATTAACCTGAGTTTCATCTGCTAAATAACCTGACCAATAACCAATATTAACGACAGCACCATCATCAATGGTTAAACTCCCAGTTCCACCTTGAGAACCCAGCGTCAATTCACCGATACCAACTTCATCCACTTCATTGGCCGAAGTCATATTGTTTTTATTGCCAAGAACATTGAAGCGACTGTTTTCACCTGAGATTAAGACATGTCCTTCTCCGCCATTTTTACCTATGACAGTTTCATTAAATGATCTTAATTCACCACCATCAGATACATTAATATATCCTTTGCTACTAGTGTCTGTGCCAACTATTAAGCCATTATAAAAATTGGCACGGCTACTATAGGTAATTGGATCACCATTAGCATCAACTCCTTGTTTTTGCCCGGATATATTTAAATTACCTACTCCTCCGTCTTGACCGATGACTCCTTTTCCATCAATGTTAGGATCATATGTTAAGGGATAAGATACAACAAGTTTACCACCACCCAATATATTAGCTGTTCCAGTACTATTTGTACCACTTCCTAAGAGAAAAACAGGCTCACTAGTGTCATAATTTTTTGCAGTGCCATTAACGTTTACATCAGAACCATCAATATTAAGCAGTCCTGAACCTCCATTACTACCAAGTGTTAACGAACCTGTATCAAAACTAGCTTGAGATAATGATCCTGTAGATGGAGCTTTACCAGTTCCTAGTATATTGATTGTTCCTTGGCTTTGCAGGCCATCACCAACAAGAGTAGATTTATTAGCATAGCTAATGTAATTCTTATAATCTGGGTTAGCCCCTCGCTTATCAAAAGTAAAAGTACCTTGCCCACCATTTTTACCAACAACTAGCGATGATTCCTGATCATTTTGTATGCTGTACAACTCATCACTTACAGTAATATTTAGTGATCCTGCTTCACCCTGGGCACTACCAATAATAATTTGATTATGATCATTACTTTGCCACTGAGTAAACCCATTGAAATTATTATCAAGTTCAACGTTGGCTTGCCCTTTATTAATGACAATATTTTCCATTGAAAGATCAGGGACTTTGCCTATACTCCAATTACTATCATCTTTGTAGTTTCCATCATTACCAATCCAATAAGCATCGGCTAACGAATGAGTTGAAATCAAAGAAAGTATTGTGGCAACAAGAGGTTTTAAAACAAAGATAGATTTTTTCATCATTAGGACTAAATAAAAATTATTTCTCTATACTAGAATTGCAATCAATTCTCTTTGAATGGGCATAAAAATACAAGTATACTTAGGTGTTTTTTTCTAAAATTTTTGCTATTTGGTGAACTGTGTCTATAGTTAATAGATCCTCGACGGGTATGGGGGTTTTGGTATATTTTTCTATTGCTGCAACAAGGGTTGCGAACTCAACACTATCTATATCTTTTAGATCGTTTATTGTGTGGGTTGATTTTATATCGTTTTCTGGAATATTTAACGATTTAGCCAAAATTGACTTTGCTAGTTGCTCGTAATTCATGTTATTTACTCTGGCGGTCTTTTACTTTAGTGTATAGCTCAACAAATCTATCGCTTATGATTTTACCTGATGGGGTCAATGGTAATTCATTAACAAAAACAATATCCGCGGATAGATTAAATTGCTGACTAATTTGTTTTTTTAATTGCTTTTTAATAACTTGAAAAGTTGATGATTGATTGTGTTGAATCATTACAACGAGCCTATCTTCTTGTTCAACTTCAATGCTAGAGACTACAATGTTATCAGCGGTTAATTCATTGTTATTGCTAGCGATAAATGTTTTAATATCTTCTGTCCAAATATTACGACCACGAATTAGAATAACATCTTTTTGGCGGCCTAAAATAAATAAATTATCTTCATGTAAATATCCAATATCACCGGTATCTATGATTCCATTATCAGAGTCTAGGTTGCCAATTAATGTATCTGTTTCTGCATTATTTTTAAAGCAAATATTGCCCACTGAGCGACCAGAAATAGGATTAGCATTTTTTATTGTTAATTGATAGCCTGATAGTGGGTGACCACAAGAAACCAGTTCTTTATTTTCAAAATGGTCTATTATAACTGGTTCGCCTGCTCTTTTTGCCGAAATGGCTAAAATGGCCTCTGTCATGCCATAACTAGGAAGAAAACAGTTAAACTCAAAGCCATAGGGTGCGTATAGGTGATGGAATTTTTTCATAACCTCTAAGTGAATCGTATCTCCACCTATTCCTGCTACTCTCAGCGTGGATAAATCTAGGTCACTTGCCAATTCATCAGTAAATGCTCTAATAGCGAGCTGATAAGCAAACATAGGTGCATAGGTGATAGCTGTTTTATTGCATGACATTAACTTCAACCATAAAGAGGGTTGTCCTACAAAGGTGAATGGAGAAAAACAATCGACAGAGCGTTGCCCATTGACCGAGGCGATAATAAAACCTATTAACCCCATATTATGATAAAAAGGTAACCAAGAAAGTGAGCGGTCCTCTGCACGCAGTTTCATAACCTCTTCAAGTACAATACGAACATGCTCACAAACATCGTGATTGTAAATTCTAATCCCCTTAGGTTTTGAAGTAGAACCGGATGAAAATTGCATAAAAGCAACTGTATTTTCTTTGATCGGGGAAAATTGTGTAGAGTCAGTGAGTAGTTTTGAGTGTTGAGCTTCTTGAGTAAGTTGTTCGAAACTAATGCATTTCAAAGTATTAGTGTTTTCAGTAAAGAACGCATTGATTAATCCATTTGAAGCGATTAAGAACTTAGCTTTGATTAAGCTTGCCATGTGCAATGTTTTAGTAGCGAAAGTACTCCGCTCAGCGACAGAGGCAAACATAGGACATGGACAAATTATAATTCCAAGGTACTGGCAGGCATAAAAAAGAATAAGAAATTCCGCACGAGTTTCAGCAATAACAGGTAAATGATCGCCCCGCTTTAATCCTAGCAGTAATAAGCAATGAGAGACCCGTAAAGATTGATCTAATAAATCTGTGTAAGATAAAACTTGTTCTAATTGTGCGTTTGCATTATAAAAATTAAAGCCAGTGTTGCCTTTTGCTGCGTATTCTAAAGCATTCGTTAAGTCGGAAAAGCCACTTGTTTTGAAAGGGAGTACGGTATTTGTTGTAGGTGTTAACGTTAATGTGGTCATGTTTCCCCTCATTTAAACGATGAAAAAATAATGACGTCTAAGCGTTCGCCATCCGCCCCAAGACATTCTTTTTTCAACACAGCTTCTAACGAAAATCTTGGGTTTGCAGTAAAACTAAATAACATAGGTACATTTTTTCTTAAGACGCGGGCAACTATTTTTTCTGCACCACGATATAAATAAAAATAATCTAATAGTGCATCAATTGTAGCCCAAAATACTTTTTTCCCTGAATAACTTGTTTCTCCTATACCCGCTGCTGAAATACTACCTACGCGATGCTTTAAATCGATATCAAAAGTGTAAAACCCAATCAAGGCTTTGTCAGTTTTATCGAAAATACCAATAAAATAGTTTGTTAGGTTATTAAAGTTACATATAAATTGGCGTAAGCTTTCAAGAGAGAACTGTAGTCCATGTAAGTTTAATCCGGACATCATACGTTCACAGTTTAACCAAGCTAAAAAGTGCTCATTTACATCTTGTTCTGTCAGTGTGCGCAAAATAAAACTATTGGTTTCTATAAAAATAGGAGAAGGCTTTAAGGAGCTCATATTAACCTGAGTATTTACGAATTTTTTTTGATTATAACATTAATAAAGTAGTGAATTATTAAAAATAATGTAATCAAATAATTAGCTACTTTAGAAAAGAAAAAACATATTGAAACAAACTCTGCGCGCCTCATGAATACAAAGTAATTACTGTTATTAAATGATGTTATTGTTTAAATGCTTAATTTATATACAAATAAAGGAGATTAATTTCTCCTTTATTTGTGTGTATTACGTTGTTTCAATGTTAATAATCATTAGTTAGATGTATGGGTTGGGGCGCTATTACTAGCTGGCCATATATTGTAGCTTACTTTAAAAAATCTAAAAATTGCTTAATAGTTTCCTCAGGGATTTCTTCATGGGGGCTATGCCCACATTCCAATGCTTTCCCTGTTACTTGTGTAGCTTTTTTTTGCCATACCCCTACAACATCATACAGTTTTCCAACCGTTCCTTTAGCACCCCAAAGTAACAATAAGGGGCATTGTATTTTATTTTGATTATCCGCTGCATCATCTTCTAAATCTATGGTGGCTGCAGCACGGTAGTCTTCACAAATAGCATGAATGGTTTGAGGATTATTGTAGCAACGTAAGTATTCAGCAAATGCTTCAGTTTCTGTTGCTCCCTCAGTTTTTAGTTGGCCTGCAATATGACGTTGTAAAAAGAAAGCAGGATCGCTACCGATGAGCTTTTCAGGGAGTGGATAAGGCTGAATTAAAAAGAACCACCAAAAATAGCGAGTGGCAAACTCTTTATCAGTTTTTTCATACATGGTTGCTGTTGGGCAAATATCGATAAAAATACAACGTTCTACTGATTCTGGATAATCAAGCGCTAATCGATGACCAACCCGAGCACCGCGGTCATGTCCTGCAAATGCGAATTTATCATAACCTAACTGTTGCATTAATAAGATAATATCTTTTGCCATTTCTCGCTTAGAGTAAGTGCGATGTTTGTCGTCACTTTCAGGCTTACTGCTATCACCATAACCACGCATATCGAGCATAATGACTGTATATATTTGCGCCAATTGTGGAGCGATTTTTCGCCAGCTCACATGGTTTTGAGGATGTCCATGCAAAAGTACTAGAGCTTTTCCTTGTCCTCCAATGGCTACTCTTAGCTTGATGCCATTAGATAAATAGATATCTTTTAATTCAAAATTTTTAATAAAGGGTGAGGGTCCAATATCGACGACACTTTCTGGATGTGGGTGATTCATATAAATTGCCTCAATAATTCTAATATTATAGGGTTATGCAGGTTTATTCACATCTAACCAAGGGTTATGTTGGTAATACTGTTGTTCAAAGGCTTTAATTTGTTCTTGATATTTCAAGGTAAAGCCAATAGCATCAAGCCCGTTGACTAGGGCATATTTTTTAATTTCATCCACCTCAAAGACTATTTGCTCATTAGCGGTAACAATTTGTTGTTTGACCAAATCAATGGTAATTTCGCTATCGGTTGTACTCTTTGCAACATGACTTAGATAAGCCAATTCATCTTCTGTTAAGTTAATAGTGAGTACACCGTTACGCTGACAGTTATCATTAAATATACCTGCAAAACTACTACCAATTAAAGCACGAATGCCTATTTGTTGTAGTCCCCAAACAGCATGCTCACGGCTAGAACCACAGCCAAAGTTGGCACCTACCAGTAAAAATTTTGCTTGTTGCCACGGTTTCTGATTTAAAATAAAGTCAGGATTAGGGGCACCATTGGCTGAAAATCTTAGATCAAAAAATAGACCACGGTCTAAGCCTTGTCGGTCAATTCCTTTTAAAAATTGTTTAGGCATAATGACATCAGTATCTATATTGGGTGCTAACATGGGGGCTAACGTACCCGTTACACGTGTAAAGCTTTTCATTGCATGCTCCTTACATAAATTCTCGAACATCGGTTAAATAGCCTTTTATCGCTGCGGCAGCAACCATTTCAGGACTCATTAAATGGGTTCTAGCCCCAGCCCCTTGTCGGCCAATAAAGTTTCTATTGGTGCTAGAAGCACAGCGATCGCCTGCTTCTAATACATCTTCATTCATGGCGAGGCACATAGAGCAACCTGATTGACGCCACTCAAAACCTGCTTCAATAAAAATCTGGGCAATGCCTTCGCGTTCGGCTTGCTCTCTGACTTGGGTTGAACCTGGAACTACCATGGCTTTAACATGGTTGGCTATTTTATGACCTTGTAAAATAGTTGCTGCACTTCTTAAATCTTCGATACGTGCGTTGGTACAAGAACCAATAAACGCATGGGATATTTTTATATCAGTAATCTTAGTATTGGATTCAAGCCCCATATATTCCAGTGCTTTTTGTATATCGCGATAGGCTGCCTCATCTTTTGTTGCTTCTAGGTTAGGTGTTTTATCGTTAATCATTACCGCCTGATCAGGGCTAATTCCCCACGTCACCATAGGGGTTAAGGACGTACAATCAAGGGTAATTTCTGCATCAAAGACAGCATCAGAATCGCTGTATAGCTGTTGCCAAGCGAGCATCGCTTGGTCCCATAAGGCACCTTTAGGCGTTTTTACACCTGATCGTATATAGTCATAGACTTTTGCATCTGGCGCCATAAAGGCCCCTCTAGCACCAGCCTCTACCGCCATGTTACAGATAGTCATTCGGCCTTCCATATTTAACGCATCAACCACTTCTCCCGTGAATTCTATGGCGTAGCCTGTGGCTCCCGAAGCGCTAATTTTTGCAATAAAAGCAATAATGACATCTTTTGCAGTGACACCGTGTCCTAAAGTTCCCGTTAGATTTGCTCGCATGGTTTTGAGTTTTTTATAAACCAATGTCTGGGTCGCTAATAGGTGTTCAATTTCTGATGTTCCTATTCCAAAACCGAAAGCGCCAAATGCGCCATAGGTTGTTGTATGGCTATCTCCAGCGGCAATGACCATGCCGGGTAAGCACATGCCTTGTTCATGGAAAACAACATGTTCAATACCTTGTCGTTTATCGGTAACATCAAATAACTCAATATTAAAATCGCGGCTATTTTCTCTAAAGTAATTAACCTGTAATTGCCCGCCAGCATCGGTCATCTCAGCATTTCGGAGGGGGCGAGTAGGGTTTACGTGATCGACATTTAATAGTGCTGCTTTAGGGCTCCATACTTGACGGCTAGCTTGCCTTAGTCCAGTAAAAGCTTGTGGGCTGGTATACTCATTAAGAATGGTTCTATCGATATAAAGCAGTACGTTTCCTTCATCATCTAAGTGACGGATCGTATGGGAATCTATTAATTTCTCATAGAGGGTTTTAGGCTTCACGGGATGCCTCCTATTAAGGTTTTATCATCGGTTTTGTGTAGGATAAAACAAATAACCGTTGATATTAACTAGGCAGTTGTGAAAACACTATTTACGAATCGTGTTTAATTAATCAATTATAATGTTAATTTTGTTATACTATAGATGTCTTATGACTGCCTTCTGGATGCTTATGCAAATCGCTAATTCTGAAAAACCTCTACTTGAAGACCTAACCGTTTTTTTAGCGGTATTGCACCACCATAGTTTTATTAAAACAGCTGCTGCATTAGGTGTTTCAACGGCTTATGTGAGTAAAAGAATAAAAATCTTAGAGAATACATTAAAAACTAAGCTTTTTCATCGTAATACTAGGCGGTTAGTATTAACGGATGAGGGGCTTAAGTTGCAAGATTTTGCGGTTAAATTAGAAGCTGATATGGATGAGTTATTGTTTCAAATGGCGTTAGCAAAGAGTGAAATATCAGGTAATATTAATATTTGTGCTTCTTTTGGTTTTGGTGGAAACATTGTCACTAAAGCTATTTCAGAATTAGTAAATCAGCATCCTAAAATCAAAGTTAATTTGCACCTCACCGACCAAGAGGTCGATTTAGTAAACAGTGGTTTTCACTTAGAAATTAAAGTAGACAATCAAATTAACAATCAAGACATTGCACGGCAATTAGCGACTAATTACCGAATCTTATGTGCCTCACCAAGTTATCTTAAAAAGAATGGAATACCCAAACACTTACAAGATTTGCAAAACCACCACTGCCTGTTTATACAAGAAAAAAAATCTTCCCTAGGCACTTGGCATTTAGAAGGGAAAAAGGGGAAGGAAACCGTTACTTTTCAAAGCTCATTAACCTCGAATAGTGGCAATGTGGTCTTACAATGGAGTTTAGACGGCCATGGTATTATCTTAAGGTCAATTTGGGAAGTGCAACAATACATCGATGCAGGTTCATTGGTTAGGATCTTGCCTAATTACATACAAAGTGCAAATATTTGGGCGGTGTATCCAAATAAGCTTTCTCAGTCAGCCAAGTTAAAAATCTGTGTTGATTTTTTTGCTGAGTATTTTGAAAAACATGGGGTGATTAGCTTTTATTAACATACTAATAATTCGTAATAATTGCTCTGAAAAAAGTGTACTTATTATCTGCTTACATTAAAATAGGTTAAGTAATTATTGCCTATAGACTGGCTGTTATTTACTTTTTATCCTTATAACCCATCTTCCTAAAATACGCCTGTTATCAGTCTTCATTGATCAATCGCTGCCAATATATGTATTGGCTAATTTTAACGTCAGACGGCATTATTTGAGGAGTGAGTATAGAGATGAGAAGCTGCAAGCTTGGGCTGAGTTAGGTAAGCGAATGGAAGAAATATTAACATCTTAAAATAAAATATTATGACATTACATTATGGTAGTTTGATTTGATAAATGTAGATATTATTTACTTCAAGTCTACAAATTTTGAAAGCTTATTACTCATATTGTTAATATTAAATAAAGCCCCTAAAATTTACAGGCTTTTAAAAGGGGAGAAACTATCAGGTGCTATAGGCTTCTAGTATTTTCTTATGCCAATTTGGAGAGTTAGTTTTTTCAGATACTGCAATTATGATTTTATGTTTTTATTCATAAAGAGAGCAAAGTCGAGGTCAAGCAACAAGTTTTGCTTCAAAGGGAAGGGCTTAAAATATTATATGGGACCTAAATGATGCAGCAAAATCTCTCAAGTGTGTTATGCTTAATAAGCAATTGCCCGAACTTACTTGATATTATACTTCAAGCAAGTATCGACTAGATTCTTGCTTAATCTAAAAAAATTTACTATAGATTCTTTATCCTTAGTTAAAAACGTTTATACCTGTAATGATGAGGAAAGGTTGAACTTCATTATTTAGCGAATAATATAATTAACAAGTGCAATATTTTGTTGTAATTAATAGCTTTATTAAGCTTTATAAAATTAATAACTATCCTTTACCATACCCTATCAATCAAGCAGATTAGTAGCTTTTAAAATGAACTCCCATTTAACAAAATTTTTTTTATTAATTATTAGTTTTCTTCTACTATCAAATAATTTGATGGCAGAACCAAAAGAAACTGATTGGTTAACTTTAATGCCTAAAGAAGATCAGCAAGCATTAAACAATATGCCCGAACTAGTGCTGCATAATACCGCTGAAGCGCCAAGCCAATTCGGTAAAATCGGCGGTTTAAAACAGCAAGATAAAACACTTCCTAAAGTCATGTACTCTACCAATACAGTTCCAAGTTTAGAGGGAAAAAGGATTAGGATAGGAGGCTATCCAGTTCCAATTGAATTGAATAAGCAAGGAAAAGTAATTCAACTATTTATTGTACCTTATCCGGGTGCTTGCATTCATGTACCACCACCACCTCCAAATCAAATTATTTTGGTTAATTACGAAAAGGGAATAGAGCTAAAAGATATTTATGAGCCTATTTGGGTTATCGGCAAACTACATATTGAAGCCATCAGTAATGACCTTGCTGATGCATCCTATAGTATGCAGGCAGATAAAGTACGTCCCGTGGAGGAGAGTGATTTATAGTGAGTTATTCCTCTGTCATATAGGGAGATAAACTTGCTCCATCTAACAAATATCCAGCCTCTGCCAACTCATTATTTATAGGTGTGACGTGCAGTACTCCTGTAACCCAATAAGGTTTTGCGGTATCTTCGTAGCTGATAGACATCTTGCTTTTTATATATACGATCTGATTTGGAGGTGGTGGTGGTACATGAATACAAGCACCTAAATAAGGAACTAATAAAAACTCGCTGGCTTGTTGTCTCTCATCCAGTGTGATAGGGACAAGATACCCTGGGATTCGCACATACAATCCATCTAGAGCTTTAATCACTGAAGCATCAGTAATTACCTGTTTAGTTGCAAGATTACTCCCGTATTTATCAGGTAACACTATTTTAATTTCTCTAAGCTTATCGGTAGGCCTAAGATCAGACCATTTTAATGAGCGTATTGAAGGCTCAGCAAAGTTATAAGTCGAGAATAATGCAACTATCACTAGTGTCATCAGTTGTTTTAACATTCTATCTCGTCCTTTTACATTTTAATGGACAAACCATCGGTTAATGATTGACAATAAGCGCGCCACGCAGGTATTAGCCCTATAATAACACTTGCTAATAAAATACCTGCCAATAAACTCCACTCATAATAAGAAGGTAAACTTAAAGGAAGATATAATCCATACTGTGCCTGCAAGTAAGTTTGACAAATTAAAATACCTAGATACAGAATAATAAGACCTAGAACAATACCTGTAAAACCCAATAAAAGTGCTTCTAATACTATTAGAAATGTTATTTGCCAAGGTTTTGCACCCACTGATCGCAAAATGGCCATCTCTCTTCTGCGCTCATTGAGACTAGTTAGAATAGAGGTTAACATGCCGATTAAACCAGTTAACACTACAAATAGAGAGACGACGAATAGTGCTTTTTCAGCAACGCCCATTAGTCCCCACAGTTCTTGTAAAGCAACACCAGGTAAGATAGCCATTAATGGTTCTTGTGAATAGTCATTAATTTTTCTCTGGACGGAAAATGTGGCAATTTTACTTTTCAAGCCTAATAAAAAGGCTGTAATTTGTTGAGGCTTTAAATCCAATCCCCTAACATTATCTGGTGAAATACTATGACCTTTAGTTGGTGGAATGCCATTTTGCCAGTCAATATGAATTGCCTCCATCCCTGCTAAGTTAATATGTAAAGTACGATCAACAGGAGTTCCTGTTTGAGCTATGATACCTACTACTTTAAAAGGTTTATCATTGTGTTTCACTAGGCTAATAGAACTTACACCGTGAGCGAGGACAATTTTATCACCCATCTTATAATTCAAAGCTTTCGCTACTTCTGAACCTAATACTACATCAAATACATCGTCAAAAACTTTCCCTTGAGTTAAGTGTAATTGTTGCTTATGACCGTATTGATAATATTTAAAATAATCTTGGTTGGTGGCTAGTACACGATAACCTTTATGCGAGTCGCCTAAAGAAATAGGTATGGCCCATTTTACCTGAGGTAGCTGACTAATTTCTTGGTAGCTTGACCAACGAATATTATTGGTCGCATTGCCTATACGGAATACTGAATATAGGAGTAAATTCACTGAGCCTGAACGTGCGCCTACAACTAAATCTGTTCCTGAGATGGTACTTGCAAAGCTGTTCTTAGCTTCGGTCCTGATGCGTTCAACTGCCAATAATAGACATACTGAGAGCGCTATAGCCATGACTGTTAATATTACCGTGAATAATCTGTTTTTCAAACTAGCAAAGGCTAAAAAAAATAAATACATCTAAGTAAGCCCTCTTGCAATATTGATCTCAGGCAGAGATAGATTTTTATCAAATAAAGGTGCGAGGGTTTGATCGTGGCTAACAAATAATAAACTGCTTCCTGCTTTTTCACACTCAGCAAATAACAATTTAAGAAAGACTTCTCTTGTATCTGTATCGAGTGCTGAAGTAGGCTCATCGGCAATAATAAGTTCTGGCTCTCCTATTAATGCTCTAGCTGCAGCTACTCTTTGCTGCTGTCCAATGGAAAGCTGATCAGCTCTTCTCTTATATAAAGCGGGATCTAAGCCTAAATTATTTAACAGTGTATCTGCAGCTTTTTCTAGTGAGCTAAAACGATTTATAGCTTTTTGAGCTCTTGTTTTAGAAAAGCGACAAGGCAATAACACATTTTCTCGTACAGATAAAAAAGGTAATAGATTAAACTGCTGAAATACATAGCCTATGTGCTCAACTCTAAACTTATCTCTCGCTGTGGCCGATAAGAGCGTTAGTTCATGCCCTAATAGTTTAATACTGCCTTTATTAGGTTTTTGGACACCACTTAATAAACCTAATAAAGTTGTTTTACCACTACCTGATGGACCCCTAAGAAATATTTTTTGCCCACAGTTTAGTTTAAAATTTGCAATATTTAAAAGTTCAGTTTGTTTAGGCCATGCAAAGTGTAAATCTGTTAATTCAAGTAAAGTAGTCATTTATTCTTATTGATTTAGTTTAAATTGGCTATTAGTGGATGTTAAGTTTGCACCTTTTTGACCTTCTGTACCTATATATTGTAAATTAATCTGTTTAGTGAGAGGAAATACTTTGAAGAAATTAGCAAAATCTAACTGTTTTAAAGCATCTGGCTGCTTACAGGTAAAGCTATATTGTGCCTCAATATCAGAGTGATGATGTGCTTCTTTTTCTTCATGGCCTGATTCCGCCTTATGCACATCTTTTTCTTTTGCACTACCAAAAACAGCACCTTCTACATTAGTTGTTGTTAGTGTACATTGGGCATTATGGGCAATGGCAAATAAAACCAGTGGATTCTCCAGCTGTTGTTTAGCTAACTTTGCTACTTCTTTATCAGTCGTGGAGCTTGGCGCATACTCAAATCCTGTAATGCTCGCCGCAGGGCCATCTACCTCCAATGCAAGCACATTATGATTTAGTGCTACGTTGATATCTATCTTACCATGTTCGTGGGCCTCTAAACTCCCATGTTCATGAGCATACAATATGTCAAAAGAAATAAAAGGAACACAACACAACGTAGCAACTATTATTTTTCGCATGATAATTCATCCATATAATAAAAAGATATGTTATAATATAACAAATAAAAAATAAATTCCCTATTATTTCAAATAAAATTAATGATAAACTAACCATACTCATTAGTTATAAGAGTAGCCTAGTAGCCTTTTTGTAAAAAATTGGGATCTATTTTGTTCTAATAGGATTATTTGACTTGCTGGTAATAAATAATAAACGAGTAAGTATTTTATTAAATAGAATTTTAGAGCATGTTTTCATTCATGGACTTCATTTCTAAAATAATCTAAATCAATCGGGAATCTACATTACCCAACACTAACTAACGACCAAGATTATCTAACATGGTTACTATCATGTCTAAAAGTCGTCATCACTACAAATATCTCTTATAAAAACATATACTGTTATACTTAAAGTGACGTAAATATATTCATTTAAATCAACGATTTTATAGTATATTTAGCTCTATTGTGATCGGTAGATATAATATTCATATTCAAAGTATTTGTCGCTTATTCAATTTGAAAGTAAACTGATAAATTATTTTTAAAAGATTATCCAATAACATGAAGGGAGATTACTTGATTAATCCTAATTCTGATAATCCAAAGTTTGGTAACTCAATAGATGCGTAAAAAAACCATATACACAATTTTATCGCTAAGCCCTTTAATATTTAATGGCTCTACTTTTGCACAGATAACTAATAATCCAGATGATATTTTTTGGAGTATAGGAATAGGTATTAATTTAGAGCTATATACATCAATTGGTAATCTATTAGAAGATTCTAATGTTACTTTCAATGATAATACTTATATCAACTTTCACAATGATAATGGCTTCTTTACTGGCAGTTTTAATAACCTCAAAGGAAATAACGTTGATATATATTTAAATACTGATATTCAAGGAGAGCGTGGAGATCGTATATTGATTAAAGAGAATGTTTTTGGTAGCTATAAAATACATATATCTAATAAAGGATCATCCGCTACAACGGGTAGAGAAAGACTAACCATTGTAGAAGCAACTAATAATCAAGCTACATGGACACTTTTTAATAAAGTAGAAGTGGGAGCCTATGAATATAGTATAAGACCAACACAGGAAAACGCCAATAATATTGAGCTCTACTCCCCTAATGGTGGTCAAACAACTACCACAGCAGAAGCTGCAACAAGTTTTTTAAATATTGCTTATTTAACCACTTATATTGAGAATCAAACACTATTGCAACGCTTGGGTGATTTACGAAATAGTGAGGTTGTGGGTGTTAAAAATGATGGATTATGGATAAAAGGTTTTGGTGGAAAACTTTCTTCCTTTTCTGGTAATACCGTGAAAGGGTTTGATATGACCTATACTGGTACACAGTTGGGTATTGATAAGAATATTGAAAGTGATTACGGACGATTCGTGGTAGGTGTGATGGCTGGTTTAACTCGTACAAATCCAAACTATAGGGAAGGTAATGGAACAGGTAAAAACTATACTGCAGGTCTCTATGCAACTTATTTAGATGATAACGGTATCTATGTTGATAATGTAATTAAATACAATAGTATGCATAACCAGTTTAGTGTGAAAGACACAGCAGGAAGCGCGGTTAAAGGAACAGGAAAAACACAAGGAATCATGTTATCCACTGAAATAGGTAAACGATTTTGGTTAAATGAACATAAGCAAGGTTTTTATTTAGAACCACAGACTCAACTGTCTTATGGCTATCAAAATGGCGATACCGTTCAAGCAAACAATGGATTAAAGGTAGGACTTAGTCATTACAATAGCACATTAGTCCGAGTGAGTGGTATTGTAGGTTACCAAGTACAAGGAGAAAATCCAGTTAATGTTTACTTAAAAACGGGGCTTATGAGAGAAATGAGTGGTACTGCTTCTTATCGCTTTAATCATGGCGAAAAGAAAGGACACTCATTCCGTAGTAACTGGTTTGATAATGGTATAGGTGCCAGTGTGACGATCAATAAGCAACATAACATTTATGCTGAAGCAGATTATTCAACAGGGAATCAGTTTGATAATGCAATGCTGAACCTTGGTTATCGTTATAGTTTTTAATTAAAATACCTGTACTAAAACAATATTAAAGTTTTCTGTTATATAAGATCATTACGAGAAAAAGCATACCATCATTTAAATAAAAAAAGACTATAAAGATGCAGTGGTTGCTCAAAAGAAGAGTCGTCCATAGGGATAGCTTTTAAAGAATATTATACAACTAGTTTATGAGCATGAAATTATAAAAAGTAATGCGATAAAGGTAGATTTTCCAAATAAGAACAAATAAAAGCGAACTTTTGGTGTATTCCTAAAGTACGTTATAAAATAAAAAAGAAAAACAGTAACTGTCCTAAATGTTCTAATCAAGCAAAATTTAAGCTAACCGAAAGTGTGGTAATCAATCAGCAGCGGAAATAGGTGTTTTTAAGATTTTGATAAAAGAGAGAAGAAAAGGGTGGATGTAACTTATTGATTTAATTGGTGGAGCTAAGTGGGATCGAACCGCTGACCCCTTGCATGCCATGCAGTTAATACTTTAAATGGCTTTAGAACACCTTAAACCCTATTGTAATGAATATCCGCTGCTATATAATGCCTTAAGCAAGGTCGCTTTAGCATTATACCTCTAACATTATCTAATCTAAGCGAATAAAAGCCAATTTCTGGTGTACCCCTCAGTGTACCCCTTGAGACTATTTTAGGATAACAGCGCAATGACCCGATACCCCAAAAAAGGCAAAGGCACCAAATGGACCCAAAAAGAACTACTGGCTATTCCCACCCAATGGGTTAATGATACCCTTGCCGATGGTGATGGTCTGATTGGTGAAGTACGGGTTAGCAAAGTAGGGGACGTATCCATTCGCTTTAAATATGGTATCAAATGGCAAGGCAAAAAATGCTGGTACTCCTGTGGAACCTTCCCACTCAATGACATTAGCAGTATTCGTAATCAGCGAGACAAAGCCAAAGAACTCCTAAAACAAGGGGTCGATCCACGCACCCAAAAACACATCGACAAAATCGAAGCCAAGGCAGAACAACAAACTATTCTAGAACAACAGAAAAAACAACAGCAACGCAACAAAACATTCACAGACCTTTTTATAACATGGATAGAACAAGGGGTCGTAAGACAAGATGCCAATACCGAACTCAGGCGTACTTTTGAAAAAGACGTACTCCCAGTAATTGGCAGCGTGCTTATTAAAGAAATCACCGAAGACCATATCCGTACCGTTTATAAAACCATCCTAGCACGAGGAACAACACAAAACCCACGAGAACGTACCGTTGTAAAACTAGCCGCTGATATGCGACAACTCTTCAAATGGGCCGACATGAGACAACCCTGGCGTAGCTTACTCATCAATGGCAATCCAGCCTTACTCGTCAATGAAAAACAACTTATCTCCGCTGATTACACCGAAGAACGTGATCGCACCTTAACCCCAGAAGAAATCCAAACACTCTATAAGCTTATCCAACAAGAACAAGACCATTATAACAACGCCACTAACAAACGTGGTATAAAACTCCCACTCAATCCAGCCACCCAATGCGCTATCTGGATATGCTTATCCACACTCTGCCGTATTGGCGAACTACTCATGGCCAAATGGGAACATATTGATTGGGAAGAGGGCATATGGTTCATACCAAGAGAAAACGTCAAAGCAACTCGGGGTAAAAAACAAGACCACTACATCTACCTCTCAGACTTCTCAATCAACTTTTTCAAACGACTCAACACACTGACAGGCCACACACAATGGTGCTTTCCTTCAAAAGACAATACCAACCACGTTGATATAAAATCCGTATCAAAACGCATAGGGGATCGCCAAGTTAAATTCAAAGACCGTACCAAACCTTCACAACAGCGTCGACACGATAATTCACTGGCTGTGGGTAATCGCGAATGGACGCCCCATGATTTACGCCGTACCGGTGCTACCATGATGCAAGAGCTGGGTATAGATATCAACATTATTGACCGTTGTCAGAATCATGTATTGGCCGGCTCTAAGGTGAGACGGCATTATTTAAAATATGAATATAAGGATGAGAAGCAACAGGCTTGGGCTAAGTTGGGCAAACGGTTGGAAGAGATATTAGCATTATCGAATGAAATATTATAATATTGCACTATAGTATAAAGATTTTGTTTAATATAGGTATGTGTCTTTTGCTGGACGCTTACTTTTAAGAAGTAAATTACTTTGATAAAATACACTTATAACTTCGTCAGGGCTAGTTTGGAGTAGCACATAATTTAAAGTTCAATTTGATAGTTAATTTTATGCTCTATTAGTTTATCAACTACATTTTTTAAACTCTGAATAAAGATTTGATAATTGTTATGCTCCCAATCTATTGGATAACACTCCATACAATAACTCTGATCTTTAAGTTGACTTTTATGTATTTCAATCAGTAAATTAGTACATTCTATTAAACCATCATTAAGCTTTCCATCTAGAATTGATAATATCTCTTCCTTAAAAGAGTCTAAATCATTTTTATTTTTTACATGAATATTGCAGTATAATTCTTTAAAGCTCTCAACATACTCATTAATATTATCGGTTAGTTGTTTTTGTAAACCAAATGGTGATTTAATCCAAAAGGCACCTTGTGGTAAATTTGGGATAAGTCCTTTTCCATAGTTATACTTTTCTTTGAATAATTGCTCTTCTTGAAGAATTAAATTAATATCAATGATCTGATTAGTAAATGATAACTTCCCTGTTTTAGAAATATTTTCCCAGTTCTTTATTTCTTTTCCGATAAAGCTTTCTAAAGAGTTTATAAGTTCACTGGCGCTCATTTGAGAAGACTCCCATCTCCAACCATCGCCCGAGTTCACAGACTCAAGACTATCAAATTCAACAATAATATTATAGGCTCCTGTTATATATATAGACTCCACAAAATAAGACATCTCAGGTAGTAATAACTCACGATAAATACAAGTATTACCAGTTGAACCAAAACTTATGTATTTATTAATTTCTTTAATATTCATCTTATTAATCATCAAAAAATACGCTTATAATCTGCCTCATTTTATACAAGTATCTTTTACTAAATAGCCTCGTTCTAACTAATTTCTCGAACAATATAGCTATCAGCAAGAATGATCAAAATTGGAAAATTGGTCCATGCTGAAATAAAGCAAAAATTTATTTTTTGTTCATCAAGCTCTATTTCTTTCATATATTTTGATAGATTAGTTTCAGGTAACTCTATCAAATCAGCTAAATCTTCATTTTCTGCTCCAATATTTTGATAAGCAAGCACCTCCTGAAAAATGATTTCCCAAGATTTCTCTTGCCAGTCAACAAACTCGACTATTAATGTATCTGAAGAGTTATTAATTTTTCTAATTTGGCCGTCTGAAATACTTAATTTTTTCATAGTTAAAGTCCTGGATGTTTTTCACCTGGAATAAAGCCCGTGCCGTGTCCAGGTTGATAATTATCGGGATAAGCTTTTTGAATTAACCCTTTTTTATTTGCTTGATTCCATGAAGTACCTGCTGGCTTCAATTCTATATGATAATGTTCTCCATGGTGCCTAGCATTAAATGGTCCTGAGTCTCCTGGATGGCTTTCATACCTTATCCGCATATTTTGGTTTGGTTCCCATACCATCCTAGTTGTTCCATGTTGCGTTGTTGAAACCTTAGGTTCAACACCTAAAACTTTGGTTAATTCATTAGGATCATCTGGAAAATTTGTATACGGATCTGGTGTAGAGGGTTTATTATCCTCAACAACTGCTTTTTCCTCAGGCTTAGTACTTGTACTGTTATCACCAGGGCAACCGCCAGGCTTACAAGCTAAACCTAATGGATCAATCCAACCTATAGGGTTATTACAATATTGATAGTTATTTAATCCACCTGCGAGTTTAATGGGGTCAGGCGTTATATATCTACCCGTATCAGGAGCATAGTATCTATTTCTATTGTAGTATAGCCCTGTTTCAAAGTCATGGTACTGCCCTTGGAAACGTAAGGGTTGTTCTACATCCTTTATCTCAGCAACAGCGAGACTTCCATAAGCTTTGTATTTAGCAGACCATGCAATAGAACCGTTAGCGGTTGTTAGCTCTTGCGGTGTGCCTAAATGGTCAAGCTGGTAGTAGTAAATTTCGGCTTTTTTGCCCTTGCCTTTTAATAGGGCAAGGGGTTTAAAGGTGCCTTGTTCATAGAGGTAGGTTTGGTAGTGTCCTTTGCTGCTTTCTGCTAATAGTTTTTCACATAGCCATATAAATTCGGTTTTGGTTTTGTGACCGAGTTTATCTGTAACGACTTTGTTAATTCGGCGACCAAAGGCGTCGTATTGATAGCTGGCGTTCGTGCCGTCTGGCATGGTGGCTTGGATGAGTTGTTGTTGGCTATCATATTGGTAACGGGTAATCAGTTGTTGGTTTTGGCCTCTGGCTTCTTGGATGAGGTTACCAAAGCTATCGTAGGTAAAGTGTTTGTCACCTTGCATTAACAGGCGGTTGCCTTTGATATTGGCCTGTTGGGTTTTATGGTCTTGTGCCAGTAGGTTACCCGCAGGGTCATGTATGAGGTCTTCGCTGATATCGCCACGAACTTGGATAAGTCTATCTAAGGGGTCGTAGTGGTATTGGCGTAGCCCTTTGCGGCTGTCTTCGATGGCGGCTAGGTTGCCGTTAGCACTGTATTGGTATTTGCGTTGATACAGTGTTTTGGTGCTATGGTTAACAAAGTGGGCTTTAAGACGACCTTGTTCATCATAGTCGTATTGGCTGGTAAGCGTGCCTTGTTGTCGCTCTACTTCTTGACCTAGGCTGTAGAAGTGTTCGGTGAGTTTTTGGTCGTTAAGGTTGATTTGGGCGAGTTGGCCCCCTTTTTGGTATTTGTAGTCAATGACATTGCCGTCTGGGAGTTTACATTGGCTTAGTATACCCAGTGGGCTGTATTGGTAGCGTAAGGTTGCCCAGCCTTGGTGTTCGGCGGTGAGTTTGCCGGTGATGTCGTATTCGTAGTTCAGTGGCCATTGCCCATCGTCTACGGCTTGCAACAAGCCTAGTTGGTTGTAGGCGTAGTTAATTTGTTTGCCATCGGGTAAGGTCTTTTGCAGTAGTTTACCTTCTGGGCTACGGAGGTAGGTGGTGGTGTATGGGTTACCTTGGTCGTCATAGTCGGTTTTGGCGATGAGGTTACCGCCCATGTCGTATTGGTAGCTGGTTTTACGCCCATCAAAGCCTATTTCTTGGCTAATCAGTCCATTGGGGTAGTAGTCTAGGTGGTAGCGTTCACCTTGTTCGTTGGTGATGTCGGTGAGATTAAGCCCCGTGTTGTTGTATTGGTATTGTACGGTGCTGCCATCGGGATTGGTGCGCTGGCTGATTAGGTGGAGGTTGTCCACGTAGTCGTAACGGGTGGTTTTACCCTGCTGGTCGGTTTCGTGGGTGATTTTGCCGTAGGCATTGTAGCGGTAGCTTTTGCTGGTGCCATTGGGGAAGGTAATGCGTGTTAGGCGCCCGACAGGGTCGTATTCGAATTGGGTGGTTTGCCCTTGTTCATCTTGACGAATGATTTGACGTCCCATGGCATCGTAGCGGTAACGACGTGTGCCTCCTTGAGGGAGTGTTTCGTCGATGAGTTGCCCTAGTTTGTTCCAGTTAAGCTCATGGGTGCTGCCGTCAGGGTAGCTTATAGTGTTGATCTTACCCGTAGTGGTGTAGCTGTATTGAGTAGTATTGCCATGGGGATCGGTTTGTTCAATGATGTTGCCTTGCGCGTTATGTTTGTAATGCCATTTGGCTTCGCCTTGCCATATTTGTTTTAAAAAACCCCAGCTGTAAAAGTAGTGGGTAGGTTCTGCTTCTGCTGGATGGATTGCCCTTAAACGGTTTTGGTCATCGTATTCGTACAGGGTTTCAGCCCCTAGTGCATTGCGCTCAGCAATGAGGTTGCCGTTGTCATCGTAGTCTTTAAGGGTTTCGGCACCATCAGGGTCGATTTGTTTGATGAGTTTAGCATTTTGATCATGGGTATAAAGTTGCTGGCTACCATCTTTACGGGTAATAAGTACGCTACCGTTATCATCCCACTCGTAACGGGTGTCCAGTTGTCCGTAGTTTGACCACTGGCGAATAGCACGCACGCTTTTGCCTTGTCCTTCCCACTGCCAGTTGAAGATGGCGCCGCCCGCTAGTTGGCGTTGTTCAATAACATGGTGTTCATTGTAGTGGTAGTGTTCTGTTTCGTTGGCGGCGTTAGTGGCTTTAATGAGTTGTGAGCGTTCGTTGTATTCGTAGGTAATAAGGGTGTGGATGGTTTGCCATGATTGTTCGATGGTTTCGCCTGGTATTTCTTTTTGGTAGTCTACCCCTATAATGTGTCCATTGTGATAGCGAAGCATTAACGCGCGCCCTGCTCCATTATGGATACGTTTTATTTTACCCATGAGATCACGGGTGATGTGTAGTTTGTTGCCGTAGTTGTCAGAAATAGCTTCTAGCTGAGCCCCGGCTTGGGTGCGAGCAAAATGGTAGATGTTTTTTTGTTCACCGGCTTGTACGAGGATGTATTCGTTGTCTTTGTTGCCAAGGTAGATAGCTGCTCCTGCAAGGTTGTTGGTGTAGGCAGGGCATTGTTCTGTGGGTAAAGGTAAGGTGATTTGGCGATTTTCGTGATCTGTCCAAATGACGTTGTTTTCTGTAAAGCGTAAGTGGTGTGATAAGCTATGACTCCAGCCATAACCTAGCCCTGTGTTGATTTCTACTGCGCTGGTACGGTATAAACGAGTCCAGTTAAAGGGGATTAAGCCTTCTAGGGTGCCATCTGTAAGGGTGAGGAGTTCTTCCCCAGTGACCATTGAGATAGGTTCACCATCGGTACAGGTGTTGTTGGTGCTCTCGGTTTTATCGTTATTAGGATTTTTACCGCTGTCATTATGGTTAGGTGCAGGCTTTTTATTTTCTACTTCTAAGACCGTATTATTATTAGGTGAACGATCAACCAGTGTACTATTATCTATTTTTTGTTCGGGTGTGTTATTGGCTTTAACGGAGGGTTTATCACTTTCTTTAATATGTATACCAGCTCCCTTAGCTTTAACAGTACCTTCACCTTTTACAACAATAGGTTTAGCAACATTGCTATGGGTTTCTAAACGCCCCCCCTTAAAAATATCCATTAAAAAATGTGCTAACTCGCTCAGTAATTCAGCACCTCGGCTATTAGCTTTTTGGAACACTTTAGTTCCTAAGCGTACAGCTAGCCCTGCACCGCCTGTTAACATGACGCCAACTAGTAATCCCATAACAAATTCAACAGCAAGTTCTGTTTTTACAGCCATTAAGTCCTGTGGCGGTAACATCTTAAACCAGGCGACTAAGGCAGAGATTAGAATAAACATTAACCCTTTATCTTGTGCGATGATAAGTGCTTTACTCAAACCTTCTTTTGCTGTGTTATAAACTTTTTCCCAATCAGTATTGCCAAAAAACTCAAAAAGCAGTGTCATATGCTCTTGTGGATGGGCAATGATATCAAACACTTGGGTGATGCTACCCCACATAGACTCAAGCACTTTAATGATAGCATTCCATACTGCCTCAAGTTCCATCATTAATTTGTCAGTAGCGGTTGCGTTGTTATAAATTTCCCATTTAGTCTTGAAGTTTTTATTCCATTGACTTTCTAACCAGCTTTTTAATGTGCCTAATATAGATTGATAAGAATCATACATCGCTCTAATTTGAGCTTGTGTAACGTTGGGATAAAAGGTTATTTTATATTCTAGTGCACCCGTACAGTTAACTTCAGCCTTTCCTGTGGAATCTATTGTACCATTGATGGCTGGTAAGGAAGCAATGATACCTTTCCCCCATAGCCAGTGATCTACTACGGGTTCCATTTTAAAGGGGGTATTACCGATAGGAATAAATTTTGATGTTTCAAATGCATGTATAAGTGTTAACTTATCCTCTGATACAGGACATGATTTATAAACAACCACTTTTGAGTTATTATCTTTATCTTGTGTGGTAACCTCGTCACCCACTTCAAATTTTTGATTAGCACTTAAAAAATAACCTGAAATATAGCCTTCTGCCCATTCTTCATAATTATTAAGAGACTCGCTAAAATCCTTTAATATCTTGTTAATATCTGCCTTCTCAGCAGTATCCATGCCAATAACCTGTGAAAATACAGACATTAGATACTCTCCTCTAATAAAAATGCTTTGAACTGTTTAACTAATGTTTCTAACGTATAGTTTTCCATTTCAACAAAATGGCTTGCCTTTAATCTTAATGTACTTTCTGGATAACTTAAATACAAAGGTGCATTATCTTCTTTTAGGGCTGATAATAGGTTTTCAACTAATGTGCCGTTATCTGCTTCTGTTAACTTATCCATCAACTGCTGCTCCACCCGCCACCACGGATAAGCCTTAGGTTCAGGCAGGTTATGGGAGAGTGCTACTTCTAACGCCTGCTGATTAATCAAATAATGACTAAACACCGGAATGAGCTGAGCTGCTTGTTGTTTTTGGTTGAGGTGCTCAAGAATAGGGTAGAGGTATTTACCATCCCAGTACCTAAAAAACACATCCATGCCATCAGGCATCAACACCTTGGTGAGGCTTTTAAAATGCTTTCGAATGGTTTCAGGCTCATAGGGTGAAGCTGCAAGCCAACCCCAATCTTTGGATTTAGTTTGATCCACCCAGTCAAAGAACTTGCTGTCACGAGGAATGGGTGCAATATAAGGCATTGCCTCAAACCAATTGGCATAGGGTGTTTCTTGCCATAGCGCCGTTAAGTTGACTTGGTTGGTTTTTTTAAAGTAGGCCGTAACAGGTTTAGCGGCGCTAATACTGCCCAGTAATGTGTAGATGGTTAGGTTATCCGGTACCGTTGCAAGCCATTGTTGGGTGGAAATCATACGTTATTTCCACCATTCGGATTAAACCCCGTTGTCGTTGAACTAATGTCCGGTGTTTTTAAGGTCGTAGCCGCCGTGGTGGCATTGTTTAAAGTTTCTTGGGTTTGCTTGGCTTTATTGGCCAAATCAGCACCTTGTTGCACGGTTTCAGTGGCTGTTTTTAAGGTTTCGTTGCTGTTAACGGCCTGCATGGCTGTATCAGTCGCTGCTTTGGTGGCTTGTTGTTGAATCGCCTGAGTCGGGTCTTTGGCCAAGCCTTGTAACGTATTGGTGGTACTGCCCAAGCTTTCGCTGATGCCTGATAAGGGGCTAGCTTCACTCCCCATAAAGCTTGGTGTCGCTTCGGTTAAAGTACTCCCCGCAATACTGCCATTAGCAATACCGTCTGTGATACCCGAGGTGGCACTGCCTAAGCCTGAACCAGTAAGGTTAGAAAGACTGGCGATATTGGTCATATTCGCCATACTACTCATATCAGCCATGCTGGTAAGATTACCCATACTGCTGGTTAAGCTACTCACACCGCTGGTTAGTCCAGTCATACTACTGCTTAAACCATCCGTCAGGCCACCGGCAAAGCTCGGTGCCCCTAAACTGCTGTTCAAGCTATTGGTGTCTAATACCGCATCTGGTGTTGTTTTATTACTAAAATCAGTGGCACAAATCCCCATCGCATTCAACATACACTCCAAACAAAACGGGGCATCACTGGCCATGGTTTGGGCTTGTACCGCTGTTAATGGCCGTGGTACAGGCGCAGAGGTGGCTGCTACAGAACCTGCTTTACTCAGCGGAGGCATCGATACCGCGGGTGTTCCTTCCATTGGTATACCGCCTGTCCACACCGGCATCGTCATCCAAATACCGGCAGGGTTTAATACAATGTGTTGTCCACCCGCTTTTAATGTTAAACTTAATCCACCATCAATCACTGTCTGGAGACCACTCTTTAAATGAATCTCCATACCGGCTTGAGTGGTTTTAACCGTACCAATGGTATTATGCTCAGCGATCCCCACGGTTTTATAATCATTCATGAGTACCTGAGTCTTACGATCAAGATCCGTTAAATGGTGTTCCTCCGCGAGTTGGTGTTGGTAACGGTTGGCTTTAATGGTCTCGCTGTGCTCGTTATTGACTTGCAAGTGTGAGTTGTTGTTCACTTGTACGGTGTGATTATTTTTGGTTAATTGGTCATAATCTTTTTGACTTTGCACAAAGATTTGTTCTTGGCCGGCTTTGTCCTCAATCCTTAACTCATTAGAACCCACACCGCCTTTTGATGAGGAGGTTTTGAAGACTGAACGGGTTTTATTTGCCGGTAAATCATAAGGCACCTTATTCACGCCATTATGAATCGCCCCTGTAACGATGGGGTTATCAATATCCCCCTCTAAAAAATCGACTTTGACCTCCATCCCTACACGCGGAATGACTACCGCCCCATAACCATCATGCGCCCAGTTTGAGGCTACACGTACCCAATGGGAAGAGTTTTCATTTTGCGGATTAATTCTGTCCCAATGAAACAAAATCTTGATACGCCCATACTCATCACAATAAATTTCCTCACCGGCTGCGCCCGTGACAATCGCTGTCTGACTTCCTAATACGCGTGATTTAGGGTGCAATGCTTCGGGACGATGCGGTGTTTTTTTCGGTGTACCGACTAATACATTACGATAACCTTGTTTGAATTCCTCATCAAAGGGAAATTGAATCCCCTCATTAATCGGATGACGATAGTATTTATGGAGTTGTGAGGGTGTGTTTTGTACCGCACTGGCCTCACTGCCTAACGCTTCGATGACTTGGGGTTGTCTGCCTTGATGATAGATTTGCACCGTCAACCACTTATCCGCACTGTCTAAACTGTCCAGTGAGGGATAACCTTCAATCTCAAAACAATAACCACTCTTTAACTCAGGAATATCCGTATAGCCTTCCGCGGTGACATGAAAGCTTTTTAAGCGTTCGATTTGGATTTTAGCATAATGATCACCCCGTGCTTTATTCATATGTTGCTGTGGATAATCGTAATACTCTAAACTCGGCTCTTGAGCATTATTAGCTTTGTTACTTTGTTCACCCTTAGCATTGCCTTCAGGGATCTTCATGTTCTCAAAATTATAATTACGATAACTGGCTTCGGTGGTACTACTATTTAGATTGACATCAAAGCGCTTAAATACGGGGTGATCGGCCACAAACCCTGTATCGGAAGCATAAGTAAAGCTATTGTCTAAATCCGGGAAATAATTATTATCATCGGTCAACACCATACAATGATTCGTTTGAGAGTGTTGGTAGAAAATATTGATCCCTTCTTCTTCACATAACCTGTGAATAAAGTGAGCAGTAGTTTCCTCATACTGACAACAAAACTCACGTTTTGGGTAGTCTTCTTTGAACTTAAACACAAAGTCCATGTTATCGCCTTGCTGATAACCTTTTTCAGACAACACGGTACTAATAATCTCCGGTACCGATTGATTAACAAACGCACGTTGATCGACTTCGTTATAAAGATGATAAAATTTAGGGGATAGGATGAGTTTAAATAATGAATAATCATGACCAATGGCTGCACGCTTCACTGATAAAATAACACCATGAATGCCTTGCTTCTTATCAGGCGTAAAAGCTAAATAAGCCGATTTGCTTAATAGCTTTGTAATGTCATAACGCAGGTGTTTACTAACCAGGGTGATTTCAAAGATGTATTCACTGTTGACTGCCTCAATACCATCGAAAGCCAGTACCTGAAGCTTTGCACCTTCACTGTCTTCTACACCCTGAATATCGAGACTAAAGATGGTTTGATTGGCTGTGTAGAACATGCTGATTACATCCTTTAAATGAGACAGTGCTAAAATGCCTAGCAACCTTGATATTACTAAATTTTATTTAGGTTGCTTGAGTCTTTTTTACTACTTTTGTAGTATAACTTTTTATAGGGTTAACGCCAAATAGATTTTGGCGTTTTTTGGTTTAATAATGCTTGTCAAAAAAAAACATCATTCAATAAAAGCAATGCCATAATCATTAAACGATACTTATTAAAACAACTATTTTTACTCATCAGTGATAAGAAGCATAACAACTCTGCATAAATGTAAACGTATCTTGCATATATTGCTTGGCTAAAGGATTGTGGTCATAGTCCGACAGTGTAAAACGACGGATGTCAGCTATTGAGTAGTTTGCTTCGGTTTTATCATAAGCACAGCGACAAACCTTTTTACTCATGCCCGCTTGCAGACACGCCGCTAGATACTCTCCTTTAAACTGAGCGTTTTCATCAGAACAGCCATAAACACTTATTAGTATAGCCAGTATTAAACCTTGATAAACAATGACTCGACTCATTATCATCTCCTAATATAAAACCAAACTAGCACCCAAACCCACAAAGAATCTTGGGGTAATGTTTCAAATGCAATAACTTGTGATTGGCTAGATAATTTAAATAAAAAAGATATCGAGAACTGCAAATGGACCTATACTTATATTAAGAAATTTATGCAAGAAAGAGTGTTAGAAGGAGCTCTTGAAGTATATGATTTAGCTTTAGAAAATAAACCTGTTAATGAAGATGAGCGGTATCAGGCTATCTATGCCATGTTTGATATTCTGGATATACGTGATAAAAAAGATCTCAAAAGTAAACTAGGCAAAGCGCTAACGCAACGTAAATTTAGAGACAAGACAAAAGAGTTAAAACGGCTCAACACTTTCATGGTCGAAACAACTAAGTCACAACTAGATGAACTATGCCAACATTACAATAAAAATATCCAGGATATGATAAAGCAAGTGATAGAACTATCTTATCAGCAAATGGCTAACGATAAGAAAAAGGAAAAAAGTGAGATAAGTGGATAAGTATTTTCTGAAGCGATACAAGCAAATCTAATTAAAGCTTTTTTCTAGTGTACCCCTTAGTGTACCCCTTGAAAAGTTTTTTGAAACAAGGAAAGAGAGGAGTGGCTGTAACTTATTGATTTAATTGGTGGAGCTAAGCGGGATCGAACCGCTGACCCCTTGCATGCTATAAAGGTAAATAATCATCTAATCAAATTCAATGAAATCCAACTAATCTATTAAAAGCATTGAAAATAGCAGTCTATACAAAAAAACTAAAAAATCATTGTCTAACCACCTCCAATAAAATACCATATAAACCTGACACAAATGGCAACTAATTGGCAACTTAGTTAAAATATGTGAATCTTATCTATCTAGGGATTTATTATGGCGATTACTGACAAACAAATGTCCTCCAAAGCAGAAAACAAAGACAAATGGTTTAGCGAAACCGCTATCTGGGGTCATGGCAGTTTAGTCGGTCGTATTACCGTCAGTGGAGAGCGCTTATTCTATTTTCGATATTGCAATAGCCAAGGAACACGCATTACCTATCCCATTGGTACCTATGGTCGAGAGGGCAGAGAAGGGTACATGACACTGGCCCAAGCCTCAATGTACGCCAAAGAACTGGCAGGACTACACAAAACAGGCATTCGCGATATCCGTGAACATATCGAATCAGAGCAGGCTAGAAAACGCGTTGAACAAGACCTACAACTGATACAGCTACAACAAGAACAAGCCCAAAAAGCGGCCCGTATTACCGTAACCACCCTATTTGAGCACTGGTTAAAAGTAGACCTAATCAATCGCAAAGACCAAGGCGCTGAAATTAAGCGCATGTTCCATAAAGACGTCCTACCCTTAATTGGAGAAATGGTAGTAGAAGATATAAAAAAAGGCGATATTACCCATGTTGTTGATCAAATACTCAGCCGTGGTGTCAACCGCATGGCCAAACTAATCCTCTCCCTGATGCGACAAATGTTTCGTTTTGCAGTCGATCGAGACATCATCGAATACGACCCTACTGCCAGTATCCGCAAAGCCAAAATAGGAGGGCGCTCTACCGAGAGAGACAGAATTCTTGACGACCAAGAAATCAAAGCCCTTGCTAAACAACTGCCAAATGCCGGACTGATTCCACCCACCCAACTAGCCGTCTGGATCTGTCTAACCACCTGCTGTCGAATAGGCGAACTTCTACAAGCCAAATGGCAAGACATCAACTGGCAAGAAAAAATATGGACCATACCCGCAGAGCACAGCAAAAATGGCAAACCCCACACCATCTTCCTTTCCAACCTAGCCCTCAACTACTTCAAACAACTACACCAACTCAAAAACCACAGCACCTGGTGCTACCCCAATAGAACCCAAGATAGCCACGTCTCCACCAAAACCATCACCAAACAAATCAGCGATCGACAACGTCCAGAAGGCCAAGCCATATGGAGCTGCCGTAGCCAACAACCCCAAGCACTCACACTACAAGGTGGCAAATGGACACCTCATGACCTAAGAAGAACCGGTGCGACCATCATGACCAAACTCGGTGTACTGCCCGAAGTAGCAGAACGCTGTCTAAACCATACCGAAGAAAACAAAGTAAAGAGAGTTTATCAACGACATAACTACCACAAAGAAATGAAGGAAGCATGGGAAGAATTGGGAAAATACATTGAACGTCTTATTGAATAATCGCTACTTTCACCCATACTTAATCGTCGTGACTATAGGAGTAAATAGTTACTCTTACAGTTATATTTAATGCGGCGATGCGTGTCAGTTGAATGGGGGTTAGTTCGACCTGAAATGGTGGACTATCATTAGCACCAATGTCAAATCCATAATCAAAAACACAAGATGTACAGCTGTCTAGCAATATTTTATGTTCTGTTGGCAGTTGTTCAAGCACATTTAACATAATTTCTGTGCAATGATAAACCGTACAACTTTCGTTCTCATTAAATACAGGTTCTACACATAAATAAAAATTGCGCTCAAAAAAATCACAGGTTAATGGAAAAACTGATGTTCCCCAATAGTCTTTGATAGGGCTTAAGTCAAATGGTGACAGGAGTTCTAAATCAAGATTTATAAATGAAGTAGTACAATTCTCTTGTGTGGTCATCTTCTTTACCTTGCTTATTGTTGGCGATTTTTTGATTGATTAAAATTAAGCGTTACTTATATAAAGCCAAATTCACTAATCATACATAACACATTTAGCTACCTACAAGACTGCTTAAATACCCTAGCGCAAAAACAACCCGATATTGAATCGCTACTTCCTTGGAATAGAATATAATCTCAACAATAATTTTATTTTAAAAAGATAGGTGCTATTTGCCGGATGCTTACGAATAAAAAGTAATCTGCATAATTGCCAGATAATAATGTTCGTTTAAAATGCTAGGTGTGCTTTACCAGACGCTTACATTTGGGCGAGCTTTTGTAGACACGGCTGTTTGGGGGCATCGGCCTGTTTGGGGATGCCCCCTGAGTAGTAGGCAGTGTCGGCGTAGTGGTTATTGTCCATAGTTCACATAGTTGGCCATGAGGTTGGGGCGTTGTTCGGTGTCGATGTGGGTGATGCAGGATTGCATAAAGGTTTGTTGTTTTTTCCATTCGTCATCACTCATGTTAAGCCAGTAGTTAGGTTGGCGTTGGGTGACGGCATCCATTTCTACGGTACGGGGGTCGAGTGTTCTAAATTCTTCGAGTAGGGGGATATCGGGCAGGGCTTGCATTGTGTCCATGTAGGTTTGGATAAAATCCCACGCGGCGTAGAGTTGTTGGGTGGTTGAGCCCATGGGGGCTAAGATGGAGAGGTCGATAACCTGAGGCTGGTAGCGGTGGGCAAGGTAGAGTTTACCGATCATCGTCCCTGTGTTGGTGGGGATGACGTTGATGTAGGCATCCCATTCGTAAAAGGGGGCGCTAAAGCTGTCGCGCTTGGTGTAGGCAGTTACCATGCCTGTTTGGCGATTGAGTTCCCACTTTGGGCGGCGATTGCGGGCACTGCCTTCGGGAAGTTTGAAGGCAATAAGGTAGCCGATGAGCCAAAGTAATAATAGGGGTACTATAATTAAAACAGCGACTATACCAAATGCCATATTGGTTTCTGTAAAAGGTTTTACTGTTAAAACTAATAGGTAAGTAAATATTAATACTCCTACAAATAATGGGGTTCCAACCTTCCCCATTCCCCAAAGAAATAGACCAAAGCGTATCACTCGGGGGGCAGGGCGGTAGATAAAGTGTTGGTGGTTAATGTCGTTATTGATTTGGTTGTGGGCGATGGCGGCGAGATCGACAACGGGTTGTTGTTGGAGTTGCTTGTTTTGTTCGGTCAGTTGTTGTTTGAATTGTTCTTTTAAGCGAATAATATTTGGGGACATGTCGTCGCCAAACAGGCTCATGGGGGCAATATTGACTTTGGCGCGCCCCCACGGTAGGCGCATTTGGGCGAGTTTTTGTAGCCACGGTTGTTTGTGGGCATCGGCTTGGTTGGGTATGCGCCCTGAGTAGTAGGCAGTGTCGGCGTAGTGGTTAGTGTCCATAGATGATCCTGTTATTTATTGTCCGATTGGTCTGCCCAAAAAGGTTGGCCTGTTTTATCTAAATTAATGGGGTACTCAGCCGCGGCTTGGTAGGAGATTTTATCTTTTATTTTGGGTGCAGGGAAATAAAAATCGTGCCCACGGTATTTGGTTTTAAACTGAGCGCGTACTTGCAGTGAGAATGAACCACCTGCCAAGCCTGTTGGTTTATTATCCACCAGATATACCATGCCATTTGGCAGTATTTTTGGATAACCATGGTCTTTTGAGAAGCTGGCGGGGATGGTATCACTCAGCATGCGGCTGTAGGCAGCATCAACGGTTAAGTCATTGGTATTACCGAGTATGCCTTGTAATTGGCTCGTCACGGTAATTTCGTCGGCTGAATAGGCAAATGCCCCCACGCGAATATCTTTAGTACGGTTGGATATTTTTATGTTTGCAAAGAGATTAACCAATTGGTAGTAGGCCTCCACAGGGTCTTTCAAGTAGTCGAGTTTAGAACCAGTGGCATTGGGGTTACCGAAGGGGCCGTTGACTAGCCATAGTTCAATGTCGTTCGAGCTGTACCAGTAGGCCACGGCCAAGGCGATGGCGGCAATGATAATCCCCACCCAACCGATGGGGTTGATAAGTAAGAAGGTGCCTGCGGTGCCGACTAAATAAGGAGAGAAGGCAGTAATTAGGCCGCCGATTACGCTTAACACGCCTGCACCAATAACGGTACTGTTCTCATTGATGCTGATGCTGTAATACAGATCATAGGCACTGACGCCTGCCCCAATAACCCCTAACACCACTTGACTAAACATTAAGCGAGTAACGATTGTTTTACGGGCTAGGACACTGCCTTCTTTAAAAATTGCAGGCAGTTTACTGGCATCAAGCCTATAAAGCTCTTTACGCATAAAGGTTATTTTACTGCGCTCAGGATATAGCTTAACTGCTAAATCTTCAAAAGCTATTAAAACATCAGTAGATGAAAGAGCTACGCCAGCTATAGATCTAGATAAATTTTCAGTATTTCTTGCCTGAGTAATTGCTTGATAACTTTGGTATAGATTATACCCCTGAAAGGCTAGTACTGCAGCTTTAACCGAGGTTGAGTCTAACGCTTTGGCCAATCTGTTATTTTGTAAGGTGGTGGTTTTGGCTTTAGAGGCATTCGCGGTTTGTTGGCGTTGTTGTACCTCTGCTTCCACTTGGTTGTAGTGGCCGTTGGCGGCTACTAACTCTTGGGCGGCTTGTTGTTGTTTGGCGATATTGGCGGTGTGAGCCGCTTGGGCTTGTGCTAAATTGCTTTTGGCGGCGGTGGCCATGGCTTCGGCATTGGCAAGGGCTTGTTTGTCGGCACTTTGTTGAGCGCGTAGGTTTTTTAGGTTGGTTTGGGCGCGGTTGTCGGCCTCGATGGCTTTATCGAGTGATTGTTGGCTATTGCGCAGTTGTTGTTGGGCGCTTTGCTCGGCACTTTGTGCGGCTTGTTGACGTGCACGGGCTTGGTTGAGGACTTGTTGGTCTTCTTCGGCAATTTGGCTGACTTGGTCGTAGTCGTTAGCGGCTTGTTGTAGTTGTTGGTTGGTGATTTCTATTTGGCGCATGGATTGTGCCAGTGGGCTGTCTTCATAGGCGACAATCACAGGGTAGTCGGTTTTGCTGGCGGTTGAAAGCCCTGTACCTCGGGCGGTGGTTTGGCGGGTTGTGCCGATGGTGGTGGTGTTGGTTTGGCCTGTTTGGGGGTCTATGGCTTCATCAATAATTTCACCAAATAGGCGTTGTGCGGTGATGCCATTGGGCGCACGGTAGTTGACGTGGACTAGCGTCATGCGTTGGGTGGCACTGGTGCCTTGTCGACGGCGAATTAAGGTGCTGATGAATGCATTTTCAATGGGGGTGCCTTGCATCACTTCGCGGGTGCGTTGAAAGAGTACGGCTTGCCAAACAGGTACTTCGACTCCTGTGTAGAGTTCGATGTTAGCCAGCCCTTGGCCATTTCGTATGGCGTTGTTGATGTGGGTGTTGGCAGTTTGGCCTGCTTGTGTGCTGGCAGTTTGGCGTTGTTCTAGTCTTGTGTGGTATTCGGTGCTTACTTGTGCGCTGTCGGTTGCTGTTTCATTGGCTCGGTCAAGTTGTTGGTTGGCTTGGGTGGTTTGCCCTTGGGCAATGGTTACTTGGCGTTGGTCTGTTTGAACTTGGGTGGTTCGTTGGTTTACTTCGCCCGCGGTTTGTTGGGCAGTGGTTTCTGCCCCCCCTATTTGTTGGGTGGTTTGTTGGTGTTGCTGTTTGGCTTGCTCAAGTTGGGTGTCGGCCGTTTGGTTTTGTCGTGTGGCTTGGTCTAGGGTTTGTTTACTTGTGCCTGCTTGGGTATCTGCGGTTTCTTGGTTTTGCTGAGCCGTTTGGACATTTTTTTGGGCTTGGCTCAGGCGGCCTTGGGCTTCTGCTAGGGCTTGCTCATCTTCTTTTAGTTGTTTGACGGCATTTTCAATAAAGCCTTGGAGTGTTCCTCCCATCATGCCAATAATGCCAGCAAATGCTTTGGCTGAGCCATTGGCGAGGTCTGACACGCTGCCTGATTTTATAAGGTCTCCTATTAGTTTTGCGTCGTAGCTGATTTGGGTGTATTCATCGGCGATGGTGTTGCCTGATGTTTTTCTAAACTCTGCCAGTAGGTGGAGACGGGCTTTGCCTGTGCCATCGTTTTCTACAAGTTTTTGTGGTCTGACGTAGGGCTTTTTAAGGGTGTCTTTGTCTAGATCACTAAAGAGGAGCTGGTGCATGGGGTGGTTTAGGATTTGGCTCATGTCGGTGATGTAGGCGGTGATGCTTTTGTTAAGGGTTTTGTCATAACCCCCTAGGTATTCATCGCCTATAACGATGTAGCCATCGCTATTGAAAGGGTCAACGTGAGCTATGTTGGTGCTTAGTGTGCCTAGTGTGGTGACGAGGTTGTTGTAGGCAGGTGTATAGAGTTCTTTTGGGTCTTGGCTTAGGTGGTCGACCCAGATGTGGAAATAGGGGGAGTTTTTGTCGGTAAAGGTTTTTAGTAGTTTAGATTGTGATTTGTTGTATTGGTCAGTCGCTAGCCCTCTTTCATGAGCACAGCTATTGACGGCGAGTTGCTTGAGGCCGTATTGATCGAGCTTTTGTAGGTGTTCATGCAGGGGGTTTAGTTTGTTGCCTAGGTATTGGGGGCATATTAGCCGTTGCACAAGAATGGCTGAATCAAAGTATTTTTGTTGGGTGGCGAGTGCTACGGATGCGCCCAGTAATTCGTGTGCGATGAGTATTGAGGCGGTGAGTTGCCGTGTGTGGTAGTGGTGATCTTCTACGGTGATGCAGCATATTTGTCGGTCGTGGGCATCTTGAAGTATGTTTTTGCCTGCGCCTATGTCTTGGCTGATGTCTTGGGGTGCGTTGTTTATTTGACCAATGCTTTCAGTGATGTTGACGATGGTTTCTTTTACCAGTGTATTGATGGTTGATTTTTCGCCAAAATTACTTTGGGTACTGTCTACTTTTTTGGTGATGAGTTGGCTTTGTATTTTGGGCAGTAGCGCAGTGAATTCTATTCGATGTTTCTTTTGGGTTTTGTTACCTTGTTTGGCATTGGCTAGAAAGGTATCGGCCAGTTGTTTGTTTTCTTTGAAATAGGTGTTTTCTAGATCATAGAGGTAGTTGGCTGGGTGAATGAGGAGTAGTTCTAAGTCTACGTCTCGTTGGCGGTGGGGGGCGATGGCAGTGGCTGGGTAGCAGTTGAGTAATAGGTTTTTTACAGCCACATCTCCTTGGGCAGTAGCGTAGTTTTGCCATGTTTGGTAGCCCACATCGAGATCTTTATAACTGTCTAGTAGTTTTTTACCTTTTAGGGGTAGGTTTTTAAAGCTTTGGGTATTGATATTTAGGCTTGTGGGTTGTACGTATGTATAGGGGCGCTCTATATTACCTTTATTGAGTATTTTGTTTAGACGTGCAGCGCTGAGTTGTATTTCTGAATAGAAAAATTTGTTGTAGGTTTTTCTTTCTAGATAAGCTTGGGTGTTGTTTTTTTGTACAATACTCCAGAAATTGGGTATCCAGATTTCTTTAAGTTCTACGCCTGTGGCTTTACGTATACCACCTTGGTATTTTCCTTGTTGGTAGTATTTTTCATCTTGTATGGGGATATCTTTATAAACGGTTGTGCTGTTGTCTTTGGTGATGATTTGCACTTCTCGCCATAGTTTTGTTTTGCCACCGCTATTTTCAAAAATATAGAAGAACCCTGAGCGTGCGATAACGGGGACTCCGCTGTCTTGGCTACTTTTTATACCTTTGACAATGGTGCAAGGCACGATGGGAACTATTTGGTGGATTTGTTGGTCTGTTTGTTTTTCGGTTATGTCCGCATTGTTGATTAGGTTGAGGTGTATCGGTTTACCTTCGGTGGTGGCAATTTCTAGGTAGGCGTTACGTTGTTTGTTTTTGTGTTTTTCCCAGTCCCATTTGTGCAATATGCTTAGGGTGGTTGCGTCTGTTTGTTCTATTTTTTCTTTTTCAGGCTGTTGGGCGATTTCTTGCCCTTTTTCATCGGTAATATAGATTCTTTGCCCTGTGGGGTGGTCTTTCCCGATAATTTGAACTATAAATTGTTCTTCGGTACAGGCGCTAACCGTACAAATTGAATCGATAGCTGGTTTGGTTTGGGAGGTTTCGTCTATTGTGGCATCAGTCTCGCTCGTATCAGCGGTATCGTTTGCACCCTGCTCGGTGTTAGTTTGAGTTTCTGGCTGCGCTGCTGGCGTTGTACTTTTTAGTTGTGAAAGATCGTAGGTTGAGGGGTCAACTGGGTCTCCACCGTAGAAGCCTCTTTCTCTGATTTCAAAATGCATGTGGTAGCCTGTTGCATTACCCGTTTGGCCTGAGTAGCCAACAATATCGCCTTTTTTTACTTGGCTACCTACAGCTAAAGGGGACGGCTCGTCCATATGGCCATAGATGGTGACTACTTCAATATTTTTTGGGTTTTTATGTTTTAATACGATGTAGTGGCCAAAACCACTTTTATCCCATGGGGTCATGGTGACTTCACCATCTGCTGCTGCTGGGATTGGAGTTTTACGTGTTGCTTTCCAATCATCGCCGCCATGTGGGTAGATTACTCGCTTATTTATATTGATTCGGTCACTGCCAAAAAGGGTGCTTTCGTCAGTGCTTTTTGTGAAACCTTTGGGTTGATAATATTCTGCCATTTTTTATTCCTTTTAACTTTTAACCGTGACCTTGTTAGCTCGCTGCTGTTTGTAGGTAGTATTGTAGGTAGATAATTTTGTCTTCTATCTCTTGGCTTGGCCATTGGGTTGGCGCTTTTACGGTGGGGTATTGTGCTCTAAGTGATAGGTATCTGTTTAGGTCGTACTCACTGATAAAACCATCTCGTATGCCTTGCTTGACCCAAAGGATGATGCTATCAATATTTATTTGGTTTGGATTTTTGTGCGCACTTTGTTGCCAGTGGTAGGCGAACTTTTCTTGTTGCATGTCTTGCAGCGCTAAATTTTGGTTGTTGGTGAGCACGGGCTTTGTTTTTAAGTGCTCAGCATTGAGTTGCCAGTCTTTAGCCGCTGGGTTGGTATGGCTTTGCCAGTGGTCGCTTTGGGTGGCTTTGTCTCGCCAGTTGGCGTTGTACCATTGGATGCTTTGGATGGGCCCTAGCCAGTCGGCTGTTTCTTGCTCGCTTAAGCTAGGAAAGAAGTAGCTGGCAATAAAAGGATCATAGTAGCGAAAGATGCCTATTTGGTCGGGTTTGAAGTAGACAAAGAGGTTGTGCCTGAGTTGGGCGAGGATGTCTTCTTTGCTATGACGGCTGGTGATGAGCAGCCCTGCATTTTTTTGGAGGAGTTGTTTGAGGGTTTGTTCGTCTGTTGTGTTGTCGCAGAGAAGCACAGGGCCTGTTTCTTTGAGTTCTGGCATTTCGGTTTCATCAAAGAGGTAGCTTATTTGGGGGTGGGTAAATTTCCCGCTATACGCTTTTTTGATGATTTCTTTTTGGGGTTCGGCCAGTAGGTAGTTCATTAGGCGTTACCTTCAAGCAGTTTTTTGCGGCATGGGCAATCGGAGAGTGGGCATTCCATAGGGCTTCTGCCTTGTTTTTTTGGGCAGAGGGCGACGATGGGGGTGTGTTCTTTTTCTGCTTTGGCCATTTGGTGGAGTACTACAGGTGGTGCAGTCGTAGCAGCCACGCTTTTTGTCATGTTGAGCGGTGGTAGTGGCATGGCGGGTGTGCCCATCATCGGTATGCCGCCCGTCCAGACGGGCATGGTCATCCAGATGCCTGCAGGGTTTAATACGATGTGTTGGCCCCCTGCTTTGAGGGTGAGGCTCAAGCCACCATCGATCACGATGTTCATCCCCGCTTTCAAATGCACTTCTTGCCCTGCTTGGATGGTTTGGACTGTTCCTACGGTGGTGTGTTGGGTCATCCCTACGGTTGTGTTGTCATTCATCATCACCTGAGTTTTACGGTCAAGCGTTGTCAGATGGTGTTCCTCAGCGAGCTGGTGTTGGTAACGATTACCTTTGATAGTCTCTGAGTGTTCGTTATTGACTTGTAAATGTGAGTTGTTGTTCACTTGTACCGTGTGGTTGTTTTTAGTTAGTTGGTCAAAGTCTTTTTGGCTTTGTACAAAGATTTGTTCTTGGCCGGCTTTGTCTTCGATTCGTAGCTCATTTGAGCCGACACCACCTTTTGAGGAGGAGGTTTTGAAGACGCTTCGGGTTTTGTTCGCTGGTAAGTCATACGGCACTTTATTCACACCATTATGAATCGCGCCGGTGATAATGGGTTGGTCTGGGTCTCCTTCGAGGAAATCCACTTTAACCTCCATACCCACTCTGGGAATAACGACCGTACCATAACCATCGTGTGCCCAGTTGGAGGCAACACGTATCCAATGGCTGGAGTTTTCGTCAAAAATTCCTTCCCTATCCCAATGAAACTGAATCTTCACACGCCCGTATTCATCACAGTAGATTTCTTCACCCGCTGCGCCCGTTACTACGGCTGTTTGACTTCCCAATACTTGCGGTTTAGGATGACGGTGCTTGGGTCTGAAGGTAATCTCTTGCGGTATTGCTGTGAATACGTTGAAGTAACCTTGTTGTTGGTTTTGTACTGGGAATTCAAGTTCTATGTCGGTATCAAGGAACTTAGCTATTTGACTCGGCATAGTGCTCTGGGCACTGCTGGCACTACCAAAGGCTTCTAATACTTGCGGTTGGTAGGCTTTGTGTTTGATGTGGGTAATTAACCAGGGCTTTTTGGCATCCATGGTTTCAATATCAGGGTGGTCTTCGATGGTAATAAAATACCCCGCATGAAAATCACTGCGATCGGAATAGCCTTCACCTACAAGGTGGTCAGCTCTTAGACGCTCAATTTGCACTTTAGCCAGTTGTTCGTTTCTGGCTTTGTCCATACCACTGGAAGGATAATCGTAAAATTCGAGTTTAGGTTCTTGTGCTTGGTTGGCTTTTTCGCTCAGCTTACCTTCACTATTGCCTTCAGGGGTTTTGGCTGTCTGAAAATTATAATCGCGCCAAGAAGCGTTCTGAGGACGTGTCGCTAAGGTGACATCAAAGTATTTTAAGACTTTACTATCGGCCACAAGGCCAGAGTCGTTCATGAATTTAACGGCATCGGCTATAGTAGGGAAGTAGGGGGTTGCATCAGTGAATACCATCGTGTGGCTTGTTGCATTATGACGAAAGGAATAGGCGATGCCTTCTTCTTCACAGAGTCTCGAAACAAAAGAGAAATCCGACTCTGAGTACTGCACACAGAAATCACGCACGGGATAGGTTTCTTTAAATTTGAATTCAAAGCCACCTTCAGCCCCTTCTAAAATGCCGTGTTCTTCAAGAATAACTTTGATAATCTCCGGCGTGGTCTTGCCGACGAACTTTCTTTGGTTTACGCGGCGTTGCAAATTAGTAAAGCGTGGGGTGACCACGATCGAAAAGGTGGCATAGTGCTGACCAATAGCGCCTCTCTTGACTGAATTGACAACGCCATGAATACCATCGCCGTTTTTACCGTCTGGTGTAAAGGCAATAAATACCGGCTTGCTGAGTAAACTGGAAATATCAAAACGCACAAATTCGTTAACGAGCACCACCTCGAACGCATACGGCGTGGAAATACCTTCGTAACCATTAATGCTTAAAATCTGTAACCGATCTACAGCTGTTTTAGGTTTTTCTTGATCATCACGGTTATTATTCTTGTTGCTTAATGCACCTAGCGAGGCTTTTAGTTCATTGGCTTGTTGCAATGTCGTAAAAGGATCAAGGCTGCTAGCACTTTTGGTTAACCCCCCAAGTCCACCCATCAAAGAAGAGCCAATACCACTTAACCCAGAAGTTACACTGGAGGTTAGCTCAGATAAGCTATCAGCTAAACCTGCATTCAAACTATCCGACTCAGTATTGTTATTATTACTAACAATACCCGTTGGTTTTGAAAAGCTCGATTTTTTAGTCAGTTCATCAACAGGCTTATTGGCATTTTGGTCTTTTTTAAGACCGTCCACGAACAATGTAAAGTGCGTGGTATTGGCGTCTGTAAACATACAGCATTCTCCCTATCCCTTGGTACAACGAAACCCATAGAATATTTTTTTTATTCAGTCGAAATTGTTTAGCTCTTAATAAGCCCATAATTCATACAGGAATTTTAACATTAAACTTTAGTCGAGTGAATTAAATTTTGTCATTAAATAAAGACTATTTACGCAGTACTATCCTCTGCATGATAAAGATAACAACCTACTACGTCCTTTATAAGTCCATGGTTGCTATAGAAAATTTTATATGTTTGTATTGTAGCCTTTAGTCTAACTGTAACAAAGTGTTTATTTCGACTTATTATGATTTTTTAGCGGTGCTTGCTTCGCTTTTTCTTCCCAGATTTGTTGTGATTTTTGATTATAATTACGCTTACGTTGCCAAATGAGCCATTGTACAAGTTCTTCATGGCCCTGTTCGATCATTTGCTTGATAAAGCGATGACGCCAATAATTACTTAAGCTTTGGCCAATATTAAGTTGGTTACTGATGTCTTTATCACTGTAGCCTTGTACTAGTAGTTTAGCATAATCAAGCCAAAGTTCTGGGTAGTGAACAAGGTGAAACTCGGTATTACGTAGTAAGTTAAAAGAAGTATTACAACGATGACAATGAAATTGTGGACGATGTGTTTGCTTAAGTTTTTTGCAATGGGGTTTGCTACAATTGGGACAAGTCGCAAAGGTTTGATTTAAGAGATTTTCAAGCCATTGAGTAAAAGTATCTGCTTGTTGTTGTATCAAGGGGGATAGACTAAGTTCTTGCCAATCTTGTCGTATTTGCCACCAAGCAAAGAGTTTAGGGTATTGTTGTTGCATTAGGTTTTTAATGCGCTGATCTCGCTTTGTTGCTCCTTGTGTTGACATGCCAAGGGTTACACTGATAGCGTGAATGCCTTCACCGGATAAGCGTAATCGAGCAAAATCACCCCATTTATGCATGTGTGCAAACGTTGATTTGGCAAAGCATGTGCCTGTGAGCTGATTAAAGCCTTTGTAACAATCAAGGCAACGGTAGTTCATGATTTCGCTTGTGGGATTAGTTCCATTGTCTGAAAGTTTTTTACTGCCGCAATGAGGGCAGTCGCTAGGCTTTTCAAAAGGATAGGTGTCAAGGTAATGCAGCATTGCATCAAGCTCAGGGTGTAGATCTTGAGGCACTAGGTTGTAGTATTTTGGCTGATCCATTTCAGTTCGCTTTACTCGGTCTTTAATTCAGTAGTCATCATGATTATGTAGTGCATTGTAATGAATTAGTGACTTATTAGCATTTAAAAAAAATTCAGTTATATATTATTTCCTTGAGTAAACAGGATTAGTGTTTATTTAGCGCTGTGATGGCGTTTTTTCTATTTAGTTTATTTAATCTATTTAACCAGAGTTTTTCTAACGTAAAAAAATAAAGGAGTGCTATATATGGGTGCCTTAGTGGATATTTTATTGAAGGTGGTAGCAGTTAAAGCTGCTGAATTGGCGGTAGAGAGTGCTAGCTCATTGTCTGAGTGGGTCAGAGATCAGTTGAAGTAGTATGCTCTACACACGATAGGAACATTTATTATTTATTTAATTTTTTCAATTAAGTGTGGTTAATGTAGCCACGTATTTATACAGTACAAGAAGTCTCTTGGAGTGATCCAAGGGGCTTTTTTGTTGTGTTGAGTTTTGTATGAGCTGAGTTTATTGATATTAGTTTAGTTATTTTTATTGATTTTGTTTATTTATCAGAAATTATTAAAGAACGAGGATTTTAGTATGGCGCATCAGGTATCGAGTATGGCGTATGTGGGGGAAACCCCTTGGCATGGTTTGGGCAGTTCTTTGCCTTCAGGGCAGTCGATTGAAACTTGGGCTAATAGCGCAGGTATGGATTGGCAGATTAAGCAAGCACCGGTATGTTTTGTGGCGTCGGATAATACAGAGAATGATGGGGTGATTGATTTATCGCGTTCATTGGTGGATTTTGCCGATCAGAAGGTGTTGTATCGCAGTGACAATCGGTTGCCTTTGTCGGTGGTGAGTAGCCGTTATAAGGTAGTGCAACCGATGGAGGTGTTGGAGTTTTATCGGGATTTAACCGAACAGTTTGGCTTTGAGCTGGAAACCGCGGGGGTATTAAAGCAAGGCCGTAAATTTTGGGCTTTGGCCCGTACTGGGCAATCCTGTGTGTTAGGCAGACAAGATGAGGTGAATGGGTATGTGTTGTTAGCCACTTCTTGTGATGGTTCGTTAGCCACCACAGTGACACCTACTACGGTGCGTGTAGTATGCCAGAATACCTTGTCGATTGCAGTGAATCGTACGGTTAATGCAATACGCGTACCGCACAATACGCACTTTAATGCCACGGAGGTAAAACGTCGGTTGAACTTAACCACGGGTCATTGGGATGAGTTTAAGTTGATGATGGCTGAATTAACGAAGCGTAACGTATCGGCTAAAGAAGCCGAGCAGTTTTTTATGGAGGTGTTAAGTCCTACGGCATCGTTAGAGGATGCTTTAGTCGCTGCTGATGAGATGGATATGGCTTCTCGTGAGGTTGTCTCTTTGGAGGTTGAGGAGCGTGAAGAAATTTCGTTATTAGAGCGTATTGTCCGTAATACCGGCAATTTGCCTGTGGCTATTGAACAAGCTTCAGTTGATGCTATTGATTGGAATAGGTTACCCAATGGTCGTGCCATTAAACAAGTGCAGCAACTGTACGAAGGTGAAGGCCGTGGCTCTGAGTTTGCTTCCGCTAAGGGGACGGCTTGGGGGTTGTTGAATGCGGTGACGGAGTTTGTGGATCATAAACGTCGCGCTAAAAATCAGGAGAATCGTTTGGACAGTGCGTGGTTTGGTCAAGGAGCTCAGTTAAAACAACAGGCTCTCTCGTCTGCTTTAAAACTGATTGCTTAGTTTTTCTTGTTTATTTTATTTTCTGTAGTTATCCGTATTTAAAGGAGGTGTTTTTTATTATGACGAATGAGTTGATTATTACTACTTACCGTTGTCCTGTTGAAGCGATTGAGCCTTGTGACGAGTTTAAACATTGTAATGCGCTACTGAATTGGTTTGATAATCACTGTGTAGAGCTACACAGTAGTGGGATTATTGAGCTGAGTAAGGAAACGTTAGTTAAATTATCTTGTGACTTAAATGCGTTGTCAGCAGCTAATTGCACAGAGGTATTTCCGACCATTAGGAATTTTGTGCATGGTTTTGATGCGTACGATGAAACCTATTGGCAGCAAGTTTATCAGTTAAGGCAATGGTGTATTGTGCAGTTAGCAGAGGTGGATTTTACAACACAGCGGTTGTTTTTACAGGCCGCTTGGTAGTTTATTTCGTTCTATTGTTGTCATGTCTTAAATATCGTTGAAAAGTGCACCACAATAATCATTATTTTTAATTTTAGCTTATTTCACTTTTTTCATTTCATTTTTCTCTTTTCATTTTTTATTCACTTCTTTCTTTATATCTACCCATAATTCATGAATGACAATTTTTCTGTATGGCAGAAGGCTTTGTCACGTCTATGGTTTATGGTTTGATCAAGGGAGGAAGTGATTTTACTTAGGAGTAGTTTATTATGTCATTAAATCACAACAAAGGATCTGGTTATTTAAATAAGTTGGATAGAGATCTGGTGCAGTCGTCGTTAGCGCAAATTATTAGACCGCTCATTCCACGTAATTGCTCTCGTTATCAATACCGTTTTTGTGAGTTGTTGCCACAACCGAATGTGTTAGGGTTTTGCAGTGATCCACAATCGTTTACGGGTAAGGTGGTATTTGTGAATGAGGTGTTTATTTTAGTTAAGCGCTCTCAAACCAGAAATCAGTTTGTGATTGTGGACATGGCTTATGTGGATGCTGTTCCTAACGTCGGTGATCAAGTGGAGATCACGCCGTATGCTCGTCATGATTTTAATGGTAAACGCATTGATGAACCCGAAAAGGAAATCCAATCTCTTGCCGATGGTACGCAGTATGAAGTAACCAAGATGATGTTGGGTGGTAAGACTATTTCACTGCCATTGTCTACTCCAAAGGAGCAAATACAATCCCCAGAGCTATTAGCCTTAATCGAGCAGCTGGAAAACCTAACAGCACCAGATGGTTTTCGATTGATCAGTCATTTACTGGTGGATGCAGGGGCTACTGATTTTACGGTAAGTGATGCTGATGCCATCCACAGTAATACACCATCAAGTATTGGTTTTACCGTCAGCAATCTGAAATTTCAAGGTAAAGTGGCGATTGTGTATGACCGTGGCAGTGATACTTACAGCCTATGGTTATATCCTGCAACAGATAATCAACCAACAGAAATTGATAATATTTATTTTGATGAGCTAGGGTTAAGGCTCTCTGAAGTTATTGATGATTTTGCTTGGCAGGTGATTAAGATAAAAGTTTTATAGCACTAGCTATTCATAGTAATAGGGCTTTGAGTAAAGTTTTAATTATTTTCTGTATTTTCATTTGTCGTTTTAATTCTGCTTTTTATTGCTGTATTTCGTTCTGTTTCTTATTTCTTATTTCTTATTTTTAACGTATTTATTTTCTATCATTTTTAATGGCTGGTGATATTACAAGCCAAGGAGTTGTTATGGGATTAGATATTTCGTTTGTTGCGTGTCCTCGTGATCAGTTGTCGGAGGTGGGTGAGTTTCGTAAGGTGAATGCGTTGTTGCAGTGGGTGAATAATAACGTGATGTCTGTTGAAAATTGTGCGTATATTCCTATTTCAAAGGAGGTTCTTGAGATACTGCAAGGCACCCTTAATCAGTTAACTACTGATAATTGCCAAGAGCTGTTTCCAACCCAAGAAGGTTTTTTCTATGGCAGTACTGAGTATGATGAGCATTATTGGGAGGATGTAGCAGACGTTAAAGTTTGGGTCGATGAAACATTGGCTCACTTTGAGTTTGAGTAAGAGATGTTGTTCTTTAGTGCTTGGTGGTGAGTGAATTATTTAACACTTATGATGGTTATAGGCGGCTTGGCTTTTGCCAGCTTGCCTATAACTTTTATGGTTGTACCTTATTTTTTGCTAACGGGCCATTTTTTCAACATAATATTTAACAGGCAATCTTCTGCTATGAGCGAACAGCAGACATTGGACCATTATTAAAATACTTAAAGGTCATTTTGTTATTAGCAAATATCCATTTTTAGCAAGGCTGCATTAGCAACCTTGCTAACATCTTATATGTCGATAGATTCAGATATTTCTAACGCATCATCCACTTCAATGCCTAAGTAACGAACGGTACTTTCTAGTTTTTTATGATCTAACAAAATTTGAACAACTCTAATGTTTTTAGTTTTTTTATAAATCTAGTAAGGCTTGGTTCTTCTCAAGGAGTGGGTACTGTATTGTGAGTCATCTAAGCCAAGTATTTTGATCCATTGGTGAAAAATACGATTATATTGCCTTGTTGAGAGGTGTTTGGTGGGATCAACCCTTGATTTAAAGAGGTAATCTGTATCACTTAAATGAGCCTTTTTTATCCTCGCGGCAATTGATTCTCTTGTTCTTTTCGTTAATTCGAATTGCACAGGGCTACCTGTCTTTTGATGTAATACATGAGCCCTACTTAAAATAGTTGGCCCGTAAGTCACATCGGATACTTTTAACTTCAATAGATCACAACCCCGTAGTTTGCTGTCCAGTGCCAAATTGAAAAGTGCTAGATCACGTGCTTTACCTTCTAATTCTAACCTGATTCGTATTCCCCAGATATGAGGTATCTGTAAAGGTTTTTTCTGAACAATAATACGGTTTTTATTCCAAGGTGTTGTCGCCATCATTATTCTCCTGCAATAAAGGAGCTTTCATTATAGCTAGCAATATAATTTTATACTGGCAGTTAGTCTTTTGGGAACCTAGTTCTAGAGCAAGATTATTCAGCGCTGATGCAGTTAAAGCTCTAGATATAGCTATATATGAGTAAGAAAAAATATAAACCTTTTTTTAACAACTGTATTTTTAATTCTTGTTATAGCAAAAATAAATTGAGCATATAAAAGTATTTAATAGTAGTTATCAAAGTATTAACTATTTATTTTGATATTTTTTGTACGTAATGCAAGGTTATATTGTAAAAATAAGCTTAGAGAATAATTGTTTTATTTATAAGGTCGTCTATTTTAATAAGATCCATAAACCTTCAAATTATCACCCATGCCTAATTTTACAAATAATTACCTTGTGCTAGTAATTGCCATTTCTAATATAGAGGTTATTAAATGGGCTATACACAACTTAATAAAAATACTGTCTTAAGCGAAACAAAGCTTAAAGAGAGTATTTCATGGATAAAAAAACAACAAAACACAGAAGGTGCTTATACGACAGATAATGATCTGGTGTTACCAGAACAGTCTACTAGCGAGGCATTAACTACTTTTTATGATTTAGAATTAGGTTTTGATGAATCACAAGCTAAAGCATTTTCTTTTCTAACTACCTCGTCTGATGACAGCACAGAGTTTATTTCACGGCGTATTATTACTAATGCACAACAAAAACATGATAATAGTGGCTTAGTTCTCCACCTTAAAGCCTATCAAAATCAAAATGGTGGATTTGGATTTACACAAGGCTTCGATAGCTTTGTGTTAGATACCACTTGGGCGTTAAAGGCTTTAGAGATTGCAGATCAGGCCAAAAGCAATGAGGCTAATTGGGCTATTACTTGGCTTGTATCTCAACAACAAGCTGATGGTGGTTGGAAAAATGCGTTAGGTCATAATGATATTTACAGTTCTGCGTTAGCCATTAATGCATTGTGGCAATATCGAACAGTTTATAATTTAAATAGTCAGTTAAAGAAAGCCGTGCAATGGCTATTAGATCAACGTAATGCTGATGGGTATTGGGAGTATACGGATTATACGGCATTAGCACTTTTAGCTGTTCTACCTAATTTAAACGAACTAATACAAGTTATGCCTGCTATTGATTATTTAGTGTCTATTCAAGATACAGACGGTAGTTGGGAAGATGATGTTTATGTCACTTCTTTAGTTTTGCGAGCATTAAATATGGTGAGCGAAATAGGCGGTAGCGATATTCCTTTGTTACAAGGAAGGATTATTGATGCGGATACTAGGCAGATACTAGCAGGTATAACTGTCACATTCCAAAATCAAACAACAATGACTGATCAAAGTGGTTCTTTCAGTTTGCCCATAAAAGCTGTTGGAGAAAGCCAGATAGAGGCCTCTCAAAATGGCTACTTAGTCACCCAAAGAAGCATTATTATCCCAGAGTTAAAAACGATTCAGTTGGGAGATATTCAACTTAAACGAGTGGCCAATACGACAATGATTAGCGGTTTTATTACTGATCAAAGCACAGGTAAGGCCATTAACGATGCAACTATTTCATTATCTGATGGACAGATAATTAGTTCTAATAAAGGGTATTATCAAGCTACTATAGCCCCAGGGACCATAACTATTACTATTACAGCTTATGGTTATCATGAGGTAGTGGGTACTGCTACCGTTAAACTAGGTGAAATTATTTATTTCTCCCCTGCTTTAATTGCACAAAAAAATCCAATTCCGATGAAGAGTTCAATATCAGGTCGTATTCTTGATGAAGAAACGATGCAACCATTAAAAGGAGTTGTTATTGAAGAATCTAATGGAAAAAAACAAATAACCAGTAGCGATGGTATATTTCAATTTTCTGAATTGGTAGCAGGTAACTACACTTTCACTATTTCATTGAATGGCTATCTTAATAAAGTTATGCACGTTAGTATCAGTGAAAACAGTAATTTTGCATTGGGTGATGTTGTCTTACAACTTGCTCCAGAGCAAACAGGTTCATCTATTCATGGCATTATTACCGATGCAATTACAGGCCAACCTATTAGTGGTGTAAATGTTATCATCACTGGCGACTATAATAAAATGGTGTCAACCTCTACCGATGGTAGTTACAAAGTAACCGGTTTAAGTGCAGGAAGTATTACTATTACTGTTTCTGCTAATGGTTATCAATCAGCTAATACCACTATTACTATTGATGATGTAACAGACTATATTCTATCCGTTTCATTACATGCTGAATCACAAGTAAAACCAGATAAGACAACCGTTAAAGGGGTTGTTGTTGATTCCATAACGGGATTACCGTTAGCGGATGTAATGGTAGCAGCTACTGTTAATAATATTACCTCCGTAAGCACAACAAATGTGACTGGCCAATTTATCTTTGAAAATATTGATGATGATATTGTTGCACTTGCATTTACTAAAAAAGACTATCGCGACACAAACTTTGAAATCAGTATGTTTGAAAAGCAAGTGAATGATCTTGGACAAATTCGTCTAGCTTCAAATGATAATCAAAACTATAAAAAATTGGCTGACCTTGTCGTAGATTTTGTTGCTCCAATAAATTTAAGTACAGATCAGCAAACATTAAAAGTGACAGGTAGTGTTGCTGTAACAGTCTCTAACTTAGGTAGAGCTGATGCACCTGCTGGCTTTACCATCGTAGCATTTAAAGATAACAACCATAACGAAACATTCGATGTAGGTATCGATACAGTTTTAGGAAAAATAACTGTACAAAAACCATTACTAATTAACCAAACAGAAACGTATACGATTGATGTTTCTGGTGTGCTTGAGTTTAGAGATGCACCTATTTACGCAGTAGTTGATAGTGAAAATAAGGTTGAAGAACTCAGTAAACAAAATAATATCGGTTCTACTGCAATGGCCGCAAGAATTAAACCAGAAATTGGCGAAATCGAGCCCGTTTTAAAATGGCGCAGTGATTCTTTAAATGTAACGTCTGGCGTATTAGTAATACCAACAAGAGACACTAATGGAAATGGAAATATCGATGCTAAAGATATGCCTAGTATTATTTTCCTTAGTCACAATGGCTTCTCTTCGTCAGGAAAATTACACATTGTCAATGGTAATACAGGGGAAAAACAATTAACTATTCAAGACCCAGAGGGAGTTAAATTATCTGGTTGGCCAGGTATTGCTGCTGCGGATATTGATAATGATGGATTGGTTGAGGTATTAGTACCAACTATGAGCGGTCAACTTGCGGCAATTTGTACTGTAACTGGGAAAGTAAAATGGCTGAGTACTATCCCATCTTCACCTTATTATTATCAACCCTACGGTGGTGGTCCCTCAATTATCGACTTGAATGGTGATGGCAATGTTGAGATTTTGTTTGGACGCCACGTTTTAAATGGATCAGACGGTTCTTTGTTATGGGCCGGTAAAGGAAGTTTTCATGGTGGTAAAACAGGCATGCAATCATTCGCCGCTGATATTAATCTTGATGGTTTTCCAGAGGTTATTGTAGGTGCTTCTGCTTATGACTACCAAGGTAATTTGTTATGGCAAAATAATACGGTTGGTGATGGTTATACCGCTGTGGGCAAGTTTATTAGTAATGAAGCTCATCCGCAAATAGTTGTTTCAGCTGTTGGCAAGGTTTATATGCTTAACTATAAAGGTGAAATACTTTGGGGACCTGTTGGTTTACCAGGTGGCGGGAAAGGAGGTGCCCCTGTTATCGCAGATATGGATGGTGATGGTATCCCTGAAATAGGTATTGCAGGCGCTTATTATTACACTGTATTTAAAGCTGATGGCAGTATTTTATGGAACAAACCTGTTCAAGACAGCTCAAGCTCACAAACCGGATCAAGTGTATTTGACTTCGATGGTGATGGACGGGCAGAAGTTGTTTATGCAGATGAGAAAAATATTCATATTTATGATGGTGAAACAGGTAATGAGCTATTTACCGTTCCTCATGGTAGTACAACTGCAGGAGAATATCCTGTTATTGCCGATATTGATAACGATGGGCATGCCGAGTTATTAGTTGTTGGAGATGATTTTAATGATGGTGTTGACTATCGGGGACTACGCGTATTCAAGGGAAAAAATAACAGCTGGGTTCGTACTCGCAATATTTGGAACCAATACGACTACTACATCAACAATATCAATGATGACCTTGCCATTCCAACGCATCAAGGCAATAGCTGGGACTTACACAATACCTTTAGGCTTAATCGCCCCTTAGATCTTGATCCTACGGTTGTAGCTGATTTAACCGCTTCTTATATCCGTGTAGAAGATAAATTTGGACAAGGTGATTCAACACTGACTGTGCGTATTGGTAATGGAGGTGGCTACCCCGTTCCATCGGGTGTTTCCGTTGCTTATTATAATGGTGATCCTCTTTCAGGGGGTGTATTGCTAGGTGTCGTTAAGACAAGTCAAGCACTTCATAGCGATGGGTACCAAGATGTCTCTCTTAGCCTTGCTGATCTTAGTCAGATAAGCATTCTCTATGTGGTGGCTGACGATGATGGTGCAGGTATTCATACTATTGACGACGCTAATCGTGCTAACAATACCGCGATACTCGATCTTACCTCATTACGTTATGGAGACATTACGGTAAGTACCGATAAAGCCAACTATTTACCAGAAACTAATGTTCAGCTGCAAGCAGTTGCTAATAATCTTGGACGTTATCCCGGTAAGTTTAATATCCAACTTTCAATACTAGACGCCAATAACCAAGTTGTTAGTCTGCTACCAGTAACTGACGTAGGCATTATTGCTGCAAGCTCTGGTGTTACACACAGCGAAAACTGGGGTACAGCATTAAATACGGCAGGTAATTATACTTTATGCGGAAAACTGATGGATGAGCAAGGTAACGTGGTTGCTGAAGATCATTCAATCTTCTCTATTTTAGCAGTTAATGAAGGAGAACCAGTTGCCTCATTACGAGTTACAACAGACAAGCCAGAATATATGCAGAATGATCAAGTGGAGTTAACTTCACTGTATCGAAACTTATCGATTAATACGCCTATTAAAGAGGCCTATATTGAGTTAACTGTTGTTGCACCAAACTCAGCACAGGAGTTCAGTCACAAGCAAAGTATTGGGGAAATCCCCGCCAGTAGCAGCTTTAGTCAGTTTACAATTAATCAGGTTTTAATGAATGCTGAACTAGGTAACTATACAGTGACAGCCAAGCTATTTAATGGCAAAGGCGAACTGCTAGCCAGTGCAGAAACCTTTTATCAAGTAATTACCGATCCTAAACAACTTTTAGAGAAATTAGAGATAAGTGCTGGAGGAATACCAGAACTTGTAATTGGATCTTCAACAGTGAGTATTGATGATTTTTATAACCTTGGCAATACTGACTTAATAAATCTAAAAATTACTCATATTCTTGTTAATGGCGACCAAAACATTAAACTTCAGGAAAGTATTATTAATTTAAATGCAAGACAACGGCAGAGATTAGTTTTCAGGATAGAGACAACAGGCTTATTACCTGACAAAACCTATCCAATATTATTAATAGCAGAAATTAATGAGCATTCTAAGTTACTGGTTACTAGAGAGCTTCATGTACTTCCTAAAGCTATGTCACCAGGAGAAGGCGGCATCGTTATAAAAAAACCAAAATCAAAATAGTAAAATTATGTCCATAAAATAAAAAATATGGACATAACTTAGATTTCTATTATCAATTCAAATATGCAATGAGAAAAAATATGACTACATTAAATACAACAACTGCTGCTAACAGCAGTACACAATTATCAGTAGAACGTCAACTAGCCGAGTTAGTTGATGAGGTGCGTGTTTCTGTTGGACCACAAGCCACTTTAGCTGCAAAGATTAGTTTTAATTCTAAAGAAACACTAAACAAATTTAATAACCTTATCGAGAAGGCTATTAACAATATTCAAGAAGAGTTAAAGCAAGCTGTTACAAGTAAATCATCACAAGCTATTATTGATGATCTCAACAAACAACTTAACTTAGTGACAGAAAGGGCGACAACTTTCCGAAACTATCTTAATGGTTTATCTTCTAGCACTTCCATTACTAGGAGTGCAAACAGTGAACAAGGTAATGCTTTATCAGCATGGCTAGATGAGGTATCACCTCTAGCAGAACCTGAAGATTTAACCGAAATGCCATTTCAATCATTGAAGGCCGATCGAACTAATGTACCTCGTGATTTCAGTGTTGAAGGCACTACTGATATCAATATTAAAACCAGAGACCTAAAAAATATTGATGATTTCTTTTTGCCTGAATATATTGCTTCAGCCAATGAAACAGAAATCACTGATGATATTCTTGCAAAAGCAAAAGAATTAGCTAATAGCCCTGTTAAAATTTATGAATGGGTACGCAATAATGTGGAATGGCAACCGACATGGGGTGGTCAGCAAACTGCTGATATGACACTGGATGTTCGTCGTGGTAATGCCATGGATATTTCAACACTGATGATTGCCTTGTTGCGTGCGGCTAAAATCCCAGCTCGTTATGTGCATGGAACCGTTGATATTCCTGTTGATAATTTTATTAACATGGCAGGTGATTTTGAAAATGTTAACGCGGCTATGGATTTTGTCTCAGCAGGAGGTATACCTGTTACTAGTGTTACTGTAGGCGGCAAAATTGCTAAAGTTCGTATCGAACATGTTTGGGTCGAAGCGGCAGTACCATATTATCCATCACGTGGAGCTAAACCAGTTTCTGCGCGTAATCCTATTGACAGTTGGATACCTTTGGATGGTAGTTATAAGCAATATGAATACTTACAAGGAATAGATGAAGTTACTGTTTCTAATTTAGATGGTGAAAAAATAACAAATGATTTAATTAGCAGTGGTTCAGTTAATGAACAAGAAGGTTGGGTACAAGGATTAAATTCCAATATCATTCAGCAAGCACAATTTCAGGCAAGAGATAATTTGGTTACACATATTTTCAATATGCAAAAACCAACTCTCAACGACATTGTTGGTGGTCGAAAAATCATTGAACAAAAATTCAGTATGTTACCTGGTAGCTTACCTTACTTATCTGTAGTCCGTGGGGTATCAAATATTCAATTACCTAATGCTTTGCAAGTGCAAGTAACCTTGGGCTTAGAATATAATCATATTAATGGGGATTACATTCAAAAAAAAGAAGCTCCATTGTATCAACTCAATCAACAAAATATTATTATTAGTTATAAGCCAGCGAGTAAAGCTGATGAGGAAGCAATTAAAGCCTTATCCCCCAGTGGTTTTACAGATTTTAATCAGCTACCTAATTTTCTTCCTTCAAGCATTCATGTTATCCCAGAAATTAAATGTAATGGTGAGGTATTGTTAACAAGTAGTATCATTGCATTAGGTGAAGACTTAGAGGTTGGGTATCAAATTAGTACACAAACACGTAATTATCTAAATTTAAGAGATAAGGTTATCTCTGGAAGCTATTTAGCTTTAGCTATTACGGGAAGTAACTTATCTAAGAAAATTTTTGACTCTATTTATAGCAAACTTCAATATACTAAACAAATTTTAGATCAAAAAGATATAGACAAAATTGGAAGTCTCACTAGAGATGAGCTACTAGGGGATATGTTTACCTTTGGGGTACAAGGTTATTATATTGAGTACATATCTAAATGCAAAGTTATGAGTGCAAAAACAAGAGTGAATTATCAGGCTATACCCTCAATCGGTACTTATGGCTATGAACCTTATAAAAAAACTTTCTTTGGACTAAATAGAGGAATTGAGTCTCATGGAATATTTATGAATATTCGTGTAGCACAAACACTCGAAGAGGCTAAAGGGAGTAAATTAGAAAGAAAACAGTTTAATCAGCAGATTGGATTGATGAGCTCAGCTTTAGAACATCAAATTCCAGAACATTTTTTTAATGATACTAACGGTAGCTCTAAAATAGAAGGGTTTTCAGCAGTTAAAGCATTGGCTATAGCTCTTCAGCAAGGGCAACGGATCTACACAATTAATTATGAAAATGAAGTAACAGCATTGCAAAATCTTAAGTTAGATAGTTTGGCCATGAGCGAGATAAAAAATGCATTAGCGGTAGGTAAAGAAGTTATTACACACACAGAACAAATTGAAGTACCAGGATTTAAAGGAAGTGGCTATCTAATTATTGATCCCGATACTGGAGACGGGGCTTATAAAATTAGTGGTGGAAAAAATGGAGGCTTTTTTTTAGGCATCTTAATGGGAGCTGCATTTACATCCGTACTATATTTTACAATAGCATTATGGGCAGCGGGTATTGCTGCTGGACCATTAGGAGTTGGAGCAGTAGGGTTGTTAACTGCGATGCTAACACCAATAATTGCAGCAGCAATGGGTAATGTAATGAATTTGTATGCTTCAGCAGATAAAGAATGGCAAAAATGTTTTGTAGGGGGAATGCTCATAGGTATAACAATAATGGGGCTTGGGCCTGGTTTTGGAGTTATTGCTGGCTTAAAAACAAAAGCGTTAATTGATCTTATATTTGGTGTTATTACAGCTATAACTAATGTTGTAATTACCTTCGAAGAGGTTGAAAGCAGTGCAACATCATGCTTTAGATAAAATATTTAGTTTACTATAAATATTACGAGTATTTTATTAACCTATTAACTCATAGACACTTTGAATATTGTGGTAGCCAATAGAATAATATTGGTTATCACAGTTAATATGAGTTAGATTATAATTTTTTAATGCGATTTACAATATTGCCATAAATCTCTTCAAACTTTTTATAAGGAGGGGCGTTGGGTCTAAGTATATAACCCAAACTACAGTAAAAAATAGCTACACAAATAAACAAGTAGATTGCGTTGGGAAGAGAATAAACCGCTCCAAAAACAGACAATATACATACTAAAATAGCAAACATTTTTTTCATTTCAATATCCATTTAACTTTCGACCGACTCTACCTATAGTAGCTAGGAACAGATGTGACACTCCCCATTTTTAAGAGGTACCTGTCAGTTTAGATTTGAGCTACTACATCTAAGCCATAAAATACATAAGACTTCTTCATATAGCCTTTAGTATAACTTCACAGTTTCACTCACTATCCAAGAGTTTTTCTATAATAAAATTATCTGACCTCATTTTAACACAAACCACTTGATCCACTTGCTTCCTTTTTAAACTAATCAGTGTTGCCACACGAACATATCATAATATTACTAAATATTAGAAAGATGTCAATGACTGCCCTTGGCACATATGCGCCTTAGGCAAAAATGAGCGAACAGCAGACATATACCAATCAATAAACCTAAAATGGATAAAAGCTATTGATTAGTATTTTTATTTATCCAATCCATAATTAGGTCGGCTATTTGCAGATTATTCTTATCTAACATCAACATATGGCTATTGCCTAGGATACCTAAACTTGGTGGATAGAGCATTTGTGCATGGCCACCCAGAGTATTGATTCGTTTGATGAGCGTTTGACACCCTTCAAAACGTTGCTGCCAACCCAGGGCATTTCCGGGAAGCTCCGTCGAAGACGACAAATGATCGCCATAAACAACCAGCAAGGGAATTGACGTTAGTTTTTTTAGCTGTGCATCACTAAGTTGATCATTTAAACAGGTTCCTGGCTCAAGTAAGATCATGGCTTTCACTTTTTCAGAGTTTAATAACGCTGTTTCCAGTGGGAAATGACCCGATTGGGAGTGTCCCATTAAAATGATGCCATCCAACTTATCCGCCAACATTGATAGCGTTTGATAATTAGGGTTAGGCGATGTTAATGAAGCCGACAAATCAGGAATCCCCATTCGAGAAAGTTCATCAATCGCTTCAATAGGAAATTGTGAATCCTTATAAGCAACCCCTTGGCTTGGGCCAATACGAAAATTGATCCACGCCGCATGTAAATCTCCCATACGAGTGATCTTTGGTTGCTGACTGGGATCAGCTTCTTTTGCCCCCACGCCATTAAAAATAGCTTGATTAAAGCCAGAGCGCGCACGCCCAACTTGATCGACAACATAGGTTGGATAAGCATTACGCACAAAATACTCATACCATCCCATACGGCCATCCGGTGTTGTGTCATAACTATTACCACTTAGCCCAGCGCCATGAACCATCACCACGGGCAGTTTGGTTTTTCCAACAGGTTGCATAAACTCAACATACATTTGGTTAATGGTAACCGTGTCAGCAGCTCTTTGACTGCCCAACTCGATAAAATTTTGTTTGGCCTTCTCACCCCCGATAAAAAAACTGCCTCGTTTTGCCAACACTAACGGACTATTTTCGCTAGTTACTGGCGATGTAGCTGTCTCAGCACGGGCTGCCTTTACACAAGCAAAAGCCGATAGGCAGGCTAAAGCACCACAAAAAGTAATTATTTTCTTTAGTTGAAATAGGTTATTCATCAATTCACCATCCTTTTATTATTGTTCAAAAACACACCGCTATTTACTCATTGGGAAGCTGTATTCTCCTAATAATAAACCACCTAAAAGTGATGTACCTTGATTTTAATGGGGAGTTATATTAAATTATTTTGCTTGTTTATTTTCAAATTGAACAGGTAATAAATAATCTAAATGAGAGTGTTTTCTTACACGGTTATAATAAGCTTCAATATACCATAAGATCATAGATTTGGCCTGAGCAATATTTTCTAACTTATGTTGATAGATCCACTCTGTTCTAAGGGTATAAAAGAAGTTTTCAGCCACTGCATTACCCCAATAGTTTACCTTGCAACTCATGCTGCATGTTAAATTATAAGCCGTTAATGTGGCTTGGTAATCATCAGAACAATATTGACCGGCTCTCCCAACCGCTATGAACAATCCCCTTGCTTGGAGAAATACAATGAAGATTTGCCATAGTGAATGCCTTGGCATACCAATGAATTCTGCATATGAATATCTATTGCCTAATCGATGATTTTGCGTGAATATAGATCCAGAACTATAGAAAGATGTAACCATTGCTGATTAATCTTAATGATAGGCTATATCATTTACCCCGCCCGATCGATTTTGCTCATAATAAAGTATCTCTCTAAAATATTCTGAGCGACAGATTTATTAAAACTACAATCGTCAGGGTAGGGTTTAGAGTTCCATAAATTATTACTTTAATTTTTGGTATTCCTGCTCAGACACAGGCTCTAACCACTCGTTTGAGGTATTATTTCCTGGCACTTCCATTGCAATGTGACTGAACCATGAGTCTGCTTTTGCGCCGTGCCAGTGCTTTGTTTGTGCAGGAATGACAATGACGCAGCCTGGCTCCAAACTAACTGCATCCTTGCCTTCTTCCTGATACCATCCGCTTCCAGCAGTGCAGATGAGAATTTGCCCACCACCTTTGCTGGCATGGTGAATATGCCAGTTATTTCGGCAACCTGGTTCAAACGTCACATTAGAAAGATGAATTGGCGTTTGTTTCGGATCAGTCAGTGGATTGATGAAGGAGTTGCCAATAAAATATTTGGCATAAGCTTCATTAGGTTTGCCTGTTCCAAATACATTTGTTTTTTCGAACTCCGATTGTTCCATTATCTTCATGATTGCACCTCTGATTGTAAAAGTAATTAAAGAGCACCGACAATACGGTGTGGTGTATAGGGCTCTTCGAGATAGGTAATATCTTCTTTTGACAACGAAACTTTCAATGCGCCGACAGCATCATCAATATATTTTATTTTAGTAGCGCCAATAATTGGTGCTGCTACCCCTTTTGCAAATTGCCAAGCTAATGCAATCTGTGTCATGGTAGCATTATATTTCTCAGCAAGTTCGTGCACTCTGAGCACGATATTAGTATCAGTTTGTTGAGTACTATCATATTTAGAAACGGCTGTTTGATCTGTCTGGCTACGCAAAGTATCCGTTTTCCAATCTAAACGAGAAAGTCTTCCAGCCGCAAGAGGGCTATAAGGCGTTAATGAAACATTATGCTGTTTGCAAATAGGAATTAACTCACGCTCATCTTCACGATACAGCAAATTATAATGATTTTGCATGGAGACAAAAGGAGTCCAGCCACCTTGCTTGGCTACTAGTTGCATATTAAAAAACTGGTATCCATACATTGCAGATGCACCCAAAGCCCTAACCTTGCCAATTTTAATGAGGTTGTCTAATGCTTCCATGGTTTCTTCTATCGGGGTCGTATAGTCAAAGCGATGGATAATATACAGGTCAATATAATCGGTTCCAAGACGTTTGAGGGAGTTATTGACTTCTCTTTCAATCGCCGCTTTTGAGAGATGTCCTTCGTTAAAATATACTTTCGTAGCAAGTACTACTTTATCCCGAATTATATTTTTTTTGATTGCTCTCCCCAAATATTCTTCGCTTGTCCCATCAGAGTAAATATTGGCTGTATCAAAGTAGTTAATCCCCAAATCCAGCGCATGTTTAATAATGGTCTCGCTTTCATCAGGATTGAGTGTCCATGCGTGCATCTTACTGACTGGATCACCAAAGCTCATACATCCTAAACAAAAACGTGACACATTAATATCTGAGTTTCCGAGTTTTATATAATTCATAGCAATACCTTTTGTTCAATAATATTAGTTTGACCAAATATCTTTAGCAAGACGAAAAGCCGCCCATGCTTTAGGCCATCCTACATAAAATGCTGCATGTGTTAATACTTCAACAATCTCTTCTTTAGTGATGCCATTTGTTTTAGCCGTCTGCAAATGAAACTGCAAAGAACTGTCTAAAATACCACTTGATATCAAAGCTGTTACAGTCACTAAACTTCTGTCACGCGCAGATAGTTCTTTTTCCCTAGACCATACTTCACCGAATAATACATCATCATTAAGCTGTGCAAATTTCGGCGCAAACTCTCCTAGAGCATCTCTTCCTGCTGTTACCTTAACCATGTGTTTTCTCCTTTATTTACTTGTTGCTTTACGCTTAATCCAAAATTGACATATACCGCTCTACTGTTTTTGGGTCTTGATGTGAGAAAAACAGACTGGCTCCGGTATCAAGCGCTGAAATGCTTTCCATTTCCTCATCTGAAAGCGTAAAGTTAAAGACATCAAAATTTTCTATCATTCGCTCTTTTTGTGTGGATTTTGGGATAACAACAATACCGTTTTGAATCAGAAAACGCAGAGCAATTTGAGCTACGGATTTATCGTGTATTTTTCCAATTTCTTGAAGAAGAGAATTTGTGAAGAAATTATTTCTTCCTTCCGCAAACGGTCCCCATGACATAATCTGAGTATTGGTCTTTTGCATCACCTCACGAGCCACTTTTTGTTGTTGAAATACATGCGTTTCAACTTGATTAACCGCAGGTTTAATATTTACAAAGTGGGCAAGATCAATAAGCCGATCGGGGTAAAAGTTGCTAACACCAATTGCCTTGGCTTTACCTTCTTTATAGGCTTCTTCCATCGCCCGGTAGGTGCCGTAATAGTCATTAAATGGCTGATGGATTAATAACAAGTCAATATAGTTTGTTTTAAGCTTATCTAAAGACTCTGCTATCGATTTTTTAGCCTTGTCATATCCCGCATTCGTGATCCATATTTTTGTAGTAATAAATATGTCTGATCGAGGAATACCGGATTTTTCTATTGCATTTCCAACGCCTTCCTCATTACCATATGCTTGTGCTGTATCAATGGAGCGATACCCCACACTCAGAGCATCTAATACACATTTTTCACAGGCTTCTGCGTCCACTTGGTAAACACCATAGCCAAGAATAGGCATTTGGACACCATTATTCAATGTTACATATTCCAAAATAGTTCTCCTTATAAAGGATCTGGCTTAGTTGAAGATGCCATAACAATCCAATCCCAATTATTTTGCTAAATTAAATATTTCCGTAATCGCCTTACGGTCATAAAGATCACTCATTTTCCAATCGACAGCATTTTGTGTTGCATTGTCAATCACCTCTTCTAATACATGGCCATCAATATGAAGCTGTACAAGTTTGGTTGGTGTTCCTATTTTGTCAAACCATGCTGTTAATGCTTGAATGCATTCCTCAGCAGTTGTTAAACCAAAAATCTCTTTCGCAAAACGTTGAAATTGTTTTGGATTACGGTCTTTCCACCAAGTCATCCAAGCTGGCATAACAACGGACAAACCTGCACCATGGGGAACGTCACAGACTGCACTCATGGCATGTTCAATCATGTGATTGGGATAGCTAGCGCCAGCTGTACCTAAAAGAGTTATTCCATTTAATGCCATCGTTGCAGCCCAAGCAAACTCTCCACGAGCATCAAGATCTGCTGGATTTTTTAATAATATTTCGGTAGTACGAATAACCGTTTTAATATTCGCTTCAACTTGTAAATTTATCAGCTCAGGTTGTACTGTCGCAGTAAAATACCCCTCAATTGAATGGGCAATAATATCCGCAGCAGAATAAACCAAATAGTCTTGACTTACTGTCGCTTGAAGCTTGGGATTAATAACAGATACTTTAGGATATAAGCTAAAACCACGTATAGGATACTTCTGTTTGGTTTCCTCATTGGTTACCACGCCACCACTATTCATTTCGCTGCCGGTTGCTGCTAGCGTCATCACATCAAAAATAGGCAATGCTTGTTCGACTTCTTTGCCTGTAAAGAAATCCCATACATCTCCCTCGTACAAACTACCCGCCGCAATTGCTTTAGCACTATCTAAACAAGATCCACCGCCAATGCTTAATACACTATCAGCACCAAATTCTTTAGCAATTGAGACTCCTTCTCGTACTTTACTGAGAAGTGGATTACTTTTAATTCCACCGCATTCTATAAATTCAATGCCGTGTTCTTTAAGACTAGTGGTCACATCATCAAATAAACCTGATTCTTTAATGCGATCACTGCCAAAGATAATGAGAGCTTTTTTAGCTTCACACTCTTGCATATACTTACCCATATTTTTTTCTTTATCAGTGCCAAACTCTATACGTGTTGGATTTTGGAAGCTAAACGAATACATAATGAATCCTTATTTAATTGAAGTTATGTTTTTTAATTTATTAAAAAAATATAGTTTAAACTTTAGCAATACCTAAACTTTCACCAATAGCACAATCAGGCTTTTGGATTAGCTTATCGATTAAGGCAGCAATACTGCGCCTAGATACTTGATCACCTTGAAAAGCCTCGCCTTTACGAGTTAATTTATAGTCGACCTCTATGCCATTTGTAAACCAAGCAGGACGAATAAGGGTGTAGTCTAATTTTGATTCTTCAATGACCTTGGCTGAAAGGCGATAGGGATCTAATATTGAACCATGATCTGTTTCTGTTTCATCATAAATCCCCATTGAACTTATCCAAATCAAACGCTTGATATTTTGCTTAGCCATTGCTTGCACCACATTTTTAGCCATTAGCTCAAGCTCACCCGCTAAATTAGCATAGACAATATCCTGCCCCTGCATTGCCTGTTCTAATTGAGCTAAATCCATCACATCTCCTTTAACAACCGAAACCCTTTCATGGGTTAGTGGTATTAGCTCAGTTATATGACGAGAAAATAACGTTAATTTAATTTCAGGGTTATCCAATAAAACGGTAATGACTACTTTGGCTAAACTACCACTTGCACCTAATACCAAAATATTTTTCATTCTATTTACCACGTGATTATCTATTTATGTGGTAATTTTAAACATTACTGTTATTGAGATAAATTAGGTATTGTTTTATAGTGAAGTGAATTAAATTCACTAATAATATAATTATGTATAATTTTAATGAGCTAAATTACTTTATCACTATTGCGCAGACTACCAGCTTTGTAAAAGCAGGCAGATTACTCGGAATTTCATCGTCAGCATTGAGCCATAGCATGCGCAGTTTAGAGACTCGATTAAATTTGCGTTTATTTAATCGCACTACACGCAATGTTTCACTTACTGAAGCAGGTGAGCAGCTATATAAACAAATTGCCCCTTTATTTCGTTCTGTCATCGAAGAAGTCAGTGCATTAGGCGATTTTCTTAATACACCATCAGGTACTATCAGGATTAATGCACCAAGCCTTGCAGTAGAAAATATTATCTATCCTAAATTACGAGATTTTCTACCTCTTTATCCACAAATCAGAGTCGAAATCCAATCTGATAATAGCTGGGCTGACATAGTTAAACAAGGCTTTGATATGGGCTGCCGTTTAGGTGAAGATGTTGCTAAGGAAATGATTGCAGTAAAAATCTCTCCCCCCTTAAAGATGGCTTTAGTTGCTAGTCCTGATTATTTAAAAGGAAGAACTCAGCCTAAAAAAATTAACGAGTTAGATCAGCATCGTCTAATAGGCATGAGAATTTCAGCACATCATGGTGCAGAAGTTCCATGGGAATTTATAGAAAACGGCAATATAGTAAAATATAATCCTTACGCTCAGTTTTCCATTAACAATCATTTGCGTAAACAAGTAGTCTTAGATGGCTTAGGTATTACTTGGCTTGGTCAAACTGAGGTAGAAAATGAGTTAGCCACAGGGAAATTAATTGAATTATTAGAAGAGTTTGCTATTACTTATGATCCTTTTTACATTTATTACCCAAGCCGTAAAGGGCATTCAAATGTCTTTAAATTAGTAATAGATGCGCTAAGGTGTTAGATAATAAATAGTGTAATGGACCTTCCATTCAAAAAATGAAAAATTCATATGTCTGCTATTGGCACAAAAGAGCTATTGCTGACTACCAATCAATAGCTCCTAATCCGCTTATCTAGAATTATTTATTTTTTACCTTAATAATCCCTCTCCCCAAGATACGCCGATTATCAGGTTTCATCAGTCTTAGGTATTCATCGGTTTTAAGTAAATAGCTAACCCCATAGTCAATCATCCAATTAATTTTATTACTTTCACTACGATGTAACATTCCCAAATAACAATGTTTGTAGCTTTCCTTTTGTTCTTTGGTGTTGCAGTTGTAGTACATGCCTCTGCCAAGGGTGATATGATGCTGCCAAAGCTCACCTACTTGTTTAGCAATGTGGTAGTCACTTCTTCTTTTATTACCGTCATAGCAGAGCAGCAAATGCGCATGATAGCCTTTATCACTACCATATTCTAATTTCCAAATATAACCTACCAGATCTTTAAAGACAGGATTGCTGGTAATGAGATTGATAAAGTAATCCATATCTGCTCTAAACGCATCGTATGAGCAATGATTATCGGTAATATGTTCTTTATAACCTAGATCTAGTCGAATAACTAATACTCTGCGGTAGTGATCAAATAGCTCTTCAATATAACGGCTATACTGCCTTAAATGGTCCGTATAGCCTGTATCGTGATAATATTGGCTGAGCGTTCTTCTAAAGCTAGGACTTTGGCTGTTCATATGCATTGCATCAATTAACCAATAGATATCCTGTAGGGCTAATGCATTGATGGTAAGCTGTCCTCTATGGCTGTCTAATTCCACTTGTTCTCTAATATTGATTAAACCATCACACATTAGCAGTAATTGTACATAGGGCGATAACCGTATACCCATGGTTGAATAAAAATAATCTTCATCAAAATCATTATAAGCCTCTATTAAGGTATAAAAGGGATGCTCTGGATTTAGATAGACTCTATTACTCTCTATAGGCTCATGATGAGGGTTTGAATCAATCGGAGGTACTTTGTCATGATTGCCATCAATTAACTGTTTAACAGCTTTATAAAGCCTTACTTGTTGATGAGCTAAATAAACTTGTTGTTTATAGTATTCAGCGTAATAAGGATGATAGCGTTGTCTTTGATTTATTTTACGGGTATAACTAAAGGTATTGGATAAGGACTTCATAAAATTACCTGTTAATAATAAAAAAATAATCATTACTAGGTAAGGTGTATGTAGGACTATAAATTCTCTCTAAATAATAGGCATTCAATGGTTAAGTCATCAGTCATTTAAATGCTTAGTAAAGGAATATTAACTAAGTCATAAGTGATTTAAATACTTATATTAAGAACTTATATTAAGAACTGATAATAACTATTGATATTAACGACTAATATAATAACTACCAATATAGTAACGACTAATAACATATAATCCCTTGGTTTTATTTTTACTGATTACCGACAGGGCTCGGTACCTGTAATTTTTGATTGACGAGTGTGCTCGGCAATAGCATTTTTATACTTTAACCAAAGTTAGCCGAAATCATGATATTTATGCAAAGAAAAATAGAATCAATGGCGAAGGACTTTATTGCTTTAGCAGAGGGACTGAATAACACTGATGAAAGAGAGAATTAACCTAGAAACACACACATTACCTAATGGACATGATTGCCATCATTTAAAAAATAGCAAATAACATGCTGCTATCAAAGTGTATCACTCTCCATCTCCACTTCAGTTAGATCGGTTACACGTGTCAATGCTACGCGATTAAGCAACCAAGCATCCACTTCTGAGGATAACCAACCAATGGCCTTACCACCTAACTTAAAAGGCTTAGGGAAAGTTTCATCATAACGAGGCGATTTAAGGTTCAACCAATCATAAATGGTCGATTTGCCGATACTGAGTTTCTCAGCCACTTGCTGAATACGTAAAACCATTAACTCGGCTAAGATGGTAGAGTTATTAGCCAGAATAGGGGCAGGGGATGGAACTACGGTTGATGTTACTTGTAAAGAAATGCTCATGGTTTTCTCCTAAATGATTTAATCACTCGTTAATGAATTAACGAATGGAGAAGAAACAGCCGGTTTTAACTGATACTTATCAAATCTTGTTAAAATTTAAAAACTACTGATCTCTTGCTCATATTTTCTGAAGAAAAATTATTTTTTTAATTTACCTAACAACACCAACAAACAACCCTACCTAACAAAAGGATCCTTCCAATCATAAAAAAATACACCACACAGCCTACTGCCTGCTCTAAAAATACTCCTGTACTGAAATAAACAAATTAGCACATAAACATTCCCCTATAAATTCCCTCTAAAAAATAAATACCTGCCCATAGCGCTAGATTTTCTCTTTCTACTTAACTAAAAAGTACGTGTCTAAAATACTTAAATCTGCTAAACTGATCATGAAATAAATTAATGACGGTTTAGCAAGCAAGTTTATTCTGAGGCTAACTACTTTCATTAAAGAATGTCATAAAAAATTAAAATAATAATAAAAGGTAACTAACAAAACAGTTACTAAAAATAAATAGCCTGCCAGTCAGCTTGCATTTTACTACTTCACTAAACTTCCCCCCTAGTAAAAAATTATCTCCTATGGTACGATAACCATCGTAGTATCCATTATATCTATTAACTAAATGAAATAATTTATAAAAACTATAAAAATATATACCTAAATAACACATAAATAATATTGTTTTATGTGAAAAATAGATTGTAAATAACATAAACGATTCATTTTTTATTATTACTTTTAGATATAAATTGGAGTTTTTTTATTATGAATAATCAAGTTTCAAATTCCCCTTATCCCTGCAAAGAACTCGAAAATATTCGTGTCAGAAGACAACTTTTGTCCTACCTTTCGACAGATGAGTATCCTCTTGATATTAATATTGTTCATGATCCAGTATTGTTTATGGATGAAGCGATGCGTTATATTGATCATGAAATAGGAATGATAAGGTATAGCAAAGAGGATGCAAATGGAATGCTTGTCAGAAAAGTTAGAGAATGCAAAGCAGAGCTTTTACCTGAGTCCGAATTTGATTGGTTAAAACGCGATGAAAGGGCTTGTTATTATACTTGGTTGACTATTCGAAATGATACTTTATCAGTAGACCTATCGAATCTGTCATTTGTAAAGCCAAAAAAATGGCTAGACTACCATGATATAAGGCTTACGGTATCTGCTGAATCAAGCCAAAAGCGTCTAGAACTAATTATAGCCTACCTTGATTTACAACCCGTGAATACGTCAGATAAAATCGATTACCTAACGTATATTCAAGGAATATGGAATAAAAATAGAAACACCAATAAAAATAACAATGCTAATCCTTTTAGATGGTTAGATAGAAAGGACAAAGATGCTTGTCAGTGGGGATATGAATATATCAGAAATTCATTTGCAGCCAATGACACAGAGCCTAGAGATAAACGAAGGCAACGCCATGATTCTTTTGAATGGTCATATCAACAATTAAATGAACTCAATCCCGCTACAGCCGATGAACAATACCAATTTATTTATCTTTTCTTTGACATCCTTGACGAACGCGATAAAAAAGATTTCAAAGAAAAGATAAGCAGAAAATTTGCTCAACACAAATACCAAAAAAGTAAGCAAGAAATACCCCCTTTAAATACACGCATGAGTAAAGAAACCAAGAAACAGCTAGAAAAACTCAGAAAGCATTATAAAACCAATCTACAAGATACCATAGAGCATATTATACAACTGGCTTATGATCATGAAATTATAAAAAGTAACATTATAAAGGTGGATTTTTCTAAAAAGGACTAAAGAAATCTAACTAAAGCGAATTTCTGGTATAGCTCTGAAATTCGTTATAAAATAACCAAACAGAGAAAAACAGCCACTGTCTAACCTATACTAATAAAATACAATTGAAGCCAATCACAAGTGGTAACCAACTGGCAACGAAAATAAGTGTTTTTAGGGTTTTGACAAATAAGAGAAGAAGAGGGTGGTTGTAACTTATTGATTTAATTGGTGGAGCTAAGCGGGATCGAACCGCTGACCCCTTGCATGCCATGCAAGTGCTCTCCCAGCTGAGCTATAGCCCCAATTTGATTTGCGCGTATGTTACATAAGCGTTTAGGCCAAGTCAAGAAGTATTTATTTTTTGTGAATTTCAAAATGAGTAAAGAAATTTAAGTTAATTTTAATCATTCTAATTAAGTGAACTATTTTATGTGTGAGGTTTACTTTTAATGGTTTAATTATAGAGAATTTTGAGGTACTCATTGGTGTTATATTGCCGATGCTAATAAAGATTTTGAATAGGGGTGCTTAACGTAAGCAAGTTGTTCGGTCATGCATTGTTCAATGATCTGTTTCTGGTATAAAAATAGCACTTGATCACAAAAATAACATACCGTTTGGATGTTGTGGGTAATAAAAAGATAGCTTAATCCTAACTCATATTTGAGTTTTTCCAACAAATCCAGAATTTGTACTTGGGTAGGAATATCTAGCGAGCTGATGGGTTCGTCTAAGATAATGAGTGAGGGTGATGTTGCCAGAGCCCTTCCGATGCAAACACGTTGGGCTTGCCCACCCGATAGTTCGTGAATATAGCGATACATGAGTTTGGAAGATAAACCCACACGTTCAAGGATTTTTTCAACTTCAACTTGTAGCAGTTGTTTAGGGATATAGCCATTGATTTGTAACGATTCGGCAATAACCTGCATGACGTTCATGGTAGGGTTTATCGAGGTGGTATAGTCCTGAAAAACCACGCTAATACGTTGTTTTCGACGATTAGTGGGTAGGCCATCCAGTAATACTTCACCACTGTCGGGCATTTCGATACCGCTAATGATATGGGCTAAGGTTGTTTTACCACTGCCGCTTTCACCTACCAGTCCAACACTTTGCCCTTTTTCTATTTGGAAGGAAACATCTTCAATAATCACATGTTCATGCTTAGGAGAGAGAGCATGGGTATGGAGATAAGATTTTCGTAAATGATTAACCGTTAATAACATAGGGTTTACTCATGATTTTTTCAAAGCGCTGTGTTAATTTACGACGTGTTTCTAACAGAAAGCGAGTGTAAGGGTGTTGCGGGGCGTTAAATAGTTGTTCTTTACTGGCGTATTCGATGAGATCACCTTCTTTCATTACCGCAATATCATCAGCAATTTCTCGAACTAAACTTAAGTCGTGGGTGATGAAGATGAGGGTCATGTTTTGTTGTTTGATAAGCTGTGTCAGTTGTTGAATGATTTCATATTGGGTGATTGCATCCAGTGAAGTAGTAGGCTCATCAGCAATAATAATAGTGGGTTCAAGGGCTAAAGCAAAGGCGATCATTACGCGTTGTAGTTGGCCACCACTTAGTTGGTGAGGATGACTACCCAAAAGGTTATGAACTTGATCGAGTTTGGTTTTTTGAAGTGCTGAGACTATGCGCTGCTGTTGTTCTTCATAGGAGAGATTAAAGTGGCAGGCTAATGTCTCCATAAACTGTGCCCCAATTGTCATCATCGGGTCAAAGGCTCCCATGGCATTTTGCACAATTAAATTGATCTGTTTTCCACGCAGTTGTTGCCGCTGTGCGTTGCTATAATCTAATAAGGATTGTTGTTGAAATAGAATTTGCCCATTGGCGGTTAATGTGGGGGGGAGTAATCCTATAATGGCTTTGGATAATAAACTTTTACCGCTGCCGCTTTCTCCCACAATGGCAAGGGTACGATGCTGATGAATAGTTAAGCACAGTTTATTCAATAAAGGCTGTTGGTTATTTTTATCAATAATCGAGAGATCACGAATTTGCAGGAGTGGTTGACTAGGCATGGTGGTTTTCCGCTGTAAGGCTGTGATCAAACCGATTGGTTGGGTCAAAAACATCACGTAAGAAATCACCTAGCCCATTAAATGCTACAACAACGAGGGTAATCATTAATCCCGCTGGTAACATTTGCTCTGGATGTGAAAGCATGACGGTTTTAGCTGTATTTAGCATGCTTCCCCATTCAGGAGTAGATGGTTGCACGCCTAGCCCAAGGAACGATAATGCAGAAATTGTTAGAATAACAGCACCAATATTGGTCGAGGCGAGTATGATCATATCGGTAGCGGTCATGGGTAAAATATGGCGGTGTAAAATACGCCATGGTTTAATGCCAATGATTTGTGCATAGCGCACATAGTTTTGATGGGTGTATTGAATGACAGCACCACGAACCATGCGTGCATACCACGCCCATTTAACAACCACTATGGCGAGTATGATATGGTTAATGCCTGGCCCTAGTATGCCGACGAGGGCTAAGATCATCACCACCTCAGGGAATGAGAGCATCATGTCACAAAAGCGCATGATGAGGCTATCCACTTTACCACGAAAATACCCAGCGATTAGACCTAAGACAGCACCTAGAAAAATGGTCAGTAGCATGGCGAAAAATGCATAAAAAATGGTCGTGCGAATACCATAAATAAGCCTTGAGAAAACACAGCGTCCTAAATTATCAGTCCCTAAAGGATATGCCCAACTCATTGCATGGTATTTGATGCGGATATTGGTCAGTGTCGGGTCGTGCGGTACAATCCACGGTGCAAAAATGCCCATTAAGAAAATGATGATGAGCGTAGCTAAACACGCTTGTGCGAACCAGTCTTTCTTTAAATGATGGACAAAATGAGGCCACATAATTAATGTCTCCTCAAACTGGGGTTGAGTTTAAGTTGTAATAGGTCAATTAAGAAGTTAAACACCAAGAACAATAGTGCAATCAGTAGAATATAGGCTTGTATCATTGGGTAGTCACGCCCTAAGATAGCGGCAACGCATAAGCGGCCAATACCCGGCCAAGCAAAAATATTTTCAATGACAACAGTCCCTGCAATTAAACTTGGGATACTTAAACCAATACTAACCAAGGTGGTATGCAAAGCGTTGGGTAACACATGTTTTAAAATGATGCGTGATTCAGGCAACCCTCTGGCACGTGCATAAAAAACATAGGGTTGTTGTAGTTGGTTAAGCATGGCTCCACGCATTAGGCGTAGATATGTTCCTATGTAAACAAAAGATAAGGTAATGGCTGGCAAGAGGACTGAATTGAAGCTTAGCATCCCGCTGACGGGGAATAAGTCAAAATACACTGCAAATACCCAAATCAGCAGTAACCCAAGCCAATAATTGGGCAATGCCATGAGGGTAAAAGTGATGCAACGGATCACTTTATCAACCCATGTGTTTCTTGTTAAAACGCATAAAAAAGCGATGGAAAATGAAATAACCAAGCTTAGAATAAAGGTGGCAGCTGCCAAGTAAAGTGTTGCTGGCAGGGCATTAAGAATTTCAGTTAAGACGGGGGTTCTAAAGATAAAGGAACGTCCGAAATCTAAATGTAGAATTTGCCATAGCCAATGAAAATAACGGATAAGAAATGGCTTGTCTAATCCCAGCTCTTGCTGCATCAACGCAATGGCTTCATCAGTGGGAACTATATTGCCTACTCTTAAGGCGACCTCAGCAGGGTTGGAGGGGACAAGGTTCAGCAGTAAAAATGCAATAAAAGAGATGAGTAGCATGAGGGGAATCATCATCAGCATACGGTGTATGATATAGTTCTTCATCGCTCTTTCTTACGCCTAGTTTCTATTTCTCTTAGGGGTTATCGTTTAAAATACATTTTCTCAAACGGTATTTCGTATTGAGATACATTAAAGTCGACACCTTTTAAATCTTGGCTATAAATTACTTTGGTTCTTGAGTAGGTTAAAGGAATATAAATAGCTTCGTCTGCTAATCTTGTAAATAGCCACTGGTAAAGTTGTTGCCGTTTCTGGATATCGGTACTGGTTAAAATCTTACCGATGGTGTTATCGATTTCTTTTTTATCAGGTAGGCCTAATTGTGCTTGATAGTCTGCGTGACCGGAAAAGCGGAACGAGGCGATAAACGAAGCAGGGTCATAAGGTTTACCCCAGGACAGAGAGTATTGTAAATCAAAGTCGCCTGTTTTTTGACGGTCGCGGTAGGTTTGTTTTTCTTCACCAATAATATCGAGTGCGATACCGATTTGTTTAAAGTCATTTTGTAGAAGTTCTGAAATGTCTTTTTCTACTGCATTATTTGTGTCATAAGAAAAAACTAAACGCAGTTCACAGCCATCTTTTTCACGGATTTGTTTTCCTGAAGGTAACCGCCAACCTGCGTCATCGAGAAGTTTGCGAGCTATTTCTGGATTATACGTGTAGGTTTTAACGGATACATCGCTGTAAGGTACGGAGCGAGCCATCAGCGTATCTGCAACCGTTTCACTGTCATTTAATATCCCGCTGGCAATGGCTTCTTTATCGACTGCATAAGAAAGTGCTTGGCGAACTTTTACATCAGAGGTAATCGGGCGTTTACTATTAAGCACGATGGTACGTGAGGCGATAGGGCTACTCATCAGCGTAGTAAAGCGCCCTGTATTGGCTAGGTTTTCATAAGAGTCCATGTCCACCATATCACCATCAGCACCAAAAATGAGCTGAATATCACCTTTTTGTAATGCCATCAGCATGGTTTGACGATCAGGAATTACATGCCAAATGACGGCAGCTAGCTTAGGCTTTTCTCCCCAGTAATGAGGGTTAATGACAAACGTGGCGTATTGATTCTTTTTGTAATCTTTTAATATCCAAGGGCCAGTACCTGCGTTGCTGGTTATTCCATTTTGCGTTAGGCCATTAATAAAAGCTTTGGGTGAAATAAACCGAAAAGGTCTGGTGAGTGCTAGTTCTGTTAAAGTGGGGTAGTAGGGGTGGAAAAGATTGACCTCTACGGTATAGTCATCAATTACATTAACGGATTCAATTTCATTGACTAAGCCCATCCACGCGTGGCGAGCTTTGTTAGCAAGCACTGCGTCCATATTTAATTTAACGGCTTGGGCATTAAACTTTTCGCCATCATTAAAGCTAACATCTTGGCGTAAATTGAAGCGGTAGCGTTTACCCTCATCGAGTACTTGCCAACTTTTTGCAAGGTGCGGTTTAATACTTCCATCAACAGCATTCGTCACCAGTGACTCAAAGACCATGTTTTGGGCCGCCATTTCACCCAAATAAAGGTGTGGGTTGATGTCTGCAATATCTTTAGTACTGGCATAGTCCAGTTGGTTGTCGCGCAGATCTGCTTTGACAAATAGACTGATGACTAACAGTGGAATTGCTAACCATATGAAAACATTCAACCGCATCAGGTACCACTCCTTGAGTTTAACTGGATTTTATTTACGAGCCATAATGACAAACATAGGGGTTGAACCGTAATTGATTTTTTCTTCCTGACTCCACAGTTGTTCACCAATGGTTGTATCAATATAGCATTGGTTGAATCCAATATCTAATAAAACTTTGGCATCCCATTGAGGGCGTATTACTTGGCTCAGTGGGAGCTGGCGTGCTATATCTTCCATTGCTTTAGTATCGGTATTAACGTAGTGGTCACTCACTTGCATTTTTTGAGTATTACTACGGTCATTTAAATAACCTTGCCGATAGTCATCGTTGAATATGTGCAGGTACCAGTTAGCATCGAATACAATGAGTCGACCCTGTGGCGCTAAAACACGATACCAGTCTTGATAGGCTGTTAGTGGGTCTTTTAAGTTCCATGTTACGTTACGGTTAATCACCAGATCAAATTGGTTATCCGCAAAAGGTAGTTGATGGGCGTCACCGCTCATAAACTCAATGGTAATATTCTCTTGTTGTGCATTGTGTTTAGCTTGTTCAAGCATCGCTGTGGTAGCATCAATCGCAGTTACGTTATGGCCTGCTTTTGCCAAGATAATAGCGAAAAATCCAGGGCCTGTTCCGATATCAAGAATGTTTAAACAGCTTTTTTGAGGGGCTAGGCTAAGAATGGTTTCTAGCCAGAGAGTAGATTTATTGCTATTTAACTCCGCCACATTGGATTCACTGTAGCCTTGTGCTCGGTTATCCCAGTAATCAGTGATTGATTTTAGGATTTCATTATTAATACAAGATTGCATGATTAATCCTTTTTCTTTATTGGTTATCTTTGCTCATAAAACTTTTATTAGAGACAAGAAATAACCACGTTGCTAACACAAAGGGCATTGTTAAGCTTGGGATACCGATAGGCGCCAACGCTGTATCTAAAGCACCTTGCACAAACACGGTAAAGATAATACCAATAATCGTATAAATAGTCACGCGTAAGCTAGGAGTATTAAAGGTTGACCCTAAAGCGATACCAGTTAATACAGCACTGAATGAGTATAGACCTACATTAATAGAGCTTGCATCAGCTTGTAAAAAATAAGAGGCAAGAACAGATACAAATGAACCGAGTATAGCATACAGTGCCGCCGCAATTGAGTTGAACGCCAGCCCAATCACAAAGATGATACCAACAGTCATGCTACTGAGTAAAAATACTTCAGAAATACCTCGAAATATATCAGGGATGAGGATGTTTAAGTAAGGCAGAGCTTGTGAACTCGTAATGGTGAATTGATCAGGCGTGACTGGGTGGGGGAGTGAGATGCCCTTGATACCAAAAAAAGTATAGCTTGCTAATAGAATTGTCCAAGTGACTAGTACAAAGGGAGCCGTTAAGGCGGCAACGCCCCAAGATTTGAGAAAATCAGCTAATGATTTTGTGGCAATAACTGAGATAATTGCGCCAAATATCACCACAATCCATAAATAAAAGGATGGGTTTAGAAAAGTAGCTAAACCAATGCCCACTAAGCATCCGTTATAACCATAGAGCCCCGCTCTTAAAGAAACTTTATCCAAGTCATAAAAGTAGGCGGTGAGTGTTGCAATTGCTGTTCCTAAAAGGCAAGCAAAGCCTGCTTGTGGGAGGTTTCCCCAATAAGCACCTAAAAAGATGGCAATAAAAAAAAGTAGCCCTGTGATCGGATTGTTTTGAAACATCACCTGACCACAACCACGCAGTGTTACGTCAATAAACTGGATGATGATGTTTTGTTCTGTTAACTTGTTCCAAGCGTTGGTTGAGGAGGGGGCTGACATAAAAAATTACCTCAAAAAATTTAATAAAATAATCGGCAGAAGAAATAAGCCTATCGCCATAAAAATGGCTGTGGCAGGGCAATGCCTTTGACTTCTTCTCGTGCAACTTGCCAGAAATGGCGAATAACTTGTTTTATTTTTAGGCTCTCGTTGGCTAGGGCCTTAAAAATAATGCCACTTTCATTAGGGAGTTGTGACGCACCAAATGCGATATGATTTTCTACATCATATTTTGCCTCTAAGCGTTCTAGAATAGCTTGATGGTATATTTTGGGTGTCAGTAAGATAACATTGCCAAAAATATCGAAAGGCCCCATGACGCCGGTGGTGCTTAGCTCACTTTTTTTAGGTTCTAGAATGTATTTTTCAACAAATAATTCTTTTTTATAGTCAGGCGTTATTTGGTTATCTTGGTCTAAGTATTTAGCACTGATGCGCGATGAAAAAATATCAAAGCCGAACTGTTCATCATGATGGTGGTATTTGCGACCAGATTGTAAAATTTCTGAGTAAATTACTGTGGCACTCGGGTGCAAGTTAATCTCAGTATCAGTGATAAAGCGTGCGGTTCGATGAGGAATAATAGGATCTGGCATAAGTTCTAAATAGCCATTTTCAGCTACAGTAATATGCTGTACTTGTGAGGCGTAGTTAGCGTCCATCATATGAATTTTAGTCGCTGACTGAGTGGTGACATGTGCACAGGCATCTTTTTCAACAATAATGTCTAGTGCTTGGCGATCGCCTTGTAGTAAGCAACCCGAGGTTGATATCATGGTGACACAAGGTAGGTCTGGCATTTCCTCATCCCAGTACAATGCCTTTTGTACAAGGGAGGGAACGCGTCGCTCTAACTCGACAAGCTCGCTACGATATTCGCCTTTAGCAAAGCGTAGTTTTAGGTAACCTGTTTTGCCAATAGCACCGCTATCCATTTGTTTGGGTTCATTTTGGAAGGCTGCCATTTCTGGTGCCTGTTTACCCAGAAGATGCGCATGGGTACGACTGGGGTTATCTTTTATTTCATCTCTTAGCTCTATCATGCCTTTTGCTCTTGTGATTGATGAGTAAATAAGAATTTATCCATAATCATATCGACCAATTCAGTTACCCCTTGGCCTGTTTTGCAGTTAGTTAATATGTAAGGGCGGTTACCTCGTACCACTTTGGTGTCACTTTCCATGACATCTAGGCTTGCACCAACATAGGGTGCTAAGTCGATTTTATTGATGACTAAAATATCAGCTTGTACTAAACCTGGTCCATTTTTGCGAGGAATCTTTTCACCTTCTGCCACATCAATCACATAGATGTAAAAATCAGCCAGTGCAGGGCTAAAAGTTAAGGTTAAATTATCACCGCCACTTTCGATCATGATGACATCGCTATCAGGAAAGCGTGCTTCCATATCTTCAACCGCTGCAATATTCATACTAGGGTCTTCACGTACCGCGGTATGAGGGCAAGCACCGGTTTCCACACCAAGGATTTTTTCTTCATCTAAAATACCCTTGAGGGTGCGTTTCACTTGTTTCGCATCTTCAGTGGTGACAATATCATTGGTAATAATTAAAGGTTTTATGCCGCGTTGAATTAATATGGGGGTAATTACCTCAATAATCGCTGTTTTTCCAGAGCCTACAGGGCCACCAATACCAATTCTTGTTATCTTTTTCATCTAATTTACTCCATCAACTCGGTATACTTTGATTAATTCATAAATAATCGTACGAACGATTTAGTGTGTACTGCGGCAAGTACATCAATAATCGGGGTGTACGAGGACATTTGGTTGATATCGCCAGAGGCCGCCATATCACAAAAGGATTCAATTTCTTCGTTTAATTCAAATAAAATATGTTGTGTTTCGAAATGGGTAATACGCATTAGGCGGATAGCTGCACTCAGAATTGTCATGGCAATACCGTATTGATGTATCACCACCACATCACGTTCTTTAATACCTTGAATTGCCATCACAATGGCTTGGGTAACGGGTTGTGTACCTAAGGTATTGTTAGTCTTTATCTGCTCGAGCCACCATTGTAATAAGGGGTTTTCGATAATATGCACGGAGAGTTCAGCTAACTTTTTACCCATGCGAACGGTCATTAGCCGCGCTTCTTCATTGAGTTTTCGATTATTGACTGCCCAATCGATTTTCATTAGGTCTTGATGGTTTTCAGTTAAAGCTGCTCGATGGGCTGCGACTAAAGCAATGCCGTCACACTCGGCGGCTTGTTTTAATGCGGTTCTCACAAAGCTTTTTAGACTGTCGGTATCATGGACTACACCTGTTTGTATCGCCGCCTCGACACCATTAGAGAATGTGAATGCACCGATAGGCAGTGCAGAATCACCAAACTGCATAATACGAATAAGTTCAGAGGCTTTCATCATCTTTCCTTTGTTGTCTAGTGCTTATGCGTGTGAGGGTGATGATGATCATGGTCATGCGGGTGATCATGTCCATGGTCGTGGTCATGAGAATGCTTATGTTCAACATGAACGTGTGTTCCAGTGTCTTCAGCCCCACCAAACAGTAAACGGGCTTCTGCATTTGTGAGTAGGGGAAGAATGGTGCTGCCTTTAACGAACTGATAGGTATTGTCGCTAAAGCCATGTGTACGCATAACAGAGCTCATGACCTTTTCGCTCACGGTTAAGGGTACATAAACTTTGTTGTCTTTTATAACGGCCTTCCAATGTTGGTTACCTAAGGCATGGCCTAGTTCAAAGCTGATTAGAATTTGCTGTTCTGGGGTGTCGCCTTTGAGAGAGTTTAAATCGATAACCATTACATCACGCAGGGTAATTTGTACCACAACGGCAGTTTGGTTTGATTCATCAAATAAAATAATATCGCCATCGCTTAATAAAACGTGGCGATCAAGCGAGATGCCTATGTCAAGTCCTGCTTGTGTTTGCTTGCGGCATCGACTTTTTTGAGCTTCCCATTGATCAAGAACAAGGAGATCGACAGTGGCATTGGCTATTTTTTGTTTCCACTCGTTATCTTTATGGGCGTTGCCAAGGATCTGTTCAACTAAGATCATATATTTATCCTTAATGACATCATTATTTTAAAGGAATATATTGTTGGTTTCTTTTAACCTGATGAAAGTTAAAAGAAACCATTGTGGACTAACCGAAGAAATAGCGTTGGTTCATAGCTGCTACAGTGATCGGTTTACAGGTAGCGTGTTCGCCATTGACTTTTACCGCAAAGGTTTCTGGATCAACCTCTATATGTGGTGTTTCTTGGTTACGAACAAGGTCTTGTTTACTAATAGAGCGGCAATTGCGCACAGCAAGTACTTGGCGTTCTAATCCTGCCTTTTCTTTCACCCCGTCATCTAAAGCCGCTTGTGATACGAAAGTAACACAAGTATCTTGCAATGTTTTACCATATGCACCATACATAGGACGGTAAAATACTGGTTGAGGTGTAGGAAGCGATGCATTAGGATCACCCATTGCAGCCCAGTTAATAACGCCACCTTTAATAACCAGTTTAGGTTTAGCGCCAAAAAATCGAGGATCCCATAACACTAAGTCTGCCATTTTACCTACTTCAACAGAACCTAACACATGGCTAATACCTTGGGCGATGGCTGGGTTGATGGTAATTTTTGCCACATAGCGTAGGACACGGAAGTTGTCATTATCAGCTGCGTCTTCTGGTAACTTACCACGTGATGCTTTCATGGCATTAGCTGTTTGGATTACTCGTAGCCAGTTTTCACCAACACGACCCATGGCTTGGGAGTCACTGGAGAACATAGAAATAGCGCCCATGTCATGTAACACGTTTTCAGCGGCGATAGTTTCTGGTCTAACGCGGCTTTCAGCAAAAGAGACATCCGCAGGAACGTTAGGGTTTAAGTTATGGCATACCATAATCATATCAAATAGCTCTGCTTGGCTATTGATACCATAAGGTAATGTAGGGTTAGTAGAACTAGGTAATACATTCATAAGGCTTGCTACTTTTATGATGTCAGGAGCATGACCACCACCCGCACCCTCTGTATGGTAAGTATGAATGGTACGACCTTCAAAGGCTTCTACCGTATTCTCAACATAACCGCCTTCGTTTAGACTGTCTGTATGGACAGCGATTTGAATATCATATTGATCAGCAACACGTAATGAGTGGCGAATAGAGTTTTTTGTAGCGCCCCAGTCTTCATGAACTTTTAAGCCCGCTGCACCGGCTATAATTTGCTCTTCTAATGGCTTAGCTGTAAACGAGTTACCTTTCCCCAATAAGCCGACATTGACAGGTATATTTTCAAACGAGCGTAGCATGGTTCTAATGTTACGAGGACCAGCGGTTACTGTTGTACCATTGGAGCCATCGGTTGGGCCAATCCCACCACCAAAGAACGTAGTTACACCATTGGAAAGTGCTGCATAGGCCTGTTGTGGAGAGATAAGATGGATATGGGTATCGATACCTGCTGCGGTTAAAATAAGGTGCTCGCCTGAAATGGCATCAGTTGAAACGCCTACCACCATGTTGGGGGTAATATTGTCTTGTAGATTAGGGTTACCGCTTTTACCTACACCTACAATCTTACCATCTTTAACACCAACGTCAGCTTTAATGATACCTAATTTAGCATCAACAATTGTCACGTTGGTAATAACGAGGTCTAATACACCATTGTCGCTGGTGAGCGTATTATCAGCACCCATCCCATCGCGTAACGATTTGCCACCACCGTAAACAGATTCTTCGCCATAACCGCGTAAATCTTTTTCAATTTCAATATAAAGGTCAGTATCGCCAAGGCGAATTTTATCACCTACTGTTGGGCCGAATAAACCACAGTATTCTTGTCTTGATATTTGAGGCATTTTATCTATTCCTTCTCGCGTGGATAGAGATTTCTTTCACTGGATAAATGAGTTTTAGATTACGCTTTATTTTTAAAACCTTGCTCAATCGCTTTATTAACAGCGATAGTTTTAGCAGGACGCTCAGCATTGGTGACACTGTCACCTGTCCAGCCATCAACAAGATTATTAAAGCCATAAACGGTTTGTTTTCCACCGTAAGGAATGAGTGATACTTCAGTTTCATCGCCCGGCTCAAAACGAATAGCCGTTGTTGATGAAATGTTTAAACGTTTGCCGTAGGCGGATTGACGGTCAAATTCTAATGCGCTATTTGCCTCAAAGAAGTGAAAATGTGAGCCGATTTGAATAGGACGGTCACCCGTGTTACGTACTTTTATTTTAGTTTCTGCTTTGTTAACATTAAATTCAATCGGTGTGCTTGCTAAAATAACACCACCTAGTGGAGTGGGTTGTTTAGTTTTTGAGTCTTTTTTCATGATATTTCCTTAATGCTAATATAGGTATTAAAAGGAAGGAGGGAGTTACTTAATAGGGTCGTGTACCGTAACAAGTCGGCTACCATCGGTAAAAATGGCTTCTACTTGTACTTTAGGGATAAGATCAGCAACGCCTTCCATCACATCATTTTTAGTTAATACCGTACTGGCTTCTTTCATTACATCTTCCAATGTTTTGCCATCACGAGCACCTTCAAGAGCGGCTACAGAAATAATAGCGACTGATTCAGGATAGTTTAGTTTTACACCTCTGTTTTTACGTCTTTGGGCTACATCAGCTAACGTGTACATCATCAGCTTTTCAATTTCTCTAGGGGTTAATTCCATAACTGACTCCAAGTAGTTAAATTAACATTCTCAGGTTCATTCTATTCCGCTAATGGTGTAATGAATATTATCTGTTTGTATAAGTCCTTATAAGTGTATCCGAATTAGTTATGTTGATTAAGAGACTGGGTAACAACTAATGGATTATTTAAAAAACAAACAGATATGTAATAAGCTATGATTATTCTCTTTGTGCATTATTGATGTTGTTTTTGGCTACAGCGTAAGCTGTTTTGGTCATGACAATTGACTCGCACTTTAACTTAGCATTTAAATCGTTAGAAGTTTTTGATATGTTAAAGCACATCAGTTTTCGTGATAATTTCGTTTTCTTTTTTACAGCACTTATAAACTCAAGTATTTGTTATTGCTTCTTTGGTATAACAGGTGCAATGCTGGGTGTTCTTACGGTTTTATTTGCTAACACAGCTTACTCTGCTAAAAAAGGCAGTAATAATATTTTTTATACAGGGTTTTTATTATTTCTTATTGTGTTAGCAGGTGGGATCGGGTTTTTATTAAAGTTATCATTACTTTTTTATCTGTTTTTATTTGTTGTATCGTACTTTTATTACGTGAGTTATGACAAGGATATTGTGATTGATCGCATTACCCCTTTCATCGTTATTTTTGCTTGCATGGGGACTACGTTACCTACGGTTACTATTGAGCTTCCACTCGCGTACTTAACGGGTATTTGCATTAGCCTCATCCTTTTAACCTTACTTCAGCATAAAAAATACGATGTTGATGCGTTTAAACGAGGGTTGTTTTCAAAAGAACTGTATCGAAGCGATAAGCGTTTGGCTCTACGTGCCTTTATATATAGCATATTCTTGTTTTTAAGTTTAGCCATTCCTGATTATTTGGATTTATACCGTGTTTATTGGGCCCCCTTAACATTTATAGTGTTATTGCAGCCTAAGGAAGTGGGGATCATAAAAATAACATTGTCTCGTTTCTTAGGCAGTGTCTTAGGGGCACTATTTGTCTTTTCATTATTTCATTTGCGGCTCTTTGATACCGTTTATTTTGACGTAGTTCTGATCGCTATTGTTACGTTTCTTATGCCAACATTTTTAAAGTTAAATTATGTTTTTAAAACATTTGCCTTCACGGTCTTTGTTTTATTACTGATTGAGGAAGCAGAATATTGGGGGGACCCTACTTATCTTTTACCCTATTCAAGAGTTTATGAAACTTTAATTGGTGGTAGTGTGGCGCTTTGTGCCAGTTTTGTTTTAAAGCAAGTTAGACGTCTTCCCCGTATAGCATAGGGTAAGTTAACGGGATTTGATTAAATAAAAATTTATGTTTTGATGACTATGACGTTACGGTTTGCTTATTACTATATAAGCTTTCTAGTAAGCAATGGTCATAAAAATGAATACAATTACTTATAGCGATATTGAACAATTTAATTATTGGTGGAATGTTTCGGGTAGCTGGGTTGAGGAGCCTAATAGACGCCGCGGTGGCGAAAGCGGTGTTTTAATACATAAGGATAAAGTAGGGCAGGTTTTTTACGTTAAACGCCAAGAAAAACATATTTATCGTAGTCTATTTTTTCCTTTTGGTCAGCTAACAATTAAGCGCGAAAATTTCGCCTATCAGGCATTTAAAAAAATAGGAATAACAACACCAGAGCTTGTTTATTGTGGTGTCTCTGGCGATAGAGCTATTTTAGTAACAAAAGAGTTAAAAGGCTTTATTAGCTTCGAGCAATGGCTCGATCAATCAAATGATAGTGATGCTAATGAAATAGCTTTATTTGCTGTGTTAAGAAGTATTGCAAACGTCTTATCTAAAATGCATAAGCATCGTTCTCAGCATAATTGTGTTTATCCAAAGCATATTTTTATTAATTTAAATGATGTCCAGCAAGGTAAGGAAAATATAGAAATAGCTTTGCTCGATCTAGAAAAATCTAGGAAGCGTTTTACTGCGAAACAAGCGACGCTGCATGATTTGCCACAGATTAGGAGGCATACATCATTAACCATGAATGAATGGAGATATTTTGTTCAGCAATATGAGATTGCGTGTGACGCTTTTTTTCCTTCTTTATACATTTAAAACTAGGGTTTAGGTAGTTATTATGATAGATAAAAATTTCTTTGAGAAAACTTGTGTTGAATTAACCTTTTCAGATAAATACGATAAAGAGCATGCCATAAAGTATTATCATAAACACCAGCAAGGCTTTTGGCGTAAGCTCTCGCATTGGCGAGAAGAGCAAATGATACGAGAAGCTCTTAAAACAGCAGGTGACCCATTGTCGGTATTAGATTTACCTTGTGGGGCTGGCAGATTTTGGTCGTTATTGTCAGAGAATAAAGAACGCCGTATTTATGCGGCAGATAACTCTCCGCACATGATCGATGCAGCAATATCTTTACAGCCAATAGAGATCACACAAAAGATCCATACTTTTCAATCATCTGCTTTTGATATCCAAGTAGAAGATAACGCGGTTGATTGTGTGTTCTGTATTCGTTTACTTCATCATATCGGTGAGCATGAACACCGTTTAGAGCTATTGCGAGAGTTCCATCGAGTTACTCGTGATACAGTGATTGTTTCTCTATGGGTGGATGGTAATTTCAAAGCATGGCGTAGACGCCAATCTGAATCGACAGGTTCGCATACACAAAATAATAGATTTCTAGTGAGTAGATCAGACATTGAAGCTGAGTTTAAAGCGTCTGGTTTTGATATCTTAGAGTATCATGACTTCTTCCCAAAGTATGCGATGTGGCGTACTTATGTATTAAGAAAGATAAGATAATTCAATTTCTTATAAACCATAATAATAAAATTGTAGTGGAAATATAAAACGTTTATCATTACATAATGATAGATAATCAAAAGGCTAGCTTATGCTAGCCTTTTTACTTTTCTTAGAACCTATCATTAATATTCAACAGTCAAATAGTTACCAAAACAGTTATCACTTTATTGCCATCCTTGAAATACTCTATTGTTTCCTTGTCGGCTTACTTTGGTTTCAAAACAGATTCTAGCAAAGTCTTCTTGATAGCATTTGCCGTTATTAATTATTAGCGAGTATCTGCCTCCCGCATTAGCAACTATAAGATATGACAAAGTTCCAGATAAAACCCAACTAAGTACCAGCAAATCATTCACATTTGCCTCATCACAAGCACAACTGACCTACAACAGCAATGATGCATATAATCAACCGTAATCGTGGACTGGATACACGTTTTAAGATGCATTTCTATAAAAGAATGCTTTATATAACCTTTCTTAGAGGTTAACTGGTTAGATATAAACGGCCTTCTTTGGCTGCGTAATGGCCTCTACTTAGGTTTTAACTGTAAGATGGAGTGTTATAGGTGAATGGCTCGATGATAAGGGGTTCACTTATTTTTTGAGATATGTTATCGAAGAGGGGGGATGTAGGTGCTTTGTAAAAGTTAGGGGATTAGGTATGGCCTACCTAATCCCCTTGGTATTAAGTGAAAATATTATTTGATGAACCTGTTATTCGTATTCACAACTCTTAAATATATCTAACGATGGGTCATATTCCTTTGTTGAAACATCAAGGGCACCTAATACAGTGTGAAATAAGTTATCGTGTGATACGTTTTGATCATTCTTTGCCTTATCCGCTAAACAAGTTTTATTGATGCGGTGGTTATTCATAAAGCTATCAGATAACCAAAAAATCATCGGAATATGTGTTTGCTGTTTAGGTGCAATTCTATAAGGTGCACCGTGTAGATAAAAACCATCTTCCCCTAACGATTCACCATGATCAGACATGTATAACATAGCGGTTGAGAACTGATCGCTGTGCTTTTTAAGTAGCTCAATAGTTGAGTTAAGTACAAAATCAACATTAACAATGGTATTGTCATAGGCATTAACTAACTCTTGTTGTGAGCAGCTGTCTATTTCTGTACTTTTACACGCTGGGGTAAATTTTTCTTGATCCTTTTGATAGCGCTCATGATAGGCAGGACCATGACTACCGTTGGTATGTATTACAATAACGGTATCATCTGTGCGCTCATTAATGTATTGATCTAGTCCATTTAACAATTGAATGTCATAGCAAAGCCCCCCTTTACAGAGTTCTGCCGGTTCTGTCTTATTAATCTCAAGTGTTGGTACACGGTTACATACCTCTTTACAGTTGGAATCATTATCTTTCCAATATACATTAACCCCTGTGCGCGCAATAATATCGAGTACGTTATCTTCATTAATTGCTAGAGTACGGTCAAAGCTTTTACGTGGCATATTTGAAAACATACAAGGAACAGAAATAGCAGTGGCTGTTCCACAAGAACTAGCATGTTCAAAATTAAATAAGTTTGATTGTTTTGATAACAAGGGATTTGTCTCACGCTCATAACCATTAAGTGAAAAGTTTTGTGCCCGTGAAGTTTCACCTACAACGATAATGATCAGTTTCTTTTTCTGTGGGTTAGTTGCTATTTTTCGTTTAGCATCTTCCCCTATATGGGTGAAAGGCACTTCTGATTTATAGTGTTTGTTAACCATATCGCCGAGAGCATAAATATAATTGGTGGGAGAAATTAGTTTTAAGGTTGATTTATTGGTTTTGAGGAAAAAACTATATTCACCCGGTAGTGAAAAGTAGAGTGCGCCTAAAATAGCAACAGAGATGAGAATATTAACAGTCCGTAAAGTTGCTGATTTTAGAAATGATATTTTTTTAACTTTGATGAAGAAGATTACAAATAGACTTGGTAATAAGCCAAAAATAATAAACCATAAGACAAGTTTGCCATTGAGAAGGGTGATTGCTTCATAAGTGTTGGTTTGAAAGATATTAACCAACATGTCATTATCAATATAGATACCATAAAATAGAGAAAAATAGCTACCTAGAGCACTACAGCAAAGGAGTATAACAAGTAGCGGTTTTCTAATAGGTTTTACAAAGAATAAAGTAAAAAGAATATTGAGAACGCAAAAAATAAAAATAATAAAAGAACCAAATAAAAGATAATCATCTTTATTATTCATGCTTAATGCATCGATAACTTTTGCAAAAAAGGCAATATTAAAGCAAGCAGTAAACACTAATGCACTGACCCAAATAAAGCTTAAACTATTGCATTGGATAATGTTTAGTTTACTCGTAACGGATTGTAGTTTTTTATACAGTGTTGTCAACATCTTGAACTCAACTTAATTAAAACGGGTTATTTAAAAACTATGGAACTGTGAGGACTACTTTAAATAAACTTGCTTACCAAGGAGTTCATCGTTAAATAAATAAAAGTTTATATAGTTTGAAAATAACTAAAATACAAATAGAAAAGGCTGAGTAATCAGCCTTTTTTATGTTGGAATTTAAGCTAGTAAGATAGGGTCAAACAGATACAACAACCGGGGTTTGCATCTTCAATCGTTAAGGTCATATTGTGCATGTGCGCAACTGCAGCGACCATGCTTAACCCTAAACCATTACCAGGCGTATGACGGCTACGTTCAGAGCGGTAAAACCGTCTTAGTACGTCTTTTCGCTCTGCGTCTGGAATACCAATGCCTGTGTCAGTGACCTTTAACAAAATTTTTTGTGGGGTATTCTCCAGTGTTACGCTAACATGGCCATGGCTAGGGGTGAATTTAAGGGCATTGTCTAATAAATTACTAAGGGCATCAAATAATAGGTATTGGTCACCTTGAATAATAAGCGGTTTGTCTTTTTTATGTAGGGTGAGTTCGATTTCTTTTTCTTCCGCCACGGGTTCATAAAACTCCACCACATCATTCACAATGGTATTTAAATCAACAGTGGAAAAGTTTTGACGTTGTAGGCTATTTTCTACTTCCGAAATTTTTAAAAGTGATTTAAAGGTATAGAGTAGCGCTTGTGCTTCTTCTATGGCCTGATTAATTACTTGTTCGTACTCTTCTTTTGTGCGCTCTTTTCGTTGCATACGTTCTAGCCCTGCGAGTAACCTTGTGAGAGGGGTGCGTAGGTCGTGGGCAATATCATCACATGCAGTTTTTAAGTGTTGCATTAATCGCTCAATTTCATCAAGCATTTGGTTTAAGATCTGCGCGAGCAGATTAATATCATTTCTTTTGTTATTAACGGGGAGACGCTCTTTTAAATCACCTTGAATTATTTTTTTAATAGCGGCGGTGGTTTTATCCAGTTGCCTCTGGGCACTCTGGCCGATCAAGATGGCACCAAGACCTCCCATGATTAAGATAATTCCTAAACTTGAAAGCATTGCCCCTACCAGTAACTCATTAAACTCGTGAAGGCCACGAATATTCGAGGAGACGATAACGATAATGTTTGAGTCAGGGATTTTGTATAAAATACCACGCAAGACAAGGCGTTTTGAGTTACTAATACGCCGTATATAAAATTCGTAAGGGATATTAAATTCTATTTTTTCAGGAAGTGATCTTAAATCGCCAGCAATATGTTGTCCTTTATCGGTAAATAAACTAAGAGGCTCTAAAAGACTAGAGTCATTTTTAACAGATTTTTCTATAAGACTTTCTAGCTGTTCTATTGGGATCGTTTTTATTTGAGCAGCTCGGGCTTGTAATGATTCATCGACTTCTTTAATCATGTAGTGCGTTGTTTTCCAGTAAATATACCCGAATAAAAGCAATACAGAAAAAATAAAGATAAGTAAAAAGGTAACTGCAACTCTAAAGCCCGTGGTATGCCAAATTTTATTTAATCGAACGAAGGACATAGCCCGCTCCCCGAACAGTTTGAATCATAGAGAGTTCATCACTGGTATCGATTTTTTTTCTTAACCGTCCCATATGCACTTCAATCACATTCGTTTGGTCATGGTAGTGATATTGCCAAACGGCTTCAAATAACATGGTTTTTGTGACGACTTGATCGGCATGTTCGGCGAGATAGATTAGTAATGCGTACTCACGGGGAACTAAGTTAATGTCTCTAGTCCCCCGTTTGACTTCGCGTTTTAACAAGTCGATTTCCAAATCACCAATCATGAGTTTGTTTGATGTTGGTTCTGTATCTTTTTGAATATAGCGTCTTCTTGTTAATGCATCAATTCGAGCGGTTAACTCAATAAACTCAAAAGGTTTGCAAAGATAATCATCACCACCTGCTTTTAGTCCTTGTACGCGTTCATCCAATTGAGATAAGGCGCTTAATATAAGTACAGGGGTTATTACTTCGGCATTACGCAGTGATAGTAAAACGCTTAAACCATCTAGCCCCCCAGCTAGCATGCGGTCTAATACAATCGCATCATAAGGATTTGCTAATGCTTTGATAAGACCGTCGCGTCCTGTTAGTGCAGTAGTCACCATAAGGCCATGATCTTGCAGTGCTTCTTTTATTTCTTCCGACGTTTTTAAATCATCTTCAACGACAAGAATGTGTTTCATAGTATCTTCTGATCTTAATGATATATTTTAGATTGATAGTATGCCTTATAATAACCCCTTTGTATGTCGCCAAAATATAAATAAAAGTTTAACTTTGATTAGGAGATAGTTTGAGAGTACTTGTTATTGAGGATGATAAGCGCACCGCAGAATATCTTTCTAGTGGGCTAGGACAAAATAATTATGTTGTGGATGTTGCACATGATGGTTTAGAGGGTAGGGACATGGCATTAGAAGGTATTTACGATATTATTCTCGTCGATCGACTATTGCCAACGCTTGATGGTATTAACCTTGTGAAGCAATTACGTGAAAAGCGTTTGATGATCCCTATTCTCATGTTAAGTGCATTAGGAACCCCTTTGCATAAGTCAGAGGGGCTACAGGCTGGTTGTGATGATTATTTAAGTAAGCCTTATGCTTTTATAGAATTAGTCACCCGCTTAGAAATTTTATTAAATCGCTATCGTAATAATATAAACACCAATGTATTGCAAGTAGAGGATTTACAATTGGATCGTGAAACTCGAATCGTTACACGAGCAGGAAAAGTTATTTCTTTGCAATTGCGTGAGTCGTTGATTTTAGAAAAACTTATGTTGAATAAAGGTCAAGTAGTGACTCGCCTCTTGTTATTAGAAAGTGCGTGGAATTATGCATTTGACCCCAAAGATAATATCATCGACAAGCATATTTATAAACTACGCCAGAAAATGGATATAGGCTTCTCTAAGCACTTAATTCATACAGTTACAGGCCAAGGGTATATGATTAGGGAATCATAAATGATGTTAGTTAGTATTTTTGGTGTAGCAAGGGTAGGATGCTTTTATAAAATTATTCATTACCTACAAACATAACTATAAACTTAATGTGATTGAGGGAGTAATTGACCGTCTGCACCACCCAATGAAAACAACACCCAAGGTTATGTTAAGCGTGCTTTTAATAATCTAGACGTTAGTCCAGAGAAGCTATAGAGCTAACGGATCAAGTACTATTATTACTCGTCATATGCAAGTAATAGCTAAATAAGTGCTATTAAAAACTATTTCTATGTCGCCTAAGTCGTAGCTTTAGGTTATCTCTACTACTTGATTGATCGGTTAGAGAGTACAAGAACTAAAAGACTATCAAGAGAAATTAACCCATGAGTAAACTGAAAACAATAAGCTAGGTGATAGCATTGCTAACCGAACTAAGCGTTGTATGTCAAAATCAGTTGCCTAGTGTCTACTAATACAACTACCACCAACAAGCCTGATGCAATTACCGTCCAACTTACGAAAATGTTAGACAAGATTACTTACGTATCAGATTCGAAATAGCAAAAACTAAGGGGTAGATATTGGATTACAGTCTTGTATTTAAGAAGTTTGTTTAAAATAATTGCGGAAACGGTTTAAAGGAAGCTAATAAAAAAGCCTTGTATTTTAATAAATACAAGGCTTTTAGTATTTGGTGCGGACGGAGAGACTTGAACTCTCACACCTCACGGTACTGGATTCTAAGTCCAGCGCGTCTACCAATTTCACCACGTCCGCATATATTGTTGTTAATTAATGGGGTGGACGATGGGGATCGAACCCACGACAACAGGAATCACAATCCTGTGCTCTACCAACTGAGCTACGCCCACCATTACAAACCTATTAACTAACTTGCTTAATTCCCGTTCAGGCAATATGGCGCGCCCGGCAGGATTCGAACCTGCGACCACCCGCTTAGAAGGCGGGTGCTCTATCCAACTGAGCTACGGGCGCTCTTTTTAGAGCTTAAGATTCGAGTAAGTGATACTTTCAGACCCTTTGCCCCATTGCTAAGCTATGTTCGTTAAGCGGTGCGAATATTAACTAGAATAATAGATTAAGTCAACGCTTTTTTATAAAAAATATTTTTTTTGGTGTTTTGTATATCAAAAATAAAAATATATTTCTCTTTAATAGGCTGATTATAGGCATTATTAGCTATGTTTTTATGCTTTTTTTTGTTTGGGTTTACTTTGATTGTCGTCCGAGTTTTTTATTATAATGAGGTGGAAGTGGTCGATGTCATCCTCAATTAATGAGCGACGTATGGTGATAATGATCATAAAACCAATGATGAGCATAATAAAGGTAGCAACCCCACCGAACACGATGGCTGTTATTCCACATAGTAAGAAGTAAGGGATAATGAAGATAATGGTCCGTTTGCTGACTTTCTCTGATTTTGCAAAGCGATAATTAAGGATTTGTAACTCGTCATCTTTCATGGCGAGTGCTTTATTGCAATTTTTACACTTAATTGCCTTGTGTGCTCTAAGGTCTGTAATCTCTGTGTAGTCAGCTTGCCAGATGCTATTGCAATGGCTACACTCAAAATCGGCCTGTTTATAAATGGGCATTTTTTGTGTTGATTGTGTCGAGCTTGCCATGAGAAATCCTTAATGTAAGTGCTTTATAGGGTGTAAACACTATATAATAAACGAGAATCTTATTTTTTTCTAATCAGCCGTGAGTTTTGTTGGTTTCATTTGTTATGTTGGTAAGTTCGTCATGATGTCGATTATTCACAAACTAGGGCGTTATACTGCTGTAGGCATTATCAATACCGCTATTCATTGGTTGGTTTTTTTATTAGTGTATTATATGTTAAAAACAGATCAATCGTTGAGTAATTTAGTGGCTTTTTTAGTGGCTGTTAGCTGTTCATTTTTTTTGAATGGTTATTTTACTTTTAATAGTCGTTTAAATATAAAACGTTATTTTTTGTTTATAACCTTTATGGGCTTGATAAGCTATTTAGTTGGCAGGTTAGCGGATACAGCTCACCTATTGCCAGTCTTTACATTGGTTATTTTTACAATGATTAGTTTTGTATTAGGTTTTTTATGGTCTCATTTTATTGTGTTTAAGAAGTGATTACTATGCTAATTTCTTTAGTAGTACCCGTTTTTAATGAAGAAAGTACAATACCTTTATTTTTGTCTGAAATTAATAATAATGGATTACTAGCGGATTATTCCTTAGAAATTATTTTTATTAATGATGGTAGCACAGATAATACAGAGCAGATTATCACTGCTGAGGCAATGAAAAGTTCTAATATTGTTGCTGTGAATTTTTCTCGTAATTTTGGTAAAGAGTCCGCTCTGTTAGCAGGTATTTTCCAAAGTACTGGCGATGCTGTTATCCCTATTGATGTTGATTTGCAAGACCCTATTGATGTTATCCCCATGATGATTGAGCGTTGGCAAGAAGGGTTTGATGTTGTATTAGCAAAACGTGCTGATCGTTCAAGCGACTCTTTTTTTAAGCGGGCGACCTCTAAATTATTTTATATGGTTTATAACAATGTAGTTGAAAATAAAATAGAAGGTAATGTAGGCGACTTTAGATTAATGAGCCGACGAGCTATTGAAGCAGTTAAAGAGTTGCCAGAAAACAATTTATTTATGAAGGGCTTGTTGTCTTGGGTTGGTTTTCCTACCACGGTTATTGAATACACTCGTGTTGAGCGAGCGGCTGGAAAGACAAAATTTAAATTCCTGAAGTTATTTAATTTGGCTTTAGATGGCGTTACCTCATTTAGTAATGTCCCTTTAAGATTTTGGAGTTGTTTAGGTGGGACAGTTGCTTTTATTTCTTTTCTTTTTGCTATGAAAATTGTGTTGTCTAAATTAATTCTTGGTAATCCTGTACCGGGCTATTCTTCATTGATGGTCGCTATTTTGTTTTTAGGCGGTGTGCAGTTAATAGGGATTGGCGTATTAGGTGAATATATTGGGCGAATTTATAAGGAAGCTAAACACCGACCTCGCTATATCATCAAGTCAATTATTGATAAAAATAGGGAATAGCTATTTTGAAAGGATGTATGAATAATACAGTATGTTTAACAGTCGCTATTCTTATTCTCTATGTAACTACTTTTTTTATTGTTTATTTGAGTCCAATGCAGTCAGATGATTTTTCTTTTTATTTCATGGGAACATCGATTAGTAAACATTGGCATTTTTATATGACATGGAGTGGTAGGGTCGTTGCAGACTATATTTCAACATTAATATTAGCGATTAATCACCCTGTTATTATCACGGTTATTTCAAGTGCTGCGTTACCTATATTAATTTATAACATAGCAACTACGCCATATTATCAAGATAAAATTAACCCTAAAAAACAATTAGTGTATACATTGATTATTTTGTGGTTTGGTTATTGGTTGGCTAACCCTGCGTTAGGGCAAACAACTTTTTGGGTCGTTGGGGCCGCCAATTATTTATGGCCACTAGTTTTTGTTTCTTTCTTATTTAAGTATTTACTAAGATGCCTCCCTGAGGGAAAAATCAATAAGATAACAGTGCTCATTTTAATTGTGTTATCTATTCTTTCAGGGTGCTCTAATGAGGCTACAGGGGCACTTATCCTTTATTGTTTAGTCTTGTTATATGCGTGGGCATGGTTTAATAAGCTAGCTAATCGCTCGATTATTCTTTTGTGTTTCGTGGCTGTATTTATGGGGTTTTTAGTACTGTTATTAGCTCCAGGCAATATGGTTCGTGCAGCCAGTCCTGACTATTCGGTTTGGCGTTCAATGGCTTTTGATGAGCGACTTTATAACCATTTTTATGATGTTATGCCCAGTATTTTAAAAGGGTATGGAGTTATTTATTTATTGTTAATTTGGGCCTTTGCGCAAAGTTATCGTCTGCTTCAAAAAAAGGATTATCAATTATTGATTATTTGGCTGAGTTCGACGGTTGTCTTTAGCATTATTCTCATTGCTTCTCCTCATGCAGTAGTTGCTAGAACGCACCTAACAGGCTTGTTTTTTTTACTGGTGGCTTTGTCTTTTCTACTTGAAAAAGCTTTACAGCAGAAAGTAAGTAAAATGGGCGTAGTGTTATTTATTGCGCTTTGTATTACCTTTTTATCATCCTATATTTTAGTTTTTTTGGCTTATCAATCAATTAATAAGCAAAGCAATATCCGTACTGGGATTATTGAAGAAGCTAAAGCCCGTGGTGAGCAGGCAGTCGTTATACCTAACTATTATAAAGGGTTTGTTTTGCGTACGGGGGATTTCCCCGAGTTAGATTACCATAGTGCCGATATGATGGGGCGTTATTACGGCGTAAAAGCTATTAATTTAGTATTTGCCGATTTTGATTACGCTACATTGCTAAATAAGCCTTGTGAGACGCCTTATAATAGAGTGGACGACTATATCCAATGTATTTATACACAGACATTTTTAGGCTCAGATATATTGCGGTTTGTAGTGATGTTTGATCCAAAAATCACAATGTTAGAAAAGGAACACCGTCAGTTTAGGTTGAGAGTGAAAAATACATTGAAACCAACCGACCCTAATTATTATGAGCTAACAATGCCTTTGCGCATTATTAAAGTGGGTGACTATTATTTTGCATCGGCTGATATGTTGCTAAGTTTACTTGGTGTTAAACAAAATCCAGCGTTGATTGTTAGCGTTTATAATTATGATGTAAAACAACCAAGTGCTGATACAATACCTTCAATTTCGATACAGGTTAAATAAAATGAATATTCTTAAAAATACTGCAATTGTTTTTTTCTGTTTATGCTCAATACCTTTGGCGCAAGCAGACAACTATGATGAGTTATATAAAGCATCTGGTTGGCCGGTACAAGTTGAGCATTTTGACTCAGCATTGCAGATGATGCAAAATCAGTACAAGGACATGTTACCCCCAGTTTTCTATCAATCGGTCGTTGGGTTTAGTAGCCAACGCTTTGAGCCTACAGCTATGAATCAACGAGGTCTATCCGCACTAAAGCAAAGTTTAGTGAATCCTAATCCCGCACTGGTTTTTTTTGACTCTGCATTAGGTAAAAAGATTGTTAAAGCAGAAACAGAGGCGACCACAGCAGAAAACTTACAAAAAAATCAACAAGGTGTTCCTGTTATTAAGATAAGTAATGAAAGGAAAGTACTTTTTAAAGAGTTAGCCGCTGCTATTCCTTATCGTCAAGCAACTGTGGATGTTAGTACATCATTGACAAGTACTATGGGTGATACCGTCGACAGTTTATTTCCAGGAATGGGGCTAGGCAGTAGTATTAAACAGATTACACCAACAAAAGCTCAAATTCAGCAGCAAGTAGATGCTCATTTGAATGATATTTTAGTTTATGTTTACCGTGATTTAACGGATCAAGAATTACAACAGTTTATAGTTTTTGCAAAATCAACGGAAGGGAAGGAGTACTATCAGTCGGCACAAAAAATAATCATGGCAAGCTTAAATAAATAGAAACGTTTGTCTAGTGTTTTTGGCTGGTTTTATTGTGGTTAATAGGGTATTGTGAAGTTAACACTGTAATCGATGATTAATAAAATTAATTAGGACCATCGAATTAATTAATTTTTAAATGTTGTTTAGTGGTTATATAATAGGTTCCATAAGTTAATCAAACCGTAAATAAAAAAGGAGTGACATATGTCTCTTATAAATACAGAAGTAAAACCATTTAAAGCACAAGCATTCCACAATGGTGATTTCAAAACTGTTACTGACGCAGATTTAAAAGGTAAATGGTCTGTTGTTTTCTTTTATCCAGCTGACTTTACATTCGTTTGCCCAACAGAGCTAGGTGACTTAGCGGATCATTATGAAGAATTCAAAAAATTAGGTTTTGAAATTTACTCAGTATCAACTGATACTCATTTCACTCATAAAGCTTGGCATGATACTTCAGACACTATTAAGAAAATTCAGTACCCAATGATTGGTGACCCAACTGGTACTATTTCTCGTAACTTCCAAGTAATGATTGAAGCTGATGGTCTAGCTGAGCGTGGTACTTTCTTAATCAACCCAGAAGGTGTGATTAAAGTAATTGAGTTGCACGATGGTGGTATTGGTCGTGATGCGAAAGAACTTTTCCGTAAAGCACAAGCAGCTAAATACATTGCTGAACATCCAGGTGAAGTTTGCCCAGCTAAATGGACTCCAGGTGAGAAAACATTAGCACCTTCATTAGATTTAGTTGGTAAAATTTAATTTTACGTAATTACCCATCTTGATTATTAGATGGGTATTAAAAAATTAAATAGAAATATATGAACGCCTGGTTATCTAGTTGGCCGGGCGTTTTTATTCTCACTTAACTCCAAGGGAAATCTCAGATGTTAGATGCAACTTTAAAAAGTCAATTAAAAACCTATCTTGAGTGGTTAACTAAACCCATAGAGATTGTAGCCTCTTTGGATGAGAGTGAAAAATCTCAAGAAATGTTAACCCTTTTAAAAGAGATTGAATCTCTTTCAGATAAAGTTAGTTTAGATGCTGCGGGTAACGATAGCCGTAAGCCATCTTTTGTTGTAAAACGTGTTGGTGAAGAAATTGGTGAAGTCCGTTTTGCCGGTATCCCTATGGGGCATGAGTTTACTTCACTTATATTGGCATTATTACAAACCGGTGGTCATCCACCTAAAGTAACACCTGAAATGATCGAGCAAATTAAAGGGCTTACTACAAAGCTTCATTTCAGAACCTACATTTCATTGTCTTGCCAAAACTGCCCAGATGTAGTGCAAGCGTTGAACACGATGGCGATTTTAAATCCTAATATTAGCCATACCATGATTGATGGTGCTATTTTTATGGATGAAGTCAGCCAATTACAGATTATGTCTGTGCCTACTGTCTTTTTAAATGATGAGCTTTTTGGCCAAGGCCGTATGACGTTACAAGAAATTCTTGCCAAGGTTGATACAGGCGCAAGTGCCAGAGAAGTGGACAAACTTAATGCTAAAGAAGCATTTGATGTATTGATTGTAGGTGCAGGGCCCGCGGGGTCAGCAGCGGCTATTTATACTGCACGTAAAGGTATCCGTACGGGGATTATTGCAGAGCGTTTAGGTGGGCAAGTACAAGATACTTTAAGTATTGAAAACTTTATTGCTACCATCGAAACAGAAGGCCCTAAGCTTGCTATGCAGTTAGAAGAGCATATTAAAGCGTATGATGTTGATATTATGAGCTTACAATGTGCTAAAGCTCTAATTCCTGCCGCAGAAAAAGGTGGTTTACACGAAGTTCAATTTGAAAGCGGCGCACGTTTAAAAGCCAAAAGTGTTATTCTTTCAACGGGTGCACGTTGGCGCGAAATGAACGTGCCGGGAGAGAAAGAGTATAGATCTAAAGGGGTGGCGTATTGCCCTCATTGCGATGGCCCATTATTTAAAGGCAAAAAAGTAGCCGTGATTGGTGGTGGAAACTCAGGTGTTGAAGCAGCCATTGACTTAGCGGGTGTTGTTAGCCACGTAACTTTATTAGAGTTCGGTTCTGAACTACGCGCTGATGCCGTGTTGCAGAAAAAATTGGCCTCTTTACCTAATGTAGAGGTAATTAAAGAAGCACAAACAACAGAAGTATTGGGTGATGGCCAAAAAGTGGTTGGCTTAGCTTATAAAGACCGTAAAACTGATGAAATGCACAAAATAGAATTAGCCGGTATTTTTGTACAAATTGGTTTAGTCCCTAATACTGACTGGTTAAAGGGAACGCTTGAACTAAGCCCACAAGGGGAGATTGTGATTGATAACCGTTGTAAAACCTCTGTTGATGGTATATTTGCAGCGGGTGATGTAACAACTGTACCTTATAAGCAAATCGTTATTGCTGTGGGTGAGGGGGCTAAAGCAGCACTTTCATCATTTGATTACTTGATTCGTTTGGGTAATTAAAAAAGCAGAAATAAAAAAGGAGACTAGAGTCTCCTTTTTTTACATTGTATTTAGATTAAAACCTATTTCTAAATTTGCTCTTCGTCCCTCACTCTTTAAAGAGATGAGTCTGCTTGATAAATAATGGGGTTAATATGAGCACCATTAAGTCCTACCGATATTCTTAATCCTGCACTGTCCTCAGTCGTTGTTGTCAACACGGATCCATCTACAGGACCATGGCAATTATGATCAGCACTTACTGTGTGCGCTCCTTCAGGGACATAAAAAATAGCTTTTTCAGATGTTTCCAATTGAGCTGCTAATTTGCCATCAATATAGAATTTGACGCCACATAAAAACCTTGGTATCCACTGTCTCTGGTAACCAATATTTTCGCGGGTTGACTTTTATCTTGAAAGGTATAAAGTCTTTTTGATGGAACAGGTTTTGCCTGATCAAATGGAATCGGTTTCGTAGCACATCCAGCTAAAACAACAAGGGCTAAAAAAATAACTGTTTTTTTCATAGAGACTCCAATAAAAATAATTTATATCGTCATGCTATTCGCTTGTATAAACAAAAAAATTGTTAAAAAGTCTATGATCCAACTAAAACTATCAAATAGTCTTAACAAAATATTTATGGCATTGGGTAAGTTAAATAAAATAAAAAAGAGATTTGCATTCTAATTATTGTGGCTTTTTTAGATAAGTATTAGAGTTTGATCTGTTGCTATTAAACTTTATTTAAATAGAAAATGAACAAAGAGTAAGGGAGGTATTAGCCTCCTTTATTAAGGGATCTGTTAGAAATAAAACTTAATGGCAGTGATTATTTGTATTCATACAATAAAGCATTTAAAAAAAATAAAAAGATAATGTGATAACCTCCATCATAGTATTTTTACAAGACTATCTTAAAATGATTTAGAAATCAGGGTATTCTGCATATTCGATGTCATTTTCTGTCAACCTATTTAAACCATCTTCTTTTAGCATGCTATTGAAGTAGTTTATTGTGTCCTCTAAAGCCTAATCAATAGTTTTACCAGAACCTATTGCATTTTCTGGATTTCCATCAGACTTCCGTTTTATCTTTAAATCAGTTCTTCCTGTATATGAACCATTCTGACTTTAATTTTAGCATAGGGTACAACCCCACCATCCAAACAGCAAACTCTGCAACTGTTTTTTCAATAGTGCTAACATTCTCTAATTTTAAATTATGCCACATAGCTTATTTGCCTCATTTTTGTGTTAGTAAACTTAGACCGTCACGTCATAAAATTAAGTGTTATTTTCCACTAGATAATACTGGCGTGCTTATAAATAGTAAGAGAGTAAAAATACTTTTTAATAAAGTAACTGAAATTATATGGTATGAAAGAGATTGAGAGTGTTAAATATATTTATATAAAATAATAAAGCAAGGCGCTTTTAAAAAAGAAATAAAGATAATAAAAAAGAAGCCTACCAATGTAAGCTTCTTTGTAGTTCATAAAATGAGCTATTTTATTTTTTTGTAACGTACCCGATGAGGTTGCGTTGCTGCATCCCCTAAGCGTTTTTTACGATCTTCTTCATATTCTGTGTAGTTGCCTGCAAAGAAAGTCACCTGTGAATCATCTTCATAAGCCAGAATATGGGTACAAATACGGTCTAGGAACCAACGGTCATGCGATATCACAATGGCCGCACCGGGGAAGTCTAATAAGGCTTCTTCTAGGGCGCGCAATGTTTCCACATCAAGGTCGTTTGATGGTTCATCGAGTAGTAAAACGTTACCACCTTGTTTTAAGGTGAGTGCTAAGTGTAGGCGTCCACGTTCACCGCCTGATAAGTCTTTAACGAATTTTTGTTGGTCAGTACCTTTGAAGTTAAAACGTCCAACATAAGCACGAGAGGGGACTTCATAGCCACCGATTTGAATGATGTCAAAACCATCTGAGATTTGTTGCCAAACGGTTTTATCACCTTCTAAGTTGTCGCGGCTTTGGTCAACACAAGCTAGTTTTACTGTTTCACCTAGCTCAATAGTGCCTGAATCTGGTTGTTCTGTGCCCATAATCATTCTAAAGAGGGTTGATTTCCCTGCACCGTTACCACCAATAACCCCCACAATAGCCCCTTTAGGTACAGAGAAAGTAAGATTATCGATCAGTAAACGATCACCATAGCCTTTAGAAACATTATTAAACTCAATAACCTTATCCCCTAGACGAGGACCAGGTGGAATATAGATTTCGTTCGTTTCGCTACGTTTTTGGAATTCTTGCGATTGCATTTCTTCAAAACGCGCTAAACGTGCTTTAGATTTAGATTGGCGTGCTTTTGCACCTTGTCTAACCCACTCTAATTCTGATTTCATTGCACGTTGGTGTGTTGCTTCTTGTTTAGCTTCTTGCTCTAGGCGGGAGGCTTTAGCTTCTAACCAACCAGAGTAGTTACCTTCATAAGGAATACCATGACCACGGTCGAGCTCAAGTATCCAACCTGCTACATTATCAAGGAAGTAGCGGTCATGGGTTACTGCAACAACAGTTCCTTCAAAGTCATGTAAGAAATGCTCAAGCCATGCCACTGATTCAGCATCTAAGTGATTGGTTGGTTCATCGATTAATAGCATGTCAGGTGCCGACAATAATAAGCGACATAAAGCAACACGGCGCTTTTCTCCACCAGATAGCTTGTCGACTTTAGCATCCCATTCAGGCAGACGAAGAGCGTCAGCCGCAATTTCAAGTTGACGCTCTAAGTTGTGGCCATCAGAAGCTTGTACAATAGCTTCTAATTTAGCTTGTTCAGCAGCTAGTGCATCAAAGTCAGCATCGGGTTCAGCATAAGCTGCATATACTTCGTCTAAACGTGCTTGGGCTTGCTTAATTTCATCAACCGCTTCTTCTACCACTTCACGTACAGTTTTGTTAGGATCAAGTTGTGGTTCTTGAGGTAAGTAACCTACTTTAATCCCTGGCATTGGGCGTGCTTCACCATCAATCTCGGTATCAACGCCAGCCATGATTTTTAAAAGGGTTGATTTCCCCGCACCATTTAAACCAAGCACACCAATTTTTGCACCAGGGAAAAAAGAAAGGGAAATATCTTTTAGAATTTCACGCTTCGGAGGAACGACCTTGCTCACCCGATTCATTGTATAAACGTATTGTGCCATAGTAACCTGTATTCTTTTGAAAAATGTATAGTTAAATATATTAGTCTATTTTACCTGTTATACTGGTGGTTGTGTAATTATTTATTATTGATAATTGTGTAAGTTTGGCGTGATTATGAATCGAAAGTCATTGATTGTGTTAATGGGCAGTATTTTATCGGTTATTAATTTAGCCTGTGCCGATCCACTTCTTGAAAAAATGGGAAATGTTGCTAAATCGGATAACAGTGGGAATACAACCTATTATTATGATAGTTCAAGTCATCGCGTTGGTAAATCAGTGGTTAGTGGTAATACTATTACTTATTATGCTGCAACCGAACATACACTAGGCAAAGCCGTTAAGGATGGCGGTAATGTGACTTATTATAATAGCAGTGGTGTCAGAATAGGAGGATCTAAAACCAATAATAGTAGGACAGATTATTATGATAAAAATAATAAACATCAAGGCAGTTCACAAACCAATAATAATAGGACAGACTACTATAATAGTAATAATAAACGTGTAGGGAGCTCAGATAAAAGTGGTAATGTAGAGCAGTATCGACGCAATTAATGGGCGACTAAGTTGTAGTTTCTAGCGTGGGTAGTATATTTAAAGATCATTTCGGTTGAATACTTGTATTGTATCTATAGACCACGACGGCTTTTATGGTGAACAGTGGTCTATAAATATTAAATGAGTCAGTTTATTGAGTTTTAGTTTGCTCAATGAGCTTCTCAATGGCTCCATTGCTATCAAGTTGTTCGCTGAAGTTTACAGCCGCTTCTTGGACGACAGAATTCGACATTAGCGTCATCATAGAAACCTCCCCCAAAGTTTTAAAGCTAATGAAAATGCCTTGTTCTGGTTCATATTTTATAACAGAGATAAATTCGCTTTTACAGTCTTGGGTAATTAATCGCGCAAAAAGATCGATGGCAGTTTTTTCAATTGCTTTTTGTTGCTCAGGGGTAATGCTTGTGAACTCTTTAATATCGGGATGTTGAGCAATCACAGAAAATATCCATTTGGCTAGATTTTTACGGTCTTCTTCATTGGTGTTTTTTACTAAGCACTGACTAAGCTGGTCTGCATAATAACCAGCATAAGCATTGTTAGCTCCTATAATAAAACATAGTAAACCGATAGAGAAAGTTAATGATTTTTTTAATCGTTTCATGGCTTTCCTTACATTATTTACAATATTAGACAGAGTACATGTTAATAATAGTATAGTATTTGATAAGTATTAACTAGGTAACGTGATTAAAATTTGAGTGAGACTGAAAAGCTTTCATATACGAATTATTTAAATATAGGGTAAAATACCCCTTTTATCGATATTCATCCACTGTAGAGGATTGCTATGTTTAGCCGTGATTTAACTATTGCTCGCTTTGACCCAGAAATTTATGCCGCGATGGAAGGCGAGGCGCAACGTCAAGAAGACCATATTGAGTTGATTGCTTCAGAAAACTACACCAGTCCCGCAGTGATGGAGGCGCAAGGCAGTGTCTTAACTAATAAGTACGCAGAAGGTTATCCAGGTAAGCGTTATTATGGCGGTTGTGAATATGTAGATGTGGTTGAGCAAATAGCCATAGATCGTGCTAAAAAACTATTTGGAGCTGATTATGCAAACGTGCAGCCTCATGCCGGTTCTCAAGCAAACAGTGCTGTTTACATGGCATTATTACAACCAGGCGATACTGTGTTAGGTATGAGCCTTGCACACGGTGGGCACTTAACACATGGCGCAACTGTGAGTTTCTCAGGTAAAATTTACAAAGCAGTACAATATGGCATTACAGCAGATGGCTTTATTGATTATGATGAAGTAGAACGCTTAGCCGTAGAGAATAAGCCAAAAATGATTATTGCAGGATTCTCTGCGTATTCTCCAGTACTTGATTTTGCCCGTTTCCGTGCGATTGCCGATAAAGTAGGTGCTTATCTATTTGTCGATATGGCGCATGTGGCTGGCTTGGTTGCAGCAGGTGTTTATCCTAATCCAGTACCTTTTGCTGACGTAGTTACTACAACAACCCATAAAACATTGCGTGGTCCTCGTGGTGGTTTAATTTTAGCGCGTGCGAATGAAGAAATAGAGAAAAAACTAAACTCAGCTGTTTTCCCCGGAGGACAAGGTGGGCCTTTAGAGCATGTGATAGCAGCAAAAGCAATCTGTTTTAAAGAGGCGATGCAATCTGAGTTTGTGGCTTATCAAAAACAAGTGGTTACCAACGCTAAAGCAATGGCAGGCGTGTTCATTGATAGAGGTTTTGATGTGGTTTCTGGCGGAACTGAGAACCATTTATTCTTATTAAGTTTAATCAAGCAAGATATCACAGGTAAAGATGCGGATGCCGCTTTAGGCCGTGCGCACATTACAGTGAATAAAAACTCAGTCCCTAATGATCCACGTTCACCTTTTGTAACATCAGGATTGCGCATTGGTACGCCTGCCGTAACTACGCGCGGCTTTGGTGAGGTAGAATGTATCGAGCTAGCTAATTGGATATGTGATATTTTAGATGATATTACCAACGAAGCTGTTATCGAGCGCGTTCGTGGTCAAGTTGAACACATTTGTGCTCGCTTCCCCGTTTATGGTCGTTAATCATGGATTAGCTGTAATAAAGGGTTATTTTAAATAACCCTTTTTTGTACCACTAGTATTGCAGTATTTTCGTTTTTATCTTAAATGCAAAAAGCTAATCTATTATAAGTTTCATCCCATAAATATAAAAAGACAACATAACGTTGTATTCTTGCGGCTATAAAAATATCAAAATGCCTATAAGAATAAAGGTAGCAACCCAATAAATGGTAAAGTTATCTCTAGTTACTGAGTTATCTTTAACATCAGCTCTTTTAGGTGAGTATCCATCGTATATAATATTAATTATTCTTGTTGTTTCTATTCTATCTGTTTTATAGGTTCTGTTTTATTTGTTCGTGAATTCAGCCGCTATTTTGTAAAATTGTTGATTATTGACTTTGTAGGGCTGAGTACCCTTATTAGCTATTGCTTCTGTTTCTACGCCATTCAAAGCGTAAGACTAACAACGACGGGCGTACCAATTAATACAAATAGAATCTGATATTTTTTAAGATTCATTATTAGTAGAACACCCTATAATATACAACATAAAAATAATGCTTTAGACTCTTTGTCTAAATTTTGAATTGTGACCAGCGTTTTTAATAAAAAAGATTTACTACTTAAGCAACTAACTTAAGTAATCAGACTATAAATAGAGTTGACTAAAAAATAAAGGTTATTGAGATATGGATATATTTTTTATTTGCTTACTGATTGTATCATTTATAGCATTAATTTCTTTGTCGAGCGGTTTGTTATGGGTTCTCTCTCTGATATGTGTAGTGGTCAGTTTGGTATATCTAAGTTATAGGTATTTTCCAAATATATCTAATTTTATAGATGATTTCTTTTGATTCGCAGTCCTATAAATAGCTGATCTATATTAAAGTCTAAGGCTTGAGTTGAATAATAGTGTTGAAAGCTTATTGTTTTATAAGATACACAGTATTGTCATATTTAGAAGGTAAAATAATTTTATATTATTTTAAATACAAGCCCTTTTAAGGAAAAAAACGATGGGAAAAATATTTAGATTATTCTTTGTTCTTGGTTTATTAACGTTGGCATTTAGCGCACAAGCTTTTGATAAAGTGGTCATTGCTCATCGTGGCGCTAGTGGTTACCTGCCAGAGCACACCTTGCCATCAAAAGCAATGGCTTATGCACAAGGTGCTGACTATTTAGAACAAGACCTCGTGATGACTAAAGATAATCAACTGATTGTGTTACATGACCATTACTTAGACCGTGTTACGGATGTTGACCAAAAATTTCCTGAGCGGGCGCGTAAAGATGGACGTTATTATGCGATTGACTTTACATTAGATGAAATTAAAACATTGAATTTTACTGAAGGATGGACAGAGGTAAATGGTGTTAAAAAGCAAGATTATCCTGATCGTTTTCCGATGGAAAAATCAATATTTAAAATTCATACATTTTCAGAAGAAATAGAGTTCATTCAAGGGCTTAACCACTCAACAGGTAAAGAGGTTGGTATTTATCCTGAAATAAAAGCTCCTTGGTTCCATTTAAGTGAAGGAAAAGATATCTCATTAGCGGTGCTTGAAGTATTAAAAAAATATGGTTATACCACTAAAAAGGATAAAGTCTACTTACAGTCTTTTGACCCTAATGAGTTAAAACGGATTAAAACAGAACTGTTTCCCCAACTAGGGATGGATTTAAAGCTTGTGCAACTAATCGCCAAAACAGACTGGCAAGAAACGTTTGAAAAAAATAAAGAAGGCAAACTTGTTAACTATAACTATGATTGGATGTTTGAGCCTGGTGCCATGAAAAAAATTGCTAAATATGCCGATGGAATAGGGCCACAATATCCCATGTTGATTGATAAACGTTCCACCCCTGAGCATATTGTTCTGACTATTATGAGTCAAGAGGCTCATAACAACCATCTATTTATTCACCCTTATACGTTGCGTAAAGACCGATTACCGAGCTTCGCAAACAATATGGAACAGCTACACAATATTATTTTTGAAGTCGTTAAGAGTGATGGAGTGTTTACAGATTTTCCTGATTTAACAGTTAAGTATTTATCTACGCATTGAGTCTAAATTTATTTAAAAACCTGATCCTTGGGTTACAACTCGCATAGATAGGTATCTATTATAGTTCGATGACTCAGATAATCTAATTGGTAATGTTTTGATCTCTAAAGATACTTCTAAAATTATGCAAGATATGGAGTTTATTGCTGATAATTTTTAATATTTAGAAGAAATAGTAGCTCTTATTTATCAAGAGATAACAGAAGACTATCAGTTTAATACTAAAGATTTTATTGTTAAGTTTCAGGCATGTGTTGGCAGCACATTTAAAAGCTACGCATTCTTATAGATGCTTAGTATATAGCAACTACAGAAAGTTAAATGTATTGGATTAGTAGATGATAACTTAAATGGCCATCAGAAGTGCTGCTATTTTTCGAGGTGTACGGATCAGTACTCAAGTGTTAAGTATCTTAAAAAGGCAAAATTATTTGATTACTATATCAGGCTGTTTAGTAAGGTTGTAATGGACGTAATTTAAAAAACTAGAGATCAGTAATGAATTGGTTTATTATTCACTATGATAATTAAGTGGCTGACTTTTTTATAAAAAATTAGTTAGCGTAAAATATGCATATATTCATTATTGGCATTTTTTTACTGAGGTAATACTATGATTTGGGAAAAAAAAGGACTTATTTTAAAGTCCGAGAATCAGGTAGATTGGATTGTCGGAGGAACACTGCAGCCAACGCCTATTCTACTAGGAAACATAATAAGAATTTATTTTGGTGGAAGAAGTGTAAATGGTATCTCAAGAGTTGGTTATGTTGATGTCGATGCGGCTTGCCCATCGAATGTATTGCAAATTTCCGAAAAACCTGTTCTTGATATTGGGGCTCAGTTTACCTTTGATGAGAATGGTGTTGTTCCTTGTGCCGTAGTAAAGCATGAAGAAGATATTTTACTTTATTACGCAGGCTACCAAGTTCCAGAAAATATAAAGTTTCTTGTTTTCGGTGGATTGGCGGTATCAAAAGATGGTGGAAAAACTTTCTTTAGAAATAGTCAGGTACCTATTACTGACCGAACCGATGGTGAGGAGTTTTTTCGTGTAATTCATTCCATAATGTTCGAAGATGGAAAGTGGAGGGCTTGGTATGGAGGAGGTAATTCTTTTATTGATAAAAAGTATCCAGTTTATGACATTCGTTATATGGAATCAGAGTGTTATGATTCTTTTCCCAAAAAAGGTAAGGTAATCATACAATGTAATGAAGGTGAGCACAGAGTAGGTAGGCCATATGTCTTTAAAGATGGCAATATATACCGGATGTTTTTTGGTGCTAGTACAAAGCTAATTCCCTATAAGCTAGCTTATGCTGAGTCTAAAGACGGTATAAATTGGACACGAGATGATGATAAAATTAATTTAGAGTTTTCATCTAAGGGGTGGGATAGTAAAACGATGGGGTATCCATCGGTTTTAAGGTATGAGAGTAAGACTTATTGTTTCTATACTGGGAATAATATGGGAGCGGATGGATTTGGGTACGCTGAACTTGTGGAGTGGTGATTACTTACTAAATAAAAGCCTAATCCGAAGGCTTTGTTTTCTTGATATGCAAACTTTAGATATGACTGTAAACTATATAATCTAGTTTGTCACAAAGGTGATAACTAAAGTGAGTGGAGTGTTACAATTTCTGTATCCTTTTGACTCTCCTATATAGGTTTAATGTGCTGATACGTATATATGAGTTTTAGTACTTAAACAGATGAGAGTAATACGTCATTTGTACAAGATAATATTATTTTTGTTATTGGTATCTCTCTGAGATAGATAGATTGTTTTATCTGTACAAATAACTTTTATTTAAAATTCAATTTTTATAAAGTCTTCCATAAATATCTTGTATTAAAAAGCCCTTACTTATAGGGCTTGTTTAGAATAGATTATTGATTTCATCACTGGCGCAATGAAACTTAACCAAATTATTTTGGGGTTATATTTTTCCATATACCAACTTTTTGATTTTGTGCTTTTTGCTCATACTCTAAAAGAGAATCAATATTATCGTTGAATTTTGAGTTTTCAGATACCTTTGCCATACCTGAAGCGACTTGAAACTTTGCTACATCTTTATTTTCACAACTTACAGCGCCAAATATAAATTGATTATTGTATAAATGTACCTCTACTTCTGCTTCTTTATTTAGGCATAACTTTGTTAAGTTTTGTTTTGATTCTTCAGCATAAAGCTGATTATTAAAGGGTGCATCAATGTCTGCCACCATTAAAGTTATATTGTTAAATTCTTGCTTAATATATTTATTTTCTGGTCGACAATTAGCGACTAAAGAACCGCCATTATTTACGCTGAGAATCATACAAAAAAAAATGTTTAACATATGTTTATTTACTCCACTTAAGATAATCTTGAACTATTTTAGAATATTATTAACTTTTTTAAGGTAAATATTACTTTGTAATTAAATAGATTAATAGAGTTTAATTCCATTAATTGAGTGATGTTTATTAGCTGGTTCTTAAAGAAAGCAATTGTTCTAATCTAGCACCCTCAAAAAACTCGCCCTTATCGATAGCCTCTTTAACAGCTGTCTTACTAATAGAACGTTACTATTTAACAAAAGAGCCGTCATCAAGAAACTTAGTTTCATCATCTTCAACAACTACAGAGGCTCTTCCTTTATTTAACTTACTCGTGAAATTATCATCATTCATTTTAATCTCCGTAATACCGCAACGCTCCATATAGAATTGTTTTAGCCAAACAATACGTTTAGATAGCGTCTGTCTCTTTTCTTTCATTTTTTCAACAGATTTAATACTATCTAACTCAAGCTTAAGATTTAAGATATAACCTGCCATGTTTTGTGATTTTTTGCTACCTTACCTTGAATGTTGTATATTCCAATCGTAATGGCTAATACCATCGGAGCATTAATACGCCTTAATACCTCATTAACTATTAGCTTTAAACGGTGTATATAGTTTTATCTCCTCTGAGTTATTTTGATACTCTTCCTTATGCAGAATTAAACCGACGGGTTTATTTTTTAATTCAATACATATTTCTTTTTGTTATTTCTTGTCCTGTTTAGTATTGAAGTTATAAATATTTCTTAATTCATTATCCCGTGTTGTCCCTTCAACTTTGCAACAAGACATTATCGCGTTAACCAAGTTATACTTTATCAACAGGCGCTATCTAAATCTCATTACTAAACTCATGTGTATGTATCGATGCTAAGGCGTTAGAGCCTGTATCTAAAATCATAAAGCTAGGATGTGATGAAATTACTTAAAAATAATTAAAGTTAGGTATTTATGCTAATTAACTATTTGTTTTTAGTTAAATATTGTCAGCTTAAAAAAATAATGAATTATTTCTATAATTATTTTTCGCTCTAAACGAAATACAGCCCTTAGCCTAATCCGCAAGGGCTTTTTTTATGCCTGTATTAAAACTATACTTCATTTTTTATGTATCTAAGGATGAAGAGAATGAAGCAATTAATTATCAGCGTGATTTTAGCAGTTTTGCTTGTGGGATGTGGTGAAAAGCCTAATTTTTCGATTAATAAAGATGATACACCAGAAACGTATGCTAATAATCCTGTTTTTATAAAAGTTGAACAGCACTTTACTCCTGCGACTGATGAGGGTAAAAATACTATTGTTTATCAATTTATTGGGGGGCCGGTATCTTTTTATGATATAAAAACAAGCGATTTAAGTGTATTGGGTGGATCTATTTATATTATTAGTAATCCTAACATGAAAAGCACGTACTTAATTATTAAAGGCGAAGAGAGTTTTGATAAGTTAGCAGATAGGTTAATTAAATCAAAAAATCTTATTTGTAAAAGGGTCGAGACAGGAAATGATAAAGTATTTCAATGTGCGGACCAAAAGAAACCTGATACTAGGTTAACCATTTATTATAATTCACTTTCAGATATTGTGTCTGTAACTCAAGTTCAATATTAATACTATCAAGTCTAGATAAAAGACCGCTCATTGAGGCGGTTTTTTATAGCTGAAAATTACCAAGACAACATGAAATGCCAGAAAAAGACATAAGTTTTTGGATAGACCTATACAACATTGCACGAGAACAAGGAATAGCATTAGCTATGGTTTTCGTTGTAATCATATTTCGAATGTAGCGAGATGAAAAGCACCCAAGTTTTAAATTAGTATTATTCGATTCTATGTTTGGATCACATATTGTTTTTAGTGTAGGCGTTACCTGTAGAGAGTTTGGCTTATCTTATGGATAGGCATTAGCAGCATCAGGTTTTATAGGTGTATTTGGTTTGAAAACAGCTAAGTACTTCATAAGAAAATTAATCGATAAAAAAATAGAACAAAGTACTAGCTACCAAGACAGATACAGAAACGAGGATGACGAACTATGAGTCTACCAAGAGGAATAAGAAACAATAATCTAGGTCATATACATTGAGGTATTAAATTTCAAGGATTAGTGTCTGAATCACAGAGGACGGATCAATCATGCTATCAATTTATTGATCCTGTGTATTGTATTAGAGCTATTATAAAGGTCATGTTTTCATACAGAGATAAATACGGATTAAGGACGGTTCAATCAACTATTAATCGTTATGCTCCATCTAATAAAAATAACACACAAGGCTATATTCAACGAGCATGTACCAAATTAGGTGTTCAGTCAGACGAACCAATTAAGCTCACGGATGCAGTACTTTATCGATTAAAAGTGCTGTGCGGTTTTTTTAGGATTTCGATTTTCTTTTTACGAAATTCGAGTTCTTTCTTCATCGCTTTATTTTGATGTTCTAGCTCGTGTAGTCAGGTTTCTTATTGGTTTTTATGGTTTGATGGCTAGACTTGCTTATTCATGGTTTGTTGTATCCAATTACACAGGTGGGATATTTTATACCCAAGTCATCAGCCGTTTGTCGATAGGTTTGACCATTATATAATGCTAAATTTATAGCTTTTTGTTTAAAATGAGGATTGTATTTTGTGCCCATTGGAGACTCCTTTTTGAGGTTTAAATGTCTCCACTAATTCGAGGCTACATCATATGTGCCTAGTCTTTTGGGCAAAGGCTCAAAAGTCATAGCTTAACGCTAAGTAACTCATTCCAACGTGTAGTATAACGCCGGCTTAAAAAATCCCTTTTAAGACTCCATGTAGCGTTAACTGTACGACCCCCAATAATAATCGTATTCTTCCCCATCTTTTTATTAATGGAATCAATCGTAGACATTAACCGATCACTTTTAATCTGTTCTTTAGTATCTTGTGCTGCATGAAAAAAATCGAATTGCTCAACATCCTTATCTATTAAGTCTAACATCATAACTCCAGCCTTATGATAAAGATAATCTTCACGAAAGATAGAGCATAATGCTTCATGGGCCGTCTTTACGATAACGCGTGTATCATTAGTAGGATAGGGTAGTTGGGCGAGTTTCGATGGGTTGTACTGCAATAAATCATTACGAAAGCGATTCGTTTTTAAAAAAACCATTAGAGCACGAGCAACAGACTGCTGACTACGTAATTTTTCAGCCCCCTTGCTTGAATGAGCGCGTATAGCCTCAGACAAATCATAAAAGTTACTTGTTATTTTGCCAAAACTACGCGAAGTCATGATATTCTGTTTAGGCGTATTCATATCATCAAGCTCAATACAAGGGGTTCCTTGCAACTCTAAAACAGTGCGCTCAAGAACAACAGAAAAATGCTGCCTAATACGTTTAAGATTTGATTGTCTTAATTGCCAAGCTGTTTTAATACCCAACGCCTCTAATCGTTGAGCTATTTTATAGCCGATGCCCCACACCTCACCTACAGGCAACTGCTTTAACAGCGCTTCAAGTCTTGGCTCCCCTGCGTGTAACCAGCAAATCCCTTCGAGTTCAGGATTTTTCTTAGCAACATGATTCGCTATTTTAGCTAAGGTTTTTGTTGACGAAAGTCCAATACTTACAGGAATACCTGTGTCACGCTTAACAATTGAACGCAAACGCTTACAGTATTCAACCGTATTATCAAAACCCAATAGATGAATAAACGCTTCATCAATAGAATAGATTTCAAGGTCTGACGTGTGTTCACGAACAGTATCAAACACACGACGGCTCATATCACCATAGAGCTCATAGTTAGAACTTAATAACGTAACTTCTTTACGTATATGTGGTGGGATCTGATAGGCAGGCATTCCCATGGGTACTAATGGTTTAATTTCATTAGAGCGAGCAATCACACAGCCATCATTATTAGAAAGAATGCCTACAGGCCTTCCTTCTAGCTTAGGATTAAATACACGCTCACAACTGGCATAAAAATTATTACAATCAATCAAGCCGATCATGAACACTTTCCCTGTAACGAGTGAATATTATAAATAACCACTCCCCACACATGAGCTTCTTTACCTAACAAAGGAATAGGCGGGTACAGACTATTGCCAGAAACCAGAAAAGGTTCACCTTTAATATAAGACAGTTTCTTACACGTAAGCTCCCCATCAATAGCTATGATAACAACATCCCCCGCTTTGGCATCCAATGACCTATCGACAATCAGCAAATCACCACTAAAAATACCATAATCCACCATTGAATCACCAATCGCTCTAATATAATAAGTAGCATTAGGATGCTGTACAAGATACTCTGTTAATTCAAGCTTTGCCTCAGCATAATCATCCGCAGGAGATGGAAAGCCTGCTCTAACTGGGATATCAACAAGGGGTAAAGAAAAATTATTTGAAATGGAAGCACTACCAAGCACAATAATACTAGATTTGCGCGACATCAGTCTCCGGGAGAAAATGGATTTAATACAGTATGAAAAAAAGAAACAACAATGATAAAAATCAAATACTAAGATGAGTTAATAGTATTATTTAAAAATACTGCTGGTCAACCTTTCGAGTAATCACAAATATTACATTTTATGAATAACTGTGAAATACTATATCAAATGTTTTGCGATGTTATACAAGTACTAGGCGTTACCAAAAAGTAAGCGCCTAATCATGTACTGAGCTGTTATGGTGTTTGACAGGGGGATATTAGATTTTAAAATATAGATAAATTAATAAAATATCTTAAATAAAGAATGTTATTAGCATTTCAGTTTAGCATAGAAAGTATTGTTCTGAAGTTCTAATAATAGAAGCACTATTTATTGCTAAGTGCTTTTTTATTATTAAAATATTTATAAATTAATTCGGTAGATTTAAACTGTCGACAGTTGGGCAAGAAGTATTAACCACAGTTAAAGTGTAATACTGATTTTGCAAGCGGCCATAGTTTTGCTGCCAGCGGGTTCTTGTATAAATACAATTGCGAACTATATTAAAGTTTTGTATTGAGTCAGAGGACGCTAGAAAGTACCAAGTTCCGTAAGTTAAGTTTCCTTGTGCGGCATTAACTGATAAAGATGTTAGCCCTGCAATGATTCCTAAAGTTATGGCAAATATAGCTATTAATTTTTTCAATATATCTCTCCTTGAGTTTAAAAACAGTAGCTTTAAAATTGAGGCAATAGAATAGATGATGTGCTATACCTACTAATACTATACCTTGGTACTATAATTATAATGTTAAAATGTTATTAAAACAAAGAAAGCAATGTCAAAAGCTTTGCTCATTTGTGGCGTTCCTAAATGGCAAAACTATTTATTTTATTATTGTGTTAGGGGAGGGCTTTATTGATCCACATTGTATTTTTATTGAGGGCATCTAATGTGCTACCAACATTCAGAGATCAATAGAAGTAAAGCTAATATAGGAATATAATTTTTTTGCATAATAGGTGAATACTCATATATAAAATTATAGGTTGAAAAGTGTATTAAATTAAACATGAGTTTAATGTTTAGCTCTGTAGCAATATATTTGTCTATAAAGGGAGGAGTGTCAAGCTTGTGAAGTGTCTTAGTTTCGAGATTTTAATAAGAAAGGCTAATATTTTATGTAAATTAAGTTTTAATTTGCTCTTCCTAAATACTAGCCTTAATCTGCTTCTTATCATCAGTTAAACATTGGATTATATCGCCGTTCGTAATATCACCACCTTACAATAAATATTATCTGCAAAAGGCAGATTAGAAAATAGGGGGGTAATGATTGATAATAGTTTTTTCATAAGTAAAGCCAGTTTAACATTGATTACCGTCTGCTAGAATTGGGTTGTTAGTTAGTTTTACACTTTCAATCAGTTCTTTTAGTTCTGAAAAGCGAACGTGGGGCATTGGTTTTTTTTTAGTACAGCCTTGGTAACTATATCAATGTTGGTGGTTGGATTAGATTCGATAATTCCTTTTTGCAATAGCAAATCTAAATATTTGATTTAGCTATATTCGTATTTTTAACTGGTTCTGATACGTTTCTGGGCTGGACTCAGGCTTTTTGATTAACGAGACTAGTTCTATTCTTTTTACTGTTCAAATATCTCTTTTTTTAAAGAATGGCATTAGGTCATTGTCAAGATATCTTCTTGTTTTTAGTTTCGTTAAATCTGACCATTTACTAGCAAAAATATCGTACCATTTATTTGCTAAAGATCCAAAATCATTGATGCCCTGTTTGTTTTTTTATATTTTCCTATTGAATACTGTGTCGATTCCCCTTTTGCCTTGCGTCCTTACTTCTTGTTTAAGCTCTCTCGCATAAGAGAGGGACACCGCTAGGTAACATCCTAAAGCTATGAGTTTTTCTTTTCCATCAAAAATATACTTTACCCTCTATAATTTAGAACCATTAGGGAACATTTCAATGTATAATCTCTCCCTATTAGATAACTTAAAAGACTTATCTTTGGATTTTTTTTTATGTGTCTTGGTATTGACTAAGGGGACAGTTTTTTTAGTATCTTTACTTATATTTAATTTTATTGTGGATATGCTCCGTTCCATCATATGCCCCAAAAATAAGCAGATTTTAAAGAATTAATTAGTTCTATTGTGAACAAAAAAAAGCTATAAGCCCTGTTTTTGTTATGAATAATGAGCTATAACGAATGAAAAAGAATTTAACGAAGGAAAACACCTTATGGTTCCTGTGCTTGCTTTAGTAGGCCGCCCAAATGTTGGCAAATCAACTTTATTTAATCGTCTAACTAAGTCGCGTAGCGCTATTGTTGCTGAGTATGCGGGGTTAACCCGTGACCGCCAATATGGCGAAGCGCATTGGAAAGGACAGCCTTATATCGTTATCGATACAGGGGGGCTTTCTGGCGAAGAATTAGGGATTGATGCCAGAATGGCGCAACAATCATTACTTGCTATTGAAGAAGCCGACGTAGTGCTTTTTATTGTTGATGCAAAAGACGGCTTAACGGGTGGTGATCAGTTAATCATGGATCACTTAAGAAAGCGTAATAAAACGACTTATTTGGTTGTTAACAAAATCGATGCAGTAAATAACGATTATATTCAGGCGGAATTTAGTTTATTAGGTTTTGAGTCCATTATTCTGATCGCAGCTGCTCACGGTCGTGGCATTAATCCTATGTTAGAAACGATTTTGTCTAATATGATTGGTGAAGTAAAAGAGGACTCGTTGACTAATGAAACCACTATCGATCCCTCCCAAATAGCAGAAATGCCGAGAGTCCCGGGGCCTAGTGAAAAAGATGGCATAAAAATAGCCATTATTGGTCGTCCTAATGTGGGTAAGTCAACCTTGGTAAATCGTATGCTCGGTGAAGAGCGTGTGGTGGTGTATGACCAAGCAGGAACAACTCGAGACAGTATCTATATTCCATTTACCCGTGACGAAGAGAAATATACATTAATTGATACTGCGGGTGTTAGAAGAAAGGGTAAAATATTTGAAGCGGTAGAAAAGTTTTCTGTTATCAAAACCTTACAAGCTATTCAAGATTCAAACGTAGTTATTTTTGTGATGGATGCCCGAGAAGGTGTTGTAGATCATGATCTCAATCTATTGGGATTTGTGTTAGAAACAGGGCGCTCATTAGTAATTGCTTTAAATAAATGGGATGGAATGGAAGCATCTGAACGTGATTATGTTAAAACAGAGCTTGAACGCCGCTTAATGTTTGTGAACTTTGCCGACATTCATTTTATTTCGGCGCTGCATGGAACTGGGGTAGGCCATCTTTATAAGTCGGTACAAGCAGCTTTTAATTCAGCAGTGACGCGTTGGCCTACAAGTAAGTTAACCCGCATATTAGAAGATGCAGTGCAAGAGCATCAACCACCTATGGTTAATGGTAGTCGAATCAAGTTGCGGTATGCGCATTTAGGGGGAGCTAATCCACCGCTACTTATTATTCATGGTAATCGAGTAGAAAAAGTACCTAAAGCTTATACTCGCTACCTTGAAAATACGTTTCGTCGTGTCCTAAAGTTGGTAGGAACGCCTATTCGGATTGAGTATAAAGGAAGTACAAATCCTTATGAAAATAATAAGAATACGCTAACAGAAAGGCAGGTCAATAAGAAGCGTCGTTTAATGAGCCATCATAAAAAAATGGAAAAAAAGATTCGTGATAAAAAGCGATAAATAATATTTGAAATCAGCTGGTTCTATTTGTTTAGAGGGTTGTTATGGAGTATGTTAAAAAGTGTTTTGTGATTGTTATCGGCCTTATAATCGCAATATTACCTTGTTATTCTTTTGCACAAGTAGCTGTAGAAAGTAAAGCAGAATTGGTTAATGTTCCATTGAAAGAGGGAGCGATTATTAGTTATGCAGATAAAGAGGGTAAAAGAGTAGGAAGTAAGGAACAAAGCACTTACTATAGAAAGTTGTTAAAGATTAACGGCAATGACAATTATCTAATCCAAGATTTTTTTACTGACACGGATAATAAGCAAGTAGAACCAACCTTATTTACCAATGTAAAAGATATTTATGCTTTTATGGTTGAAGATATAGGCGATATTGAAGGAGAATATATTCAGTGGTTTGACAATGGACAAATGGAGTTGAGAGGCTTTTATAGTAGAGGCTTGCTAGAAGGAATGGTTACATCGTGGTACTCATCAGGTCAAAAAGAGTCAGAGTTTAATTATAAGGATGGTAAATTAAATGGATCTTATAAGTTTTGGTACCCTGATGGCAAACTGCAAACAGATGCGCAATTTTCGGATGGGCGATTAGATGGTGTTGTGATCAACTGGTACTGTAATGGTAATAAAAAAGAAGAGTTACATTATAGTGGTGGTAAATTGAATGGTTTGGTGACTCGCTGGTTTAAGAGCGGTGAAAAAAAATATGAAGCCCATTATAAAGATAGTCAAATAGAAGGCATAGAATCTATTTGGGTAAAAGAGAACAATCAATTAATAAAACAAGAGGTCTACTTTAACGATGCCACCTCACAAGATGTGTTTGTTCGTTATTTTCCATCAGGGAAAAAAGAAGTAGAGCGCCATTTTAAAGGTAATAAATTACAAGGGTTATCAACTAGTTGGTATGAGAATGGTGAGAAAAGCATAGAGCTTATGTACGAAAATGACGTACGAAATGGTGATGCTGTTTTTTGGTATAAGAATGGTAATAAGAAAGCACAAGGCTCTTTTATCAATAATAAGAAAGAAGGAGTTTGGCACTATTGGTATGAAGATGGCAAGCCAGAAGAAACTTGTAGTGTCTATGATGAAAATCCTGTTTCTTGTGAACGTTGGTATGCAAATGGTAATAAAAAGTTAGAGGGTACCTCTATTTTAGGAAAGAAGATTGGCCTGTGGAAGACATGGTATGAGAATGGTATGCCTGAGTCTGCTTGCCAATACAAAAATGAGATTCCAATATGTAAAATTTGGAATGAAGCAGGATTACTAATCAATTAATCAAGTATGTATTAAGATGACTTTATTAAATAAAGATGATGCTTTTAGTAATGCTTACTTAGGATTTGTGGTGAAATGATAATAACAGTAGCCAATAAAAATGATTTACAAGAAATTTTGCAACTGCAATATTTAGCCTATCAAAGCGAAGCAAAGCTTTGTGGAAATATGAATATACCGCCGCTAACTCAAACATTGGAAGAAGTATTACAGGAATATGAAAAGGGCATTGTTTTAAAAGTAATGGATAATGGTGACATTATTGGATCCGTAAGGGGGTATATCGAGGATGATACGTTGTATATAGGTAAGTTGATTGTTAAACCAGATAAACAAAATCAAGGAATTGGTACAAAACTATTGACTGAAATAGAAAATGTGCTACCCCATCAGCGGTGTGAGCTTTTTACCAGTTCAAAGAGTGATAGAAATATTAAACTATATCAGAAAATTGGTTATAACATATTTAAAGAAAAGAAAATATCAAACACTTTAAAACTTCTCTATTTAGAGAAGTAATATTTTGTAGGGCAAGTTATTAATAACGTAAAATAGTGTACCCAGTAGCAGTTTGTGCTAATGAAAGTACCACTGTTTATCTGTCACGACAGCCATTGCTTTAATATCCCAGCTATTTAAATGTAGCTTTTCAAGTTTTTGACACTCGTGTGCTAAACCTAATAAATAAGGTTTACGCCACGAGTTCATACGGTTTAGGTAGCTAAAGTAGCGATCGTAAAAGCCTCCCCCCATACCTATACGCCCACCTTCTTTATCAAAACCGACGAGAGGCATAAGGATTAGATCGAGTTTGAGTGGATGACTTAGCTTTGTTTTATCATAAACAGGTTGTTTGATTTTATACTGGTTAAATGTCCAGCGTGTGGATGGTTTAATACGTTGAAAAACCATGGCGTATTTAGGCCATTGCCTGAGAACGGGAAGATAAATATGTTTTTTATACTTTTTAGCGACTTTTAGCAATAAATGAGGATCTATTTCACCATCATTGGCGAGGTAGAGGCCGATATGTTTTGACTTTTTAAATAAAGGGCTTTTGATGAGTTGCTTACAAAGATTTTCAGCGGCAATCTGTTGTTGTAGATTAGTCAGTGACCGTCTACGAGAGCGTAATAGCTTTCTTAGTTCTTTGGGAGATGTTTCGGGGGTAATGACCATCGTCATAATAGAAAATGAAGAGCTCCAAAGGTGCCGTTATTGGGTTAGCCCTTGAACCCAAAAGTTCAAGGTGGTGGTTACCGCAAACCTTTAGGCTTTCCGTAAAACGGACATGCACACCGGTTATTTGATAACCTCCGTATAAAAGATTATCGGCTCAGGGACATCTCCAATTGACGAACACCCGAGGAGTTAAATTTATTATACCTGAATTGCTTGCACTGTAAATGAAAATATAATTAACCATTAATATAATGTAAGACAAGATATTTGGCTGTTTTTGTAATACTATTATAATAGGCTTTGTTGGGTTTCAGTGGCCTTGTGTTTATATTCAAGTAACTCATAGGCAATATTGAGTGCGGCGGTTACGGCAATTCTTTCAACACCAATCGCTTTTCCGCTTGTACGAATTTCTCGCATCACTTTGTTGAGGTAGTTAGCCGCTTCTTGTAGTTCAAGACGTTTATCTTCTGGACATGTAAGGTGATATTCTTTATCTAAAATATTGATAGTCACTGTTTTTGCTTGTTTCATAATATTTCCATGTTTTCGTTTAGTCAAAACGCCCACATATTAATCAATGTAGTAAGGTATTATAATATAATGTTTAATAAAAGTTCATTATACAATTAAACATTCTGTTTGTTTGTCAAGATTGTTACTATAATAGTATAAATTTAGTTTTAAAAGGTTAGCGCCATTTATGTCACAAGTATTATGTTCTGCCTATGCAGGTTTTGCAAAGTTATTAACAGATGCAGGGTATTTTATTACACCGGCTGAGTTGCAGGGGAATCTTTGGGGCGTTAAAGTGTCTGGTGGATCCTTTCAGGAAGCTGATATGGCAACTCTTTTAGGTGAAGGTGAGGAGAGTGAAGCTATTAAGCTTGCTATTTCAGGGTTGCAAGAAATGGTAAATAAAGAGTTTACCGATGGCAGTGTCACGGTGACATTATTATTACCAACAGATGATGAGTCTCTAGAAGATCGTTTAAAGGCATTGATTAATTGGGCCGGCGGTTTTTTATCTGGCTTTGGAATGGTTAAGCAAGCTGCTGAGTTACCTAAAGAAGTATTAGAGATTTTAGCCGATTTAGACTCAATCACACAGTTGCAAACGGCTATTGTTCCAGAAGATGAAGCTCGTAGTGAGAATGATTACATGGAGTTGGTAGAGTTTTTAAAGCTAGTTCCTCTGCTAGTTGCGACCGAGTTAAAAATTCTCCCTGATGAAAAGCAGGTCATACACTAGTCCGAGAAAAATATGATTACAATAGCCCCTTGTGAGTATCAAAAACGCCGCGAATCTTTATTGGCTACTTTAACTGAAGATGATGTGGCAATTGTTAGTGCTGCATCTATTGTAGAGCGTAATGAGGGGGTTGAGTATCCCTATCGCCAAGACAGTAATTTCCAGTATTTAACAGGCTTTCCCGAGCCAGAAGCTATGTTGGTGTTGATTCCAAACCGTGAGCAAGGCCAGGTTGTATTATTTTGTCGTGATAAAGACCCTGCCTTAGAGGTGTGGACAGGGATAAGAGCAGGGCAAGAAGGCGCCGTAACAAACTTCCATGTTGATCAGGCTTTTTCTATTAAACAGCTTGATGAAATTATGCCAAGCTTATTAGATGGGCGTAAAACAGTCTATTCTTTAATGGCAACTCAAAAAACGTTGCAACAACAAATAAGTGATTGGGTTTCTACTGTTCGTAGTCGAGTAAGACAAGATGCTATTCCCCCTTTTACATTTAAAGCATTAGAACCTATTTTGCATGAGATGCGTTTGCATAAAAGTGAGTCTGAATTAGCCGTTATGCAATATGCGATGGATGTTTCAGCAAAAGCGCATATAAGTGCAATGAAAGCGTGTAAAGCAGGATTGTTTGAGTACAGTTTGGATGCTGCATTAGAATATGAGTTTCGTAAAGGTGGTGCGCGTTTAGTGGCCTATAATTCGATTATAGCCAGTGGTGCCAATGCTTGTATTCTCCATTACCAAGAAAATAATGCACCGCTTGTGGCGGGTGATTTAGTAATGATTGATGCTGGGTGTGAAATAGACTGTTATGCGAGTGATATTAGTCGGACTTTTCCTGTTTCTGGCAAATTTTCTCCCGCGCAAAAAGCTTTGTATGAAATCGTTTTAGCTGCTAATTTAGCAGCGATTGAGGCGGTTAAACCAGATAATTTATACCAAGCCCCCCATGAAGTGGCTGTTAAAATTATTACTGAAGGGTTAGTGTCTTTAGGGATATTGCAAGGCGATATCAATGCATTAATTGAAGAAAAAGCCTATACTGATTTTTATATGCATGGTACAGGTCATTGGTTGGGGCTTGATGTGCACGACGTGGGCGCTTATCGGCTTAATAAACAAAGCCGACCCTTGGCGGTGGGCATGGTGTTAACCATTGAACCCGGTATTTATATTGCGGTAGATAATAACAATGTTGCAGAGCAATGGCGCGGTATAGGAATTCGTATTGAAGATAATGTGGTGGTGACAGAAGAGGGACATCGGGTGATGACCTCTAAAGTACCTAAAACGATTAAAGCAATAGAAGAATTGATGGTTTCCTCATTTGAAGCATGAGTTGGAGATAAAGATGCAACAAAATGATCTCGTCATTATCGGTGGTGGCTTGGTAGGTGCGAGTTTGGCATTATGTTTACAGTCAGCTGCACGTGAAAAGGGGTGGCGAGTTAAATTGATTGAACCGCACTCTATTGAGAGTGGTTATCAGCCAAGCTATGATGCACGTTCTTCAGCCATTTCTTATGGCTCTAAATTAATATACGAGCAATTAGGTGTGTGGGATCTTTTAGCTACAAAAGCAGAGCCTATAACTTTTATTCAAGTGTCAGAGCGTGGCCATGGCGTTAAGATAAATCTTGATGCTAAGCAGGAGGGGATGTCCTCTTTTGGTTATGTGATTGATAATGCATGGATTGGACATTGTTTAACGACAGCATTAGATACGCAGGTCATTGATTGCCTTTATAATACAGAGGTAAGTCAGTTAATCCCTCAGCCAGATGGTTACCGTATTATTTTGGGCAATGGTGAGGTCATGGAGTCAAAGCTAGTTGTGCTCGCAGATGGTGGTCGTTCACCACTTCGTGAGCAACTAGGTATTCATGTGGCTTCTACGCCTTATAATCAAACTGCAATTATTGCTAATATCACGCCTGGGTGCCGTCATATGGGGCGAGCATTTGAGCGTTTTACTGATGAGGGTCCTATTGCGTTATTGCCATTGCCTAATAATGATTGTGCATTGGTTTGGACGCGTGAACATGAGGAAGCTGAGCGACTTTTAGCTTTGCCTGATGAAGCCTTTCTGAGTGAACTACAGCATTCCTTTGGTTCGCGTATGGGCGAGTTTAAACGGGTTGGTAAGCGTCATAGTTATCCTTTAATTTTGACAAAAGCTGAGGAACAAGTGAGGCCTCATCTTGTCTTATTAGGTAATTCAGCTCATGGTTTGCATCCTGTTGCAGGGCAAGGATATAATCTTTCATTACGTGATACATGGGCATTGGCGCAAACATTATTAACTTCAGATAAACCGCTTGGAGATTTTAAAACGTTGCTTAAATATCAAGAGCAAAGAGGATGTGATCAATTTTGTGTCGTTGGTTTTTCTGATCGAGTAACACGGCTATTTTCTAATAAACAGCCTATATTAAAAGCAGGGCGTTTTTTAGGTTTAGGCTTAGGAGCTACCAATATTGTACCTCCTTTAAAACATTGGTTTATTTTACAAGCTATGGGGCTTGGAGTTCGTCAGTAGTTTGATTGGGTATTTTATTTGATAGTGATGATAGTTATTGTTAGTTTTTTAAAACAAATTGATTGAAAGGAATTTATTATGCGTTCATCTAAATTTTTATTATCGATATTGGCCGCTGTTAGTACTTTATCTTTAGCTCAATCACCTGAGGCTAAAGATGCACCTAAGCCTACTGATTATAAGAAAAGTATTATTGCAAAAGGTGTTTCAACAATTTCAGCTGCAGACAAGAGCCTTATTGCATCAAATATTTTATGTCAAAATTTACCTGTCGTGGGCAAGGATAAAGTAGCTGCGATGGAAACATATAGTGGTTATATTTTTAAAGTATCTGATCTATTTGCTAATAATGCTAAAGATATCGAAAGCCATGTGATCGGTATTAACCAAGACAATCAAATGGCTTATACATTGGTAGAGCCTGTGTCTATTGTCGGGATAAACTTTGATGTGGTTAATATTAATCGATTAAAGGATGTTGATGGTAATTATTATCAGTTTACCGCTATAAAACCTTTAGTTGATGAAGATGCTGGCAAAGTTAAAAATATTCCAGTTAATGATAATTTGACATTATCAACAAAAGACAAACAGTTATCAATTATCTGTAATATTAGACTGACATTGAATAAGTAATCGCGTTAATAGGGCATGCAGTTGCTATTCACTTGCGATGAGTCCAATACTTTGGTTTGGTTATTGTGAGTGAGTAGTAACTGGCTACGGTTTATTAAGGGGCGAGCCTCTAGGGTATAAATTTTATTGGGCTCAAAGTGGGCGTTAAGTGTAATAATGCAGGTAATGTTACTGCTATTGTTTGAGAATAAACCTGTTGTCTCTGTTGCATCGTACTGAAAAATCAAGCTCAGGCGGTGTTCTCCTTCCGTTACCTCAAAATAACGGCCATCATTCACCCAGTTATAATCTAATTTATCAGCCATTAAACTTCTTCCCGGTTGAGCATACAGTTTAATAATGGCCGTGTTATCCGTTGGAGATGGAATAGGGGGAAGTGCACAAGACGATATAAGGCCCGTGAGTGCTAATATGAGAGAGTAATGTTTAGGTGTCATTCTTCTTGTTCTTTCTGTAGTCATCTAATGTCAATATGGTTGGATGAGGTCTATTTTCTACAATGTTTCCTTGTTGTTCCTCTGCTTGTTGTGGATTGAACGGATAGGGGGGAAGGTTAATAGCCGCCACATAAAATCCATAAAGGGTGATAGTACCGACATAACGTTGCTCCCCTGTTACGGTAAACTCAAAGTTATAGAGTTTGGCAAGCCTTAACTTGCCATGAATGTCGCGTTGTAACTTTACTTGTTTAAGCGCAACATAACCATCTAATAATGAGATATTGAGTTTTTTGCAGTGTTGTTCAACTGCTTTTAACGCAAAGTCTCTTTGTCCATGAATGCGCCACCACCAAGCTACACCTGTAACAATCACAAAGGTTAGTATTATTTCAGGCGTAGATAGCATAAAAGCTCCTATTTAAAAACGTATTTGACTAAATAAAAACCAACACCAATCAGGATTATAAATGCAGTAAAGGCTAGTCCAAGTCGTTTTTCTACTATCTCTCTTGCTCTAGGGCCTAACCAATAGAGAATAGCGCAGGTGAGTAAAAATCGTGTTCCTCGAGCAAAGGTTCCCACAATGACAAACACAAAGAAGTTGAGTTGGGTAATGCCGCTTAAAATAGTGATTATTTTGTAGGGGATGGGAGTAAAACCTCCACCTAATAGCACCATTAACCAGCCTAGCTCATTAAATTTGTTTCGTGCTTCATCAAAACTATGCTGCAAGCCATAAAGATTGATAATCCATTGGCCAATGGTATCCATTAATAAGTAACCAATAAGATAGCCAAGAATCCCACCTAATGAGGAGCTGATAGTACAAATGAGGCAGTAGCGCCATGTTTTTTTGCGATTGGCTAAAACCATCGGTGCTAAAATAACATCAGGAGGAATAGGGAAGAATGAACTTTCTGCAAAACTAATGCCTGCTAATGCCCATTCTGATTTTGGGTGTTCGGCAAGGCGCATTGTCCAATCATATAAACGGCGTAACATCAAAAAGGTTATCCTAAAGCTAAAAGAGGCAATTCTACTAAATTTTATCCAGGGGAGTTAGTTTTATATTGTAAAGTTTATTACAAGATAAAGGACTATCTGCTAGATAGTCCTTTAGGGGAGGTTCATTATGAGGTAGGTATAGATTGCAGTAAACGTGACTCCATTAAGCGTGCAATTTCATTTTCACCAATGATTACAAAGTTAGAACCATGCTGTTCTAAATGTTCTTGTTCTGCTTCTGTTTGAGCGCGTGCCATAATGTCGAGAGAAGGGTTACAAGTTCTTGCATGTTCCACAATTTGGCCTGCTTCAAAACCATTAGGTACGGCAATTAATAACCATTTGGCTTCTTCAATATTTGCTCTTTTTAATAAGTCTATATTAGCAGCATTTCCCTCAACGACAGTGTAACCTTGTTCTCTTGCTTTATCTACACGCACGTGAGCATCTTCGATAATCACTAAGGGAATTTGTTTCTCTTGTAAATATTTACTGGTGAGTATGCCGACACGCCCATAGCCTACAATAATGGCATGGTTAGTTTCTGTAATCGGCTGAATATCATCGTCACTTTCTTGTTCTATCGCAATATTTTCTATAGGATCTGCTGATTGAGAAGTGTTTTCTTCATTTGTAGCTGTCGCGGCAACTTCTTTTTTCTCAACAGATGCTTGGTAACGGTCAAGCAATAAAAATAGTACAGGGTTAATCAAAATGGATAAGATTGCACCCGCTAAGATTAGATTGTAGCCATTTTGAGGGAGTAACTCATATTTCATACCAAGCCCCGCCAAGATGAAAGAGAACTCACCTATTTGAGCTAAGCTGACTGAAATGGTTAGTGCTGTATGAGTAGATTTGCGGAACGCTTTAACAATTAAGAATGCTGCTACAGATTTACCGATAACGATAATCAGAAGTGTTGCTAAGACGAGCAAGGGATTTTCGAGTAGAACATGGGGATCAAATAACATCCCTACTGATACGAAAAAGAGTACAGCAAAAGCATCTCGGAATGGAAGAGAGTCCTCAGCTGCTTTATGGCTAAGTTCTGATTCATTGAGTACCATCCCTGCAAAGAATGCCCCTAACGCAAAGGAGACACCAAAGAGCTCTGCTGATCCAAACGCGATTCCCATGGCGATGGCTAACACAGATAAGGTAAACAGTTCTCGAGAGCCTAAGCCCGCAATACGTTCTAATATCCAAGGAATAACTTTACGGCCAACGATAATCATGAGTGCGATAAATGCAGTGACTTTGCCAAGCGTTATTCCTAATTGTGCGAGTATTCCCAATTGGGCGGGAGCTGTATCGGTTACTACAGTAATAGCTGCATCGGCAAGATCTTTTGAGTCAACAGCGGTTGTCGCAGCATCGCCTGCCGAACCACCTAATATGCCTGCAAGTGCGGGTAGCAATACAAGAGCCAATACCATAATAAGGTCTTCAACAATTAACCAACCAACGGCAATTTTTCCTCTTCGTGTATCGATGAGTTGTCTTGACTCTAGCGCTCTGAGCAATACAACAGTACTGGCACAGGATAAGGCTAGGCCGAAGACAATACTTGTTCCTAGACTCCAGCCAAGTAACCACGTAAGCCCCATTCCCATTATCGTGGCGAAAAAGATTTGGCCAATGGCACCAGGAATAGCTATATTTTTAACGGACATTAGGTCTTTAAAAGAAAAGTGTAACCCAACGCCAAACATGAGCAAGATGACGCCAATTTCAGAAATTTCGTGTGAAAGGTGTTGGTCAGCAACAAAAAAAGGTGTGTAAGGGCCTACACAAATACCGGCTAATAAATATCCTACAAGTGGCGATATCCTGAGGCGTAAGGCAATAGCGCCTAGAATAAGTGCTAATACAAACCCAACCGAGATGGTTGCTATGAGGGGTGTTTGTGTCATAGATTCTCCCTTTTAGTGATTTATCTTTATTATATGATAATTTTAGCTATTAACGGGTGTAATTATAACTATATATGCTAATAAAAATAACCTATTTTTTAATTAGAGTTAATAGCTAAATGCTATAAGTAATTACCATTTGTTTCTAATTCACCGTATCTTTCCAGTTTATGTATTTTTCTTTTGGCGAACTTCACGCCTTTTTTGTGCTTCGTGAAAACGTCTTATTCCATCAGGTGTGGTTGGCTCTAATGTTGGAATCTTGCTGGGTTTGCCGTCATCACCTATAGCGACCATCGTGAAAAAACTGCTGTTCGTGTGGCGAACACTTCGTTCTTTAATATTTTCAGTGACTACTTTGATGCCTATTTCCATTGAGGTGTTACCTGTATAATTAACGGAAGCAAGAAAGTGTACAAGCTCCCCTACATAAACAGGGGCTTTAAAGGTTACTTGGTCAACAGATAGAGTGACAGTGTAACAAGCAGCATAGCGACTTGCACAAGCATAGGCAACTTCATCTAATAATTTGAGCAATGTCCCACCGTGGACATTCCCTGAGAAGTTAGCCATGTCGGGAGTCATGAGAACTGACATAGAAAGTTCTGAGTTACTTGGCATTTGCATACTAGATTAATTTCCTTTAGGCATTGATTATAAATGTTTATAACATCTGAGGTTATTTTTCTATTAGAATAGAGAGCTGTTATTTGTAAATAAAGTATTTTTAGGAGTCCACATTGCATAGTGCTACTAGTTTTCTCCAAGATTTAGCTATTTTAATGCTTTTTGCTGGTGTATCAATTGTTATTTTTAGCCGATTAAAACAACCTGTGGTATTAGGGTATATCGTAGCAGGTTTCTTAATAGGTCCTTATCTATTTAAGCCCGGTCTTATTCATGATGAAGACAGTATTAAAACGTTATCGGAGTTGGGCGTTATCTTCTTAATGTTTTCATTGGGGCTTGAGTTTAGTATTCGAAAGTTGTTTTCAGTCGGCGCTACGGCTTTTATTGCTGCATTATTAGAAATTGTGGTGATGATTTGGATCGGCTATGAAATAGGGCGCTTCTTCAGTTGGGGCAGTATGGACTCTTTATTTTTGGGGGCCATTTTAGCGGTTTCATCAACGACTATTATTATTAAAGCATTAAGCGATTTAAAAATGAAGCATGAGCGATTTGCTCAACTTATTTTTGGTGTATTGATTGTGGAGGATATTTTAGGGATTGGTATTATTGCGCTGTTGTCAGGGATTGCTGTTTCAAAAGGGGATATTAATGCGGTAGGTATTATTGCAACTATCAGTAAGTTGACGCTATTTATGGTGGTATCACTGGTTGTGGGTATCATCATGGTGCCACGTGTATTGGCATATATCGCACGTTTTCAAAGTGATGAGATGGTATTAATCTCTGTTTTGGGCATGTGCTTTGGATTTTGTTTAATTGTTATTTATTTAGGCTACAGTGTGGTATTAGGTGCCTTTTTAATCGGCGCCATTATGGCAGAGTCGAGGCAACTAGCCCAGATTGAGCGAATAATTGAACCTGTTAGGGATCTGTTTAGTGCAATATTCTTTGTTACTATTGGTATGCTCATTGATCCAACTATTTTGCAAACCCATTTTGTTGAAATTATTGTAATCGCGCTTGCGGTTATTATCGGTAAGGTTTTTTCTTGTGGTATGGGAGCGTTTATTGCAGGTAATACAGGTAAAACATCATTACGCGTTGGGATGGGGTTGTCCCAAATTGGTGAGTTTTCTTTTATTATTGCTACTTTGGGGATTCAGTTGGGTGTTACCTCCAGTTATCTTTATTCTATTGCGGTGGCTGTTTCTGTGATTACAACCTTAACAACGCCGTATTTAATTAAGGTAGCTGATCCTTTATCTAATGGATTAGCTAGTATTATTCCTACACCTATCGCTAAAGTGTTTAACGCTTATACGCAATGGGTTGATAGCATAAGATTACATGGAGATAAAGCTGTTTTAGCGGGGATGATACGCAAGATTATTATGCAGGTAGGGGTTAATTTAGCCTTAGTAACGGCTATTTTTCTAGGGGTCGCTTATTTTGTTGGACCTATTGGCCAATGGTTAGGGCATTGGGTTGTTAATGTGGACTATCGTAAGGCGGTTATTTGTGGTGTTACCGTTGTTTTGTCATTGCCTTTCTTGATTGCTGCCTACCGTAAGTTAAAAGCGTTATCAATGCTATTAGCTGAGATGAGTTTGAAAGGCGGTAATATTCGATTACAGCGCATATTGGCTGAGTTGATACCTGCATTGTCTATTGTTGTGATCTTAGTCTTACTTTCGGCATTATCATCCGCTATTTTACCCTCACGTGAGACACTGATTATTGTAGTTGTAGTCATTATTGCATTAACATTAATTTTATGGCGCTGGTTTATTAAAATTCATTCAAGATTGCAGATAGCTTTATTTGAAACATTGGATCAAAGTAAAGATAATCATCATGGTTAGCTGAATGGGTATTTGTTTGTGTAAAAACATATTTTTTACATCAACCTTGGTAAATTAGGGAAGTGGATTTTATCATTTATTAATAGAAGTAATAGAGATATGTTTATTTTAAAAAGATTATCTTGTAATAATCTAACCTTTGTTATTGTTTGTGCAGCATTTTTTACACTGTTCCAAAATATTGCCTTCTTTAGTAAGACTATTCATTTATTAGGTATGAGTAGTCTTATGGATTATGTATTAGTTAGCTCTTTTTTTGTTTTTATTTTTTGTTTTATCAATATCCTGTTTTCTATTATTTTAGTAAGTTACATTAGAAAGCCAATTATTATCCTATTTTTATTTTGTAGTGCATTCGCCAATTACTTCTCTTATTTTTATGGTATTTATATTGATAAAGATATGATACAAAACTTAGCCCAAACTAATATTGGAGAAGCAGAGGCTTTGATAACCTTCAAGCTGATTGTCTGGGTATTTATTTTTGCAGTATTACCCAGTATTTGGGTTATTTTAGTTAAAGATAATAAAAGGTTTTCTTTATTTAAAACCGTTGGCTATCGGTTTTTAAATATTGTTATTTCATTGGTTGTGTTGCTGTCGGTTTCTTATCCTCTTTATAATCAGTATGCATTCTTTTTACGAGAAAAGACGAATGCGCAGTTCACAAAATTTATTACACCCAGTAATTATATTCAAAGCGTTATCAGTTATGCGAAAGGTGAGTATCTTAAAAGTATACCTTTTGTGCATATTGGTGAAGATGCGGCACTTCAAGAAGTGCCGGGGCAAAAGAAAAAATTAATGATAGTGGTTGTGGGGGAAACTTCGCGCGCCATGAACTTCTCATTAAATGGCTATGAGAAAGAAACCAACCCTCTTTTGCAGAAACAATCCATAATTAATTTTACCAATGCAAGATCTTGTGGTACTGCAACCGCTGTTTCTGTTCCTTGTATGTTTTCTGTGATGCCTAGAGAAGATTATGAAGGGGCACAGGCTGAGCGACAAGATAATTTATTAGACATTCTTCAACGTGCTTCGGTAAGCATTTTATGGAAGGAAAATGATTCTAGTTGTAAAGATGTGTGTGATCGTGTGCCAACCATTAAATTAGACGAAGTTTTACCAAAAGAAAAATGCTCAGGTGGATTATGTGATGACATTGAACTACTGAATGGGTTGGATCAATACATTGCTAATTTAAAAGGTAATGCGGTTATAGTTCTACATACAAATGGTAGCCACGGTCCAGCCTATTATCAGCGTTACCAAAAGGCTCAAGAAAAATTTACCCCCGCGTGCAGTACTAACGCGGTTGATACATGTACACGAGAAGAGCTTATTAATGCGTATGACAATACGATAGTCAATGTTGATTATGTTGTGAATTCTGTTATTGAGCTTTTAAAGCAACATTCGAAACAGTATTCAGCAGCAATGATTTATCTTTCTGATCATGGTGAGTCATTGGGAGAAAATGGTATTTATTTACACGGTATTACACCTTATGCTCTGGCACCGAAGGAGCAAACACATATCCCAATGATTTTATGGTTATCCAGAGATTTTACTCAAGATAAGGGAATAGATAACGATTGTCTTATGGCTTATGCTAAAAATAATCAGGTTTCACATGATAACCTATTCCATACTGTGTTAGGTGGTATGAATGTGATGACATCGCTTTATGATCCCAAACTGGATTTATTTAGGCGGTGTGAAAAATAAACCCATGGAGCAGTCTAAACACTTTCATGTGATTACCTGGTACCGGTAAAACAATGCTTGTTAATAATCTGCATGCTTTGGGTTATAAGGTATCTTCTAAGTCAGGTCGAGCGATTATTCGAGCCCAGTTAAGGGCTAATACAAAGTTAGCCCCCATGGCTTTTGCGAAGCAGATGTTGGAAAAGGATTTACATAATTATAAAACAAGTCCACAAAATACCGTGGTGGTATTTGATCGGGGGATTTCAGATACACTTGGGTATTTAATAAGTGTTGGTGCGCAAATTCCTAAATATATCAAACAGGTGGTGCGAGAGCATTTGTATAATCAGACTGTATATGTAGCACCGTTTTGGCCTGAAATTTATGAGTTGGATGCAGAGCGTAAGCAAACGCTAGAGGAAGCAAGGGAAACTTATGAAATTATGCGGTAAGTTTATATTCAATTGGGATATAACCCCCTTCTTTTGCCAAAAGTGGCTGTTAATGAACGGGTAGATTTCGTTAGTAATTATATCAAAAATTTTTGATATGCAATAAAAAACCCTCTGTTAAGAGGGTTTTTATTTTGTTATGGGGTTAGTTACAATTTAGGACCCGCATTACGAATTTCTTCAGCAACATCAAATTTTTTGAAGTTATCAATAAACTTAGTGGCTAATTCACGTGCTGCAACATCATAAGCTGATGTATCAGACCACGTTTTGCGAGGATTTAAGAGTACTGCATCAACATTAGGAACTGATTTAGGAACATCAAGATTAATAATGTCTAAATGCTCAGTCTCTGCGCCAATTAATGCACCACTTTGAATTGCTGCAATAACTGCACGAGTTGTTGGAATGTTAAAGCGTTTACCAACACCGTAACCACCACCTGTCCACCCTGTGTTAACAAGGTAAACTTTAGAACCAAACGCATTAATACGCTTAATGAGTAATTCAGCATATTCACGGGGTGGACGAGGGAAGAAAGGTGCGCCAAAGCAAGTAGAAAATGTTGATTTGATTCCACCACCAGACCCCATTTCTGTTGAACCAACAAGTGCTGTATAACCTGATAAGAAGTGATAAGCAGCTTGTTCATTATTTAAAATAGAAACAGGGGGTAAAACGCCTGTTAAGTCACACGTTAAGAAAATAACCGCATTAGGTTCTCCACCTTTGTTTTCAGGTGCGCGCTTAGCAATAAAATCACGTGGATAACAAGCACGGGTATTTTGAGTAAGACTTGCATCTGTATAATCAGGTTGACGTGTTTGGCTATCTAATACAACGTTTTCTAACACACTACCAAAGCGAATAGCACGCCAAATAACGGGCTCGTTTTTTTCTGTTAAATCAATACATTTAGCATAGCAACCGCCTTCAATATTAAAGACTGTACCAACGCCCCAACCATGCTCATCATCGCCAATTAGGTAGCGGCTTTCATCAGCAGAAAGGGTTGTTTTTCCTGTGCCCGATAAGCCAAAGAATAATGTTACATCACCTTTGTCACCCATGTTAGCGGCACAGTGCATTGGTAAAACATCTTTTGCGGGGAGTAAGAAGTTTTGCACAGAGAACATGGATTTTTTCATTTCTCCTGCATAACGCATACCCGCAAGTAATACGCACTTACGAGCGAAGTTTATAATAACGGTACCATCAGAGTTTGTTCCATCACGCTCTGGTTCACAAATAAAGTGAGGCGCGTTTAATATTTGCCATTCGTCGACATTGCTAGGGTTATATTGTTCTGGATTAATGAACAGTGAACGACCAAACAAGTTGTGCCAAGCAGTTTCAGTTGTCATCCTAACAGGTAAGTAATGGATAATGTCTGAACCAACATGGACGTGAGAGACAAAGTGGTCACGCTCTGCGAGATAAGCGCTAACACGTTGCCAAAGGGCATCAAATTTATCAGCAGGAAATGGTTTGTTGATGGTTCCCCAATCAATTTTATCCTCTGTACCGGCTTCTTTAACAATAAAGCGATCGGCAGGGGAGCGACCTGTACGCACGCCAGTTTCAACAACTAATGAGCCATTAGCCGCAAAGTGCCCCTCTTTACGTTGTATGGCCTCTTCAATAAGTTGTGCGATACTAATATCTGTGAATATAGTAGTTTGACTCATGTTGAATTCCTGTTGGTTAATTCGCTCTTATTACTTTAATAGCTGATCTTGTTCATTTTGTTTATTAATAACGTTCAATTATGCCAGATAAACGGTAGATGATAAATAAATTTGATAAAAAAGAGTAGCGATAGTAGGCATTAAATCATTTATAATAAAAATAAGGCTATTAATCTATTGTTTATGAGTTCGGGTAGAGTCTTTGAAAGTATTGTATTGTTAATAATAAGTCATGTGGTGTTTAACGCGTATGAATAAATCTAGATTATGGAAAGTGCTAGCTAGTTGTTGTTTGTTGAGCGGTTTATTTTTGCAGAATGCAAGTGCTCAAGAATCGCATACAGTAGAGCCAAGAACCATTGTGCTAAAAAGGAATGCACAAGACGCGGCAAACATAATTGGGGTAAGTAGTACGCAGTCTATTCCTGAGAGTAGACTAGCTTTTAAAGCTATGGAGCAGTATACGCCCACCTTAGAGAGGCAGCTTAATGCGCAAGGTCTAAAGCTAGGTGACCCGATTTTATTGCGTATTTTTAAAGTGCCTGCACTTTTGGAAGTTTGGGTTAAAAAAGGTAATCAGTATGTACTATTTAAAACTTATAATATTTGTCAGTTTTCAGGAAAGCTAGGGCCTAAGCTTAAAAATGGTGACCGCCAGTCACCTGAAGGATTTTATAATGTTCCTGCGAGCGCATTAAATCCTAAGAGCAGTTATTATTTGTCTTTTAATTTGGGTTATCCCAATGAGTATGATCGTTTTCATGGGCGAACCGGTAGTTTGCTAATGGTTCATGGTGAATGTGCCTCTGTTGGTTGTTATGCAATGACAAACTCTCGTATATCAGAGATTTATACTTTAATGTATCGCGCATTTAAAAATGGCCAAAAAGAAGTTCAAGTGCAAGCTTATCCTTTTGCTTTGACCGATAATAATATGCGTAAAATGCAGCGCCATTCTTCTTATCGGTTTTGGCTTAATTTGAAAGAGGGGTATGATCTGTTTGCCACGAACCATAAAATGTTAACCGTAACAGTGGATGGTACGGGTAAATACCGATTTAGAAGTAATTAGTTTTTAGCTCGTATAGATTGGCGTAGCCAATGCCAAAAATATACAAACGTTAACAATATTATATGATTTTTAATCAATATTTATAGCTAAAAACGTTACACTAAGCGCTTAATCCAATATTTTGGTAAGTTTATATTATGTATTTGAAAAAAATATTTTTTGTTTTTGTATTATCTATTGTTCTGGTCGGTTGTTCTTCGAATGGTAAAGAGACTTACTCCCACGACGAAGCTAATCGTATCCAGACAACATTGGTTGGTACGGTTGAACAGGTTGAAATTGTTAATGTTAGTGGTACATCGTCTTGGAAAGGAACCTTGACGGGGTCGATTTTAGGTGGGGTATTGGGCAGTACCATCGGTAGTGGTTGGGGGCGTGTTATAAGCTCTGCGGTAGGTTCTATTGGTGGAAGCTTTGCCGGTGCAGGCGTTGAGCGAGAGCTGACAAAAGATGAGGGGCTAAAAATGTCCATTCGTCAGGACGACGGCAATGTCTTTTCTGTCATTATTGTTCCTAAAAAAGGTGAAACTTTTAAAGTGGGTGATAAAGTGCGTGTAATTTCTAGTTCAAGTGGCTCTGTTGCAGTGTCTCACCTTTAGTTTTTTAGTTGTATCTGTATGTAAATGTTTTATTGATTTTAATAATCTGTAAAACAATTTATGACACTATGATGGTCTTTTTCCTTTTATTGGGTTAAGGTGAAATCATCAGTTTAATTAGCTCATAGAAAGGATTTAGAAATTATGAATACTAGCATTAAAAATTTAACCAAAGTTTTGGTACTAGGCTCTACTTTTATGTTAGCAACAACTGTTGTTCAAGCCGCTGGAGCTGAAAAAGGTTGTATGTTAAAGCAACAACAAATACAGAAAGAGATTGATTATGCTAAGAACTATGGTAATAGTTATAAGCAAAAGGGCTTAGAAACTGCCTTGGCTAATGTCAAGGAACATTGTACAGAAGCATCATTAAAGCAAGAAATTAATGAAAAGATTGCAGAAAAACAGCAAAAAGTTAATGAGCGCGAGTCTGAATTAAAAGAGGCACAAGCAAATGGTGATGCTAAAAAAATCGCTAAAAAGCAAAAGAAATTGCTATCAGCTCAACAAGAGTTAGATGAAGCGAAAAAAGAGTTAAGCACATATTTCTAATGGGTATCCACTCATTGTAATAGTAAGGCTAAGTTTTTATATAACTTAGCCTTTTTTGTATAAAAACGATGAATGTATTACCATTAAAAAAAATTTATAATGTGTGCCGGTGTATGAAGGGTCAAAAAAATGTTTACAGGTATTATTGAGTCAGTAGGAAGTATTCAACAATTACAACCATTACAAGGTGATTGTAGGGTACAGGTAGCAACAGGTAAACTTGATTTGTCAGATGTTAAGTTAGGTGATAGCATCGCAGTTAACGGTGTTTGTTTAACCGTGATTGAGTTACAAGGCCATAGTTTTTGGGCTGATGTCAGTGGCGAAACTCTACGTTGTACAACATTCAATGATTTTAAAACAGGCCAGAAAGTTAATTTAGAAAAAGCATTAATGCCAACAACCCGTATGGGGGGACATTTAGTCAGTGGTCATGTTGATGGCTTAGGTGAAGTCATTGAGATAAAGCAAGCAGCACGATCCGTGTTTTTTAAGATAAAAGCCGATATGTCAATTGCTAAATACATTGCTGCTAAAGGCTCAATTACTGTTGATGGAACGAGTTTAACGGTTAATGCAGTCAATGATTGTGAGTTTGAGTTAAATATTATTCCTCAGACGTTAGCAGAAACTATTTTTAATACATATAACGTTGGTATGTTTGTTAATTTAGAGGTTGATTTATTGGCGCGTTATTTAGAGCGTTTATTGACAATGGGTAAAATTGAAGGGAAAGAAAAAGTCTCTACATTAACGGAGTCTATGCTAAGAGAGCATGGATTTATTCGTAACTAAGAAATATTATGGTTATCTATGAAAATATTAATAGTAGAAGATGAACAACTCTTAAGGCATCATTTAAGTGTTAGATTATCGGATGTTGGGCACATTGTCAGTGCGGTTGCAAATGCAAATGAAGCATTGACCTCTGTTGCTAATAATCACTATGACATTGCGATTATTGATATTGGTTTACCAGGCACTAATGGTTTGGAGCTGATTCAGCAATTACGTGCGAATAATTATATTTTTCCTATTCTCGTGTTAACAGCCCGTGGAAGTTGGCAAGATAAAGTGGAAGGGTTAAGCACGGGGGCCGACGATTATGTTGTTAAGCCTTTTCAGTTTGAAGAGTTAGAGGCACGTTTAAATGTATTAAATCGACGCGCATCAGGTATTTCTCAACCAGTTTTAACATTAGGTTCATTAAAGCTTGATTTGAATAGAAAACGGGCTTTTTGTGATGATACTCCTTTGCAACTGACGGCGTATGAATACCGTTTACTTGAATACTTAATGCAACATAGTCAGCAAGTGATTGCAAAAGAGCGCTTAATGGAGCAACTTTATAAGGACGAAGAAGAGCGTGATAGTAATGTTATCGAAGTACTCGTTGGTCGTTTGAGGCGTAAGCTAGAAAGTCAATGTGGTATACAGCCCATTGAAACGGTTAGAGGACAAGGGTACTTATTTTCAGAGTCTTGTCATTAATGCTTCGATCATTTCGTTTTCGTTTACTTTGTTGTGCCGCTATTTTATTGGTTATTTTTTTGGTTGTACTCATGCCTATTATGCGAGAGGCATTTGATCAGGCGGTAAGGCAATTTTCTAATGTTCGCTTAGAAGAGAGGGCAAATGAGCTTATTACGGCGGCTCAAGTAGTAGATGGGGAATTAACCTTACCAAGCAGACTACAGGATTTACGCTTAGAAACCAATAAAGTAGGCAATCATTTGGGGTATTTTTATAAACCAAAAGCTAAAGCATGGTCGGAAAGCATTACAGCAATTGGTGAGTCCTCAGACACTAGAGCACTTTCTTCAGGGGAGTCTATGTTATCAACTGAAGGGAAGGCTGATTTTAGGCTTTCTACTGACTCATTAGGTCGTCATTATTATGTTTATGATAAAGAAATTAATTTAGGTGGACCAGACCTTAGTGTTATCACTATGGAGCCTGTTACTGAGTATGATGTCCTTCGTACTTCATTTCTACGTCGTTTTGAGGTGTGGTTGGTTGTTGCATTGGTGTGTTTATTAGCCTTAATTGCTATGGGATTAACGTGGAGTTTGAGACCGCTACGACGATTAAAATATCAGTTAGATGAAATAGAGGCGGGTAAACGAGAGCAGTTAGATGAGAATGTTCCAAGCGAAATTTATCGTTTAACACGCTCTCTTAATCGGTTGTTGACAACAGAAAGAATGCAGCGCGAACGTTATCATGATACGTTGGGTGATTTAGCACATAGCTTGAAAACACCGCTCACAGTATTACAGAATACATTAGATGAAATTAAAGAAAAAGATGTGGGGTGTGTACAACAACTTGTTATTATGCAGTCACAAATTGATAGAATGGGACAGCAAATAGGCTATCAGCTACAGCGTGCAACACAACGAAAAGGCGCGCTTATTAGTAAACGGATTAGTTTGCGACCATTGATTGATTCACTAACAACCACGTTAAATAAAGTGTATGCTGATAAGCAAATTAATATAAAGACGGACGTGTCTTATAGTATTAAATTACAAGCAGAAGAAGCAGCCTTGTTAGAGTTGTTCGGGAACTTGTTAGAAAATGCCTGTAGATTGTGTATTTCTACCGTTAAAATTTCAGCCAATCTTTTTGAGAAAGAAGTGGTTATTTTGATTGAAGATGATGGGCCGGGTATTCCAGTGGCTAAACGCAACGCTGTATTACAACGAGGTGTTCGTGGCGATAGCTTAAATCCTGGGCAAGGTATTGGATTAGCTGTTGTTCAAGATATTCTAGAGGGGTATAGTGGTTATTTAGAAATTGGTGATTCGGCATTGGGTGGTGCATGTTTTTACATACATATCCCAATTTAGTATGATTTAGACGAGTAATGAATGAAGGAATTTGTAATGGTTAAAACATGTGATTATTTACAATCAGTATTGAATGAACAGATACCAATTACTCAAGCATTGCAGGTGAAAGTATTGGATTGGAAAAATAACCAGTTAACACTTTCTATGCCGTTACAACCCAATATAAATCATATGAGTTCTGCTTTTGGTGGTAGTCTTTATTGTGGCGCTGTTCTTGCAGGATGGGGATGGATGCATTTACGTTTAAAAGAGTTAGGGGCTGAAAATGCACACATTGTTATACAAGATGGGCAGATTAGTTACCCTTATCCTGTTTTAGGTGATGTGTTTATTGAATGTCCTCCACCCAGTGAAGCAGAGTGGGACAAGTTTGAACGGATCTTTAAGCGCCGTTCAAAAGGTCGTTTATCATTAAGTACTTCCGTTATTTATGATGGTAAAGAAGCGGTGGTTTTTAATGGTCAATTTGTTGTCTATTGTGACTAATTTAACTGTAAATATTCAAATGAGAAGACTATTAAACCTTTTTATAGGTATTTTTTTAGCAAGTAGTTTGTTTGCCTGTTCAAATAATAATGAATCAAGTTTTTATAAAGACAGTGACGGCCTCGTTCAGTTAGAGGGAATTATTTTAAATATTCCTGAAAACTCTAATTTGGAGTTGGCATTATTTGCGTTAAATAACGATAACCGTCCTGAAAAGTTGATTGTCAGTGAACATTACAAAGGTATTGGTAATGCGTTTAAGTTTCAAATAAAATTTAACTTAGCAAAAGCAGAGCCGTTTTCGGCATTAGAGCTCAGAGGAAGAGTTATGCAGTCAGGTAAGTTAGTTGGTTATTTGATTCCTTGGTATAAAAAACGATTAACAAAGCAGGATTTAAAAGGTATTATTCTTGAATTAGCGAGTACAGATGCTTAGTAAAAGATTAATGCAAGTTTTTATTGATAGATAACAGAGCGTATTCGATACTTTCGTTGTCATTATTATAAAAAAATATGATCAGATTCTTTATTTAAGGTACATAGTTAATGCCCCAGCTTAGTGATTTACCGTTGGTAATAGAGCCAAAAGATTATTTGGATATGCCTCCCTCATCTAATATAGTTTTGGTTGATATTGGGAGTTCGATACGCTATCAGCAAGGGCATATAACCAATGCCTATAATATTGAACCAAAACAAATTCAATCCCAATCGGGTATTTTTGGGTTATTACCTGATAAATCAACATTGCAGACGCTATTGGCACAGTTAGGTCATTCTGAAAATGTAACTTATATTGTTTACGATGATGAAGGTGGTGGATGGGCCGGCCGGTTTATATGGATATTAGATAGTATAGGACATCACAAATATCATTATTTAAATGGCGGTTTACATGCATGGATTAAAGAGGGATATCCTCTCTCTACTGATGTTCCTCTAAAACGAAAAGAGACTGCGGTTGAGTTAGTTATCCATGACCAGCCAACTGCAACATTAGATTATATCCAAAGCCGTTTAGGTGCTGAGGATTTTGTTATTTGGGATGCTCGTTCTGATGCTGAGTATGATGGTGAAAAAATATTAGCCGCTAAAGGCGGGCATATTCCGGGTGCTATGCACTTTGAATGGACTGATGCAATGGATAAAACCAATGGTTTACGCATTCGCAGCGATATCGAAAAGTGTTTAAATTCTCTTGGTATTACTAAAGATAAAGAGGTGGTGACACATTGCCAATCTCATCATCGATCGGGTTTCACTTACCTTATTGCTAAATCGCTTGGGTATAATATTAAAGCTTATGCCGGTTCTTGGTCAGAGTGGGGTAATCATCCTCATACAGCTGTGGAAAATTAAATGACTTTTAAAAAACGACTTTTTATTATTGTACAATACTTAACACCTCAACATTTATTATCAAGATTTATTGGCTGCTTAGCTGATAGTGAAGTAGTCTGGTTCAAAAATAAATTAATTAGTTATTTTATTGAGCGGTATAAAGTAAATATGAGTGAGGCGGTTTCTGAAAGTTACCTTGAGTATAAAAGCTTTAATGAGTTTTTTACTCGTCCTTTGAAAGAAGGAATGCGTCCAATAGATCAGGCTGCCGATAGCGTTGTTTGCCCCGCTGATGGTGCTATCAGTGAAATAGGAACAATTACTGAGGGGCGTATTTTACAAGCAAAAGGGCATGACTATAGCTTGGTTGATTTATTAGGCGGAGATACAGAAAGAGCACGTTCTTTTTTGAATGGTAGTTTTGCTACAGTTTATTTGTCTCCCAGTGATTATCATCGTGTGCATATGCCAGTTACAGGTACTCTAAGAGAGATGATTTACGTACCAGGACAATTGTTTTCTGTTAATCAAACGACGGCTGAAAATGTGTCTGGGCTATTTGCGCGTAATGAGCGGGTTGTTTGTCTTTTTGACACAGCGTATGGGCAAATGGCAGTTATATTGGTTGGTGCTATGATTGTGGCCAGTATTGAGACGGTATGGGCTGGCTTAGTAACACCGCCTAAAAGAGCGATTAAGGTAACTCAGTATGATGAAAATAACCGAAAACCTATTGTGTTGGAGAAAGGGGCTGAATTAGGACGCTTTAAATTAGGCTCAACGGCAATCGTTCTTTTTGAACAATCAGTGGTTGATTGGGCTAAGGCTGTTGAACGATTAACTGCTACAAAAGTGGGGCAGCGCTTAGGAACTATCACTGCTAAAGTATAGAAAGTTGACTTAAGAGTGTATTCTAATCTAAAGAGCTCGTTTCATATGATCGTCTTTATGTTATAATCTCAAGGCTTTTCAGGGCATTACTTGAAGGTTAGGATGTTAAATTGTTATTAATGGCTAAGTATTATAGTTTACGTATGGATAAAGTAAGTTGTTGTGCTTGGTTAAAGAAAGCACAAGATGAGTAATTATGGAAACAAAAAATCTTCGTTTATTAGTTCTAGATGACTCGCCCAACGAGGCGGAACGTTTCGCTGCTATTTTTCGTAATGCAGGTTATGCCACTAGATTACATAGAATAGCTTCCGCTGATGATGCTAATTCTGTACTTGATCAGTCATGGGACTTAGTTATTGCGACGTCTATGAATGATAACTATGATTCATTAGCACTATTGCAACTAATCAGATCAAAGCATTTAGATATTCCGTTTCTGCAACTTGTTGAACCAGCTTTAGCGACTAATGAGCAAGAAGTTATTGGCTATTTGAAAAAAGGCGTTCAGGGTGTATTGTCTTTAGAGGCAGGTGATGAGTTTCTTCTCTTAATAGCTCAACGCGAACTTTATAATTTAATTAGGCGCCGTTCGTTAGTGAGGGTTGAAAAAAAATTATCAGAATCTGAGCGCCGTTGTAACCTATTACTCGATTCTTCTGTTGATGCTATTGCCTATATTCATGAGGGTATGCATATTTATATTAATCAGGCCTATGCAGACATGTTTGCTTATGGAGATAAGTCAGAGATGGAGGGGTTATCGATTATTGATCTTGTATCAGCGGATAATCCGAATGATTTAAAAGATATGTTTAAGCACCGTGTTGAATCAACATTAGCTTGCCGTGGCATTAAGGAAGATGGTTCAAAGTTTCCTATTATAATTACAACATACCCCGCCTCTTATGATGGTGAGGAGTGTATGCAAGTCATTATTAGGCAGCAACAAGAGGAAGGGGTAAATCATGATCTTTTAGAAGAAAAGATTCGTGAAATGAGCAGCTTAGATTCATTAACAGGTCTGTATAACCGTGCTTATTTATCTACCTTGCTTGATAATGCGATGCATCATATAAAATCTGCCGAGTCTAAAGCAACTCTATTATATATCCATATCGATAATTTTGATGCACTATCAGTGCAAATAGGAATTACAGGATCAGACTCTTTACTGGTAAGCTTTGCAAATTTATTAAAAGAATATTTCTGTCATGGGGAAAGTTTAGCAAGGCTCTCTGATGATGCCTTTGTTGTATTGATCCCAAATAAGAAATCATACGAATTAATTGATCGTATTAAAGCGTTACAAGAAAAAATAACAGAGATTATTTTTGATGTGAATGACTTCTCTATTCAAATTACAATTTCTGTGGGTGTTGCCGACTTTGATAAAAGCTCGACAAATCCACAAGAAGTGATGGACAGAGCTCACCGTAGTGTAGAGTCAGTAACTGGTGTTAACTCAATTAAAGTTTATGATCCTGCTGAGGAGTTAGCAAAAGCGGCTTCACAAGGCGACTTACTTGCAACATTACAACAAACGTTGCAGCAAGAATCATTAAAGTTATTGTATCAACCTATCGTTAGTTTACGTGGAAAATCTTACGAGTTGTATGAAGCACGTTTAAGAATGCTTGATACTGAAGATAAAGAATTGCCTTTAACAAAATTGTTAGATGTTGCTTCTTCTGCAGGAATGGCTGAGCAAATTGATCGTTGGGTAATTGTAAACTCGTTGAAAGAAGTTGCTAGCATGCGTGCGGCTGGCCATAAGCCACGCGTATTTGTACAAATTGGTGCTGATACATTAAAGAATGAGCAACTATTAGGTTGGTTAGAGAAAATGTTTGTGGCGACTAAATTACCACCAGAATGCTTAATTATTGAGTTTTCTGAAAGTGATGCTGCAACTTATTTAAAACAAGCCCAAGGGCTAGTGAATGGTTTAAATGAAATGAGCTGTCAGTCGGTTATCAGCGATTTTGGTAAGGACGAAAACTCATTACTAACATTAAATCATTTAAATACGTCTTTTGTTAAAGTCGCGCCCGTGTTGGTTCAAGCGTTACGCAAGCCTGAGGGCGTTGAAGCATTAACAAATTTACTTAATAAGTTAGCTGACTCTAAGAGAAAAACTATCGCGCCATATGTTGAAACAGCTAGTGTTTTATCAGTTTTATGGCAAGCAGGTGCTGACTATATTCAGGGTTATTATTTGCAACGCCCTATGCCTAACATGAGCTATGATTTTTCAGCGGGTCAATAATAATAGTGAGTGAAATTTTAAAACCTGATATACAAAAGTATCAGGTTTTTTATTTTTTAATCAGCAAATATTGTTTTTATAGCGTGTTAACTGTATTACTGGGTTAACAAAGATTTTTATTTATAACTGCTAGGTTGGATACTATGAGAATCGCTAGCTTTGATATAGATGCCCAAAAAGGCTTCACACCGCTTTGCCCCAAGGAGCTTCCTGTGGCTGGGGGGGACCAAATAGTCACCACACTAAATGAAATGGCTAAGCGAGCAACGATCAGAGTAGGGAGCAAAGATGCCCATACCCCTAAGGCCGTTTGGATTGTTGATAAGCCAGATGCAATGTTACAACCATTATCCTACCCTAATGCCGATTTAACATGGGTTGCTCACTGTATTGCAGGAACTAAAGGGTTCGAACTGTTAGATGGATTGCCGGCAGTAAATGATTATGACTTCTTTGTTTGGAAAGGAATCGAGCCTGATATGCATCCTTACGGTGCTTGCTATCATGATTTAAATGGAAAGCTATCAACAGGTATTATTGAGTTCTTGAAGCAAAAGAATATACAGTGTGTACTCGTTGGTGGATTAGCATTAGATTACTGTGTTAAAAATACAGCAATTCAACTGGCTAAAGCTGGTTTTCAGGTTATTGTTTTATTAGAGGCAACACGCGCTATTGCTGAGTCGACCAAGCAAAGTTCAATTTTTGAAATGCAACAGTCAGGTGTAGTTATTTGTAATGATATAGCTGCATTAGATCAATTACTAATAGGGGATAAATAATGGAGAGCACTATATTCTCTCAACATATTATTAGAGGCATCTTAGATACTGATTTTTATAAGTTAAGCATGATGCAAGCTATTCTACATAATTATCCCAACGCTGAGGTTGAGTGGGAGTTCCGTTGCCGTGACCAAGAAGATTTTACAGCCTATATCCCAGAAATTAAAAGGCAAATAGAAGAGTTGGCTGATTTACAGCTAACAGAAGATGAGCAAAATTACTTGTCACATATTAAGTTTTTAACGCCAGATTATATTCGGTTTTTACGTTTATTTCGTTTTAATCCGCGTTATGTCACAGTGAGCGTTGAAAACGGCCAGTTGAGTATTATTTTAAAAGGGCCATGGCTACATATCGTGTTATTTGAAATTGCATTATTAGCCATTATCAGTGAAGTACGTAATAAAGCGCGTTACCCAAGTGTAGAGCTAAAACAAGTTAATGATCGGTTATATGATAAGTTAGATAATTTAACAAAAATGGCCAGTGATGATGAGCTTAAAGAGTTTAAATTAGCTGATTATGGTACCCGTCGCCGTTTTTCCTACGAAGCTCAACATTCTGTTGTAGAGATTCTGACTAAAGAGTTCCCTGGGAACTTTGTCGGTACCAGCAATGTTCATTTAGCACAAAAATTTAATATCAGACCGTTAGGAACAATGGCTCATGAATGGATTATGGCACACCAACAACTTGGTTTCAGGTTAAAGGATTGCCAAATCGCAGCGCTTGATTGTTGGGTTAGAGAATACCGTGGTTTATTAGGGATTGCCTTAACTGACTGTATTACAATGGATGCTTTTTTAAAAGATTTCGATTTGTATTTTGCTAAGTTATTTGATGGATTACGTCATGACTCGGGGGATCCAATCATTTGGGCTGAAAAAGCCATTGCACATTATAAGTCATTAGGTATTGACCCTCGAACAAAGACATTAGTATTTTCAGATGGTCTAAATTTCCCTAAAGCACTGTCTATTTTTCGACAATTAAGGGATAGAATTAATGTTAGCTTTGGTATCGGTACTAATTTGACTTGTGATATTGAAGGCGTGTCAGCTACCAATATGGTCATTAAAATGGTCAGTTGTAATGGGCAGCCGGTTGCTAAAATTTCAGACTCGCCGGGTAAAACGCAATGCCGTGATGCAAGTTTTGTCAGTTATTTAAAGCATGTATTTAATGTTGAAAGTGAATAGGTTTGGAGAATAGTCATGGCAAATTCATTAGAAATACAACAAACGATTGCTCAAGCTTTAAATGTTTGCCCGCCATTTAAAACAGAACAAGAGATGATCACTGAGTTAAAGCGTCGTATTCAGTTTTTGAAAGATACATTAAAACAATCAGGACTAAAAGTTTATGTATTGGGTATCAGTGGGGGGGTTGACTCACTCACAGCAGGAATGATGACGCAACGTGCTATCAATGAGTTGAGAGAAGAAATGGGAGACTCGGCCTATCGTTTTATCGCAGTACGTCTACCGTATAAGCAACAAGCAGATGAAGCAGAAGCTATGCAATCAATAGAAGTGATTGCACCCGATGGCTGTGAGATTATTAATATAGCCCCCAGTGTAGAGGGAATGGTTTCATCTGTTCATGCACTACAAACCGTGGCAGAAGCAAAAAGAGATTTTGTCATTGGTAATATTAAAGCGCGTGAACGTATGGTAGCGCAATATGCTGTAGCAGGGACTTATGACGGCTTAGTTATTGGTACCGATCATGCGGCTGAGGCGGTGATGGGCTTTTATACAAAGTTTGGTGATGGCGCCTTTGATATTGGCCCATTGATTGGTTTAGTAAAAAATCAAGTTAGAGCCTTTGCGCATTACCTTGGTGCACCGGATTATTTAGTTAATAAAGTACCAACTGCTGACCTAGAAGATTTAAAACCCGGTTTACCTGATGAAGTAGCACATGGTGTCTCATATGATGATATTGATGCTTTTTTGCATGGAAAGTCTGTTTCTTCTGATATATTTAAAAAAATAGTTGATACCTATCATAAATCAATGCATAAGAGAAAACTTCCAATAGGCCCTTAATTATAATGGGTAACACATTAATACTTTATAAAGTTATTTCAATTGATTAGGATAAGCATCTTTTAGTTTTATACAGAGGGATTATGACTTCTTTAGGTAAAGCACTCTTGCTAAGTTTAGGGGTAATAACCGCTTTGCCAGTGCTAGCCTATGATGATTTGCCTACCTTAGGAGACTCATCATCATCGATTGTCTCTCCTCAGGAGGAGTATCAGCTAGGTCGGGCATGGTTAAGCTTATTGCGCTCACAAGTTCCGCGTATTAATGACCCGTTATCGAAAGAGTTTATAGAAATAAAAGTTAATCGGCTAGCGCAAAGTAGCCGTTTGCAAGATAGACGGCTGGAGTTTATTTTAATCAGAGATGCTGAGCTCAATGCTTTTGCCGCCCCCGGTGGTATTATTGGGGTGAATGGTGGGTTGTTTTTATCTGCACCTAATGAAGCAGAGTTTATGGGCGTATTAGCCCATGAATTGGCGCATTTATCACAACGCCATTTCGCTCGTGGCATTGCAGCACAGCAACAGTTACAAGTTCCGATGATGACAGCTTTGTTGGTTGGTATTGTCGCTGCCGCCGCAGGTAGTCCTGATGCCGGAATGGCCACTATTTTAGGTTCACAAGCCGCGGCCTATCAAAATATGATGAGTTTCTCACGAGCAAATGAGCAGGAGGCTGACCGTGTTGGTATTGAAACGCTGGCCAAAGCGGGTTATAGCGCGCAGGCAATGCCTGATTTGTTTGAAATATTGATGAAAAAATATCGTTTTCAACAAATACCGCCAGAGTTCTTAATTACCCATCCACTGACAGAGTCTCGTATTGCAGACACCCGAAATAGGGCAGAGGGCTACCCTAAAAATGGTGTCCGAAATACATTAGAATACTCTTTGGTGCGAGCTAGAATACAGTCATTTTTTGAAGAGACGCCAGGTTCAAGCGTTCGCTTATTTAGAAGCTTACTTGAAAATAATCCTAATGATGAAGTATTACAATATGGCTTAGCTATCTCCTTATTAAAAAATAATAACCTATCTGCTGCGACCAATATACTTAAACAGTTATTAGCAAAATCACCCGATAATATATTTTATAATTTAGCCTATGTTGATTTGGATTTTTATCAAGGTAATTTGGCAGATGCTAACCAACGCATTCAAAAAATGTTATTGGCTAACCCTAATAACTATCCTATTACCAAGGCTTATGTTGATTTATTAATGAAGCAAAAAGACTATCAGCAAGCCAATAGAATCATGGAGCGATTAGTACGAACTCGCCCTAATGACCCTGATATTTGGAATCAAGCGGTTGAGGTGAGAGGAAAGTCAGGTGATATTATTGGGGTGCACCAAGCGCAAGCACAATATTTATCGTTAACAGGGAATTTTGATACAGCACTTGAGCAGTTAAAGTTTGCACGCCAAAAAGCAGGTAATAGTTTTCAACAATTGGCGATGATCGATCAGCAAGCTAAAGAAATACGTACTATGCAAGAAACTGTGAAACAATTTTTACAATAGGTTTTTAATGATGGATATTAGTGTTAATGAAGTATTAGATACCACAGGGCTTACATGTCCATTGCCGTTATTAAAAGCAAAACAAGCTTTAGCCAATTTAAATGCAGGCGATGTATTAAAGGTGATTGCAACGGATGCGGGCAGTCAGCGAGATTTTAGAAGTTTTGCTAAATTGTCAGCCCATCAGTTACTTCATGAAGAAGCCGTTGATGGTATTTACAGTTATTGGTTAAAAAAGGGTTAATAAAAAAGGCTAGTATAACTAGCCTTTTTTAGTAGATTGCTTTATTTAATCAGAGTTTTTAGCTCATCTAAAATGTTTGCCAATGGCAAGTTTTTAGACTCTGACTCACAACGGTTCTTATATTCAAGCTGCCCTTCTTTGAGTCCACGATCACTGATAACAACACGGTGTGGAATACCAATAAGATCCATGTCTGAGAATTTAACCCCAGGGCTGGTTTTCTTATCACGATCATCGAGCAGTACTTCATAACCGAGTTTGTTCAGGTCATTGTAGAGCTTATCAGCGACTTCTTTAATTGCAGGGTCTTCGTATTTTAAAGCGACAATAGCAATTTGGAAAGGCGCCATAGCTTCTGGCCATAAAATACCACGGTCATCATAGTTTTGCTCAATCGCAGCAGCAACCACACGAGAGACACCAATACCGTAGCAACCCATGGTGAGCTCAAGCGGTTTACCATTTTCAGCTAATACAGTGCAGTTCATTGAATGAGTATATTTTGTACCGAGTTGGAAAATGTGGCCTACTTCAATCCCACGACGAATAACTAATGAGCCTTTTCCATCTGGGCTAGGATCACCTTCAACCACATTACGTAGGTCAGCAGTTTCAGGTAAAGCAAGGTCTCTTTCCCAATTAATGCCAAAGTAATGTTTCCCTTCAATATTAGCGCCAGCGCCAAAATCACTCATCATGGCAACAGAGCGGTCAATAATACAAGGAATTGCTAGATTAACAGGGCCTAATGAACCGGGGCCAGCACCAATAGCTGCTTGTATTTCATCTTCAGTTGCAAAAATGAGCGGGCTTGCAACTAATGGGTGATTAGCCGCTTTAATTTCGTTTAGTTGGTGGTCGCCCCTTATGACTAAGGCTACTAATGACCCTTCTTCTGAACCTTTTGCAATTAAAGTCTTAACAGTTTTTTCAATCGGTAATTTAAACTGCTCAACTAAGGCATTAATGGTTTTACAATCAGGAGTGTCAACTAATTGCATGTCTTTTGTTGGTGCAGGGCGACTAGTTTCACGAGGGATAGCTTCTGCTTTTTCAATATTAGCAGCATAGTCTGATGTATCACTGAAGACGATATCATCTTCCCCTGAGTCAGCAAGTACATGGAACTCATGTGAGCCGGAACCGCCTATAGAACCGTTGTCTGCTTGTACAGGACGGAAATCCAATCCTAAACGACTAAAAATATTTGAGTAGGCACGGTACATATCATCATAAGTTAATTGCAAAGACGCTTGGTCAGTATGGAACGAGTAAGCATCTTTCATTAAAAACTCACGTCCACGCATTAAACCAAAGCGGGGGCGGATTTCATCACGAAACTTAGTTTGAATCTGGTAAAGTGTTAGGGGCAGTTGTTTGTAGCTACTGACTTCATTGCGGACTAAATCAGTAACAACTTCTTCGTGGGTAGGGCCAAAACAAAACTCGCGTTGATGGCGATCTTTAAGGCGTAGAAGTTCAGGACCGTATTGTTCCCAGCGTGTTGACTCAACCCAAAGTTCTGCTGGTTGTACCGCAGGCATAAGAATTTCTTGTGCGCCAATGGCGTTCATTTCTTCTCTGACCACTTTTTCTACTTTACGCAAAACACGTAAACCCAGCGGTAACCATGTATAAAGGCCGGCGGCTAACTTACGTACCATGCCAGCACGTAACATGAGTTGATGGCTGATAACCACTGCATCTGCAGGTGTTTCTTTCACTGTGGGGAGTAAATATTGACTAGTACGCATGTTATGTTCACATAAATGAGGTTAGAAAAGGATCATTTTATAGGTTGACTAGCATCGCATTCAATAGCAAAAGTAAAAGAAATAGATATATTTTTGATTAACTACTTTTATCTCATCAGTTAAAGCATTACAATGCGCTGCTTGTGAGGGTTGGTGCTGGTTTTTTGCTAGGGTATTTATTTGTAATGCGTCGCTTGTTTAACTTTTTATTTATTTTAATGGTCTTTATTAGCGGTAGTCTTTGGGCTAATGATGGTATGGCTCAGTCGAGTGTTATTACAACAACAAAAATAAGACCTACCATTGACAAGGTTTTGGTTGAAAAGTCAAAACGTAAACTGTATTTGATGAGCGGTAGAAATGTTATTAAAACGTATAATATTTCATTAGGTAAAAAACCTGTTGGCCCTAAAGTGATGGAGGGCGATAAGCGAACACCTGAAGGCTTGTATTGGATCGACTGGCGTAAGCAGAGTGATAAGTTTAATTTAGCAATGCATATCTCATACCCTAATTCTAGAGATGTTGTTCAAGCAAAAAAACAAGGCGTTTCGCCGGGCAGCATGATCATGATTCATGGTACACCCATTGATCAAGAGTATCCTGAGTGGTATTTTCGAGGATTAAATTGGACTGATGGCTGTATCGCTATGATGAATTGGGACATGAAAGAGGTGTGGAGTCTTGTAAAAGACGGCACGTTGATTGAGATTAGGCCTTAAAGAATAATACATACTAGCGTTTAAGGCTTATTGTTAATTTTTACATTGTCTATTCATGATGTAAACAATGGTCCATGGAGGATATATTCATGAAGTATTCCAATCGTTGAGTTATTAGTTTTTTAGTCATAGATCTTGCCATTTATGGTTGTTCGCCAAAGATTTATTAATCTAGTTAATGATTATTCGCTATATTTTTTACATAAATAGTTGATTTACTTAAGTGGTACGTTGGTTTTTTGTATGATGACGCTTGCTGTTATCTTAACGGCATGTTTTAGTTTAGTTAGTTAACTCATTATGAAAGTCATCGTCATATTGCGATATGGTATTGTGTAAAAAGTGAGCTTTCAGAACAGTTTCATCATGATTTAGCCACTATTTGTCAGTAAGCATAGGCTGATTTATATTATATTAATTCTTTAGTAAAGAATGACTTACTTGAACAGTTAGAACAATGTATTGCCCATAATGAAAAGAGGGTAAGCATCTTTTTTGTGGACCTGAATCTTTATTGGATGCTATAAAAGGGTTGTTAAAGTGTAAAAATATAGGCGTAACTTGTTTGCATTGTGATCATTTCAATATGTGTTAAACCGAGGTGTTGAAGCATAAATAAAAAAACCTAGAGAGCTAATGGATTCTCTAGGTTTTTTATAGTTAAGATGAGGTTAGTGAGACCAGTTTTGAGGTAAGTTAATATAGTCGATCAACTCTCTTAGTCGGCCATGTAATTTACCAGTAAAAGAGAAGAGCAGGTAAGTAAGATGCTTAAACTCATCCTCTTTAAAGCTCTCAGCATACGCTTGCTGTGTAAACTGGCTACCACTTATATCTTTGAAGTTTTCATTAATATAGGATAATGCATCGTTTGTTAATGCATGGTTTAATCTCAGTGCGAATGTGTCTTTAAACCAGCGGCTAGAGTTAAAGTTTTTATAAAACTGCAATATTTCCTGTGTGGCCTCTTCTGAGGTATGTACAAGTTTCATGAGCTTCATATCACTGGGCACAATATAGTGTTCATCTTTTAAATGTTTTTCAAAATAGCTGATAGCATCTTTCCAGTACGAGCTTCCATGTGTTTCTAGCATAATAACGGGAATCAGTGGTGTTTTTCCCGTTTGAATAAGGGTTAAAACTTCCATTGCTTCATCCCAAGTACCAAACCCACCAGGGCATAATACGATAGCTTCTGTTTCTTTCACAAAGAATAATTTGCGAATAAAAAAGAATTGGAAGGTTACCAGAGCATCGCTGTCTCTCATGGTTTTATTGGCATGTTGCTCAAAAGGCAGCTTGATGTTAAAGCCGAGAGCATTATTTTCGCCAGCCCCTTCGTGGGCAGCGGCCATGATACCATTACCCGCACCAGTGATGACAATAAAACCATTATCAGCTAATAATTTTCCTAACTCTTTTGCTTGTTGATAAAGTGGATTAGTTACTGGTGTACGAGCTGATCCAAAAACAGTAACTTTTCGATGCCGTTTAAAGCGTTCAAGCAAAGTAAAACCTTGCTCCATCTCGGTGAGGGCATTTTTAGCTATTTTTGTATCCCAATGGCTACGTTCAGCTTGGACAAGTCGGGTAGCGGCTAAAAAAAGTTCTTTATAAAGAGCATGTTCCTTCGCACCACTCGGTAATGCAAGGTTAAGGAGTTCGTCAATTTTTTTATTAAGCTCTGTTGAGCTGGCAGAGTGGTGCCTATTTAACTCATTATCATGTTCGTTCATCATTGTATTATCCTAACACTTGAGAGTGTCTTATTTTTAAAGGAAGTATGCTAGTGTGTTATAGGAGATGTGTCAATTAAGAAGGGGAGGTTAAGGTGTAATAAACCACCTTAACCTAGTTGTGCTAATTTAGTTTAGGATGTTGCTCGATGAGCTGTTCTCTTTTTTCTGTGAGTGCGTCAATTTGTGCTGTAAGATCTTCTACTTTTGCTTCAATACTATCATGATGCTCTTGTAAAAGTTCTTTAGCTTCAGCCTTATCAGAAGCAGCTGGTGTTGCTCCACGTAAAGGTTTATTTGCTGTTTCTTTTGTAAAGGAGATAGCAACAAAACCAATCACTGCAACAATCATTAAGTAATATGCAGGCATCATTAAATTTTGGGTAACTTCAATTAGCCATTGAGCAATGAGCGGTGTGGTACCACAAAATAATGAAACTGAAATATTAAATGAAATAGCTAATGCACTATAACGGATGCTTGTAGGAAATAGTGCAGGTAACGTAGAAGCCATTACGCCAGTAAGTAAACTGAGGAGTACGCCAAGTATCATAAGCCCTGTAAAGATATAGATAACATCATCATGCATAATGAGATGGAAACTAGGGATCGCAAGGAAAAATAAACCGAACGAAGCAATGGTAATCAGTGGTTTTCTACCAACTTTATCACTCAGTAAGCCAATAAAAGGCTGTACACATAACATACAGATCATAATCACAATAATTAAGATCACTCCATGGCTTTCAGAGTAATGTAAGTTACTACTTAAATAACTTGGCATATAGGTTAATAGCATGTAGTAGGTCACATTCCATACAATCACAAGTCCCATACAAATGAGTAGTGGTTGCCAATGGCGAGTAACTATCTCTTTAAGTGATATTTTACTAATACCATGCTCAGCATCTGACTGTTGTTTTTCTTGCATTTTTTCAAAGGCAGGCGTTTCGTCAATATTACTCCTTAGATAAAGTCCTATCAGACCAAGAGGGCCTGCAAGAAGGAAGGGTATTCTCCACCCCCATTCAAGCATTTTTTCATCACCAAGAAGGTGTGTAATCAGTGTAACTAGACCTGCCCCTACTAAAAAACCAGCGGTAGAGCCAAAGTCTAACCAACTTCCCATGAATCCACGCTTACGATCAGGAGAGTATTCAGCGATGAAAATGGTTGCTCCTGTGTATTCACCACCGGTGGAGAAGCCTTGCAAAAGACGGCAGCAAAGCAGCAATATGGGTGCCCAAATGCCGATACTTGCGTAGCCAGGAATGAGTCCTATACAAAAGGTACTGATAGCCATAATAATAATGGTGGTTGCCAATATTTTTTGACGACCAAGTTTATCCCCTAACAGGCCGAAAAATATTCCACCAACAGGACGAATAATAAATGCGACAGCAAATGTGGCCAGTGCCGCTAATATTTGAGTTGAACCTGATGTTTCGGGAAAGAAGACTTTACCAAGGGTGACAGCAATAAAGCCGTAAACACCGAAATCGAACCATTCCATTGCATTGCCAAGAGCCGAAGCGGCAACTGCTTTCTTTAGTTTTTTGTTATCAATGATGGTAATATCATTAATTTTTAATTCTTTATTGTGGGGTGATATTAAATCCACTGGCATACGTTTTCCTCTATAAGGTGGAACAAGACAAGTGGCAATCTACTGATTAAGTTGAAACAGATACAAGCGAACAAACAAGAAGAGAATATTATTTAATATGTTCATAGCTAGCTGAGAGCTAGAGGCGTATCTAAAATGCGCCGAGAGTTTGTCTTGTGACGTTAATTTTAAAAGCAACACACCTTAAAATAAGTTAGCGATAATACTCTCTTTCATCATTATACCACAAAAAGTGCACTTTTTGTAAAATACATAATTAGTCTTATAATTAAAAATCATGCAGTGCTTTCAAAAAATATTATAAGACTGGATTTAAAAAGCCCCTGTATTCGAGCAGTATACCAATCAAGGGAAGTTCTGCCTTGGCAATAAATTGATAGGTTCCTTTCTCATCAATCCCTTCATTGGCAATAATTTTAGGGGACAAGAAAGAGGGCAGTTTCACACCAAGTAACGAGCAGTATTGGAGCCTCCAACACAGCCAATTATCAGCTAGCTCTAATTTATAATGTTGCTTAATCAGGCCAAAGCTTTCGCTCATGAGTTGAGGATTTTTTTTATCAATCATCAGTAGTGATGAAAATTTTTTATTACCAAAGCTTCTACTCCAACGTTCATTCCCTTGGTCAGTGTAGTAAACACTAACAGTAATCGGTAGGTTATTTCCTGGTTTTGGAAACCCCATAAAGGTGCGTATGATTTTGGCTAAAACATTATTAGAGCCCGTAGCATTAACATACCCCTTCCATAAATGGACGGGGGTATCATGAAATTGTTTAATTGCTGCTGGGAGTTCTTCATATTGCTTTCCCAATAGCTTTGCAAATAGATTAGAAGGCTTATTCTCTGTTGTCATGATTAGTGTTTCGTTTCAGATGGAGGTTCACTGCTGCCATCCTTAAATAGTTGAATGACATCCGCCTTATCAAACGTATAGTGTTGGTTACAGAATTGGCAATCAATCATAATATGACCATTTTGCTCTGCTATCAAAGCTAAAGCATCATCTAATCCTAGGCTACGTAATGCATTGGCTGATCTAGAGCGTGAACAGCTACATTGAAATTTTATAGGTTGTGCATCAAAGAGACGAATATCTTCTTCATGATACAGACGATGTAGAATAGTTGCATGAGGTGTTGATAAAAACTCATCAGTTGTTAATGAGTTTGCAAGTGTTGTAAGGTGTTGCCATGTTGCGCTCCTTTGCTCTGTATCATGCTGCTTTTCTTCGGGAAGCGACTGGATAAGCATTCCACCTGCTTTTTTGCCATCAGCACACAGCCAAAAAAAGGTAGGCAGTTGTTCTGAGCTTGCAAAGTAGTTAGAAAGACTTGTAGAAAGAGAGTCTCCCTCGAGTGCTACAACGCCTTGGTAACGTTTTCCTTGGGTAGGGTCAACGGTTAGCGTCAAAATACCATTGGGCATTAACTCGTTCAAGCTCATGTTGTTATCGATTTGCTCTTCCTCATAACGAGCTATACCGCGTATTTCTCGCTGGCTATTACACTCAACCATTAATAAAGGCAGTGGGCCTTCGGAGCGAACTTGTAATACTAATACCCCATCAAACTTTAATGTGCCACAAAGAAGGGCGCTGGCGGCTAATAGTTCACCTAACAAATTAGCAACCACGGGAGGATAGTTGTGTCGTTTTAGTACTTCGTGGTAACTTTGCTCTAGGGAGACAAACTCACCTTTGGCATCTAGGTTTTCAAATAAAAAACGTTGGGTTATGTCTTGTTTTGTCATGGTAGTTTTAAGTATTGGCTAATTAAATTGATAGTTTTACTTATTAAAATAGTAAACTATTAGTAAGTATAAGCTAACCGTATTATATACGTGTTTAGTTTAAAGATAGCCTTTATATATGGGTTATTGCACCTGATTACAAGGTATATAGCAAGCAAAATAAATAAAGCCTTTATTATTTACTGTTGCTAAGAGTATTTGTTGTGGTTAAATGTTGTATGGATATTTTTCCTGTGGTTTAAGACATACCTATTATTTGGATGTTGCTATTGTTTGTTATCTTATAGAGCAGTTAAACTAAGCGTTGTATTTTATTAAGAGAAGAAGTCAAAATGGAAAAATCCCCTTTTAAAGGAACACGTGGTTTCAAAAGAGTTGTGAATGCTACGGGGTATTCAATGTGTGGGCTTAAAACAGCCTTTGTTAATGAAGCTGCTTTTCGTTCGTTGCTTTTTTTAAGTATTGTTTTAATCCCAATAGCTCTTTTTCTACCCGTTGCACCTGTTGAAAAAGCAGTGATGGTTGCGGTTTGCTTGTTATCGTTGATTATTGAGTTATTCAATTCAGCGATTGAAGCGGTGGTGGACAGAATATCACTAGAGCGACATGAACTTTCTAAAAATGCTAAGGATTTAGGGAGTGCTGCGCAGTTTATAGGACTTTGGACAATTTTTATTGTTTGGGGAATTATTTTGATCGGTCATTATATTTGAGTGATTTATTTGTAACGTACGGGTATTTTAGAGCATTTTATTCGATAAAGTTTTGTATTTTCAGCAATGATAGTGCTAAGATAAGTAGTATTCGTCATCTGTATGGTATGTAAGGAAATGTTTATGGGAACTTCGCCCCATTTTGTTTGTTATTCGAACCCTGTTGACCATTATTCACATCGTGTAAGATTGGTGTTAGCAGAAAAGGACATTAGCATAACAATAAAGGATATAGATTCGAATCATTACCCAACAAGTTTGGCAGAACAAAACCCTTATGCTACGTTGCCTATGTTGGTTGAACGTGAGTTAACCCTCTATAATTCCATCGTGATTATGGAGTACTTAGAGGATCGCTACCCTTATCCTCCATTATTACCAGCCTACCCAAGTGAAAAAGCCAGTAAACGTTTATTGATCTATCGTATCCAAAGAGACTGGTGTAATTTGGTTGATTTACTGTTAGATCCAAAAGCCAAACAAACGGCTCAAAATTCAGCGCGTAAAGAATTAAGAGAGAGCTTAATTGGTATATCAGCTGTTTTTGCAGATAAACCTTATTTTTTAAGCAATGATTTTTCTTTGGCTGACTGTTGTTTATTACCTATTTTATGGCGATTACCTTTATTGGGTATTGAAATACCGCGTGCAGCAAAAGGTTTATTAGTTTATATGGACAGAGGGTTTAACCGTCCAAGTTTTAAAGCCAGTTTGTCTGAGGCGGAGTTAAAAATGGCGGGAGTTAATTCATGAAGTCTAATCGTCCTTATATCATTCGTGCTTTGTATGAGTGGATCTTAGATAATAACTGTACGCCTTATATTTTAGTGGATACTAACGCCCCTCATGTAAATGTCCCCTCTGGGTTTGCCGAAGATGGGCAGATTGTTTTAAATCTTTCTCCTTCTGCGGTTAAACATCTATTGATGGACAATGAAGCGATTAGCTTTGAGGCTCGTTTTGCAGGTGTTATACAACGGCCTTATGCACCTATTGCTGCGGTTAAGGCAATTTATGCCAAAGAAAATGGCTATGGAATGTTTTTTGAAGATGATCCATTGCTTAACCAAGAGAATGAGGAGCCAGACAACGATCCAACCAATCCTGACGGTTCCCCTTCTAGAGGAAAGCCAACGCTAAAGGTTGTTAAATAGAATAATTTAATTAAGCCAATACTGTGTGAGTAAGGTATTGGCTTAATACTGTAGATTTCTTTTTATAATTTATTCGCTGTAAATTTAATTCGTGGATGGGCTATTCTATCTTGAGCGGCGACGAGTTCTAATTCGTAACTTCCTTGTTTTTGAGTTTCTAGTAATACTTCATGCACGGCTGCCGCACAAAACTCAAAGGCCTCGAGTAGAGTATTGCCTAATACTAAACGAGATAAGAAGATACCTGATGTTAAATCACCTACACCTACAGGTTGTTTAGGAAAGGCTAATAGCGGACGCTGTATATGCCACGTTTCTTTTTCTGTCACTAATAGCATTTCAAAGTGTTCTGGCTTTTTACCAGGATAGTTAAGGTGCTTAACCATAATCGCTTTGGGGCCATAAGTTAATAGCTTTTTAGCCATCTCTACACAATCAGTCAAAGAGGTTGGCGTACGTCCTGCAAAGCTGTCCAACTCTAGTTGATTGGGGGAGAGATAGTCAGCCGCAGAGACAGCTTCTTTTAGTAAAAAGTCACTGACCTCTGGCGCTACAACACAACCTTTTTCAGGATGCCCCATCACAGGGTCGCATAGATAGATGGCTTTAGGGTTTAAACTCTTTATATGTTTAACCGCTTCTAGAATTTCTCTGCCTTGTTCTGCTGTTCCTAAATAGCCTGATAGAATGGCGTCACAGTTAGCTAACTCACCAATAGCATCAATCCCCTCGGTGAGCTCGATAATTTGTTTGGGAGGAAGAACTAAACCTTTCCATTGTTTATACTGCGTATGGTTCGAGAATTGTACGGTGTTAAGTGGCCACACGTTAACACCTAGACGTTGCATTGGAAATACGGCCGCCGCATTACCCGCATGACCAAAAACTACATGAGATTGAATGGTCAGAATTTGCGGAACAGATTTCATAATAGGCGACTCCTAAGCGATTCTAAATAGATTATTGTAAGAAATATTATGAGTTCTGGCTATAGTTAGTTTTTTTGCGCCGTTCCTTTATTTTTTTGAGCAATACAGGAGATAAAGCAATAAGTGCTGATCCCATGACAACCACCATCGCGCCAAGATAAGCAACGATATTTAAAGAATCTGCAATAACATAGGCAGGCCAAATAATTGCACCAATGGTAGCGGTAATGAACGTAATGAGAGGAGCAAGTGTTAATGTGGCGGTGACTTTTGAAGCTTCCCAATGAGCGAGTGCTTCTGCAAAAGCGCCATAAGCAATAATGGTATTAGCACAACTAAAAATAAGAAGCCATAGCTGTACCGTAGAGAGGTGCGTAATTGATGATGGATGGCTAACAGGAAATAGAATACAGCTACTGAGAATATAAATTGTCAGTAAAATTTGCATAGAGTTCCATTTTACTAATAATTGTTTTTGGCATAACCCATAACCTGCCCATAAAATGGCAGAAAAAAATAAAATAATGACGCCAAGGGTATAATTACCCAAAGAGGTAAATAGCTCTACAAGCCGTTGATTAAAAAACAACAAAAAACCTGCAAGAAGAATGACAACAGCCAACATTTGTAGATAGTTAAAGGATTCTTTGAAAATAATAACGCTAGCCACGATGAGTAACAGTGGTCCTGCCTGCATCATTAGTTGGGCTGTTCCTGGCGTTAGTAACTCAAGACCCATCACATAAGTAATATAATTACCTAATAAACCGATGGTAGCTAATATTAATAAGATAATGCCCTTATAGCCTAAAGTTTTTGGTCGGGGTAGCTTTCTTTTTGTATAAAGATAGATAAATAAGCACAAGGCGGCTACCGTGAAGCGATACCATGTAATGGTATAAGCATCCATGTTTTTTAGAACTTCTTTCATGGTAACGGGTAAAATTCCCCATAAAATAGCCGTTGTTAAAGCTAATAGAAAACCTCTTAGCCAGCGTCCTGATGTTGTATGCATAATAAGTTGATAAGATTTTTAGATGAAATAAAAGAGTAATCTACTGTTTAGGTTACTCTTTTTTAAAGGAAAGACAAGAGGGCAGAGATTTATTTTATATTATTAGCAAAATAGGTAACGACTTTATTATCAACAAACTGTATTTTTAGGTTGGCGTCCCCTTGGCTCCAATTACAACTCGTTGCCGACATAATATTTTGACAATCGGAAGGTTTACCAAAAATAGATTCAACTTTGCTGCGTTCCATACCCATTTGTAATTTATTATAGTTTTCTTGAGTGAGTTTATTACACCCCGTTAAGAATAAAAAACAAGTTAAGCCAATTAATAGAGTTAGTTTCTTTGACATGAATTGTAGACCTATTGCTTTTGTTGTTGATGGTAATGAGTAATGCGTTCAACTTCTTCCTTAGAACCTAAGAAAACAGCAACACGCTCATGTAATGATTGTGGTTGAATTTCTAAAATACGTTGGTAACCATTAGTGGCTGCACCACCTGCTTGTTCAATAATCATCGACATGGGGTTGGCTTCATACATTAAGCGTAATTTACCGGGTTTACTGGGTTCTCTTGCATCACGAGGGTACATAAAGATACCACCACGCGTTAAAATACGATGAACATCGGCTACCATAGAGGCAATCCAGCGCATATTATAGTTTTTACCTAGAGGGCCTTCTGTTCCTTCTAACATTTCATCAACGTATTGTTTAACAGGGGCTTCCCAATGGCGTTGATTCGACATGTTGATTGCGTATTCAGCTGTTTGTTCGGGAACTTTTACATCATCATGAGTTAATACAAAACTACCCAGTTCAGGATCTAGTGTGAAACCTTTAACGCCATTGCCCATTGTTAACATTAGCATCGTTTGAGGGCCATAGATGGCATAACCTGCAGCGACCTGCTTAACACCTGGTTGTAAAAAAGCTTCTTCTTGCAATGGTTCGTTTTGGCTTAAAAGTTCTGCTGGGCATTTTAGAACAGAGAAAATAGTACCAACTGATACATTGACATCCACATTGCTAGAACCATCTAATGGGTCGAATACTAATAAGTAAGCGCCTTTAGGATAGCAACCAGGAATTTGATAAACGGTATCCATTTCTTCAGAGGCCATACCCGCTAAAGTTCCACCCCACTCATTAGCTTCTAATAAAATTTCATTAGAAAGTACATCTAGCTTCTTTTGTACTTCGCCTTGTACGTTTTCTGTTTTTAAACTGCCTAATACGCCACCTAATGCACCTTTGGTGACAGAGCGATTAATCATTTTACAAGCACGACCAACGATCTCGAGTAAGAATCTTAAATCAGAGGGGGTATTATGGTTGCGTGTTTGTTCAATTAAAAAGCGACTTAGGGTCGTTATGCGCGACATACAAAACTCCAAATAGAAACAGCTGCATTATAAAGCAATAAAGCATGAAAAAATCGTCTTGGCATTATACGCTATCTTGGACAAAAAGGAGATAATTATCCATAGATAAAAATGCTAGATCAAAATGCAATTTTTAATTTAACCAAGTAAATAACACAAGCAAAACAACTTAATGCCAGAATAAAACCTAAATAGCGATAAGCAGAGGTTTTGCCTTTTAGGGCAAGAAAGCCAAAAAGAATATAGCCTATTACAAAACAGAGCTTTTCAGTTAGCCAACGTTCGGATGATAGGTTAGGGTATTGTTGCGTGAGAATAATTAATGTAATACCAAAAATAAGCAAGCAAGTATCATTAAGGTGTGGAAGGATACGAACCCATCGTTGTCGCATAAACTTAGCATTTAGCTGTTTACCAAAAAAACGTACAATGAATAAAGTAATGGTAATGACAGCGGTTAGCGCATGTAAGTGTAAAATAGTTTTTTGTATCATTGTTAGCAATCAACCGTGTTAACTATTGTTTAGTGAAAGATTATTTAATGGCTGAGTAAATTTTAAAGCCATTTTTTTCAGCCAAGACTTGGCAATTACCAAAAGCTTGCTCAATAATAGGTTGGTATTTTAAAAAGCTATTGGCAACAAGCCGTAGTTCACCTCCTTTAATAAGGTGATAGACCGCTTGGGTTAATAGTTGCTCCGTTGTTTCATAATTTGTTTTCACCCCTTGGTGAAAGGGCGGGTTAGTAATAATCATACTAAGTTCTGTGGGGGCCGCATTAATCCCGTCAGCTAATAATGTTGTCGCTTCTAGCTGATTTTGTTGTAACGTTTGCTCTGTACTTGCAATAGCAAAGGCATCCACATCTTGTAAATAAACACAAGTTTTAGGGTGTTGTTGTTTTATAAGGCTGCCAATAACGCCAGCACCACACCCAAAATCTAATATTTTGCCTTGGGGAATATTTGTAAGGTGTTGTAATAAAAGGTTTGTGCCTATGTCCAATTTACCATGACTAAAAACACCTGCAAAGCTTGTAATGTTGATCTCATCTACATGGTAGGTTTGTGCAAAATCACTCAGTTTAGGTGGTAGTATGGCTTCTTGTGGGGTGACTTTCCATAATTGGCAATGACGAGCACTATCAAGTTTGATCGCTTTGCCATAAGTGGTGAGTTGTTTGGCCGCGCGCTCAATCCCTGCTTTTTTTTCTCCTACCAAGTACAGTGGACAATTAGTTTTTAGTGTGGCCGCTGTGGCCTGTAAGAGATAGTCTGTTAACTCTTTCGATTTAGGTAAAAAAATAACAGCAGCTGAAAATACCTCGCAAGGGGCTGTTGTACCAAGGTGTATCTTTTCTGGATAACATTGTTGAAGTATTTGGCTATCATCAGCAAACCAAGACCAACCTTTGCCAGTAGGAATCATGGTAAGTAATTCATCAGCTGGTAAACCCACTAAAAGTGTATTGTCGGTAAATAATTCGATTTGTCGAAGTAACACTTCACTGCGTGGATCCATAAAATAGCCTAATTGAAGTAATAAGAAAAAATTTATTTTATCATTTTAGGCAAAGAAAAGAATTGTAAATATTTTCTAAATTAAATACGGAATGGTTTATAGAAAATACAAAGATATTCCCTGTCTATTTTATGAACATATGAAAAGTATTTGTGATTTTCAATAGGATTATCATAAATAGGTTATTTAGAGTTTGAAATACTTTAGTCTAATAAACTAAAATCTTTTTTTCGGAGAAATGACTTCTTCTTCCCAACTCTTTTTATGCCGTCAAGAGTATTAAAATGAATTATATAAGTATAAAGCTTTTTAAGAAAACTATTGTCTTTTCAGTATTAATGAATACTTTCAATATGGCAATAGCACAAACTCCACCTAGCTCGTTTATACCCGAAAAAACAGCGCCTAATACGGATCAGATATTAACCAATGGCTTATATCAGGACGGTGCACCAAAGTTAAATGCTGATTTAGCAAAAGGAAATTACAATATAGCCATAGCAGCTAATAGCTATGTTCAAGGCCAAAGTATTGTTCGAACGAACACTTCAATGGGTAATTACATCGCGGCGGGCAACAACAATTATATTCTAAATAATACGATTACTTCTGTACAGATTAATGTTGGTTCAGACAGCTATACGATTGGTAATACAGTGCAAGGTAATGCTGACCTTTTTGGCCAGTATGCTAAAGGTGTTATCAGTTTAGGGGCAGGTGCGCAAGCTTATGATACAACCATTAAAAATCTAGGTACTATGTCGGTTAATAAAGGATCTGAAGCATACAATACAAAAGTTGAAACGGGGGGAGTTTTAACCATTGCTAATGGCTATGCGCAATCCATTGTTGTTAATGGTGGGGTATTAAATCTAGCTTTAACTAGTCCAGACTCTAAAACTAAAGATACGCTTGTAATCAATGGCGGACAACAAAATGTTTATAATGGAACAGCCGAAAACTCACATATAGGAAGTGGTGGTTATCAGCTAGCCTCAGGGAAATCTATTAATACCTTTATTTATGAAGGGGGGTATCAAGTTGTTTATTCAGGAGATTCGAGCCGTTTAGTCACCGATCAAAATGCAACGATTTATGCAGGCGGGCAGCAACGTGTTCAAAGTGGTATTTCTGAAAATGCTACCGTGTATGGTACCCAAACGATTAGTCAAAAGAATGGCGATTGGGAAAATGGTCAGTGGGTTGAAGGAACAGGAATCTGGTCAGCATATACACCAACAGCAAATAATGCGACGATTAAACAAGGTGGAACACAAGTTCTAGATACAAATGGCCAAGCCATAGGAACCGTTGTCGAGCATGGTGCTAAACAGTATGTTTATAAAACAGGCGTTATTCAAGATACAAAGGTGGATGGTGGCTATAGTCTTTTAAAAGACGGTGCTATTTCTAAAGGTAGTCTTGCAGTTACTAATGTCGGTACATTAGCAGTTGAAGGCTCAGCTAATCAAGTGTCAACAATAGAGAATGCTACGATTGATGCTTCAAGTTTGTTAAGTCTTGAAAATAATTCCAGTTTAGCCAATGATACGTTCGTTAATATTACTAATCTTGCAAACGATGGTAATATTCGTTTTGGCAGTACCTCTTTGACGCCTAATACTGATTATATTACATTGAATGTTGATAATTTATCAGGTAGTGGCCTTTATACCATGCGTGCAGATATGGCGAGTCAACAGGGAGATTTGCTTAATGTTAATCAGTTAAGCGCGAGTAGCCAGAATAAGCTCTCGATTATTAATCAAGGTTCTGCCGCTACAAAACCAACAGATACATTAACAGTTGTCAAAACGAACAATGGTGGCCAAGCAAATCAGTTCACTTTAGATCATGCTGTGGAGCAAGGTGGATATTTATTTAAATTACGCCAAGCGGGTAATGATTGGGAGCTTTATGCTGCTCAAGGAGGCTCGAGTGGTAAGACTAGCTCTGCATTAGCGGCAGGAAATTTTTTGAACGTCAGCTATTTGATGAATTATGTAAATACTCAGAACTTAATGCAAAGAATGGGAGATTTACGTAATGAGAATAGTACAAAAGAAGTCGATTTCTGGGTAAGAGGGTTTACTGGAAAGCTTAATTCTTTTTCTGGTAACTTGGGCGGTTTCGATATGGATTATCGTGGCACGCAAGTGGGCATAGATAAGCTGATTCCATTATCATCTGGCTCATTGCGTACAGGTGTTGCGGTAGGCTATACAGATGCAGATCCTGATTATAAAGATGGGCACGGTAGCGCTAAAAGTTATAATGCAGGGCTTTATGGTACTTATGTTGATAATAGCCAATTTTATATTGATACCTTATTAAAATATGAGCATATTAAAAATAACTTTCATGTAAAAGATACACAAAATAATAACGTATCAGGTAATGCCAAAAGTGCAGGTTATGGTTTATCTATAGAGGCAGGTAAACGATTTTACTTACAGCAAACTAGCCAAGGTGTTTATTTAGAACCACAGGCGCAATTAAGTTATATGCATCAAGAGGGTGATACGGTTCATGCTTCTAATGGTTTAAAAGTTAAGCTCAGCGATTATGATTCTACGCTAGGCCGACTAAGCACAGCGATAGGTTATGAAATAAAAAATACGGCTAGCCCTGTGAATGTATATTTTAAAACGGGATATGTAAGAGAATTTATGGGAAACAATATTAGTTATTATCTCAATGATGTAAAAGAAAAGCACAATTTTAAAGGGAATTTCTGGGATAATGAACTAGGGGTTAGTACGACGATTAATAAAGCTCATACTTTTCACGCCGATTTGCATTATTCGAAGGGTAATCGGTTCGATCAACAGCAAATTAATATTGGTTATCGCTATCAGTTTTAGTGGTATCAGCTAAGAACCATCACAAGCTTAAGTGTGATGGTTCTTTTATAAAAAAACAAATATTAGTTAATCACTACCTTACTCAATAAATATAATAATGTTATTTAAAATAAAAGTTCCTGATAAGATATGACGATAAATTACGTTGATAAACATCATACGTGATAATCTAATACTTTGCATTTCACATTATTTAGAGGTGATTATGGGGTTTAAGTTAGCCAAAATTATTACGAAAACGGGCGATCAGGGATTGACTCGGTTAGGTGATGGTTCACGGGTGAGTAAAGCCTCTCCTCGAGTTATGGCAATAGGTGGCATTGATGAGCTAAATACCAGTATTGGGCTATTGCGAGCGTATGTGAATAATAGTGAAATAATCGACCAGCTCATTATTATTCAGCATCAGTTATTGGTAACTGGATCGCAACTGGCTAACTCTAATCGCTGCGCGTTACAAACCCGTCATGTTGAGTTTTTGGAAAATTGGGCAGCTACGTTAATGCAACAGCTAGATCCTGTGCAGGATTTTGTTTTACCCGGTGGTTCAAAAGCAGCAGCACATTGCCATATGGCACGTGTGACCTGTCGTCGAACAGAGCGTTATTTAATTGCGGCTGATTTAAAAGAAGATTATATTCCTACCATTATGCAATATTTAAATCGTCTATCGGATGTGTTGTTCGTATTAGCTAGAGTGTTAAATAAAGAACTGGGTGTTTCAGAGATTGTATTAAACAGAGAAATCTAACGTAAAGGTATAACGATGACAGCACTTTATCCTCTGGCACTTAAACTAACCCATAAAAAAGTATTGATTGTGGGGGCGGGTAAAGTTGCCTTACGCAAATTAACAGGGCTACTTGATACAGGTGCAGAAATTACGGTTGTTTCACCAGAAATATTGCCAGAAATACAAAAGATAACACAGATAAAAATTATTGAGCGCCCCTTTGAGAGTGAAGATGTGAAAGGGTTTCATATCATCTATGCTGCCACAAATCAACCAGCCGTTAATGATAGCGTTGCGCAAAATATTGAAGATTGGCAATGGTTTGATGATACCGCAAATCCTCAAACTTCTAGCTTTTATACGCCCGCGGTAGTGCGTGTTGATGGTCTAGTTGTGGCTATCTCGACAGAAAATAAAGACCCTGTTAGAGCAAAATCAGTTAAACAGAAATTGACGGATTTTTTACTTGGGTCAATTAAATCGTAGTTATTTTTAATTGCCATGTTATTTTAATGGACTATCTATTAGTATGTTAAATACGTATTACAAATATGTAATAAGCAACTGCTTGTTATGGAAACAGGTGTAATTCCTGTGCAGCCCCCGCTGCTGTAAGGTGGACGACCCTTTTGATACCACTGAGTGAATCACTCGGGAAGGTGGAGGGAAGAATGAAGCTAAGCCAGAAGACCATTTGTAATGCCAAATAACACCTTCGGTGGGAAGGCGGGTTGTGCTTATTCATGTCTACTTATTTCGATTCATCAATAGCAAACGCGCATTCCTACTTGTTGATAACAAGGTGTGAATTTTTTGTTTGCGGGTGGATAGGCAAAAAGAGTCATGAAAAAGATCATGTTTGGGGCAACCCATAGTGGTGCAGGTAAAACCACAATTACTTTAGGTATAATGCATGCCTTAACCTTACGTGGGTTAAAAGTGCAACCTTATAAAGTGGGGCCTGACTATATCGATACAGGGTGGCACCAGTTAGCCACTCATCAAGCTTCTTGTAATTTAGATGCCTTTATGGTGCCTGAAGAGAACTTACATTATCTTTTCCATACCCATGCACAAACAGCTGATATCAATATTATTGAAGGGGTGATGGGGCTTTATGATGGCTATGGCATCGATCCTAACTATTGTAGCAGTGCAGCGTTAGCCAAAAGCCTTGCTTGCCCGATTGTTTTAGTGGTTGATGGTAAGGCAGTTTCTACATCCATTGCGGCTACAGTGAAAGGGTTTCAGGTATTCCAGCCAAATGTACCCATTGTCGGAGTGGTGATAAATCGGGTTAATACCGATAGCCATTATCAATTATTAAAACAAGCCATCGAGACGTATTGCCAACTTCCTGTATTAGGCCATTTACCCAGTCTTGCAGAGCTAGCCTTACCTGAACGGCATCTAGGATTAGTCCCTTCTGAAGAGATGAGCGATATGCAATCCTATTGGCAGAAGTTGGCTGATACGGTAGAGCAATACATTGAGATTGATAATATTCTTTCCCTAAGTGAAAGTACTGAAGAAACTATAGTTTCACCTAGGTTACCTGATTCGAGAAACTATCAAGGGCTTAGAATGGCCATTGCTCAAGATGCGGCCTTCCATTTTTACTATCAAGATAATTTAGAGTTGCTTAAGACTTTAGGCATCACATTAGTTCCTTTCAGCCCACTTTCTGATAAAGCTTTGCCTGACTGCGATTTAATTTATTTAGGTGGTGGTTTCCCTGAAATATTTGCAGAGCAGCTAGCCGCTAATCTATCTATGCGTCAATCTATTGCAGATGCACATCAGCAGTTAATCCCTATTTATGCTGAGTGTGGAGGATTGATGTATTTGGGGGAGTCATTGCAGGTTGATGGGCAAGTTTACCCAATGGTTGGCGTGTTAACGGGGTACAGTCAAATGAGCAAAGGCTTAAAACGTTTTGGCTATTGTGAAGCAAAAGCGTTACAAAATACGCTATTGGCTAATAAGGGTGAAATACTAAGAGGGCATGAGTTTCACCATTCAGAGTTTATTACATCACTTGATTGTGCTTTTGATCTTTATAAAACACGTGATGGCGAAATCATCAAAACGTGGCAAGGAGGTTATCAGCTGGGTAATACATTAGCCAGTTATTTACATGTTCATTTCTATCAGAACCCTTTTATGCTATGCCGATGGCTAGATAGGGCGGTGCAATGAGCTGCTTTTGGGGGATTGTGCCGATTGTAATTGGATTTATGCTAGATCTATGGTTGGGTGATCCTCCCAATTGGCCTCACCCTGTACGTTGGATTGGCTCTAGTATCAACTTCTTACAACAACGTATTCGCAAAGTGTGCCAGAGTGAGATGTCTTTAAAATGGGGCGGCTTAGCCTTGTGGATTGTGATTGTTGGCGGTACGTATTGGGTGACATGGGGAGTTATCTATGTATTGGCACTAGGATCATTCTGGTTAAGCCTTATGGTGCAATGTTTATTGGCCTATAGCATTTTAGCAACAAAATGCCTGAAAGATGCTGCAGTAACAGTTTTTCAAGCATTGGATATGGGGACAGTAGAGGAGGCTAGAGAAAAACTTTCTTATATTGTTGGCAGGGATACTTCTCAACTCGATAAACCTCAGATAACCCGCGCCGTAGTGGAAACAGTGGCTGAAAATACGGTGGACGGTATCATTGCACCATTATTTTATTTGTTCATCGGTGGCGTACCTTTGGCAATGGCCTATAAAGCAGTGAATACGTTGGACTCTATGGTGGGTTATAAAACGCCTAAATACCAAGCTATTGGCTATTGCTCTGCCAAATTAGATGATGTGTTTAATTATTTTCCTGCTCGTATCAGTTGGTTGCTTTTTACGCTAGCGGCTTATTGGATGAAGCTTAATGCTAAAGCTGCTTTATTGATTGGTTGGCGTGATCGCTATCAGCATAAAAGCCCTAATTGTGCATGGTCAGAAGCAACAGTAGCGGGGGCGTTAGGTATTCGTTTGGGTGGGCCTAACTGTTATTTTGGCGAGTTAGTTGAAAAGCCTTGGTTAGGCGATGAGACACGCTCTATTGCGCAACAGGATATTCAAATAACCATTGCCTTAATGTATCGGGTAGCTTTATTGGCGCTTATTTTATTTGCAGTGATTGACTGCACTATTTACTGGCTAAGTTAAGGATTTGTATGACTTATATTACACAACCACAAAATATTGAAGATAAAAGTTTTGAAATTATTCAACAAATTATTGAGCAAACAAGACCTGACTATCAATTTAAAGACGAATTACAAGCAAAAATAATTAAGCGTTGTGTTCACACCAGTGCAGATTTTGATTGGCTCGATATTCTTAAGTTTTCTAGTACAGCCAATCAAACATTATTAGAGGCTTTACAGCGTGGCGCGACGATTTATACAGACACCAATATGGTGTTGTCAGGAATGAATAAAACCCGTTTAGATAAATTAGGTTGCCAATATCGCTGTTATGTCGCAGACCCCATTACCCGTGAAATAGCTCATCAAAAAGGGATCACGCGCTCAATGGCTGCTGTTGAGCAAGCAGCTAATGAGGAGGGTGAGAAAATCTTTGTATTCGGTAATGCACCTACTGCCTTATTTCGGCTATTAGAACTCTATCAAGAGGGGCGTTTAAAGCCCTCAGCGGTTGTGGGTGTCCCTGTAGGTTTTGTGGGGGCAGAAGAGTCGAAGGATGCATTAATGCAAACGGATTTACCCTATATTGCTGCTCAAGGTCGCAAAGGAGGTTCTAATATTGCGGCCGCTATCATGAATGCTTTGTTATACAGCTTGTGAGATAGTTAATGGAACACGTTGTCTGGATTGATAATAAACCTTTTCGTAAAGGCTATACCACAGGCTCTTGTGCAACAGCTGCTGCTAAAGTGGCTGCGTTAATGGTTTTGCAACAAACGGTGATCTCACAGGTATCGATTACGACACCATCAGGTGTTGTACTGGATTTAGATGTGTTAGAACCTTACATTGAAGAAAATACGGCCACCGCGGCTATTCAAAAAGATGGCGGCGATGATATCGATGTGACACACGGCATGCTTATTTTTGCTAGCGTGACTTTAAACAAGTCAGGCGCTATTACTATTGATGGTGGTGAGGGCATTGGTCGCGTGACACGCAAAGGCGTAAGGCATGAGATCGGTGCAGCAGCCATTAATGATACCCCACGGCGTACGATTGAAGAGGCTGTTCGTGAAGTGATTGGTGAGCAACGTGGTGCCCATGTGGTTATCTTCGCTCCTGAGGGAGAAGAGCGCGCTCAGCAAACCTTTAATCCTCGTTTAGGCATTATGGGAGGGATTTCTATTATTGGAACAACGGGGATTGTTACCCCAATGTCTGAGGAAGGATGGAAAAAATCTATTAGTTTAGAAATCGAAATGAAGCGTGAGCAAGGCTTAGACAAAATAATCTTTGTTCCAGGTAATCAAGGCGAAAAGTTTGCAGAAGCATTAGGTTTTAATAGCCAATACGTTGTCGTAATGAGTAATTTTGTTCGCCATGTTTTGAAGGATGCAGAGCGCTTAGGCTTTAAGCGTGTTTTAATTTTAGGGCATTTAGGCAAACTTATTAAAGTGGCGGCAGGTATCTTTCATACCCATAATCATGTAGCGGATGGGCGTATTGAAACATTAATCGCCCTATTAGCTTTAATGGGTGTGCCACAAGATTTTTTATTGCAGATTGATCAATGTAAAACGACCGAAGCGGCCATGGAGCTTATTGAGCAAGAAAATTATCAAGCTGTTTATCAGCAAATAGCTTTACGTATTAAAGAGCGAGTAGAGCAACTGTCTAGGTTTACTAAAAATCCGATGCAGGCTGATGCCGTACTGTGTTCTATGGATGGCAAACTGTTAGGTTGTAGTGCTCCTTTAACCACGTTAATAGAGGAGTTTCAACTGTGATTAGCGTTGTTGGCTTAGGCCCCGGTTCAACCGATTATTTAACTCCGTTAGCCAAGCGTTTGCTAGATGAGTGTGATTATGTTGTAGGGTCAACTCGTCAATTAGAAGCCATTGCGCCCCATAATGCAAAAGAGCATTTGTTAGATAAAAAATTAGCAGATTTAATTGTTTGGTTAAAACAAAATCAAGCGCTATCTGTTGTGGTGTTAGCCTCAGGCGATCCAATGCTCTATGGGCTAGGTAAATATATTCGTCAACAGATGCCACAGGATAATGTACAGATAGTATCAGGCATTAGTTCTATTCAGTATCTATTTAGTCGAATCGGCCTTGATATGAACGATGTTTACCTCACCAGTAGCCATGGTAAAACTCCGGACTTTGATTTTATGCTACAGCACCCAAAGGTGGCGTTAGTAACCGATGAAAAATTAGGCCCCTATCAAATAGCACAAGAAATTATTAAACGTGGCTTTCAGCGAAAACTGGTGATCGGCGAAAACCTTTCTTATCCCAATGAATGTATAACACAAAGCCAAGCAAGCGAAGTGGTAGACAAAACTTATCAAATGAATGTGGTGGTGATTATTGATGAAAGATAATTTATTTATTCGTGGTGATGTACCCATGACCAAAGAAGAAGTCCGTGTATTAACCATTGATTGGCTAAACCTCTCCCAAGCAAAGACTTTAGTAGATGTGGGTGCAGGCACTGGTAGTATTTGTATTGAAGCCAGCTTGCGTTACCCCCAGTTACAAACGATTGCCATTGAAAAAAATCCAGAGGCGATTGATTTAATTAAGCAAAACTGTGAAAAGTTTCATGTTAATAATTTATACCTTATTGAAGGAGCTGCTCCAGAAGTATTGCCAGAGCAAGCCGTCGATGCCATTTTTATTGGTGGTAGTGGTGGTGAGTTGGATGAAATTATCCGTTGGGCATTTCGCTCTTTAAATGCGAATGGACGCTTAGTGCTTAATTTTATATTGCTTAATAACCTGATGGAAGCATTGGATATTTTATCTAAGATAGGTTTTGAAGCTATTGAGGTGACACAGTTACAGGTATCACGTTTAACTAAGTTAGGTAAAGGGAATTATTTTAAACCCAATAATCCTACCTATATTATTTCTTGTTCAAAAGGGGCTGAAAGCTGATGACGACAACCATTGATAACAGTAAGGTTTATTTTATAGGTGCAGGCCCTGGTGACTGCGAACTGATTACGTTAAAAGGCTATCGTATTCTAGCGCAAGCGGATGTCGTGATTTATGCTGGCTCACTAATTAATCACGACTTACTGCATTATTGTAAGTCAGGGGCTGCTTGTCATGACAGTGCATCTCTATCACTGCAAGAAATTATTGATTTGATGAAAGAGGGGATAGATCAAGGCAAGTTGGTGGTTAGACTACAAACAGGTGATCTTTCTCTTTATGGTTCCATTCGTGAGCAAGCTGAAGAATTGGCTAAACTTGCCATTGGTTTTATTTCTGTTCCTGGGGTGAGTTCTTTCTTAGGGGCTGCCTCTCAATTAGGCGTAGAGTACACAGTGCCTGAAGTTTCACAAAGCCTCATTATTACCCGTATGGCAGGGCGCACACCAACCCCAGAATTAGAGTCATTGGAGTTGTTTGCACAGCACCAAACGTCAATGGCTATTTTCTTGTCGATTCATGACATGGCGAAAGTGGTTGAAAAACTCCATAATCAGGGCAATGGTTATCCTATGGATACTCCCGTGGCAGTTATTTACAAAGCAACATGGCCAGATGAGTGTAAAGTCACAGGCACATTAAATGATATTGCCAGTAAGGTAAAAGAGGCTGGTATTAATAAAACCGCTTTGATTTTAGTAGGTCGTTTCCTAGGAGAGGAATATTACTACTCCAAGCTTTATGATGCAGAGTTTAGTCATGAATTCAGAAAAGCCTAAACTCGCTGTATTGACCATAACGCTCGGCGGAAAAACGCAAGCGATGCGTTTGTCACAGTTGCTGCCTTGTGACTGTTTTACCAGTGATAAGCTTGTAAGCACAGGGTTTACAGGTTTTAACGGCAGTATGGCGGATTGTGTGCATCGTCTTTTTACAACTTATCAGGCGTTATTGTTTATTTGTGCCACCGGTATTACGGTACGAATGATAGCGCCCTTAGTAACTGATAAGTTGGCAGACCCTGCCGTATTGGTGATGGATGAGCACGCAACGCACGTGATTAGTTTGTTATCTGGGCATGTGGGAGGGGCTAATCAGTTGGCTGTAAAATTAGCTAAATTATTAGGTGCAACTCCTGTTATTACAACGGCTACCGATGTTAATCAGTTAGCTTCACTTGATACCTTGATTCAATCGATAGGTGCAGACGTTAGCTTGTATCGACAACAGGTGAAAGATATTAATCAGTTATTGGTTAGTGGCCAAGCTGTTGGTTTATACCTTGATGGTGTAGAAGTAGAAGATACCCGAGGCTTTACGCCAGTAACTGACTTGCAATTGATACCAGAGGGCTTAGCTGCATTGGTTGTGGTATCTAACCATACGGGATTATCGTTTGTTGCAAATTGCCTTGTGGTAAAAGTCATTCCTAAAAATATCGTTGTAGGGATAGGGTGTCGGCGTGGAACTGATGTAGCACTTATTTATCAACACCTTTGTCAACATCTAGCCAAGTATCAAATTGATTTACGAGCCATTAAACAAATCGGCAGTGTCATAATTAAACAGGATGAAGTTGGGTTAATTGCTCTGGCAGAGCAGTTAGCTGTCCCCTTTCAAATCTTTTCCATTGAGGCATTACAAGCGCACGAACACCTATTTCCTATTTCTGAATTTGTACGTAGAACCATTGGAATAGGCAGTGTTTCTCAGCCTTGTGCTTGGATAATGAGTAATGGGAATTTATTAGGCGAAACGTTAAAACAAGATGGTATTACCATCACATTAGGAGTAAGCAAATGTTATATCTAGTTGGTTTAGGCCCAGGTGATGAAGGCACCATGACACAAGACGCTATCGCAGCAATTCAAGATGCAGAAGTCATTGTAGGCTACAAAACGTACACCAATCTTATTAAGCACTTGATTGAAGGTAAAGAGCTGATTAGAACGGGAATGTGCAAAGAATTAGAGCGTTGTGAAGCAGCCATTGAAGCAGCTAAATCAGGTAAAAAAGTAGCCTTGGTGAGTAGTGGAGATGTTGGCGTTTATGGTATGGCTGGTCCTGTTTTTGAAATCATTGCACGAGATCATTTAGATTTAGAGGTTAAAGTAGTAGCCGGTGTAACTTCAAGTGTGGCCAGTGCGGCGATGATCGGTTGCCCATTAATGCATGATTTTTGCCATATTAGTTTGAGCGATTTATTAACCCCTTGGGATTTAATCGAAAAACGGGTACGCATGGCGGCTGATGCCGATTTTGTCATTTGCTTTTATAACCCACGCTCTAAGGGCCGCCCAGACCACTTACAAAAAGCCTTTGAGCTGATGTCTCCTTTCAAACGCCCAGAAACACCTGTGGGGATTGTTAAAGCAGCAGGTCGTGCAAAAGAAGATATGTGGCTAACAACCCTTGCAGAGATTGATTATAGTGTTGTGGGGATGACCTCGATGGTGATTGTTGGTAATAAATCGACTTACCGTTACAAAGATTACATCATTACACCAAGAGGGTATATGGTGTGATAGGTAAAATCCATGTATTTGGTGGTACTTCCGATGCAGTATTGCTATGCCAACGATTAGAGCAGTTAGGTTTAACTTATGGGCTTTCTGTCGCCACCGAAGCAGGTAATGAAACCGCCATGCACTTACAAGGTAAAGTGCATGTAGGACGATTAGATATCGAGCAAATGATGGCGTTATTTCATCGTGAAAGCGTTGATTTAGTCATCGATGCTACACATCCGTTTGCTGCTGAAGTATCAAAAAATATCATACAAGCGACTCAGCAAACAGCGACTAAGTTGATCCGCTACGAGCGTCAAACCCAAATAGATTTATTAGAGCATCCCTTGCTGATCAAGGTGGCTAGTATTGAAGAGGCTTGCCAAGTGGCTAGTCGTTTAGGTGAAAAAGTATTTTTAACGACGGGAAGTAAAGAGTTAGCAAAATACAAACAACTACTCCCAAATAAAATACTTATCGCAAGGGTATTGCCAACTGTCGGTGTTATTCAGTCGTGTGTCGATTTAGGTTTAGGGTTGGGCGAGATTGTAGCTATGAAAGGCCCCTTTAGTCATGACATGAATAAAGCCATGTATCAGTTTTACCAAAGTGATGTGGTTATCACCAAAGAGTCAGGGGCGGAGGGGGGCTACAGCGAGAAGGTTTTGCCTTGCTTAGAATTAGGAATTACCTGCATCGTTATCAGTCGACCTAAGCAAACGTATGAAACCGTGGTATCAAGTATTGAAGCATTAGCCGAGCAATTACAAGTATTAATAAGAGGGTGAGAACATGAAAGGTAAAGTATGGTTAGTTGGGGCTGGTCCTGGAGATATTTCTTTAATTACCGTTAAAGGCATGGAATGTATAAAACATGCGGATGTTTTAGTCTATGATCGCTTGGTTAATCCTGAGTTGTTAACTTTTGCCCCTAAGCACTGTGAGCTTATTGATGTGGGTAAAAAGAGTGATCATCATCCTATTCCCCAAGATCAAATTAACCAAATTTTAGCGGATCATGCTAAAGCAGGTAAAAAAGTAGTCCGCTTAAAAAGTGGTGATCCTTATGTGTTTGGTCGTGGTGGTGAAGAAGCTCAGTTATTGGTTGAGCAACAAGTACCTTTTGAAGTAGTACCAGGGGTTACCTCAGCTATTGGTGGTTTAACGTGTGCAGGGATTCCTGTGACGCACCGTGATCATGCATCTTCTTTTCATGTGGTAACAGGTCATTTGCGTGCTGATAAAGAAACAGACCCTATTAACTGGAAAGCATTAGCAGAGTTAGACGGTACGATTGTTATTTTAATGGGCGTTGCTAACCTTGCAAACATTACCCAAGAGCTTATGCAGTACGGTAAGCCAGCCGATACCCCAGTTGGGATTGTGATGTGGGCAAGTCGAGACAAGCAACGCGTCGTAACGGCAACGCTTGAGACCATTGTTGATGTAGCAAAGGCTGAGGACGTTAAACCTCCTGCACTTATCGTAATCGGTGGTGTCGTAAGTCTACAACAAATGCTCGATTTTTCAGCCTTTATCAGTGACCCAGCACAGTAAGGAATGACCATGAAAAAAGCATTATTAGTGGTGAGTTTTGGTACTAGTTATCCCGAAACTCGTATTAAAAATATTGAATCGTGTGAAAAAGCAATGCAAGCGGTGTGCCCTGATCGCGATTTTTTTAGAGCATGGACATCTCATATCATCCGTAAAAAAGTAGCCAACCGCGATCAAATGTTTATCGACTGCCCTCAAAAAGCATTGGAAAGGCTCATCGAAGAAGGTTATCGAGATGTAGTGATTCAATCGTTGCATATATTGAATGGCGATGAATTTGAAAAAATCACCACCGAAGTCATGGTTTATAAAGATCAATTTGATCGGATGACTATTGGCAAGCCGCTGCTCAGTAGCATTGAAGATTACCAAGCGGTGATTGATGCGCTAATTGATAACAGCCCTAAGTTACCAGCAGATGAACGTATTGTCTTTATGGGGCACGGCGCTAGCCATCATGCATTTGCTGCCTACGCCTGTATCGATCACTTGTTTATGACTAAAAATTTGCCTTTTATCATGGGGGCAGTAGAAAGTTACCCTGAAATTGACACTGTGCTAGTGCGCTTACAACAAGAGAATGTTCGTAAAGTTCATTTAATCCCTTTTATGATTGTGGCGGGTGATCATGCTACTAACGACATGGCCTCTGATGAGGAAGATTCATGGAAAAGCCAAATAGAAGCCATTGGCATAGAGACACAATGTTATTTACAAGGTTTAGGTGAAAATGAGCAGATCAGGGCGCTGTTTGCACAGCACTTGTTAAACGCGATAGGAGAGCACTAAAATGACAGGTAAACTTTATGCCATAGGTACAGGCCCCGGCGCAGCAGATTTAATTACTGTAAGAGCAGCTAATTTACTGGCAACTATGGATATTGTCTATGCTCCTGCTGCTCGTAAAGGAGGGGATAGTTTAGCGCTGTCTATCGTACGCCCCTATATTGGACAACAAACGCTTATTAAAGAGCGCCACTTTCCGATGACCCATAACGCGGCTGAAAAAGAACAAGCATGGCAAGCGGTGGTTGAAGAAATAAAAACGGATTTAGCGGATAATAAAAAAATAGCTTTTATCTCATTGGGTGATGTGATGCTCTACAGCACATGGGTAAGTGTTTTAGAACGTTTACCTGATGGCTTGGATATAGAAGTCGTGCCGGGTATTACGTCTTTTGCCTTAATTGCCGCTAAAACCCAACGTCCTTTAGCGATGGAAACTCAATCACTGGTAGTGATGTCTTGCACTGTAGGAAAAGAGGCGCTCGCCCAAGCGCTTAAGCAGCACTCGAGTTTGGTTTTAATGAAAGCCGCTTCTTGCCTTGCCGATGTGAAAGAGTTGATTGAGCAGCAAGGTTTGCTAGATTGTGCCGTCCTAGTCTCTGACGCATCTCTTGAGACTGAAAAACAATACCGTAACCTAAGAGATATTCCTGTGGATGAAAAACTGCCTTATTTTACAACTGTTTTGGTGAATAAAGAATGGTAAGATTTAAGTTTAGAGTAACCATTTAATGTATTTTAAATACAAAGTTCAATAAATGGATAGGATTGAGCTTTGTTCATAAATTAATGTGTAGTGGCTCAGAGGTATATCTATTCTGACAGGTAGTTTAGTTCCAATAGCGGACATCAGTTTAAATTATATTTATCATTTCGTCAGGGCTTGTTTGGAGTTGCTCAGAATACAAAAATGTTATGTTCATATTACATATTAACAATCCAATCAATAAACATAAAATATGTTTACTTAATTTAGCAGAAGAATTAAGCAATGCATCTAAAGCCTTTTATATAATGGGCGTATCAAGAGAAACATTCTATCGTTATCATGAGCTAGCTAATAATAGTGGAGTTGAAGAAATTGTTAATCAATCAAAGTGAGTACAAAATCTAAAAAATAGAGTGGATGAAGCGGAAGAGCAAGCCATTTTACTTGTGCGCAGGATACTCACTGATAGCGGAGCTGATTATTGTGGTAAGGAAGAGCATCATGATTATCAGCTTTATTTACCAGTCAATGATATTAATCATACTAGGGCCAACGTGATGTCACCACAAACCAATGGCATCTGTGAACGTTTCCATAAAACCATCTTACAAGAGTTTTATCAGATCACTTTTTGGAAAAAATTAGACACTAACTAAGAAAAGCTGAAGCAATATATGGATGAATGGCCGGACTATTACAATAATAATCGAACTCATTTAGGTAAAATATGTTGTGGAATAACTACTATACAAACATTACATGATGGAAAATTGATTTGGCAAGAGCTAAATCTAGCTAAAATCTAAATTGACAGATTTCTCTTTAAAAACAGTGGAGTGTCACATCAGACCTGAGCTCGAGCAAATGTTTTGGCTTGATGTTCCTTGATTCGTAAGATTCATGAACACTAACTCCCGTGCCCAGTTGCCCTTTAAAATTTATTTCCATTGTTACCTCATGATTTTTTATAATGAAGTTACTTTAGTTAGTCCAATTTATATAGGTAAAGCTGTTTCCTGACGCTTACCATTGGTATTTAAAACCTATATTGCCATTTATACCCTCTCGCGTTCCGCGATGATTACTCAATGAATGGCTATAACGAATATCGGTATAAATAGCAGCATTATTTGTAATCGGTAACTGAGCGCCGATACCCACTTCTCCCCAAGTATTCGCAAACTTTTCTCTTATATTACTATTACCGATTTTAGTGCTGTTTGTGCCGTTAATAAAATCATGATAAATATTCCCTGTTAAATAAACACTGCTCATTGATTGTGTTTGTGTATCTTTATTATACCCTAGTCTGAAGCCTATACGGCCTCGTAGACCATGGCGGTCATCTTGATCTACTTTTATATTATTTAGAGTTTTGAAATCAGAAAAGTGAAGGTATTGATAAACAATTTGCGCCTGTGGCTCTATTAACCAATGGCTAGTTATAATTTTAAAGGGACGACCTACTTCGGCAGATAAAGTTGTACCCAAAGCATTATTACTTGATTTGTCTGAGCGGATAGAATCAAACTTATTATGTGCATAGTTAAAATGGCCGACAAGATCTAAGTAGCTATTATTTTTATCATAATAGGTATAGTAACCGCCAAGGCTAACCCAATCTGTTTGACCACTCCCTGTTTTTTTATTACTTGCTTGGTATTGTCCAATGAGTTGATTAAAACTAACATACTGGTCATCGTGAAACTTTATATCATCTTTAGCATACGTTAGCATAACACCTGTATGAGTGCTTGAGCCCTCTTCAAGGTTATATTTTATGGCAAAATCATAACCTAATTGAGCTCCCCACATGTTTGAGCGATAATTAAAGCGATTCTCTCCATTATTACGAGTATAGCTCCCTAAAAAACGCCCCCAAACTTGCCCTTCTGTAGGATTTTTATTATCTAATGCAGTACCCTGTTGTTCGCTAATACGTTGATGCAATGTTCCAATTAACTGATAGCCTAAATTCATATTAGCATCGGGCATTACTGTGAAACCCGGTACCTCTGGCTTTATTGGTGTCGGACCCACTGGTTTATCAGGTACGGGTGACGCCTTGGGAATATACCATGCATAGGTGTTTGCATCCTTTTGTACTAAAAGTGCCTGGCCCGCACCAGCAGTATCTGCAAAACCATAGAAGCTATTACTTCCCATAGTATGGTCACCCACAGTAATAACGTCAGCTGAATACTTTCCTAACTCATCATCTTGTGTCACATCGCCAATAATACCATGATGTGTTTGTACTTGAGTATATCCTGTCGCTGTTCCAGCTATATTTAGCTTATCCGATGAAGAGCTGTCATTATTCCAAAGTGTATTGACGATCAAACGGCCATTAGTGTTTTGATTTTTATAGGTATCCCCTGTGTAATTACCTGTTATATTGAGTATGTTGTATTGAGTGCTGTTGCTGTTGGTTAGATCAATAACAGAATTATTTAAATTAGATAAATTCGTCACATTAGATGATGAGAGCATTTTCCAGTTAGCTCCCGTTAATTGCATATTAACAGTACTACCTTTTTGGAAATCAACATTACCCACTAGTTGGCTATTACTTTCTGCCACTAAGTTAACATTAGATACAATATTATTATTAGTAAAAGAGAGTGCTTCTGCATAAATTAATCGTCCATTATTGGCAGCTAATGATGAGCCATCAGTGAGTTTTACATTAGCATCCATTCCTTTAACATACAAACCATCTCCATTTTCGCTAGTAACAGAAGTATTGTTAAGTGTGATATCAGATACGTATTGATTATCAATTGTAGAGTTATATTGATTAATAGCTGCGATACCTGCTGCTTTATTACCTGTCACGTTGATTGTGCTATCAGAAACTGTTATATAGTTTTGCTGATCATAATAACCTGAACGTTTTGCTAATATTCCATGGCTATTATCACCTGATGTGGTTGCTGTAATATTTTGTGCCTTAATAGTAGAGTTATTTGTTGCCTCTAAAATTGAGGCATTACTTCCTGTTGTTTTAACTATAGAATCACTAATTCCTATCTGCCCTGTTTTATTAGTAGCAATGGCAGAAGAACTACTACCCGTTGTGGTAATAGTTAATTGCTTAGCCGTAATAAAAGCTTCTGAGTAAAGTGCATTGGCATTACTTCCAGCTGTTGTAACACTCGTGTTATTCACAAGGATATTACCATTACTCTTAATACCAACTGATTTATCCATATCGGTTGAAACACGGGTATTATTTAATGAAATAGTAGCGGTATCATTTACAGCCCAAACACCATGCTGTTCAAGTCCTTTTGAGTGATATGAGCCACCTTCAACAATAATATTGGAAAAGGCTTTACCATTGATGAGTGCATAGTTTTTATCGTTCTCGTAATAATTTTGATTGCCGCTTGATTCAGCTGTAATGTTATTTAACTTAATAGTCGCTACTGCCTGCTCACTTGTGCCTTTAGCTAATGCAATAGCTCCTTGATCAAGTATGATAGTTCCATCTTGAATCTCAATACTTCCAGTATCTGTTGCTCTAACCGCTGAGTTGACATTACCCGTCACGGCTAAGTCGTTTAAAGTAATTTTACCACCAGCTTCTGCTTGAATACCAGAAACACCATTCTTCACATATAATTGTGTATTGTCTAACGTAACACTCGATTGAGTATTTGCAACATTGCTTGATGCATAAATACCTGCTTGGGAATAAACACCACCGTCCATATTGATGATATTGTTTGCACCCGTTAAATTAGCATTATTAGTAACAATAATTCCATAATTTCCGATACTATCAATTTGTGATCCATTAACGGTTACGGTTGCACCATTTTTTCCTTCAACCGTCGTATAGCCACCTATTAAATGGCTATCTTTTATATTTGTAACAGAGCTGCTCCCATTGGTAACTATGCCACTGGCTTTTATTGTATCAGTTGTTAAACTAATATTAGATACATTGAGGTTCCCATTCGTATTTGAAACCATATAAGAAGAAAATGTCGAATTATTGCTTCCTTGTATAGATGTTCCATCAAGGATTAAGCTACCATTCGTCAATGATATGGCATTACCTTGCCCTGTCACAGAAATAGAGACATCATCTCCTGCCGTTACAGTGGTATTATTTCCTGTGATTTTTACGGTTGCTTGGCTTTGCGATGAGTTACTGAGCTCATACGCACCTGTTAACTGTTGAGAACCACTAGATATCGTTGCTGTTCTATTGGCTCCAATAGCAGAAAAAGCAACTGTATTAGATATAAATATTAAAGAAAAAGATTTTAAATACCTTTTAAACTTTAATGAACTATGGAAACGTTGTTTTTTCATTAAAATAACACCTTATACTGCTTGGCCTTTGCTTACAGCGATCTCGTTAAAAATTGATTGCTTTAATATTGATAGTGATATGAAACATAAAAGCTACTGCAGTGACTTATAGAACAAGCTAAATGTTAAGTTTAAGTTAGCTTTAAATAAAAGTTTCATATCTATCTTTGGAAATAATACAAACAAAAAATCAATTCATTATGATTAAATATGAGTATAGTTTTATAGGTGATAGGTGGCAATTAATAATTATAAATTTTAGATATAAATCACTTTATCTTAATTTGTTATTAATTAAACCAAGTGGTGATGACGTGTGTTAAAAAGTTATAGTTTGAGATAATTACAGATGTAAAATGATTAAGCTGAGCACGGGGTGATTTTTGTATGATAGGAGATGAGACTGCAAATGCCAATAGCGGAAATAATGTTAGCTTGAGTTTGCAATCCTAATTAGATAGTTTTTTGGTATATGCTCATCAAGGAGGTCTATGTCCACTGAACTGTCCTAGTTTAAGACTAATCATTTCAAATAGATGCAATTATAAAACATAGCACAAAATAACATTATGTTCTTAACAGGTTTTTAGCATCCTTGATTCTTGTGTTGGCTTTCTTTAATATTGTGTGCAGAAAATGAGTTAGTTAGCGTAGCCCAAAAGTTTACGTCCTAATATGATACTTTGACTTCGCTCAGTATCATAGACCTAAATGACTGATAGTATTTTCTTACGAATCTGTATTTAATACATTGAAGTGATTGATAAAAATGACTTCGGAAGTGAGGTGAAAATCCTCCGCAGCCCCCGCTGCTGTAATGCTGACGAACCTGTATATACCACTGGAGATTATTCTGGGAAGGAGCAGGTGAGGATGAGGCTAAGCCAGAAGACCTGTGTGAATACATTGATTTTTCTTCGGCGGGAAGGAAAACAGTAGTCTTTGTATAACCATTGTTATGATGGTTACATTCTATTTGTTACCTTAAAAAATCCTGCTTGTTTTGCAAGCGGGATTTTTTATTTTTACAAATACCGTCTGCTTGTGGTTTGGTAAATTACTAAGGATCATATTATGTTTACTAATAAGGCAGCTGTTATTAATGCAATGGTGTTAGTTTGTTCAAGTCCATTATGGGCGGAAGAGGTTAAACGCAGTGATGAGGATTCTCTATTGCTCGATCCTTTTGTTGTTAGTGCCTCAGCGCGTAATGAAGAGTTAAAAAAAGCGACAGCAATGGTGCAGGTAATCGACCAAGCACAAATAGCAAGATCCAGCGCATCGGATGTAACCAGTCTATTGGCTGAAAATGCGGTAGGATTTTTTAGTGAGTGGACGCCAGGGCAAACCTCTATCAATATTCGTGGTGCAGCAACAGACGGACAAGGTAAAGATTTTAAAAGCCAAGTGTTGGTCTTAATTAATGGTCGTCGAGCGGGAACAGCTAATCTCTCAAAAATATCTCCCAGCAATATTTATCGAATTGAAATTGTTAGGGGTCCTGCCTCGGTCATTTATGGCAGTCAAGCCATTGGTGGCGTGATAAATATTATCATGAAAAACGGCCATAATACCGAAGGAGGAAAGGTTACGCTTAAAGGTGGTTCTTTTGGTATGGCCTCTGGGAGTGGTGAATATGGTTGGCAAAGCAAAGATGGACAATTTACAGGTTTTTTTGGTTTTAATACAGCCACTCAAAATGATTATAAGGCGGGTAAGGGGGGAGGGACGCAGCACAATACCAGTTGGAAACGTCATGGTTTTGATGGTGCTTTAAGTTGGCAAGTGGATGAGGCTAATTTAATCGATTTTTCGATACTTAAAGATGGCGTTTATGATGTAGGTTTTCGTGGTTCATCAGCCAACTATTCAGCCAAAGAAGATCGTTATAATACTTCTGCTGATCTTATTTGGCATCATGGTACAGAGGATGATCGGCTGCGGTGGAAATTACATAATTATTGGCTTGAAGATATTGATGATTTCAAGTGGGCCTCTCCTCAAACTGCTAAAACTAGTCTAGATCACAATAAGCGTAAGCTAACGGCTGCTGGATTAAAGTTTCAACCAGAAGTTGATTTAACGAGTAGTAATACCTTGCTATTAGGGGTTGATTTTGAAAAAAATAAATTACGCTCAACCCGTCATCGTTTTGGATTAAATGGTGCACCCATGACGCAAGTAACGCCTTTTGATAATAATCAAAGGGAAAAAATGTATGGTTTATATTTTGAAGATGCACAGCGTTTTTTAGATGATCGATTAGTATTTAAAGCGGGTGCTCGTTACACGGATGGTAAAACCTATTATGACAGAACACCCTATTTGAAAAATCAGTTAACGGGTAGCACACATTATTATAAGACCACATGGAGTACTGGGTTAAATTTTGAAGCGACAGATTGGTTAAATTTAAAAGCCAGTATGGGTACAGGCTTTCGAGCGCCAACTGCGTCAGAGCTAGGGGCAGACTATACAACCTTAGCGGGCTCACAAATCTATGGCACACCTGGTCTTAAACCTGAAACTAACAAGCAGTATGAGTTTGGTGCTGTATTTTCTGGTAATAATTGGCTAGTTGATGTTGCTTATTTTGAAAATCGTATTAAAGATCGGATTATTACAAAGCCACGTAGCAACAATAGTAATATTTCTGATTATGTGAATAATTCTGATGAGGTTATTGTCAGAGGTTTAGAATTAAATAGCCGCTTTAAGATGCATGAGTTATTGGGCTGGCAAAATAATTGGCAATGGGATGTTGAAGCTAACGGTGCTTGGAACTTTCATATGAAGGATAAAGGCGCTAAAGATCGTAATACTGACAAAGTCCAACGTATGTATCAATATCAGGCAGCGCTGACACATCGACTTGGGCAAAAGGAAACAACCTATCCTTGGTATGTTCAAGTAACGGGTATTTTACGAGGGCCTGTTTGGTATGACACAGAAGAAAAGTTGGTGGCTGGAGCAGAACCTTATAGTAACTACATTCATCGTAAATCACCCTTTATGGTATGGAATCTTAAGGGTGAAGTAGAAGTATATAAAAACTTATCGGTGTTTACAGAAGTTAATAATGTGTTTAACAAAAATCAGCATCCACTCTTTATTGCTATTGATAAAAAGCCTTATATTTTAAATCCATCTGCATCCAATGGTGGGTTGGGAACCTCAATGATGGGTAGAGCAATCTATGTGGGTAGTACTTACCGCTTTTAAACAATGTCGTTGGTTATTGGTTAGCCTGGGGTATTTAATTGCCTCAGCTAGCTTTGCGAATGATTTTCCTGTAAAAGTTGTGGATGCTTTAGGTCGAAGTGTAATTGTAAAAGAGCGTCCACAACGTATTGTTACCGTATTTTCTTCTAATACTGAAATTGTAGCAGCATTGGGTTTAAGCCGGTTGATTGTTGGGATTGATGGTTATACCTATTATCCTGAGAGTATTAAAAAAGTCCCGAAGATTGGTGGACGATTGGGGTTTTCATTAGATAGTATTGTAGCCCAGAACCCTGATTTAGTGATTATGACGCCAGCCAGGCAAGCTACTCATCAGTTGGTTTTACCATTAGATCGATTGGGTATCGCGAGCGTTGTGGTTAATGGCGGTTCTATTGAGACGATTTTGCAAAATATTTTATTAATTTCACATGTTACAGGCGTTCCTGAAGTAGGTAAATCGCTCGTTGCCTCCATGCGAAAAAGATTAGCGGCTATTCCTACGCTTTCTTCTTGCCCTAAAGTGGTTTTAATAACAGGTCGCATTGGTGGTTTGTTATTGATTGCACGTCGTAGTTATTCTACCGTAAATGCCTATACAGCAGATATTGTTACTAAGGCAGGTGGCTGTTTAGTTTTTGATGACGGTGAGTCTATGCTACCACAACTGAATCAAGTATCCCCTGAAGTCATTCTAGCGGCTAATCCTGATATTATTTTATTTGCTGGCAGTGATAGTGAATTATTAGAATTAAGCCGTAGTATTGCAGGTTGGGAGGGTATGAAAGCGGCACAAACAGGTTTTGTTCGTGCAGTAAGTCGGTCACAACTATTGATTTCAGGGCCTAGGGTAATTGACGGGGTTGAAGCGCTTTCTACTATTTTCCAAGCGTGGGATAGGCAGCAATGAAATTATATTTAAAACTATTGATTTGTTTGTTTATAGTGATTGGATTAGGCACTTGTGCGGGGCATACATGGGCTACTCCTCTTGAGATAATAAAAGCAGTAATGGGAGATGGTTCATTAGCCTCAAGACTTTTAATCGAATGGCGTTTGCCCAGGGTATTAACAGCTGCACTTGTGGGCGGTTTATTGGGACTAAGTGGTACTATTTTTCAGGGCGTTTTTCGTAATCCATTAACAGACCCTTGGTTGTTAGGCGCATCTGGAGGGGCTGCAGTCGGAGCAACGGTAGCCCTGTTAGTACCGCTAGCTATTCCAATCGTTTTTAGCTTACCGTTATTTTCTTTTTTAGGTGCTTTTATCACCATTTTTTTAGTTTTAACGATTGCCCGATTAACAGGTTCTTTGGATGTATCTACTCTGCTGTTAACAGGGGTTGCTATTAGTGCTATGTTAAGTGCGATACGGTCTTTTTTAATGATGTCACTATCCAATGAAACCATCAGTTTACAAGTGGTGTTAAGCTGGTTAATGGGCGGAATTCAACCCTTGCAATGGGGTGGAATACTGATTACGTTGCTAATCTTTCTAGCTGGGTTATTTCTTGCTTTGTGGTTGGCTCATGGTTTGGACTTGCTAGGTTTAGGTGAGCACATGGCAACCGCTATGGGGTTATCGGTTAGTCGTTTTATTTTTGTATCCTTACTAATAGGGTCTGCTATAACGGCCTGTGCTGTTGCGTTAGGCGGTATTATTGGCTTTGTTGGTTTGGCATCTCCTCATATTGCACGCTGGTTAAGTGGTAGTCAGCATAAGAAACTATTACCCCAAGCGGCAATTGTTGGTGCTATTTTAGTGACTGCTGCAGACGCATTAGCCAGAAGCTTATTGCCTCCAGGAGAAATTCCCCTTGGTGTGATTACAGCGATTGCAGGTACGCCCTTGTTTATCGTATTATTATCTAAACGGAGTAAAGGATGATTGATATTACTAATTTAATCATTACTCATGGGAATAAAACATGCCTTCAAATTGACGCTTTGCAAATACCACAAAAAGGTGCTATTGCTTTAATTGGTCCTAATGGTTCAGGTAAAACAACCCTGATAAAGTCCTTAACAGGCATTCAAAAAATTAATACTCAAGCAAAATTGTTGATTAATCAAAAAGCATTTGCTGACTACAATAATAAACAACGTGCCCAGTTATTGGGCTATATCCCACAACGTTTTAATCCTTGTTGGAATCAAACGGTTGAGGAGCTATTGGCGTTGGCATTAAGCCGTACCATTGCATCTTCTGAGGTCATGATAAAAGCATGTCAACAATTTGAGTTGATGGAATTACTTAAGAGACATTGGAATATCTTATCAGGAGGAGAGCAAGCTAGAGTATTAGCGGCGATGGCTTTTATGGGAGACCCTGCATTATTAATAGCAGATGAACCAGGAGCTGCTTTAGATGTTAAACACCGATTACAGTTAATAGAACATCTCGTGGCTTATGGTAAACAACAGTTGGCGATTATTTGTTTACACGAATTAGATTTGGTTTTTCGTTATTTTGAAAAAATCATTCTACTCGATCAAGGTAAGTTGATTTTTTATGGTAGTACTCATGACCTGATCAATAACCCGTTATTAGATCAAACCTTTGGGGTGTTTTTTAAGCGTATTAAACAGGATGAAGGGTACTTATTGTATCCTAAGCTTTCAAATCCTTAGTAGGAAGTAGTTTTTATAAATGTAATCTATACAACATACTTTTTCAATAGCAGGTAACCATCATGAGTAAACCCTTTGAAGCACTAAATCCAATGGCTGTTTATGCAGAAGGAATTAACCATTCGAATTATATACAATGTGTTGCCCCACAGATTAAAAAAGTACTCACTAACATAGGTGACTTATTGGATGTGGGTGCAGGTGCTGGGCAATTAGGTGCATTATTAAGCAGTCCAGAAAAACAATGGGTAACAATCGAGCCCGATCCTTATATGAGGAATTGTTTAAAACAGTATCCGAATTGTAGTCAGATAATTGCTAGCGGTTGGCAGGATGTCACTGACTTGCCAGCGCAGTCTTTTGATACCGTGTTAGCTGCAAATATGATAGCACCACAAGCACAGGCTAATCAGTTTTTAGAACGTTGCCGTTATTGGTCACGTAATGCAATTATTTGGTTGGTACCTTCTCAACGAGGTCCTAAAAATCTCTGCTTGGCCGGCTGCTTACCAGAGGAGTGGATAAATGAAGAAAATGTGACAGGGTATGAGAGGGTCATCTCACAGTTATCAATTTCAGACTATCCAGATCATACTTTAACAGCAGATTGGACGTTCAATTACATTACTAACAATATTGACCAAATTGCAACGCATATGGCAAATCAACTGGATTGGGGAAAGACAGATTTGCGTCGTACGGCTATGCGAGATCATCTTTATAATCAGTCAATTAAAGAAGGGCAGAATTACCATCTTCAAGTTGCGAAGCAATCAACAATTCTGATTTGGTTAAATAACGATAAGTAGATTATAGCACTTTAATATTCGTACTTTAAAATAGAGAGCGTTCAAATTTTATTGTCAAAAGATATTAACTATTCTTTAAAAGAATTGAAGCACAAAAAACATATTTTTACCTAACCCTGCATAATTATTTTATGATACGGGACTAGGTATTGACAAGTTATTTAATAAAGTATCTAATCACCGAAATAGTGGTCAGATCACTCAGACCTTACTAATAAGTAAATACGTAGTTTTTAATATTGTTTTTTTGACTCTACGTAGAAATTTTTTATATATTTGCAGATTAATAAAGGTAAAAGTAAGTAAAGGTTATAATAACCTTACTATGAATGGTATGTATTGTAATAAAAATAGTATTATTGTCGTTGGTCTTTTTCAAGTGTTATCGGGTAATGTTTTTGCTGCATCATCTAATAGTTATGGTGGTAACTATAACTATGGTTCTAAAGTTTCTGGTTCTGTAACGGTTGATAATAATAACGCGATTAATTTAGATGGTATAACGTTAACACCTTCATCTTCGGATCAAGAGTTTTTTAGTACAAAAATAAAATTTGATAGTAGCTCACCATCAGGGACAACTATGGCTGGAGGCTCTTTAACTTCCAATGGTGGAGAATTTAATGTCTCTAATAATAGTACATTAAATGGTAGTATTACAGGAGCAAGTAATACTATAAAAAACTCTTCTACAGGTAACAGTGCCTATCCAATAAATATTACTAATTCAAATGCGTCATTATCTGCCACCGGACAACAAATTACTGTAAATGACTCTACAGTTAACGGTAGTATTACAGGGGCTAAGAATGAATCTATTGGTGTTAGTAATTATGCTGTAGGCGGAGTTTATGCATCGAATTCACAGGTCAACTTTATGGCTAAAAGTGGTGATATTAATATTTATAACTCCTCTCTATCAGGCGATATCATAGGTGCTATTAATCGCAGTGTAGCTGATCAAGCTTATTCTGGGGTATCTGCTATAACTGGTTCCATAATGTCCTTTATAGCAACAGGTGATAATCTAAAATTAGATGACTCACTTATTCAAGGAAAAGTATTGGGAGCCAGTAACTATATTCAAGGTTGGACAAGAGGGCTGTCTGCTCAATCAAACTCTAATCTCACGTTTAGTGCCATTGGTGGGAATTTAGAAATTAGTAATAGTAAGATTTCTGGAGAAATTATTGGTGCAAATAATAGTATTATAGGCGCTACTGGTGGAGCTTCTATTAGTACAGGTGCACAAGTGAGTATTCTTGCTAGCGGAGGACAAATTAGCGTTGATAATGCGGCGGTAGGCTCTATTTACGGTGCACGTAATGATATTATCGCTACAGAAGATTACAGTAATGCAATTTTTATTGATCAAAAATCTAAATTAACAATTAATGCTACCAATAGTACTATCAATCTTTCCGGTAATACTGTGCTGAGTAAAACAGATAGTACTAATAATACTACCTATGATGCAGAGTTATGGGGAGGCTATATTAATATACAGGGTGAACTTGCCGGTGATGGGCAAGCTAATATTTATAGTGATAGTTTTACAGGAAATACGCTTAACTTTTCATCCTCTGCCATTACTGTGGCTAAAATGGGTAACTTTGAAAACTATAATTTTAGCTTAAACGATAATAATAAAAATGTAATTAATAGCTCAACAGGACTTATCACTGTTACAGATACTTTACAAAATGATGATACGGTGACCGCCGCAGGTACTACTAAAAATCAATCCACTGCAAAGTTAACAGGTATTTCTGGAAATGTAGATATCAAAAATGGAGATACTATTATATTAGTTGATGCCACAGGCGCTGTTATGAAAGGTGGTGATACGAGTCAAACAGGTTTAGGTCAAATAATAACACAGGGTCAGAAAGAGACGATTAAAGTTGGATTGATTAAAGAAGTTGAAGTGGAGTATTCATTTGCTGGTAATGATAATCAACAGCTTGTTGCAACAGTTAATTCTAACGATGGTAATGACGGTGGTGCATCTGTAAATAATGATTATATTAAGCAGCTAAAGACTTTGTCAGAGAGTCGCTTAGCTTCCCTAATGGCTATTAATCGTGGAGCCGAAATTATAAGCTCTGATATTTTACGACAAATTGATCAACAACCTGCACAGACATTTAAACCTTTTCTGGTTGTTCAATCAGGTTATGATCGTTATAACAGTGGCTCCCACATTAATTCAAATACGACAGTTGTCGTGATGGGTGGAAACTATCAATTCGATGATCATTTTTCTTTAGGTACATTGTATGAGTATGGTAATGGCACCTACGATACCTATAATAGTTTTAATATTGGTAAGGCAAAGGGTAGTGGTAATACCCATTACTATGGTGCTGGTTTAATCACTAAGTATACTTATGATATTTTTTATACAGATGCCTCTCTTCGTTATGGCCGCAGTAAAACTAATTATGGTAATAACGATATTATTACAGGTGGTGGGAGTTGGCTTAGCTATAAAAACACCGTAGATTATTGGGGAGGACATATTGGTGTTGGCTTCACCTATGCGATTAATGATAAAAATATATTAGACACGTCACTTAAATACCTTGTTACTTCATTAGATGGAGCAGATGCCATGGTAGAGGGGAGCTATGTTAAATTTAACAAAGCAAACTCTACAAGAATACAGTTGGGTGAGCAATTGAAGCATCAGTTAAGTCCTTCTACTATAATTTTTGGTGGTGCAGCTTATGACTATGAGTTTAATGGCAGACCTCGGGTTGAAGTGGATGGTTATAATATTGATAAGGCCAGTATCAGAGGTTCGACAGGTATTGTGGAGTTAGGTGTAAACATTAAACCAATACCAAAAGCCACACAGTTAGAATTGGGCTTTGTAACAAAGGGCTATGTGGGTAAACACCAAGGTATAACAGGACTTGTAAATCTTAGCTATCGGTTTTAGAAATAAATAAAAGGAACTGTCAAGTTAACTATTCCTTTGTATAATCATACCGATGAATACAATTAAAATCTATCAACACCATCGTTATTATTCCAAAATTATTATCCAATGTGTGTGGCTATATTACCTTTTCACCTTAATTTATCGTGATCGTAATGGGGTCTTTTGTGAAATCAAAAGAAAATGCATTTATCTATGGCGCTCCGTCGGTTGACCAAGATGGTCAAACTGTTCAAGAAAAAAAGAAACAGTTTGGCTATTAAACGGTTTATCCAAAGGTGAAAAGAAGTATTCAACAATCCGTCGTAACTGACAAACTCAAAAGTTATATTAAACCAATTAAAACACTACCCCCTAGAATCTGGAATATTACTCAATAATATGTCAGTAACCGAGAAGTAAACTCTCATCAACCAACGAGGCTTAGAGAAAAGAAAATGCGTAAATTTAAATCATTGAAACTAGCTTAATTTATCTTATCGTGTTTTGGTAATATCTACGATCATTTCAATTGAAAAGGGCATCTCTGCTTGGCTAATAATTTTCGGGTTTTAGCTAAATACCGATTTAAAGAATGGGATAGTATTACCTAGGTTTCGTCTAAAACTCAAAATTAGAAAGTAGCTATCAAATTTAAACTTGTTTTAAAAAGTTAATTTAACAATAACAATTGCACTGTTATGTTACTTTATATTTTTTACACACTTAAATTCATAACCGCCTAATGTAACCAAATTAATTAGGCTTTGTTAGTTTTACTCGGGATAGCCCTCGTCATTGTAATTATCGTATTTAGCTGCGATTGAACCATCAGGATTATAGATTATAGTTTCTAATACTTTTGCGTTATCCAAGCTTTCTTTGTCAATAAAAGACTCCATAGCTTTAGCTCCGTAAATTCTTTTCGGGTTTGCATAATAAACGACAATTTTCCATACATTTCTTTCAGGTAAATATTCAAATGGTTTAACCGCATAATAGCGAGCTGTACTTTTCTGGCTGCCGAGAAATGAATGCAATATAGGGGTAGGCAACTCTATTTCTTCTCCAGTTGATGAAGGATTACTAAACCATACTTTAGGCATGTCATTTTCATACTCTTTCCCACATAATTTTTCAGTGCACTTGGTAACCGATGTAATATATGAGGCATTATCTCCACATTGATATTCCAACACGTAGTAAAATTCATTCGAAGAATCGTCTACTATTTTCTCCCAAATTTGCTCAAATTTTATTTTATCTACACCTAATGATGAGGGAGTGATTCTATATCTAGTCGGACTGCATTTAGATTTATATTCAAGATTAACCATTTTCACCAACTCATGGTTTTCATCATACATTGAGTAAACATCATTAATAACATTAATCTGTCTATTCACTCCATCTATATGATTACCTTTACAACCAATTAAGGCGACTAATACACTTAATAAAATAAAATTTTTCATTAAATTTTCTCTATAATATAAAAATAGGAATGAACTTTTCGCCCCTTTACTGGCAAAATAAATTTAAAAGTGAATACTATATTGATGACCCTAAAATCAAACCCAAAAAAAGATAATTAACTGTTAGAGAGAATCCATTAAAGACTCTATGCCTTACTTCTCTAGATATTCTTACGACGATCCATTTTAAAACAGCTGGTCAAAAATGCTAAAAAAGGTTCTGTTGTTAATAAGTTCAATTTGTTCATACAGGGATTGTAACACATCAGCTTTATTAGCATTCAAATAAATGGTGGAGAGATAATTTTAACTATATCCATGCTGCCCTAACAACGCGAAGGTATTCATGACTTTGCTGGAGAGACGTGGCAATTTGCTAAAGAACATCAGTGACAAAGCGAAGTGAGTTTAATTCAACTTGGACATTGGTGTCCTTATTGTGCTGGTAAAACCTATATTATTGAAGACATGTGGTAACTGGTGATAGCACGAGGTGGTAAATACCTCTTTAAGATCTACAAAAATTTAGAAACCAAACTCGTGCAGCTTTGTCATTTAGATCATACTTGGTAGGCAAGCTCAACTCATATTAAAGCAGGCACTTGATGTCCATCCTGCAACTATTTATCTCGTGGCCCTAAAGAAGAGCTCAAATAAAAATACCTTTCAACTTTTTCTTATGGGTTTCTCGACAGCTTTATGATGCGCTTTGATTTATTTGGCACTTTTTAAACCTAACGCTGTGCTAAAATCATTTATTATTACCGTATTATTACAAATATTGATGGATAGGAATTATAACTGTATGCCTAATAGCAATGAATTAATTGCTTTTGCTGATGATAAGCACGATATAAACATAAAACCGTCTTATTATTATAAACTCCATGGGCTACTGGTGGCTTTATGCTTAGTGATATTTCCTATTGGAATATCACTACTTTTTATACAATACTTTGAATCTTGGCTTGATTTTAGAAGTTTTCTAATATTTAAGCTGGCATTTGCTTTGATTATAATCATAGGCTTTGTGTTTCTGTTATTGTTTATAGGAATGCTTACAATAGCTGTGATTGTGGGTAGGTTTACACAGGATGATACATTGAATTTTTCTGAGGATGCATTGATCTTTCAAAAAAGAACACGTATTCTCTTCAAAGATATAAAAACTTACTACATTTATGCACAGCCGTTCTCTTCTATAATGCCTGGGCGTAATATAGTTCACCATTACTCTTTATATTTGGAAATTAGTAAACCTCGCTGTTCTTATTTAATTACCTATCATGGACCTAGGATGTTTAATCATGCTGTATATAGCCATAAAACGTTCGCTGAAAATACCTGTGTTATTATTAATGAGTGGCGTCACAACCATAGTCAAAGTACTTAATAGATAAAAATATATAAAAACGATTATCTGATCTGAAGTAATTCATCCCCCCCTGTTGTACAGCGTTGGCTCAGTAATTCTCGTTTGGATGTGCTCTCAATTTAATGCAGATATTTTAACCAAAGGAGTCTCCAATGAGTACTAAATACGACCTCTTTAAACAAGAACTCTGATAATCAAGAGCTAGAGCACTAAAATAAGGTTATGAAAAAAAACTTAAGTTATGTTAAAAGTAGATCGAAATCCTAAAAAAGGCCGCACAGTACTTTATAGGTCAGAAATAGCAAGGTATAAATTTATTAAAGAACAAAGCAATTTATCTAAACGACAGTTTTTACATTATCACCATACTTAAAATTGAAAAAGTAATTAAATCTATAAGTCAGCTTAGTGGTAAACAAAGCAAACAGTACAAAGTTTAAAAGTGAGAAAGTTCAATTAGTCGCCTCGGAATGGAAGTTAATGATGTATAAATTTAGAGGGCTGTGAATGCAGCCCTCTAGCTAGAAAAGATATTAGTGAAATAATAAATTAACCCACTATTTCTGAAGTAAATTATAGGGCATCTTGTAGGATAGTATTCACAACCTCTTTTGTATAAATGTGATAGATACCAAAGATTTTGGCGTTATTTAAAACATTGTCAGTGATTAAAGGTAAATCTTTTTGTGTGATATTGAGTTGCGATAATCTTGTTGGGGTTCCAATTTTATTAAACCAATTTTCTAGTGCAACAATCCCTTCTTCTGCTGTTTTAACCGCAAAGACTTGCTTAGCAAAACGTTTAAATTGATCTGTATTATGCGAGTGATGCCATTTCATCCACGCAGGAATGATGATGGAAAGTCCTGCGCCGTGGGGTACATTAAAAAGTGCAGATAAGGAATGTTCAATCATATGGTTAGGAAAATTAAAACCAGCAGTGCCCGCAGTCGTTAACCCATTTAGAGCTAACGTAGAAGCCCAAGCAAACTCAGCACGTGCATTGTAGTTAGTTGAGTCAGATAAAAGAACTTCTGTTGTCTCAATAACCGTATTGATTATGGCTTCCACAATTCGGGATTGTAAATGAGGTTGATCAGTTGCTGTAAAATAGCCTTCAATCGAATGCGCAATAATATCGGCTGCTGAGTACACGAGGTAGTCCTTTGGGACACTCTGCATGAGCTCAGGATTAACAATCGAAACTTTTGGAAAAAGTGATTCATCAGCAATAAAGAGCTTCTCTTTGGTTTCTTGATTGGTCACCACCGCTGTGGTGTTCATTTCACTCCCCGTTGCAGCTAAAGTCATCATAGCAAAGATAGGTAGTGCTGATTTAATTTGAGCTTTACCAATAAACAAATCCCATACATCACCTTCATGCTTTGCTCCCGCTGCAATTGCTTTAGCGCTATCTAATACGGAACCGCCACCTACGCTTAAAATAGCCTCAACAGGAGTAGCTTTAATTAATTTTATGGCCTCACGTACCTTTGAAAGGACAGGGTTACTAACAATGCCTCCAAACTCAATAAACTCAATACCATGTTCATTTAGCTGACTGGTAATCGTTGTGAAAAGCCCATCTTGTTTAATCCGTTCACTTCCATAGCAGAGTAGCACTTTTTTAACACCAAACTGTGCTAAATGTTGTCCTATTAGTTGTTCTTTATTAGTACCAAATTCAATTTTAGTGGGGTTATAGAAAGTAAAATTTTCCATTTGATTATCCTTACATTGTGAGAGTTATCATTTAATAATAAATTATTTCTAAAATTTAAAACCTTGCAGAAAAATGTTTAGTTTGGTGGTAAACCATGAGTAAACACCTTGGCATGGAAAATATTGGCACCTTGTACATTAGCTTCATCACTGGTAACAATATAGAGATCATTTGTTTTTGGATGAATAGCTAAACTGGTGGAGCGTAAATTTTGTCCTTTATCTCTGTCAGGAAGTAGTATTTGCCCTATGGGAATACCTTGGCGATTAAATATCATTACGCGCCCTTGCCCGTAAATAGCAACATAAACATTCCCATCAGCATCAATTCGCATGGAGTCTGGTGCAGAGCCAATAAAACGATAGGGTATTGCTGAGCCGATTGCCGCTATTTCTGTCGGGTTAATAAGCTCAATACGGTGCAAAAGGTTACGAGCGAACTCAGTAGCCCATAGTGTTTTACCATCTTGACTAAGCGCGAGACCATTGGCCATGGCAAGATTAGGTAGCACGGGTGTGATAGTCTTTAAATCAGCAGAAATATAATAAACCCCACCGCTAGGTTGGGTTGACGATCCTTTGAAATCAGTAAAATAAAAACCGCCTTGTTTATCAAAGACGAGATCATTAGGTAAATAGCCTGCTTGTGCAGGAATAACAGTTTTTATTTCTTGGCTTTTGAGATTGACTGCAACAATGGTTCCTAAGCCCTGCTCTAAATTTAGAGCAGCAATAAATAATCGACCATCTTTGTGTAATGCTAAGCCACCAGGAGAAAAGTTATCCAGTGTTGCCAAGGTTGTTAGCTGTTTATCTTTGGAGACCTGCATAACACGCTGATTGGTCACATCACAAAAAAGTAGATTACCTTCATTATCAAAAATGATACCCTCCAGCACATTATTTTTTTCTGAAGTTTTGAGCCAAAGCTCCGCAGTAACCGTGGGGATAGTTTGTTCAGAAGCGGGGATTGGCATTAAACTTTGTGATTTTTCATTGTAATGTAATCCTTTAGCGAGTACCCCAAAACTAACGATCGCTAAAAATATCAGAATAGCTATCTTCGACATCTGTTTTCGTATCATTTTTCCCTCTGTATTTCTAAAATTTTCAGTGCGTTATGCGGAGCCAGCTCATTAACCAACTTGCCACCTACTCCGATATTTTCTGTGCTGTTTTCTTTGATATATACATAAAATCCAGACTTTGGAATATCAGTTATGCGTGCTGCAATATCGCTTATTTGCTCAACAAGCTCTTTTTTCTGTTTCATTGTTAATGGTGTAATTTCTAACGTAATAACAGGCATACTTTCTCCAAGCTGGATAAAGGAAAAGTTACATATTTTTGGTGTAACCGCCTTTGGATGGGGATGCATCCAAAGAGCGTGTCATGAAGAATTTTAATTACCATGAATAGGCTTGTGGTGCTTCTCCACCAGGCCCTGGAAATATTTTATCAAGCCTGTTAAGCGTTTCATCAGACAATTTAATATTAATTACAGGACGTACCTGTGTCAGTTGTTCTAAAGTACGTGGCCCAATAATTGGTGCGGTTACAACTGGATTATGTAATAACCACGCTAATGCCACATCAGCAGGAGTTTCGCCTATTTTTTCACATAAGGCTTCGTATTTTTCTAACTGTGGACGATAACGTTCAATAACTTGTTGCATAGAGGGTGATGCACGACGACCATCCGACTTATCTTTTAATACGCCACCTAATAAACCACCTGCTAGTGGGCTCCAAGGAAGTAGTCCTAAACCGTAGTGTCTGCATGCAGGGATGACTTCTAATTCTAATGCCCTAACAGTAAGATTATAGAGGCTTTGTTCCGCTACAAGTCCTAGAAAGTTACGGCGCTGTGCAGCAGCCTGAGCAGTAGCAATATCCCAACCAGCAAAATTACTGCTGCCAATATACAATACCTTACCTTGTTGAACTAGAAGTTCCATCGCTTGCCATATTTCTTCCCATGGGGTATTTCTATCAATATGGTGCATCTGATAAAGATCGATATGGTCGGTCTTTAACCGACGCAAGCTGTCTTCACAGGCTTTGCGAATATGGTAAGCAGAGAGATGGCGGTCATTAGGACCTAACCCCATTGGTTGATAGCATTTAGTGGCTAGTACAATATCGTCACGCTTACCACTTTTTGTAAGCCAGTCTCCGATAATTTCTTCAGAAATGCCGAAGCCTTTTTCCATATCAGGGGTTTGTGGGCCACCGTAAACATCCGCCGTATCAAAAAAGTTAATACCGGATTCAACAGCTTGATCCATGATACTAAAAGCTATGGGTTCATCAGTAACATAACCAAAATTCATTGTACCAAGGCACAGGCGACTCACTTTAAGACCCGTACGACCAAGATAAGTGTATTGCATAATCATTCTCCTTAAAGAGGTTATCAACGAAGTACCTTAATAAACGAATTGTTTAGTAAGCTGTTAACTTCGATCTGATGATTAGTTTAAGGAAGAGATTTAGGTATGTAAAATACTTATATTTAATGATTATTTATGCTTAAAAAGCATGTTTTTATTTGGTGTTTATTAGTGGCATATATCTTTTTATCCAATGATCGAGTCATTCTGCATAGCTTATAGTTTGTTCGTATCACTGACCAAAAGTCGCTTTCATTCGCTGTAAAAAAAGCTCAGCTGCTTTTGAAAATAATTGGTACCTTTTCCATACAAAATGCACATTCACTTTTAAATCGGGTTCAAAAGGTCTAAAGCACAATAAACTATTGCCTGTTGTATTAATTAATTTATCAAGACCTAGAGCATATCCCATACCGCTTTCAACCATGACAGAAGCATTAAAGATTAAATTATAAGAAGCAACAATGTTGAGTTTTTTATAATCACGTTTAATCCACTGAGTGATATTATTATCAACTTGTTTTTGTTTAGCGACGATAAGCGGTAGGTTCCAAAGATCCTTAGGTTGAATGGTTTTTTTATTTGCTAATGGGCTATCTTTTCTCATTAATACCCCCCACGTCTCCTGTTCGGGGAGCAGTAGCGTTTCATATTGACTTAAATTAATAGGTTCGATTAAAACGCCGAAGTCTATTAATCCTCTATCAATTCGCTCGGTTACTTCGTCACCATCACCACTAAAAATATGGATGCAAATTTGTGGATAGTCTTGTTGTAAGCTTTTTATAACCTCTACAATCAAGTTCATTAGGTAGGTTTCGCCACCCCCTATATAAATATCACCACCGACTGTTTCAGCAGGGGCTTGAAATTCTGATTCGGTTTTTTGTACCAACTCCAATATTTCTTCCGCTCGTTTACGTAAGCGCATACCGTCGTCCGTCAGGATGATTTTTCTACTGCCACGGATAAACAAAGTAGTGCCTAACCTATCCTCTAACTCACTCAGTTGCCTTGATAGTGTCGGTTGTGTCAGGTGTAAATACTCAGCCGCAGCGGTAACACTTTGCTCTCTAGCCAGCGCTAAAAAATAACGTAGAACTTTTATATCCATTGATGAATCCTCACCCATTAAAAACAAAACAATGCTTTTAGGGTATAGCTAATCATTAAATATAAGTATTTTACATGGATTTCCCATTTTCTTACACTATAAAAAATTAATTATTAACGGTGAGTCGTATGAGTGAAGAGTTTGCAATTATTCAAAACTTAAAAGATGCGGGGTGCGATGAGGTATTAATTAAAAGCTACCTTACCTTAAAAGCTAAAGACTACACAGACGAGCAACTACGCTTACTTGCTTGCCATCGTTGCAATTTAATGACTGAGCTACACGGTAATCAAAAGAAAATAGACCGTTTAGATTATCTCATTTATTTCATCAAAAAAAGTATCAGTACAGAGAATCGCTTAGGAGATTTACCATGAACAATAGCTTAATGTTTTCACTCATTCTTATGTTGTCAATTGGCTGCAATAGTAATGTTTACAGTCAGGTTACTACAAGCAATAAAAACTCTTCTACCAATCACTCAACTACCACTAAAGAGTCATCTATTATGAACAATAGTGAAGTTCGTGTACGTTTTACCTTTAATGGTAAACAAGCGATTGCTGTACTAAATGATAACCCAACCACGCGTAGCATGTTGGCACAATTACCTATTACACTGCCTTTTGAAGACTACTCCAGAACTGAAAAAATAACTTACTTCCCTAACAAACTCTCAAAACAAGATGCACCCGCTGGTCATGCTGCTTCTGCTGGTGATATTACGTGTTATGGCCCATGGGGAAACCTTGCCATATTTTATAAAAGTTTTCCGTATTCTAATGGGCTCATTTATATGGGTAAATTCGAGTCAGGTTTTGAAGAGTTATCCCGCCAAGGCAATAAATTTGACGTAACCATTGAACTAATGGAATAACTTGAGCGCAATAACTATATTTTATATAAGGTAAATTCAAATGAATACACTTAAACAACAAATTTTAACGGGTGAACGGGCGTTATTTAAAGCCTGTAATAGACAAATCACAGACAGTATTTTTGATCATGGCGAGTCTCCTCTAAAAGAATCTTCTAATATTAAGGTGACGGATAGTATTTTTAAATGGAAATACCCCTTTTGGTATTCAAATAAAGTGCATATTCAAAATAGCTATTTAGAAGATGGTGCAAGAGCTGGCCTATGGTATACCGACGGAATCGATATCAGTAACACCACCATTAAAGCACCAAAAGCATTGCGCCGTTCTAAAAATATAAAACTTGATAGTGTGGATATGCCAAATGCCAGTGAAACATTATGGATGTGCGAAAGCATCGTCATGAAAGATGTCAGTGTTAACGGCGACTATTTTGCAATGAACTCAAATAACATTACGGCAGATAACTTTAGACTGGTGGGTAATTATTCTTTTGATGGCTGTAAAAATATTGAAATAACAAATGCAAAATTATTGTCTAAAGATGCTTTTTGGAATTGTGAAAATGTGACGGTGAAAGATACCTTTATCTCAGGCGAATATATTGGCTGGAACTCCCGTAATCTAACGTTCATTAACTGCACAATAGAAAGTTTGCAAGGTTTCTGCTATGTAGATGGTTTAACCCTTATTAATTGCCGATTACTCAATACCACGTTAGCATTTGAATACTGTCAAAATATCGATATTGATGTATCAACCACCATTGATAGCGTAAAAAACCCATACAGCGGTGTTATTAAGGCAGAAGGAATTGGTGAAATAATTTTTGATGACCCACAAATTGAGCCAAGTGAAACAACAATTATTACCTTAAGAGAAGCCCAATATGCCATTTGATTTTGATAAATTAACTGATCGACAAAATAGCTACTCCTTAAAGTGGCAGGTAAAAAATAATGAGTTACCCATGTGGGTAGCTGACATGGATTTTGAAACAGCGCCAGAGATCATTAATGCAATAGTTAATAAAGCAAAAAAAGGTATATTCGGTTATACCATCATACCCGATGAATACTTTAACGCAGTCTGCAATTGGTGGAGTAAACGCCACCAATTTTTCATCGACAAAGAGTGGATTGTTTATTCATCAGGTGTGGTGCCTGCACTTTCATCCATTATTCGCAAACTAACCAGGGTAGGCGAAAATGTATTAATCCAACCCCCTGTTTATAATATTTTTTACAACTGTATCGCCAATAATGGAAGACACTTAATAGAAAATAAATTGCTTTATCAACAGGGTGAGTACCAAATCGATTTTGCAGATCTAGAGCAGAAGCTAGCCGATCCACAAACAACTCTTATGCTACTATGCAATCCACATAACCCAATAGGAAAACTATGGAGTAAAAATACACTGCAAAAAATTGGCGAGCTGTGCGCAAAGTATCATGTGCTCATCATCTCCGATGAAATCCATTGTGATTTAACTCATCCAGATTACCATTACACACCCTTCGCCAGTGTTTCAGAAGCATGTGCTCAAAACAGTATTACTTGCATTGCACCGACAAAAACCTTTAATTTAGCAGGGTTACAAACGGCCAGCGTGCTAATACCCAACCCCGTTTTACGCCATAAAGTAAACCGTGGGCTTAATACTGATGAGATTGCAGAGCCTAATAGTTTCGCTATAGAAGCAACTATTGCTGCCTTCACCCAAGGCGAAAGCTGGCTAACTGAACTTAATCATTATATTCAAAAAAATAAAGATTTAGTGGCAACTTATATTAAAGCCAATATTCCAAAAATTACGGTGGTCGTTTCAGATGCTACGTATCTACTGTGGTTGGACTGCTCGGCTATTACAGACTCCACACGGCAACTGAGCGCATTTATTCGTGAAAAAACAGGACTCTATTTATCTTCTGGGGAAGACTATGGAGAGAACAGTAAAACTTTTTTAAGAATGAATGTAGCAACTTCTTATTTAAGAGTTCAAGAAGGCTTATTACGATTAAAAAATGGAATTAATGAATATACTAAAAGAAGTTAATTGTTCTTCGCTTTATTTAATCGCAGTTTCTAAAAGACATAGTATTTTAAACTCTATATCATTAACGTCAATTAGTTGTTCATTTGTGTCTTAGATTCATCGGTGCCATCAACAGTTAAACAATTCGGCAGAGTAAACATAACCAAATAGCGCATTGGGTGTAAGGGTCGAGATGAAGTTTTACACCTCGTTTATTTGTGTCGTTATTGTAATGGTCTTATTCTTGTTTGATGAGTTTATATGGCTTTTGGAGTTCTTCTGGGGGTTAAGATATGATCATGTTCTTAAATGATTCATTTAACTAACATTGTCAAATATTTTTTAATCTTAAAAGTGTCTGATAATCTTAGGTCTCCCCATACTAAAAACAATTAATTTTTCAATAAAAATTACGATTTTGTAACTGATTTTTAGATTTGTGATCTATATTTGCTACAATAAATAAATTATCTTTGACAATGATTTGAACTTGCTCTTTTCCGAACATAAAGGTCTAAATTTTATATACTAATTGGAAGCCCTAATGAATAGTGACATTATTAAAGGTCGTTTAATCTTCTTGAGAGAAGCTGAAAATTTAAAAAATATAATTCGTTGTTCATATACTTCTAAAGGTAGAAATGAAAGTACTGCTGAGCACACATGGAGATTGGCTTTAATAGCTCTTGTATTTGAAGATGAATTAAAGTATTTAGATTTTTCGAAAGTCTTAAAAATGTGTCTTGTTCATGATTTAGGTGAGACAATTCATGGTGATATTCCTGCAACAGAAAAGCAAAATCATCCTGATAAAGACACTCAAGAACGTAACGACTTATTATTTCTTACAAAGACACTTGATGAACCGTTGAGAAGTTCTTTACTTGCACTATGGGAAGAATATGAAATTGGCCAAACTAAAGAAGCTATTGCTGTAAAGGCTTTAGATAAACTAGAGACTATTTTACAGCATAATCAAGGAATTAATCCTGATGATTTTGATTATGAGTTTAATCTTACTTATGGTGAAAAATATACAGATAGGCATCCATTGTTTAAAAGTATTCGAGCTATCCTCAATGAAGAAACATTAGTAAAAATAAATAACAGCTTATAAAATCTGATTTAGATAGTGGACTATCCTTATTTTAGCAGACTGTTTTATTTAAATATTTTGCTTATTCATTTTTAAATTGAACAGGCGGTATGTATAAGTAGCAAGCGTCTAGAAAACGATACCTAGCCTCTTTTACGTTAGGAGTTCCCATTCAAGTTGGCACCGCAGTAACACAGGGAACTTTTATTATCCCATTACAAGCTCGTTATTATCAATCGGAGCAAACAGTAACGCCTGGTATCGCTAATAGTTCAGCAACATTTACATTAACTTATAAATAGTAAAACTTTTTTTGTAATCTGTGGAAGATATTTCAATTGTTTTTTAGATTTAATCAAAAGCTATAGGAGGTCGTTAATTAATGCTTCATATAATCATCAATCACAGCACTACTAACATTGTTACCATCTTTAATGATTTCGGTTTGTATCTGTGCCTGCCCTAAATTTGAAAATGATACAGTAGCCAGTGACAGATCAATCACCAGATAGCTTTTTTAAATAAACCAAGTTTTTATCGTTCATAAATCCCTCACTCATTGAAAATCCTCACTACGAAGAAAGACCTGATTTATAAATTCATAACAGCCATAGAGGCGCCATAATGCCCACACATAAGCACTATCCTCAGCTTGCTTATGTATGGTTTATTTATCAGAAAAGACCTTAAAAATTTGTTATTGAGTTGGGAGCAGTTCTTGCATTTTCCTGATGGTTAATCATTTTCTATCAGCTCACCATCGGGCTAATAGCCATCTTTTTGGTTAACTAATAACGGCAAGTAAACGTGAGGTTGCCCTCAGCACGTGAAAATATTACCAACACGTTGCACCGTAATAGTGGCTACCTTATAATTATCTGATTGATGAGTAAAGTTGCTTTGTGAGTAGTTATTACTCCATAAGTCCAAAGAGCTACGTGAACCAAACTCACGTATTAAAGGGACTAACAATTCAGACTTCATCGGGAATGTTATAACGCTGGTTAAGAGAGTCTAGTGTTGAAATAAAATAAGGGATAAAAAGCATTCCTGAATTTTCGCTGATAAATATGGACTGAAATTCTGAAAAAATAAGGCTGGAAGCATTTACCTCTTTGATACAAGAGTAAAATGCACAAAACTATCTAACTATGCATACTAAACACTTAGGAGAGTTTGGCATAAAGCACGTTAATGGAAAAATATTTGCTAATAAAAAATCTCTTTCGCTTATAGATAAAGCATCGATTTAATTATCAAAAGATACTATAGATTTTATTCGTAAAAGTATGTGGTTTGATGTAAGGGAGCACATATTACTTTGGCTTGATGCAACAAAAGCTTTATGGAGTATGGTGATTATGGTGTTATGTTGCATATTACTGTAAGAGTTAACAACAAACTTTACGATTACTTGATTTATTATCTATACCATTTAAATACTCAAATCAGTAGTAATAAAGTAGTAGCAATGATGATATCGGTTGTTTTAAGTTGAATTGACAGCATCTGAGGGATATTCTATGACACAAAGTTTACGCGTTAATAAGCAAAGGTTAATGGGTTTTTTAAATACATTAGGAACATTTGGCGCTTTAGAGGGTGGTGGTGTTTGTCGGTTAGCACTATCAGCAGCTGATAAACAGGCACGTGATTGGGTTGTCTCTCAAATGCAAGCGTTAGGTTTAACTATTCGTATTGATCAGATTGGTAATGTTATAGGTATTTATAAAGGGCAAGAGGATGTACCACCAGTGATGATGGGATCTCATATAGATACGGTTGCTACTGGTGGTTTATATGACGGTTGTTTTGGTGTTATGGCAGGTTTAGAGGTTATTTCTACTTTAAAAGATTCAGGAATTACGCCTAAGCGTCCTGTAGCTGTTGCTTTCTTTACTGATGAAGAAGGGGCACGTTTTGCCCCTGATATGTTTGGTAGCTTAGTTTTTCAAGGAGGCTTGTCATTAGAAGAAGCTTTGGCTATTAAAGATGTTGATGGTTTCACCGTAGGCGAAGAGTTAGATAAGATAGGTTATAAAGGAAATGCTCCAGTTGGATGCTTTGAAGTTGATACCTTTTTAGAGGCCCATATTGAACAGGGGCCTGTATTAGATAAGGAAGGCATTAAAATTGGTGTTGTTGAAAGCGTACAGGGTATTTCGTGGACAGAGTTTACTATTGAAGGCGTGTCTAACCATGCTGGAACAACACCTATGAGTATGCGTCATGATGCAGGCTTAGTTGCTGCTAAGATTAATGTATTCGCTCGTGAGGTGGCCCATAAAATAGGGGGTAGCCAAGTGGCAACAGTAGGCTATATTTCATGTAAGCCTAATTTGATTAATGTGGTGCCTAATCATGTGGTGATGACTGTTGATTTACGTAACACCGATAATGATGTCTTAAAGCAAGCGGAAACTCTGTTGTTTGATTATGCTGAGAATACAGCTAAGGAAGAGGGGGTTAAAATTTCTCGGCGTAAATTAGCACGTTTTGATCCTGTGTATTTCCATAAGGAAATAGTTGATTTGGTAGAGCAAGAGGCCGAGGCAGCTGGTTTAAACTCGAAAAGAATGCCAAGTGGTGCAGGGCACGATGCTCAGATTCTTAAGGAAATGTGTCCAACAGCTATGATTTTTGTACCTTGTAAAGATGGGTTAAGTCATAATGTTAAAGAGTTTACAGAGCCTGATGATTTAGAGGCGGGAGCAAATATTTTATTGAGTGTTATTTTAAAGCGAGCAAATCGTCCTTAAGTACGTATAATAAATAACTTGAAACTCACAAGCCCAGCGTTTTACTGGGCTTAGTTTTAGTCGACAATAACATGCAGATTTTGTTTGGCATTTTGCATTACAACAATAGTTTTAAAACCTTTGATATTATCTGCTTTAAAAAAGAGTTCTCGTGTTAATTGTTCATATTCTTCCATATCACATACGTTAAGTACTAATAGAAAGTCAAAATCTCCTGTCACATAATATACTTGCTGTACTTGTGGGCAGTTTACGAAGCGTTTTTTGTCGTTTTCAAGCAAATCAAGGCGTTCATTCTCTATTTTTACTTCTACAATAATAGTGATGGGGCGTCCTACTTTGGTAGGATTAATGATACTAACATTTTCTTTAATAATGCCATGTTCCTCTAAAGAAGCAATTCGTCTGTTGACAGCAGATGCAGAGAGGTTAACGTTTTCAGCTAAGGTACGTTGAGATATTTTATTATTTTGCTGTAGTAGCTTTAGTATTTTCTTATCGTAGCTATCTAATTCCATATTTGCTTCTCTCTCTAAACTAATACGCTAGGTATATGCAATAACATTTCAATATATTCTAACAATTTAGAAGTTTGTTTCATTTAAGATTAAAACTTCGAACAACCATCATAAAGCGCCATATTATGATAAGGCTATTAATAATATAGCTGTAAGCAAATTTTAGGTTGTGAGCAAGAGTTTACCGCTAAAAAAGAAAACTGTGTAGTTTTAGTTATGCGAGTTTATGTTATTAGTTGTTATTAAATAACCTTTTGCTATATAGGAAGAATATATATGAAAAAAATTGTTTCCTCATCTGATGCCCCCAAGGCTATTGGACCGTATTCTCAAGCTGTTTGCTTTAAAGACTTAGTTTTTACTTCCGGTCAGTTACCATTAATCCCCGAAACAATGAATTTTCCAAGTAGCTGTGTGAAAGAGCAAACACGGGAATCGCTAACCAATCTAAAGGTTGTTTTAGAAAAAGGTGGTAGTTCTTTAAAAAGTGTATTAAAGACAACTTGTTTTCTTGTTGATATGGATGATTTTGCTGCTTTTAATGAAGTTTATACTGAGTTTTTTGGCACGGAAGGTGCGCCTGCTCGCTCATGTTTTGCTGTAGCTAAATTACCCAAAGGTGCGTTGGTTGAAATAGAAGCTATTGCATTTGTAGAGCGCCCTTAAACCTATAAAATTGCAAGGAGTCTGTAAAATGACCAATGAAACAGCAGTGTTTAAATTCAATCCACGTAAAAAGCCGTATGGAAAAGGCACTGATTTGTCTTTGTTAAATGATCAAGCTGCCAAAGTGGTAAAGGGGTTTCACAGTAAGTTTCCTGCCTATGCAATAACACCTTTAGTGAGTTTACCTAATTTAAGCAAATACTTGGGTATTGGTTCACTGCATGTTAAAGACGAGTCTAAACGTTTTAAGCTTAATGCATTTAAGGTATTAGGTGGTGCTTACGCAATCGGACAATATCTAGCAAATAAATTAAACCGTGAAATTAATACCCTGAGCTTTGCGGAGCTGGCTTCACCTGAAGTTAAAGCTCAATTAGGTGATATTACTTTTGTGACAGCTACCGATGGCAATCATGGGCGAGGTGTTGCTTGGGCCGCTGAGCAGTTAGGGCAGAAGGCAGTGGTGTTTATGCCTAAAGGTTCTTCTCTTGTTCGTGCACAAAATATTCGTAACCATGGTGCAGAATGTACTATTACAGAGCTTAATTATGATGACTCGGTTCGGTTAGCTTATAAGAATGCGCAAGAAAAAAATTGGGTGATGGTGCAAGATACTGCTTGGGATGGTTATGAGGATATTCCCACATGGATTATGCAAGGCTATATGACCTTAGCGGTAGAGGCTATGTTACAGCTTGAGCAAGCAAAGGCGCCTCTGCCCACTCATGTTTTTTTACAAGCAGGCGTTGGTTCTTTTGCTGGTGCCGCATTGGGTTATATTGTAGAAAAAATGAAAGAAAAATCACCTACCATCGTTATTATGGAACCTAATCAAGCAGATTGTTTGTATAAGTCTGCTCTTGCTGATGATGGTAACCCCCATAATGTAACAGGCGCCATGCAGACCTTAATGGCAGGCCTTGCTTGTGGTGAGCCTAATACAATTAGTTGGCCTATTATTCGTGATAATACAGATTGTTTTATTTCAACACCTGATTATTTCGCCGCTGACGGTATGCGCATTCTGGCGGCGCCTCTAAGAGGGGATTCTGCAATTGTTTCGGGTGAATCTGGGGCAATAGGTACAGGGTTACTCTATCATATTATGAAAGAGCCAAAGTACCAAGGGTTAAAAGAGCAATTGAAGTTAGACCAAACAGCTCATGTTTTATTGGTAAGTACCGAGGGCAATACCTCACCTGATATCTATGAGGATGTTGTTTGGCTTGGCAGGCAACAACTTTAACTTAGCAAGAGGGTATGTGATGGCATTAACTAAACCCCAACAAGAACAAGTGATCGCTTTGTGCCAAACGCTTATTCAAGCACAAAGTTATTCTGGCGAAGAGTCACTAGCGGCCAAAGCCTTTACTCAGTTTATGCACGCGCATAACTTTGATGAGATTGTTGTTGATAGTTACGGCAGTGTGTTAGGTTGTATAAAGGGAAATTATCCAGGGCCTACCGTGCTATTAGATGGTCATATTGATACGGTTCCCGTTGATTCATCAAAATGGACTCATGCACCCTTTGGTGCAGAAAGGGTGGATGGAAAGATTTATGGGCGTGGTTCCAGTGACATGAAAGGCGCTGTAGCTGCTATGGCCTGTGCAGCAGCATTTTTTGCTGATGCGAGTAATCGACAGTTTGCTGGTAAGCTGTATGTTTCTGGGGTTGTGCACGAAGAATGTTTCGAGGGGATTGCTGCCCGTGCTATTAGTAAAGCAATAAAGCCCGATTTAGTGGTGATTGGTGAAGCATCGGAGCTTAATTTAAAAATAGGACAACGTGGCAGAGCAGAGGTTATTGTAGAAACTTTCGGTGTCCCTGCCCACTCAGCTAATCCACATAAAGGTGTTAATGCTGTCCATTTAATGTGTGAATTGATCCGTGCGTTAGATGATATTGCGCCTCCTAAAGACGATGTATTGGGAGAGGGTGTTTCTGTATTAACCGATATTATTTCAACACCTTATCCTGGTGCTTCTGTTGTGCCAAGTCATTGCCGAGCTACTTATGATAGACGATTATTGGTAGGTGAAACACCTGAGAGTGTTTTAAAGCCATATCAAGAAGCTATCGCAATGCTTGAGAAAAAACATCCTCAATTTAAAGCAGCCGTTAGTTATGCCCAGGGAGCCGAGCGTTGTTATACCGGTGCTGAGATTGCCGCTGATCGTTTCTTTCCTGGTTGGTGTGCTAAAGAGGATGAACCCTTTGTTCAGAAAGCATTATCTGCTATTAGGCAAGAAGGGATTGATGCTACGTTGGCTTACTATCCATTTTGTACCAATGGCAGCCATTATGCGGGAGAGGCTCATATTAATACAATTGGTTTTGGACCAAGCCTTGAGACATTAGCCCATGTGATTGATGAGTATATTGAAGAGGTGCAGCTAATCAAAGCGACTGAAGGCTATATAGGAATATGTAAAGCATTTTTAAGTAATTGATCCAAGAAGTTTAATTTGACTAAACCGAGGTTATTATGACAAAAACACTTATAAAAAATGCACAAATTGTTGATGGAAGTGGCAGTAAAGCTTTTGCAGGATCAGTGCTAATTGAAAATGAACGCATTGTAGCCGTAGGTGAGGTAAAGGATACCTCCGCTGATATTGTCATTGATGCCAAAGGTTCGGTCGTATGTCCTGGATTCATTGATACCCACAGTCATTCAGATTTAGAAGTGTTTAAAGAGCCTCCTTTATATGCCAAAGTAATGCAAGGTATTACTACTGAGTTTTTAGGCCAAGACGGTATATCGATGGCACCATTGCCAGAAAAATTTATTAGTCCTTGGCGCAAAAACTTAGCTGGACTAGATGGTGATAAAGAGGATTTAAACTGGAAGTATAAAGATACAGCAGGCTATTTATCTTTATTAGAAAAAAATGGTTCGGGAACTAATCTTGCCTATTTAATTCCCCACGGCAATGTGCGGATGGAGGCAATGGGCTTGGATGGCCGATTGGCAACGCCAGAAGAGCTAGACAATATGAGGCAAATTTTGCGCCGTGAGCTTAAAGCGGGTGGTTTTGGTTTTTCTACAGGGTTGATTTATATGCCTTGTGCATATGGTGATACCCATGAAATGGTAGAGCTTTGCAAAGTGGCTGCTGAATTTGATACCCCGCTAGTTATCCACCAACGTAGTGAGGCGGATACTATTGTGGAGTCAATGGAAGAGGTAATTGAAATCGGTCGTAATTCGGGCTGTAAAGTTCATTTCTCCCATTTTAAAATTTGCGGTAAAAATAATGCAGACAAGTTTGAGCCTGTTTTAAATTTATTAGATGAAGCAAGTAAGGCGGGGATTACCGTTTCTTTAGATCAATACCCTTATGTGGCTGGTAGTACTATGCTTGGTGTGATTCTACCCCCATGGGCACATGATGGTGGTACTGATAAGTTGTTGGAGCGGTTAGCTAATCCTGAAGATCGTAAACGCATGCAACAAGATATTAAAAACGGTATTCAAGGATGGGATAATTTTGTGCAGTTTGCTGGGTTAGATGGTATTTTTGTAACCTCCGTAAAAACCGAGAAAAACCAAGATGCAGTGGGGAAAAACCTTGTTGAGCTTGGCGAGTTAAGAGGTAAAGAGCCATTAAAAGCAACCTTTGATTTACTTTATGAAGAAGCTAATGCGGTTGGTATGGTAGATTTCTATGGACTAGAAGAGCATGTTAAAGCTTTCATGTCGCGTCCTGAAATGAATGTGTGTACTGATGGTTTATTAGGCGGTAAACCTCATCCTCGTGTATTTGGTGCATTCCCAAGGGTACTTGGTAAGTATGTGAGAGAGGAAAAAGTGATGCCACTTGAGGAGGCGATTCGTAAAATGACCTCTCGGCCCGCACAAGTATTTAGGGTTAAAGACAGGGGCTTATTAAAACCAGGTTATTTTGCCGATATAACCATTTTTAACCCTGAAACTATTATTGATAAAGGAACCTATGTTGATCCACGCTACTATCCAGATGGTGTGGAGTATGTGTTAGTAAATGGGCAATTTGCTGTGAAGCAAGGGAAAGCAACATCAGCAACGGCTGGTAAAGTATTAAGGCTAACTGATTAATAGCGGTGTAGTTGCTCGGCGTAGTAGCTGAGCGATAAAGCAGTGACATAATCTATAACTAATAGTCAGCAATTAACGGATTTATATAATTTGCTGAGTTGAAGGAGCCGCAACATGATAAGTAGAATACTGGAACCGCAAAAAATACAATGGAAAGCAAGGTATACCATATTAGCTTTTATTTGGCTTGCTTGGTTGATGTCGTTTTTAGATCGTATGTTAATGAGCATTTCTTTACCTTTTATTGGTGAGGAGTTTCATCTAGATAAAGGGACACAAGGTTGGATTATTTCAGCTTTCTTTCTCAGTTATGCAGGTTTTCAAATTCCAGGTGGTTTTTTAGCAGATAAATTTGGCCCACGCAAAGTGATGTTTTTTGCCATTATTTGGTGGTCAATTTTTACTTCTTTAACAGGGCTTGCATTTAATATTGGCATTGTTTCAGCATTTGTTGTAATGCTGTGTGTGCGCTTTTTATTCGGTATTGGTGAAGGGTCATTTCCAGCTTCTTCATGGAAGTGTATTTCTACCTATTTTCCTTTGAAAGAAAGAGGCCGTGCTACAGCTATTCAATCTACCGTCAATACACTAGGCCCAGCAGTAGCTACTTTTGTTGCGGCCGCCATTATTGCTGCACTAGGATGGCGCTGGGTATTTGTTTTATTGGGCATTCCTGGCATTGCAGTTGCTTTTGGTATTCGTTATTACTGTCGAGATAATTATAGAGACTGCCCTGTTATAACCCAAGAAGAAATAAAAGAGCTAGAAGCAGATGAAGCAGAGCAGGCCGCTAAACTAAGCACCCAACAAGCAGGAGAAACAATACCCTTTATTGATATTTTAAAACGTGTGGAACTATGGCAACTAGCAGTCATTTGGTTCTTATTTGATATTACGTTTTGGGGGTTTACTAGTTGGCTGCCTAGTTATCTTAAAGATGCACGTGGCTTAACCTTAGCACAAATTGGTGTTTGGGGGTCTGTTCCTTATTTGTTTGGTGCTGTTGGAACATTAATGGGCGGGTATGTTTCAGATAAGTTTACGAGTATTCGTAACTGGATTTATATTGCAGCCAGTATGATTGCGGCATTATTCCTATACTTTATGTTTAAAGCAGATGGCCTTACCATGACCGTGATATACCAATGTATGGCAAGCTTATTTATGTTCTTTGCCATGGGTATATTCTGGGGCATTCTAATGCATACTATCAGTGCTAATATCATGGGACGAGCCTCGGGAATTGTTAACTTTGGTGGGCAGCTCGCGGGTGTGGTTGCTGCCCCTGTGATGGGATACTTGGTAGATATTAGTGATGGTAAATATGATAATGCTTTTTGGTTTATTATTATAACATTAGCGGCATCAGCAGCCTTTATTCTGACATTGAGAACTAAAAAATAAGAAGGTTATTATCAATTATTGAGATACTAATAAAGTTAACAGCAGAGAGCTTAATGGCGTAAAGGTCATAAAGTATTCCTTTAACCTCTCTTTGTTGCTTGTAATATACCAAGTTTTATCAGTTTATCATAGTTGATTTTGGATGTTCTACCATCCTCAGCGTTAGATAAATAGATTTTCTTTGTTAATATAGAGATTAAAATAAAGCTGTTTATTCAATATCTATAAGTGACAAAGAAGGGTACGTAATACAACCAGCACCTCCTGCTGCGGAATCTGATCCAATGAGAAATGACCTAAACTCGGTAACAAATCCTTCCGCAAATACCGTTCAATCTGCACCCGAGTATTTTGGCGTTGCTTAAACTCTGTTCCTAGTTTCAACAACTTAAGCAGCTTCCACTGCTCAGCAAACGCACCAAAGGTTTCACAAGTTACCGCTGATTCATCATCAGACTTAACTGACGCCACCGAACGCGAATCAATACCCCTGCTAATAACTGACGACCTCTTCACGGTGTTCTCATGCTAAGCACAAATCCACCTCAGGAAAACATCTAAATGAAATACGCCGCTGCTTACCTTGACAATAAAACCTAAAATGCCAGTGCTCAGCGCCACTTGGTTCAATCCGTAACCCCCATCCACGACCATCAGACAGCGAATACACCGAAGACTTCGCCTTCGCACGACGAATCCCTAAATCCGTTAAACAACTCATAGAGCATCTCTTTACCTGACGAACTCCGAATTCATGTTGAGCAAAAAGTGAAATCGGGAGCTTATAGTACCGGTAGTGAATACATTCAAGACCTTATTCGCAAAGATTTTGAACGAGAGCAACGAGAAATTTAATTATCGAAGGGGTAGAATCATCATTAGGAACTGTTGTGGATGAGAAATATCTTAACGCCTGTAGAGATAGAATAAACAACGGATAAATGGCTTAACCCTTGGGGAAAAAAAGAAAAATAAAACAAGCTACGAATCATTACCAGAGCAACTTTAGATTACTAGCTAAATGCATTTTCACTTTTTCATCTGATAATCTTCATCAAAATCATCTATGATGTTCATATTTAATAATAAAGTTGATAACCTCATGCAAAATACCGAATTAGCTCTATGTTTAGATAATGCTGCCTATAATGAATGGGTAGATAATAAACTAAAAATATCAGCTCAAGATGATTCAGAAGGTATACCAAATTATGAATTTATGAAGATAATAGACGCAATCATTATCAAAGCCAATATAAAACACTATCACTATAATGTTTAGTTTTTCTGATTCTTTTGAATAAAACGAGTCACATTTAAAGCACAAATAACAGACAGGTTCATGGGTAAAAGTAAAATATAATGGTATGTCTATGATCAATTTTAATTTGCAATCATACGATGAGAATATGTATGGGCTTGTTTTTGAGTTCGCTACACCACCATTTAAAGATAACGTTTGGAATATGACATCAAAATATCTGACAGAAGGTGCATTTTGCTTTATCGAAGGCATTATATACAACAATGTGCCTAAATATCAGAATTTTGGGCATTGGGGGAAAACCGAAATTGATAAAGAGCAGTGGTCACTGATAAAATCAGCATTATTAATACTCAAGTCTAAAGTTGACCATGCCAAAAATCTAAGAGAGCTTAAACCTGATTTATTTGATTTCAAATTTATTTCGGATGACTATTTGCAAGAGATGGCAAAAAAGTTTTCTAAATCGCAGCCACCATTTTCACAGATGATTAGTGACTTTATAACATGGGCCGATGAGAATATACAAAAATATGGCTCAATTTATATTCTCGGAATATAAATAACTTTTTAATTAAATCTAATGGAGAAGATCAATTAAACCTTGAGATTTGTTAGAGAGAAACAAAACCTATGAGTCAGTTTTGTGCCAATAGCGGCCCTAATGGGAGGGAATTAAGCTGTTCACAACAATAATGTGAGTTTGACGGAATAAAGCTTGCTATAAAGTTTTATATATGCATTAATGGTACTAACAGAAGTTCAGCATTAACCAAGCATTTTAAATACCTAGTTTTTAGTCAAATAATATCTTTTTGTTTCTTCTATTTTCTTTATATTAATCATGTTCATGCAAAGCGAAGAAATTTTGTCAATTACAGTCATGTGACTGGATTTAATTTATTAAAAGGTATATTTGAATGTCGAATCAAACAGGTTTAGTTAAGTGGTTTAATGAAGGTAAAGGTTTTGGTTTTATTACTCCTGACAATGGTGGCAAAGATTTGTTTGTTCATTTCTCAGCAGTCATTGGTGATGGATTTAAAACATTATATGAAGGACAGAAAGTACAATTTACTGCTGAGAATGGCGCTAAAGGTCCAACAGCAACTCAATAGCTATCTGATTTGAAAAAATAAAATAGCTTACGCATAAAACTCAAAGCCTGACTTAACGTCGGGCTTTTTGTTCTCTGAATATTAATAAAACCTTAAGTTAAAGCATTGACTAAGTTAAATCTGGCTTGAATTTTATCTTTATGAAAATTTAGCCTTATGCAGGCATCTCGTTTTTCGCCCACTTTCGGATAGCACTATAAAATAGTTTTAGTGCTGGAGGTTGATGGAGGCTAGTTGGATAATAGAGGCACATTCTACTAATACATGGGCTCCACTCCGGCAGAATTTGGACTAAGCGACCATGACGAATATGCTCATGCACATGGTAATCTGGAACCCAAGCGATACCAATACCAGTAAGGGCTGCTTCTACCATCAGATTAGTATTTCCCAGTGTCATAGGACCATTGACATCTACACTCATACTACGCCCTTGATAGGCAAAATCCCAGTGATAAAGCGCTCCACTTAAAAAACGAAACTGAATACATTGATGATTTCGAAGATCATCGGGTGAGGCTGGGTATCCATGTTGTGTAATATAATCAGGAGAGGCAACAGCAACAATCTTGATTTCTTTAGGCCCAAAAGGAATCGCTACCATATCAAGTGGAACATCATCCAAAAGGCGTATACCTGCGTTAAATCCTTCTGCAACGATATCAACGTAACGCGTATCTATAACGAATTCAACATGGATATCTGGGTAAGTTTTAAAAAAATCAGGTAGCATATTTTGAATGATTAGTTTTGCTCCCGCCTCTGCAGCACTGATTCTAATAGTACCTGAGGGCCGATTGTGTGTAGAGTTTAACTCATCAATAGCTAATTCTAACTCGTTAATAGCAGGTGTGGCACGCTTGAAGAGCTGTTTACCAGCATCTGTCAGTGCAACAGATCTTGTTGTTCGGATAAAGAGCTGTGTCTTCATTCGCTCTTCGAGTTTACGAATCGAATGACTCAGCGCAGAAGTAGATACTCCTAACTCGCGTGCAGCCGCACTAAAGTTGAGTTGCTCTGCAACAGTAATAAAAACACTTAATTCAGGCAATGCAATTCGAGACATTAATCTGAATCCTCTTAACAAAGGAAATAAAATTAACATTATATGATTATTGAAAATTACTCAATATCGTATCAATTATATTGCTAATTGTTAAATATAACTAACTAATTATAATTGGTTGCTTAATTAAAAAGCAGACAGCATATAACTAAGAGGTTCTTATGATAAAACAACAACGAAATTGGTTGATTACAGGTTGCTCTTCTGGACTTGGTTATGCTCTGGCCAAATACCTGATTACCAGTGGAGAGCAAGTGTTTGCAACTGCTAGAAATGCTAAAGACTTGAATAAGTTGGTTGAAGGGCATGATAATGCTTATGCCCTAACACTGGATGTTACCTGTACTGCCGATATTGAAGGGGCTATTGAATTCGTAAACCAACATGGCGGTGTTGATGTATTGGTTAATAATGCAGGTTATGGCTATATCGCAGCCATAGAGGAAGCAGATGAAAAGGATTATCGGCAATTATTTGAAACGAACCTTTTTGGTCTGATTGCACTCACTCGCAAAGTACTTCCTAGCATGAGAAAAAAAGGATCGGGGCATATCATCAATATATCCTCCATTGGTGGGATGATCGGTAATCCTGGCTCGGGCTTTTATGCAGCGACAAAGTTTGCTGTGATTGGATTTTCAGAATCATTATCCAAAGAAGTTGAATCTCTTGGGATAAAAGTCACTGCCGTATTACCAGGACCTTTTCGTACTGACTGGGCTGGAAGGTCTCTTCAAGCAGCAAAGCATCCTATCGAAGCCTACAAGGAAACGGTACACGATCGTGTAAAATCTTTAAATCAGCAAAGCGGTCAGCAAGTTGGTGATCCTATACGTGCTGCAAAAGCAATTATTTATGCAGTTAACAGTGCACACCCACCATTGCACCTTGTGCTTGGCAAACCAGGATTAGAGATGGTTCAAGAAAAAATTGTCTCATTGAGTGACGAGTTAACAAAATGGACTGATATTACTTTAAGTGCCGACTATCCAGACTAGGCGTACTAAACGCCTTTTCAACAATAGCGCAATATTATGATGCTGATGGACATATCTATAAATAGGAGCATTAAAGTGAAATCTACAGGTTCAAAAAATATCTTATCAACACTTATCTTATCGGCAACACTCATATTTACAGGAGACATTATGGCCGCTGATTATTCAAAAAATCCATTTACGTTAGCCTATGATAGTGCTATTACGAAAAACGAAGCAGGAAAAGTCAATATTCATACCGTTCATTATAAAACTAACGGCATCGACATTGCGGCAAATATCTATACGCCGGCCAATTATGATCCTACCAAGCAATATCCAGCAATTGTAGTAGCACACCCTAATGGTGGAGTAAAAGAGCAAGTAGCAGGCTTGTATGCACAACGTTTAGCAGAGCAAGGTTATATAACGATTGCGGCTGATGCAGCCTATCAGGGTGGCAGTGGTGGTGAGCCTCGTAATATTGATAAACCTTTCAATCGCATCAACGATATTCACGGGATGATTGATTTTATTGAAACCTTTCCGGGGGTTGATAAAAAACGTATTGGCGCATTAGGGATTTGTGGTGGCGGTGGATACACCTTGGCCGCTGCGCAAAGTGACAAACGTATAAAAGTTGTGGCTACAGTAAGCATGTTTAATTCTGGACTTGTCCGCCGCAATGGTTTACAGAATAGCCAAATTGATACCATTCAACAACGTCTCCAGCAAGCTAGCGATGCTCGTACATTAGACTTTAAAGGCAATGTGCAATACAGTGCTAATACCGATTTAAAAGGTATTACTGATGAAGAACTCGCCAAAATGCCAGCAGGGTTATACCGGGAAGGCTTTGAGTATTATGGAAAAACCCATTACCACCCCAACTCAACCCCTAAATACACAACCAGTAGTTTATTAGATTTAATAACATTTGATGCAACTGACCACATTGACCTTATTCAACAACCGCTATTAATGATTGCTGGCTCTAAAGCAGATACGTTATATATGAGTGAACAAGCATTTGCAAAAGCAACAGGAACTAAAAATAAGCAGCTAGTGAAAATCAATGGTGCTAGTCATATCGAAACGTACTGGAAGCAACCTTATGTTAATCAAATCGCTGAAGACTTAATTGCATTTTATAATAAAGAATTATGATCTTAACAATAACGTAGTAAAGGTGATAAATGTTAGTTATTTATCACCTCCCAGATTAAAGTCAATATATTAATTAAATTACTAAGCTTCAACATTAAATTTACTGGCTAAAGGAGCGCATTGTATGATCACAAAAATACGTTATTACGGGTTATGGCTACCCTTATTTGCTATATGTTCAGTTGCACAAGCACAAAACTCTTCTTTGAACATCAAGCCTGCTGGAACTCAAAACGTAGTTTTTGGAGCGGCTGAGAATTTTACGGGACGAGTGATGGTTGAACCATTATTCCAAGCGGATAAAGATATCAATACCTCAGCAGCTTATGTCACGTTTGAACCAGGTGCTCGATCAGCATGGCATACACATCCGACAGGGCAACGGTTAATCGTAATATCTGGCACTGGGCTTACGCAGATAGAAGGACACCTCATACAGACTATCCGCCCTGGTGATGTTGTATTCTGCCCACCACAAGTCAAACATTGGCATGGTGCTACCCCCAATAGTATCATGACACATTTAGCAGTAACAGGCATCGCTGATGGAAAAGGTGTTGAATGGATGGAGAAGGTAACGGATGAACAATATCAAGCGCATTAAATTAATCATGATAGCTTCTTTGTTATCTTTGAACTGTGGTCCCTCGTTGAATGCTGAAACCATGACATCGAATACATTAGAAGTGAATCATCAACAAGTAGTATCCGATACGTTATCACCACGGCAACAGGCCATCCTATTAATTGCTTCTTATATGGCTAGCAGTCAAATGGAAAAGCTTAAAACAGCACTTAATCAGGGGCTAGATGCTGGATTAACCATAAATGAAACCAAAGAAATCCTTGTACAACTCTATGCCTATACAGGCTTTCCTCGTAGCTTGAATGCGCTTAATGAACTCATGAACGTTGTTGCCTCACGCAAACAGCTTGGAATTATTGACGCTGGGGGAAAAGAGCCTATCACCCCTGTTCCTGTTGGTGATGAACTAAAGCGTGTAGGCATCGCTAATCAAACTAAAATAGCAGGTGCGCCAGTACAAGGGCCGCTGTTCGAATTTGCACCTGTTATTAATCAATTTTTACAAACCCATTTATTTGGCGATATTTTTGCTCGCGATAATTTGGACTGGCAAAGCCGTGAATTGGCAACAGTAGGAGCTTTAGCTGCCACACCAGGTGTTGAATCACAATTACTATCACATATACGAGGTAGCTTATGTGTTGGTCTAACGGAAAAACAGCTTCAACAGATTGTTTTGGTTCTGCATGAACATAATGAAATCGACGCCTCTGCAAGAGTAAACTATGCATTGCAACAGGTAACAAAATAGTCATTAATGCTTAATACCTTAAGAACATATGTAGAAGTACACCTAATTGATATATAGATTAGTGTCATAATGCATCTTTATTTTATTAATCAATAATGTGACTTATTATAAGGATGCTGTACATTTACTAATAGTAATACGCTCAATGACAAACCATACAGAAAATACTAAGTTTATCATCTAACTTATTATCATTGATTAATGCTTCCTCTCATTACTAATGTCTGCTGTTCGCTCATTTTTGCCTAAGACTCATCTGTACCAAAGAAGGATTTTTAATAGAAAAATAAACTTTTTACTGAATATAAGAGCATAGTAAATAACTCAAACGTTTCAAGCAGGATTATCTAGCAAAATAAAGGCAAATAAGCCTATTGGGATAGGTTCTTTCGTGCAAGACAAATAGCTTCGTGATTATCATTAGCCCATTGAATGAGTATATTCATTGGTTTTAGAAAAGACCCTCCCAAATCGGTCAGTGTATATTCGACACGAGGAGGCACTTCTGCATAAATAGTTCGGCTGATATAGCCATCATTTTCAAGTTTTTTTAGTGTACGAGAAAGCATCTGACGTGAAATATCGCCGATCTCTCGATGAAGTGAATTAAAGCGTAGTGTTTGGATCTCTAATGCTTTTAAAACTAGTAAACTCCATTGGTCACCAATTCTGTCAAGTACATCGCGGATTGGACAGGGTTGCTCAAAATCAATCATGTTATCCTCTAAGTCGTTTGTCATTATTAAGTTTTCTAGCATCATGTTAGTCTACTTTTGTGACTTAGTCTAATATCTATTAGGAATAGTTACCGATAATATATACAACACTTTTTATATTTCTCTTGATATGGCGGTGACAGAAAATAAAATCCTCTTTTCTTACTACAGTGATGCCTTATTAAACTTTTAAGCCATCGAAACTTAAACACCAACAATAGTCACAAAAAACTGACTTAGTCATATATTTTTGACTTCTTGTTTTTGTCAATAACAGTTGTTAATATTTATTAGTCTATATTGTAGACTAATATTTTTAGCACACTCTAAAAAGTATTTATTTATTAATTTTTATTGGTAAAAGCTTATATGAACATATTTAAAAAACTAATTTTTATTGGAGCCATTTTTTTATCGTTAATGAGTGGTGTTGCCAGTGCTCAAACAACAACTTCGCCTAATTTTGTACAAGAAGAGAAGAATCGTGCACTTGTTATTAAATTTTACAATAGTTTTTTTAATAATCATCAAGTTGATGAGGCTGCTAAAGTGTTAGCAGATGACTACAAACAGCACAACCCGACTGTTCCTGATGGCAAAGCCCCTTTTGTTTCATTTTTCAAAGATTTTTTTAATGAAAATCCACACTCACGCGCTCGCATTATACGCAGTGCTGTAGATGGCGATATTGTGTGGCTTCATGTTCACTCGATAAATGGTGAGAATGACCTTGGAGAAGCCGTTGTCGATATTTTCAGGGTTGAAAATGGAAAAATAGTTGAACATTGGGATGTGATTCAAGCTGTACCTCTGAAGGTTGAAAACAATAATACTATGTTTTAATGAAATATCAGGCCTAAGTATCTATAAACTTAAATTATACCTGTACTAATTTAAAAGGAGCAATCATTGTGAAAATAGCACTTATTGGCGCTACTGGATTTGTCGGTTCTTATATTTTAAAGGAGGCTATTTTACGTGGCCATAAAGTATTAGCAATTACACGTAACCCAGATAAAATATTAATGGCACCATCTGTTGCTGTACAAAAGCTTGATATTAATGATAGTGAAACATTAGTAAAAACGATTATTGATTGTGATATCGTTATACATGCATTTGCACCACCGCGCTCAGACTCTATCGAAGAACGTATTGCAAAACAAACTACAGGGACTAAAAATATTATTTAAGCAGTAAAAAAAGCAAATATTAATAGGCTAATTGCCGTTGGTGGTGCAGGAACAGCAGAAATTGCCCCGGGTATTGCTTTAATGGATAGTTACTTCTTTCCTCCTGAGTATGAAGGTGGTGCACGCTCGACCGAGGTTATTAAAAAACTGTTACAATAAGAAGATGCGTTTGATTGGGTATTTATTTCACCCCCAAATATTCTTGAGGAGGGGGAACGTACTGGTAATTACCGTACAGGATCAGATAATTTGATCATTGAACTGACTTCTGGTAAAAGTTACATGACATTGGCTGATTATGCAGTTGCTCTATTAGATGAGGCTGAGAATCCTCAACATCACCCAACGCCTGAAATGCCTTAAAAAGCATCTCACGAATCCCCTGACTGGTTAATCGTCCACCAAAGCCCAAACGCTTCAACGCCATATTCAACGTATTCTCACTGATTGTTTGCTCAGGATCGAGGCGATGACACAAAAGATACTGTTGTCCAGGAAAAGCACACTCACACAACTTCCTCACAATACCCAATGCTTGAGAAGACAAAGGTACCACATACGCAGGTTTAATCAGCCGGCTCCTCTCTGGGTTTTCCAACACCTTACACCCCCTAAACACATCCACATGCCAAAGAGCCTGCTTAAAATAAAAATGCTGCACCTGAGCAAAACGCAAATCAGCCAACCGAACTCCCGTCAACAATAGCAACCGAATTGCCAATCGCGTTTGCAAATTACCCCGATAACGGCCAAGACGAACTAACAACGCTGGTATCTCCGCGATAGACAAAAAAGGATTTACCGTCCGCTTAGCACGATCTGGCAACGCCAACTCATCTAAATAACAGACTGGATTCAACTCCAACTCACCCAATGCCACCGCATAACCAAATATCTCATAAAGCCACGTTCGTACTTTCTTAGCTACAGCAAGGGTTCCTCGTTCCTCAATACGTTTTTGCACCGCCCACACATCCGCACGAGAAATTTCTCTTAACGGCTTATCGCCCAAGAATGGCAAAATATCCCTTTTCAGCGAACGCTCAATCTGAATTGCCGTTACCTGACCACCCCCATGCTTCCTTTCCCGAGAAAACACCGCATCCAGTCGCTTTAGTTTAAACGCCAACCAAGACTTCGCAAACACATGAAACAACCGACTATCAGCCGCAGGCGAATTTGATTGCTGACGATAAGCTCTAGGATCAATCCCTTTCCTAAGTAATTCATTTCCATCTCGACACAAAGCCCTGGCTTCAGCCAGACCTACCTCAGGAAATACCCCCAACGAAATCCGATACTGCTTCCCTTGCCAAGAAAAACGAAAATGCCAACTGCGTCGAACATTACACGCGACAAACAACGACAAGCCCTGTCCATCAGACAACGTATAAGGCTTCTTCTCAGGCTTAGCAAAACGTACCGCTTTATCTGATAAGGACATCATTGCCTCCAAGTACCAACAGACAAAGAAAAGACCAATACCCCTACAATAATACCGATGGACAAAAAAACAAACTAAAAAATAAACACCGACACGCCTAAAACAATGCGAAAAATAATGTACTACCTAAACCCAGATGTACTAATTTTTGGACTAAATTCTCAGCAAATAAAATCAGATATAAAAGATGAAAAAAAGAGAGGAAAATAATAAAACGATCAAAATCAATGAAATAGAAAGGAGTAAAAATAAAAAAATCCGAATACGAGTCGGATTTCATAACCTTATTTTTTTATATAACCTATCGAATTTAAATAAGTTTTTTACTTGCATAAAAATTTGGAGCGGGAAACGAGACTCGAACTCGCGACCCTAACCTTGGCAAGGTTATGCTCTACCAACTGAGCTATTCCCGCTTTTAATAATGAGGTTGCATTTTATAGCAACCTATCTATCTGTCAATAGTTATTTGTTATTTTCTTCTATTTTATTCTTATTATCTGTCATCAGATAGGGCCACGCCGCCATGAGGTAATGGATCATTGACCAAATAGTTAAAACTGCTGCAATAGTAAGTAAAACATAGCCAATAATAACAGGGGTTGTTAGGATAGGAGGATTGGCTAGGAGTATAACAAGTGCGATCATTTGTGCAGCTGTTTTCCATTTGCCAAGTTTTGATACCGCCACATTAGCTCGTGCGCCTAGTTCTGCCATCCATTCTCTGAGTGCTGACACGACGATTTCTCGACTAACAATAATAATGGCAGAGAGGGTTAAGCAGAGGTTGACCATTGTGCCATGTATAACGCGTGAATGGCTCCCTACGAGTAATACTAGGGCTACTGCAACAATGAGTTTATCTGCAACGGGGTCTAAAAAAGCACCAAAAGGGGTTGTTTGGTTCCATTGTCTTGCAAGGTATCCATCAAACCAGTCGGTAATACAAGCAATTGCAAATATTACACTAGAAGTTGTATATACCCATGGAAATGGTAGTAGGTAGATGATAACGAATATAGGGATAAGGACAACTCGCAACATGGTGAGAATGTTTGGTATGTTCATTTGGAACCTTTTTGTAGATTTAAGTAGTATTCTATGATTGCCATCTATATTATTGAATATTAGTCTATGATATCAGGCTTTTTACTCTTGGTTAATGCTTAGAGGTTGTTTTATTTTATAGAGTTTTTTATTCATTTATTATGTTACATTTAATTTTAATGATGAAGAGTAATTAATAGACGTTATGCATTAAAATCATCTACTATATATTATGTATAAAGATTCTATTATAAAAGGGTATGTTAATGACAGTTTCAATATTATTGCGTAGTGTTTGCCTTGCAGGTTCTATTTTCTTGGTTACTGGATGTGCAACAGAATCCCAACCAAAGCTTACACCAGCACAACAGGCTATTGCTTCAATGTCTTATGAGCAAAAAACGGTTAAGTTTTTAGAGATTATACATGCAGATAAGTTTACAACACTTGCTTATGTACAAGCGCAAGATGTGTTAAATCGTTTGTTTGTTGTTAGTAAAGCACCTGAAAGCAAGAGAGCTGTATTGGAACGTTATGAGGCTCAAGCTAATGCGATCCTAGACAAAGCTATCGGATGGGATGTAATAAAACCTGATGTTATTAGGTTGTACCAAGCAAACTTTACTGATGCAGAGTTAGCGCAAATGATTGAGTTTTATGATTCACCAACAGGTAAGAAAATGTTAAGACAGTTACCTGAAATAAACGTTCAAGTAGAACAGTTGATTGGTTCTAAACTGGAAAGAGGTGCGGCTCCTCAAATTCAAGGACTTATTGAGAGTATGGCAAAAGAGTTGAATTTTTCTTTGAATAGTAAAAAACGTTAGAGTTTTATGAGAAATTGTATTAATGCCGCTCTTGTAGCGGCTTTTTCACCTATGGTGTGTAATGTGCAGGACGAAAGTCATTTGCATAGTCGTGGTACTCAAACACATTATAAGGTTGTGTTAGTTAGTGATTCTTTTTTAAATGTTAGTCGAGTTAAACGTCATCAGTTAGTTTATGCTGCTTTGGGTGACATTATGAAGCAGATTCATGCGCTATCTATTTATGCTTACTCTGTAGATGAGTGGCTGAAAAGTGAGTCAGAAAAAAGTCATAAAAGTCCTCAGTGCCGAGGTGGTAGTAAACATGATGTTGATTTATAGTAGATTTTGTTAGTTAATGAGATAGTTTGTTTTTGAGATAATAATATATGCCTAATCATGCATTGCTATTAATAAATTTAGGTTCCCCAAAGTCGCCAGCAGTGGTGGATGTTAAGGCTTATTTAAAGCAGTTTTTAATGGATCCTTATGTCATTGATTTACCATGGCCTATCCGTAAGCTATTGGTGGCGATGATTTTAATTAAAAGGCCAGAAGCATCAGCACATGCTTATCAATCTATTTGGTGGAAAGATGGATCTCCTTTAATTGTTTTGAGCCAACGTTTACAAAAAACAATGGGGTTACATTGGCAACATGGTCCAGTTGCTTTAGCTATGCGTTATGGACAACCTAGTATTGAGTCTGTTTTGTTGGACTTACGTGAGCGAGGTGTTGATCAAGTCACAATTGCACCGCTTTATCCTCAGTTTGCTGATAGTACGATAACGACAGCATTGGAAGAAGTAAAAAGGGTTGTTAAAGCGAGTCGATTAGAGTTTAAGTTCAAGTTACTTGATCCTTTTTATAACGAACCAAGGTATATTCAGGCTTTAGTTGGTAGTGCGCAAGAAGTGATGAAACAAGGTTTTGATCATTTGCTATTTAGTTTTCATGGGGTTCCTGAGCGTCACATTCATAAATTGGTAAAAGATAAACAACATAATTTACAAGCAGCACATAGTGGTGAAATTAATTCAGAGTATATGGATGTTTGTTATCGCACGCAGTGTTTGAAAACAGCCGAATTATTTGCTGAGCAAGCTGGGTTAGCTCGTGATAAATGGTCGGTATCCTTTCAATCTCGTTTGGGCAAAACAAAATGGATTGAGCCGTATACAGATGTTCATTTAACTAAATTAGCTGCTCAGGGTGTTAAACGTTTACTGGTGATGTCGCCTGCTTTTGTTGCTGACTGCTTAGAGACTTTGGAGGAGATTGGCATACGAGGACGTGAGCAATTTTTGAATGAAGGAGGGACAAGCTTTGAGCTTATCCCTTGTTTAAATGACACCCCCTCATGGGTTGTTGCTTTAAATCAGCTTTGTCAGCCCGAGCAAACGAAGCCATTTCTTATTGATTAAAGCTCTGTAATATCGATGAAACGAGGTGTTGCTGTTTCATCGATTTTTAAGTCTTTGAAATTAAATAATTGTGTATCAGCCAGTTGAGATGGTGCTACGTTGCTTAGTGCTTTAAACATGATTTCAACTCGTCCTGGGTGCTCTTTTTCCCAATCATTAAGCATACCTTTGATAACTTGCCTTTGTAAGTTCGGTTGAGATCCACAAAGATTGCAGGGAATTATTGGAAACTCTTTGATTTTTGCGTAGTTTTCAATATCTTTTTCTGCGCAGTAGGCTAGTGGGCGAATCAAAATATTACGTTTATCATCGGATAAAAGCTTGGGTGGCATTGCTTTTAAAGAACCACCATAGAATAAGTTTAAGAAGAAGGTTTCAACAATATCATCGCGATGATGCCCAAGGGCTATTTTGTTAGCGCCAATTTCATCAGCATAAGTATAAAGAGTACCTCGTCTTAGGCGTGAGCAAAGTGAGCAGGTGGTTTTTCCCTCTGGTATTTTTTCTTTGACAACAGAGTAGGTGTCTTTTTCGATGATGTAATAATCAACACCAATTGATTTTAAGTATTCGGGTAGTATGTGCTCAGGGAAGCCAGGTTGTTTTTGATCTAAGTTGACAGCAATAAGTGAAAAATTTATAGGGGCTACTTTTTGAAGATATAGTAAAATATCCAATAAGGTATAGCTATCTTTTCCACCGGAGAGACAAACCATTATTTTATCACCATCCTCTATCATGTTATAGTCAGAAACGGCTTCTCCAACTAGACGGCGCAGACGTTTTTGCAGTTTATTTTGATTAACTGAAAGTGTGGACATGGGGTTGATTACCTAAACTACATAATGAAAATGGTGGCTATTTTACCTGTATCTAGAAAGCAACACTAATTTTTTATTAAGTAACTGTTATGTTAGCATTTATTTTTTGTCAATAACTCGATAGAATGGTTAGCTTGAGAATAGAGCTAGTAAGTAATGAGTACAAAGTTTATTGTTGAATGCCCAGACTGTAAGGTGCGTTTTTTTGTTACGGAAGATTTGCTCGCAACGGCATATGGCGTTTTGCGTTGTGGTTTCTGTTCGCATGTTTTTAATGGCAAAGAGTATATTGTTTATCAAACATTGGATGTTGGACCAAAGCAAGCAAAAGTTACTGAATCTGCCCCGATACATAGTAAGAAAAGCAATCAAGATGATACGATAGTACCCCCTCAAAAGCAGCCAGAGGATACACCTGATTATTGGAGTGGGGTTGTTGATACATTATCAAGTTTTTCGGTCAACTTTAATGCAGTGGATGGTAATGAGAAGCCTATATCAAAAAAGGAAGAAGATAGACTGCCAAGTTACCCACCTCAAGACTCTCAAACATTAATAGAGGAAAGTTCTTCTCCTGCTTCCAGTGAAGTAGATCTTAATTATGTTGACCCTGATATTGTTGAACGGATAGAGCACATAGATTTTGATCATCTGCTTGTGTTGGAAGAGCAGGCACTATTAGCAAAAAAAGCCAACGCAGGCTCGTTGTTAGTTGAAGAAAAAATAGAAGAAAAGCAAGGTGTAGATGATTTTCCGCTTTCTGTTATAAGTAAAGATTATAACGAGGGAGATACTGAGCCAAAAGATATTTATGGTAATAGCCTGAAAAAAGTATCTTATAGCGATTTTGTCTTAGAAGCTCCACTGCCTAAAAAGATACGTAAGTCTACGTTTGTATGGGGGGGCTTATCCTTTTTGGCGGTATTGTTTTTAGCAGGTCAATACGTTAGATTTATAGCACCTGACATGGCACTTCACGAAGAAAGTAGGGCTTTAGCAGAGAAGGTTTGTAGCTTGTTGCTGTGTGATATTCCACCATTGGTTGATGTGGGCAAGATTAAAACTAATCAACTAGTTGTGAGTGAAAGCAGTCGACTAGAAAATGTATTAAACGTTGACGCCATTATTGAAAATAATCTCAAAATTGCCCAACCTTATCCCATTGTCGAATTACGTTTTACGGATTTAAATGGGCAGCCGATAGCGAGTCGACGCTTTTTGCCTAACGAATACATGGGCAGTGATGTTGTGCAAAACGATCAAATGCAACCTAATTCTCCCACTTATATTTCTTTTGAGGTTATTGACCCTGGAGAAACAGCAGTGGGATATTCGTTATATTATTATCCAGCGAATTAGAATACGTATAACTTATTTATTTTTTGGTCATTTTATCCATGTAAGTTACAACCAATGCAGACACAACAAAGGTTAGGTGGAGAACAACATACCAAAATAGTTTGTCGTTAGGGATCTGCTGAGCAGCCATAAACATTCTTAATAAGTGAATAGATGAAATAGCAACAATGGAAATAGAGACTTTGGTTTTTAAAGAGCCAGAGTCCATTTTTCCTAGCCAATCCAATTTTTCACGATGATCATGGATATTCATTTGAGATACAAAGTTTTCATAGCTTGCAAACATCACCATAACGAGTAAGCCACCTACTAGAACCATGTCAATTAATGAGAGTAGTTTGAGAACTAAGTCTGATTCTGGCATTGAGAGAATACTGGGTAAAATATGAAAAAGTTCTTGGTAAAATTTTATAGTCAAAGCAAGCAATGCTAAAGAAAGCCCAAAGCAAATAGGGGCCAATATCCAGCGAGTAGAGTACATGATATTCTCTAAGAGCGTTTCTATTTTACGCATGTGTTAAATCCTTTAAAGCTTGGGTCGTTGTAGGTACAGGATATTTCGAAGTGGAAATATAAGTAGCTGTTAGTAATTGTTGATAGTCTGTCTGTATTTATATTAATAAGTTGCCAGCGAATCAATTATAAGTGATTTAATAGAGTGTTTGTAAGTATATTAATTTTACTAAAAGTAAAATCAGAGTAAAATATCTATTATTATTTTCCTATTATTAATAAACTTATTCTATAATAGTATAATTTAATTGAAAGTAATTAGTCGCAATTTTACTAAATTGCTCAGGGCACCATTTGGGGTTTGCTCTGTTTGTAATATTTGAGGATGATTCTGTTATATGCTTGGACCACTACTGAATAAGCTTTTTGGAAGCAAAAATGATCGTGAAGTTAAACGCATGACTAAAATAGTTAAAGCGGTTAACGCCCTTGAAGAGAGTATGGTTGCATTACACGATGATCAATTACGTGCAAAAACATTAGCGTTTAAAGAGCGCATAGCGCAAGGTGAAAGTTTAGATAAGTTACTGCCAGAAGCTTTTGCGGTTGTGCGTGAAGCAAGTAAACGTGTAATGGGAATGCGTCATTTTGATGTTCAGCTCATTGGTAGTATAACGTTGCATGAAGGTAAAATTGCTGAAATGCGTACAGGTGAAGGTAAAACATTGATGTGTACCTTGGCTGTGTATTTAAATGCATTATCTGGCAAAGGTGTTCATGTTGTTACCGTAAACGATTACTTGGCTAAACGTGATGCCCAGTGGATGACTCCGCTGTATGAGTTTTTAGGAATGACCGTTGGTGTTATCGTTCCATTCCAAGATCCTGAAGAAAAGCGTGCTGCTTATAATGCGGATATTACTTACGGTACGAATAATGAGTTTGGTTTTGATTATCTAAGAGATAACATGGCATTTCGCTTAGAAGACAAGTTCCAGCGAGTGCTAAACTTTGCCGTGGTTGATGAGGTTGACTCTATTTTAATCGATGAGGCAAGAACCCCTTTAATTATTTCTGGTCAAGCAGAAGATAGCTCTGAGCTTTATATGCGCCTTGATAAGCTTATCCCAAACCTTAGCCTGCAAACAGAAGAAGGCGAAGGTCAAGATAAGAAAATTCTTAAAGAAGGTCATTATACCATTGATGAAAAAGCGCGTACTGCTGAATTAACAGAAGCAGGTCATCAATACATAGAAGAGTTATTATTAGAAAATGGTTTGTTAGCTGAAGGCGATAACCTATATTCTTCTAGTAATGTTACATTGTTCAGTCATGTATTGTCTGCCTTAAGAGCGCATGTACTTTATCATCGCAATGTTCAGTATATTATTCAAGACAATGAAGTCTTATTAATTGATGAAAATACGGGCCGTCCGATGAAAGGACGTCGTTTATCTGAGGGCTTACATCAAGCAATTGAAGCGAAAGAGCGTGTCCCTATTCAGCCTGAAAGCCAAACATTGGCTTCAATCACTTTCCAGAATTTTTTTCGTCTTTATAGTAAGTTGTCAGGTATGACGGGAACCGCCGATACCGAAGCTTTTGAGTTCCGTCAAATTTATAATCTTGATGTGGTTGTCATTCCTACTAATCGTCCTTTAGCGCGTAAAGATTCAAATGACCTTGTCTATATGACTAAGGCAGAAAAATATCGTGCTATTTCTGATGAAGTTAAAGCAGCGCGTGAGCGTAAGCAACCTGTGTTAGTAGGTACCGCATCTATTGAAGCCTCAGAGATTCTTTCAAATGAACTTCAAAAGCAAGGCATCAAACACAGTGTATTGAATGCTAAGTTCCATGATAAAGAAGCAGATATTATTGCACAGGCGGGTCGTCCAGGTGCAGTGACAATTGCAACCAACATGGCAGGGCGTGGTACAGATATTCTATTGGGTGGTAATTGGGAAGCTGAAGCAGCTAAGTTAGAAGAACCAACTGCTGAGCAATTACAAGCATTAGAAGATCAATGGCGTGCAGACCATCAGACAGTTTTAGATGCCGGTGGTCTATTCGTAATAGGTACTGAAAGACATGAGTCACGTCGTATTGATAATCAGCTACGTGGCCGTTCTGGTCGTCAAGGTGACCCAGGTGCTAGCCGATTCTATCTTTCTTTAGAAGATGATTTGATGCGAATTTTTGCGTCTGATCGTATGCGCGGCATCATGCAAATGCTAGGGATGAAAGAAGGTGAGGCGATTGAGCATCGTATGGTAACTAATGCGATTGAAAAGGCTCAACGTAAAGTAGAAGGTCGAAACTTTGATATTCGTAAGCAGTTACTAGAATATGACGATGTGGCGAATGAGCAGCGTAAAGTTATTTATCATATGCGTGATACCATTTTAGAGACTAATGATATTAGCCATATTGTTACAGAGTTCCGTAATGAAGTCTTAACGTCGATATTTAATGATTATATTCCGCCGATGTCTTTACCTGAACAGTGGGATATTGAAGGACTTGAGCAAGTATTACGTTCTGATTTTGGTCAAGATCTCCCTATCCAACAATGGTTAGATGAGGATGACAAGCTTTATGAAGAAACACTAAAAGAGCGTATCACACAGCTAGTTACTGATAAATACGCGGCTGTAGAAGCTGATGCAGGTAATGATAACATTCGTGGTTTTGAAAAATATGTGTTATTAAGAGAGATCGATGACCTCTGGAAAGATCATTTAACACGTATGGATAATCTACGCCAAGGTATTCACTTACGCGGTTATGCTCAAAAGAATCCTAAACAAGAATATAAGCGTGAATCTTTTGAAATGTTTGAACGCTTATTAGGTTTGATTAAATACAATACCATTAGTATATTAGCTAATGCACAAGTTAATCATCAAACTCCAGAGGAAGAAGAGGCAAAACTACGCGAGGAAGCTGAAAGATTAGCTCAAAGCATGGTTTTTCAACATGATGAAGCTGTCTCATCATTAGATGAAGACCCTGAACAAGTAGCTGTTGATGAGTTAGCACCTCCAGCGCCACAACAACCTATTAGACGCGAAGGGGATAAAGTTGGGCGTAATGATCCTTGTCCATGTGGTTCAGGCAAGAAATATAAGCACTGCTGTGGTCGTATAGAATAATCAATTTATTATTTATCTATTTATTTTACACACCACATTTTTTGTGGTGTGTTTGTTTTAGGGTTATAGGAGTATCAAAATGGCAGTAGGTCTAGAGATTCCATCCGTGTTATATCCTGTCAAAGGGTTTAAGTTAGGCATTGCTTCTGCGGGTATTAAAAAAGTAGGCCGTAAAGATCTTGTGATCATGCAATGTGCTGAAGGGGCTACTGTTGTGGGTGTTTTTACACGCAATGCGTTTTGTGCTGCCCCCGTTTTACTATCGAAAGAACACTTAGCTAGAAATACAAATATTCATTATTTTATAACCAATACGGGAAATGCTAATGCCGGCACAGGCAAACAAGGCTTAAAAGCTGCAATAGATGTTTGCCAGGCACTCGCCGATGCTACAAATCTAGACAAAGAAGCTATTTTACCTTTTTCAACGGGTGTTATTGGTGAGCCTTTACCGGTTGAAAAAATAAAAGTGGCTATCCCTGAAGCCCTTAATGATTTAAAAGAAGATAATTGGTTAAAGGCGGCAGAAGGTATCATGACAACAGATACTACGCCTAAAGGAGCAAGCATACGTTTTCAGCATGAAGATAAGGTAGTGACTGTCACCGGTATTAGCAAAGGGGCTGGCATGATTTGCCCTAATATGGGAACGATGTTAGGTTATATAGCTACAGATGCAGATGTTGCAAAACCTGTTTTACAAGCCTTATTAGAGGATGCCACGAATAAATCATTTAACCGAATTACAATTGATGGCGATACCTCTACCAATGACAGTTGCATATTAGTTGCAACTGGTCAAGCAGATCTGCCCACGATTAATCAAGCTCAAGGCGAGTATTATGATAAGTTAAAAATGGCTATTTTTTCAGTAGCTATGGAGCTAGCTCAGGCAATTGTGCGTGATGGTGAAGGAGCGACTAAGTTTGTAACCGTTGAGGTCAATGGTGGTAAAACCCATCAAGAATGTTTAGATGTCGCTTATGCTGTAGCCCATTCTCCGCTTGTTAAAACGGCTTTATTTGCTTCTGACCCTAATTGGGGGCGTATTGTAGCAGCCATTGGTTATTCTAAACTTGAACAGCTTGATGTCAGTAAAGTAGACGTTTTTTTAGGAAGTGTTCAAATTGTAAGTGAAGGTGAGCGTGCTATAAGCTATACGGAAGAGCAAGGTTCGGCCGTTATGCAACAAGCTGAAATTACTATTCGTATAGAGCTTAACCGTGGACAGTGCCGTGAGGTGATTTGGACAACAGATCTTTCTCATGAGTATGTCAAAATTAATGCAGAATATCGGACATAATGACTAAGCGTTAGATGAATCTCAATATAGAATAAGAGGACAAAACGTGGAGCAAATTAAGGTAGTGGCTGCTATTATTCGTCAGAATGGTCGAGTACTACTGGCACGTCGTGCTAAGCATAAACATCAAGGTGGTCTGTGGGAGTTTCCCGGTGGCAAAATAGAGCAAGGAGAAACACCTGAGCAAGCACTTAAAAGAGAGCTAAAAGAAGAGCTTGATATTGATATAACGCAGCTTAATCCTATTTTTCAAACCTCTCATCAATACCCTGAGTATGGTGTGCATTTGGATATTTGGGAGGTGAACCGTTTTGATGGTGAGGCAAGGGGAGCTGAGGGGCAAGAGATTACCTGGGTATTGCCTAAGAATTTATTGCAATATGAGTTCCCAGAGGCCAATAAATCTATTGTGACGGTTGCACGCTTGTCTAATCGCTATTTAATCACACCTGATAATTTAGACCGTCAAGAAATTATTGAAGGACTTCGAATAGCTTTAGATGAAGGGATTAAATTGATTTGCTTAAGAGCACCTAATTTTTTTGATCCTGATTATCGAGACTTAGCAATTGACGCTGTAGGGGTTTGTGCCGGACGTGCTGATTTGCTGGTAAAGGGAGCTTTTGAATGGCTCGGTGATTTCCCTATGGCTGGATGGCACGTAACGGTGGAGCAATTACGAAAATTAGCTGATAAAGGTAGGCCACTACCTGCAAATCGTTGGTTAGCTGCTTCATGCCATAATGCAGAAGAATTAGCATTAGCTAAACAATTTGGTGCCGATTTTGTAACACTTTCACCCATTCAACAAACAGCAACACACCCTGATGCAAAGCCATTAGGTTGGGAAGAGGCAAGCAAATTAATAGCTAATTTTGATCGTCCAGTCTATTTACTGGGTGGTTTAACAGGGCAAGACGTACCTAAAGCGCAGTCAGTCGGTGCGCAAGGTATTGCTGCGATTAGAGGCCTATGGCCTTATGAGTTAGATTAATTAACGAGGATAAGATGATGATTAGTGTTTTTGCAGTGATGATAGCTAAAGCAGGAAAAAAACAACAGGTTTTAGAAATTGCACGTGCCAATCTCAATACGGTGAGGGCAGAACAAGGTTGTCATGAGTATCGATTAGTAGAAGATGCTAGCGATGCAGGAGCTTTTCAAAAAAAACTAGGTGAAGAGAGTTTTGCTTTTATTGAACAATGGGAAAGCATGGTTGCATTAGAAGCACACCTTACTACTCCACATATGCAAGCTTATGCAAAAAATACAAAAGACTTGTTAGAAGACAGTGCGATCTATGTTATGCAGTCTGCTGACTAGTAACTTGTATTAAAAACTAAAAATAATGACTCGAGGTTTATAATGGCTACTTTTCCTTATCAAAAAACAATGATTTTATACACTGGTGGCACTATTGGTATGGTGCCAAGTGATAAGGGGTTAGCGGCTAGTGCAGGCTTTGAGCATTATCTTAAGGACTATTTAACGAGTTTTGCTGAGATTGGTAATAATCAATGGCAATATCAAGAGATTGAGCCTTTAATTGATAGCGCTAACATGACACCTTGTTATTGGCAAAACCTTTTAGGTTTTGTGGTTGACGCTGTTAGATGTAATGAATGTGATAGTGTGCTAATTTTACAAGGAACAGATACATTGGCATACAGTGCTGCTGCGCTATCTTTTCAGTTGTTGGGATTTGATGTGCCTGTTTTAATGACAGGAGCGATGAAGCCTGCCTCTGCCTCAGACAGTGATGCGAAAGAAAATATTTGTGGTGCGATGGCCGCATTGAGTCAAGGTTTAGTAAAAGGTGTACAAATATTTTTCCATGGTGAGTTGCTCTCGGGAACACGTAGCCGTAAATGGCGTAGTGTAGGGCATAATCCTTTTATCTCATTACCTGCGCTACAATCTCAGCCAGTGATAAGTAACATTCCTAATGAGCTGACGTATCCTTTTGTGAGCAGTCTACCGACAGTTGCTATTTTGCCTTTGTTTCCTGGGCTTTCTGCTTATCAACTGCAAGCTATTATGGGCTTGTTTTTACATGGCCTAGTGATTGAGTGTTATGGTAGTGGTACAGGGCCTAGTGATGACGATGCTTTCATTACTTGTATTCAACAGTTAATTGCACAAGGAGTTGTGGTGGTTGCTATTAGCCAATGCCCAGAGGGCAGTATCGATTTTTCTAGTTATAAGGCGGCGAACACTTTTCAAGAGATAGGTGTTATCAGTGGGGGTTGTTTACCACGTGAGGCTGCATTAGCAAAACTTAGCCGGTTGTTAGGGTTAGGCTTAAGTGCTAAGGATATTGCTTTTTATTTTTCTCAAAACCTATGTGGCGAGTATGGAAATGCTTAATCATTATAAAAAACAACTAAAGTTATTATTTCCATTACTGTTCCTCTTTGGCTTAGCGGCTTGTGTCACTAAGTCCGTTTATAAAGACCTAGAAGTGCTGGACAAGGATAAGGCAGACGGCTTTGTTTATATGGCGGCGGATTATGACTTTTATGATAATCCCATTATTGATTTTGATCAGGCTACGAAAGTCGCTGCACAACAATGCAAGAATTGGCTCTATAAGGGGGCAACGCCATTAGAAGGGTATGATCTAACCTGCATTGTTGGAACAGAACAAGATTGTGAGCGCTATCAGGTGGTATATACCTACCAGTGTCTGACAGCGCAAGATTTAAAAGATTATGATGCAGGTGTCTTCAAGTTGAAGGCTAAAAAGGATAGACCGAAGAAAAGTTCATAATAATGAATTTTTGCTTGTTAACGTGAATATATCTCATGGGAGTAAGTTATATGCACCTACCTACAACGCTTTTTAATAGGGTGTTTTGTGCAGTATGTATTTGTTTTGCTTTTAATGCATGGGCAAAGGAAGATATTCCACTGCAAACTAATCAAGTGCCAGGGTATTATCGGATGATGCTAGGTGATTATGAAGTGACAGCCTTATACGATGGCTATACAACGATTGGTAATAAACTTCTAAAAAATATTACTACGAAAGATCTTAAGAAGTTATTACAACAAGCTTTTATAGATAATAGCAATACAGAAGTAAAAACAGCCATTAATGGTTTCCTTATCAATACCAAAGACCAGTTGATTTTAGTTGATACGGGGGCATCTAATTGTTTTGGAGAAAACTCAGGTAAACTAGAAGATAATTTAAAAGCAGCAGGCTATTCGCCTGATCAAGTCACGGTTATTTTGTTGACACATTTACACCCAGATCATGCCTGTGGTTTAGTGAAAGATGGCAAACGTGTTTTTCAAAATGCAATGCTTTATGTGAATCAAGCAGAGGCAGGGTATTGGCTTAATCATAAGTTAGAAGAAGCAGCTACAGAAGATAAGAAAAATATATTCAAACTTGCGCAAAGTGCAGTAGCTCCTTACCAAGCAGCCAATAAATTTAAGACATTCACGGATCAGTTACCTATTACTACCATCAAGTTAATGGCTTCAACTGGTCATACTCCTGGGCATATGTCTTATTTGGTTTCTTCAAAGGGGCAGAGCTTATTGATTATGGGTGACATTATTCACAGCCATGCTGTACAGTTTAGATATCCTGACGTGGCAATTGATTATGACTCTAATCCTAAACAAGCTATTGCTTCACGTAAAAAACTACTCACCTATGCGGTTCGTAATAAATTATGGTTAGCGGGTGCACATTTACCTTTTCCTGGTATAGGGCATGTGATTAAAGAGGGGAATGGCTATGAATGGATTCCTATTGAGTATTCACCGATTGAAGCCACTAAATAACGAATAGGTGTTAGTAAACACCTATTCGTTATCATTAATTAAGGATTAAGCGTCCTCTAGAATAATCACGATTAATTCTTTAGGACCGTGGGCACCATAAGCAAGTACCTGTTCAATATCGGCTGTTTTTGATGGGCCTGAGATGAGTAGTGCATTGGTCGGAGTGTTGTCTGCCCAGTTTAATATTTGCTGTGCTTCATAGAAGTTATTAGCAATTTTACTGGCTTCTAAAATAGCAAAATGGATGGGAGGAACGAGACTCATTAATCGTGGTTCTTCCGTTGTTGGCCAAACAATTAAACTACCGGTAGCTGCAATACCTCCTAAGGTCGAAGTGATGCTAGCATCTACCTCAAAAAACAGTTCATGTTTCCACTCCTCGACTGGACGATCATAAGTTTTTAAGGTAGGTAGTGTTGTATTTTTTGCCCAGTAATTTTCAATTTGCGTTCCCCATTTAACAGTTGGAGCATAGAGCAAATTATTGACTTGCTTTTGTTTTAATACGTCGGCAAATATACTAACCCATTCTGCTTGGGTTGTTTGATAAACTTCTGTCCGCACTGATTCCATCATGGCCCTAAGTTGTTTGATTTTTCCTTGGGTACTGTCATAACTCCAAGGTTTAGTCACAAGATCAACGTTAAAGTCATCAGGGCGTGGTTTAGTATCTTCTAGGCTAGAACGCAATTTATTCAAAATATTATCACGAGCACTCATTTTTTATCTCCTAGATGTTTTTTAGCTAGCTCATGGAGTGTATAAGACGCAGGTTTAGCTTTGCTATGGTTTTGTGACCACGCAAGAATGTTGGGTGTCATAAATCGTAAGCGTGTTGCTAAGTAACTGAACTTGCGATACAAGTTAGGCTTAGTATTCATACTTTTCCAAATATTCCACATCGTTCTTTCCTTACGAGAGAAACGAGCACCTTGGCCTTTTACGTAATGAAGGGGCTCTTCTGGTGGTCGTACGTCTTCTTTACGTAATCGGCGTAATAGTTCAGGGATGGGGATTTTGACAGGGCACACCTCACCGCAAGCACCGCAGAGAGTAGAGGCTATGGGTAAGTCTTCTGTTTTGTCTAGTCCCATCAGATGAGGTGAAATGATTTTACCAATAGGGCCAGGATAAACAGTACCATAGGCTTGCCCACCAATACGGGTGTAAACGGGGCAATGGTTCATGCAGGCACCGCAGCGGATACAGTTAAGGGTTTGCCTTAATTGTGCATCAGCAAAGGCTTGAGTACGGCCATTATCTAATAAGACTAGATGGACTTCTTCAGGGCCATCAAGCTCATTTGCTTTGCGAGGGCCTGATATTAGATTGACATAAGTAGTAATAGCTTGTCCCAGTGCAGAACGCGTTAACAGTGAAACCAGTGGTACGGTGTCGCGTAAGTTTTCAACTACTTTCTCAATGCCTGTAATAGCAATATGAACAGGAGGAACTGTGGTGGACATTCGACCATTACCCTCGTTCTCAACTAAGAATAATGAGCCTGTTTCAGCCACAGCAAAGTTTACACCCGAAATACCAATATCGGCTTCAAAAAACTTGTTACGCAATACTTTACGTCCTGTTTGAATCAAGGTATCAACATCGTCAGTGTAAGGTGTCTGTAACTTGTTTTCAAAGAGATGGCCTACTTGCTTAGCATTTTTATGGATCGCTGGCATGATGATATGTGAAGGTCTTTCATAATCGAGCTGAATAATGTATTCGCCCATATCCGATTCAAGTGCTTCAATACCTTGCTTTTTTAAGAAGTGATTCATGTTCAACTCTTCGCTGACCATGGATTTACCTTTAATAAATAACTTGGCTTGGCGACGTTTAGCAATATCAAAAATAATTTGATTGGCTTCTTCAGTTGTTTCAGCCCAATGTACTTGTACACCACGTTTGGTTAGATTGGCTTCAAGTTTTTCGAGCAGTTCAGGTAACTTTGATAAAGCACGCGCGCGGACATGATTACCTAGTTCACGTAGACTTTCACGTTCATTTTCATCAGGCATTGAGACGAGTCGCTTAGTGATGAGCGAGTCCATGGCTGTGCGCATATTGTGGCGTAGTTGTTTATTACGCAATGCCATGTGAGCATTTTCTTTAAAATGTTGGCTCAGTGCATCGAGGACAGGAATACGAGGCTGTTCTGTCTTACTCATGGTGTGTACCTCCTGTTCTTAGCCAAAGGAATGTAGCTAAATGTTGGCCTCGTAATGATTCATTTTGCTTTTCAAGGGAACCATTGATATTCATCAAACAGCCGCAATCTGCGCTAACAACTTGATCAACGCCTGTGTCTTTGAGTGCTTTGGTTTTATCGAGCACCATCGCGCCAGAAATATCAGCCATTTTGACAGAGAATGTACCGCCAAAGCCACAGCACTCACTCTCATGGTCGTGGTCAATACGTTCAACATTTTCCAGTTGGTCGAGTAATTGACGAACATGTAAATGTGTATTCATTTCACGGCGAGCAGCACAAGATGTATGTAGTGCAATTTTGGTTTTTTGACCTTGGTCTTTTAGCTGTATTTTACTGACATAAAGTAAAAACTCACCTAACTCATAAATACGTTCGCTTAATGCATTGACCTTGGCAAGTACTTCAGGTTCATCATGAAAGAGCTCTTTGTAATGTAGACGCATCATCCCCGCACAAGACCCAGAGGGAATCACAACAGGCCAATCATTTTCGAAGAGGGCGATTTGTGCCTTAGCCACTTCTTTAGCTTGCTCAATGTAGCCAGATGAGTAGGCTGGTTGACCACAACAGCCTTGCTCTTGTGGATAATGTACAGTAATTCCCTCACGCTCAAGTAGACGGATTGCATCAAACCCTGCATCAGGGAACATAATATCAATAACACAAGTACCAAATAAATAAACATGCGTTGGCTTTTTATCTGGATATTTGCGTGGTTGTGGACGAGGAGGTGCTATCCGTGTTGCATTAGGAGCAGCATCATAAAATAAATCACTCATAAGGCTATATCTCACTTTTTTAAATATTATTATGATAAAGGGTAAAAGATTTACCCTTTTAAATTATTAGCTATAAATCATCCATGGCGTTACGTAGCATATGACTAGGTTGATAACACCAACGATTACAGCAAAGAATAAACTATGTTTTACAGTAAATCGAAACAGGTCAGACTCTTTACCAACTTGATTTGTTGCAGCGCAAGCAACAGCAATTGACTGTGGTGAAATCATTTTACCCGTTACGCCACCACTGCTATTAGCGGCTACCATGAGTGTGCTAGATAAATCTAGTTGATTGGCGGTATTAGCTTGTAATGAACTAAATAAAGCGTTGGCTGAGGTATCTGAACCTGTTAAAAACACGCCTAGCCAACCTAAGAAGGGGGAGAAAAAGGGGAAGGCTATACCCGTACCAGCTAGTACCAATGCCATGGTTACAGACATTCCTGAGTTATTGGTAACAAACGCGAAAGCCAATACCATGCCAATAGAAAAAATTGACCATTTTAATTCTTTTAATGTATCCCATAATGTACATAAAGCCAATTTAGGTTTAACTTTAAGAATAAAAACAGAAATAATCGCGGCGATGAAAATAGCTGTACCTGTTGCAGCAACGATATCAAGTATAAAGATATTTTTAATAAAATCATCTTTTGCCCCTGTCGCAACAGGGGCTGCTTTCATAATTTGAATGCCATCAAAGATAAATTGTAAGCTAAAAACACTGAGTGCATCTTTAATCGTTTTTAGCGTCCAAACACTCACCATAATGGTTAAGATAATAAAAGGTGACCACGCCAATAAAATTTGCTGAAAAGAGTAGTTTAATGGCTTCTTTTCATCAGTACTATGGGAGATACTTGCGGTACCACCACCATTTATTTGTAAACTTTGGTTTGTTTTAGGTTGCCATACTTTTAAAAGCATGGTTAAGCAAAGCATGCTGATTAAGGCGGAGGTAATCCCTGCTAATTGGTAGCTGATGTAATGTGCTGTAATATATTGTACGACAGCAAAACTAATACCTGTTACTAGGGTAGCAGGTAAGGTTTCTTTAACGCCTTTAATACCATCCATAATAAAAACGATCCATAAAGGTACAAATGCGGCGAGAAGGCAAAGTTGGCGGCTAGTCATTGCCCCAATGCTATTTGCTTCTATGCCACTGACAGAACCTGCAACCGTAATGGGAATCCCTAATGCACCGAAAGCAACAGGGGCTGTATTGGCAATCAAACAAAGCCCAGCTGCATAAACAGGATTAAAGCCTAAACCAGCTAGTAGCGCCGCTGTAATAGCAACGGGTGCACCAAATCCAGCAGCCCCTTCAAGGAATCCTCCAAAGCAAAAACCAATTAATAATACTTGTAGGCGTTTATCATCCGTAATGTAAACAATAGAGTCACGAATAATATCAAATTGACCACTTTTTACAGTTAGTTTATATAAAAATACGGCGCCAATAATAATCCACGCAATCGGCCATAATCCATAAATAAAGCCGTGCACAGCAGATAACAATGCCATTTTGACGGGCATGGCAAACGCGAAAATAGCGATAGCAATCGAGAGGAGAAGGGTAATAGCACCTGCGATATGCCCTTTTAATCGCAAAACGGTTAAGGCTAAAAAGAAGAATATGACAGGTATAGTTGCTACAAGAGCTGATAAATAAATATTGTTAAATGGATCATAAAGATGTTGCCAGGCTTGCATAGGTTTGTTGCCTCTTTATTTATGTTTATTATAAAAGATAAAGCTAGTGTTTATTATTTTGGTTAATTGGTAATACCAATTTTATTTTGGTATGATTAGGTTAAATGTTTATAAATAAATTATCAACAATTCTTTTGAATTTTTTATTCAATAACTTATTATTTAAGCTACAGTCCTTTAGCATAGAGTAGAACACTAATGGTGCAGCAGTTAATCAGAAGTAAAAAGGTCTCAGATGATATCGTAGAGCAATTAGAGCACCTGATTTTGGAAGGGATATTTAAGCCAGGTAGTCGTTTGCCGGCAGAGCGTAAGTTGGCTGAAGAGTTTGGGGTCTCCCGCCCCTCAGTTCGGGAAGCTTTAAAAAAAATGGTGGCGAAAGGCTTGGTGATAAGTAGACAAGGTGGCGGAAACTTTGTTGTTGAGAGTGTAGGTCAGTTGTTTCGTGACCCTATTTTGAGTTTGTATGGAGATTATCCTGAAGCTCAGCGAGATTTACTTGAGTTTAGACATACGTTAGAAGCATCCTGTGCTTATTATGCGGCATTACGTTCCAATAAGCTGGATCTGGAAAATTTAGTGCAGCACTTTAATGTGATGAAAGCTTGTTATTTAAATAAACAATCAACAAAAAATCAAGAGGCGGAGGCCGATGCAGGTTTTCATCTGGCAATCGCTGAAGCAAGTCATAACATGGTGTTGTTACAGATTATGAGGATGCTGTTTGACTTAGTAAAGCAGAACATTACTTCTAGTATTTTTTGTCTTTATACGGGTTGTAAGCAAACCCGTGATCAGTTAATGGAACAACATACGGCACTATATGAAGCTATTCTTTCAAGAGATGCAGAGTTGGCTAAGACTGTCGCGGGAGATCACATTAATTATGTTCGTCAAGTATTAGATGAGTTAGAGCGAGATCAAAAGCGGATTGTTCAGTCTGAAAGACGTCATAAAGGTGAAACGAAAAAATAGAGTGCTAGTGATTAGCGCTCTATTTAGTTAATTAGGCATGCGTAGTAACTTTCATTAAGACCATGCCTGTGATTATGAAACATGCGGCGAGAATACGGAGCCAGCTCATAGGTTCATGTAAAAAAATAAAGCCCACAAGAAATGCTCCAACCGCTCCAATGCCTGTCCATATAATATAAGCTGTACCTAAGGGTAAACTACGCATCGCGTAAGCCAGTAGGCTAAAACTTACTATCATTGCAATAACTGTGATTATTGTTGGAGTAGGCGCTCTAAAACCGTTTGATAATTTCATTGAATAAGACCAAACAACTTCTAGAAGACCTGCCATTAATAAAGCAAACCAAGCCATAACTTATCTCAATATTAATTCAGGTCGTCCTGAGTGATTGGGAAACATGAGGTCGTCCTCTGTTTTTATGATAACACAGATAAATTGAAGGATAGAAAAAATGTTGGAACCATTAACATGATACATGTTAATAAATAGCGGTGAATGGTTAAAATTATTAATCAATTGATTTTAATTCTGTGGTTTTAAAAGTATCATAGTAACCTATGATAAGTTTAGGTAGAGGAAGAGTGATGCAAGCAGATATCGTCATTGTGGGTGCAGGGATGGTAGGAAGTACACTGGCTTTAGCATTAAAAGATTCTGGATTAAGTATTGTTGTATTAGATCATCATGAAAAATCATATAAAACATTTGAACCAGAAACGCCTTTTGAACCTAGAGTGAGTGCCATTTCTCTAGCCAGTCAGCGAGTATTACAGCATGTTAATGCTTGGCGTGGTGTTTTAGCAAGAAGAGTATCTCCTTATACTGATATGCATGTATGGGATGGTTCAGGTACAGGTAGTATTGATTTTTCTGCAGCAAGTGTTCATCAATCCATTCTAGGGTATATTGTTGAGAATAGAGCCATTCAAGATGCTTTGTTAGAACAATTGGAGCAAGCGAGTGAATCGATTCAATTGCTACCCAATACATCGTTAGAACGGTTAGAGCGCTTAGCGGATGGTTGGTGTATTGGTTTAACAGACAACACGGAAATTAAAGCTCAGTTAGTTGTCGGTGCCGATGGTGCGTGTTCACAAGTGAGGGCTCTCTCTGGTATAGAAACACGTGAGTGGGATTATTTTCATCATGCTATCGTCACCAGTGTTCAGTGTGAGTTACCTCATAAAAAAACAGCATGGCAACGTTTTACTGATGAGGGGCCATTAGCCTTTTTACCTTTATCTTTAAATGGTGATGAACATTGGTGCTCTATTGTTTGGTCTTTACCTCCAGCAAAAGCTGAGCAGGTCATGGCATTGGATGATGTTGCATTTTGTAAAAAACTGTCAGAAAGCTTTGAGTACAAACTGGGTAAAGTAGTGCATACTGATGCTCGTATTTGTATTCCTTTACGTCAGCGACATGTAAAACGCTATGTTCAGCAGGGCTTGGCGGTTGTTGGTGATGCCGCCCATGTTATACATCCCCTTGCCGGACAGGGAGTAAACCTTGGATTTATGGATGCAGCCATGTTAGCAGAAACAATCCTCAATGCATTGTTAACGAGTGATAATTTTAGCAGTGCAAAAACGCTAACTCGTTTTGAACGCAATAGAATGCCTCATAATTTAGGTATGATGGCTGCAATGGAAACTTTTGAGCGTTTATTTCAAGCTGACCTATTACCTGTACGTTGGTTGCGTAATACTGGGCTTAAGGTGGTTGATCAATTGCCAGAGGTCAAAGCAATTTTTATTCGCAGAGCATTAGGTATTGAGGGATCATTGCCAAAAATGGCTATGGTATAAATTTTATTATTATAAACCCCTCATGACAGGGGTTTTATTGTTATAAAAGAGAATTCCAAGTTGTCAGTGAAAAAGTATTTGTCCATATTACCTCTACCCGTAGTTATTCTGCTTGTAGTTATTTGGCAGTTTTATTTTGAATCCTCGATCTCCTCATTTCAACCTAGCACAGCAAAGCAGGTAACGCTAAGTAACTCGGTAAGTAATCCTGAGTTGTTGAGGGCTTATAATAGTCGGGTAGCTAAAGCACAGATCAAAGGAAAAGGGACCATTATTAAATTATTAAAAGATGATTTAGATGGTAGTCATCATCAGAGAATATTACTCAAGGTCAACCCAAATCAGACATTATTAATTGCTCATAATATTGATTTAGCCCCTCGTATCGATAATTTGAGAGTGGGGGATGTCCTTGAATTTTATGGTGAATATGTCTGGAATAATAAAGGTGGCGTATTGCACTGGACTCATCGTGATCCTCGAGGCAGACATCAGGGCGGATGGTTAAAGTATCAAGGAAAAATTTACCAATAAAAATAATTATATAGCATAATAGTTATTAGCCTATTTTATTGGTATGTGTCTAAATAAGTATTGTCCTTTTTAATTATTCGAACTACGATATGTTTTTTTACATCTATTTATAAACTCTTGCAGTGTCTTGCTGTCAATAGTCAATAATACAACACAAAAATAACGGAGAATAATATGCAATTAAAAGATGCTAAGTTGTTTCGCCAGAAAGCTTATTTTGATGGTAAATGGCAAGATGCAGATAATGGTAAAACGATCGATGTAACTAACCCAGCAACAGGGAAAGTCATCGGTACAGTACCTAAGATGGGAGCTGCTGAAACTAAGCGTGCTATCGATGCTGCCAATAAAGCATTACCCGCATGGCGAGCAAAAACAGCTAAAGAGCGTTCTGTTATTATTCGCCGTTGGTACGATTTACTGATAGAGCACCAAGATGATTTAGCACTTATTTTAACCACAGAACAAGGCAAACCGCTAGCAGAAGCTAAGGGCGAAATTGTTTATGGTGCTTCGTACTTAGATTGGTTTTCAGAAGAGGCAAAAAGAGTTTATGGTGATGTCATTCCAGGGCATATGACAGACAAACGTATTGTGGTCATAAAGCAGCCTATAGGTGTTACGGCAGCTATTACTCCTTGGAATTTCCCCAATGCGATGATTACGCGAAAAGCAGGCCCCGCATTAGCAGCAGGTTGTACCATGATTATAAAACCAGCCAGTGCAACACCATATTCTGCGTTAGCACTGGTTGAGTTAGCTGAGCGTGCAGGTATTCCTGCGGGTGTCTTGAGTGTGATAACGGGGTCAGCGGGTGAGATTGGCAGTGAATTAACCGGTAACCCTATTATTCGTAAACTCTCTTTTACAGGCTCTACCGAAATTGGTCGTGACTTAATGGTCGAATGTGCTAAAGACATTAAGAAAGTTTCCATGGAGTTAGGGGGAAATGCACCTTTTATTGTATTTGATGATGCTGATTTAGATGCAGCGGTCGAAGGGGCGATGATTTCTAAGTTCCGTAACTCAGGTCAAACGTGTGTATGTGCTAATCGACTTTATGTACAAGATGGTGTTTATGATGCTTTTCTTGAGAAGTTTAAAGTAGCGGTTGCTAAATTAAAAGTAGGTAATGGGGTAGAGGCTGGTATAACAACAGGTCCTATGATTGATGCCAAAGCGGTTGAAAAGGTAAAAGAGCATATTGAAGATGCAGTAAGTAAAGGCGCTAAAGTTATCGAAGGCGGTAAGTCTTTGGGTGGTAACTTCTTTGAACCAACTATTTTGGCTCATGTTCCGACAACGGCTATTGTGTCTAAAGAAGAAACCTTTGGGCCGCTTGCTCCGGTTTTTCGTTTTAAAACAGATGACGAAGTGATCGGTTATGCTAATGACACAGAGTTTGGCTTAGCCTCATATTTCTATTCTAAAGATTTATCACGCGTTATTCGTGTATCTGAAGCATTAGAGTATGGGATGGTTGGCATAAATACAGGCTTGATCTCTAATGAAATGGCCCCTTTTGGTGGTGTAAAAGCATCAGGATTAGGGCGTGAAGGGTCTAAATATGGTATTGAAGACTATTTAGAAATTAAATATCTTTGTATTAGTATCTAGTAATGATAAAAAGCTGGCTGTTAATGACACCATTAGCGCTAGCTTTTAAAGAGGCATGTTTTTATTATTTCTTAGATTTTTTATTTTTTGTAGCATTTTTTTTGTTCTTACTTAAGGGAAAAGCCTTCTCAAAAGCTTGATGTACTTCTTTTAGTTTTTTTTCATGAACATTATGGATGTGTTTTAGTTTTTTTTTAGTAAAGTCTAGTATTTTACTCTCTATCATCGTGGTAATATCCTCATTAACTTTGGCGTAGTTTAATGTTATGTCTTATTAAAAGCTAGAGCGTTTTGTTATATGCTAATTGCTTTAATGAATAATTGTTTCCAGAAGTTAAGGGGTATCTTTAAATTTTATTTTTTTAGGCGTAAGATTGCCATTTTTTTAGTAAGTTAAGTGTTAGTAGTTACTTTTATACAGTGATTTAATATTACTAGAATCCATCTAGTTGTAGTAATTAAATAGGACGGGTTATTTAATGGAAACTGAAGAGTTTTACCAACCAGGTAATAATATCAACTTGCATTTTGCAAGTCAGACAGAAATGCCTTTGTCAGAAGATGAAAAATGGCTCATTGCTTTAGGTGGGATGTTTTCTAGTCTATCAGGTGATTATGTCAATGTTATTGATACCGGGCGTAGTAATAAGGATATAAGGGAGACGCTCAGAAAAAGGTGGCTAATTGATAGTGATCGTGCTGTTTTTGAGGGGGCAGCATTACGTCTGGTTATTGGGGAAAAAAGAAAGCTTCATTTGCAGCGTTTTAATATGATAAAACGTTTTTTTAAGTTTTTTGATAACTCTAATATATTAGTTAAAACATTATCAAAGTTTTCATTGTTGTTTTCATTAGATTGGTATCAAACAAGGACAAAAGAAGATTTACGAGCGACTGCTAGAAAAGAGTTGGATTTAGATCGCCTGTCCAAAAATAGCTCTAAGAAAAATGAAGAGCTATTTAAGTTATTAAAAAATGCTGGTCATTGGTGTAAAGAGATTGAAAAGATAGGCGACTATCGCCAGATTAATGATCTTGTTGCTTGGGATGCTGTTTGTTTGGTTAACTTAACCCGTTATGTTACTCAGGTTAATTTAATTGAACGAAGTGAGTTTGTTCGCTATGCCGGTGCTATAAAAAAACAAGTACAGATGGCTTATAATAGTTGGGATGAAGTAGCATTAGCTTATTTGATTGGTACTTTTTTATGGAATTACTCAGAGCAAAAATCAAAAACCGTGATTAAAGCAATCCGCAGCTATTTGGATGATAAACGCACATTAATTCATGCGGTAAACTTTAAGTAGCAATCAGATATAATATGTTTGATTTAATAATGAGATACTAAGGTATGAGCTAAACTAACTCATACCTTGTATCGAGTATAGTTATTGGCTATTGGATGCGCTACTAGAAGTTGTTTGAGGTTGATCTAAGATTATATTTTTTGCGTGTAATCCTTTACCACCTTCTTCTATTTCAAAAAGAACATTTTGACCAGCTTTTAATGTTTTATACCCCTCTAATTGTATTGAAGAATAATGAACAAATAAATCCTCATTATGTGTCTCTGAAGAAATAAAACCATAACCCTTGGTATTATTGAACCACTTTACTTTGCCATGTAGCATAACATTTTCCTTATGATTTGAGACCCTTATATTTCCTGCACAATAAGTACAGCTCCCAATATAGGTTCACTATAAAGTATGAATCCGCTTTTATTATAAGATAGATTTAATCGCAATTGCTAATTTTTTAAAGAAACAAAATGTCAAACCCATCTCGTACAAATCATAATATCTTTTTAGATGATTAAAAATAATACTAAAGTGTATAATTCTTAAATGAAAATATTGATTTTTAAGGATTATCTTAACAATCATAGTCAAGTAATCGATAATGTCGTAAAATATCAAGTATTAATTTGTATACAAAAAATGAGATAGACAGTAGTATTCATTCTTTATTTAAGATTTAAGGAACTTTCAAATGATCACAGGTAGTATTGTTGCGCTTGTTACCCCCATGGATCGTACTGGGAATATTGATTGGGAATGCCTTAGTCGATTAGTAGATTTTCATTTAAGCTCAGGTACACATGCTATTGTTGCCGTAGGCACCTCTGGTGAATCGCCAACTTTAGAATTTGATACCGAACATTTAAAGGTAATAGAACATGTAGTGAAGCAAGTTGCTGGTCGTATACCTGTCATAGCAGGAACGGGTGGTAACTCAACAAAAGAGGCGATCACATGGACTAAAGCTGCAAAAAATGTTGGTGCCGATGCGTGTTTACTGGTTGTTCCTTACTATAATAAACCTACCCAAGAAGGTTTATTTCAACACTTTAAGGCTATTGCTGAGGCTGTTGATATCCCTCAGATTTTATATAATGTGCCTGGTCGCACAGTGTGTGACATGAAAAATGAGACGGTTGTACGTTTATCAACTTTAAATAATATTGTTGGTATTAAAGATGCGACCGGAGATGTTGCTAGAGGTCGTGAGTTATTACAAATGGTCAGTAAAGATTTTGCTGTTTATTCTGGTGATGATGCAACGGCGCTTGATTTAATTTTATCAGGAGCAAAGGGTAATATTTCAGTAACCGCTAATGTTGCCCCTAGAGAAATGAGTCAGTTATGTGCGGCTGCTTTATCAGGTGATAGCGTAAAAGCACAAGAAATCAATAACTCATTAGCAGAATTAAATAGAATGTTATTTGTCGAAGCTAACCCTATTCCTGTAAAATGGGCATTATATGAAATGGGATTGATTCCTGAGGGTATACGTTTGCCATTAACTATTTTAAGCGAACAGTATCATGACCAGGTACGTCATGCCTTACGTTGTGCAAGTATTTTATAATTAAGTATTTTATAATTAAGTATTTTATGATAAATAATATTAAGGTCTATGTCTCTAGCATGACAAAAAAACATTTAAGGAGTCTAATGCCATGAGACAACTGGCTAAATTCTCGGTAATTGCTGTAGTCATTTCAACAATCAGCGGTTGTGGTTGGTTGTGGGGTGAAAAAGGGTACTTTCGTGATCGTTCGAATGATTATTTAGATGCAAAGCAAGAGTCGATGATTACGATTCCGGCTAACTTAAAAAAAGATACGAGACCGTTTGATCCACTGTATCCCATTCCTAACAATATTCCTAACCCAACCGTAACTAAGAATTATGAAGTGCCAAGACCATTGCCTTTACAAGCAGTTAATACAAGCGGCCCATTTAGTTTACAACGCAATCAAGGTAATCAATGGATTATTGCACAACAAATGGTTACGCCTGCTTACGAACAAGCACTGCAATACTTTAGACAGGCCGGATTCCGTATCGATACTGCTCGTCCTGTAACAGGTGAGTTTACAACAAGTTGGACGAAAACAAGCGTATTAACCAATATGCTAAATAGTCGCTTGTTGGCAATGGATTCTTCTTTAGCTAATCAAGAGTTACGTATACGTGTTAGAGTTGACCCAGGTGCAAGAGCCAATACGAGTGAACTTTATACGTTGGTTATGGTTCGCCCAGAAGGCAGCGCTGTAGAGTCTGACTGGCCTAGTAAGTCACAAAATTCAGTGGTTGAGGCTATTTTACTAGATGAATTAATGGCTAATATGTCGAATTCTCAAGCGTCAGAAAATGTAGTTTCTTTATCAGATACTCAACAACAATCCGTTGCTGCTAAGAAAAAGGCACTCTTTAATCGAGATACACAAGGCGTTCCTTTCTTAGTGATGAACGGAGATCTTGATTTGGTGTGGTCGCAAGTAGAGCAAGCGATTAACAAAGCAAATATTAAAATTGACGACATGGATCGCAGTGAGAGAGTTTATTACATCAACTTGTCTGAAAAAGCGGATGGTAGCTCGAAACCAGGATTTTTTACTCGTTTATTTACCTCAGAAGCTAGACGAGAAGCGAATGCAGAGCGTTATATTATAAAAGTTATACCTATTGACAATGCAATGAGTGTTAAAGTAGACGGAATAGGCAATGACACAGTGGTTTCTCCTGAAAAAGCTGAGTCTATTCTTAGAATGCTACAAGATAACATGAACTAAACTTATTATAGGCTTTAAACAAGAGTGTAATTAGATGGAAAAGCGTGAAGAACTTTACCGTGGTAAAGCAAAATCAGTATTTGCAACAAGTGATGAAGATCGTTTGATTCTTTATTTTCGTAATGATACATCAATGAAAGATGGAGAAAAAATAGAACAGTTGGAGCGTAAAGGTGAGATCAATAATCGCTTTAATGCGTTTATTATGCAAAAACTTGAAGAAGCTGGAATCCCAACACAGTTCGATACGTTACTATCAACTAATGAGTCTGTTGTTAAAAAATTAAAAATGATACCACTTGAGTGTGTTATTCGTAATTATGCGGCAGGTGGTTTAGTCCGGCGCTTAGAGGCTAAAGAGGGGACTAAGCTTACACCTCCCGTATTTGAATTGTTTCTAAAAAATGATAAGTTACATGACCCTGTAATTAATGAGAGTATTGCTGTTGCTTTTGGTTGGGCAACTCAAGATCAGTTAAATCGTATGCGTGAGCTTACTTTCCATGTAAACGATATTTTAACAAAATTATTTGATAAAGCCGGCTTATTATTAGTTGATTTTAAACTTGAGTTTGGTCTTTACCATGGTGAAATTGTATTAGGGGATGAGTTTAGTCCTGATGGTTCAAGACTCTGGGATAAAGAAACGCGTAAGAAATTAGATAAAGATCGTTTCCGTCAAGGGCTCGGCGGTGTTGTTGAAGGTTATATTGAAGTAGCACAACGTTTAGGTGTTCCATTATAAACTTGATATTAGCATGATGGATAAAAAGGCTATTCATGGAATAGCCTTTTTTCTTTCTAACGTTTACTGCGCCATAGTGAAATATTCGATTAAATAATAAATCTTAATTGACTATTCTAGCCTGTGCTATATTAGTAGTAATAAGTATCTCAATAAGGAGTCTTACAGATGAACAAAAAGATTGGTTTCATTGGTGCTGGACACATGGGTTCAGCTATTATTGGTGGGTTAATACATAAAGCAATAGTCGATGCGAGTCAAATTTATGCAGTTACTCAACACCAAGATAAAACACAGACAGTTGCTAAGCAGTTCGGTATTAATGCATCAGCTAATATTGCAGAACTAACAGTAACTAGCGATATTTTAGTTGTGGCAGTAAAACCTAAAGTTATTGCTCAGGCATTATCGGAAGCATTACCTTTTATTAAAAAAGATACTGTGATTGTGTCAATTGCTGCGGGCGTTACTTTAGCAAATTTAGAAAAGGTATTGGGAGCGGATAAAAAGATTGTCAGAATAATGCCTAATCTTCCTTCCTTAGTTGGGGAAGGCGTAAGTTCCATTACCCCAAATGCAAAAGTAACAGAAAAAGATCTAGAGGATATTAAAGTAATTTTCAATAGTTTGGGTAAAGCAGAAGTAGTCTCTGAAGATTTAATTCATGCTGTAGTCGGTGTGAGTGGATCTTCTCCTGCTTATGTTTTTATGTTTATTGAAGCATTAGCTGATGCGGCAGTACAAGGTGGTATGCCTAGAGAACAAGCCTATACATTTGCTGCACAAGCTGTGCTAGGATCTGCTAAAATGGTACTTGAAACAGGCACCCATCCAGGGGTATTAAAAGATATGATTTGTTCTGCTGGAGGAACGACCATAGAAGCTGTTTGTACTTTAGAGCGAAAAGGCTTTAGAACAGCTGTTATTGATGGTGCAAGTGCAGCAATGATTAAATCACAAGAAATGAGCAATAAAAAATAAGTTATTCGTAATGTTGTATATTGAGTCAGTAGTCTTTATTGACATGTTTTATCTTTTTAAAAAGAGTTTTTATTTATGTGGTTCCGCAATTTATTAGTTTATCGTTTAACACAATCTGTTTCTTTAAATGAAGAAACTTTAATTAAAGCTCTCGAAACTAAGTTAGCTAAACCTTGTACCTTTCAAGAGTTATCTACCTATGGTTTTATTGCCCCTTTTGGGAAGTCAGAAGAGGCTTCTTTAACACATGTGAGTCAAGATTTTTATCTAATTGCAGCGCGTAAAGAAGAGCGAATTTTACCTGCTAGTGTTGTCAAAGAAGCTTTGCAAGAAAAAGTGGATGTTATAGAGGCACGGGATGCGCGTAAGGTTTATAAAAAAGAAAAAGATCAGTTAAAAGATGAGGTAATACAAGATTTATTACCCCGAGCCTTTAGTCGTAAAAAAGTTACGTATGCAGTAATAGCTCCTTCATTGGGATTAATCTTTGTTGATACGACAAGTACGGCTAAGGCAGAGGAATTGTTATCCACATTACGCGAAGCATTAGGTGGTTTGCCTCTAAGGCCTATGAGCGTTAAGGTTGCCCCCAGTGCTACGTTAACTGACTGGGTTAAAAGCCAAAAAGCTTCTGATGGCTTTCATGTGTTAGAAGATTGTGAGTTACGTGATACTTTTGAAGATGGCGGTATTATACGTTGTAAACGACAAGATTTAAGCAGTGATGAAATTCAAACACACTTAAAGTCTGGCAAGGTTATTACACAATTAGCATTGATGTGGCAAGATAAGTTGTCATTTGTTTTAGATGATAAATTGGCAATTAAGCGTATTAAGTTTGAAGATTTACTGCTTGATGAAGCTGATAAAGAGGGCGGTGACGATGAAGTTAGCCAATTTGATGCAACTTTCTTATTAATGATGATGACTTTCTCTGAGTTTTTACCTGCACTGCTTGAGGCATTAGGTGGTGAAGAACAACCTTTAGGTATATAGATTAGATATGTGTGATAAAAGAAAAGTTGATATAGCCATTATTGGTGCCATGAGTGAAGAGGTGGACGCATTAGCAATTCACTTAACAAAGCCTGTTAAATATGAAGCTTTGAATAGTGTTTACTATTTAGGCAAATTGTGTGGTCATGAGGTTGTAATTTTTCAATCAGGTATTGGTAAAGTCGGTGCTGCTATATCAACAACTTTTCTATTGGAGCATTTTAGTCCCAATTATCTAATTAATATTGGTTCAGCCGGTGGTTTTGATTCTCAGCTTTCAGTTGGGGATATCATTATTTCTACAGAAGTTTGTTACCATGATGTTGATGTGTCAATGATTGGTTGTGAATATGGTCAAGTCCCTAATTTACCGGTTGCTTTTAAGGCAGATAGCCAGTTAGTTGCACTTGCAAATCAAGCGGCAAAAAATATTATTGGATATAAAGCATTTGATGGTTTGGTGTGTACTGGTGATTTTTTTATGTCTGGGGCACAATCCATTGCCTTAGTGCGTAGCCATTTCCCCTCTGTATTAGCGGTTGATATGGAGGCCGCTGCTATTGGACATACCTGCTATTTATATAATTGTCCTTTTGTAGTGGTTAGGGCTATTTCAGACTTAGTTGATAACCCTAGTAATAATCTTGATTTTTATAGTTTTTTAGCGGTTGCCGCAAAAAATTCAGCACATTTAGTTATTGATATTTTAAAGCAATTACAATCTTAAGTTCAGAGCTAGCGTGTAACGCTAGCTCGTGCCTTTACCAGTTAACACCGATGCCTAAAATATACCGTGTTTCATTTACATTGGCGTCGCTTGATCCATCAACGATATTTCTATTGACTTTAAAGTTTAAGGACGCCCAGTCCGTCAGTTTGTAGCGTATTCCTATATCAGTATCTAATGTGTATCTAGCAACATTGCTATTAAATGGTTTTGTTGCATTGCCAGTGGTAAATAGTTCTATGTCTTTACCCCATAAGTAGCGATTATAGTCCCACCGTATCCCATAAGCTCCAAAGTTTTTATTGTCTTCTGCTTTGTATTCATAACGAGACAGGTTGATAAGTGATGACATAGAGAATGCTCCTAAACTGTCATCCCAAAATTGATAACCAGGACCTGTACCCAATGTATATTGTTTACGAAGATCTTCAATATGATCCAGTTTAAAATAGCCATTAGTTTGCCAGAACCATTGTTTTGTTAGAAAATGATCAAGCGTATAATCTAATGAATAATTATTAGTTGAGACATTTTTATCGGTACTTTTCCTATTGTATTCTCCCGAAATGATATGACGCCTATTTCCACGCTCAATTTTTGTTTGGAAGTCGATATCAAAAGTACTTGAGTCTTTTTCAGCATGTTTACTATCCAGTGAGAGATTAACTTTTCCTGTCCAAACAAGATCATCAACCTCAAGCCCTAATTTTTTAGGTTTAATTATTTGATTGATATCATTTAAAGCTATTTCATGCTTCTCACCATTAACGAGCAGAAGTTTACCTTCTTGTGAAGGTTTGATGATTTGTGCTTTTTCCTGTTTATCTTGTTTTAGTTTGACTAGAAGAGAGCTTTTGGTTTCTAATGTACTAACTTCACTCCAATTTATAGTTACTGTTCCAGCATATTTTGTGTCTAAAACTAGTTTGTTGTTATTTAATAATGAAACAGTTCCGGTCAGTCTATCACCGTTTTTCATCCATACGGTATCGGCTATAGTAACAAAAGAGGAAAAAAATAGAATTAAAAAAATAAATAGGCGTACTAGCATAGTTATAACGTTTAGTGTTGGAAGAGAATGAATTGAAATTAATTAAGATAATAAGAAAAAAATCTTATATAATAATTTAGAGTAGGTATATAAATTAAATTAAAGGTTAATAGATACTTTGTCAATCTTTCTTTGTAGGCTTTTAGCTAAAGAAAAATCAAATAAACAGCCACAGCGACAGGTATTGAGTACTTGTTTTTAAAGTTATGATAGAATTATATCACTTAACAAAACGAGATATGTCTCTATTGTTCGTTAATTATGTTAGGGAAAACTACTAGTGAGTTGTGATGAGAACCAGTGCATTAATAAATTTTACTAATTTTAAGCTATCCAATAACTTAGTTATTTTGGTATTAGGATTTTCGGCAGGTATTCCTAGTTTATTGATATCCTCAACTTTGGGTATTTGGTTACTGGGGGCGGGCGCGTCTTTCGAAACTATCGGTTATTTAGGATGGGTAGGCTTGATCTATGCGTTGAAATGGGTTTGGGCGCCAATGCTTGACCAGTGGCAACTGCCTGTGCTAAATCGTTTAGGCCGTAGGCGTTCATGGTTACTCTTTTCTCAATTATGTATTTTTATTGGATTGATTTGTGTTGCAGTAACTGATCCTAAAAGTCTTTTACAGCTATTTTTTATATTTGCTTGTTTGGTTGCTTTCTTTTCTGCAACGCAAGATATTGCTCTTGATGCATATAGATTAGAAATTGCAGACCAAAGTCAACAAGCTAAATTAGCTGCACTTTATATTGTGGGTTTTAGAGTAGCGCTGTTAGTTGCGGGGGCTGGATCTCTGTTATTAGCTACTTATTTAGGTACATCTGAACGTTACTATTATTATCATGCATGGCAAATAACGTACATGATTTTTGCCGTTTTGATGTTGCCAGCAATGCTTGTTACATTGTTAAGTAAAGAGCCCGACATTAATATTAAGCATGACCAGACGTCAGACACGGGGTTTAGTTTTGGTCGCCAGTTGTTTGCTATTGTCTTAATACTTTTTTTAGTCATCTCTTTACCTGTTATGATTACTGCCATTATGGATAGTGCATGGCCCAGAGCGTTGTTTTATGGATTGGTTCTAGCCACTGGGTTATCTCCTTGGGGAAAATCGCAGATTTTACCTGTACGTATTTTACTTCGTAAAATGCGTCATTATTTAAAACTAACTGCTCGCTCAAAAGAAATACCTAATTTTGATTTTGTACATCAAAGTATTTCTATCATTATAATGCTCATAGTATTAGTAACCATCTACGCGGCTAGTAAGGCCTTTATGCAAGGGGCTTGGCCAAGAGGCATATTATACTTGCTGATCTGTATGGGGTGTTTGACCGCTCCGGGGCGTTTTTTAATGGCTCCTATATTAACACCGATGGTTGAGTTTATTCAGCGTTATCGTTGGCAAGCACTATTAATTTTAGCTATTGTGTCCACTTATAAATTAACGGATACAATGCCGCTTAATATGATTGATGTCTTTTTGCTTAAACATGGCTTTAGCCAAAATGTTATTGCCGTTTTAGTTAAAGGGTTTGGTATTATTTTGACGATTGTAGGAGCATGGTTTAGCGTTTTCTTAATCGGTCGGTTTAAAGTAATGCCTGTGCTTTTTCTTGGTGGTTTAGCTTGCGCACTGACTAATTTGCTGTATATTTTACTGATTGATGTTCAGAGTACTATTTCTGCTTTAACCACAGGCCATTATAGTTATTTTCTGATAAATTCTGGTTTTGCATTTTATGGTGTGACTTATTCGGCTCCCACCGTTTGGGAGCAGGTTATCGGCTTTGATCCTCAAATTTGGACATTAATTACGATTGTTATTTTTGATAGTCTCAGTTCGGGAATGGCTGTTTCTGCATTATTAGCCTATTTAGCTGGTTTAACGAATATTAAGTTCTCAGCCACACAGTACGCTATGCTTAGCTCAGTTATGCTGCTATTACCTAAATTGTTGGGCGGATATTCTGGGAAAATTCTTACGTATTATGATAATGATTACCAGAAGTTCTTTTGGATATGTGTATTAGCAGGTATTCCCACATTAATTTTCATTAGCTGGGCATGGTTGCGTGAAAATAAATAGGTAATTTATAATTAGAATTACAATTAACCGATTAAATTATTATTTAAACATGTTAAAATACGGCAAGTTTCAAAGAGGTTTATAACCTCTTTTTATTTTTTTAATATGGCAGTGTGGGAATTATGTTATTACAAATACAAAAAGTTCTTTGTCTAAGTTTTTTAGTTTCTTTTGCAATGGTTGGTTTTGCAGAGGAAAAGACCGTGTACGGTCGTTATGAAATGATGAAGGTCGAGGGGCTCAATGGCTTAGTACCCGCTAAATTAGATACTGGTGCAATGACAGCGTCTCTTAGCGCCACTGATATAAAAGTGTTTAAGAAGGATGGTGAGGAGTGGGTACGTTTTACTCCCCAAGTTAAAGGAAAAACATTTGGGCCTTTAGAGTACCCATTGGCTAAAATGGGAAAAATTAAGCGTCGTGCAGCTGATCTTGTTAAAGTAGATCAAGATGATGACGCAGATGAAGAAGATCCTAACTATACCTATCGCCCAGAGATCCAAATGGAAGTTTGTCTAGGCAATCAACTAAGAACTATTGATGTTAATTTAACAGATCGCCGCTCTTTCAGTTATCCCTTATTAATTGGAACTAAAGCATTAAGATCATTCAATGCCATTGTTGATCCTAGCTTGAAGTATCAATCAAAAGCTACATGTGGTAAATAAAAAATATCAGTTAATGGAAATAATATGCGTGCGTTAACGTTACATCTAAAAATTTTAATTACAGTCTTGGTATGTATTGGAGTTTTTTCTATTGCTTATCAGATTTTTGTTCTCAAAATTCCTATTACAGAGAATGAGAAAGGGAATTATTGGACTATTGATGCCAAGATAGATTTTTTTGTACGAGGATCTAAGCCTGTGAAAGTACAGTTTTTTATTCCTTCAGCACAAAATGGTTATATTCGCTATATTAAATCAACCGACAGTATTATTGCAAAAGACTATGGTTCAAGTATTGAGGATGATGGTCTAGGAAATCAGCTTTTAACATTGTCTTCTCGTCGTGAATCTGGCTTACAAACGCTCTATTATCGTTTGGCATTAACACAACGTGATAGTTTAAATACAACGCTGCAGACAAAAGGCTCTATATGGCGTGAAAGTATTCCTTTAACTGAGCAACAACAAGTTGCGGCAAAAACTTTAATTGATGGTATACGTCAAAAATCGTTGGATACTTCGACCTTTATTACTGCGACAATAAAGGCCGTATCTGACACTAAAAATGATAATGTTAGTTTATTGCTAGATAATAATGATAGTATTGTGAACAAAGTTAATGTAATTGATTTATTGTTATCGCAAGCTCATATTCCTATACAACGTGTTCATACCTTACGCTTGATTCAAGGGATTAATCAAAAACCAGAGTTATGGATTAGAAGTTATATAGAATCAACAGTGGCTAAAAATAATGTAGCTGATAAAAAAGATACTAATGCTACCAGTAGCACTGGAAAATGGGTTTATTTCAACCCTGAAACGGGTAAGGTGGGTTTACCCAATGATCGCATTATTTGGTGGGTTGGGGATAATGATTTATTAACCGTTGATAATGGTTCTCAGGCAAGAGTAACATTCAGTATCGGAAACTCCGAGTTATTAGCTAAAGGAATTATCTCTCAGATGGCAGCTGAAAAAGAGGCCAGTAGTTTCCTTACATACTCACTTTATAGTTTACCTATTCAAGTACAAGAAACTTATATGGTCATGATAATGATTCCTATCGGTGTTCTAGTTATTTTGATTTGGAGAAATATTGTTGGGTTACAGACATTAGGTACGTTTACCCCCGTATTAATTGCGTTAGCATTTAGAGAAACTGGACTGGGCTTTGGTATATGCTTATTTAGTATCATCGTTGCCCTTGGTTTATCGGTTCGCTCCTATTTAGAGCACTTAAAATTACAGATGCTACCTCGTCTTTCTGTTGTCTTAACCTTTGTTGTTATCCTGATTGCTGCAATTAGTTTATTTAGCCATAAATTAGGTTTAGAGCAAGGTTTATCAGTGACCTTATTTCCTATGGTTATTTTAACGATGACTATCGAACGACTTTCAATTACGTGGGAAGAAAGAGGGGGAGCTACAGCCTTTAAAGTTGGGATTGGTACATTATGTGCCGCTTCATTGGCTTATTTAATCATGAAGGTTCCTACGATTGTGTACTTCGTATTTACTTTCCCAGGTATTTTATTGATATTAGTTGGCTTTATGCTTGCGATGGGACGCTATCGTGGTTATCGACTCACTGAGCTTGTTCGTTTCAAAGCGCTGTTGAAAGAGGGTTAATCGATGTTAGCACTTTGGAAAACATGGCAAGACTTAAAGGCCAGAGGAATTATGGGAATTAATCAGCGTAATGGTGATTATATTCTCAAGTACAATAAGAGAAAATATTATCCTGTAGTGGATGATAAAATTATTACTAAAATGCGTGCTATAAAAGAGGGTATTAAAGTCCCTGAACTTTATGGTGTTATTGAAACAGAGCACGAAATTAGTAAGTTAAAAACCATATTAGACGGACATAATGATTTTGTCATTAAACCAGCCCAAGGAGCTGGTGGTGATGGAATTATTGTGATTGCTGATCGTTTTGATGAAAAGCGTTTTAAGACCATTTCAGGTAAGATGATCTCATACTCTGAAATTGAGTACCAAATTTCTAGTATTTTAACAGGATTGTATTCTTTAGGTGGTATGAGGGATCGTGCTATCATTGAGTATCGAGTGAGTCCCGACCCTATTTTTAAAAGCATTAGTTATGAGGGGGTTCCCGATATACGTATTATTGTATTAATGGGTTACCCTGTGATGGCTATGCTGCGCTTACCTACTCGTCAATCAAGCGGTAAAGCTAATTTACATCAGGGTGCGATTGGTGTAGGTGTTGACTTGGCAACAGGTATTACATTAAAAGGGACATGGTTGAATGAAAAGATCTCAAAGCATCCAGATACCAATAATATTGTGAGTGGTGTACAATTACCCGACTGGGATAGTTTTATGCGATTAGCAACACGTTGCTATGAGCTTTCAGGATTAGGCTATATCGGTGTTGATATGGTTCTAGATCAAGAAAAAGGGCCATTAATTTTAGAGTTAAATGCACGGCCTGGTTTAAATATCCAGATTGCAAATGATGCCGGTTTAGCTCAGCGTAATCATATTGTTGAAGCGCATTTATCCGAACTGAAAAAGAAGAAAAGAATTGAAGTTCCTGAAGAAAGGATGCTTTTTTCTCAGAAGAATTTTGCAGTAACTATAAACTAAACATATATATAAAAAAGTTTATGTTGTTAGCTTAATGAGCTATATAAAAAGAGTTAAATCTTATATAAAAGCATTTGTCATATAAGGTTTATCTCATATAAGATGTACCTTTAGCTAGGCTTTTATGTATTGAATGCTACTATGACTATAAGTATGTATGAGTAGTAGTGACGTATTTTAATATATTAATGGATTAATATGTGGCAGGAGTCATTATGAAAAAACAAAAAGAAGTAGATTACTATAAGGTAATTCCTAAATATCTCCATAAAGATGCGGATGCATTAATTGATTATGTAAAATATTTTCCTTATCAATTTCCCACAGAATGCCCATTCTGTGGTTATAGATCATTCAAGCAAACATCAGGAACTAATACCGCAGGTGAGCCTAGGTTCGTTTGTTATAGTTGTAAGCGTAACTTTAGCCAATTAACAGGAACTTATTTCGCTCAAATGAAGCAAATAGAACTATGGCCTGATTTTGTTGCTTTACGTTTAACTGGCATTTCATTAATTAAAATTAAAAATATCTTAGGAATGTCGATGCATGCTATTACTAATAGAGAAAAAGCATTGCAGAAGATGGTGAAAGATCTATTCCCTGATTTGGCAGAGTGGTGGTTGCCACATCATCAATGGCAAGATCGTCGCTTGACGAGTCAAGTAGAAAAAGAAAAACAAGTATTTATGAGTTTTCTTGACACCTTACTTTATCAAGAAACCTTGGATTGTCCTACTTGTGGTAATGTAATGAAACGCTTAGAAGCCTCTAAGCACCGTCCTTATTTTGTTTGTCATCGCTGTAAAACCTCTAAAAACTTATTGAGTAATACAGAGTTATTTAGATTAGATCATGTTGATTTATGGCATGCCTACACTAATTATCTAATTAAAGGTGAAAGTAATTTAACAATACAAGACATGTTAAAGATTTCCCATATTTGTGCACTCAATTGGCGTAAACGCTTTATAAAACAGATGACATCTATGGGGTTGGATGAATTAGTATTCTGGATCAATTGGCAATGGGGAAGACGGCAAGGCTCTATTAAAGGAGCTGAGATATCTAAATCTAGGAAAAATGATCAAGAGTCATAGAAAAGATTATTTATAAAATATAACCTTAAAAATAATTTAATACTATTAAGTAACTATCTACACGAGTTATTTACTGGTGATAGATTATTTTAGTTGAGATATAATTACTAAACATAGTGGATATCCATAGATTTAATGGTTGGGGAGAGTATTAAGCTAGTTTAAGTATTATATTTTATGATTAGCTTTCAAAGTATTATGTATAGAATTTTATCAACTGTTATATTATATAATTCAAAAATCAGTGACTCTGAAACATTGCAAAGCCTCTTAGATATAGAGCTTAATAATTCTGTTTGTTTAACGCTTAATATTTGGAATAATGGCCCATCACTGTTAGATGAACGTGATGTAAGTGATTATAAAAAAATAGCTGCATCTAAAAATATTACGGTAGCTGTTTATCAAGATATTAGGAATGTTGCTTTAAGTAAAATTTATAATTTTATTATTAAAAAGGACTGTTTTGATTTTTTTATACCACTAGATCAAGATACTGAAATAAGTAAAGACTATTTTAAAATTATTAGTAATCATGCGGAATTAGATATTATGCTTCCTCTCGTTTATTCAGGTGAGGATTATACAGATATTAAATTCCCTTTTAATATAGCAAGTAAGCAGGTTATTGTTCATGAAGAAGAGTTAAATGTAACAGTAGTCACCTCTGTCACATCTGGCTTGGTTATCAGTAATAGGCTTGTAAAACTATTTGCAGATAAAGCATTAAATGTTTTTGATGAACGATTTGCTTTTTATGGTATTGATACCGCTTTTTTTCTTAATATCCATGAATTAATTGATAAAAATAATATTAAATGTGGTTGTTTTGGAAAGATAAAGCATTCTTTATCAACGTATGTGGAAGAAAACGGTCAGGCAAGTTATCGTCGGCGCATGGAGTTTTTATATTATGCGCTACTTTATCGTTTAAATTATAAAGGAAAATCAAGGTTATCTATTTTAAGTCTAATATTAGCACGTCTATTTACAGGACGTATAAGAGATTTTAAGGGGGTAAAAAATGCATTGTATTGTCTTTTTTATAAGCAACACCCGAGGTCTGCAATTAATATTAGTTTAAATAAGTAGTTTAAAAGCATATTTTATATGAATATTATTCGATTTTTAAAAGAAAAATATCAACGTGAAAAATTTAAGGACTACCTAAAGAAACAACATCCTTTAGAGTGGGGGCAGTTAAAGTTTAAGTATCGTTATCCACAGTATGAGTATGGCTATGGCAGCTATGGTACTCCCTTAGTAGAGCATGCAAGTAAAGATGCTCAATTAAAAATAGGCTCTTTTTGTTCCATTGCTGGGGGCGTCAAGATTCTATTAGGGGGTAATCATAATATAGAGGCAGTGACGACCTTCCCATTTTATGAACGACTACCTAATATGGCCCGACACAATGAAACAAAAGGTGATGTTATTATTGGTAGCGATGTTTGGTTAGCAACTGATTGTTTGATTTTATCGGGTGTAACGATAGGCCATGGCGTCGTTGTTGCAGCAAGATCTGTCGTAACTAAGGATATTCCACCTTATGCTGTTGTCGGGGGGAATCCTGCTAAAATTATTCGTTATCGCTTTTCTGAAGAAGTCATACAAGCTTTATTAGCTAATCCATGGTGGGACATGCCAAAAGATGAGATTATCAACATTGCTTCCTTATTGTGCTCTAGTGACATGCAAGGATTGTTAGATTATATGAAGAACCGAAAAGAATAGAGAAATGTCTATAAAGCCTATATTGGAGATACATAGGCTTTATAAAATAAAAGATTCAATATGTCTAGTTTAAAAACTTTACATTATGAGTATATAAGGTCGGGAGTTGTTTAAGTAAAAAGTTTTTTAATAGAAGTAGTGTCTTTTCCTTTGCAGTGTCTTTAGGCCAAACCATGTAGTAACCATCGCCCGTCGAAACAGCCGTCGGAAAAGGTAAATAGAGGTTTCCTTTTTCTAATTCTGATGAAACGAGCATAAGATCATTTACAGAAACTCCAGTACCTTGTAGTGCTGCTGAAATACCTTGATCTAATGTGTCAAATACTTGCCCACGTCTAATATCAACTTCATGTGATAATTTTTGTCTATCAAGCCATCTTTTCCAGTCGCGTCTATCAAATGAGGGATGTAGTAACTCCATCTTCTCCAAGCTTTTTATCGTAAATGGATCGTTGGGTGAATGGTAGCTGGGTGAGCAAATAGGTATAAGCCATTCATCAAATAATTTAAAACAATTATAATTAGGGCCGAATTTTCCATCCGTCAGTAATATAGCGCAATCATAAGGTTCAGAGTAAAAGTCAACGTTATCAATATCCATCCAAATGCTTGAAAGTTGGATAGGATGACTAGGGTGTTCACCTTTAAATACATTAATTGCTTTGAGTAACCAGCGTGCAGTGAGTGACGAAGGAACTTTTAGTCGAATTGCATGTGGGTTGTCTCTGAATAACAGGCAAGCTCTTTCTATTATTGCAAAGCCAAGTTTTAACTCTTCTGCTAGTGTCTTTCCCTGATCTGTGAGTGTTAATCGAGGGCCATTTCTTTCGAACAAATGATAGCCGAGGATATCCTCCAATGTACGGATGTGGCGACTAATCGCACTTTGGGTCAAAGAAAGTTCGTTTGCGGCTTGTGTAAAAGAGCAGTGGCGGGCGGCGACCTCAAAAGCTCGTAAAGCGTATAGCGGTGGAGTTTGTTTAGACATATTTTTCACGATTATGATAAAAATTCATAGTAAGCCACAAATTTTTACGTTTTTCAATAGTTAAATAAGACAGCATTATCTTCACCTCATGGAATTAGAAAAGTTTAGTTACTTTTATGAGGTATATATGGAATCAACTTATAAGTACATCATTAACCGCAATGATGTGTGCAGTAATAGTTTTTTGAATAATTTGTTTTTTAGATCATGGATGGTGAGGGCCTTAAGTTGTTTTGAGTCTTCAGTAAATAATAATGAGTTTCCATGTTTATTTGGAAAGAAAGTTATTAAGTTAAAAAAGTTTTTTTTATTCTTTTCCTCGATTAGTAGACCAATGGATGACCTTGTTGCTGCATTTATTGAGTATACTAATTTTGTAAAGGAAGTACCTGTTAGAGAAAGGATCTATAGTCCTTTTGTTGTATTTTTAGAGAAAAATACCTTTTCTACACTAAAAGATGAACATCAATATGGATGGTCAATATTACAAATGTTACATGATAGAGATAAGTCTTCTTGGCCTCTTGATGTACCAAAAGATACAGAGAATGAAAAATGGTCCTTTTGTTTTAATGGTCTTCCTTTATTTGTCAATATTAGTTGTCCTCAACATAAGCTCATGAAAAGTCGTAACCTAGGAGACTATGTGGTGTTAGTTATCAATCCAAGAGAGAATTTTGATGAAGTGGCTAGCCTTTCTTCAAAAGGTGGTCGAAGTGTAAGAGAAACGATAAGAAATAGAATAAAGATGTATAATGATGGTGTTGTTCCATCGACGCTAGGTGTTTATGGAGAAAAAGGAAATTACGAGTGGAGACAGTATCAGCTTGAAGAGCCAGGAGGACTAGAGCTGAAAGAGTGTCCTTTACATATAAGGAAGTCGTAAATGGATTTTAATTTATTGATAATTTACGTGATAACAGTCTTAATGTTAATTGCAACGCCAGGGCCTGTGGTTTTTTTAGTTATAAATACTACAATAAAGTCAGGCCCCTCCACAGCGCTAAGAACTGTTTTAGGAACCAACTGGGCTTCTTTGGTACTAATTGTCATTGCGGTACTTATTATTTCAACAAGCTTAGTTATTAGTCCGAAGTTATTTAGTCTGATAAGTTTATTAGGATGTTTGTTTATTGGTTATATGGCAATTAATACCATCAGAGAAGCACTATCTTTAGATAAAGAGTATGTTTTTAAGCAAGAGCAATTGGTTGTAAAAAATGGAGGACTTTTAAATGGTTTCTTGATAGGGTTATCCAATCCCAAAGATATCATCTTTTTTGTTTCATTTTTTCCACAATTTATTAAAGTAACAGATTCCTTTAATAAAAGTATTTTTTTATTAACATTACTTTGGATTCTGTTAGATTTTTTAATCTTAGGCTTCTATATCGTATTTATTCGTAGGGTATCGACACCTAAAGTCAAAAATATAATTGTGTTATTTTCAGGCTTTATCTTGTTAGTTATTGCGATGATTGGTTTCTTATACAGTTTTTTTGAGCTAATTTCGGTTTAATGGCATTGTATAGGGATTATTGAGTAATCCCTATCATGCTCCAAATATAGCCTTCTTTAAGACAATATAATCCTTTTATGGTTTTTCCTTTCTTCCAGTCGACTGATAAATCAATTAATAGTCTTAAAGTAATTTCACCAGAATAATCCCATGTGATTATTTCTGCATCGTGAAAGTAAAAATATTTCTTTGTAATAGGGAATAATGCTTTAAAAAGGCTTTCTTTTATAGAAAAAGCTAAGGTTATAAAAAAAGAAATATCATCTTTGGCTAATGTGAGTTCCTGTTCATTAACTATGTGTGATGCTAGTTTTTTACTCCGATGCTCGGTTAGTAATAATTCTATATCTAAGCCTACAGTTATCCAAAATTTTGTTTCAGCTACAATGGCGGCTGCTACGTGATGGCTATGAGTAATACTGCCAACAGTAAAGGCGGGCCATGATGGCGACCTATCTTGTTGAGAAATAGGAAGCATTGAAATCCCAAGATGAGATAATGCATTTTTTGTACAAATTCTTCCTGCAAGGTATTCTGCTTTTCTTTTAATATTGGCATTTTTCATCTGCTCAGGAAGAGGGATATTAAATTTTAAGTGCAGATCGTCATGGTAACTAGGTACATGGTACGAGCAATGATATAAATAGATTTGATTAACTGGCGGCTTAGTTGGAAAAGGCCATGTATTCGAAAGCAATGTATAAAAAGTTGGTATAGGTTCAGAGTTCATGACATTTATGGTCGTTATAAAAACGCTATTTTATCTTAAATATGATTTATAAAAATACCTAAAAAATTTACATGTGATGCTATTGATTTTATTACATGTGAGTGATATAGTTTACTCATGGAAACGAAAACATCAGCATATTATCAACGATTATATCGTCAACGCTTGCGAGAGCAAGGGCTTGTGAAAAAAGAGGTTTGGATACTCCCAGAGCATACACGAAAGCTACTGGATGTTGAAAAACAACTACGTCAACCATCTGGAATGCCTATAACAGTAGCAATAGGGGAGAAGAATATGGCTGCAACAGCTTCATTATGGACTACCAATAAGTTATTTGATGCACTATCTGCTATTGATCTATTTAAAGGTGGTAGCGCAACTGTTGAGTTAGTAGAAGGAACTGACCCAAGTCTGCATATTATTATGCATGATGTTGGAGATTTGCCCATATTTTTAAGTGTTGTGGGTGAGCAAATTATTGTTGAAAGTATCTTATGGCCAGTGGATTCAGTTAGAAATCCGCAAGTTTTTAATGAAGAAATATTGAGGGCTCACAAGTTCTTTCCTCTTTCTACTGTAGGCATTGAACGATTAGCAGAAAATGATTTTTACATTATGTTTGGTGCATTAAGTGCTGAGTCAACGCTATCAAACGTAACATTTGAAATTGAAATGTTGGCGGATAATGTGATCAAGGCGACTGAAGCATTCGAATCATACTTAAAGGCTTAAAAGGGGGAGAATAAAATGGGCGTATGGGGCAAATTAATTACAGCTTTGCGTGGTGGTATGCATGAGGCTGGAGAGGCCGTTATTGATACTCAAGCACTACGCATTCTTGATCAAGAAATCCGAGATGCTGATCAAGAGCTCAGAAAATCAAAAGAAGCATTGGCTGAGATTATGGCTAAGCAAAAGCTAGCAGAAGATAAAGTTAAAAAGACACAGGCTAAAGTTGATGAGTATGAAGGTTATGCGTTAAAAGCATTAGAGGCCAATGATGAAAAACTGGCAAGAGATGTAGCAGAAAAAATTGCAAATTTAGAAGTAACTCTTGATGCTGAACGTGAGTCTGAAGCTGCTTTCACGAAAAGTGCAGCGGATTTACGTAAGGCCGTCAGTCAGTCAGAGGCTAACATTAAACGTCTTAAGCAACAAGTTGATACTGTTAAGGCAACTGAAAGCGTGCAAAAAGCACAGGCTACTGTAGCTAGCCGTTATTCTGGTTCACAAACTAAAATGCATACTGCACTAGAGTCATTGGAGCGCATCAAGAAAAGACAAGCAGAGTATGGTGCCCGTATGGAAGCAGCTGTTGAGGTTGAAGCGATGGAGAGTGATGACATGCTTGATGTTAAATTGCGAGAAGCAGGCTTTTTAGCCAAAGAAGGCAGTGCAGATAATGTTTTAGATCGATTGAAAAAGAAACAACAAGACAAGTCATCTTCTTGATTTTAAAGGAAAATTAATAAGGTCGCTGATTGCTTGTAATAATAATGTAATACGTGACTTTATTTTGTATATAATGATTGCATTATGAGTGAGGGATTAAAAAAAGAATGGGGCTTTTTTTTACTATAATCGCATCTTTTCCTACGATTGTTTATACATTTTTTGTCTTTGTTGCCATTATCTTTTGGATAGTAGCTACCTTAGGGTTGTTAGATATCGACGTGTTAGATTTTGGTGATATGTCCTCAGCCGGCGACCATATAGACTTTCATGGTGATACGGGCTGGTTTGCTGGTTTCTTAATGAAATTTGGTTTAGATCTTGTTCCATTAACTATCGTTTTAACTATATTTTTCATTATTGGTTGGATGATTTGTTATTTTATTCAACTGTTGGTTTTAGATTTTCTTCCGCTCGGTATTTTGCGTATTCCTGTTGGCTTATTGGTTTTGGTTGTCTCAGTATTTCCAAGTGCCTATTTGACTGGATGGGTTTGTAAACCATTACGTAAAGTGTTTAAAAAATTAAACGAAGAACAAAATGCAATTTCTGGGAGTTCATTAATAGGGCAAACGGCTATTGTTCGCTCTGGAAAAGTGACCTCTACTTTTGGCGAAGCAATTTATGATGATAAAGGGGCTGGGTTTAATTTACGTATTCGTGCTGATGAGTCCTTAGGTTTAAAGAGAAATGATCGTGTAGTGATGATCGAATACCTAGAGGATGGAGCTTACAATGTTGTAAGTGAGGATGAGTTTAAGGGAATCTAATAGGGAGAGGATGCTTGACAATTCTTATTGTGATACTAGCTGTTATCATCTTATGCATAGTGGGTACAATTTTATTTTTTAAATTTTGCTATACCGTATTGCCTCCTAATGTAGCGCTGATAGTGAACGGGAAAAAAGTTTATTTTAGTAACGCAGTCACAATGCCCTCTGATAAAAAATTATTAATACCATTAGAACCTACCCAGATTAGAATGAGTTATATAGGTGCTCAAGGTATTTTATGCAAAGAACAGTTATTACTTGATATATCCATTATGTATCAAATATGTGTTGGCTTAGATGAGGATGCTATATTAAAAGCAGCCGCAAAAGTAGGGGCGGAAAATTTAGGGAATAAAGAGAAGGTTACTACCGCTGTTGATAATGTATTAACGAATACATTAAAAATGATAGTCGCTGAATTACCTTATGATGTGGTTGATAAAGATAGAGGTAAGTTAAGGAAGCAGTTGATGTCCTCGTTACACGATAAACTTTATGGCTATCATCTAGATTACCTTGATATTGAACAAATTAAGCTGACTTCGTTAGAAAGTTTAGCACAGCAAGACGAAGCCCTGTTTAAGCAGCAAGAATTAATCAGAGAGGACTGGGACAAGTATCAACGGCAACAACTAGAAAATCGCTTAAAGTTAGTGACTAATCGTCAACTAGAACTATCAACTAAAATTAAAGCACTCATCGCCGATTATCAACGCGTGATTAGACAAAAAATTAATGTATTTATTAATAAAACATATTAAAGAAAGAAAAAGTCGCTTTAGAGCGTAGGGGGATTTACTTTAAAGGAATAACTAAAGGAAGTTACTTTTAGGTGATTATAGTGTTTCAATGTTTTTAATTATGGAGTAGGAGAGTCAACATAATGTTTTCATCGATTTTAACTATCGTAGGCGTAGTAGCAGCTGCTGTTGTAGCGCTGATTATACTCGTTGTGCTTATTGTAAAGTCTTTTTATATTAAAGTTCCCCAAGGCACAGCGCTGATTGTTAATACCTTGTCATCGATTCCTAAAGTCAGTTTTACAGGGGCTCTTGTTTACCCTGTGATTTATAAAAAGGAATTTATGAAAATTTCTTTAATTACTTTAGAAATAGATCGTCGTGGTTCAGAAGGATTAATTTGCCGCGATAATATTCGAGCAGATATTACTGTAGCCTTTTATTTAAAAGTAAATGCAACTCAAGATGATGTACTTAAAGTGGCTAAATCAGTTGGTGCTGATCGCGCATCAGATCACGCGGCAGTTGCTACACTATTTAACGCTAAATTCTCTGAAGCACTAAAAACAGCGGGTAAAAAATTTGATTTCGAAGAATTATTTTCGGACCGTAAACGTTTTCGTGACTCGATTATTGAAGCTATTGGTGATGATTTAAATGGTTATTCTTTAGAAGATGCTGCAATTGACTATTTGGATCAAACACCTATAGAACATCTTAAAAATACCAATATTATGGATGCTGAAGGTATTCGTAAAATTGTAGAAAGAACATCAACAGAAATTGTTAAAACCAATGAACTTGATCGTGATAAAGATTTAGCTATCACCAAGAAAAATGTTGAAACACAAGAGGCAACACTGGCGTTAGAACGCCAAAGAGCCGATGCTGAAAACAGACAAAAACGTGAAGTTGAGACAACTAAAGCACGTGAAGAAGCTGAAACTAAGAAAGTTCAAGCAGAAGAGTTAGCGAAGTCTGAAATTGCAAGAAAGCAAGCAGAACAAGAAATTGGTAAGGCTGAGATTAATACACAGCGTGAGTTAGATGTTACAGAGCTTAATAAAAAGCGTGTATTAGTAGAGCAAGAAGAAGGTGTTACACAAGCACAGCAAGAAGCCATTGTTAAGCGTGAACGTGAAGTTGAGCTACAACGCATCGATAAAGAAAAAGCATTAGAAGCAGAGCGTACAGCGATTGCTAATATTATTCGTGATCGTGTAGCAGTCGAGCGTACTGTAGCGAAAGAAGAAGAGGCTATCAAAGAAGTACGTGCTGTTTCTGAGGCCGATCGTGCTAAACAAGTTAGTGTCCTTGAAGCACAAGCAGAGGCTGAACGTGACTTAGTGCGCCAAGTTAAACAAGCAGAGGCCGATGCTGAAACCTCTAAGCATAAGTCTATTGAAATTAATAATATGGCACAAGCTGAGTTAGAAGCAGCTGCTAAAAAAGCAGAGTCTCAAAAACGCTTGGCAGAAGGTGTTCAAGCTGAGCGTGCTGCACCTGGTTTAGCTGATGCACGTGTACGTGAAGTACAAGCTGCTGTACGTGAAAAAGAAGGCTTGATTGAGGCTAAACTAACTGCTGAAAGAGGCATTGCAGAAGCTAAAGCAGTGGAAGAAAAAGGCTTGGCAGAAGCGAAAATTATTGAATTTAAAGCAGATGCTAATCAGAAACAAGGTTTGGCAGAAGCAAAAGTACAAATGGAGCTTATGCTATCAACAGCTAAAGGTAAAGAAGAGCAAGGTCTGGCTGATGCTCGTATTACCGAAGCCACAGCCGTTGCAAAAGAGAAAGAAGGCCTCGTAGATGCTAAGGTTATGGAAGAAAAACTAAGTGCCCAAGCTCGTGGAGAAGATCAATTGGGTACTGTTAAAGCTAAGGTTAACCGTGAAGTGGGTGATGCTGATGCTGAAGTGTTGTTAAAACGTATGCGTGCAGAAGCCACAGGGCTTGCTGAGAAATTTACAGCGATTAATGCGCTGTCTGATAATGCACGTGCTCATGAAGAGTTCCGTCTACAAATTGATAAAGCCTTTGAACAATCATTGGCTGCTATCGCTGCGAATAAAGACATCGCGAAAGAGCAAGCAGAAGTATTGGCTGCTGGCTTGGCAAAAACCAAAATTGACGTGGTGGGTGGCGAAGGTGAATTCTTTGAGAAATTCTCTAAAGCCTTGGCTGTTGGGAAATCATTGGATGGTTTCGTCAATAGTAGCTCTGTAGCTCAAGGTGCAATACAACAAATATTGTCAGCAACATCTGATCGTATTGCAAGTAAGGCAGAGACTAAAAAAGCACCGCAGGTAGATGGTGAGTAGTAGGATTTTAATCCTAAGGAAGGGAACATTTTTTACACAATTTTGGCTGATTAATGAAATAGTCATTGAGAAATAATAAAGGCGGCTTTGGTCGCCTTGTTAATTAAGCGGAGTTATGAATGGCTGATTCCCAAGCGGTAGCACAAGAGCAAGAACTACTAGATAAAGCAGTTGCGGAAGGGGGAGCTTATGAGGTGCTTAATAAGCGTCTCCATGAGCAAGGACAGCAATTAAGCAAGCAAGTAGAGATCATCAATCAACAGCGTTTAGATGAGTTTAAGCGCAGCGACATGCAAGTGATTGGTCGAATTCGTATTCGTACTGAAAATAATAGTGTTGCACGCGATATTGTACGTGTCGGTGATTGGCTTTTATTTGGCTATAATGTTTTTTTAGGGTTGAAAAAAGAAACTCATGTTGAGGATGTTTTCTCTCTTCATAAACTCATTGCGATTGATGATGGTTTTGATGTTGAGCATATTCCTTTAGAGGGAACTTTTTTAAGTGATCCAAGCTTCGTAAGGGATTTTTCAGAGTTATACGCTTATTATAAAGATGCTAAATTATTACAGTTAGCCCATAATAATGGCCGCTTGTTGGCTAGTTTCCAAATGGGCGATAAGGTTAGCGATATAAGGGTATTTCGTTGGTCTCTCTCAGCCGACCAGAAAGAAGTCAGTTATATTGATAACCGTGGTGATCGTGATATTGCTTTACCGGCTCCTTATGATTTTGAGTGGCAGAAAACTAATCGTGAAATGCGTGTCAATGGTAAGTACCCTCATATTAATATTCTTGATACCGTTTTTGTTGAGACCATCGGTGGTGATTTAACTGTCAAAGTTGAGAATAATACCAGCACAGGGTTAGGAATTTATAGTGAACCGGTTATCGATAAGACACAATCTGTTGATGATGGACAAATTGAATACGCAAAACTAGGTAGCTTAATTCTATTAAAAATATTGCCTTATCGTGAAGAAGCATGGCGTTACTTTGTTTACAATACGATAAATCAAACAGTGGAGCGCATTGATGAGATAGGATTATCGTGCGTACAATTGCCAGAAGACCACGGTATTATTTTCCCTGGTGGTTATTATCTCCAAAACGGTGAGTATAAAAAATTTGATTTATCCATGAGCGGTATGCGCTTTAAACGCTCAGCAAAATCTCCTAATGGCGAAGATGTTCTGTATATATTCTATGAGCCTAGCGAAGGTCGTAGTGTGTTGTTTACCTACAATATGATTGAGCGTCGTTTACAAAATCCTATAGTGGGTCATGGTTATGCGCGTTTTGATGATGGAAAAATGGTCATATTTGCCAATGAAGGAGAAGAGCCTATTCGCGTTCATCCTATGCAAGTATGGCAAACGCCTTATATGTCGGAAGAGTATGTGGCAAGTCAGCCTGCCAGTAATACCTTTTGGGGACGTATAGGGAACCCCGAGCTGGTTAGAGGGATTTCAGACCTCTATAGTTTAGGGCGTGATATTAATAATAAATCAGTCTCTGTTAATCACTATAATTTAATTCGTGAGAATATTCGTAAGTTATTGGATACTTACAACTGGTTAAGTGACAGCCATTGTGGTGATGTTGTTCAATCTGTTCGTGAGATCGCTGCAACCAGTGATGCAGTACTTGATGAGTATGAAAAAGTTGAAAGTATACGTCGCCAATCTGCAGAAGCCTTAACTCAAGCAGAGCAGCAACAAAAAACGCTTATTACCTCGTTACGTCCTGACAGTTGGGAGACTATCCAGGAATATGTTGATGGACTCCAAGGTATTAGCAAACAATTAGGTCATTTATTAACGATTCGTGAAAATCGTTACATGAACGTGACTAAAGTTGATGAATTAGAGTCACAGTTAAAAGAAGCTCAACTGAAAATTGCCGAAGCCACAGGCAACTTTCTCTCAACACCTGAAGCACTTGAACCATTTTCTGAGCAATTAAAGGTTTTAGATGCACAAGTTCAAGAAGTAAAAACAGGTATTCAGCTAGAAGAACCTTTACAAGGTTTGAAAGACTTAGGTGATAGCTTAGATACAATATCGCAGCTGATGAGCTCATTAAAAATTGATGATGCCAACCAGCGAACACTCATTGTTGAAGCGATATCAAGCATTTATGGTCGTTTGAATCAAACTAAAGCTAGGGCAGAGCAACGCCGTAAATCATTACGTGGTCAAGAGTCTGTTGCTCAGTTCGGTGCACAGTTTACGTTATTCTCACAATCGATTACCAATGCACTTTCGTTGGCGACAGACCCTGAGCGTTGTGATGACCAACTATCGCGTTTATTAGTGCAATTAGAAGAGTTAGAAAGTCAGTTCAGTGACAGTGAAGAGTTTTTAACTGATATTCTTTCTAAACGAGAAGAACTGTTAGAAACATTTGAATCCCATAAACAGTCATTACTTGATGAAAGACAGCGTAAAGCACAGTCATTGCAGGATGCAGCATTACGTATTTTAGAAAGTATGAAGCGCCGCACAGAGCGTCTTACAACACAAGAAGAGCTTAATGCTTTCTTTGCAGGCGACCCACTGGCATTAAAGCTGCGTGAGTTATCAGAAAAGCTAAGAGAACTAAAAGACAGCGTTCGTGCTGATGATTTAGATGCGCGTTTAAAATCAACAAAAGATCAAGCTGTTCGTAGTCTACGTGATAAGTCAGAAATTTTTGAAGCTGGTGGCAATGTTATTAAATTAGGGCCACGCCATCGCTTTAGTGTTAATACTCAAGAGCTTGACTTAACTATTATGCCACGAGGTGAGCAGCTTTATACTCACTTAACAGGAACTGATTATTTTGAGTCATTAGGTAAAACAGAACTCGATGACTTAAAAGATTACTGGCAATATAACAGCGAGTCAGAATCACCAAACTTATACCGTGGGGAGTATTTAGCTGGCCTTATTTTACACGCGGCGGAAAATAATGAAAATGGTCTGACAATAGATTTGCTTGAGCAACAACTTAAAGATCCAGTGTTACTAGAAAAAACAGTCAGAGACTTTGCCGCGCCGCGTTATCGAGATGGTTATGAACGCGGTATTCATGACCATGATGCGGTATTATTATTAACTAAACTAATTCCTTTACACCGTAGTGTTGGTTTATTACGCTATCCGCCTTTAGCGCGTGGTTTTGCGGTTTTATTCTGGGGGCGTTGGAAGGATAATATTGAGGCTGAAAAGTGGCCTGAGCGCGCTAATAATGCCATGAATATGGCTCAGTTATTTGGCAGTCAGCAAGCACTTAAAGAATTACAAGTAGAAATTTCACAGGCGATGTCTGGCTATTTAGAGGTACATCACTTACCAATTGATGCACAAACACGATCAATGGCCGCAGAGTATTTAGTCAATGTGTTAACGGCAGGTGTTAATGTTGACTTTGCATTTACTCGTTATGCTAAGCAATTGATGGAGTCGCTTAAAAAGCGCTTAGAAAATGCGCAAATGTGGCTTGGTTTCCAACAGTCACTCAGTAATTTACAAGGTAGAACATTAGCCCGCTGGGAATTGGCAACAGGCTGGTTTACAGCATTATGCAATGCCAATGATAATGAAGTAGTGATTGAAACCGATGATGATCTTGGTGCATTAAAAAATTATATTCCAGAAGCTGTTGCCTTAAGTTTATTGGATGAAAGCGTCTTATGGCGTTTTACAGAAATGGATTTACGCTTTAGTGTTGAAGGTTTGATGGGCGAGCACGATCGAATTAAAGACACTAAAATGATTTTAGGTATTGATGATTTTTATGATCGTTATGCGTATCAGCAACAGGTGTTTGTTCCTGCTTATCAGCGTTATCAAATGTTACGCCAGGAAGTGATTGTTCGTGAGCGTAATGCGTTACGACTTGAAGAGTTTAAACCAAAACCACTGAGTTCATTTGTTCGTAACCGTTTAATCAATGATGTTTATCTAGGCATTATTGGTGATAATTTAGCCAAGCAAATGGGAACGGTTGGTGAGAATAAACGGACTGATTTAATGGGGCTTCTAATGCTTATTTCTCCTCCTGGTTATGGTAAAACTACCTTGATGGAGTATGTAGCGAATCGTTTAGGGCTTATCTTTATGAAAATTAATGGGCCAGCGATAGGTCACCAAGTGACCTCTGTTGATCCAGCACAAGCGCCAAATGCCACAGCTCGCCAAGAGCTAGAAAAACTCAACTTAGCCTTAGAAATGGGTAATAATGTGATGTTGTATGTGGATGACATTCAACATACTAATCCTGAGTTTTTACAAAAATTCATTTCTCTGTGTGACGGTACGCGTCGTATTGAAGGGGTTTGGAAAGGTCAAACCAAAACGTATGATATGCGTGGCAAGAAGTTCTGTGTGGTAATGGCAGGTAACCCTTATACGGAGTCAGGTGATGTCTTTAAAATCCCAGATATGTTAGCTAACCGTGCGGATATTTATAACTTAGGTGATGTGTTAGGCGGTATGGAAGATGTATTCCGTTTAAGTTATATCGAGAACTGCTTAACTTCAAACCCTGTATTATCACCTTTAGCGACACGTGACATGGCCGATCTTTATCGTTTTGTTGATAAAGCCGATGGTAAACCTTTCTCAAGTAATGAGCTTAGCTATGATTATAGTGCAGCAGAAGTTAATGAGATTGTGTCGACATTACAGCACTTAATGCGTGCTCGTGATTTAGTCTATAAAGTTAACTTACAATATATCTCCAGCGCCGCACAAGCTGATAAATACCGTGTTGAACCACCCTTTAAGTTACAGGGTAGTTACCGTAACATGAATAAGTTAGCTGAAAAAATTACAGCAGTGATGAATGATCAAGAGTTAATGCAATTGTTAGAAGATCATTATCAAGGTGAGGCACAATTACTTACAACAGGTGCTGAAGAAAACCTATTAAAGTTAGCTGAGCTTCGTGGCAATATGACTGAGCAACAGCAGGAGCGTTGGGAGCAAATTAAACGTGACTTCTTGCGTAATAAAACCATGGGGGGAGATGAAAGCATTGGTAACCGTGTAGTTGCACAATTACTTGACTTATCTGAAGGGGTTAAGTCTATTGCTACTCGGCCTGAACCGCAGACACCGTGGGAACAGCTAACAGGGCAATTTGCTGAAATGATTGTTGCATTGAAACAACAACCTGAACCAGCACCATGGGATAAGTTGTTTAAGGAGTTTGGTCGTCTTACTCAGGTTATGGATAAGCAACCAGAGCCTGCTCCATGGGATAAAGTTATTGAGCCGTTATCTCATATTAGTGAGGCTTTACAAGATAAACCAGAAACAAATATTCAAGTGGTCAATCAGCCTGTGCCAGGGTTAGATGGTGTGTTGACAGCATTAGCTGAAACGCTAGAGTATACATTCATGCCGATGTTAAAAACCATGGATAAAAAACTGGATTTAGACTTGCGTAATCATCAGCGTATGCAAGATATTATCACAGAGCTTAAACTCCTCGGTCAGCATGTGGGTATGCATCCAAAGCAGATGATTGAGACAACAGTAAAAGCGGGTACAAATATTCAGAGTAATTATAAAGAAGATGCTAATTAAGCAGTTACGCATTTTATTTCTATTAGCAGGATTAATGGTAGGTGTTTATCTCATTAATCTTGTGTTTGGAGGTGTTTTGTTTTCCTATGGTTTAATTCCTCGCAGACTAACAGGTCTGTGGGGAGTTTTTACTAGCGTTTTGATTCATAAAGACCTAGGCCATTTATTAGGTAATCTATCGGCATTATTAGTGCTTGCTTGGCTATGCATGTTACGTTCAATCCGTTATTTTATAATAGCGAGTACGTTTATTATTATTGTGGGTGGTTTGTTACTATGGCTCTTTGGGCGTAGTGCTTCACATATTGGTGCCAGTGGTTGGATATTTGGTTTATGGGGGCTGCTTCTTGCCAATGGCTATTTTGAAAGAACCATAAAAAATATAGTGATCAGTATTGCCGTCATCGTCTTGTACAGTGGTTTTGTATTTGGTTTATTACCTGATAAACAAGTTTCGTTTGAAGGACATATTTGTGGAATGATTGCAGGTATTCTCTTTTCATGGTTAACCCATAAAACAAAAATCGCTAAGCATAATGGATATGCTTAGCGAAACACTTTTTTATTTCTTTACAAAGTTATCAATAAGTAGCCCTGTAACATCCTCTGTACGGCCTGCTAACGTAGCTTTTACTGTATACATTGCCATACCAAGCACTTGCCCCGTTTCTATTTGAGGAGGCATTACAAGTTCGTAAGGACTTGTGTGAACATCCAATAAAGCAGGGCCTTTTTGATCCAAAAACTCTTTAACAGCCGATTCTAAATCATCTGAATGCGTTACTTTTTTACCATAAAACCCAATGACCTCAGCCAATTTCGCTAGATCAGGGTTTTGAAGATCGGTGTAGTTGTTAACGAGTCCTTCAACTTTTTGTTCGAGTTCTACGAAGTTTAACGAGGAATTGTTAAGAACGACAATTTTAACTGGTAGCTTCTCTTGAACTGCGGTTAATAAGTCGCCTAACAACATAGTTAATCCCCCATCCCCTGAAAGAGAAATTACTTGGCGATTAGGGAACGCTTTTTGTATACCTAATGCTTGGGGCATTGCATTGGCCATGGTTCCATGTTTTAGGCTTGTCAGTGTGCGCCGCTTACCATTAGCTTTGATGTGGCGTAATATCCAAACCATGGCGGAACCACCATCTGCAGTAAAGGCGGCATCTTCAGAGGCATATTGGTCTAATAGCTCCACAAGGTACTGTGGGTGAATTTGACCGCTCGGCGTACGTTGGGCTTTTTTATCTAGTTTAGCGATTGTTTTTGTATGCATTTGTGTGTGGTGGTCTAAAAAGCTAACATCTTCTTTTTCAGAGAGCAAAGGAAGTAGTTTATTTAAGGTTGCTTTTATATCACCTAGGGCTCCCAAAGTAATCGGATGGCGTCTGCCTAAATGGGAGGCCTCTTTATCTATTTGAATGATGGTTGCATTGTCAGGATAAAATTGTGACCAAGCAAAGTCGGCACCCAATAAGAGGAGTGTGTCACAATTTTTAACCATATGAAAGCCTGACTCAATACCCAGCATGCCCGTCATTCCCACATTGTAAGGATTGTCGTATTCGACGAAGTCTTTGGCTCGAGAGGTGTGAGCAATAGGAGCTTTTAATTTTTTAGCAATTGCTATGAGTTCATCATGTGCATTTTGACAACCTAATCCTGCATAGATACCAATTTTTTTACCTTTAGCAAGGAGTTGGCTAATACTCTGTAACTCTTCATCACTCGGTGTTATGACTGGAGAAGGATGATATGTGTGAATAGCTGGGTTGTCATCAACTTTAATTTGGCTAATGTCTACCGGTAAAATAATAACGGCAACGCCTTTTTTATTGATCGCTGTTTGTGCTGCTAATGCAGTAATTCTTTGAGCTTCGAGGGGATTACTAATTTGCTCACAAAAAACAGAACAACTACTGTAAACAGCTTTAAAATCAACTTCTTGAGGAAAGTCAGTGTTAAGTGAAGAGGTGGCAAGCTGGCTAGCAATTAAAACAACAGGTGCACCATTTCGATGGCTTTCAAATAGTCCGTTGATAAAGTGTAGGCTACCAGGGCCACAGGAACCTGCACAAGCCGTTAGTGTACCTGTTAAGTAAGCTTCTGCACCTGCTGCAAATGCTCCAACTTCTTCATGCCTTACATGGATCCATTTTATATCACTTTTATGAATAGCTTCTGTTACATAGTTTAAAGTATCTCCTACAATACCATAACAGTGCTTTGTTCCTGCTTTTTGTAATGTTTCTACAACAAGTTGCGCTACCGTCTTTTTAGACATAAACTTTCTCCTTTTAGTGAAATACGGGTATATACTATCGGATTTGACAAATTAACTATTACAATAGTTAAAGTTAATTTGTTTCATAATTTATTATTCTGCATAAACGACATCTAATATAGGTACATTATTATATGCTTGTCCCTGCTAAGTGGTTTTTTGCCAGTCGCCTCAACCTTTGGGGGCTTGTCTCCATACGTGTGCTTGTATTTTCTTTACAGCTTGTTTCGGTTATTATCTGTTACATTTATAAGCTATTTTATTTGCCTTGGGATATTTTGGCGTTAGTTTTTGTTGCCTCATTTATTTTATGTGTGTTAACAATTATCAGATTAGCCTATATTTCTTTTCCTGTCAGTGATATTGAGTACGCCATTCAGCTTGCTTGTGATTTAACTACCCATGGGATACTTTTATACTGTACCGGTGGCGCAACAAATCCGTTTGTTTCTTATTTTTTAGTGCCTATTACTATCGCAGCGGCTACGCTACCTTGGCTTTATACTCTTTGTTTAGTGACCTATGCTATTTTTGTGTATAGTCTATTATGGACTTGGAATATTCCATTAGAGGTTCAGACTATTTGGGGAAGTAATACTGAATCATTACTTATCAATTTACACCTCATGGGCATGTGGTTGAGTTTTGTTTTTTCTACGGTATTAATTGGTTTTTTTGTTAGCCAAATGGCGGTCACATTACGTCAGCAAGACCGTAGAATTGCAGACTGGCGTGAGGAGGGATTACATGATCAGCAATTACTGGCGGTAGCAGCACAAGCAGCAGGGGCTGCACACGAATTAGGAACGCCGCTCTCAACCATGACGGTTTTATTAAAAGACTTGCAAGAAACCTACAAGGATCCTACTTTACAACAAGATTTGGTCTTATTACAGCGTCAAGTGCAGTTATGTAAGGGTAGCTTACAACAATTGGTTCGAGCCTCTGAAGCAGATAGAATGCATGAGTCAAAAGAACAGTTAGTCTCTCACTGGGTTAATACAGTATTACAAAGCTGGCACCTTATGCATCCTGAGGCAAGTTATACTTATAAAACGTTAGGCAAACATAATGAGCCCGTTTTTAAGCCCCATACAACACTTAGCCAAGCATTATTGAATATTTTAAATAATGCTGCAGATGCATGCCCCGACGAGATAGAAATTGAACTATCATGGACTAAAACTGATTTTACTATTAATATTCATGATAAAGGGGCTGGTATTCCTTCTTTTATAGAGAATAAGATTAATAAACCCTTTGTTTCTTCTAAAGAAAAGGGGTTGGGATTGGGGTTATATTTAAGTCAAGTGAGTGTAAGTCGTGCAGGTGGTAGTTTAAGGTTGTATAATCATAAGAAACAAGGGACAATCGCAGTACTACAATTACCGTGCATAAAAAATAAATCATAGAGAGTTGTTATGGTAGCGCAAGTTTTATTTGAAGGTGATGATCAGCCACATTTGTTATTAGTAGATGATGATGAGACTTTTACCCATATTATGGCACGTGTCCTCGTGCGTAAAGGGTTACGGGTATCTATTGCTGATTCTTCTGAAAAAGCTTTAGACATAGCAAGGGAGGATCTTCCTGAATATGCTGTTGTGGACCTAAAAATGAATGGCGAGTCAGGACTAGTTCTTTTACCGAAATTATTAGAGTTAGATCCTGAAATGAAGGTGGTCATTTTAACGGGGTATTCCAGTATTGCTACTGCGGTAGAAGCTATTAAAAGGGGTGCCTGTAATTATCTTTGTAAACCTGCTGACGTGGATGATGTGTTAGCCGCCTTGTTGGCAAAGAATGTGGATGCTGATAAGATAATTCCTGACAGCCCTATGTCAGTTGATCGACTGGAGTGGGAGCATATTCAGCGTGTGCTAAATGAATATGATGGTAATATTTCGGCTACAGCACGTGCGTTAGGTATGCATCGTAGAACATTGCAACGTAAATTACAAAAGAGGCCCGTAAGACGCTAATCATGACTCCTGCTATTGCCTTATTGAAAAAACAAAAAATCGCTCATCAATTAATGAGTTATGAGCACGATGAAAACGCAATATCCTTTGGGTTAGAAGCTGCAGAAAAGCTTGGTGTGGCACCAGAGAAAGTATTTAAAACACTGTTAGTCACAACCGATAACAACGAATTGTTTGTAGGTATTGTGCCTGTTTTAAAACAACTAGATTTAAAGCACATTGCCCATGCAGCAGGTGTTAAAAAAGTAGAAATGGCTAACCCCTCATTAGCAGAGCGTGTTACGGGTTACTTAGTTGGTGGCATTAGCCCTTTAGGGCAAAAAAAACGATTAAAAACCTTTATTGATAACTCTGCTGAGACTTTAGATACTATGTATGTTAGTGGTGGGCGTCGTGGTTTAGATATTGGTATCTCACCTTGTGATTTAGCAGGTGTATTAAGCGCGCAATTTACCTCGTTAGCTCGAGACAAAGATTAATGGTTTCTTATATTTTATCAATAGATCAGGGAACAACCAGTACTCGTGTTATTATCTTTGACCCACTAGGGCATCCCATAACCACTGCGCAAAAGACAATGGAACAGTCTTTTCCTAAAGATGGTTGGGTAGAGCATGATCCACATGAAATTTGGTCGACGACATTGGCGTTGTGCCAGCAAGCACTTAAACAGGCTCATTTGAAGGGTGAGTCAATTATTGGTATAGGCATCACAAATCAACGTGAAACCACTATTGTGTGGGATAAACTAACGGGAAAAGCTATTTATCCTGCGATAGTTTGGCAGGATAGACGAACAGCGGACTATTGCCAATCTCTTAAAGAAGCAGGGTATGAGCAACAAGTGTTGTCTAAAACAGGTTTGTTAATTGACCCTTATTTTTCTGCTACAAAATTGCGCTGGATTTTAGATAACGTACCCAATGCTAGAACAAAAGCCTGTAAGGGTGAGTTGCTTTTTGGTACGGTGGATAGCTTTTTATTATGGAACCTAACGGGCGGTCAGTCGCATTATACAGATGCAACTAATGCGGCACGTACTATGTTGTTTAATATTCATGAACAATCTTGGGACAACGACTTATTAGCATTATTTGATATTCCTGAAGCTCTATTACCTACTGTTTTGGATTGTGCGGCTGAGTTTGGCCATACACAAAATGGGATGTTTGATTGCCAAATTCCTATTTTAGGTATTGCTGGTGATCAACAGTCAGCGTTGATAGGACAGGCCTGTTTTAATGAGGGAATGGTTAAAAGTACTTATGGTACAGGCTGTTTTATGATTAAAAACACAGGTACAGAACCTGTTATATCAAAAAATCGTTTATTAACCACTATTGCGTATCGTTTACAAGGCAAAACAACCTATGCGCTTGAAGGAAGTATTTTCGTGGCAGGCGCCACAGTACAATGGCTTCGCGATGGTTTGAAGTTATTTGCAAATACATCAGATGCTGAGCTTATCGCTGAATCAACTCCTGATACCAGAGGGGTTTATTTAGTTCCTGCTTTTACTGGTTTAGGTGCCCCTTATTGGGATCCAAAGGCGAGGGGAGCTATTTTTGGATTAACAAGGGATACAGGAATTCAAGAGATTGTTACCGCAGGATTAGAGTCTGTTTGTTATCAAACCTGTGATTTACTTTTGGCGATGCAAGAAGATAGCGCTAGCCCATTGACAACTCTACGGGTTGATGGGGGAATGGCTATTAATAATTGGCTGATGCAGTTTTTAGCAGATATTTTAAATATTACGGTAGAACGCCCTGTGACCAATGAAACAACAGCATTAGGCGTTGCTTGGTTAGTCACACTGCAAGCCAATATTTATCAAAGTTTAGATGAGATTGCAAGCCACTGGTCTTTACAGCGATGTTTTACCCCCGTTATAGCAGAAGACAAACGTCAACAACTTTATAACGGGTGGTTAAAAGCTGTTGAGCGTGTTTGTCTAACTCAGTAACATACTATTTAAAGCTCTTTTTGTAGAAAATATCGAGAGAGCTCGCAGTCCCTCCTGCTGCTTCTAAATAAATGCTTTTTGTTAGTTTATAACGAAGCATGATGGTATTGACCGCTTTGAAAATACTCACGCCATAGTGGATACTGAGTTTATCATTAATTTTGCCACTGGCTGTCAGGCTAGTATCATCGCCTGATCCTGATGCGTCTAGCTGAAAATCTTCTAGTCCCACTTTGCTGGCAAGTTCTCCAACGGTTTCTGATGTGCTTGCAACTCCCATTGCTAAGGCTGCTTGGGCAAGTACATTATTATCTCCTGCTCCCAGAGGACGACCAAAAATAATATAAGACAGAGCTTGGTCTTGACTCATTGAGGGGGTTGAAAATACAGTTATTTTTGGCTGACTTGTAAAACCTGTTACTTTAACGCCAGCGGTTACATTATCAACCATTCTAACTGCTTCAATATCAAGACTTGGCTCTGTCATGGAACCCGTAAATAAAATATTGGCACGGGTAATGTTTAATTGCTGGCCATAAGCACGATAAACACCATTTTTTAGATTAATTTCACCTTGAGTAAAAAGGTTTTTGGTAATGGATAAATTACCTGTAATAGTTGAGGTTAGACCAAAGCCTTTAAATGATAGATGCTCTTGTCCAATCAGTACTTTGACATCCATGTCGATTTTCATTGGCATTGTCTGTTCTGGTGCTTTTTGAGTCACAATAATAGCATCTGAAGAAACAGTGACGGTTGAAGGGGGAAGTTCGCGTACAACAATACTTCCAGTAGGAATATTCACTACTCCTGCAACAGAGAGTGCATTATTGTCAATTTTTAGCTTTAAGTCTGTATTGGCTTCGAGGTTAGCATAGGGTGCAATAATAATGGGAAGTTTACTGGCTTTTAGACCCAGGTTGAGGTTTATACCATTGCTCCAGTTCGCATCGCCAGTGATTTTTGCATGCCCTTGTTTACCGCTACTCCAAGAACCATCGATTGTTAGTGACTCACCTTCGATCATGGCGGTGGCCTGTAAGTTTTCTAAAGAAACTGAGATATCTCCCATCACCGTACCATTTTTTAGTGTTACTTTGCCTGATACATAGGGCTTCTCTAGTATACCGCTGATTGTACCTTTACCATCTATTTTACCTGATAATTCACTAACATCTGGAATAAAGGGACGTAAAATGCCGATATCAAAGCCATCAATACTAAAATCTCCTTCAATAGGCTTATTGTTCGCAAGGGGGTTAAGTATGATTTGTGTATGAATATTACCTAGTGTTGTACTTTTAAACTCAAGTGTTGACGTGATTTTATTGGGCGTTAAGTTAACCAATACGTTTAATGCTTGATAAGGGAAGTCATACCATTGCTCCTCAGTACTTTCTTGTAGTTGGAATACCCCTGCGTTGGTTTTGATCTCAATAATACCTGACATTCCTTGTTCAAGAATTTTGAGCGTAATATCGGCCGATAAAGTGCTTTTCCAATTAAACGTTTCAGGATACCAGGGCTGTAAACTTTGCATAGCAAAGTTGGCTAATTGATAGTTAATTTTTGGATGCGGTAAAAGTGTTTGTTGGTCTTTTGCGCAGAGTGTGGCTTGCCCATTTTTAAAGCAATGAGCTGAAAGCGTTAGTTCGCCTGTATGGGCATAGTTAAGCCGGGTTTTATTTTGTAGTTGCCAATTTTGCCCTTTAGCGTCAACTTGTAGTTTATTGATAGAGGCTAGCCAGTTTTGTTTTATATCTTGTTTGCTATCAATTTGTGTTGATAGGGTGAGGATTCCCCCTGAGATATCAAGACTTAACTGCTGCTGTTTTATATCACCAGAAGCCGTAAGATTTAAATTCCCCAAGGAGGTTGTTCCAGAACTTATATGACTGGCTTGCAGCTTTATCTGGGCTTGTTGCATGGCATTTAAATTAGCATTTAATTGTATACCATTAATTTTTTGCTCTTCAAAACTTAAACGTTTACCTGTTAAGGACACGGTCGTTTGAGGTTTTTCGAGGGACCCCAATAGTTCTACTTTTCCTATGACGTTACCTGTTAACGTAGGTAATAATTGCTTTAAGTTAGGCAGATTGATATTCACATTTGCTTTTAAGGAACGGCTTAGCTCACCTTGACCTGTGATTGTATTATTGCCCACTTTTATTAGTAATTCTGGAACATGCCATTGATTTTGCTTGGCTAATACCGTTGCTTTTATCTGCGTTGCTTGTTTGTTGAGTATGCCTTGGATATTGGCTTTGCTGTCAGTTTCTATTGTATCGCCTATTGTCCCCGTACTTTGAACAACTCCGCTAAGTGAACCGGTTAAGTCCTTTAGCCAATAATTGGGATTAATATTTTTTAAATTAAGGCTAGCAAGCCAATGGAGTTTGGGGGTAAAGTCTAGTGCTGCAGTACCATTAATATTTCCTTTATCAGGGGTATCGATTTGTAAAGTTTCTAACGTTAAATGCTTAAGATCACCTGTTATTTTCGTCTGGAGCTCAAAGTTCCCTGCAGGACCAGTAAGATCGGCACCTAACTGTGCACGATACATATCATTTTGATAGTTAAGCTTAATATTGGCTGTTTGTAAGTCAATAGGGGGAGGTGGATCAAGTGGGTAAAGCTCTTGCCAAGGAAAATTATGATAATTAAGCGTGGCATCAGCAGTTAAGTTGGGTTGGAAACTAGCATTTCCTTTAATATTAACGACTTGTTGCTCTGTTGTTTTGAGTATTAAGTTTTTAACATCAATCTGCTTAGTTGTTATAAAGCTATTTAGCGTCAGATAAACAGGAGTTGTTTTACCTGCAAAGGTAGAGTTAGTACTAACAGTATAGCCATGTTTTAAGTCACCTGTTGCATTAAGGATAAGCTGTTTAATTAAGAGTGTATCAGGTAGTTCTATTATGTTATTTGGAATAAAATTATTTATTGTTAAGGAGAGCGTTGCAGGTAGATTTTCTTCTAATACGCAAGCGGAGGCTTGTAAGTTAGCATCTAAATACCCCGTACTGGCAGTTTCTAGTAGAAGTTTTTTTTGCAAATCACCTTTGACATTTAAGGCCAGTAGCCATGGGGTTTGGTATAGTTCATTAAGCTCTATTTGGCTTTTAACTTCTAGCGGCCAATTATTAGCAAATTCAATATGGCCTTGTAGTGTTGCATTGGCTTTAGCTTGGCCATTGTGCAATGTTAATTGTCCTATAGTAACGTGTGTATTTTTCCATGAGGCGCCTTTTAATAAGGCTTGGGATAAAATTTCTTGCTTATCTATGAGTAGTTTTTCCAGTATGACCGTTTCAATATTGATTGTAACAGGAGTATTAAGCGTCGGAAGCCTTGTTGCTGTTTTATTTTGTTCTTTTGCGTTTGTTTCACTGTTGACCGAGTCTAATAAATCAATATCTAATTGTTTTACTTTTAATTGGCTAATACAGACATTGCCTGTAAGTAAACAACTGGCAAACCAGTTAAGTGAAGGGTTCTGGACAGTTATTTTTATCTCTTCACTTTGCCAGATAAGCTCTTCGGCAGACCAGCCACCACTTAATGTCCCTTGTGAGTTTTTTACAGAAAGATTAGGTATGCTGTTGAGTAAATAACGACTGCCAGCCTCTGTTTTGATGGCAAGAATCAATGTCATTAAAATAAGTAGTAACACTAAAATAATAACAATAAGAGCGTATTTTGCAATTTTTAAAGTTAACTTCATAATTCAGGCCCCATGGAAAAGTGGAGTCGTATTGAGTGATCTTCAACACCGTGAGCAAGATCCACGCGAATAGGGCCAACAGGGGATATCCAGCGAATACCAACACCAACGCCGGTTTTGAAGGCCATGTTCCAACTATTACTAGCATTCCCTTTGTCAATAAAGGTTGCTGCACGCCATTTTTCGGCAAATTGGTATTGATACTCGAGACTACCGGCTAGCATGTATCGCCCCCCAACTCTTTTACCATATTTGTCTTTAGGGGAGAGTGTTTGATAATTATAGCCACGAACACTTTGATCACCCCCTGCATAAAAACGCAAAGAGGGGGGGATTTTACTGTAGTTTGGGCTATCAATGCCCCCGACTTCAACACGGCTAAAAAAACGGTGCCTAGATGCAAAGGTATAAAGTCCTTTGGCAGAACCTGTGTAACGAATAAAGTCAGCCGCGGAAAGAACGTTTTGTTTAGCCCCGGACAAGCCAAACTGTAGACGGTATCCTTGTGAAGGATCGATGTTATTATCTGCTTTTAAATAAGAAAAATTAAACCCAGGCATTAAAAACATACGTGTAGCATTTTCATGATCTATATCGTAAGTTTCATCTTGCCAACGTAAAAATATTGTACGCATCCAACCATTACTAAGCTTTTTATTACGCTCAACACCTAAGGTATATAGCGTACTTTCGGTGTCGACAATATCTTCATGTTGTAATCCAGAGATAAAACGAATATTGTCTGTCAGCGGGTTTTCCATGGGTATTTGGTACCACGCGGATATACTTTGTCGAGGCTGCGATACCTCGGTTGTAAAGCCAAGTTTATGTCCACTGCTATTTATCCATGGGCGCTCCCAATCAAGTTGTGCTCTAGGACCTAAATCAGTAGAAAAACCGGCTCCTACACTGAGTACTTTTGATTTGGCTGCTGTTACATTGGCAGAGACGGGAATTTCAGTGTGTTCTTTATCTATTGGGAGGGCGTCAATACGCACTGTTTCAAAATAACCACTAGATTGTAAACTATTATTTAACTGAGCGATAAGGTCAGCATTGTAAGGAGTGCCTTCATTGAAGTTGACAAATCGGTACAGTAAGTCATCCTTAAAAGGGTTTTGTTGTTGATTAAATGTGACTTTACCAAGGCTTGCTCTTGGGCCACTTTTATAAGTTAGATTAACATCTGCTGCGTGTTCCTCAGGGTTTATCAGTAATTGATGCTTTGTAAACTCTCCCCAAAAAAAACCATAATAAAGTGCTTGTGACTTTATTTGTGATTTTGTTGCATCATAAGCGCCTTGATTTAATATAGCCCCTTTTCTTAGTTCTTTATGTCCTACATTTTTAAATGCTTCTAATGTAGTAGCTGGGCCTAGAATCTTTATATCAATACTTTTTAATCGAATAGGGCTACCTAGTAAGACTTTTACCTTCAATGTAGGATTTTTACTCTTTCTGCCTGAAATCCGAGTATGAACTTCTGTGTCATAGTACCCTAATGCTTGGCTTGCTGAGGTTGCTTTTTCTTTTATAACCGATTGTAAGCGTAGTAGGGTGGCTATATTTTGGTCTTCAAAACTACCAATATAAGCTTCGATATTATCTTTGACTGCTTTATTATCAGGTATAACTTCAACGACTACCTGATTGGCATGAATAACAACACTATAACTGAGGAGGGTCGTTAATAAGGAAATTTTAAAATGCATAAGCAAAAGATAACATCATTTGTAATTAATTGCTTAGTTTATACTAATCAGTATCTCTTATAAATAATGACATGTAGCTTATACATATTATTTAGTATGAAAGATATTGTTTATGTTAATAATAGCCATCCTATTTTATTTAGGGTGGCTTTTTGATGTAAAGTCTATTGACCTGTATATTCACAACCGCTGGTGCAAGTTTCTCTAATACACACTTTGGATAGCTCTGGCAGTAGGGGTTTTAGTTGCTGCCAAACCCAAATAGCTAAATTTTCACTGGTGGGGTTTTCTAAACCTTTTATTTCATTTAAATAGTTATGGTCAAGCTGTTCATAAATGGGTTTGAAAATTTGCTTTATTTCGGAAAAATCTTTAATCCAGCCCATTTTAGGGTCAATATTCCCTGTTATATAGAGTACAACTTTAAAAGAGTGACCATGTAAGCGACCACATTTATGCCCATCGGGAACATAAGGAAGACGATGTGCCGCCTCAAAAGTAAATTCTTTAAATAATTCCAAAACAATTGCCTATTTCTATATGATTGATATTGCTATTTTAGCAAGGAGTTATTAATAACTCCACGCGTTTTATTTGTTTATCTAGCAATGTATGTTAAAAGAAGGTATTGAGTATATGATGTGATATAAATCAATAGTGCTTGAGTATAACAACCAATTAGTGCAACTTTGTAAAAATATGATACAATTTTAGTCAATGAAAATTTAAAGCCAAGGACACTTTAGATGAAAAAAATTGGATCTTTAATTCTATCACTGATTGCTATAACTTCTGTTCAAGCTCAACCATATAAATGTAAACAAGAAAATGGTAAGTATCTGTTTTCTGATATGCCTTGTGTTTCTTCTGTAACTGAGGTCTTAGAGAAAACAAAAATTGATTATGATGGTGTCATTGTCTATTTGGCTGTCACGGCTGATCCTAACCCTCTGCCTAATAGGATTGTGAATCAGTTTTTAGATAAAGTTGATGATGCATGTAAACAGAAAGATGGTCAAAAATTATTCAGCTATTTCTCTACGGACTCTCAAGAAAAACTTAAATTCCGCATTATTAATAATGATCCGTTTACTGCTGTTTCTTATGTTTGTAGTAGTATAAACAATATTAAAAAAGAAGTTGAAGAGTCAAAAGAACCTGTCTTATTTGCAAGTAAAAAACCGGGTAAAGCGATTGAGTTATGTCTTTACACTGCAAAGAAAGGACTTGAAAACTGTTTAGGTAACACAAAAATTATTGCCGAAAAGGGCGATTTAAAATTAGATAATCTTTAAGCAATAAGTTAAGTAATGTAATAAAATATGATTTAGTTTGGTTTTATTAAGCAATGAAATAATGCAAGATTCAAGGCAACGAGTTAATTTTATTACAGCTATTTGGCGAGTTATTAAGCTCACTTGGCATTTTACTTTAGGTTTACTTAGATTATGTGTATTTAATAAATTTTATACTGAAGCAGATAAAGAGGCATTCGTGCAATCTTGGTCTAATAAACTTTTAAAGTTATTAGATATACGAGTTATTATCCAAGGTGAAAAGCCTACACGGTTTAATAATACACTCTTGGTTGCAAATCACATTTCATGGTTAGACATCCTGATTATTTTTACTGTCTTAAAACCGCGTTTTGTCGCAAAAAAAGAAATTGCTAGCTGGCCTATTGTAGGTATGATCGCTAAATTGGGCGATACTATTTTTATTGAAAGAGAAAATAAACGTAGCATTACCCATGTTAATGTATTGATAACCAAAGCATTGCAAGCAGGAAGTTGTATTGCTGTTTTTCCTGAAGGAAAAACCTCCTTAGGTGTGTCAGTAGAACCATTTAAGTCTTCGTTATTTGATTCGGTATTACACTCTAATGGCCAAGTCTTACCGATTGCATTGCAGTATTTAGACAATGCTACATCCATAACAACACGTCCTTCGTTTGCTGGTGATACAACCTTATTACGTAGTATATGGAATGTTCTAACTTGTTATAAACTAACCGTTAATATTTCTTTTGAGCAAACATTACCTGCATATCAATTTTTAGATCGTAATAGTTTAGCGGTTGCTTCAAGACAGGAGATTATAAAGCATTGGCTATAGTTTTATTAGACTTTACTTTTTTATAACATTGGTCTCATAATTCAAATTAAGTTTTTCTCTATATAAAAACTTTCTGGTATAATTAGCCATTTTACAAATCTCTTGGAAGTTTTCTCATGCAGCCCATGCTAACCATTGCCTTACGTGCCGCTCGTAGTGCTGGCGAATTTGTTTTTAGAGCAACAGAGCGTTTAGATAGCTTAAGTCCCCAGCAAAAACAAGCCAACGATTATGTTTCAGAAATCGATAAGCAGTCAGAAGAAATGATCATTGCCGCTTTACAAAAAGCGTACCCTAACCATGGTATTTTGGGAGAGGAAACAGGTTTAATAAAAGGCAAAGATGAAGGTGAAGATTATTTATGGATCATTGATCCATTAGATGGAACCACTAACTTTTTGAGAGGGGTCCCTCATTATGCAGTAAGCATTGCTTGCCAGTATAAAGGGCGGTTGGAACATGCAGTGGTTTTGGACCCAGTACGTCAAGAAGAGTTTACTGCAAGCCGTGGTCGTGGTGCGGCAGTCAATGGCAAGCGTATTCGAGTCAGTGCTCGGAAAAGTTTGGAAGGGGCTTTATTAGGGACAGGTTTCCCCTTTAGGCAAGATCAACTATCTGGTTTAGACAACTATTTAGGAATGTTTCGTGACTTGGTGGGCATGACTTCTGGCATTCGTAGAGCAGGGGCTGCAAGTTTAGATTTAGCGTATGTCGCTGCTGGACGTTATGATGCTTTTTGGGAGTCAGGACTTTCTTCTTGGGATATGGCGGCTGGTGCTCTTCTTGTTCAAGAGGCCGGTGGCTTAGTTAGTGATTTTTCCGGAGGGCACGAATTTTTAGAGAATGGCCATGTTGTTGCAGGTAACCCTAAGTGCTTTAAAGCCGTGTTACAAACCATTCAGCCTCATCTTGTAAAAAGCTAGTTTTTCTTTATACAAAAGCCTTGTTTTCTATTTATTAGAAAGCAAGGCTTTTTTTATTGTGTGCTTTTAAAACAATAGGAAGTTTACATTTGCTATAAAATATTTGTTTGCTTTAGGCGTGTGTTGAGCTATAAAGTAGGCGAGTACATATATTATATGAGCCAATTCTTGGAGTAATTATGAAAATATTATTGATTAATGGTGCGCAGGAGTTTGCACATTCTGGTGGGTTGTTGAATACGACACTGCATAAAACAGCAGTTAAAGTTCTGCTAGAACTTGGTCATCAAGTAAAAGAAACACATATTGAGCAAGGCTATAATGAAACTGAAGAAGTAGAAAAAATATTATGGGCTGATACCATTATCTACCAAATGGCTGGTTGGTGGATGGGAACCCCTTGGAAAGTTAAACGCTACATGGATGATGTTTATACAATGGGAGCGGGGCAATTGTATAAAGATGATGGGCGTACCCGTTCTGATCCTAAAAAGCAATATGGCACAGGTGGTATGTTACAAGGTCGCCGCTATATGCTTTCTGTGACATGGAATGCGCCTTTAGAAGCATTTAATGAGTTTGGGGATTTTTTTGATGGGCGAGGTGTAGATGGTGTTTACTTTGCTTTTCATAAATCACAGCAATTTTTAGGGTTATCGGCATTGCCTACTTTTATGGCAAATGATGTTATAAAAGCTCCTCATGTGGATGACTATATTGCTAATTATCAAGCGCATTTAACCACAACATTGGGTAGCGCTTAAATTTTGTATTGTAAGTGCTTAGTGAAGAGGTAAGTGATTGCAATCCCTGTAGAAGCACAAAGACATAACATTACTGCTGTAGGGTAGATAGTTCCATTTTGTAGCCATGCGGTAAGCCCTGACAAGCTTGCCGCAATAGCAAACTGGAGTGTTCCCATAAGTGCAGATGCACTGCCTGCTTGTCTGGCATCAATAGACATGGCGCAAGCCGTAATATTGGGTAGAAGTATGCCTATAGTGCCCATGAAAATAATAATAGGTATGACCATTAGCCAAACAGGTGCTTTAAAATAGCTAGCTAATATTAATAATAATGCAGCACTCACCGATATCCAAAGAATTTTAGGAATCCAAAACATAGAGGGGTGCTTAGCCAATAGAATATAATTTAATTGCGCAGATAGCATAATACTTAGAGAGTTGAGTGCAAATAACCATGCATACTGTGTATTTGTTAGCTCATAAAGCTCAACGAATATAAAGTGAGAACTCCCAATATAAATAAAAAGCCCTGCTAAGACAAATCCACCGACAAAGCTGAAGCTGATAAATTGATATTTTTTAAACAGTGCTTTGTATTGTTTCATTGCTGTAGAAATAGGTGGCCTTGGTGCATTAGGATGTAATGTTTCGGGTAACCAACAGAATGTTGTTGTAATGATAATGACTGCAAAAATAAAACAGAAATAAAAACTTGCATGCCATGTTTCATAGTATTGAAGTAGCCAACTCCCAATGAGAGGGGCAATCATAGGGGTAATTCCACTAACGAGCATAAGTTGTGAGAAAACCTTAGCGGCTATTTTAGGGTCACATAAGTCCCTGACTACGGCACGCGATATCACCATACCAGCGCAACCCCCTAATGCCTGTAATACACGTAATGCAATAAGCCACTCAAGGCTTGTGGCTAAAGCACAACCTAGTGAGGCGAGCATGAATATGCAAAGGCCAAAAAGTAGAGGTATTTTTCTTCCTAACTTGTCTGTTAATGGGCCATAGAGAATCTGCCCTGCAGCGAGACCAATCAAGTAAACAGAAAGACTAAGTTGGATTTTATCTGACGTCGTATTAAACTCTTCAGCCATCGAGGTGAATGAAGGTAGATAGAGATCGATTGCGATAGGCCCAAAGGCATTTAAGCTAGCTAAAATAAGTATAATTCGTAAAGTCATGAGAATTGAAAATAAACTGATAAACAATAATTGTACAGAATTTGTTAATATACGTACATCTTGTTTGTAAATATATTAAAATAAAGCCTGAGTACTACGTAAGAGTGATTATTTATTATGCGGCGAACTAAAGAAGATGCTGAAAAAACAAAACTGGCTATTTTAGAAGCAGCAGAACAGCTTTTTTTAAAAAAAGGCGTATCTAAAACAAGCCTAGAGGAAATAGCACGCACAGCGGGAATGACTAGAGGTGCTGTATATTGGCACTTTAAAAATAAAGACCATCTAATTAATGAGTTGATGAGTCAGATATTTAAGCCTGTTGAGGATGTATTTGACGAGTTTCTGACAATGGATGGCTCTGTTATCTTAAAACTATTTGGTTTATTTAAGAATATCTTTGATCAACTTTCCAGTGATGAGAGGGTCCGTAATATATTTACCATTTTATTAAGACGTTGTGAATACACTGAGGAGCTAAGTGAGTCAGAAGCACGGTGTAACAATATGATAGCAGGCTTTATTAATCACTGTGCAGGGCTTATTAGCCAACCAGAGACGGCCAAAAAACTTCGACCAGACATTACGCCTGAGTTGGCTGCTCATATGTTGCATATAATGACCAGTGGTGTTTTGAATGATTGGGCAAGAGATCCTCAGCAGTTTGCGGCTGGTTATAACCCAGAGATTATTATCAGAACTTTTTTTAGAAGTATCTTTGTTGATTGGGAATAAAATGCTACAACGAGTAGTTTAAACTACTCGTCATTTAGCTCTAACCAAATAGGGCAGTGGTCCGATGGCTTTTCCATTGCTCTAATTTCGTAATCAATACCCGCTGTTTTAAGGCGTTGCTTTAAGATTCCTGATGCTAATATTAAATCAATTCGTAACCCTCTCTTTGGGGTGTCCTCAAAGCCTCGACTGCGGTAATCAAACCAACTAAAAAGATCATCAGTCTCTGGGTGAAGCATTCTAAAGCTATCAATAAAACCTAAATTTTTTAACTTATCAAGCCACTCACGCTCTTCCGGCTGAAAACTGCATTTGCCTGTTTTTAACCAGCGTTTAGCATTTTGTTCACCAATGCCAATATCGCAATCTTGAGGAGAAATATTAAAATCTCCCATAATAATCATTGGCTCAGCTGACTTGCTTTGTGTCTCTAAAAACTGCTGGAGATCGGCATAAAATTTTTGTTTAGCAGGAAATTTTATAGGATGACTTTTACTTTCGCCTTGTGGAAAGTAACCATTCATAATCGTTATGGATTTTCCGCATTTATCTTTATAAGTTCCATAAATGAAGCGACATTGAGCATTCTCGTCGTCTGAAGGGAAACCTTTATAAATAGTTAATGGCGGGGTTAACGATAATAAGGCAACACCGTAATGTCCCTTTTGCCCATGATATTCAACATGGTAGCCAAGTTTTTCAATATCTGCTAAAGGAAATTGAGGGTTGTCTACCTTTGTTTCTTGTAAACCGATAACATCAGGCTGATATTTATCGATAATTGCTTTTAATTGATGGGGACGAGCACGCAACCCATTAATATTAAATGATATAATTTTCATAGTAAAATAATCCTTATATAATCAAGAGGATATAAAATATTACTCTTAATTACTCATAAAAAGCTCATAACTCTAAATAGTCGTTACCTTTATTATCTAGGTATTTGTCTGTCATTACCATAGATTTGTGACCTAATAATTTTTTTGCAAATTCAGCACCTTTTTTCTACCTCATGTAATCTAGCGGATAAGTTTCTAATTTCGTGGAAGGTTGGCTTCTTCTTTTCACAGGCTGGTAGATATTTAGCAAACCTTGTTCTTAAGGTATAAGTATTTGCGTTGCATGTGGTTTCACTTGAATGAGATAAATTGTTTAACACCTCACGAATAGATTGATTGAAAAAAGAAAGCTTTAAATCTAAAGGAATTGCAATCTTTGAGCCTTTTTTTCTTGCTCGAGATATATATTTTATCGTTTTTAAGATCACACCATTTTAAAGAAGCTATGTCACCTATAGGTTGGCTTGTCAAAACAAATAGCAAAAAATAAATTTTGTATATTTCTGGTGAATTGTTTAAGGCTTCTTTAAATTGTTCTAAGGTGAGTCTGGATCGTTGAACTTTTATTTTTGGAGATTTTATTACTGTTACAGGATTAATAGTGACATATCTGCTTGCTATAGCTTCATTAAAACTATCAGACAATGTTGATTTAATTTGTTTAACCATTGATAGTTTAGGATAGTTGTTTATAAAGTCAGCAATTATTTTGGGTGTAATGTCTTTAAGCGGCATGTCTTCTAAATTTCGTTTGATGATAGATATTTTAATTTTGTAATCACGCAAACTATTAGCGCTTAACTTTCTTTTATTTATGATTTCTTGATAGGTCACCAACCATTCATGTAAAGTTGTTTCTTTAGTACCTCTTATCCGATCAATTAAAGATTCTTTTGGTTTGTATACTTCAAGATTTGCTTGAATTGTTTCAGTTACTGCTAACGCTTTATTGATAAATTAGGCGGTAAATCTTTCGTCTTTTCTGCTTTTTGTCTGCTCATTCATCCGTTCTTTTAACCGCATAGGGTTATTAATTAGTTCTTTGTCTAGCAATATTGCGTTACTATCTACTTCATATTCTCTGCCAACCTTGATTGGAGCAGAAAATATCTTCCCTTCCTTTATATAATTAGATGACATTTGCCTCGTCCTTGGCCTAGCGAAATAGTTTTTATTCCATTCACTAAAAGTTACTCTCATACATCACCTCTTTTCAAATCCTCGTTAAGCAGCTTAAACATTTCTTCATTAAATGAAATTGATTTAATAGGCATGACAACACCTCACTTTATCCACAATAACTGTGGATAAGTCTGTTAGTGGTTTATGGTTAAATTAAGCTAGGCTTTAGAATAGCTAGCTTGTTTATAATTGGTTGGTTTGTGGTGGGGTTAGTGGGAGTAGTGTGAACAAGTAGTTTTTAACGTCCTCTAAAAGTTGATGTAAATCTTCTTCGTATTCTTCGTAAGCATTCTCATCAATAAAATCATACTCGTCTGTAAATGGTCTTTTCTTATTGTATAAAACAATCTTCTTGCCTTCTTTTAATAAAGTTAGACTTAATTCCTCTATAGGCTTCCAGTCAAAAGCTGGTTGGCGATTGTTCCATTCTTTAGCAGCATCACCATTATTTCTATGATCTCCTATATTTATGTAACATCCGTTATATTTAACAGTAGGTTTTTGAATCCAGCAACCAGTTTAATCTTCCTGAACATCTACGTAACCGTCTTGCTTTACTCCCACAAAAAGGGCAGGGTTTTAATTCATTAGTCATATTAATTGACCTCTTAACTAATATTGTAATTTCATTAATAATTATTTTAATATTCTTTGGCTAAAGTATAGGAGTTTTTATCCTTGATTTTTGCTATTTTACCAATAGCTTAACAAGCAAGATTAAGCTGGTAAGTAGTAAAAATTCATTAGTTACAAATGGAGTAGTTGATTATGAAAAAGTTTATTACTGCTTTAGCTTTTTTTTCTAGTTTATTCATATGTTCAAATACTTTTGCTGCTAATAATATAGTAGTTAGCAAGTGGGTTTTAATTAATTACAGAGCAACTTCAACACCTTTTGCATACAGTTGTGATTATGTTCGCTCGGTCTATGTTAATGGCCTTTTTGTTACACAGCAGTATTGGACTGGTGCCGCCTGGTGGGTTTGTCCAGCAGTAATCTAAATAAAAATTGATATACTTGCATCTTATACCAACCTATAATGGTGTTGGTATAAGTTTTATAGATAGCTATTATGATATAGCGAACTCCTAGTGACCTGTCTTTAATATCTTGATTAAATGCCATTGATTGAGTAATGCTTAGTGAACGAGATATCGTCCCAGTCATCGCTCTGAGGCGGTGTTGCTTGTTGATTCTGCTTCGGCCTAGTTTGCTGTACTAGGCTTTGTTGCTGGTTAAATTGTTGTGGTGGATCTTGACCGCTGTCTAGAATCTGCATAATGCTTACATAAATTTTAGTTATGTACTTATCAACGCCTTGTTGATCTTGATACTTTTCAGTAACAATCTTATATTCAAAATAAGCTAGCGATCCTTTAACTAGATATTGTCCAGCTACTTCTGCCAATTTTCCGAACATAGTTATATTGTGCCAAGTTGTACGCTCTTGACTTTGCCCGTTCTGATCTATCCACTTCTCGCTAGTCGCTACGGACATATTAGCAACCGAGCTTCCTGATGCTGTATAACGTATGTCAACATCATTTCCTAGTCGTCTAATAATTTGAACCTTGTTTGAACTAGCTATGCTTAACCTCTTTAACTGTATTTTTAACCAACTCAATAAACTGAGTATGTCTATTGGTTAATCTTTCTATACCCTGTTCACAGTCTGATCTATTAAGCCTGTGAATGATCAATTGCTTATGTTCTGGAAAGTCTGAGCAATAAATAATGAAGTCTACCTAGTCACACCCCGCACAATCTAAATGGCCTATAAGCTGCCATTTATAACTAGGGTCAAATAAATTACGCTTTAGCGTTGCGTAATGAGTAGAAGCGATAACTGACTTAATCTCGATAACACCGTCATCATTAACAAGTCCATCTGGTGATTCACCATAATCGCCACAATCAAAAAAGCCACCATTATTAGCCATGATTGTTCCAAATTTAGAAACAGTGACTTTCCCTAGCCTTAAATGCTCTCATTCTTTGCTATTCTGTTGGATGTTTTGCCATTTCATCATTACACTTGGCTATCAATTGCTCTATGTGTTGTTATGAAATATGAGCTCTTTTTAAAACGCTTTCCAAATTACCATCGCGTTTTTTAAGCGTTTTTAGCACCACTCCACCACTTTTCATTCTCTGGCGTTTAGACTGACTTTTGCTCCTGAATATCGGTATATACATCCATTTCCTGATCTATTAGTTCTTCAGTGGGAATGCTGAATGTTTGTGGTAGGGCATATTTATGAGCTATAGGCATAGCTTTTGCTGTTGACTTGTCTTCACTATCCATTGCTTCACCAAAGACTGCACAGTTAACACTAGAGCTGTCTTTGCACCAAAACGTATATTTCATTTGAACAGTCGTGTAAAAAAGTACAGTGCCTTTTGCATTTACTCGTTCTGTTCTTGTTTGCTCTAACACTTCAGGTGCTGTGAATATTCCATGCTTGGCTAGAATAGGGAGCAAAGTATTATAAACATCATCAATACCTCGATAGTTAAAGCCCTGTTGCTTCTTATCCTTTCCTATAGCTTCAATTTCTTCCATAACACAATCCATCGCTTGATAAATGCTTTACATAACTTTGAGCAATATATAGCACAGCCTCTATTGATATCTGTTTGTCTTGCTTCAAATTCGCATCCGCAAGTTTTGCAATTTCGTTTAACCATTATTGACCTCTTTAATTACTCCATAAGAAAGCAATCAAGGTCAGAAGATACAAGTTGATCTGGCTAAATTGCTTTCTTATAGGTAGAATTGGCTAAAAAATTAAATGAGCGTTTTATATGGAAAGTGTTTTTTATTTTATTTTGCTCGTTATTGCTACTTTATATATTTGGCTATTTATTATTATTATTTTTGGCATCATTGCTGCGTTAGTAAAAAAGAACATGCGCAAACTATGCGTATGTGCGGTATTGCTATTTATTTTTGTACTTTTATCATATGTATTAATAAAATATGTATTTGATTTCATTATAAGCATACATGGTTAGTTTGCCATCCTTGGCATGGCTAAAGTTAGTCTTCCTCAGTATCATTACAGCTAATTAAAGCATCATTTTTTTTGATAATTTTGCATTCTTTTCTTTGAGCCCATCAATTTCTTAACTTGTTCATCTTTTTCTTTTTTGTAATCAGCAAATGATATAAATAATTCGTTGCTTGCTGGTTTAAATCCTTCAATTACATGGTCCTTTGGTTCTACTTTACATTCGATTTCGTGATTATTGCTTTTTGTTTTGTAAGAGTTGCCTAATATTATTGTTGATTCTGGCTTTACTTTTTCTAATGAATTCTAGTTATCTTTAATAAATACAGGATTTTGCTCCAACATATTGATTATGGCTTGTAAGGCTTTCTCTAATTTGTCACTAGGTACAGAGATTAAAATATTGGTAGTGCCTTTTACATCTATATTGATAAATATAATTATTTCCTCCTTGGTATTAATCAATTAACTAATAAAACCACCCTGTATAGGGTTGTTTTGTTAATTGACTTCTTAAATTTGATTTTCTGAGGTAATATAAATAAAAATTAAAACGAATGTTTTATATGCTGGGTCTGATTTACCTCACTTCACTTGGGTTAAGACAAGTTCCTCTTACAACTATTTTTTTAGTAATAGCAGTAATACTTGCCCCGCTGATTATTTTAGCGGTCCTTGCAGATAAGCAATACAAGAAAATATACCTTCTAGCAATAGTGCTTTTTTTGTTAGCTTTAGGCTCTATATATATTATCTATAATGTACTTTATTTCATTATCCCTGTTATTCTTTTTAGTGGTATAAGATAACTATATTTACAAGGTGATCAACCAACTAGAGTAGGGGGTAACCCCTGCTTTTTATTAGTAATCTCGAATTTTATTTTCTCACTCGAAGACGTTGCCCGTCCATATCCTTTCTCCTCTGCTATTACTAGGAAACGGCCTAGCTCTTTTAATCTGAAATTAACTTGCTAACTTTTTTAAAATAGATAAAATCTTTGCGTGCTTATTAACATTTACTGAGAAAATCATGAAAAAAATAGTATTTCTTTTTGCCACCACATTAATTTTAGTAGGGTGTAATAGTATGGATAATCAATCTAAGAAAGATAAAAATCCTAGTGTTGGTATGGCTAATCCTGCATCTGTATATTGTGAACAGATTGGCGGAAAATTAGAGATCAAAAATTCAACTGATGGTCAATACGGTATGTGTACTCTACCTAATGGAGAACAAATAGAAGAGTGGGCGTTATACCGTAGAGACCATAAGTAACTTGCTAAGTTGTCCTTTGTCTTAGCTACTGATAACCGCGCATATTGCCGTTATAACTTCTATCTTATCGGCCTTATGCACCGAACCAGTGGAAAGCTCAAAACTTTCTGCTTGTCACTGTGGGCTACCATTTAAAGGTAGACAGCCGCGTAACCTTTTAATCACCTTTAGCAAACGCACTGGTTAATGCGTTTGGTGAAGATTGCTATTTACTCTCAATATCTTTAACTTTAGCCTCCGCTTCTTCTCTTGTCTTAAATTCGTAGAATGAATTAGCGTCTGTTTTTTCACCCTCAATACCTACTACATAGAGCTCCTCTTTAGCACCTGTTTTGCTGTTGATGCTTTCGATTTCTTGCATGGTGTATTTCATGATTAACCCCTTAAAGCTCATATAACCTGTTTAAATCTGCTGTTGCTAAGGTTAGCCATATAGCCGCGAAAGCTAACCCTGCTATTAAATCTTTTTTCATAACGCCCAACTAACAATCGACCAGATAACCATTGCGCTAAATAAAGCACCACAAGATACGTTCAATATTGTTTCGCCCATCTAAACCACCTTTAAAGCTATTGCTGATACAGCAGTTATAATAAAAAGAACATCTAGCACAATTTTCATTTATGCGGCCTCACAAGCTAATTGGTCTACTAAAACGGCTAGCTTCTTTTGGTAGGCATCTACTCTGTAAGCTTCTCCACCTATCTCAATATCAACATCGCCAATACTGACTCCTAAAACAGTTATGTCGTTTTCATTAAAAATATTGCTTTGAAATGTATATCTTCCAAATTCGCATACAGCGTTGTAATCTGGTCTTAATTCTTCAATTCTGATGTGCAGTTCTGCTAAGGCTCTTTTTTGATGCGTTGGTATGGCTTTCATCTTGTTCACTCCTAAACTAAAATGCTTATTTCGCCAATCTCTGTAAGCTGAAATATGGCTTCGTCAATTGTCTAGTCTGCATCTTCTGCTGTTTGTTTAACTAACTGTTGATCAGCTTTGCTTAAAGTATTGAACCGGAATTCTTCCAAGGTTTGAACGTTATCCCACGACTTAAGGTAGGTATTTATGTTAATTAGTTATTTATTTTTAGTTTAATATTGACAACGTCGGAAAAATAATGCGTTATTACCACAATTATTTTTCGCACCTTAAATAAAGTTAAACAAAACGCAGCCTCTAGCCTAATCGGCAGGGGCTTTTTTTATGCCCGTAATAAAACTATACTTCATTCATGTATGTTTCTAAGGATATAAGGAAATGAGACAAGTAATTAGTGTCATTGTATTAGCTTTTTGTATTATGGGGCTTGGTGGAAAGTCTAATTTTTCGATTAATAAAGATGATACTGAAGAAACTTACGCTGATAATCCTCTTCTTACAAAAGTTGCTTCAGATCGTTTAGATACCAAACACTATAGATTTAAAGATGTTGCCCCAGTTTCAATACTGGGAATAAATACTAATGACATAGGTATCGTCAGTGGAGATGTTAGACTTGTCCCTGAAGAAAAATTAGTTCTAGTTGATCTTATTTTCAATGGTAAAGAGAACTTCGATAAACTTTTTGATAGATTACAGAAAGAATCTGAAAGAGATAGGGATATGAACTGCCGCTATCCAGGTGGAAATATATCTTGCCATCGTGATATGTACGATAGAGGTGATATTAATGTTTTTGTGCTTACTTATTTTAAAAAAACAGATGGTGCTGTTTTATCCATTATGATAAATAACAACTAAGATTTTCCCTTATAGTAACAGATTAAAGCCTCTTAAAAGAGGTTTTTATGTCTTTTTTTTCTTGCTAAAGCAATAGGAATCAATAAATTAAGTAAAATAAAATATGATCTCCAGTTAATAGTAAAGGAGAATTTAGAATGTCATATTATGATAATTTTTCGTTAAATTCAGCTTTAAAAGTTGAAAGAGAACAAGTATGGGGCTTAGAGCCTAATAAACATGTATATAAAGTAACTTTGCCAGTTTTTATGAGTAAGGTAATTCCTAATGACGATATTTATAAAACATACGGGAATAAACTTTTTCTTCATACAGAATTTGAAATTAAAATAATCGCAAACTCTGAAGCTTCAATAGTCGAAGTTGAGAATCAAGCAAAAATTACTTTAAAATCGATGTTAGCTTCTGATAGTGTATTTGATTTCTAAACGTAAAAAAAGCCCCTTACTATAGCTGGTTAAGGGGCTTTATTATTTGCTTAAGTTAATACGAAAGCGACCTCTTTAATACTGGAATATTGAAGATAGCCCTAATCAGCAGAAGCACCTGCATCATAGCTAGATCCCCGTCCTACGTAGGAAAAACCAGTCTAGCATAAGCATGATAACTAAGGGTTATGCTACATAAGTCCTATTGTGAGTGTAAAAAATTACTTTTCAGCTTATCAGAAGATCAAGAAATTATATTTAGGTATCCACGCTGTATGAAAAATAAAACATTAGAAATAGATGGTAGCTATCAATATAAATGTGATAGCTGTGGTAGGTTATTTTTCAAGGTAGTAGACAGCAAAGTTGAGATCAAATGTACACAGTGTAAGAAAATGCACTACAAACCTATGAGTTTAAACAATCGAAATGCCGAACAAAGATCCCAGCCTATGGAATTGGTTGATAGCAGCAATTGAGCAAAGTCCCACTATACAAGGGGGCAGTGATGGCAGCAATTATGGCTACATTAAGATTACTTTACGATGACAATAAAATCAAACCTATAATAGCTTTAGAAGCAATTACTTGTGGCGCTTTGTCGTTATGTATTACTAGTTGATATATTTCAGCTACCACAAAGTGCTGTTATTACTATTGGTGGTGCAATAGGCTTTGTTGGTGTTACTTCTTTAAGAGAGTTTATTTTGAAAACTATAAATAACAGGATTGATAAAGAATGACCGATAAAATAAAGCTTACCTTAGTTCTTGAAAAATCAGAATATTATGGAACATTTGAAACAATAACATTACCCGATGGAAAGACGTTCTATACATTAGAGCTACCAGACAAAGGCAACAAACGTCAGGTGTCATGTATTCCTAAAGGTACATATCAATGTAAGATTTTTAATAGCGCCAAGTTTGGGAAAGTTTATGGTATCTGTGGTGTCCCTAATAGGATAGCTATTCTAATTCATGCAGGGAATTATGGTGGAGACATAGATAAAGGCTACAGAACAGATATACAAGACTGTATTTTGCTTTGAAAAGCTAAACAATCAGCCAGTTGTCACTAGCAGTAAGGTAGCTTTAAATGATTTTATGGGCGATCTTAATAACGAGCCTTTTGAATTGGTGATTAAATAAAGTTAAAGAAATAACTTATAATAAAACTATTTCATACACTTTAAGGATTGTTAACATGTCAGTATTCATGTCATTTTTTTATAGTTTATTCGCGGGTATTCTCTTAAGTTGTAATATTAGTATGGCCCAAGAGAGCGAGACTGCAGATGTTCTATTTGAAAAAGGAGTGCAATATGCCGGCAAGCAAGATTACCAACAAGCAATGCAATGGTATCTAAAAGCTGCTGATGAAGGCAATACTGATGCAATGTATAATATTGGAAATCTTTATGCAAAAGGGGAAGGAGTTGAATGGAGTTATCAACAAGCCATGCAGTGGTGGTTAAAGGCCGCTGATAAAGGTCATATAAACTCAATGCTCATGATTGGTGGTTACTATTATGCGAGCACTGAATATCCAGAGGCGATGCAATGGTACTTGAAAGCAGCAAACAAAGGCAGTCCTAATGCAATGCTTCGTCTTGGATGTCTTTATAAGGAAGGTCTAGGGGTTAAGCAAGATAAGGAACAAGCTGAATTTTGGTACAGAAAGGCAAAAGAAGAACAAAAATAAATCTATTTCTTCAAACGAACCGCCATTAGAGGCGGTTTTTTTATGCCCATTAGTACGGGTTTAACCAGAGAAACTTACAGAATAGTGGTTAAGAGAATAGCGAATGTTTTCCTAAGTTCTCGACCGCCACTTATGTACTAACTTAACCACTATTCTATAGGTGAAAACATGGCAAATATTCAATTAGTATCTGTTAACGATGAAGTAAGAGTAGATAGCAAGTTGATAGCTGAACGGGGTGGCATTGAAAATAGATCAGCCGTCCAGACAATAACTAACTATATTGATGATTTTAAAGAGTTTGGACTAATCCAATTTGAAATGGAGACAGTGAAAAAGATTGGTGGAAGAGGTAGAAAATACAAAAAATATTATCTACTACAGTTCATGCAGGTCACAGATTTGGTGCTCCGGCAATTTATGGTTAAATGACTTTAAAATGGACTGACTCAGTCGTTATACCCAAGGAAGTATTAAAAGAGAAGTAAAGGCTCGTAAATCTAATTCTGAGAAAGTACATCAATGGCTACAAGGTGGCGGTATAGATTTATTAGATGGACAGATAAATGCTATAAAAGCTATTGCCTTAACATCATTAGATCATAGGGATTTTGATGCAAGATGTAGACAAGCATTTAGCAAGAGAGGACAGCTTAAATTTATATTGCCAAAGGCTAGCTAATGGACACTATCACTAAATACCTCTCTGTAGGTTTAGGAGCTATAGCAGTACTACTGCTTATCTACTGTTTAATACTGAGAAACGACAGAGACAATGCACTAAACGAGATAGGCACTCTTAATGGTTGGCTTTATACAGTTATAGGAGCTAACCTGAATCTAAAAGGCTCTATTGACCTACTAGAGAAACAAGCAGAACAAAACAGAGGCTACATAACCAAGCTAGAAGATCAAAAAGCAGAAACAAGAATAAAAGCTATGGAAGAACTGGAGAAGTTCAAATCCACAAAGCATACTAACCAGCCTGTAAGTGATTGGGCAAACAATAAACTACTAAAGGGGATTTATTAATGCTTGGCTATATGACAAAGAAATAAGCTTTAAGTAATGGATTTATACATCATGGTAGTTATTATGGAATTCTTCTTTGGATGGGAGATCTTGATACTGATCGCCCTATGGTAGCCAATAAGTTCTTGCTGCTAGAACTTGTTATGCCCGTAATTACTTTTATAGAGCAGTTAATAAATGATTATAGATGGTATGAAAATATGTTCGTGTTTGAAATTATTAAAAAGATTAAATAGACATGATAGTTAAATTACTAATAACTGTGCTGATAATAAGTTATTTAGCTGGCTGTACTAACAAACAAGTAGTAACCGAAGTAAAGATAGTTTATATCAAACTTCCAGTAATAATGCATGTCAACGGTACTCAATCCAAGAATGCAAGCCTGAGACAAACGGTGAGCTATTTGAATGTACGCTAGAGATAACCAAGCAACTAAATTTATATGCTGATCAGGTAGACAGTTTAAGGAGTTGGTAAAGCAATCAATAAGCAAGAATAAGCTTCACGAAAGAGTGTTTTAATAATTAAAAACTATATTTTCATGAGTAAGATATTCTCTGGATAGTCGCTCAAGGTAAAGACTTAAGAAATGCTACTTGAATAACATATATTTGTTATTATCCTATCCTGGGTTAATTATAGGATAAAAAGATGAAAAAGATCGTGTTTGTTTGTTTGTGTCTTTTATCTACAGCATGCTCTCAGAAAGAGGTACCGCTTAGTCAACTATTTACTGAGAAATCTGCCTTTGGAGTAAAGAGTGGGATGACTCTTGAGGAAGTGAGCAAGGTTCTCAGTTTAGAGAAAGTTAATACTAAAGGCTGTCAAGAATGCTATAAGTCTAAAAGCTCACCTTTACAGAATAGTTTATTTAGTTGCTATGGATTTATGTTTAGAGATGATCGTTTAGAAAAAATCGTAGGATTTAACGATATTCATCCAACAAACAGTGATAGCACTGTGGTCTATGATGGGTATAAAGAGCTAATACAAGTTATAGATAATAAAATTAAAAATGGTTCTTTAGAGTGTGCGAAATTGCCTTCTACTATCGACGAACAAACCACTTATGTATGTAAGAAAAACTATTCTATTGATATTATTTATATAGATGATGGACATAATGAAAAGAAAAATTTTAAATTTATGGGAATAACGTATACATTTTTCAATGATCTTTCTTAGCAAATTAACAACGAAATTAATCACAACATAATACTAAAACCAATAAATAGCCGCCCATTGAAGCGGTTTTTTTATGCCTGTAAAAAGGTAACCAACACCTAAGGGAAAAACAATGCTATTAACACCAGAACAACTCAAAGAGTTAGGAATAGAAGTCAACGAAGGGCAAGCTATTTAGACGGCAAGGAAGCAGTGCATTCACCGCGTATCAAGAAAAATACAGCAAGGATTGTTAGATCACAAGTTGCACAAAGTTCATTTGGATGATGGAACCGAAAGAATAAGTGAAAGAGTTGTTGTGATGCCAAAAGGAATAACAAAATTGTCTTTAATGCTAGTTAATAATATTTGAGGAGGGTATATGGCAACTGAAATAAAATATATACGATATAATAATTGCAAATATGTTTAATTAAAATTTGTACTGTAGAATTAATGATTTATAAAGGTAGTAATTATGAAAATTGATAGAGTGTATCAAGCTCCCGCAGTTAATAAAAAAAGGTATGGTGACACTATAGTTACTATGCTGAGCGATGGTTATCTTGATGCTTCATTTGAGTTATTGAATGGTATTGAAGCAATTGAAGCTGAGGCACTGTTGGAAAACAAGGGAATTAGCCCTTTGCCTCGCATGAATATTAATGTGTTTGTATTACAAATAGGGGAGCGAACAATTTTGGTGGACAGCGGTGCAGGAGGTATAAATGGCTGGGGAGGAAGATTACAAGCTGCATTATCAGCTGCTAATATCGATCCACTAGATATTGATACCATTTTATTAACGCATGCGCATCCAGACCATATTGGTGGTATGGCTACATCATCTGCAACACCTGTTTTTCGAAATGTTCAAGAGTTGTATATCCATGAAAATGAATTAGATTTCTGGCGCAATGATACAATATACGTATCTTCAAACGATAAGTTTAAAAAGAACGCTAATATTGCGAGAAATGCTTTCGATGCCTACCAAGATAGATTAGTTCCATTTAAAAATGAAGCTATACTACCTGGAGTTCAAGCAGTTCCATTATTTGGGCATACGCCCGGCCACACAGGTTATTTGATTGGTAATGAAAAGGACTCTCTCCTTATATGGGGGGATATTGTTCATTTTCCTTATATACAAATAGTTCATCCTGATGTGACGATTGCATTTGATAGTGACCCTACTCAGGCCTCTCATATACGTAAAATACTATTAGATCGTGTCGCTACAGATCAGCTTTCAATCAGTGGTATGCATTTCAATCTACCGGCATCTGGGAAAATTCATCGAGGAAAAAATTGTTATATATTGGATTACGATCTATGGTCACCTTCAGTCTAAAGCTTTCATTGAAATAATACTTTTATTGGCATAATTTGCTCGAAATTATGATTATCCTAGTTTGGTCTATCCTTTTTAAAAAACTGCATATGTATCTTGACCAAACCCTCTTTTGAATTTTTTTCGCAAGAAGAAAATATGGTTTAACTTAATGCCGTGAGGCGTGGAGAAACAAAATGACAGACGGAATTAAAATCGTAGTTGACGCTACAGATGCAGAAAAAGCACGTATTGAACTTGAAAAACTAAGTAGCTCAGTAGAAAAGCTAGAAACCAAAACAAAAAAATCTACATCAACAGTCAATGATATACAAAAAGAAATAATGTCTCTCAGTTCCGTTAGCAAGATAACCTCAAAGGCAGTGGACGAAGTAACAAACTCGCCAAACAATGCGGCTAAAGAGCCTAAATCAACCGCAACAGCTACACAAAAAGCAGACAAGCTACAGCCAGTTTAGGCGAAAGCGAAGAACATGCAGCCACAAGAATTAAAAAGATGATTGCAGCGGCACTTGAGAGAAAGAGAGCAACAGATGAAGCAGTTGAAGCGTCTAGAAATATGTCTAGAACCTTGTCTAATGAAAACAAAAACTGGCAAGAGGTCGTTAAAGCACAAAACCAGTCAATGTCTGCTTACCACAAAGTAGAACAAACCATACAAGCATAAGCAGCTGCCGAAGAAAAAGCCAAAGAAGTAGCATAACAAAGAAAAATCTAGCTGAAATTCAACAATAGAGTATGGGGGGCTGTTAATGACCTTACGCGTGTGCATCATTCAACGGGTGGATTAGCTAGAGTTCCTGCTCATTCTGCGCCTAGTTTGCCAAGTATTAACTTTGCACCTATGGAAAATACCAACAGTACTACTGTTAAAAACAACATGATGCTCAATGTTATTGATGATCCTAACAAAGTTGGTAATTCTCTTTTAAATAACGAGCATACGCAAGATAGTTTTTATGTATTTTTAACAGAAAATAACCAGAGAGTTAGGCAGATTTTGCAATTCTAATGATAAATATAGAGGGCAGACTTATTGCCCTCTCATTTATTATTTAAAATTGTTACAAAATGCGCTATCCTATCTTAAATTAAGAAAAGGGATAGGGTTATGAAAAGGACTCTTATTGCTAGGCTAAACTATCGCATGGATGATCGGTCAAGACGTATCACGAACAGGTGTTAACGATTACTACGCAATTAGGTTAGATGCATAAGTTATTACACAGCAACCTTATGTGTCTAGGGTTGATTAAGGGTTGTATGATTAATTTTTAAATCCTATTCTAAGAGATAAACTATGACATTGGAAATAAAAGAAAAGATTCTACCATCCTATATCGTGTTATCTTATGACGATATTAGCGATCTAGCCAATGAAAACCATACAGAGGCTTTTCTTGTTGTATCAAAAAAGTTTTTTGAAGAAGTTTTGACTTTATTCAATGATGAGATCGAAATACACCTTCCGAATATTTTTTACTCTAAATATCCTTTGGGAGGCTGGATTCCATTTAAGCAACTTTTAGATGAAGCCGCTAATTTTCTATCCTTTATATATTATAACGATAACTATGAATTTCTTACGCAATTAAGAACGAAATATAATTTATATGAGCTATCAATATATACTGATCCTGTTGTATTTACGATAAAAAGGATAAAAAAATAAAGCTAAGAGTATTTTAAAAGCATACAATTTCCATTCTATTGAAAAGCCAGAAACACGGTTGTATTACTCTATCATAAATAAGATAGGGTAATGATTATGTATCTAAAGTTGATTTTAGCTTATGTAAATCTAATCAAACACCTTAAAAATCAAAGTCTATACTATCAGCCTATTCTTGCATGAAAATGCTATTATATAAGCTCATAATGATTTTTAAGTTATTGATTTAATATAACGTAATGGCTTATATCGACTAGTTTTGTCATGCGTGCGGAGTTGTTTAAAGTATATAACGCCTTGTTTATTAAATATTTTTTATTTATTGGCCTCTTTTTCTAATAAACAAGTAGTGAATTTTTCTATGATGTAATTGTATTCATCTTTTTGAAGCCCATTAGGATCAAGAGATAATAATGTATTCTCTCCTGTTTCATCGTAATCGTAAATATGAACATCTACATCCAGTTTTTTATTTAGGTAATGATAGATATTTTTTCGTTGCCGTGCATGGGCAGGGTAATAATCTTTTAGTTCATGCATGGCCAGAACAACCTTTTCTTTAGCTGCCATTTTATTTGCTTGAATATCGCCTGCTTTACGTTTAGCCGCAGATGGAGCTTCAAAAATATCTCTTTTAAATGTATTAATCAATTTGTCTATAAAACTTTGATGGTTAGGCATAAATCGTATCCATGATTGATAATATAATAGAAGAAGATACTAACTATATTATCATTAGTTTTATTAAAAAGACATTGAATGGCAAATTTTTAGGTTTCGATTATGTATTAATTGTGTAATAGGCTTCACAAAATAATGATTTATTAAAATTTTTTTAAAAATAGGCTTGTTGTATTCTACTTATGAATTATAATATCAAGTGATATCTTATCCATTAGAATAAAGTATATTAATATAATGAGCAGTTTTTATTTACAAGCGGTATGGAAAGGCAATATCACATTTAATTATTAAGTGTTTTTTTCATGTTTTATAGGAGATAAAAGTGAAAAAATTTAAAATCGCATTGTTAGTAAGCTCATTAAGTTTGTTGAGTGTAAATTGTTTTGCTTTAGATGGTGGTGTGTTGACATTTAAAGGCTTAATATCCACTAAAACATGTAATGTAGATGTGGATGGAGTTGCCTCGAGTCCGGTTGTTACGCTTCCTAGTATTCCTTCAACTGATCTTCCAAATGTTGGCTCTACAGCAGGTGCTAAAGAGTTTCGTATCAATTTAACAAATTGTAATATTTATGTAACAAGAGCACGTTCTACATTGATAGGTAATCGCGTGACAACCAGTGGTAACTTAGGAAGTATAGGAACAGCAAAAAATGTTTCTATTCAAGTTGCTAATGCCTGGAACTCATCAGTTATCGACTTCAGTCAACAAGAAGAGATTATTTCATTACCTACTGAGCTTGGTAAAGCATATATCCCTTTTATTGCTAAGTATTATGCTGAAGGCACTGTGACTGGGGGAACTGTTATTGCAACAGCACAATATGCTCTTATCTATGAGTAGATTGGTATAAGTCTTTTTGTTTTAAATGTTGTAGAAGTAAATAATTGGCTATTATCTCTAAAAGGTTTTTTATACAGTATTGCGATGCGATTGAAATAAAAAACTATATTTGATGTGATTTGAGTATAGTTTTTATGAGATTCTAGAAGTACTCATACAATTATATATAGATTATGATGGTTAGATTTTTTTATCTCCGAAACGTTTTATTTGCAATTAAATAAAACGCTATCTATTGGTCGTTTTTATGTGGCTGATATTTTTGTTGAAAGTATGCTATATAATTATTTCTTACTAAAAAGCCCTGTTATTACAGGGCTTTTTAAGTTGTTGAGGTTTTAAGCTAATCCCAGCTAAGCGCACCACCTGTTTGATACTCGATAACACGTGTTTCAAAAAAGTTTTTCTCTTTTTTGAGATCCATCATCTCGCTCATCCAAGGGAATGGATTAGTCACGTTAGGGAACTCTTCTTTTAAGCCGATCTGTACAAGGCGACGATTAGCAATGAATTTTAGGTATTCTTCCATCATTACTGCATTCATACCTAATACACCGCGTGGCATTGTATCGCGTGCGTATTCAATTTCTAATTGAGTACCTTGTAATAGCATTTGGCGGGCATCGTCTTTCATTCCTTCATCCCAAAGATGAGGGTTTTCAATTTTGATCTGGTTGATCATATCGATACCAAAATTCAAATGCATTGATTCATCACGTAAAATATATTGGAACTGTTCTGCAACGCCTGTCATCTTATTACGACGACCCATAGAAAGAATTTGGCTAAAACCACAGTAGAAGAAAATACCTTCTAATACACAGTAGTAAGCAATTAAATTACGTAGGAATTGCCTGTCTGTTTCTTCTGTCCCTGTTTGGAATGTAGGGTCAGAGATTGAGCGTGTATATTTTAAGCCCCATGCTGCTTTTTTAGCAACTGAGGGAACTTCACGGTACATATTAAACACTTCGCCTTCATCCATACCCAGTGATTCAATACAATATTGATAAGCATGGGTATGAATAGCTTCTTCAAAGGCTTGACGTAAAATATATTGGCGGCATTCTGGGTTAGTGATTAGACGGTAGGTAGCCAATACTAAGTTGTTAGCCACCAATGAGTCAGCTGTTGAGAAGAAACCGAGGTTACGCATAACAATGCGACGTTCATCTTCGGTTAAGCCATCTTGACTTTTCCAAAGGGCAATATCGGCTGTCATATTGATTTCTTGTGGCATCCAGTGGTTAGCACAGCCATCAAGGTATTTTTGCCAAGCCCAGTCGTATTTGAAAGGAACTAGCTGATTTAGATCGGCACGGCAGTTGATCATTTGTTTGTCATCAACTTGTACACGCCCAGAGGTTCCTTCTAAATCATCGAGCCCTTCTTGAATATCTAATTCATCTAATGCTGCTTTAGCTCTTCTAACGTCCTCTGAGTCATCTGCTTGAATGCTACGGGCTTCATTAGCGAGATCATCACCCACATGATTTAGTTGCTGTTCTAATTGAGCCGTTTTTGTATCAGCAGGTTTGCTCTCTTTTTTAGGGGTATCGTCATTGTCGAAATCATCCCAACTTAACATAAGTAATCTCCTATTTAATAGGCATTATGTCGTTATAATGCCTAAATAATATACAAAATAGTCAAACGGTTATTGGCAGGCTTCACAGTCAGGATCATCAATACTGCACGCTTTTGGCACAGGGGCTGGAGCTACATTGGCTTGCGCTACCTGTTCGTGATTTGATGAAACAGCGTTTAATGCACCAGTGTTAATTGTTGATTTTTCTGTACTTGTAGCAGCTAATGCACGTAAATAGTAAGTGGTTTTTAAGCCTAAGTACCAAGCCATACGGTAAGTAACATCGAGCTTTTTACCTGATGCACCAGCAACATAAATATTCAGCGATTGAGCCTGATCAATCCATTTTTGACGACGGCTTGCCGACTCAATAATCCATTTTGGCTCTACTTCAAAAGCAGTACAGTAGAGGCGCTTTAGGTCTTCAGGTATACGCTCAATTTGTTGCACACTACCATCATAGTATTTAAGGTCATTAACCATGACGCTGTCCCAAAGATTACGGACTTTTAAGTCATGAACTAAATAAGGATTAATGACAGTAAACTCACCCGATAAGTTAGATTTTACAAATAGGTTTTGGTAGGTTGGTTCAATGGATTGAGAAACTCCAGTAATATTAGCAATAGTCGCTGTAGGAGCAATCGCCATGATGTTTGAGTTACGCATACCTTTTTTGACCAACTCACGGATTGGCGCCCAATCAAATGTAGCTGTTTTATCTACTGAAATGTATTGATTACCACGCTCTTCAATTAACTTGTCGATTGAGTCAAGAGGTAATACCCCTTTAGACCATAAAGAACCTTCGAAGGTCGAGTAGCTACCACGTTCATTAGCAAGCTCACAGGAGGCTTGAATTGCATAATAGCTAATCGCTTCCATAGAGAAGTCCGCAAATTTGACCGCTTCATCAGAGCTATACGGAATGTGTTGCAAGTAAAGAGCATCTTGGAAGCCCATCAAGCCGAGACCAACAGGACGGTGTTTAGCATTAGAGTTCTTTGCTTGAGGTACCGCGTAGTAGTTGATGTCTATGACGTTGTCTAACATGCGTACAGCCGTTTTTACTGTTCGTGCTAGTTTTTCTACGTCTAATTTACCATCAACGATATGTTTAACGAGGTTAATTGAACCAAGATTACATACGGCTATTTCATCTTCGTTAGTGTTTAACGTAATTTCAGTACATAAATTGGAGCTATGCACAACACCAACATGTTGTTGTGGGCTACGAATATTACAAGGATCTTTGAAGGTAATCCAAGGGTGGCCTGTTTCAAATACCATGGAAAGCATTTTACGCCATAAGTCACGTGCAGGTAGTGTTTTAAAAGTTTTGATTTTGTTGTATTTGGTTAACTCTTCGTAGTACTCATAGCGTTCTTCGAAGGCTTTACCGTATAGGTCATGTAAATCAGGCACGTCTGATGGGCTGAATAGCGTCCATGATCCATCTTCGAAAACACGTTTCATAAATAAATCTGGAATCCAGTTAGCTGTGTTCATGTCATGTGTACGACGACGATCATCCCCAGTATTTTTACGTAACTCTAAGAACTCTTCGATATCAAGATGCCATGATTCTAAATAAGCACACACAGCTCCTTTGCGTTTTCCTCCTTGGTTAACGGCAACTGCAGTATCATTAACAACTTTGAGGAAGGGGACAACACCTTGAGATTTACCATTGGTTCCTTTAATGTAAGCGCCTAATGCACGAACGGGCGTCCAGTCATTCCCTAAACCACCAGCAAATTTAGAAAGCATCGCATTATCATGAATAGCTTTATAAATACCTGATAAATCATCTGGTACAGTGGTTAAGTAGCAACTTGAAAGTTGCGCGCGAACTGTTCCAGAGTTGAATAATGTAGGGGTTGATGACATATAGTCAAAAGACGATAACAGATTATAAAACTCAATAGCTCGTTCGTTTTTGTCTGTTTCTTCTAAGGCCAATCCCATCGCAACACGCATAAAGAATACTTGCGGTAGTTCAAAACGAATACCATCTTTATGAATAAAATAGCGATCGTATAATGTTTGTAAACCTAAGTAAGTAAACTGTTGATCACGTTCATGTTGTAATGCTTGACCTAGTTTTTCTAAGTCAAATTGAGCTAAGCGCTTATCTAATAACTCAAGCTCAATACCTTTATTAATATAAGCAGCGAGTGCTTTTGGATAAAAGTTAGCCATTTCATGGTGAGTGGCACGTTCCGCAATATTTAAGAAATTTAAAGCTTCTGCACGTAATGTATCAAGTAATAAGCGTGCTGTAACAAAAGAATAGTTTGGTTCGCGTTCTACTAATGTTCTTGCTGTCATTACGAGAGCAGTATTAACATCTTTTTCTGCGACACCGTCGTAAAGATTTTTTAATGTTTCTTTTTCTATAATACGGCTATCAACTTCCTCTAAACCTTCACAGGCTTCCTTCAAAATTGTGTTTAAGCGGCCTAAATCTAAAGGACGTACTTCGCCTTTATCTGTAGTAACACGGATACTTGGATGAGCTTCTTCTATATGGTTTTTGGCACGTTCTTGTTTTCTCGCTTCGCGGTAAAGTACATAAGCGCGTGCTACTTTATGTTCGCCCGAGCGCATCAAAGCTAGTTCAACTTGGTCTTGAATGTCTTCAATATGAATAAGGCCACCAGAAGGCATTCTACGCTTAAAGGTAGCTGTTACAAGGTCAGTTAACTTTTTAACGGAGTCATGAATACGTGAAGATGAGGCGGCGTTATCGCCCTCAACAGCTAAAAACGCTTTGCTAATAGCCACTGAGATTTTATCATCAGTATAGGGTACAACACTCCCTGTCCTTTTAATAACATTAATTTGTCCAGGTGCGGGGGTATTTAACTCGCTATTTATTGGGTTATTATCATTATGAGATACACCACTTAACATTTATGTCTCCTAAAACTAACTTTATACATATGATAAAACAACAAACACAACATATAGTATTTGTATTATTCTGTAGCACGTAGTCCAATTGGTCTACCAAGGCGTAATAATAGGAGATGCCCAGCCATCAAGCATCTCTTAAAATAGGGGTAGCTTAGAAAAGTGCTTACTAGATATAGTTTGCCTTATTACTATATATAGTATTATATACTGGTTTTCATATACAATATAGAGGGATTTTTTTGAATTGTGTATAAGTTTGTGGATATTTTATGGATAGCTATTAGAAAGCTTTGGTATCGCTTAATTATATAATTTTTTTATTAAGAAGGTAATCTTTAAGATTTTTATCTATCAAATCAGATACAATATATAGTGTTGTTATTTTTGCTTTAATCTTGGAATAATTGATGTTAATAAAAGAACGTGATTTGCCTAATGAGGCAGTCAACTTGCCCGATATTCCCCCTTTATTAAAACGTATTTACGCTGCGCGCGGTATTACAACCCCTCAACAGTTAAATAGAGAGCTTACGAATATTGTATCTTATAAAACGCTTAAAGGCATTGATGAAGCAGCAATCTTATTAGAACATGCGCTCATAGAGCAACAATCTATTGTTATTATTGGTGATTATGATAGTGACGGTGCAACGGCAACCGCATTAGCTATGCAAGGTTTGCGTATGTTAGGTGCTCACAACGTTAATTATTTAATACCGAATCGGTTTGATTATGGTTATGGCTTATCCCCTGAAATTGTCAATATGGCCATTAAAACTTACCAACCGCAAGTGATTGTCACCGTAGATAACGGTATTACCAGTTTAGATGGAGTAAATACTGCAAAACAAGCAGAGATAAAGGTACTGATTACTGATCACCATTTACCGGGTGAGCAATTACCCAACGCGGATGTCATTGTTAATCCTAATCAAGCGGATTGCTCTTTCCCTTGCAAGTCCATTGCAGGTGTTGGCGTTATGTTTTATGTCTTGATTGCATTAAGGGCACGATTGAGAGAGAAAGACTATTTTCTACAAAAGCAATTAACAGAGCCTAACTTAGCTGAACTATTAGATTTAGTAGCCTTAGGCACTGTAGCAGATGTTGTTCCTCTCGATACTAATAATAGGACGCTTGTTTATCAGGGGTTAAAGCGAATACAAAAGGGGCGAGTAAGGCATGGCATTAGAGCATTACTTCAACTGGCAGGGAAGGAGCTTGATACAATCACTGCCTCTGATCTCGGCTTTATTGTAGGTCCAAGACTTAATGCTGCCGGTCGACTAGATGATATGCAACTCGGGATTGACTGCCTTTTAGCAGACAATGAAGCAGATGCTTATGAAAAGGCAGCGCAGCTAGATACACTTAATAGACAACGTCGAACAATAGAGCAAACCATGCAAAAAGAGGCGTTACAGCAATTAGAGAGTATCACATTAGATAATTTACCTTATGGGATTTGTTTATTTAATGATCAATGGCATGAAGGTGTTATTGGTATTTTGGCCTCACGTTTAAAAGATAAGTACCATCGCCCGACGATTATTTTTGCAGAAACAGAACAAAAAGGTGTATTAAAAGGTTCTGCTCGTTCAATTACGCACATAAATATTCGTGATACATTACAAAACATGGCTAGTCAATATCCTGATCTGATGGATAAGTTTGGTGGGCACGCTATGGCCGCGGGGCTTGTTTTACAGAAGGAACAATTGTCATTATTCCAAACAGCATTTAATCAAGAAGTAGCAAGGCAGTTGGGTAATGAACCACTAGACAAAATAATTGTAACGGATGGGGTGCTTTCTCAAGAAGATTTTTGCTTAGCGCAGGCTAAGCAATTAGCTGAGGCAGGTCCATGGGGGCAGTCTTTTCCAGAGCCTCTTTTTAATGGTGTATTTTGGATAGAACAACAGCGCTTATTGAAAGACAAGCATCTAAAGTTAGTACTACGGACAGAAGATAAGCAGCAACAAGTGGATGCAATAGCATTTAATATTGATAACACTGTATGGCCTAATAGTACAATTAAACAAGCCAATATAGTGTATAAGTTAATGGTTAACGAGTATAACGGCCAACAGAATTTACAACTATTGGTGACTCATTTACAGCCATTATAAATTGGTAATGGATTAAAAAAGGCAACCTTAGGTTGCCTTTTTTGTTGATTAATAAGATAAGTAATGGAACAGTGTATCAGGAACACCTGCGTAGTTTGCAACAGCAATCAATGGTGATGGCCATACCCCTACAAAGATAACAATAATTGCAATCAATAATAAGACAAAAGTGGCCAGTAAATGTGACCAATGGATACCTTTTTCTTCATTACCTGTTGCAGTTGGTTCAGGTAGGTAAAGTGTAATCATCACCCGTAAATAGTAGTAAAGACCAATACCACTACCAATAATGACCATTGCGGTTAATAACCATAAATTTGCATCTACGGCAGTTCTTAATAACCAGAATTTACCAATAAATCCTGCTGTTAATGGTACACCAGCTAATGAAAGCATCATGACTGACAATGAAATTGTCAATAAAGGGCGACGCCAGAATAAACCACGGTATCTATAAAGCGCATCAGCATCACGATCACCACAAGGTGAAGATAGAACAGTAACCACACTAAATGCTCCCATAGTGGTTGCTATATAGGTAAATAGATAGATAGTTGCTGTTTGCGCTGCTAGTATTTTAGTGGCGGCTGATGAAGACTCATTACTGGCTAAAAGGATAATCAGTAAATAACCAAAGTGGGCAATTGATGAATACCCCATAATACGTTTTAAGCTGGTTTGGAACAGTGCCAATAAGTTACCGACGAGGATAGAAGCAATAGATAGAATACTAATAGCAATATAAAGCCAAGAGTTACCCGTGATAGGGATGAACTCCATCAGGCGTAATAACATCGCAAATACAGCAAGTTTACTAGCTGTTGCTAAAAATGCAGAAGCAGGGGCGGGCGCTCCTTCATAAACATCAGGTGTCCATAAATGGAATGGCACCAATGATAATTTAAATGATAGCCCTACGATCATCAATACAATACCCATATCAACGAGTATTGAATGATTAACAACTTTAGAAATCTCTAGAATAGAAGCAAAGGTTAGTTGACCTGTTATTGCATATAATAAGGCCATACCAAATAGTAAAAACGCAGTACCTGTTGCTGAAAGCACCATGTATTTTATACTGGCTTCTAATGAGCGATGTTGAAAGAATGAATAACCAATTAAACCATACATTGGGATAGATAATAACTCTAAACCAATAAATAAGCCCATTAAATGTGTTGTACTGACCAGTATCATTCCACCTAAGGTTGAGAGCAGAAGTAATAGATAAAACTCATCTTTATTACCTTTATAACCCTCTAAATAGATATGGGAAAAGCAAGTACAAGCCATTGTAACCAATATAATTGATAAGCTTGCAAAGTAAGCATATTTATCAAATGATAGTAAACGGGTTACCTCAATTACTTGTTTTGCAGCATCGACTTGTTTAACGGCAGGGATGATAGCGATGAGTGCTAAAACCATCCCAATCATTGAGATAGCTGCTGTTAAAGTTTGGTGCCGTTTCCATGCAATAGATAACATGACAACGACAATGGTAGCCGTCATTACCAATATGGGTAAGAGGGCTATAAAATGACTTGTTGTTAGTTGTATTTGTTCCATGAGCGACTACCGAGAAACGAGGTTAGGGGAGAACCAAGCATGCACACCATTCATGGTGGCAGCTGATGTGTCCAGAACGATCTGTGGATAAACACCTAGTAATACAAGGAGTATAATCAATAAGAACATCATGTTAAGTTCTCGTTTACAGAGCCCTTGAATAGGTTCATGAAAATTACCACGTGTTGTACCATAAAAAACACGTTGCATGATACTCAGTGAATAAATAGAAGCTAATACCAAGCCAAAGGCTGCAATAGAAACCGCAACTTTATCTGCTGGGAAGGCTCCAATTAAAATCATGAACTCACCCACGAAGTTACCAGTTCCTGGTAATCCTAGCGCGGCGGCATTAAAGAATAACATAATGGCTGGTAAGTAAGTTATTTTACTCCAAAGCCCACCCATTAAACGCATATCGCGTGTGTGTAAGCGTTCATAGATTTGACCACTGGAAATAAAGAGGGCCGCAGCGGAGAAACCGTGAGCAATCATTTGTATAACAACCCCTTGTAAAGCAAGAGGACTACCAGAATAAATACCCACTAAAATAAAGCCCATGTGAGAAATACTGGTATAAGCAATTAAGCGTTTAATATCTGTTTGTTGGAAGGCTAAAATAGCACCGTAAATAATGCTAATAATACCTAACCACATAGCAATAGGTGCGAATTCTATAGACGCATGCGGGAATAAAGGAATAGCGAAACGTAAAACACCAAATGCGGCTGTTTTTAATAAAATACCTGCGAGGTCAACAGAGCCTGCGGTAGGTGCTTGAGCATGTGCATCAGGTAGCCATGAGTGTAAAGGAACAACTGGCAATTTAACTGCAAAAGCAATAAAGAAACCAAGCATCAATACATATTCTAAACTACCTAAATTAGTACCTAGTAGTTGTATATAGTCAAAACTCATCACTCCAGTACTTGTATAGTTTTTAAGTGCTAGTGTAATAATAGACACAAGCATTAATAAGCCACTGGTTTGGGTGAAAATAAAGAATTTAGTTGCCGCGTAAATACGTGTTTTTCCATCAGAACCACTATGTCCCCATAAGGCAATAAGGAAGAACATAGGGATAAGCATGGTTTCCCAGAATAGGAAGAAAAGGAATAAATCAATGGCGATGAAAACACCAACAACCCCACCTAAAATCCACATCAAGTTTAAATAGAAGAAACCTACACGGTTATTGATTTCTTTCCAAGAACACAAAACAGCCAATAACCCTAAAATAGCAGTTAGTACAATGAGCAGAATAGAAAGGCCATCCATTCCCAAGTGGATGCTAATCCCTAATTGGGGTATCCAGCTCATTTGGAAGTAAAACATCCACCACTTAGATTGACCATGTATTAAGGCCGATGAAACCTCTGGGTTAGGTGCATTATGCCAGTTACCTGTAGCCCAGAAATAAAGGGACAAGGAAACCAATATGACCATTGTTAATAATGCAATCCAACGAGGAAGAAAATTACTAATCCGTTCAGAAAGCCAACAAAAAAGGCCACCGATAATCGGTATTAGAATTAACCAAGGTAATAATAGGGATGACATGACTATATCTATTCCTTTTTATAAGTTTAAATCAGCTAGCCGAAGACATAAATGTAATAATCATTACAGCTATTAATACTAAAGCACCACATGCCAGAGATAGCGCATACCAACGTAGGCGACCAGTTTCTGTCAGGGTCATTAATTTATTACCACCACGTATCACCAATGGAATTAAACCAATAGCTTTATCACAAGGGTCTTTGACTAGCAATTTGGTAATAAATAAGTAAGGTTGTACGAATAATTTATCGTAAATCCAATCAAATCCCCAACCATTTAGCCATAAACAGCTAAGTAAGCGGCCAACTGTAGATTCCGCTACGCTATTCACAAAGGCACGTTTGCCAAGGAATAGTAATGCCGCTAACAGAATCCCAGCAATACCAATACAAGCAGAAACCATTTCAAGCGTATGCTTACCTGTTATTGCGTGTTCAGGAGAAGTAAAAGCTGCACCTAATGGTGGTGTAATTAAAGCCCCAATACCGGTTGATAAAATAATCAATACAATCAATGGTAATGCATGAGCAATGCCTTTACCTGCATGAGCATGATCTGCATGTTCCGTTGCAGGTTTACCATGGAATACGATAAAGATTAAACGGAAGGTATAGAGTGATGTCATAAAGGCACCAGCTAATCCAGCTACCAGCAGTCCAGGGTGATCAGCCGCCATGACTTCCCATAAAATTTCATCTTTAGAGTAGAATCCTGCGGTTATGAAGGGTAGGGCACTTAATGCTGCGCCACCTGCAATAAAGCCTGCATAGGCAAGAGGAAGTTTTTTCCATAAGCCGCCCATTTTGAAAATATTTTGTTCATGGTGGCAAGAAATAATGACCGAGCCTGCTGATAAGAACAATAATGCTTTAAAGAACGCATGGGTCATTAAATGGAAAATAGCCGCATTCCATGCACAAACACTGGTAGCTAAGAACATATAACCTAGTTGGCTCATGGTAGAGTAAGCAAGAATACGTTTTATATCAGTTTGTACAAGTGCTGCAAAACCTGCCAATGTTAGAGTGATCGCACCAATAATACCTACAATTTCTAAGGTAAAGGTAGCAGGGAAGAATAAGAAATTCAAGCGAACTAATAAATAAACACCGGCAGTTACCATGGTTGCCGCATGGATTAATGCAGAAACAGGGGTTGGGCCCGCCATTGCATCAGCTAACCAAGTTTGTAATGGGACTTGAGCTGATTTACCAACGGCACCACCAAATAAGAATAAGGTTGCCGCTGTTAAATAAGGTTCACCCAATTTAGCTAAAATAGTTTGAGTCATCTCAGGCTTAGCCATTTCGCTAATACTTAAAGAAAGAAGCTCAGGAACTCGCCAAAGAATAATAAACATACCGATAGCCATCAACACATCACCAATACGTGTGACGATGAAAGCTTTTAATGCGGCGGCACCATTTTTTGGTTCAGTGTAATAGAAACCAATCAATAAATAGCTACATAAACCAACACCTTCCCATCCAAAGTAAAGGAAAAGTATGTCGTCGCCCAAGACAAGGATAACCATACAAGCAACGAAAAGGTTCATATAAGCGAAGAAGCGAGAGTAGCCTTCTTCACCTCTCATATACCATGAAGCAAAAAGATGGATAAAGAAGCCAACACCTGTAACAACACAGAGCATAGTAACGGCTAAGCCGTCAATATGGAAACTTAATTTAGGATCAAATAGAACCTTCCCTGCATTGTTGGGATCATTAACAGTAATCCACGACCAGAGTGGTGCAGTATACTCTGTTAAGCCACTGTTTAAGAAACTATAGCTAACCCATGCAGCAGAAAGCGCTGCTAAACCAATAGCTCCAACGCCAATAATGGCAGAAACTTTCTCACACAAACGCCCTCTTGAAAAAGCTAATATTAAAAAGCCAAGAAGAGGGAAGCCAACGGTTAAATATATTAGGTTCATCCGCGCATCTCACTTGCTGCATCAATGTCAAGGGTATGGAAACGACGATAAAGTTGTAACAGTAGAGCTAAACCAATTGCTGCTTCCGCTGCGGCGAGGGCAATGATCATGATATACATGATTTGGCCATCGGCAGCATGAACGAGTAAATGTTTACCATGAACAACCTTATCAACGAGTACAGGAGTATGGGCACTTCCTGCCACAATAAAAGCCAATGCAGCAGAGTTCATCATAATTTCAAGACTCATTAAGATAAAGAGTAAATCACGACGTATGAGCAAACCTATTAGGCCTAAGCAAAATAGGATGGCCGAAACAATTAGACCGTGCTCAAGAGGGATGCTTTCAAACATAATTTTAATCCTTCGCTTCTTGGCGCCCAATATGATAAGCAGTGACCAACGCGGCTAGTAGTAACAATGAAGCCAGTTCAACTGCTAGTAAATAAGTGCTAAATAAAGATAAACCTACTTCTACAGGGCTAACTGTAATATTGCCAATCGTTAAACCAGTATCACCTACAAAAATAACAAAGAGGAATTCTATCAACAGTACAGATGAGAGTAATGTTGGACCAACCCATGTTTTTGGTGATAACCATTGTAGTTCTTGGTTAACAGTTTGTGTTCCTAGGTTTAGCATCATCACAACGAAAATGAAGAGTACCATGATGGCACCTGCATAAACGATTATTTCTAGAGCTCCTGCAAAAGGAGCGCCAAGGCTAAAGAAGCACATTGAAATAGCTAATAAAGAAACTATTAAGTATAAAAGTGCGTGCACTGGTCGACTATTAGTAATCACTAACAGTGTTGCAATAATCGCAATTGCGGATGAAAGGTAAAAACAAAATGCTGCCATAATCTGTGTCCTTCAAGGTAAAAGACTTTTTACATCAATAGGTTCAGCTTCATTCTTTGCTGCACCTTTGGGTTTGTCTTTAATCGCTTTACCTGAAAAGTTAAAAAAAGAATAATTATGATATTTTCCAGGTCCCGAAATTAATAAGTCTTCTTTGTCATAAACCATGTCTTGGCGTTTGAATTCAGCCAGCTCAAAATCAGGTGTTAGCTGAATTGCTGTAGTAGGGCACGCCTCTTCACACATTCCACAGAAAACACAACGTGAAAAGTTAATACGGAAAAATTCAGGGTACCAACGACCATCTTCACGCTCTGCCTTTTGTAAAGAAATACAACCGACTGGGCAGGCAACTGCACAAAGGTTACATGCGACACAGCGTTCTTCACCTAGCTGACCTTCTGGTGCAGGTTCACGTGTTAAAACGATTCTGCCACGGTAACGAGGAGGGAGATAAACCTCCTGTTCAGGATAGTTAATCGTATCACGCTTACGAAAAGCGTGGCCAAAAATCATAACGATACTTCTTAGTTGTGTATAAGCACCGTGAATAACATGCCATATATATTTCATAACAGTCTCTCTTATGCCCCTTGCGCCAATAACACAAAAAAGCCAGTTACTAATAAGTTAATTAAGGAAAGAGGTAAACAAAACTTCCAACCAAATAACATCACTTGATCGTAACGTGGTCTAGGTAATGCTGCACGGATAAGGATAAACATCATTACAAAGAATAAAGTTTTAAGAACAAACCATACTATTCCGGGTAGAACAGGGCCATGCCAACCACCAAAGAAAAGCACAGTAATTAACGATGAAATCAATACGATCCCAACATATTCACCCACGAAAAACATACCCCATTTCAATCCAGAGTACTCAATATGATATCCATCTGCTAAGTCTTGTTCTGCCTCGGGTTGGTCAAAAGGAAAGCGGTGAGTAACGGCTACCCCAGCAATACAAAATAAGCAAAAGCCAAAAAACTGTGGCACAACAAACCATAACCCTCGTTGTGCGTTTACAATATCATTCATATTAAATGAACCTGCTTGTAAAACGACACCCATCAATGCAAGACCTAAAAACACCTCATAAGAAACGGTTTGTGCTGAGGCACGTACAGCACCTAATAATGCAAATTTATTATTACTTGACCAACCTCCAAAAAGTACTGCATAGACTGCAATACCTGCCATAGCCAAGAAGAATAATAAGCCAATGCTGGTATGGCTAGCCACTCCCCAATTAGGGGTAATAGGTACAATAGAAAAAGCTATCAGTAGTGTGCAAATAGAAATAAGCGGAGCAATGGTAAAGATTAGTTTATCGGCAAAAGGAGGAATCCAGTCTTCTTTAAAAAACATCTTTATCATGTCAGCAGCTAATTGTAAGCAACCAAAAGGGCCTACACGGTTAGGGCCATAACGATCTTGCCATAATCCAAGTAACCGGCGCTCAATCCAACTAAGTAGTGCTGCAAATACGAACACAACTAACATGATAACAATAGCTTTAATAGAAGCTAAAAGAATTGCTATGATCATGTCATAAGTTGATGCTTCCATATTATTGTGCCTCCTTCTGTAATGTTGTTACATTAGGGATATATTGACCAAATAAATAATTAGGTGAACAAACAATACCCACAGGTAAGCCGATAGCGCCTTTTGCTAAACCTGCATTCAAGCACACAGATACAGCCATTTCTTTATTGTTGATAGTCAGTTTAATGAGATCATCTTGTTTTAGATCTAGCACTACAGCATCTTCATTATTTAAAGCAATATAAGGTTTGGCTATGCGTTCTTTTATTGGTTCGGCTTTAGAGGTCATTTCATCAGAACCAAATAAATGGTAAAGAGGAACGATACAATAGCCTTCTTTGTTGTCAGTTTGAGCAGTATACCAAGGTAAAAGTTCATTTTTATTTGTTAGTAGACGAATACCAGGATCCCCTGCACGCAATGGTCCGCCTACTTCACTTTGGAACTTGTTCCACGCTTGTGGTGAGTTCCAACCGGGTGCCCATGCAAATGAAATTTGCTGACGCTCAGCCGATGTACCTGCATAACCCTCCATTGAATAAGTAAATGCAGTATCTTGATCTTGAGGAGCTCTAGGTTCATGAACATTCTTATTGGCTAACATTGACGTGCGCCCACTGTAACGATGTGGCTCACGTGCTAGTTTTTGACCTTTAATACGGAACGAGGCATCAGGAGCTGCTTCTTTAATCCCCGCTAAAATAGGGAAGTGAGAGGCACAATCAGTCGTTACATGGTCTAACAATGTCCAATCAATAGCTTTATTTTCTATTGTGCTATGGATTGCATGCATCCAACGCCAACTTTCTTTAACGCAGTTGTCAGCATTGTAGTAAGTTGGATCAAATACTTGGAAGAATCGTTGTGCACGCCCTTCTTGACTGATGACTGTTCCATCACCTTCTGCAAAAGAAGAGGCAGAAAGGAGTAAGTCTGCTTTAGCCGTTGTATCTGTAATTTGGTGATCAATAACCAGTACTGATTTTGCTTGTTCTAATAAGTTGTCAACCTGTTTAGCATCAGCACGACGGTAAAGGTCATTTTCTAAAATAACCACAACATCGACCAATTGATCAGAAATGGCATTAAATCCATCTTCTAATGATTTATTGGCCATTAAGGCTAAACCAACGCTATTCACTTCAGGGAAAACAAAGCTTAGTGAAGCTTCTTTTTGTTGAAGTTTTAGTGCATTAGCAATATTAGCGGTTGCTTCTAATAACGCTTTAGAACCTAATGAGCAGCCAGAAATAAGTAGTGGCTTTTTAGCAGCTAATAATGCTTGTGCAATATGTTTTGCTCTATCTTTTAATTCGGCTGTAATGTTATTAACCGCAGGAGCTGAAGCATCTAGCTCATGCGCAACGGCGCAAGCAAGTTTTATTAGCTCGTTAGGTGTCGATTGAATAGATGTTTCTGCAATATCATCTAGTCGTGTATTGGCTACACTAGCAATAAATAACGGGTATTTAGCATTTTGCCCAATATTTTTTACGGCTGCTGCAAGCCAAGGTTGAACGCCGAATTTTTCAGACATTTCAACTGCTTTGCCTTTAACGGCTTGACGTACTGCCAATGCAAGACGAGCAGAGGTCTGTGTTAAGTCTTCACCCAAAATGAAGATAGCATCATGTTTTTCTATTTCAGTTATGGTTGGGGTCGGTAATGGGCCTTCTTGCATTATTTTGATTGCAAGGTTAATGCATTCTAATTCTTTGGCAGCAATACCTGTTGAAAAATTATCATAGCCTACTAATTGGCTTAAAGCATAGTTACTTTCTAAGCTCGCACGTGGCGAACCAATCCCTAATACTTTTTGATTTTTTAATAGGTCAGCAGCTTGATCCAATGCTTGATCAATGGTTAGCAGTTTTTGCTGTTTAACCAAGACTGGTTGTAAAGGACGATCTTTTAAGTTGGTATAACCGTATCCGAAACGACCACGATCGCAAAGGAAATAGCGATTGACTTCACCATTATAGCGATTTTCAATGCGTCTTATTTCGCCATAGCGCTCACCCGCCGAAGTGTTACAACCTGAGGCACAGCCTTGGCAAATACTAGGTGCAAATTGCATGTCCCACTTACGGGTGTAGTGGTCAGAGTGGGTTTTATCTGTAAATACACCAGTAGGGCAAACTTCTGTTAAGTTGCCTGAAAACTCACTTTCTAAACAACCATCTTCAACGCGACCAAAGTAAACATGATTATGTGCGCCAAATACGCCTAAATCTTTACCATCAGCGTAATCGTTATAGTAACGAACACAACGATAGCAGGCGATACAGCGGTTCATCTCATGGTTAATGAATGGACCTAAGTACTGGTTGTGGTGAGTACGTTTGTTGAAGCGATAGCGACGTTTGCTATGGCCTGTCATGACTGTCATATCTTGTAAATGACAGTGACCGCCTTCTTCACAAACAGGGCAATCATGAGGGTGGTTTGTCATTAACCACTCGATGACACTTTCACGGAATTTTTTGGCTTCTTCATCTTCAATTGAGATAATTGTACCTTCCGTTACCGGTGTCATGCATGACATGACTAAACGACCTGCTTTATCATCAGCATCTTTATATTGTTTAATAGTGCAAGCACGACATGAGCCTACACTACCTAAGGCAGGATGCCAACAAAAGTAGGGGATATCAAGCCCAAGAGATAAACAAGCTTGTAAAAGATTGTCTGCTCCGTTAACTTCGTATTCTTTACCGTCTACATGGATAATGGCCATGGTTCTTATTTCTTCATCATTTGCTCACCAAGGTGAGACTGGCTTAATGGAAAAATTATTTTTACTATTTTATATTAAATATTGAATAGTAATCGTTTTATAATATGGGTAATTGCTGTACTGCAATTCCTGCATCAAACTCACTTCTAAAGTACTTAATCGCTGTTGCGAGTGGTTCAGATGCGCCCGGTGCGTGTGCACAGAAACTGAGTCCTGGACCTATTTGACGAGCTAGTTCGTCAAGTAACTTAACATCATCAGCTTCGCCTTGTTTCTTTTTGAGGGCTGCTAATATTTTCACTGTCCAAGGTAAACCATCACGACAAGGTGCACACCATCCACATGACTCACGAGCAAAGAAGATTTCCATATTGTGTAATAGGGAAACCATGTCGATCGTGTCATCTACTGCCATTGCGAGCCCAGTACCCATGCGCGTACCGACTTTAGCAATACCACCGGAGTACATTTGTGCAGTCAAGTGTTCGGGAAGTAAAAAGCCTGTTCCAGCTCCGCCGGGTTGCCATGCTTTTAACTTATAGCCATCTCTCATGCCACCTGCATAGTCTTCTAATAATTCTTTAGCAGTGATACCAAGAGGGACTTCCCAAATTCCTGGGTTATTTACTTTACCAGAAAACCCCATTAATTTGGTACCCATATCTTCACTACCTTCTTTTGCCAGTGATTTGTACCATTCAACACCACGCTCAATAATAGCAGGAACATTACAAAGTGTTTCTACGTTGTTTACACAGCTTGGTTTTCCCCATGCGCCAACTGTTGCAGGGAAGGGCGGTTTTGAACGTGGGTTTGCGCGGCGACCTTCTAGTGAGTTAATAAGTGCGGTTTCTTCCCCACAAATATAGCGCCCGGCACCGGTATGAACAAAAAGCTCAAAATCAAAGCCACTACCAAAGATATTTTTACCTAATAGTCCTGCTTGTTTGGCTTCTTCTATGGCTTTATTCAGATTAGTGGCTGCATCAACATATTCGCCACGTAAGAAGATATAGCCACGATAAGCTTTTAATGCATAAGCAGCAATAATCATCCCTTCAATTAAAAGATGAGGTTCTTGCTCCATGAGGAGTCTGTCTTTCCAAGTATTTGGCTCCATTTCATCCGCATTACAAAGTAAATAACGAATGTTAAGTGTCTCATCTTTGGGCATTAAGCCCCATTTGACACCTGTTGGGAAACCAGCACCACCGCGTCCTTTAAGACCAGAATCTTTAACTTGTTGAACTACATCATCTTTTGATAAAGAAGTGAGTGCTTTACGCGCTGCCTCGTACCCTTTTTTCTGCTGATACTCATCTAACCAAATGGCTTCACCATCTTCTCTTAGACGCCATGTTAAGGGGTGTGTTTCGTAACTACGAGCGGAAGTATTAATAGGCCCGATGGAGGTTAATTTTCTCATTTATAAGCCTCCAAAATTTCACTGACTGTTTCAGCGGTTAAATTACCATACGTATCATCATCAACCATCATAGCAGGTGCTTTATCACAATTACCTAAACAACAAACAGGTAATAAGGTATAGCGTTTATCCTCAGAGGTCTGCCCAAGGTCTGCATTGATTTTCTTTTTTATAGATTCTAATACGGGATCATGTCCTGCCATGAAGCATACCATACTATCACACACACGAATAACGTGTCTGCCTACTTCTTGACGGAAAATTTGGCTATAGAATGTAGCAACACCTTCAACGTCTGCAGCACTGATACCAATGATATTAGCAATATAGCTGATGGCTTCATCAGGTACCCAACCATGGTGCTTTTGAACCATTTTTAATGCTTCAATGGAGGCAGAGCGAGAGTCTTCATAATGGTGCATTTCGTGCTCAATTGCCGCTTTCAAAGCGTCTGTTGGCTCAAAAGGCTTAGTCGGTTTACGGTCTGTTTGAATTATTTGATCTTTCATTGTTAACGGTCCACGTCTGCCATAACAAAGTCAATACTACCTAAATAAGCAATAAGGTCTGAAACTAAACTACCACGAATAACCGATGGTATTTGTTGCAGATGAGCAAAGCTTGGCGTTCTAATGCGTGTACGATAGCTCATCGTGCTACCATCACTGGTTAGGTAGTAGCTATTAATACCCTTGGTCGCTTCAATCATTTGGAATGACTCATTATGTGGCATTACAGGCCCCCACGATACTTGTAAAAAGTGGGTGATGAGTGTTTCGATATGTTGTAGTGTGCGCTCTTTAGGTGGTGGTGTTGTTAAAGGATGATCTGCTTTATAGGGACCAGAAGGCATATTCTTTAAGCATTGAGTGATGATTTTAGTACTTTCACGCATCTCTTCAACTTTTACCATCATACGGTCATAGACATCACCGTTATGTGCTAGAGGAACTTCAAACTCAAAGTTTTCGTAACCTGAGTAGGGGCGTGCTTTTCGTACGTCAAAATCAAAGCCTGTTGCGCGTAGCCCTGCACCAGTGATACCCCATTCAAGCGCTTCTTTGGTGTTATATTGTGCAACACCTTTGGTACGGCCAATGGTTATACTGTTAGATAAGCAAGCTTTTTGGTATTCATCAAGGCGTTTAGGGAACCACTCAATAAAGGTTTGTACTAATCGATCCCAACCATTAGGTAAGTCATGTGCTACACCACCAATACGGAACCATGCGGGGTGCATACGAAAGCCTGTAATGGCTTCAACAACATCATAAGCTTTTTGGCGATCAGTAAAGGTATAGAATACAGGTGACATGGCACCAATATCTTGTACCATTGTTCCTAAGAATAGCAGGTGGTTTAAGATTCGGAAGAATTCTGCCATCATGATTCGTATACAATTGACACGATCAGGTACGGTAATTCCAGCTAGTTTTTCTACAGCAAGTACGTAGGGGAGGTTATTCATAACCCCACCAAGGTAGTCGATGCGGTCTGTGTAAGGAATATAGCTATGCCAAGATTGACGCTCAGCCATTTTCTCAGCACCACGATGGTGGTAACCAATTTCGGGAACACAGTCTAAAATATTTTCGCCATCAAGCTGTAAAACTAAACGGAAGGCACCATGGGCAGAGGGATGGTTAGGTCCAACGTTTAGGAACATGTAGTCATAGTTTTCGTCATGTGTTGTCATTCCCCAATCTTCAGGTTTGAAACGCATGGCTTCTTGTTCGCGGATTTGTTTGGCTACTGTTAGTTGGAATGGTTCTTGTTCCGTTGCACGGGCTGGATAGTCTTTACGAAGAGGGTGTCCTTCCCAAGTAGGTGGAAGTAACATTCTAAATAAGCGGGGATGACCTTTAAAATGGATACCATATAAGTCATAAACTTCACGCTCATACCAGTTTGCATTAGGCCATATAGGTATCAGTGTTGGTATATTTAAATCGCCATCAAATAAAGGAACTTTAATAATAATATCACTATTACGTTCCATGGATATGAGATGGTAAAAAACCGTAAAGTCTGCTTCAGGTTGTCCTTCACGATGTGTTTTTAGGCGCTCATCAATCCCGTGTAAGTCATATAGCATGACATAAGGGCGAGGTGACTCGCGTAGAAAACGCATCACTTCCATCAGGCGTTCACGCGTTACCCATACAATAGGGCAACCTACCTTGGTTTGGGGTTGAATCGTTAGCGCTTGATCACCAAAGCGAGTGATTAACTCGGCTACAACTTCTTGGTCATCGGCCTTATAAGGCGGTACGGTCATCGCCATTTTTAGTGTCATAGTTTCAGCCACTTAATAGTCTAAATCACAGTTAATAATAAATTTTATACTTGGTCAGGCGTTCTAAGTTCTTTAACTTTAATGCGTTTTTCTCTTAGTTTTACTTTTTGAGGTGTCATCTCTGCACGATAAACACCTTGGTCACCAACTACCCACGATAGCGGTCTACGTTCCTCAGCAATTGTGTCTTGTAATAATAGTAATGCTTGTAAAAAAGCTTCAGGGCGAGGAGGACAGCCAGCAACATAAACGTCAACAGGTAAGAATTTATCTACACCTTGTACAACAGAGTAAATATCATACATGCCACCTGAGTTAGCACAAGAACCCATGCAAATGACCCATTTAGGTTCAAGCATTTGTTCATAAAGTTCTTGAATAACGGGTGCCATTTTAACAAAGCAAGTTCCAGCAATCACCATAAAATCTGCCTGACGTGGTGATGCACGGATAACCTCAGCACCAAACCTTGCGATGTCATGGACTGCTGTGAATGCTGTGGTCATTTCCACATAACAACAGGAAATACCAAAGTTATAAGGCCATAATGAGTTTTTACGCCCCCAATTTACTACTTTGTTTAGAACATTGTCTAGCTTACCCATGAAAATCCCTTTATTGGCAAGATCTTCTGACATGTCGTCAACAATAGTTCTTTCGCCAATAGGGTAGGTATCATTTGTAGCATTAGGATCAATGCGAGTCAGTGTATATTTCATTGAGGGTACTCTTATTTATTCAGTTTATTTTTGTGATCTTGTGGTGCCCAGTTAAGAACTCCTAAGCGCATAATGTATACAAGACCAGCTAATAAAATAAGGGCAAAAACAGTTGCTTCTATAAAACTAGCCCAACCAAAACCTAATAAGCCGGCATCCTTTAAAGAGACTGCCCAAGCAAATAAAAATAGTGCTTCAACATCAAAAATCACAAATAACATGGCTACAAGATAAAACTTAGCCGAAAATCTAATTTTTGTTGTACCGGTTGGAAGTTGGCCTGCTTCAAATGGTGTATTTTTATTTCGGCCAAAAGCCCTACCACCTAGTATAGAAGCTAACGCAACGACGAAACCTACGAGAGCGATAACAGCAAATATATAAACAGCAAAGCCTAGATTCTGAGAAAGTGTTGTCACGGTTGTTTCAGGCATAAAACTGTCCACCTCTTCCTTTATAATAATGTTGATTAAGATAGGTAGTTTTTTAAAAAGTTCAATTATAAACTATCTTTACTAATTTTTAACTGATTATTCTAAGTCCGATTTGCCATTAAGTAAAATCATTTAGCAAAACTTTTTGATTTTATGAGATATTTTTAATACTTTCTTTATTAAAAAACAGCAACAACTCTATATTTATGTATTCCATGTAATGTTAGAGATATTTTGATTTGTTATTTTTAGCCATGTGTTTTCTTGATCATCTTCTGTTTCAGTCCAGCCATTAGGCGCACAACGAATTTCTACATGAAGGTTTTTATTAGCATCAAGGGCGCATTGGAGATCATCTGCCCATGGTAAGTACTCACTAGCGAGGTAAAGACAGTGCCAACTGCCAACAGCTTTTTCATACCAAGTGATCTCAATATCTTTTTTATGGGTCTCACACTTAAATATTTTATTTTTTTGTTGCCATGGCGTACATTCACCTAAATTGCTGGTTAACCATGGCGTGATTTTTGAAAGGTCGCAGTCTTTTAAATAGATCTCAATATCTGTTTGTTTCATTATTTGGACTCAAATAAATTTAAAATAATCATAACGTACCGACACGGTAACGGTTAAGTCATTCTCAATGACTTTTTGTCTTTTTTCAGCGCTAGCACGCCAGCCGTGGGGCGTCATTGCCAATAAGTTTTTACGGTCCTTTACTTCGGTGAGCGTTAATTTAAAGCTTAGGTAATCTGTAAAGTTGAGCGTCAACTCACTGGGCAGTTGTAATAGGTGTTTATCGTCTTGGTAAGGGCGAACCTCATCATAAAGCATTTCTCTTAGCTCTATTAGATGCTCTTTGGTAGGCCCTAGCCGTAGAATACCCCCTTGCTTATTGAGTATGCGCATTGCTTCTTGCCAGTTGAAGGGGCTAAAAATAGTGGCAATTAAGTCACTTTGTTGATCGGCTATAGGTATGCGCGCCATGCTGGCTACAAGCCAATGAAGGTGTTTATTAAGTTTACAAGCTTGCTTGACTGCATCACGTGAAATATCAAGCGCATAACCCTGTGATTGGGGGAGTGCCTCGGCAATTTTTTGCGTGTAATACCCTTCACCACAACCAACATCTAGCCAGTTTGCTGGGTGTTGTTGTTGGACTAGTGTGGCAAAGCGCTCCGCTAGTGGAGCATAGTGGCCTGCTGATAAAAACTCTCGACGGGCGAGAACCATTTCTAAGTTATCACCCGGTGCGCGGCTATTTTTATGCTGGACAGGTAGTAGATTTAAATAACCTTGTTTAGCTTTGTCAAAGGTATGGTAGTTGACACACTTGACACTCTTGTCTTCATCGGTGAGAGGTGCATTACAGAGAGGACATATTAACATAGTAATAAATTATTCCGCTAAGAGTCGCTCTAAAGTTTGGTAGTAAATTTCAGTCAGTAAGTTGAGGTCTTCTGCATTGACATGCTCATCGACTTGGTGAATAGTTTCGTTGATAGGCCCTAATTCAACCACCTGACAGTTAAGCGTTGCAATAAATCGTCCATCGGATGTTCCACCACTAGTGGAGGGCTCCGTAGTAATTCCCGTTACTGCTTGAATACTTTCACCAATGGCCGCTAAAAGTTGTCCCGGTTCAGTGAGAAAGGGTAGTCCAGATAAAGACCAATCAATATGCCAATCAAGTTGATGCTTATTGAGAATATTGGCAACACGCTGCTTTAAGTCTTCTACTGTGGATTTCGTTGAAAAACGGAAGTTGAAATCAGCATGAAGTTCCCCAGGAATAACATTATTGGCACCTGTGCCTGACTGTATATTAGAGATTTGAAAACTGGTGGGAGGGAAAAAATCATTGCCATGATCCCAAAGCGTGTTAGCTAATTCTGTAATGGCAGGAGATGCGAGAAAAATAGGGTTTTTAGCATTTTGTGGGTAGGCTACATGCCCTTGTTTACCCTTTATGGTTAACTTACCATTAAGAGAACCCCTGCGGCCGTTTTTAACCATATCTCCCAACTTATTGACACTGGAGGGCTCTCCAACAATACACCAATCAATGGTGTCATTGCGTTTTGCTAATGTTTCAACAACGGCACGTGTCCCGTGGGTTGCTATGCCTTCTTCATCGCTTGTAATAAGAAAGCTAATCGTTCCTTTATGGTTTGGGTATTTGTTTATGAAGCGCTCTGTTGCAACGATCATCGCCGCTAGGCTGCCTTTCATGTCGGCAGCACCACGACCATAAAGCATTCCGTTATCATCAATATAAGGTTGAAATGGGTCGTGTTTCCATTTATCAGGTGAACCTACAGGTACAACATCAGTATGGCCTGCAAAGCAAAAAACAGGGCCTTGTGTACCATGGGTTGCCCAAAAGTTTTTTACATCTTCAAATGGCATGTCTTCAATCGAGAATCCCAATGTCTTTAAACGTTCTATCATCAGTTGTTGGCAGCCTTCATCTTTAGGTGTGATGGAGGGGCGGCTTATCAAATCAAAAGCCAGGGCCAGAGTAGATGAAAGTGATGACATTAATAACTCCTTAATATTGCTATGATTGAGTAGAAGGTTCTTGGGTATCTGGTGTTCCATTATGAACAGTCACGCTTCTTCTTGGAACACCAAGATCAAGCCCATTTTTGTCCAGATAACGTTTTAATCTTAAATTGAATGTACGAGAGATTTCGAACTGTTTAAGGGGAGCCGTTTTAAAACGTGCACGTAACACAGCGTTACCTGAATCAAAGCTTTCAACGCCTTGTATCTCTATAGGTGACCAAATATCACGTTGTAGTATTGGGTCAAGACGCATTTCATTAGCGACACTTCGTACAGCTTTAACTGCATCGTCGATTCCCATGCTATGGGCAATCGGGATTCTAAAAATAGCAAAGCCTAGTTCACGAGAATAGTTTTTTACGGTTTTAATGACGCTAAAAGGGACGATATGAACAATACCATCAATATCGCGTAAGCTAACAGTACGGATGGTAATTGCCTCAACCGTTCCTTTATGGTCACCTACATCAACATAATCGCCGATTGCTAATGAGTCTTCAACAATAATAAATAAGCCTGTAATAAGGTCTGACACCAATGATTGTGCTCCAAAACCAATAGCCAAACCGATAACCCCAGCACCGGCTAAAAGAGGGGTAACGTTCATCCCTAAATTAGCTAAGGCAACAATAGTGGCAATTACCAAAATAATGCAAAGTGCAGTGTTGCGAATGAGAGGCATCATCGTAAGTGCACGGGTGCTTGGGCCGTTTCTTCCTACTCCTGTGAGGGCACGATAAATAGCAGTATCTACTAAAATCCAGACCAAGCGAGTCGTCAGTATTGTAAGCATAACGGTAATAACAATAATAGTAATATTATGTCCTGCACCTTGCTCAAACAAGAATATAGAAGAATTCCATACCCGTAATGCTAGATCAATAAAAATAACCCAAACTGCGAGGTTTAAGAGGGTGTAACCAAAGCGAGTTAGACGTAAAAAATATAAACCGTTGTGATTACGTTTAGCTCGTTGTTGTAACTTAGTTGATTGTTTTTGTATCAACCCCGTTAATACGAGAGCAACAATTAATAAAGCAGCACATAATAATGCCCTATGTAATGCAGAAGTGGGGTCTCCTGACAATATGGTTGCAATGAGAGACGCTGTCACAAGCATTAGTACGGGAATATGCCATACGGCACTTAAAAAACGTAAAAAGTCATACGAGCTTTTTCTTTTTTTACGATATGCAAAAGAGCGATTACGAATTAGATGAGCTATTGGGCGTCGGAATGTAATAACAAACCAGCCAGCCAGTAGTGCAGCAGTTAAATTGTTAAATGTTGATAGCGTTAGACTTAGATTACCACCAAGTAAACCGATGATTTTGTAATTAGAGAGAGCATCGCCTAAAGAAGCAAAGAATCCAATAGAAAATAAAGGCCTAAATGCACGTCTACGTAAGGTTCGTAGTGCCCCCCAACGATGATCGCCGCTGAGTAGTGATAAGGAAATAAAGCAAAGTGCAGAAAATATTCCTCCCCCCATAATGGCATAGGTCATTAATAGTGCAATACCTTTACCAAGTGGAGATGTCGTAGGTAGTATATTCGAGGTATAAAGTGTAATAAAGAATGCTACAACCCAAGGAAGTAACTTCTCAAGTGCATAAAGTAAGAATTCCCACGTAGTAGGACTATTGGAGAGTGATAGAGGGAGTTTATAATGTAAGTTGATACGCCTTATTAACCATAACAGTACTCTAGCGATGAGGTACCAAATAATGATAATAATAGAAAAACTATAGAGTAGGGTTGAGAACTCTGAAAGAGATGGAGCAAGTAACTGTAACTCCAAATAGGCAAGTTGTACTCTATCTTTCCAAAAGTTTATTGGGGTTTGACCATTTAAATCATGGCTTAAAAAGTCAAAGAGTTCAGTAAAATCAGTTAAAACACCATTTTCCTCATCTTTCTTATCTTTTTCTGCTGCTACCTTTAGGCTTTCACGAAGGTCCTTTAAATTAACTAATAGATCCTGACGTTGACGGTTGTTTTCAAGAGTTTTTATGAGCGCATCAAGCGACTGTACAAGTTCAGTATTACTGACTTTAGGTTCTTGTTCAGTAGAGGATGAACCTTTTAATAAATTAGGTAATGCAGCATAGCTAGGCGTTATCAATAGATGACTAATAAAAATGATAAATAAGAGTTTATAAATTTTTTTCATACTAAATCTGTTAATAAATTGACTACGCATAGCAGCAATTATACCTTTAAATTGATGGCATATTAGTTTGTAGTGCTTGTAACTTCAATTGTGATGCTACATGGCCTTGTTGTGCTCCTTGCCCATACCAATAAAGAGCCTTTTTTATATCAGGTTTAACACCATCACCCATTTCATATAGTTGTCCTAAATTATATTGGCTGAAGGCATCCCCTTGTTTGGCCGCCTTTTGATACCACTGTAAGGCTTTTTCTTTATCAGGAGTAACGCCTTTTCCATCGCGGTACATGCCAGCAATATAGGATTGTGCTTTTGCATCCCCTTGATTCGCTGCTCGTTCATACCAGTAAGCTGCTTTTTTAAAATCAGGGGTAAACGCTTTATCTTGTTCATAGATTGAAGCCAACACAATTTCTGCATCTAGAAAATTTTGTAACGCTGCTTTTTCTAGCCAGTAAATACCTTGTGTTTTATTAATTATCCCAGGTTTATCTGTGTAAGTTACCCCTATATAGTATTGAGCATTTTTATCACTTGCTATAGCCGCTCTTAAAAACCAATAGTCTGCTATTTCTTCATTTTTATTGCCTGAATATAGAGTGGCAAGTAAATACTGTGCCTCTGTATTATTTTTTATTGCTTGTTCTAATAAAAAGTCAGCGATTTGATTAAAACTTTGCTGTTGCTGATTAAGTAAAATAAGGCTGCGAGGTTCTGTTGTTCTTTTGTGCCAATAAACTGCATCTTTTGGAGAGGCTTTAATACCATCACCATACTGATAGATCGCGATAAGTGCATATTGAGCAAGTAGATAATTTTGTTCGGCAGCTTTTTGGTACCATGATAAAGCAGTTATTTTGTTTTGCTTAACGCTCTTAGCTTGTTGATACATTATACCTAATGTATATTGTGCAACAGGGTTACCTTTTGAAGCTTGTTGTTTTACATAAGAGAAATTATTTGCCCATATGTTAACACTAGCAATATAAAGCAAAAAAGGAATAAGGTAGTTGTAAAACCGCGGCATCTAGGTACTCATCTATTATCTTATGACCAGAGTTCGCTATTGTAACAGCTATTATAATAAGATCATCTGTTATATTAAGTTTTTATATAAAAGAGTATTAGGATCTGATTGGAAATAAGAAGGGAGAGGTTTAGAGAAAATACTTAATAATTACGTGGTAATAAAAACCACGTAATTAAAAAAGGCAGGACTATATTATTTGAATATTTGAAGCCTGTGGACCTTTAGCACCTTGGGTAGCGGTAAAAGAAACACGCTGACCTTCAGTCAAAGTTTTGAAACCGCCGCTTTGGATTTCTGAGTAGTGAGCAAATAAGTCTTTACCACCATCTTCTGGAGTGATAAATCCGTAACCTTTGGTTTCGTTGAACCATTTTACAATGCCGGTTTGCATCTTTTCTTTCCTATAAAACTAAAAAAATAATAGGGGAGTTACCCCACAACACGAGGGCGAAATCAAGACTGAGAGTGATTATTCAAAATAGTTATAGACAAAGAATATACTACTAGACGACAAACACAACCTTAAAACCGCTTGTGACTACTATGAGTGATAATATGAAAAATAGCAAATGGTTTTTATACTATTTATATATTAAGTTATAAGTATAGCTTATAAAAAATCCAAACATTTTTGTCAATTCAATATATTTTGACTGAAACCTTGTTGTTATACAACGTATTAGGTTATATGTTTTTTATAATCATGTGCGTACTATAGTTTTAAAACAGATTTTTTACTTCGTTTTTTGTTACACTAAGCCAGAAGAATCCATTTAAATACAATTATTTTTTTTAAAGAATAATGATAATGAGCGAAAATTAATTACCGACGAGGTATCTACTATGTCTTTTGATTATGATCTTTTTGTCATTGGCGCAGGGTCTGGTGGGGTGAGAGCCGCCCGTTTTGCAGCGAGTTATGGCGCTAAAGTAGCGGTAGCTGAAGAGCGTTATTTGGGAGGGACGTGTGTTAATGTTGGTTGTGTTCCTAAAAAACTATTCGTTTATGCTTCACAGTTTCATGAGGAATTTAATCTAGCTAAAGGATTTGGCTGGCATCTAGGAGATATAGGGTTTAATTGGCAGACATTAGTAGAAAATAAAAACAAAGAGATTGCTCGTTTAAATGGAATTTATAAAAAACTACTGACTAATAGCGGTGTTACCCTGTGTGAAGGACATGCTATAATAGTCAATGCCCATACCGTAATGGTTGATGGTAAAAGTTATACTGCAAAAAATATCTTAATTGCTGTGGGGGGCTGGCCTCAAATTCCTGACATAAAGGGTAGGGAACATGCAATTACTTCCAATGAGGCCTTTTATCTAAAAGAACTTCCTAAGCGTTGTACTATTGTGGGGGGCGGTTATATTGCGGTTGAGTTTGCTTCTATTTTTAATGGATTAGGTGTTGAGACGACATTAGTATATCGAGGTGAGTTGTTCTTAAGAGGATTTGATGATGATGTTCGTAACCATCTAGCTGAAGAGCTGACCAAAAAAGGGATCAAACTAAAATTTAATACAGATATTGTGCAGATAGATAAACAATCGAGTGGCACATTAGTAACAACCTTTAATAATAGTGAAGTGGATGAAACAGATTTAGTTTTTTATGCCACAGGGCGGCATCCAAAACTAGATAATTTAGGGTTGGAAAACACCAAGATCGTTTTAAATAGCAAAGGGTTTATTGATGTTGATAAATACTATGAAACAGCAGAACCAGGTGTTTTTGCTATTGGTGATGTGGTTGGACAGATACAGTTAACACCGGTAGCACTTGCTCAAGGCATGGCGGTAGCACGTTATCTTTTCAAACCAGAAGATTATCGAGCCCTTGATTTAACTCAAGTAGCAACTGCGATGTTTAGTTTACCTAATGTGGCAACCGTTGGATTAACTGAGCAACAGGCTATTGAAAAAGGCTATGATGTTCAGATCTTTGATGAAAGTTTTAGAGCATTAAAACTAACATTGACGGATTGTACCGAAAAAATGTATATGAAACTTATTGTGGATAAAACCTCCGATAAAGTATTAGGTTGCCATATGGTGGGAGAGGGTGCTGGTGAGTTAATACAATGTTTGGCCATTGCTTTGAAAGCGGGTGCTACTAAAAAAGTTTTTGATGAAACAATAGGTGTTCACCCTACCGCTGCAGAAGAGTTTGTTACGATGAGGACCCCTAGAGATTAATTGATGTTTGGTGAAGTCTTCTAGAAGACTTCACTTTTAATGTGCATTATCATCATAACTAAACGTTGGAATTTGCCAACTGTATTTAATAGCTAATAATCTTAATAAGAAGCCAGAACATAAGCAAATTAATGTCGCCGTGCTATCATTTATTTGAAAATGTAATAATGCTAAGTAAGCAATGCCTGTACAAAGGGAAACGCTGGCGTAAAGCTCCTTTTGGAAAACTAGAGGAACTTGGTTGCAAAGCACATCACGTAACACCCCACCAGAAACGCCTGTGAGCATACCTGCAACCAGTACAATAATTGTAGGGCAGTTGATTTCTCTTGCAATCGTGCAGCCGATGAGCGTGAATGCGACCAATCCTAAACTGTCTAAAATTAAAAAAATAGTTTTTAAGTAGTGTAGCCACCGTGCAATAAAGGTTGTGACTAATGCAGCACAAATAGTGTAGTATAAATATTCAGGGTGTTTTACCCAGCCTAATGGATAATGGCCTAAAATAACATCGCGCACAGTTCCACCGCCTAAGGCTGTTACGCAAGCAATGGTTGTAACGCCAAATAAATCCATACGCTGCTTTCCTGCGGAAAGCGAACCAGTTACTGCTTCAGCGGTAATAGCAATCAAGTAAATAATGTGTAATAACATGGATGAAATCTCAAACAACAGTCAAGCAGAACAGTTTAACCAATGTAAACAGTTTCTGAGCCGCTCCCGCTGTCCTTTTGCCTGAGAGTTTAGCAGCTTTGCTGCGTGCCCCTTCGGCGGATCAATTAAGATCTCTCTCCAGATCGGCTTGTTATTCAGATGCAGTTATTATTATCTTTAGATAAGGCCTGAGCGATTATGGGAGTATGCGCCTTCGGCGGGAGTTGAAGTTCCACTCTCCTACACCTAGTAAGTAACAGATTATATAGAATAAGAAAAATAAATGTAAGCCAATAAGTGTATAAACGATTATTTTAATTCGTTAATAATGGAGTAAGCTCACCCACCTTTTCATACACAGGATTAACGCCGTCATCAATACGGTAAACAACTGTTTTTGTTGTTAAATTAATTAATGCCGTTATATTTTTGATGCCATATCCTAAACCACTGACTGCCCATGTCAAATTGTCACCATTAAAGGGAATAATAACTCTATAAAGGAAACCCAGCTCATTGTAATTGACTTGTGGTATAAGTTCCATGCAGTTATTGGAGAAGTCAAAGTATCCACTGCTATCGACTATAGCTTGTTGGTCATTACATGACGTAAGTAAAAAAACGGGGGCACCAATGAATGGCTCTTCATCAACGGATATAATGCCATCTAACTTAGGCGTGCCATAGTAAATATGCATTTTCTTATCAGCGGATTGATGATTACAACCTGCAAGAAAAATAGATAAAAGTAAAAGATAATATTTCATAGCCTATGGACTAAATAATGGGATGTTATCATTTAGTTTAACAGATTATAAATAAATGGTGCGTTTTAGTTTTTAATTGTTTTAAAATATGGTGTGGTATTCGATAGATGGTTTATGTAGAGGGATTTATAAGTCATTTTTATCACTGCTAAATATATTAAAATAATGATATTTATTCATTTAAAAGGATGCTTCATCTGCTATGTCTATGTTTCCTCTTAATGCGCTAAACTTTTTTATGGCCGATGTTCGGGATGGGTTAGGGCCCTTTTTAGGCGTTTTTTTACAGCAACAAGGTTGGGCGGTTGACGATATTGGTTTTGTAATGACGTTAAGTGGGCTAATAGCTGTTATATTTACAACACCTATTGGTGTATTAGTCGATGCTGTGCGAGCAAAGCGAGCAATTATAATATTTTCTTCTTTAACTATTATGGTCACTTGCGCTATTAATTATTTTTATCCCACTCATGTAACAACTACGATCGCCCAAGTGTTAGCGGCTATAGCAGGTGCCTCAATTCCACCAGCTATAACGGGGATTACCTTGGGGATTGTGGGAAAGGATAGATTCGATCATCAACTAGGCCAAAATGAGTCCTATAGCCATGCAGGTAATGCTTTCTCAGCTCTAATGGCGGGGGGATTTAGTTTTTATTATGGATTAAGTGCAGTTTTTGCTTTGATGGGGTTATGGACATTACTATCCATTGTTGCTGTCTTATTAATTCGGCGAAATCAAATTGATTATAATCAATCAAGAGGGCTTACCATGTCAGACAAATCACCCCAGTCAATTAAGTGCCTATTGACTAATAAGGGATTGATTATTTTGGCAGTTACGGTGGTTTTCTTTCATCTAGCCAATGCAGCTATGTTGCCTTTACTAAGTCAGTCAATGGTTGCAAATGGTTCTATTGAACGCCCTGGTTGGTATACGGCGATGACAGTGATTATTGCTCAGATGACAATGATCCCAATGGCATTGTATGCGGCCCATGTCTCAGAGAAGAAAGGTTATAGTCTTATTTTTATTATCGCGTTGGTTGCATTACCTATACGTGGATTATTGGCAGGGCTTATACCACATCCTGCTATCATCATACCTGTTCAGATTTTGGATGGTATTGCTGCAGGACTTATGGGGGTTGCTGTTCCCGGGCTTGTTGCACGTATTTTAAATGGCACAGGGCGTTTTAACACAGGGTTTGCTATGGTATTAACCCTTCAAGGCGTAGGTGCGGCTCTTAGTTCCAGTGTTGCAGGGGTGATGGCTAAGTTTTTTAATTATGATATCGCCTTTTTGGTATTATCTAGTCTTGCTGTTATTGGCTTACTTGTTTGGCTATTTTTTACTTCATTCATGATGCGTTATAATACAAAAAATAGTACTTAATAAAAGAAAAAGATATGATTTTCTTCGTGTTTTCTAAAAAAGGTGATTATAATTAGGTACTTTTTTATATTATTAAATGCTAAAATGAAAAATATATTGTTAATTTAAAATGGAATCGTATGAACTATGGTAGCTAACGTATTAAGAGCATTTTCTTTAACTTTCTTATTCACATGCTTCTCTACGATGGTAAAAGCTGAAATCGTTCAAGAGATAACACAAGGTTGTTCTGACAGCCCTATTGTTTCTACATTGTGTATTACGTTTAGTCCTTTTTATACAACCACTATTATTTCTGTTGTTCCCTCTGAGTGGTCTGGTACCGCATGGGGAGCTAAGTCAAAGGTTATCTATCAGGCTAAAAGTGATGCGGCTACCTTTGTAGCCAGTAATGGAGCAATTAAGGGATCTTATTTAGAAGCCGCTTTTGTGCTTTTACGTCAAGAAGATATCCGTTATAACAAGGTTGATGAGTTAGACCTAGCCAAAGCAATTTTGGCATTTAATCAAACAGCACCTACACCTGCTGCACCGTAGGTGTTCGCTAAGATACTTTGCCATCTAAATAAAGCCACCCCCCATCTTTTTTGGTAAAACGACTGATTTCATGCATTCGATGCATTTGCCCTTCTTGTTCATAGAATGCGTCGAAATCAACAAAAGCCTCATGGGTTGCTTTATTTTCCCAGCTACGATTAATAATAAGCTTCACCCACTGAGTATTATGTGTTTTATTAGTTGAAAAATGTGGGCAAGTGCTTGGGTCCCATGTCTTTATAATATAATCTATTAAATTCAATGCATAAGCACTATAACGTGAACGCATTAGCTGTTCTGCACTATTAGGGCGTTTTGTATAGTTATGATAAGGCTGGCAACAGTTATGGTATAAACGCTCTTGAGTACAAGGACAATAAACTTCTTTTAGCATTATACAAACTCCGGTAGGGTATGTGTTACAAAGTACATAGCGATACTATGTGATGTGTTTATATTAAATATATAAAAATCATTGGCTTATGTTTTTAGTTTGGTCTGCGAGAAACATTTGTTATTTACGTTGTCACAAAACTCATACATTAACGATACATCATTATAAAAGAAATTTTTTAATAATAGTCACCACTGAAGTATAAATTAAATCTTAATTTGTGGAGTAATTCATGAGTAAACCTAATCCTGAGATGATGAAGAATCGTCCTGATGATGCTACTCTCCTAGCTGATGAAGCAAAATATTGTTCTTTTGGTGATACTGTTCATTACATTGAACCGCCTAAGATCTTTGATGGCTGTGAAGGCAGCTATATGTATGATAAGGAAGGCAAGCAATACCTTGATTTACAAATGTGGTATTCCGCTTGTAACTTTGGTTACGCAAATGAGCGCTTAAATAATGTATTAAAAAATCAAATTGATACATTGCCACAATGTGCTAGCCAATACCTTCATCCTACAAAAATAGAGCTTGCTAAAACTATCGCTCAGGATATGAAGAAAAAATTTGGATACGATGGCCGTGTACACTTTAACGTAGGTGGCTCACAATGTATCGAAGATTCTTTAAAGGTTATTCGTAATGCCACGGGTGGTAAAAGTTTAATGTTTGCATTTGAGGGCGGCTATCATGGTCGTACTTTAGGTGCTTCTTCAATCACATCAAGCTATCGTTATCGTCGTCGTTATGGTCATTTTGGTGATCGCGCGATGTTTGTTCCTTATCCTTATCCTTTCCGTCGCCCTAAAGGCATGACAGCAGAAGAGTATGGTGAGTATTTAGTAGCTGATTTTGCTCGTTTATTTGAAACAGAATACCACGGCGTGTGGGATCCTAAAGTAGGCCAAGCAGAATATGCAGCATTTTACGCTGAGCCTATGCAAGGAACAGGTGGTTATATTGTTCCTCCACCAAATTATTTCAAAGGCTTAAAGAAAGTCCTTGATCAGTACGGTATTTTATTTGTAGTTGATGAAATCCAAATGGGCTTCTATCGTACAGGTAAATTGTGGTCAATTGAACATTTTGATGTAAAACCTGATGTGGTTGTATTCGCTAAAGCCTTAACCAATGGTTTAAATCCATTAGGTGGTTTATGGGCGCGTGAAGAGTTAATTAACCCACAAGTATTCCCTGTAGGGTCTACTCACTCAACCTTTGCTTCAAACCCTTTAGGTACAGCATTAGGGCTTGAAGTCATGAAAATGACTGCCGAAGTTGATTTTGAAAAAATGGTTATGGAAAGCGGCGCTTATTTCTTAGAAGGTTTAAAAACGCTTGAAAAACGCCACAAAGAAATTGGTGAGGTAGATGGTTTAGGGCTTGCTCTTCGTGCAGAAATCTGTACAGAAGATGGCTTTACACCTAATAAAGCATTAGTTGATAAGATGGTTGATATCGGTATATCTGGCGACTTAGATTGGAAAGGTCAAAAGATGGGATTAGTCCTCGATATCGGTGGTTATTACAAAAACGTAATCACTTTTGCACCATCATTGTATATTTCTAAGGCTGAAATAGACCAAGGTATTGAGTTACTTGATCAATTAATTACAAGAGCTAAGAAAGAATTGTAATTGTTTTAAATAAAATGGTAGGTAGTAATTAATTACTACCTACTATAAGTTATTAATTATCTTAAGAATAATGCGATATATTAATCAATTAGAACCAGATGGACTCATCGAAAACTTTTTAAGTCATCCTCCCCAGAACTTTAAGGCATGGCTGACGGAGTCTAATGTCCCTGTTTTCTCTGCCAAATTTGATTTATTAACAACAACAGACCTCGATTTTCAAAAGAAACTACAAAAAATTCCACTCTACAATAAATGGCGTAAGTTATTACAGCCACATACTTGTTTTGTTGGTACAACGGTTTCTGAATATGCACTTCTAACAAATGATTTAGATGCAGTGCAGTTAGCAGAGCAAATTAAAGAGCAATACAGTGCTAACTATCCTTTTTTAATTGTCAAAGATATTCCACAAGACTCCCCATTACAAAATCAATTAGCTAATGACTATTCACAGCAATTTATCCAAGCGTTGAAGAAAAATGGCTTTATTGAAGTTGAAGGCCAGGCATTAGCATGGGTACCCGTTGACTATTCAAGTACTGATGATTACCTTTCTCGACTTTCTGCAAGTCGCCGAAAAGATTTTCGTCGTAAATTAAAACATCGTGATAAATTAGACATTCAAGTGATGCACAGTGGAGATGACTATTTTTTTGAAGCGGATGTTTTAGATTATTATTATCAGTTATACCTTAATGTTTATGAGCAAAGTGAAGTTCATTTTGATTTATTAACTAAAGATTTTTTCGTCACGCTTTTACAAGATAAACAGACTAAAGCAACCATTGTGACTTATTATCATCAGCAGGAGCTGATCGGTTACAATATTTGTTTTATTGTTAATGGCATGCTAATTGACAAGTATATTGGGCTTAAATACCCAGCAGCACGTGATTTTAACTTGTATTTTGTTAGTTGGTTTTATAATTTAGAGTATGCAAGAGAGCATCGTTTGTCTTGTTATATTGCAGGTTGGACAGACCCAGAAGTAAAGGCCTCTCTTGGGGCTAAGTTTACTTTTACTAAACATATGGTTTACGTACGTAACCCATTATTACGGGCCATTCTCCGCAAGATAAGTAATAGATTTGAAAGTGATCGGTCTTGGCGTGATGCGCATATTGAAACAGAAAATAACAAAAGGGAATGCAATGAGTAGCCCTATTATCCTTAATTTTGACGATAGCGTTATTAATATAAAAAATGCTATAACCCTTGATTTAACTTCTTGGCAAGATGATATTCGTTTTGGTTGCTCAAAATCCAAGTTTAACCAGTTAAAACACTATCTTGATCAACACTTACCAGAGACTTATGGCACGGTATTGACGGGAAGTGGGGATTATCACCATATTTCATTATTGTTAATTGAGCGACTAAAAGAAAAGTACAGTAGTCAGAATCCTATTCAAGTTGTAGTGTTTGACAATCATCCAGATAATATGCGTTATATGTTTGGTATCCATTGTGGTTCTTGGGTTAGCTATGTGGCGAATTTGCCTTTTGTTAGTCATGTCCATGTATTAGGCATCACCTCTAATGATATTGGTATTGGGCACTTATGGGAAAATAGGTGGCTGCCATTAATGAAGAACAAGTTAACTTACTGGTGTATGGATGTCGATATTACATGGGCTAAACGACTTGGTCTGGGTAAATCATTCAAACGCTTTGATACACCTGACGAGCTGATTGTTGCTTTTCTATCGCGTCAGGACCATGACGCTCAGCCAGTGTATTTATCGATTGATAAAGACGTATTGAGTGAAGAAACGGTCAAGACCAATTGGGATCAAGGGCGATTAGAGTCGTACCATGTATTAGATACTATCTCAGCACTCAATAGTCGTATTATTGGTAGTGATATCACGGGTGATGTATCTACCTGGCAATATAAAAGTCGTTTAAAGCGCTTTTTAAGTTCTCTTGACGAGCAGCCTGCTATTCCCACGGAGACGCTTATTAAATGGCAAACACAGCAACAAAAAATTAATACACAAATTATTAATGCGTTGAAAGAAAGTTGTAAAGAACCTTCTTTTTAATGAGCGACAATGGTTGGGGTAGTGGCTGTAAGCACTATCCTATTCAGCCTCTACAGTTTCCGAGATAATAGCCTTTTTTACAGTTTCAATTAATATTTGATCACCGTAGAGCTCTGCAACTTCTAGTAAGGGACTATCATAACAATAATTACCACTCTTTATATAATGCTGTATTAACGCTACAACTCGCTTATCCTTACGCCTTGCTAGTCCGTGCATGGCTTCGTCTACCACAAGGGAGTCCTCATCATGGGCATTTCTCCAAAGGCATTCTCGTACTTCAGGTGTGTCTACTTGACTATATTGCAAATTACATGTAGCCCAGTCTCTGGTTTCTTCAAAATCATCGGTAGCAAGTTTTAATAGTGCATTAGCAACATGTGGGCCTTCATCAATAAAGTGAGATAAAGCAACGGCTAGCTTCTGACGACACCAAACATGGGGATGATCAACAAAAGTTAGCATAGTTGGCAACGCTTCAGGTACTGGGGTATGAGATAGCCCACTTAGGGCAACGGCAATAACACAAGGGTTTGGATCAGCTAGACCAGCAACAAGCATTTCTTTGCTCTCTTCGATACCGTAGCGAATATGTTTTTTTCTATTATGGTTATCAATATAATAAAGTTGCCCCATAACATACATTGCTAAACTTCTTTTTTTCCAATTGCGTGACTTAAAGATTTTTTTCATGCATGTTATTGTTTCAGGATTTCCTCGAGAACGTATCTCATCAGCCGGGCACCAGTCAATATCATCATAATCACCTTGCAAGTCCATGCTAATTAAACTTTTAAGGCTTAAGCCCTTAAGGTGGTTTCTTCTTTTTTTGCCTTGATTAATATAATCCATTGCTCTTCATTCTCTTAAATAACCATCATCGTTGCGTTATGAAGTGATTAGACGCGTTTATGCTGTATGTTTTTCGATTACCTGGCAAATGAATTGGAACTGATCGTCGTTAAGCCATAAGCTATTGCTAATAGTTAGCATTTGGTTGGCAAGATTTTGTGCATTGGGCACAGAGGTTTTCGGTACAATGCTTTCTAAATAAGCGTAATCGGGTAGAGCATAGATAAATAAACGAGTGATACCTAAAGGACCAGCCCATAGCTCTTGTAAAATGTCATCACGTATTTTACCTGTCGGCAATATCACCATAATAAATGGCCATGTACCTTGTTGTCCCTCATTGTCTGTTAGTACCTGAAGTCCTCTTATTTGTTGTAATTGATTTACGCGAGATAAGGCTTGTTGGGTAGTATCTTGAATGAATTGGGGAAGGCGTTTTACACTATTGCTAGCAACATTTTGTCTAAAGTGACTGACTTTGTGTAAAGGGAGATCAAAATCGAAATCATCACCTACTGCTTCGATAAGTTGATGCTGCTTGAGTGACTTTCTTTTTGGATTACCATAGGCAAAGTAAAGACCGAATGGATTATAGAGTAGAGTATACCCAAAAAGTTCAAGAGTGCGTGTAAGCTCCCATTTTCTATCTCTTGGAATAATTGTTTTAGCCATTTGTTCCAGTTGATTATGCAGTTGCTCATGACGACTGGTGAGCAATCCGCCCTCATAGAGAGTCAGACCTTTACCAGCGGCGAGGCTATAAAATACTATATCGCCATAGGTGCCTACCTGTGCGCCAAGAGCTTGGGCTGCATCTTCTATAATGGTTATATTATAGGGTTTGGCTAATGCTGCAACCCTTGCAATATCGGCAACACGCCCACCTAGGTGTGTTGGAATAACGGCTAACACTTGCTCATCCATTAATGATGCCAATTGGCCAAAATCAAAGTCAAATGAGTGACTAGATAAATCACAAAGCTTAATTTTTAGGCCACAATGGTGAATAGCTAACGCAACTAAAGGGCAAGTGTAGGCTGGGATGATAACATAGCAACGCTCAGGGGCATTACGTTTAAGGGTGGTGAGTGCAATCACCAATGCCGCTGTACCCGAACAGGTCAGTTGTAGGGGCGGGAGTTTAAATAATTGGCTAACTTGTAGGGCTAAATCGTTATGGCAGGGCAACCAATCACGCCATTTTGTTGGTAGCCCAGCAGTTGGAGGTATTTCATAATAACGACGAAGTAATGTCATTAAACACCTAAAGATAAAATTTATTTATTGCTTTCTTGCTCTTGGCTAGTAACTTGTTTTTCAGCTAAAGCCAAAAATATAATGCCCGCAACAATAAGTGCTGCACCAACAAGTCTTTCCCACGTAATGGTTTCATTAAATAACCATACAGAAGCAATCATTACAGTCACAACTTCTAGGTGGGAGGCTGCAAAGGCAGGGCCAACAGGTGCTTTTTTTAGTAGAATCATCCAAGTGAAAAAAGCACCAATGTAACCGAGTATTGCGGTGTAGACCCAGTGATTAGTAAAAACACGTATTACCCAGTCAATATTAAATTCTAGTGGATCAGCATGCATAGCTGTAAACTTAAAGCTACTTTGACCTAATGTGTCAAATAGTAATAGTAAAGTAAAACCAATTAGATAAAATTTACGCATTATGATAGCCCCACAAAAATAACACCCGCAGTGATAAGCGTCATGCCGATAATACGATAAGGCGTTAAGATTTCATTAAATAACAGTCGTCCAACAACCATAACGGCAATAATGTTAATAGAGCCTAATAAAATACCTTGAGAAAGTTCAACTAACGATAAGAAAGCGAGCCACAAGAAGAATTCGGCAAGATAAGATCCTATACCAATCCATAACCAATAATTACGGAATAAATCAAACCAGTAATGCCAGCCATCTCTATTATTTGGCGCCGTTGCTGCGAATTTAAAAGCGATCTGACCTAGTGTGTCAAAACACACATTTGAGACCCATAACACGATAACTAGGGGAGACATTTTTAGAGGCTCCGTTGATCAGTTGTTGAAGAGGACACTTGTGCTTGAGTATTAGCTATTTCTTCAAAGAACTCAACACTCTCTTTAATTACATCACGTCGTTGACGGTCGATAGTGATTAAGTGGTAACTGTCTTCAAGAACAATGAATTTAGTAGGGCCTTTTACTGATTTCTCAACAAGCCGTGCATTGGTATCGATATTGGCGATATCATCATGCCCTGAGTGCATAATTAAACAAGGTGTGGTTACCTCGGGTAGTTGTTTCTTTACAACCCTTGCCAAAAGTTGCATTTCAGCCAGTGCGGGGAAAGGATTACCTGCTAAGCCGGCAGCGGCACTATCACCACTTAACATGCTGGCTGAAACAGTTGCTCTAATACGTTCATCTTTTAGTCCATAAGGTGGTTTTTCAATAAAAGATGTTTTTTGAAAAAGATTGAGTTTTTTGAGTATAACTAATGAAAAGAATAGCTTTTTTGCCCATAGTGGCATGCTCCAGCCATCATAACTAAATGTAGGGCCATAAACACCAACCCCTTTAATTTGGTTAGGGCGGTCAGCTGCTAGTTTTAAGGCAAGCAGGGCACCCATAGAAAGCCCTGCAACAAAAACATTATCAACTTCTTTTGCTAAATAGTCTGCTGCTTCTTCAACACTTTTATACCAGTCTACCCATGTGGTTTTGCAAAGGTCAGCTTCATCTCCACAATGTCCAGCAAGTTGCATTGCATAAACGGTAAAACCTGCTTTATTTAAGCCTTTAGCAATAATACGCATTTCATTAGGCGTACCGGTTAAGCCATGAATTAATAGTACACCGTTTTTATTACCCGGCATAAAGTATGATGAATCTTGAATCATAAAAACCTATAATTATTCAACTGACATAGCAGGGATTCTGCTATATTTTTGGTGTGCACTGTAATCTTCTAGAATACTTGGTAACACCGCGATTGCATCAGCAAAATTATTGATAGCAATATGATCAATAGCGTTTTTCTCACAGTAACCAATCAGTTTGTCTTTTGCTAACACAAGATCAACTTTGTTAGAGACACAAAAGTCAGAAGTACCATCACCAACATAAAACACTTGGTTAAAGTGTTTACGTTGTTGTTTTAAGTGATTACATTTACAATTACCACTGGCTTTAACGCAATTAGCATTTGCATAGGGGAATGTAAGACGCCAATTTCTTTCATTGTCGTGTAATAATTTATTTGCAAACACAGGTAATGACTCTAATCCATTACGTTTTAAAATAGATTGAATAGCATAGTCTAAACCATCACTTACAACATGCACTGCAATATTTTCGCTATGTGCTTTGCTAACAAATGCTTTGAAACTAGGGTCTATTTTAACTTGAGATAACACTTCATCAAGTTCTTCTAGACTAGCATCAAGTAACGCAATTTGTTTGCTCATACACTCTTGTGAGCCAATAACACCTGCAACCCATTGATCTTCTAACTCCTCATAACCATTTTTTCCAAAACGGGTGAGTAGGATATCAGTAACATCTTTAAGGCTGATAGTCCCATCAAAATCACATAGTATGATGGGTTTCTGTGGCTCAAAACTATAGCTAGTTCTAGCTTGTCGAAAAATATTTTCTGAGATGGATAAGAAACTACTCATATTTTTATACCAATATTTTCAATGTAATATAGAATACTGTTTTAACTTGTTTAGTATTTTATAAGAAATCTGTACAATTCTTTGTTTCTGCTTTGTGTATATTCTGTAACGAGTATGTAAAATAGACGATTGGTAACATGATATTTGAATAAAGTGAACGTACAATGAATGATAAAATATTAATTATTGAAGATGATGAGCGTTTGGCTAATCTTGTTCAGGCTTATTTAGTTCGGCATGATTATCAAGTTGAGTGGCATGATCAAGGGGATACAGCAGAGGAAGCGATTGTCAAAATAAAGCCAGATTTAATTATTCTCGATGTTATGTTGCCAGGAAAGTCAGGTTTTGATATTTGCCGAGATATCCGAACTTGGTTTACAGGCTTTATTTTAATTATGACGGCCAGTGAAGATAATATTGATGAAATTGTCGGTTTGGAATTGGGGGCTGATGATTATTTAGCAAAACCAATTGAGCCAAGACTTTTGTTGGCCCGTGTTCGTGCTTTATTACGCCGTAAGCAACTTGAGATCGATCCTTCGATTTCATATCCTATTAGCATTGTAAGTCCTGAGATTCCAGATAATGAGGTACTTTTAAGCTTTGATGGTTTGATTGTTAATAATGAAAACCGTAAAGTTATTTTAAATGGGCAAGAAATAGATTTTACAACGGCTGAATTTGATTTGTTATGGTTACTAGCTAGTCATGCTGGGCAAATTTTATCTCGGGATGATATTTTTTCACAGGTTCGTGGTATTGACTTTGATGGTAGTGATCGTTCAATCGATGCAAGAGTATCTCGGTTACGCCGAAAACTATTGGATGATCCTGATAATCCCCGTCGTATTAAAACGGTTAGAGGAAAGGGATATCTTTTTTTATGTGAGGAAGATAACCATTGAGTGTCATATTAACTAAGCTAACGTTTAGTAAACGTATCATTATTTATTTAATTACGTTATTAATTTTGCAGTGTATTATTGCCTATGGGGCATTGCTCGTTTTTGATGCGTTGCCGCCATCAATTACTGGTGTTCCTGAAGACCATACTGTTCAAAGAGACTCACAAAAAGGAACTGTCAGTTTGATCCGTATGCAAATTAATCAAAATAAAAATCTATCTGTTCAACAAGTGGTTGATAATTTACAGCCTTTATTTGGTTATCCTATAACTGTGTTGGAGGCAGATGTGTTATTGCCTCCATCCGTAAAAAAAGAGTTAGATGAGTATGGTACAGCTTACGATGAAGACCTCGATATTTTATATGTTAGCCTTGATAGTCATGATATTCTTAAGTTAGGCCCCATTTTAATGCGTGATATCCTTGAATCGGATTTTATGCCATTTAGTGTTTTTATTTTTTTATGGTCGTTATTTAGTGTTGCTATCTTCTTTATTTTAATTTACTTTGCCTTTGTTCACTTTTGGAAAGATTTGGTCAATATAAGAAAAACCGCAGAGCGGCTAGGACAAGGTGATCTAGATGCAAGGACAGAGGATGCAAGGAGCTGGTTGTTTAGACCCTTAGCAAGTGTTTTAAATAATATGGGTGTTCACATTAAACACTTGGTGACAACCAGCGAAACTATTTCTCACGCTATGGCGCATGAGCTAAGAACTCCTCTTGCTCGGATGCGTTTTGAACTCAGTATGCTTGATGAGGCAAGAAGTGATGAAGAGCGCTTACAATATCGAAAAGGACTGGATGAAGATATTGATGAGCTCGAGTCTTTAATTAAGGTGAGCTTAAGTTACTTCAAAATGCAACAAAGTCAGTTTGAGCTTAATTTAACTGAAGTTCCTTTAAAAGAGTGGAGTGAAAAGCTCTGTAAATCACTTACATTATTTAAGCCCGAAAACTTTGAGCTAGAATGTAATAGCCAAGATGATACAGCACTGTTTGATATTAATTTAAGCGATACAATTGTTAAGAACCTATTACTTAATGCATTTAAATACGCTAATAGTAAAGCTATTTTTAGTGTATTTAAAAAAGAAGACAAAGTTGTTTTTGTTATTGATGATGATGGCCCAGGCGTTCCTATTGAGTTTCGAGACAGGGTCTTTATGCCTTTTTCTAGATTAGATACAAGCCGTACCAGAACAACCGGCGGGTATGGTTTAGGGCTAGCGTATGTAAAACTTATTGCTGAAATTCATAATGGTAAAGCATTTGTAGTTACAAGCCCATTAGGCGGTGCTCGCTTTGTTGTAGCGATTAAATCAGGCGACTAGAATAAAGCCAGTTTTATACTGGCTTTGTTTTTTCTAAAAAATTAAACTGTTATGGTATTTTTGTAATCGTTCAAGATCAGCTTGGGTAATCTTGCTTAGCCGTGCTAGATTCATATTATCTTTTAAGTCAGCTATTTTTATTTGTCTAGCCAGAGAGTTTAGGCTAACACGTAAAATAAATTGCTCATAAGATTCATCATTACTTTTAGTTAATGCTACGATTGCTTCTAAGATATCCTCTGAAAATCCTTTACTACGTAGTTCATCAATGGTTATTGGTGTATCCTCAATCACATCATGAAGTAGCGCAATGACTTTTAATGTGACATCATCAAATGCAAACATCAACCTAAGTGGATGAAGAATATAAGGTTGACTTGCTTTATCATATTGGTCTTTATGCCCATTAAAAGCAATGCTAAGGGCTTCCTGGAACTGTTTATTCTTCTCCATTGCTCTTACCTTATAATTAAGCCTCTTTTAATGGTTCTGGTTTTCCAAAGATATAGCCTTGAATTTCTAGGCAACCAATTGATTTTAATGTGTTTAGTTGTACCTCATTTTCGACACCCTCAGCAATCAGAGGGAGATGAATACTATTAACCAACGAAATAATACTCTGCAGAAATGTTACTGATTTTTTATTGTATTCAATGTCATTAATAAAACTACGATCTAGTTTTATACAATCAAACTTAAAGTCGTGTAGAAGTTTTAGTGAAGAATAGCCCGTACCGAAATCATCTAAAGAAATACTGATTCCCATTGCTTGTAGTTCTTTTAGTTGTTTAAATGTATTGGTTTGATCATTGATGAAGGCTGTTTCTGTTACCTCAAGTTCTAATTGTTCAGTAGGATACCCAGTTGTTTCTAAGATACGAGATACGTTTTCGATAAAATTGGGATCTTTTAATTGAATAGGTGATAGATTAACTGAAACTTTTTTATTTATCTTATATGTTAGAACCTCTTTGCAAACAGTTTCTAAAATCCAATATCCGAGGGGAATAATTTTTCGTGTGTCTTCTGCCACAGGGATGAATGTGTCGGGGCTTATTAGTCCTAATGTTGGATGTTGCCACCTGAGCAATGCTTCATACCCTGATGTATCATTGTGTAGTAAAGAATATTTTCGTTGATAGAGAATGAATAACTCATTTTTTTCAATGGCGGTTGACATATCATGAGCTAGCATTTTGATTTCTTGCGTTTTTCCATCAACTTTCTTGTCATAGCAACAAATACGATCATTTATTTTTTTATGGGCTCGGATCATTGCAGTCTCAGCATTATTAACCAAGTCTATTAAATTGTTAGCATCACCAGGATATATAGATGCACCAATGGCAACAGTAATTAAAAAATCTTGATCGTCTATGGAGTATATGTTGTTAGTACAGCCATAAATACGCCTATAAAAATGGGTAATATCTTCTTTATTATCAAATATCTTTAGTGCAATAAATTGATCATTACTAAAACGAGCCAATATTTCATCGGGAAGGAGATTCTGCTTTATTTTATCGGCAATATTTTTAGCTAGTTTATCGCCTGTGCGATAGCCTCTGTTATTAATGATTTCTTTGAGTGTATCGACACCAAGTAAGCAGATAGCAAGCTTGTTATTCTGTGGTAGATCATTGATATTTGTTTGTGCAATATTAAAAAACTCATTTCGGCTAAATGTGTCTGTTAACGTATCATATTTTGCGAGATAAGAAATTTTATCTAAAAAGTTTTTTTGCTCAGTAATATTTTTGGTTATTTTCGTAAAACCTTCCAGAGCACCTTTATAATCATATATTGGGTCTATTACAACATGAGCCCAAAAACGATTGCCATCTTTCTTATAACGCCATCCTTCGCCTTCAAAATGCCCCTGCTTTAAAGCATAATCAAGATTTTGTGCAGGTATTTTTAATATCTGATCATCAAGGCTATAAAAAATACCATAGTACTTCCCAATAATTTCACTGTCAGTATAACCTTTTGCTCTTTCAGCTCCTATATTCCAGCTAACAACAATACCTTCTAAGTTTAAGATATAGATAGCATAATCTTGTACACTTTCGATAAAATGACGGTAAGAAATATCAGTGAGGTATTGTGAGTTCATCTTCCTAATCTCTAAGTAAAATGATGGTCTAACATTTTATGCTCTATTTAATATAAATTATACTTTATAATCTAGCCTTGATTCTTATAGCATAGGTCATTGAAAATGGCTTTTTCGACAATGATTTAATATAGCATAAGATTTTACTTTTAGCTTGAGTGCCATCATAATTCTTTTGGATATGTGTTATGGGTTTATAATTGTTACTTCTTATGGATAGATAATAAGAATAGCAGGTAACTGTTTGGATAATAAGAATGTTTAATATGTTAAAGCAATCCGAGTTTAGAAGAGGCTTGATTGCTGCTATTCCTATCATGATTAGTTTTATTCCATTCTCTTTGGTTTTAGGCGCGCAAGCTATTCAAAGGGGGATGGTAGTAGGAGAAATATCGGCCATGGTAGCCGTAAATTTTGCGGGAGGGTCTGAGTTTGTTGCTGTCAATTTATGGACATCACCACCACACCTTTTACTCATTGCATTAATGACATTGTTAGTCAATAGCCGACATATTTTAATGGGGGCAGCGTTGACCCCTTATTTAAAAGAAGTACCTAAAAGAAAAGTATTACTTTCTTTATTTTTTATGTGTGATGAAAGTTGGGCGTTAAGTTTTGCCGATATAAAAAAATCACCTAAGCTACAATTTAATTATCATTATTATTTAGGTGCTAGCTTAGGTCTTTATATTACATGGGTCTTTTTTACAACTATGGGAGCATTAATTGGCCCAATGATTGGTGATGTAACTCATTATGGTTTTGACATGGCGTTTGTTGCAGTATTTTTAGTCTTATTACGAGGAATGTGGAAAGGTGCTGTTAATTCTATTCCTTGGTTTGTAAGCCTCGTAGTGGCAGTGATAAGTTATTTATTTATTCCTGGGGCTTGGTATGTACTTTGTGGTGCATGTTCTGGATTATTAACCGCTTTTGTGATGTTTAGCCATGATTGACTTTTACTCAATACTTACGATTTTAGCGATGGCGACAGTCACTTATTTAACGAGAGTAACTGGTTATTTATTATTACGTAATCGTGTACTGAACCCTCGTTTAACAAAAGTCCTAGAGGCGACCCCCGGTTGTGTTCTCATTGCGGTGATTGCTCCTGCTTTTGCAACGACAAATATTGCTAATTTACTAGGTTTAGGCATTACACTATTATTAGCGAGCCGTTTTTCTCTACTGACAACCGTTATAATAAGTATTGTAGCAACGGGATTATTGCGTCACTATATAGTGTATTAATATATTTAAATACAGGTTATCGCGTGGACAAATTACACCGTTTTTTAAAAACACTTCCTGTTCGTCGTAAACTAATGGCTGCATTGTTTGTGCTATTAATTACAATTCTTATTATTTCTAACCTAGCTTTTATTAGTGCTAGTTATTGGATTACCCAACAAAGTATTGCTCCTCAAGGGTTAGTGACTTTAGGTAACTTGTATGCAACACCTGCACTCAGTAGTCAACTCTTAACCTCTCAAGAAACAGCTAATGCAGCCTTAGATCAGATGATTGATTATATGCCATTAAAAGGGGCTGCTATTTATAACAATCAAGGTGTTTTACAAACAAGATTTCCTATTATTAAAAAAGCTCCCGACTTTCCTGAGAATGTAGCGGCCTTAAATGATTGGATGATATCGCAGTTTGGTACTAGCTATTCTACTGATTTACGAGGCGAAAATGGTGAGTCTGGCCGATTAGTTCTGCTAGCAAGTAATAGCTTACCCATAGCGTTTTATACAGGAATTATCAGTGCGAGCTTAGGGATATTGGTTATTAGTATTTTGTTGTGGTTACTTTTATCAAAACAGGTTAAACGACATATAACAATTCCTATTCAAGAGCTAGAAGCATTGGCATTACGTGTGACACGTGAAGAAAATTATGCGTTGCGAGTAATCCCCCATAGTCGTGATGAAATCGGTCAATTAGCCACTGCATTCAATACCATGTTAAGTCGTATCGAAGCGCGTGAGCAACTTTTAAAGAGTGCGCGTGATGAGGCAGAAGATCTTGCCTCTGAAATGAGAGAGACAAATAATCAGCTCATCAAAGAGGTAGAGGTTCGTAGTAAGGTAGAGAAAAAATTAACAGGATTTCAAAGCTATTTAAATAATATTATTAACTCAATGCCTTCTGCATTAATTGCGGTTGACGGTGAGTTATACGTAACACAATGGAACCAAGAAGCATCCGCTGTATCAGGTTCAACTTTTGAAGAGGCTATTGATCACCCTGTTTTCTTGGCGTTCCCCCATTTAAGACCTTACACAGAACAATTAAAGCAATGTATTGAATCCAATCAAATTGAAAAAGTTGAAAGAGTCTCTTGGATGCAAGAAGGGAAGGTTTGCCATTATGCCTTAACCTTCTATCCCTTGGCTGGTGAGCACGTTAATGGTGGCGTAATTCGTATTGATGATATTACTGATCGCTTAAATCTACAGGAACTGATGGTGCAATCTGAAAAAATGCTATCCGTTGGTGGGTTAGCAGCAGGGATGGCACACGAAATTAACAACCCATTAGGTGCTATTTTGCACAATGTTCAAAATATCCGTCGACGCTTGTCGCTGACTTTAGATAAAAATCAACAGTTAGCAAATGAGGCCGATATTTCATTAGAACATATTAACCATTATCTAGAACTTAGACAAATTCCCTCATTGTTAGATGGTATTTATCAAGCAGGTAGCCGAGCCTCTAAAATTGTTACACACATGTTATCTTTTAGCCGACGTAGTAAGCGACAATTAGTTTTATCTGATTTGAGTGGCATCATTCGTCAGACTTTAGAGATTGCAGAGGCCGATTTTTATTTAGGTGAGTCAACTGATTTTCAAGACATTAAAATTAAATTGGATTTGGATGATAAATTACCGCAGGTTTATGTGGTCACGAATGAGTTAGAGCAGGTGTTACTCAACCTATTAAAGAACGCGGCTCAAGCCATTTTTATGCGTGGAGAGAGTACTGTAAAAGGGGTAATACAAATACGGCTTTTCCCACAAGACCAATGGGCCGTGATTGAAGTTGAGGATAATGGTATTGGTATGAATGAGGTGACTGCTAAACGGATTTTTGAGCCATTTTTTACAACTAAAGAAATTGGCAAGGGAACAGGGTTAGGTTTGTTTGTTTCGTATTTTATTATTACCAATAACCATAAAGGTGAGTTATTACTGAGATCAAAATTAGGACAGGGTTCTTGTTTTACTTTGCGCTTACCATTAAATAATCCTTTAATTAAGAAGTAGATATGAATAGATTAACAAAAATTTATACAAGGCAAGGTGATGAAGGTCTTACGCGCTTAGCGAGTGGTGAGCGTGTGGCTAAAAATCATCCCCGTATTCAAGCAATTGGCGAAGTGGATATGTTAAATAGCCAGCTCGGTTTATTACTTTCTTATCTTCATGCCGATAAAGCAAAGAGTCTAGAAGATTTAGCCTTACAAATAACGCCCTGTTTACATCGTTTATTTGATGTGGGTGGGGAGCTTTCTATGCCAGAGTATCAGGCTATATCAGAGCAGGATGTGACTTATCTTGAATCATTAATAGATGGTTGGAATGAGCATTTAGCCCACTTAAAAGATTTTATCTTACCAACGGGTTCTATTGCTGCGTCTCAAGCCCATGTGTGCAGAAGCCAAGCAAGAACAGCAGAAAGAAACCTACAGTTATTGCATAAAGATGAACCTTTAAGAAAAGAACTATTAGCGTATTTAAATCGCTTATCTGATTTGTTTTTTGTGTTAGCACGTATGATTAACCAATCACAAAAAGTTACTGAAACTTTATGGCAAGCAGCGCAAAAGAAATAACTAATTGATAGATGGATTTGCAATAAAAAAATATTTAACATGAATTAAATTGAAGTTGTGTATTAAAAAAATGAGTTTGTTTCATTTTGCTTTATTCTAGAGAATAGCGCCGTCTATAAATAGGAGTTTGTTACGATGGCGTTAGCACATAATTTAGGTTTCCCCCGCATAGGGCATGACAGAGAATTAAAAAAAGCACTAGAGTCCTACTGGCAAGGTAATATCGATGAGTCAGCGTTACAAGCCGTTGGTAAAGAGTTAAGACATAAACATTGGCAGATTCAACAAGAAGCAGGTATCGAGTTACTCCCTGTAGGGGATTTTGCTTGGTATGACCATGTATTAACACATTCATTAATGTTCGGTGTGATACCAACACGCCATCAAAATAAAGATAAAACCGTAAGTTTAGATACCTTGTTTGCTATGGCTCGCGGTGTTGCTAAATCAAATTGTCAATGTGGTAGTAGCCATGCTCAAGAAATGACCAAGTGGTTTGATACCAACTATCACTACCTGGTTCCAGAATTCACTAAAGATCAAGTATTTACATTGTCTTGGAATCAATTATTTGATGAAGTAACCGAGGCCAAACAACTGGGTTTCAATATAAAACCAGTTATCATTGGCCCATTAACTTATCTCTGGCTAGGCAAAGAAAAAGAAGCTGATTTTAATAAGTTAGCGTTATTGGAACGCCTACTGCCATTGTACGGAGAGATATTACAACAATTATCTAAGCAAGGGGTAGAGTGGGTACAAATCGATGAGCCTATTTTAGGATTAGATTTACCTCAAGAATGGAAGTCTGCTTTTGAGCGGGCTTACAATATTTTGCAGCGCGAACCGACTAAAAAATTAATTGCTACTTATTTTTCAGGGATAGGCGATAACATAGGGTTAGCCAGCTCATTACCTGTTGACGGCCTGCACGTTGATTTAGTACGTGCCCCTGAACAGTTCCCTAGTATTTTAGACCGTATTCCCTCCTATAAAGTACTTTCATTAGGTGTAGTGAATGGGCGAAATATCTGGAAAGCAGACTTTGAAAAGTGCCTTTCTATCTTACAACAAGCGGATAAGCGATTAGGCGATCGTTTATGGGTTGCACCTTCCTGTTCACTACTGCATACACCAGTTGACTTAACTCGAGAAGATCAACTTGATGAAGAGTTAAAAAGCTGGCTTGCATTTGCTGTTCAAAAATGTAAAGAAATAGCATTGCTTACTAAAGGAATCAATCAACCTAAAGACAATGCGGTTGTCTTAGCTTTACAAGAAAGTACACAGATACAAAAAAATAAAGCAACCTCTACGCGTATACATAATCAATCGGTACAACATCGTTTAGCGCATATCAAACCACAGGATGTGCGGAGAACTTTAGCATTTGCTGAGCGCATTAAATTACAGCATGAAAAGCTAAAATTGCCTTTATTTCCTACAACCACCATTGGCTCTTTCCCCCAAACGTCTGCTATCCGGAGTGCAAGAAGCGACTTCAAAGCAGGGCGGATAGATCAAAAAGCATATCAGCAATTAATGCATCAAGAGATTAATGATGTCATTGATTTTCAAGAAAGGATAGGGTTAGACGTTTTGGTACACGGTGAACCCGAACGTAATGATATGGTTGAATATTTTGCAGAGCAGTTAGAAGGGTATTTATTTACTCGTTTTGGTTGGGTACAAAGTTATGGCTCGCGTTGTGTTAAGCCTGCGATAATCTATGGAGATATTTGGCGCCCCAAAGCAATGACTGTTGATTGGATTTGTTACGCACAAAGTAAGACAAAAAAAGCGATGAAAGGAATGCTAACAGGACCTGTTACGATGTTAATGTGGTCTTTTCCTCGCGAAGATATATCGTCTGAACTACAAGCAAAACAATTGGCTTTAGCTATTCGTGACGAAGTGGTTGATTTAGAAGCATCAGGCATCACTGTGATCCAAATTGATGAGGCTGCTTTTAGAGAGGGGTTACCTTTACGCCGTGAGCGTTGGAAACATTATCTAGACTGGGCCGTTAATGCCTTTAGATTGTGTTCTTCTGGTGTTCGTGATGATACACAAATTCATACGCATATGTGTTATAGCGAATTTAATGATGTCATCAGTGCTATTGCAGCAATGGATGCAGATGTCATTACCATTGAAACGTCCCGTTCACAAATGGAACTATTAGATGCTTTTAGAGTATTTAATTATCCTAATGAAATTGGGCCAGGAGTGTATGACATTCATTCTCCCAGAGTGCCTTCTGTTGATGAAATAGTTTCTTTGCTCAAAAAAGCAGCTGAGCTTATTCCAATAGAGCGTTTATGGGTTAATCCTGATTGTGGTCTAAAAACACGCGCATGGCCGGAAACAGAAGCTGCTTTAGTTAATATGGTAACAGCAGCTAAAGAAATGCGTAAGAAGAAGTAGAAGTATTAAAAAAGCCCTAGAAGGGCTTTTTTTAATTAATCTTTTCAATTTCAAGCAGGCGATCACGACCACCTTCAGCTAAGATATATTTATCTGTTCCTATTTTTAGCAACTGTTGTGGTGCTTTCAAATAATTAAGAATAACTCTTAATTTACCATTAGGTTTTAATAGCAACAAGCGCGCACGGTGAGTAGAGTCTTCAGAAATCCAGAGTCCTTTATCATCACACCTTAAAATACTAGGATAGCGTGTTTTTTTATAGTTTAAAATAATAGGATCAGTGCCATCGTCTGCTAATAGTTTCACACGGCTTTTGTCTTTTTCATTGTAATACTTCTTTCCATCAGGGCAGATCGCCAATGTTTCTGCTTCGTTTAAGCTCGAGCGAATCACTTCCAGTTTTTTAGTTTTTGAGTCATAGCGAAGAATTTGGCTATTTTCTCCTCGGTCTTCTACTGCATAAAGGTATTGGCCATCGACGGTTAATCCTTGAACATTAGTTCCCTCAAAAAGAGTTTGTAATTTACCATCCTTAAAAAAACTAACGGGATAAACGCCGCCTTCTTGGCTAAATACAATACCACCATTAAAGGGGGTTATACCATCTGGTTTATCTAAATCTTTGAATAAAACGGTTCTTGTACCATCAGTAGCGATATGAATAATTCTGCCTTGTTTTTTATTTAGTTCTTCTGCCACTATCAAGCTGCCATCTTGTTGTTTATAAACAGCACTTGCACGTTCAACATCGCTATGAAGTACACGGTATTGCCATTTCTTCGATGCTACAACGGGGTAGTATTGTTGCCATAAAAAGAAACCGACAGTACCTAGCGCTGCGATGATAAAAAAAATAAAGAAGTATTTGATAGAAAGAAATAAGCGAGGTTTGCTATTTAGAAGAGACATCATGAAATACAAAGAACCTAGAAAAGAGAGTAGGGAACAGTATATAGAATCTAGCTGAGAAGTCTATGTTAAGTTTTTAATATATTAGGCGTGTCACAAACGTTTTTATTGCAAGTTATTACTCAGAATACTTGCAATAAAAACTCATCATAACTATAACTGTTTGGCTGATAAAATGATAATCGACTGAACAGGAACATCAGATGATCCCATACGAAGGGTGGTGCGAGTATCGGCAATTTTATCAACTACATCCATGCCAGAAACTACTTTACCAAAGACGGCATAACCAAAATCGCGTTGGCTATGATTTAAATAATCATTATTTTTAATGTTGATAAAAAATTGACTTGTAGCGGAGTTAACATCAAAAGTCCTTGCCATTGCGATGGTGCCACGATCATTACGTAATCCGTTATCTGCCTCATTTTTTATAGAGGGTTGTGTTGGTTTTTGTGTCATATCTTCTGTAAAGCCACCGCCTTGAATCATAAAGTTAGAGATAACACGATGAAAAATAGTGTTGTTATAAAAACCACTATTGACATAATTTAAAAAGTTTTCGACAGAAACAGGGGCTTGTTGAGGGTAAAGTTCAAGCTCAATATCTCCCATATTGGTTGATAGCAATACATGAGGGTTTTCTGGCTTAGCATTTCCTTGGTTAGCCCATGTTGATGTAGAAAGTAAAGTAAAACAACAAATTAAAGAGAATAATATTTTTTTTAACATCATCTGTTCCATTAATAAAAGCGATTGCGGTATCATCTTGTATTGTAATAAGACACCATATTAATATGTTTTACAATGAATTAATATAAATATTAGTAAATTGAGGTTATATGATTACGTTATCCACTTTGCAAAAAAAGAAAACTGAACAAGAAAAAATAGCGATGCTTACTTGCTATGAAGCGAGCTTTGCAACACTACTTGATGAAGCAGGTGTTGATATCTTGTTAATTGGCGATTCGCTAGGTATGACGATACAGGGGCACACCTCAACATTACCTGTTACCTTAGAACAGATGTGCTATCACACAGATGCAGTTGCAAGAGGGGCAAAGAACGCATTTATTTTGGCGGATTTGTCTTTTGGCAGTTATCAACAAAGTAAAGAGCAAGCTTTTGACTCTGCCAGTAAGTTAATGGCGGCAGGTGCTCATATGGTGAAGTTGGAAGGTGGCAGCTGCATGGTTGAAACTACAAGCTTTTTACAAGAACGAGGCATTCCAGTTTGTGCCCATTTAGGGTTAACACCTCAGTCTGTTAATGCATTTGGTGGTTATAAAGTTCAAGGAAAAACCGATGCGGCGGCAAGGCAATTAATTGCGGATGCACAAGCCCATGAGCATGCAGGTGCAAGTATGGTCTTATTAGAGTGTGTCCCCGCGGAGTTGGCGAAAGAAATAACAACGAGTTTAGAGTGTCCTATTATTGGTATTGGCGCAGGCATCTCTTGTGATGGGCAGGTGTTAGTACTTCACGATGCCTTGGGTATTTATGCGGGGAAGTCACCTAAATTCTCTAAAAACTTCATGCAAGGTCAAATAAGCATTCAAGCCGCTGTGGCTGCTTATGTAAAAGAAGTTAAAGAGGGGAGTTTTCCGTCATTGGATCATTCGTTTTAGTATAAACTATCATTAGTTTGTGTAATTATAAAACTATTATTGGACTAGGCAGGGTGTTTTATAATACTCTAATATTCTCTAATAATTAATTTTAATCTTGATGTTGGGATAATAATAATGAATGAAACACTTCCAAACTATACACCAGAAGAGCGCCGTAAAAGAATTTGGGGAATTGTCGGGGCTGCATCTGGCAACCTTGTTGAATGGTTCGATTTCTATATCTATGCAGTTTTTGCTACCTATTTCACTGTTGCATTAACAGGCCCAGCGGAAGGATCAAAAGGTACTTTCTTTGTTTGGGGCGCTTTTGCATTAAGTTTCTTTATGCGCCCTTTAGGAAGTTGGCTATTTGGATGGATTGCCGATAGGTACGGTAGAAAACAATCTATGTTAATTTCTATTGTTATGATGGGGGCAGGATCATTCTGTTTTGCTTTATTACCTACTTATGAGCAAGTAGGTGTTTTAGCACCTGTTTTATTGTTGGTTGTTCGTTTATTCCAAGGGTTATCTGTGGGTGGTGAGTATGGTGCAGTCGCTACTTATATGAGTGAGGTCGCGTTGAGAGGCCGTCGAGGTTTTTACGCATCATTCCAATATGTTACTCTTTCTGGCGGACAGCTATTAGCCAGCTTATTAGGGGTTATTCTTTTAGCCTTTTTATCTAATGAGCAACTTGAACAAGGCGGCTGGCGTATACCCTTTTTTATTGGTGGATTTGCAGCATTAATTTCACTCTGGGTACGTAGAAAATTAGAAGAAACAACGACAGCGGAACAACGAGAGTCAAAAGAATCAGGCAGTTTAATTGCATTATTTAGAGATCACTGGAAACAGTTTTTCTTAGTTGTAGGCTATACAGCGGGCGGTTCATTAGCATTTTATACTATCACTGTTTACTCAAGAAATTATATGATGGGAATAGGGGTTGATCCTAAAGTTGTTGGTTATATTATGACTATAGGATTATTTGTTTTTATGCTAAGCCAGCCTGTATTTGGTGCAATTGGTGATAAAGTAGGTCGTAGAGCCTCTATGTTACTCTTTAGCGCCATTGGTGCAGTCTGTATCTATCCTATTATGGCTTGGGGTATGCCAACGATCAAAGATTCTGCTGTTATGCTAGGGATTTTACTGATTATTATGATGTTTATTTTAAGCTTTTATACTTCCATTGGTGGCTTGGTAAAAGCAGAAATGTTTCCAACAGAGGTTCGTGCTTTAGGTGTTGGGCTATCTTATGCTGTAGGTAATGCACTTTTCGGTGGTACAGCAGTTTCAGTAGCTACAGAGTTTAAGTCAAGAGGACATGTAGAATACTTCTTTATCTATGTGGCTATAATGCTTGTTGTTTGTTTCTTCTGTAGTTTTGCATTACCTAAGAAACCACAATACTTAGAAAATGATCATTAAGCAAAGTTATATAACGTATAAATAGTTAATAAAAAACCCAGTTTATCTGGGTTTTTTATTGGTTGGATATTTGTTGCTGTTAGGCGAAAGGATGACGTAACGTAATGGTTTCATTACGATCTGGGCCTGTTGAAATAACGTCAATTGGGGCATCTACCAACTCACCTAAACGCTTAATATAAGCAATAGCATTAGCTGGAAGCTCTTCTAGTGACTTAGCACCAAAAGTTGATTCTGACCAACCAGGCATTTCCTCATAAACAGGGATTAACCCTAAATAACTATCGGCATCGCTAGGTGCTTCGGTTAATAAATTACCTTGTGCATCTTTATAGCCTGTACAGATCTTAATAGTATCTAAACCATCGAGTACATCGAGTTTCGTTAAGCAGAGTCCTGAAATACTATTAATTTCAATAGAGCGACGTAAAATAACTGCATCGAACCAACCACAACGTCTAGCACGACCTGTGACTGAACCAAACTCATGGCCTTTTTCAGCTAAACGCTCACCAATGTCATCAAATAACTCGGTAGGGAATGGACCCGAACCTACGCGCGTTGTATAGGCTTTGGTAATACCTAGAATATAGTCAAGGTACATAGGGCCAAAACCTGAACCAGTAGCAACACCACCAGCGGTAGTATTCGAGCTTGTGACATAAGGGTATGTGCCGTGGTCAATGTCAAGCAATGCCCCTTGAGCACCTTCGAACATAATGTTTTTGCTTTGACGACGTAATTCATGTAAACGAGCAGTAACATCCATTACCATTGGTTTGATTTGTTCTGCATATTCCATGCATTGCTCAAGGGTTTCTTGAAAGTCGATAGTCTTGGCATGGTAATAGTTTTTGAGTGCAAAGTTATGGTAATCGAGTAGTTCGCCAAGCTTTGCCGCAAATCGTTCACGGTGGAACAAGTCGCCAACTCGTAAACCTCTACGTGCCACTTTATCTTCATAGGCAGGGCCAATACCTCGACCTGTTGTACCGATTTTTGCAGCGCCGCGTGCTGCTTCTCGAGCCTGATCTAAAGCAATATGGTAGGGTAGAATTAATGCACAGGCTGGGCTTATATGTAAGCGATTACGTACATTAATGCCATTTTCTTCAAGCTCTTTAACTTCTTTTAAAAATGCTTCTGGAGAAAGGACAACACCATTACCAATAAGGCATTCTACATTTTGTCGTAAAATGCCTGATGGAATGAGTCTTAAAATTGTTTTTTTACCGTCAATAACAAGTGTATGCCCCGCATTATGACCGCCTTGGTAACGAACAACAGCCGAAGCATCTTCGGTCAGAAGGTCAACAATTTTACCTTTGCCTTCATCGCCCCATTGTGTACCTAGAACAACAACATTCTTACCCATGATTATTTCCCCGCTTCGATTGGCTTAATATGCCAACTATTTTCAATAAATATTAAATGCCGATCACATCCCGTTTCAATAGCATCAGCTAATGTCTGATGAGGGAGTGCTTGAATAACACGTTGATTTTGATTACGTAGCTCGGTGATTTTTTGATGAAGACTTGGTTGGTGATCGTAAGGAGCCCATATCATTGACTGGGGTACACAAAAATCAGCTTCACCTAAGTTAACCAGTGTTTTTAAGTCGGTTGAAAAGCCTGTAGCTGGTCTTGCATGGCCAAAAGCAATCCCTGCACTATCATAGCGACCGCCTTGAGCAATAGACTGTCCCACTTGCGGAATAAATGCAGCAAAAACAATCCCTGTATGGTATTGGTAGCCTCGCAATTCGCCGAGGTCAAAATATAAGGGGATATGTGGGTAACGTACGGCTATTTGCTCAGCGATTTCTGCTAGTTTATCAATGGCTTTTAATATGCTGGCTGGTGCGTCGGCTAGCAGTATTTTTGCTTGATCGATGACTTCTTTTCCACCACAGAGTCTAGTCAATGCTTGAAACATTGTGGCTTCTTTATTGGGCAAATGGCTAGTTAACTCAACAATCTCATCAATAGCTTTACGCTGTAATGCATTAAATAGTTGATGTTCTAGTTCATTTGACAGTTGTGAGGCTTGTGCTAATGTTCTAAAAATAGCGACATGTCCTAAATCCATATGAACATTTTTTATTTGGGCTAAGTTCAATGTTTCTAGCATCAAGCAAATAATTTCAATATCGCTGGCTGTGCTTTTATCACCGTATAACTCAGCTCCTAATTGAATAGGACTGCGGGATGTTGTATGCGCTCTTGGCTTGGTGAGCAGAGTACTCCCTGCGTAACACAAGCGAGCGGGGACTTTTTCTTTCAGCCAATGTGCATCAAGTCTTGTCACTTGTGGCGTAATATCGCTACGAAATCCCAAAAGGCGACCCGATAAAGGGTCAACTGTTTTGAATGTTTGTAGGTCAAGATCCTGTGCCGAGCCTGTTAAGAGTGCATCAATAAATTCAACGTGAGGTGGTATGACAAGATCATAGCCCCAACGATTAAATAAATCTAATATCTGACGGCGTGCTGTTTCAATACAGGCCGCCTCAGCAGGCAATACTTCTTCAATACCATCGGGTAGTAGCCAACGATCTAGCTTTGTCATTTATGTCCTCTGATAGTCACTAGAGTAGACGTAAAAAAGCCGGGCGTTCCCGGCGAAACGTTAATAATAACATGTTTTTTACTTGTCAAGGGAGTTATTGCCCTTTAATTTTGTTAACAATGGCTGTTGTAGAGCTATTTTCAACCAGCCCTAATACATAAACCTCTCCACCATAGGCTTTAACAATGTCTGCACCAACCACTTCGTCTACAGTGTAGTCACCGCCTTTAACTAATACATCTGGTTTAACTGCTTGCAATAGGCGTTCAGGTGTTTCATCGCTAAAAAAAGTAACCCAGTCGACAGCCCCTAAGCCTGCTAATACAGCCATGCGACGATCAACAGTATTAATAGGGCGACCCAAGCCTTTTAGTTTTGTCACAGACGCATCATCGTTGATAGCTACAATTAAACGGCCACCTAAAGACCTAGCTTGTTCTAAGTAGGCTACATGGCCTGCATGTAAAATATCAAAGCAGCCATTAGTGAAAACAATTTTTTCGCCTTGTGCACGCGCATCTTCTACTGCAATCAGTAATTGCTCTAAGGAAACAATACCTTTCCCATTGCCTGTGTCTCGTTGTATGGCTCGGCGTAATTCTGGAGCACTGATACAAGCAGTTCCTAATTTAGCAACAACAATACTGGCGGCTAGGTTTGAAATAGCGACAGCTTCTTCAATCTCTACACCTGAGGCTAAAGAGGCTGCCAAGGTAGAAATGACAGTATCGCCTGCACCAGTTACATCAAAAACTTCATGGGCACGAGCGGGTAAGTGTAGCATTTGCTGATTTTTACGAAGTAGAGTCATGCCATGTTCACCACGGGTAATTAGCAGTGCTTCAAGATCTATGTCTTCAATGAGTCGTTGGGCTTTTTCAATCAGTTGATTTTCATCTTGGCATTTGCCAACAACTGCTTCGAACTCGGAAAGATTGGGGGTAAGTAGGGTGGCTCCACGATAAATACTAAAATCACTACCTTTAGGGTCAACGAGAACAGGAATATGAAGTTGTTTAGCAAGCTGTATAAGTTGTTGATGATTTTGCAAAGTTCCTTTGCCGTAATCAGATAATAGTAATACTTTTACTTGGGGTAATAGATCCATTACATCGGTAGCGAGTGCTTCTTTGTTAACTTCAAACGGTTCTTCAAAATCAACTCGTATTAGTTGTTGATGACGACTCATGACTCGTAGCTTAATGGTCGTTGGCTGACCCACAATACGTTGGAAAAAAGTCTTTACGCCTGCTGAATTTAAGCTGTCAGTTAATGAGTCTGCAGCTTCATCTTCGCCAGTGGCCCCAATAAGCCATGTTTGTGCACCGAGTGCCGCTATATTGAGAGCTACATTGGCAGCACCTCCCGCACGATCTTCACATTGATTAACTTTAACGACAGGGACAGGTGCTTCAGGGGAAATTCGAGAAGTTCCACCATGCCAATAACGATCAAGCATTACGTCACCTACAACTAATACAGAGGCTTGCTCAAAGGGGGGCATGGATAATTTCATTCTTTCTCCTAAATAAAAGGATTGTTGGGTAAATAGCTTATTACGCTAGTTTAAGAATGGCAATATTATATAACAACTGAGAGTTAATGACGAAATTATCTGACTGGTAATGTATACTATTGTTAAATAGATTGATTTAAATAAGCGTAAACTCAAAATGTCTTTAATTAGTTTAATTGATACGTTACTCCCTCAAACACAATGTACTAAATGCGGTCATCAAGGATGTAAACCTTATGCTGAGGCTATTGCACAAGGCGAAGCTATTAATAAATGCCCACCTGGTGGTGAAGAAACGATTAAGGCGTTAGCAGCTTTATTAGATAAACCTGTCGTAGAATTAGCCGAGCCATTTATCCCCGCACAGGTTGCCTTTATACGTGAAGCTGAATGTATTGGTTGTACTAAATGTATTCAAGCGTGTCCTGTGGATGCTATTGTAGGGGCAGCGAAGCTTATGCATACCGTCATTAGTCAAGAATGCACAGGATGTGATTTGTGTGTTACCCCATGCCCTGTTGACTGTATTGATATGGTGTGTTTACCAAAGCAATTGGTGGCGTTAACAGGCGACTCTGTTACTACTGAAGAGGAGCGAGTAATTCGTCAATTAAGAAGAGACCATGCAAGAACTCGGTTTGAGTTCCATAAGTTACGGTTAAAGCGAGAGATTCAGCGTAAACAGGCAGAAAAGAAAGCCCGATTAGAAAAAATATCAACCCAAGGAGCAACTAAAATTTCACCCTCGGTGGTGGTAGAGCAAGTTAAAGCAAAGAAATCAGCGGCGAACATATTAAGTGCAGAGCAAAAACGTTTAAAAATAGAGTTGGCAATGGTTCAAGTTGCTTTTAATAAGGTTGAAAAGCAATTAAAGCAACATAATACGGCAGAGTTGCAGCAGCAATTAGATAAATTGGCGATGAAGCTAGCTGAGGCACAATTAGCTTTTAATCAGTCCTTGGATGTTAAGGGCGAGTAAAGAAGTTTGATCTAGAAGTTAAATAATAATAGTAGATCATCAAGAATTATGATGATCTACAAATTATTTTAAAATAGGTGCTAATTAAAAGCGGAACTGATAACCGGCCTTAACGCCCCAAGGTTGTTCCATTTTACTGCCATTTTCATACGAGGCATTAATAAAGAAGTTATGTTGCTTGGCTACATTAAAGTTAACACCAGCACCATAGCGTTGACGTGTACCAATTTGATCGCTATCTAAACGATTATTATTAACGACAACGCGCCCAGTACCAGAAAACTCTTGAATATGAGAGACTTCGACATAAGGCTCTACGACTACGTTATCATAAGTCATTTTAGTACCAGCAACGATTCCCGCACGGCCATTGAATAGATCCATACTATTGCTCTTTACTTCCATACCGTTGCTAAGTGAGTAGCTTCTACCTCTTAAATGAGAAGCTGTTAATTGTAATTGAGGTTCAATAAACCAAGTTTTTTCAAACGTAAAGCGTTTACCACCCTCAACACTTAAGCCAAGAGCGTTACTAGTGTAATCCCCCTTAACCTTTTGGCCAGAGTTATCGTGATAGCTTATTTTATTTTTCATATGGCCATATTTTGCTACTGTATCTAGATAATAGCCGTTATCAAATATTGCTGTTCCATATAAACCATAAGTTTGTGATTTAATAGAACCATTGGCTCCCTCTTTAAAATCCAAAGTACTGCGAGAGAAACCGGTCATTGCGCCCAGGTAGAAGACTCCACCATCAAAGCTAAAAGCTTTATCTACACCAACTTGTGTTCCATTATATTGTTGCTGATAAGCTCGGCTAGAGTCAGGAGATGCATGAATTTCATGAGAAAGCTGTCTTACCCAAACACCACCTGTACGATTAGTATCTAATCTTAAATCACCCATCCGGTTCATTAAAGATCCCATTTCTTCTTCCCACATACTGGCAGTGGCACTATGCATGCCTACTGCTGCATTAGCGCCTGTTGATAGGGAGTTACCTTGGCTCCCGCCTTTGGCCCCTTCATTCACTAATGTCCAATCATTTCCTTGTTGCTCTAAGCCGTAACGATAAGTACCAATATCTACACTATTTAGGTTAAGTGCAAAACTCCCCATACCGGCTTGGCCAGATTTTACAACGGTTAAGCTATCAGCACTGGTTGGCTCTACTCCTGTATCTTTGATAAAAAGTTTATTGTTACCATTGACGGCACCAGTAACATTAATTAAATCTCCAGTGTCATTAGCCATTTGAGTTTGCATATAATAGTTACCATCACCATTTAAGTTCCCATCAACATTTAAAACATTACCTACGGCGGCGGTGGATGAATTAAACGCATTGGTTAAATAAACGTTACCACTATTTGTTACATCACCTGCTATATTAATTGTTGTAGTGGAGTCATTCCCAACAAGCGCTACATTGCCTGTGTTGGTGATATTACCGGTAATATTGGTTGTCATTGCTCCAGAGGAGTCTTTTTCACCCAAAAGCATACTCCCCTCATTGGAAATATCGCCTGAGTAAGTAATATTATCCCCTAAATTTATAATGCCTTTATTATCAAGTCCGTTGGTAGAGTTAATGTTTGTGTTAGAAGCAATGTTGAGCACATTATTATTATTAACTTGTGTTGAGTAGCTTCCTGTTCCTGATACATTCATTACACCATCATTTTCAAATGTTCCTTCATTAAAATTAAATCCATCGGTTATATTAAGAGTACCTTCATTTTGGAGTGTTGTGTTGAGAAAATCAATATTACCAGTTGCTGTGGTCGTACCTGTATTATTAAAACTGGAGTTGGATAGTATTATATCTCCTGAAACGTTTAAATTTCCTGCATTAGTAATGGTGGCTTGATCAGCATTTACAGAGGATTCTGATTGACAACCATTGGTGGTAGTGCAGGAAGTAATATTCATTGTTCCAGATGCGTTATTTGTAATAGTGGCTCCTGCTGCATTGTTACCAACAATATTCATTGTACTGTTTGAGTTATTGGTAAGGGATACACCCTCTGCACTGTTCTCAATAATATTGATAGTACCCTCTGTGTTAGTAATATCGGCTCCTGTTACCGTGTTACCTATGATGTCCATCGTGGAGCCTGCTCCAGCGTTAGTGATTGTTGCACTGTCAGCTGAGTTTTGTTTGATGAGCATGTAGCCATTATTTGAGTTTGAAATTTGAGCATTATTAGCATAGTTAGAATCAATAAACATGCTAGAGCCATCGTTATTTAAGTGGACACTATCGGCATAGTTTTTGTAGAGTACAACATTGTTTTTAGTAGGGTCTCCATTACCTGTGGTTGCTATCGTTACAAATGAACCATTGCCATCTGATGAAACATTCGCTCCTTCATAAACTCCAACGTTATAGTCATTGCCATCATATACGATATTATTAAATGTACCTGAGGATGTACTTTCACCAGAGGTATATCGCTCACCGTTTACTTCCATGTCAGTAAGACCTGTCTTTGGGTCTACAAAGTAACTTGTACCATTGGTATCTTGTTGAAAGTAAGGATTAGTACCATTGTTATAATAAAAGTCTTGATAATTGCTTCCAGTATTATCGGTTGTTGGCGTAGCATTGCCATAAGCATCTTGGCCTGTAGCAAAGGCATGAGTGGATGTTAGTACCGAAATTACTACTGGTAGTATACTGAACTTTTTGTTAATGCTTTTCATAAATCATTTCCTGAGGAATGAGTAAGTAAAAAATATTTAAAGGTTAGATAACAGACATAAAACTGCTTAAATCAACCCTAACATACAAAAGTCGTATTGAATGTTTTGGATTAGTTAAAATGCTGAATAGTTCTCATTTTTTGTGAAAATATATACAACAAAATATTACGAGTGAATGTAGTATAGGTAAGAAATACCAAAGCTTAATAATTAACGAGTTGTGGTTTAAAAAACCATTTTAGAAGGGTAAATATATTTTTTGATATATCAATACAAGTTATTCGTGTTATTTTATCCATGGAGCAAGAGTGATGAAAATTGATAATAATTAGTTGTTTTAGTGTAAAGATTAAGTAAAATTACTTTTTTAAATTTAAGGATAATTATACAGTTATTCAATTTTATATGGATTTGACTGTAGACTGTAAAGATGACTGATCAACGAGATATTATGCCAACACATCAACAAAATGGAACTAAAAGGAAAAGGGTAATTATAGCAGGGATTGTTACTCTTGTGATTATTATAGGTTGTGTATGGTGGTATAAAACACGGTTATCAGGGCAAGCTACAACAAAACCAGCTGATGATGGAATGTTTAACAGCGGAGCTATTCCCGTCAAAGTTGAAGCGGCTTATAGTGGTAGCTTTGTAAAATATGCAAAAGCTTTAGGAACAGTCAATGCTTATAATACTGTGAGTATTGTTAGCCGTGTGCAAGGTGAGTTAGTAAAAGTATTGTTTACTGAGGGGCAGCAAGTTAAAGAGGGCGATTTATTAGCTGTTATTGACCCAAGACCTTATGAAGCAGCACTTGAACAAGCTAAAGGAACGCTTAAGCAAAATCAGGCACAATTGCAAAATGCAAATTCAGAGTTGGTGCGCTATCAAAAACTTATAAAGCAAGACTCTATTGCTAAACAAACTTATGACTCACAATTAGCATTAGTTCGGCAATATCAAGGTACGGTACTAAGTAGCCAAGCCCAAGTTAAAGATGCTGAGTTAAATCTAGAGTTTACACAAATAAAAGCTCCCATCTCTGGGCGTTTAGGCCTCAGACAAATTGATATAGGCAACTATATTAAAGTGGGGGATACGACGCCATTAATTACGATTACTCAAACACAACCTATTTCAGCGACATTTACACTGCCTGAAACACAGTTACCTGAAGTTGCTAAGCATTTAGCGCAAGGGCAAAGGCTAGTGGTAGAGGCTTGGGATAGTAGTAATACACAGTTATTGGCAACAGGTATTGTGGAAACACTGGACAACCAAATTAATACCAGTACAGGAACTATCTTGGTTAAAGCTCGTTTTGATAACAGTGACCAAATATTATTCCCTAATCAGTTTGTAAATATTAAATTAAAATTAGCAACACTAGAAGACGCATTAATTATCCCTACGGATGCAATTCAGTACGGTAATAAGGGTACGTTTGTTTATGTGGTAAATGGTGACAAAGTACACTTAAACTATATTACGCTAGGCAGTAGTGATACAGATAAAACCGTTGTTTTGAGTGGTTTAAATGTAGGAGATAAGGTTATTTTAGAGGGAACAGATAGGCTACGTGAAAATACTAAGGTAGAGATTATAGGCTCTGTATCAGATCTTTCTGATAAATCAAAAATAGAGACAGCGCCTGTAAGTGAGAAGTAGTAATGAATATTTCTCATCCTTTTATTGTTAGACCGGTCGCTACAACTTTATTAATGATAGCCCTGCTAATCTCTGGGCTTATTGCTTATAAAATGTTACCGGTAGCAGCCTTACCGCAAGTAGATTATCCTACTATTCGAGTGGTGACTTATTATCCAGGGGCAAGCCCTGAAGTGATGACAAGTGCCGTAACAGCGCCTTTAGAGAGACAGTTTGGCCAAATGGCGGGGCTTTCTCAAATGTCATCAACCAGTGCTAATGGTGCATCCATTATCACACTACGCTTTTCTTTAGACACTGATTTAGGTGTGGCCGAACAAGAAGTTCAATCATCTATTAATGCGGCGACCAATGACTTACCGACGAATTTACCTGCACCACCGGTTTACAATAAGGTAAATCCTGGTGATACGCCTATTTTAACCCTAGCAATCACTTCAGATACACTACCTTTACCTACCGTTCGTGATCTAGTTGATACACGCATGGCACAAAAAATAGCACAAATCACTGGGGTAGGGTTGGTCAGTATTGCGGGGGGGCAAAAACCTGCTGTGCGAATCAAAGTCGACCCACAAAAATTAGCGGCCTATGGCATGGGACTAGAGGATGTTAGAACCCTCATCACAACAGCCAATATTAATCAACCTAAAGGAACATTAGATGGTCCAACGCGCCAATCAATGATTGATGCAAATGACCAGCTAACTTCGGTCAAAGCTTATGAAGATTTAATTTTAGGCTATAAAAATGGCGCTATATTAAGATTAGGTGATATAGCAACCGTTAGCCATGGACGTGAAGATGACCGATTGGCAGCGTGGGCTAATCAGAAAGAAACTATTCTATTAAATATTCAACGCCAACCCGATGCCAATGTGATTGAGGTAGTTAATCATATTAAATCCATTTTGCCACAGCTAACAGCTACGTTACCAACAGGGGTTGACGTTAAAGAGCTGACCAATCGTACTGAAACAATTCGTTCTTCTATTGAGGGGGTGCAACATGAAATGTTTCTAGCGATTGCTTTAGTCGTTTTGGTTACTTTCTTGTTTTTACGTAATATTCCTGCAACCATTATTCCCTCTATTGCTGTCCCTCTGTCTATTGTAGGAACCTTTGGGGTAATGTACCTTGCAGACTTTTCTATCAATAACTTAACGTTAATGGCGCTTACTATCGCTACAGGCTTTGTGGTAGATGATGCTATTGTGATGTTGGAAAATATTGCACGGTATATAGAGGAGGGTGATACTCCGTTAGAGGCTGCACTGAAGGGAGCTAAAGAAATTGGTTTTACACTGGTTTCATTGACGCTCTCATTAATTGCTGTACTAATTCCTTTGCTCTTTATGGCCGATGTTGTGGGTAGGTTGTTTAGGGAGTTTGCTATTACCCTAGCTGTAGCTATTTTAATCTCGCTGTTAGTGTCATTAACGCTCACCCCAATGATGTGTGCTAAACTGCTAAGGCATGTGCCTGATGAAAAGCAGGAGGCTTTTTATAAAAAAGCAGGGGCGGTTATTGATTGGCTTATTGAATATTATGGTAAGGGATTAACCTTTGTATTACGCCACCAAATAGCTACTTTATTGGTAGCGGTTGCAACCTTTGTTTTAACCGTTGTACTTTATATTGTGATCCCTAAAGGTTTTTTCCCTGAACAAGATACTGGGGTGATTCAGGGAATTTCAGAAGCCTCCCAAAATATTTCTTTTAAGGCGATGGCCGAAAGACAACAAAAATTAGTGGATGTGATTCTTGAAAATCCGAATGTAGTTAGTTTATCGTCCTATATTGGTGTTGATGGCGATAATACCACCTTAAATAGCGGACGCATTCTCATTAATTTAAAACCTCATGATGCGCGTAGTGCAACAGCATCACAAGTGATTGCTGAACTACAGCCAGAGCTTGCTAAAGTAATGGGCATTCATCTTTATATGCAACCTATTCAAGATTTAAGCATAGAAGATAAAGTTAGCCGTACCCAATACCAGTTTACTTTGAACTCACCTGATGAAGACTTGTTAAGAGAGTGGACACCACGACTAATCACTGCTCTAAATAATCAGCCAGAACTGGTTGATGTAACCAGTGATTTGCAAAATAAAGGTTTACAAGCCTATTTGAATATAGATCGTGATATGGCGAGCCGTTTAGGCATTAAAGTTTCAGATATTATGGACACGCTCTATAATGCGTATGGTCAACGACAAATATCCACTATTTTTACTCAAGCGAATCAATACCGTATTGTATTAGAAGCTAATAATGTGATGACTGATGGCATTGATGCATTAAACAACCTATACGTTGTAACGACTTCAGGTGAGAAGATTCCATTAACTAATTTAGTGAAGATAGAACAAAGGCCTGCTTCATTAACCATTAATCATATTGCTCAGTTTCCTGCGGTAACCTTATCATTTAACTTAGCACAAGGTGTTTCTATTGGTGAGGCAGTTGATATTATTAGCCAAGTGAAGGCAGACCTTAATTTACCATCCTCTATTGAGATGAGTTTTCAAGGGGTGGCAGAGGCTTTTAAGGCATCATTATCAAGTACATTATTCTTAATCTTAGCAGCTATTGTAACGATGTACATAGTGTTGGGTATTTTGTATGAAAGTTATATTCACCCTATTACTATCTTGTCAACATTGCCTTCGGCTGCGGTAGGGGCCTTATTGGCGTTAATGATCAGTGGTAACGAGCTTGGGTTGATTGCGATTATTGGTATTATACTACTGATTGGTATTGTGAAGAAAAATGCCATTATGATGATTGACTTTGCTTTAGAGGCTGAGCGTCATCAAGGGTTAACGGCTGATAAAGCTATTTATCAAGCGGCTTTACTCCGTTTCCGTCCCATTTTAATGACCACCTTAGCGGCATTATTTGGTGCTATTCCATTAATGTTTGCGACAGGTTCAGGTGCTGAGTTACGTCAACCACTCGGTTACGCAATGGTGGGGGGATTATTATTAAGTCAGTTATTAACACTGTTTACGACACCTGTTATCTATTTATTCTTTGATCGTCTGTCGCTTAATACACATCCTAAAAAAATGACTAGGGTTTAATACTCGTTATGAATATTTCAGCCCCATTTATTTTTAGATCAGTGACAACCATCCTGTGTAATATTGCAATATTACTACTAGGGCTTTTGTGTTTTCGCCTTTTACCTGTTGCTCCGCTACCTGATATTGATTTACCTGTTATTACTGTTTCTGCTTCATTACCGGGTGGTAGCCCCGAGGTAATGGCGGCAACAGTTGCAACACCGCTTGAGCGTGCGTTTGGTAGTATCTCGGGTTTACAAGAGATGAACTCCAGCAGTAGCCAGGGTTCTACACGCATTATGTTAGTATTTGACTTTAATAAAAATATTGATGATGCTGCACGTGAGGTACAGGCTGCTATTAATGCGGCAAGGGCTTTATTACCCAGTGGAATGCCTAATAACCCAACGTATCGTAAAGTGAACTCAGCCCAAGCGCCTATCATGTTAATCACCATGACATCTGATGTGTTAACAAAGGGACAGTTATATGATCTGGCATCAACTATTGCTGCCCAAAAAATAGCTCAATCACCAGGTGTCGGTGATGTTCAAGTGGGGGGAAGCTCTTTACCCGCAGTACGGATTGAGCTAGAACCTAAAATGTTATCGCACTATAACATTTCATTATCTGAGGTGCGTGAGGCAATTACAGGCTCTAATTTACGAAAGCCTAAAGGATTTGTAGAAAACGCACAGTATCAGTGGCAAATTACAGCGAATGATCAATTAACAAAAGCGGATCAATATAAACCACTTGTTATTCGTTATGATAATGGTGCGGCCATTAGATTACAGGATGTAGCGAGAGTCTATGACGATGTGGAAAATAGATACAATGCAGGCTTCTCTAATAATCAAGAAGCGGTGCTTCTCATTATAAGTAAGCAATCTGGTGCTAATATTATTGAGACGATTAAAGGGGTAAAAGACTCCATTCCTATGTTGGAAGCCGTTATGCCTTCAAGCGTATCTTTAGATATTGCCATGGATCGCTCTATCGGTATTCAAGCAACCCTCACGGACGCAGAACATACATTAGTGATCGCCGTTATATTAGTTATTTTGGTTGTGCTGTTATTTTTAGGGCAGTGGCGTGCAGCACTCATTCCTGCGCTAGCTGTACCTGTATCCATTATTGGTACTTTTGCTGTTATGTATTTGCTTGGCTTTTCATTAAATAATCTTTCGTTAATGGCATTAATTGTTGCCGCAGGTTTGGTTGTGGATGATGCTATTGTTGTGCTTGAAAATATTGCGCGCTACATAGAAGAGGGAATGAGCCCGATAAAAGCGGCACTAAGAGGAACAAGGGAGGTTGGTTTTACTCTTATTTCGATGAACGTCTCACTGGTGGCTGTATTTCTGGCATTGTTGTTTGCAGGCGGGATCATTTCTAAGCTATTTAAAGAGTTTGCTATTACCTTATCGGTAACTATCGTTATTTCGTTACTGGTGTCGTTAACACTCACTCCCATGCTTTGTTCACGTTGGCTTAAAAGGCAAAATGTTGCAGACAACGCAAATGCTTGGCAAAGAGGGTTTAACCGTTTTTTTGCAAAAGTTACTCAAGGCTATCGCGTAAGTTTAGGTTGGGCTTTAAAACATTCACGACTCACGTTAATGATTTTATTCATTACCATTGGGGTGAATGTTTATTTATATGTAGCCATTTCAAAAACATTTCTTCCCCAACAAGATACCGGTGTGCTATGGGGCTTTATACGTGGTGATGATGCAACATCGTTTCAAGTAATGCAGCCTAAAATTGACCAAGTTCGCCGCTATTTATTGACTGACCCAGCGGTTGAAAACGTAGCAGGCTTTATCGGTGGAGGAAGTGTCAATAATGCCATGATGATTATTCGCTTAAAGCCAAAGTCTGAAAGAACAGAAGGAGCACAAGACATTATTAATCGATTAAGAGATAATGCTCCCAAAGTGCCTGGAACAAGAATCTTTTTAATGGCAGTACAGGATATTCAACTGAACAACCGTCAGGATCAAAGCTCTGATTCTGAGTATCAGTTGCTCGCGGATGATTTAGATTTACTACGAAAATGGACGATAAAAGTAGCGGATACTTTTAGAAAAATACCACAGATAACCAATGTTGATGCTGATGATAATCAAGGGGCACAACAAATTTCTCTCGTCATTGACCGCGAAAAAGCTAAACGACTAAAAATCAACATGAGTGATGTGATGGATGTGCTCAATAACTCATTTAGCCAACGACAAATATCCACTATCTTTAATAGTCTAAATCAATACCGTGTTGTGATGGAAGTTAATCCTAAATATGCGCAGTACCCCGACATGTTGAAAGATTTATATGTGATTACAGATGATGGCGAGCGTGTACCACTTTCTACTTTTACAAAGTATGACTATGGCCTAGAAAAAGATAAGGTCAAACATGAGGGACAATTTGCATCTTCTTATATCTCTTTTGATTTAGCCACAGGTGTTAACTTAGATGAAGCTACTGTAGCAGTCGATAAAGCTATTTCAGAGCTGAATATACCAAAAGAAATTCAAGCCAAAATGGGGGGCACTGGGAGTGCATTCCAAAGCTCGATGGCTGGACAGCCCATTATGATTTTAATGGCATTGGTGATTGTGTACATCGTTTTAGGTATTTTATATGAGAGTTATATTCACCCATTAACCATATTATCAACGCTCCCTTCTGCAGGGGTAGGTGCATTATTGGCATTAATGATGCTCAATACCCCCTTTAGCTTAATCTCATTATTGGGTTTATTCTTATTGATTGGTATTGTGAAGAAAAATGCTATTTTAATGATCGACCTTGCGCTACAGTTTGAGCGTGAAAAGGCTATGGATTCACGCACGGCTATACAAGAAGCCAGTATATTGCGTTTTAGACCTATCCTAATGACTACTGTTGCTGCTATTTTGGGGGCAGTTCCTTTAATGATCGGTGGTGCAGAAGGGGCTGAAATGCGTCAACCATTAGGTATTACTATTGTCGGGGGATTGATTTTAAGTCAGTTGCTAACACTGTATACAACCCCTGTAGTTTATCTTTATTTTGACCGTTTAAGCCATTGGTTCAAAAATCGCCGTGTTAAAAAAAATACTCGAACTGATTCAGGAAAAACACTATGAATCATAAATTATATTTAAAAACATTATCTATTGCTTTGATTGGTCTATTATCAAGTTGTGCTATTGGGCCAGACTATCAAAAACCTAATACTATTCAAACCGCAGATTTTAAAGAAGGTGGGGGGTGGAAGTTAGCTACCCCAAAAATAGGAATCATGCCTGAAAAGTGGTGGTCACTTTATGAAGATAATGAACTTAATCAACTGCAAGAGCGGTTATTAGGTGCAAATCAAAACTTGGCTCAGTATGAAGCGAAATACCGTCAAGCTTTAGCTTTGGTTAAAGGGGCAAGGGCGGCTTATTTTCCAACAATTACGGCCGATGTTAATGCCAAAAAGAGCCAGCAAGGCAAAGGTAGTTCGGTAACGAAAACCTATGATATAGGCCCATCGGCTTCTTGGGAAATAGACGTTTGGGGTAAAATTCGCCGTCAAGTCGAATCAGCTAATGCCGATGCCCAAGCTAGCTTTGCTGATTTAGCGGCTGCTAAACTAAGTTTACAATCAGAATTAGCACAAACGTATTTTCAGCTAAGAATAATGGATATTCAGCAAAAACTGTTAGATGATACCGTGTTAGCTTATCAGAAATCACTAACGCTCACTGAAAACCAATATAATGCTGGGCTTGTTGTTAAATCAGATATGACGCAAGCTAAAACACAATTAAAATCAACCCAAGCTCAAGCTATTGATATTAAATACCAACGTGCACAGTTAGAGCATGCGATTGCTATATTAATCGGTGAAGCACCTGCTAATTTCTCGATTAAACCTACTTATATTGTGCCTGAGCTTCCTGGCATCCCTAGTATTTTACCTTCTCAGTTATTAGAGCGCCGACCAGATATCGCAGGGGCAGAGCAACAAGTGATCTCAGCCAATGCACAAATTGGTGTAGCTAAGGCAGCATGGTTTCCAGATCTCACACTGTCAGCGGGGGCAGGTTATAGTAGTAATAGTTTTAGCCATTGGGTAGAAAGCCCAAATCGCTATTGGTCATTAGGACCACAGTTTGCAATGACATTATTTGATGGCGGGTTAATAAGCTCTCGTTATACACAGGCTGAAGCCGTATATGATGAAAAAGTCGCTAATTATCGTCAAACTGTACTAAATGGTTTTAAAGAAGTTGAAGATTATCTTATTCAGCTCTCTACATTACAACAGGAAGCGGTTGTTCAGCAAGAGGCGGTTGATTCTGCGAAAGAATCATTACGCTTAATTACCAATCAATACGAGGCAGGTCTTATTGATTATTTAAATGTTGCTTCAACACAAACATCAGCACTAACCACGGAGCGTACACAGATTACATTATTAGGTAATCAATTAACCACCAGTGTTAAGCTAATTGCAGCCATCGGTGGGGGATGGACAACCGCTGAATTAGATAAAGACTAGTTATCTGGCTTTTATCAGAAAAGAAAAAAAGATGGTTAAACCATCCTTTTTTTTATCAAGCATGAGATATTAAGCTTTTAAAGAATCTTTACGAATAGCTACATAAACCATGATAAAGCTAATGCCTTGCATCAGTAAATCAATCCCCATGATAACACCAAAAACAATTCCACTCACAGGAGAAGCTGCTAAAATAAAAATACCAAAAAGAATATTAATAATGCCTGTTAGGAAAATCCATGGACTACCCACCATTTTGCGTAGTTGATAACTATAAATGATACGACTAACACCAAAGGCAATCAAAAAGATAGCTAGAATAAAAGCTAAATAGAGCGCAGACTCTAAAGGAAGTAAAAATAAACAAATACCAGCAACTAAATAAATAACAGACCATAAAACAGACAATAAAAAAACACCGGTTGTTTGTTTTGCATAAAAACTATGACCAAGTTGAATAAGCCCCGCGGCTATAACAAAACCGCCAATAAAGTACATAGCAACTACAGTGGCTATAATTGTGTAGCTAAGCGCGAATAAACCACCAATCACCAATAAAACCCCAAGCACAAGAAACCAAATACGATTGACTTGGAGTTTTTGAATGAGATCTGTATATTGATTGTTATCTAACATAATGAAAGTCCTTAGTTAATGGTATTTAAAGTTTAGATTAGTTATTATCAAAAGAGTTCTTAAAAAAATATAACCAAATATTAATATAGTAAAAAAAGATATAATCTATTACATTTTCTTAAATAGAGCGATTAAACTTTTAGTTAGCCAATTGGTCTGAGAAGAATAGTAAAATTGTAAGTGATCATAATCAGAGGCAATATGTTAAAGCGTATTTTTATTTTGTTTTTACTGAGTAGTTGTTCTTTGTCTGTATTTGCCCAAGAGCAAGAACTTTATAGTTTTTTAAATAAACCACTATCAGATAAATTATTGGCAATTGGTGTTTCTATAATGCCAGTAGAAGCAAATCAACAAAATGAATCGTTGAGACGTGTTGTTTTTAATAATACAGAGAAACCTAGGTTAACATTAACCTCAGCATGGGACTTAACGGAAAAAGATAGCATTAGTTTACGTATCCAAAACGCAATGGATTGGGATTTAACTTTATATGTCACATTGACGGATACCGACAATTCAACATTAAATGCTGTTATTGCTTTACCTGCAGGGCCAGCCCAAAACTTAGTTATCCCCCTTAAAAGTTTTTCTAGTAGAACATGGGGAATGAGAGAGGGCATTACAAGCTGGCAATCAGAGGGCAACCTCTATTTATTGCCAACAAGCGTTGTGGGCAAAATTGACCCAAGTAAAATAGATACGATTAGTTTATCTATGGATAAACCAGCGGTTGCACAAAGCCTATTGATAGGCACTATGAATAAAACAGATGCGGATGTTGAACAAATGGCCTATTATCACCTTGTTGATAAATATGGGCAAAATACACGCATGACTTGGCCCCAGAAGATCCTCTCTAATAAACAACTAAAAACGATGGCAGAGGAGGAGTCCCAAGAGCTCGTTAAATGGTCAAAAAATACACCTACTCAAGATATTTATGGTGGTATAGGTAAAAGACCTCAATTCAGAGCCTCTAAGTATTTTAGAACAGAAAAATACAAAGGGCGTTGGTATTTTGTATCGCCAAATGGTTATGCATTTATTTCATTGGGCGTGAATACAGTAACGCCAGATGATAGCCAAACGTATATTGATGGACGAGATTTTATGTTTGCTTCATTGCCTGATGCAAAGAGTGTTCTTGCCCGTTTTTATGGTTATGCCAACACCAGTAGTGGCAATGCTGCACAAGGTGGGTTAGGGGTAGATCAAGGAAAATGGTTCGATTTTTATCAAGCCAACTTATACCGGACATATGGCATAAACTTTTTAGATGAATGGCATGAAAACGTTATTAAACGTTTTAAAGCTTGGGGTTTTAATACCATTGGTAATTGGAGTGATAATACACTCATCGGTTTACACAAACTACCTTATACTCGCTCTATTTATATCCGAGGAGACTACAACACGGTCTCTTCTGGATTAGATTGGTGGGGGTATATGCCTGATACATTCGATCCAAAATTTTCCCAGGCGGTTGATGATGCAGTTAAACTAGCCACCAAGGATAATAAGAATGATCCTTGGCTAATTGGTTATTTTGCCGATAATGAGCTGTCATGGGGTAAATTAGGTGACTCACCAACTGATCATTACTCCTTGGTTATGAATGTATTGGCGCAAACGGATACTAGTCCTGCGAAACAAGCTTTTTTAAAACAACTAAAAGGTAAATATACTGATATTACAAAACTTGCAAAGGCTTGGGGGATCGATGTTCAACAATGGGATGCTATAGCAAGTAAAGGGTTTAATGCACCTCTGCCAAGTGCAGAGTATCCTGCGATTGAACGAGACTATGGTATTTTCTTAGCTAACTATGCGGATCACTATTTTAAAACAGTCAAAGATTCCCTAAAAAAGTACGATCCTCACCATTTATTTTTGGGCAATCGATTTGCTGTTAAACTTCCTGAGGTTATTTCATCTTGTGCCAAGTTTTGTGACGTGATTAGTTTTAATACGTATACGATGTTAGCCAGTCAAGGGTATGACACAAAATTAGTAGCCCAACTAGATCGCCCAATTATGATTACAGAGTTTAGCTTTGGTTCTAAAACAATGGGTGCTTTATGGGGTGGGCCAATTAGTGTTACCAATGAGAAGGAAAGAGGTGAAAGTTACCAACGTTTTGTGTCAGATGCTTTTGCTGATCCTCACATGGTGGGTACTCATTGGTTTCAATATATTGATGAGCCACTAACAGGACGTCTGTTAGATGGGGAGAATGGACATGTAGGACTAGTCAATATTACTGACAGACCTGCTCATGATTTAATTGAAAAAGTGAAAGAAACGAACATAAATCTATTAGAAAAAATACGATAAAAACAATACTAATAATGAAGTAAAAGTATTAATCATAGAGACTGTGTATAATATAAGCCATTATATTATATATTAGTAATTAAAACTCATTAACAGCATTTATAGAGTTGAGGTTTTACCCCATAAATGCTGATGGACTTAAGTGTAGGGGCTCATGATAAAGCGTATTTATTTCGAAACACACGTCGTAGAAACTAAACCCGATGAAACAGTATTGGATGCATTTATTCGTAGTGGTGTTTCTATTCCTTTTTCATGTCGTGGAGGTTCTTGTCAGACATGTGCAGTACGTTGCTTGGAAGGAAATATTCCTGCACAGGCACAATTAGGCTTATCTGATTACCAGAAAGAAAAAAAATATTTGTTAACCTGTAAATGTATTCCTACCTCAGATATGACCATTGCTCCACTAAGCCCTGATGATGTGATAACGGACGCATATGTTGTTAGCATTAACGCTAATCAGTTGACTATAGAGTTAGGAAGATCGAGAACCCTAGCAATAGGGGACACTTTTAAGTGTATAAACGGTAGCCAAGCTGAACCTGAGGCAAAAGTTATAGCGAAAGAGGGTGATTGGATTTTAACCTTAGAGCTATATAACACAGAAAACGATGCTATTTGGTTGCAAGGATTAACACCAGAAGCGTTAATACAGATACGAGGACCTTATCCTCAACAAACGCCTGTATGGATGACAGATGAAGCCCCGGACCCTGAGCCTAATTTAGCTATCTGGCATCAATTAGAAGATGGGAAAAAAGTAAGAGAAACCTTAATTGATTTTTATGACAGAGTTTATGCTGATGAAAGATTAGCTCCTTTTTTTGCTAATGTGACTAAAAGTCGTCTCATTGAAAAACAATATTCTTTCTTAATGTATCTATTTACTCGTCAACATGTTCATTTTGGTTTACGCCCTAGAAATTTACACCATTGGATGGTCATTTCAGATGATTTAATGGATCATCGCCGCCAAATTCTAGATGACACTTTTAAAACACATGGACTAACGGATGAGCAACGTCATATTTGGCACCAGTATGAAGAGCATTTTCGTACAGATATTGTGAAAGATAAGGCATGGCCTATAAAAATAGGTGATGAATTTGTTGATTTAGAAACATTTGATAAAGAAGTACTTGATTGCGCCACCGTATGTGATCATTGTGGCGAAGCAGTTGATGTTGGCGTAGAGGTGATTTATCATCGTCGAACAGGTAAAATTAGCTGTCCAAATTGTAGTAAGTAATCTGATGGCTAGGAATAATTTATGAAAGAATATAACGAAACATTATACCCTATGTATGGGCAGCGCTTTAGTGTTGATGAGGTATTGTTTGAGACAGAAACAGACCATCAAAAATTAGTTATTTTCCATAATGCTAAGATGGGAAGAGTGATGGCTCTGGATGGTGTTATACAAACAACTGAAGCTGATGAGTTTATTTATCATGAAATGATGGCACATGTTCCTATTTTCGCCCATGGGAACGTAAAAAGTGTTTTGATTATTGGTGGTGGCGATGGCGGAATGCTTAGAGAAGTAGTTAAGCATAAAAATATCGAAAAAATCACCATGGTTGAGATAGATAAAAGTGTTGTTGAGCTTTGTACAAAATACCTACCTAATCATTCTAAAGGGGCTTTTAATGACCCCCGTTTAACTTTAGTCATCGATGATGGCATGAAGTTTGTTTCCGAAACAACAGCGCATTATGATGTGATTATTTCAGATTCCACTGACCCTATCGGCCCTGCCGAAGTGCTCTTTACTGAGAATTTTTATCAAGCTTGTTTTCGTTGTTTAACAGAGAAGGGAATTCTAGTCACCCAAAATGGAACACCTTTCATGCAAATTGATGAAGTTAAAAGTACAGCCCAAAAAATGCAAAATCTATTTGCAGATTGGCACTTTTATCGTGCAGCAATACCTACATACATAGGGGGGGATATGACATTTGCATGGGGTTCAAAAAATCCTAGTGCCCGCCATACACCTCTAACTGTATTAAAAGAACGTTTTCAAAAAGAAGGGATTGATGTACGTTATTACAACTCAGCAATACACCAAGCCGCTTTTGCCTTACCTCAATATGTATTAAAAGCCATTAATAAACAAAGTAATGACTAGCCATAACAATGCTCTTTTTTGTAAGGGCATTGTATTACTTATATTTTATCCCCGAATTCATTTCAGCACGCTTGTAATCTGGTAAACACCAAACTAATCCCCAATTAAAAACTTCTTTTCCCTCTTTAAATGGTCGTGCAAGTTGAATACGATACTCAATCAGTGCCATTGAAACGGCTTCATCCACGCTTTTATCCGATGCCCAACCTGCCGATGAACGATCTAAATGAGCGGGTATAATATTTAATTTAACTTGTGTTAATGCATTGTTATCAATATACAAACCTAAAGTACAAGGGGAATCACTAAACTCAATATCTTCAAAAAACAACCACTCAGTACCATTTTTATAATCTATATTAGAGCGATATAACTCTGTCAACACTGAGCTTATTTGCTCTTTTGTCGTTCCCTTTTTGAGCACAATAGGATGATTTTTTATTGTTAACGATCCATCTGTTTTATTAATTTGTAGTGTATTATTTGCCATATAACATACCTGTTAGTTGTCATTATTATATTATTATAATATTACTAAAATACAGAGTATTGTAATTTATCAGTGTTTTTTTGTTTTTAATATGAATTGTTTATATTGTTAGCCTAAAATACTTAATCACATTGATTTAATAAAAAGGTGGATGATTATAACGTTTGAACTTATACTCTCTAACCGTTTATGAAAAAACATATGCATATAAAAAATAGTGAGTCATTTTATTTTTAATAAAGGTAATAAATTATTTATGACAGAAAAAACTGTAGTGGCTGCATTTGATTTTGACGTAACGATCACAACGAAAGATACCTTCGTACCTTTTTTATACTGGGTTTTTGGTAGAAAAACTGTCTACAAAACATTTTTAAAGCTTCTTCCAGAAGCGATAAAGGTTGTTTGTAAACTATCGGATCGAGATATATTTAAAGAGAAAATTATAGCAGCACTATTTACTAATCAACCGATTAAACCATTAAAAGTTATGGGGGCAGGGTATGCTAGTTCTTTTACGCCACTAATACGTCTAAAAGCAAGGGAAAGAATTAAGTGGCATAAAGAGCAAGGACATCGTTTGATTATGGTAAGTGCCTCTCTCAATTTGTATTTAGAAAAAGCGGCAAAAGACCTTGGGTTTGATGATCTCCTCTGTACAGAGCTGGAAGAGCATGAAGAATTATTTACAGGACATTTAAACGCTAAAAATTGCCGTTGCCAAGGAAAAGTAGATAAACTACAAGAATTACTAGGCGATTTATCAAAATATGAACTTTATGCTTACGGTGACTCCGAAGGCGATAAACAAATGCTAGCAATTGCTAGTCATCCAAACTTTAGAGTCTTTGAATAACTTATATAAACGACTATATATAAATGCACAGAGGTTTTCTAAATATTATTGCTAAACCTTTACAGTAGCCTTTTGCCTCTATAATTAAAATTTATAATCAGAAGAAAAATATTATATATACGGTTCGATTATCATCTACAATCGATATAAATCAACATATCAAATTTAATAAAAATAAATTAAAAAAATGCTTTACAACGTTGTAAAAATCTATATAATGCACAACCCATATAGCCGGTATAGCTCAGTCGGTAGAGCAACTGACTTGTAATCAGTAGGTCCCGAGTTCGACTCTTGGTGCCGGCACCAGTTAAAGAAAGGCTTGTAGAGAAATTTACAAGCTTTTTTAAATCCCACAAAAAAGCAATTATCCCACAAAAAATATTAGTTAGTCTGTTATTTCGGCTTTCCTGTCATATACCTTTTTAGTTAAAGTAGATGATGAATGACCTAATCTTCTTCTTGCTTGCTCAATATTTTCTGAATCTGTAGCAACTTTAGCGCGCAAATCGTGTTCTGTAAACCGTTCTTTAAGATTAGTGGTTAACAATGCTTTTTTCATGTACCGCTGCCATATAGAAGTAAAGCCGCTTGCTTTGCTACCATCGGAGTATGAGTTGCCGTCACGGTTGCAAAATACATAATCAGATATAGTCGGGCGAATAGATAGGCATTCATTGACAGCTTCCTTTCTGTCATCATTCCAGCTATAAATGGTTTTCTTACCAGTCTTTTGGTGTACGGCATGTATACCATCATCCATTAAATCGCTTTCTCTTAGCCTTAATAAATCGCCTTGTCTTAATCCGGTAGCTAATTTTAATTTCACATAGGCTTTGATAAAAGGAGAGCAGACGCTTAAAAATTCTTCAAGCTCCCAATTTTCAACGTATCTATCTCTAGGTTTCATAGAGAACTTTATATTTAATCCTCTCATTGGGTGCTGTTCGTTTTTTATTACTCCCCATTCTATAGCCTTGCTGAACAGGTGGCTTAATACAGCAAGATCATTATTAGTTGATTTTCTACGATCTTTATTCTTATCCTTGTACTTAAATATCCACGGTGTTTCAAAATTTATTACTGATACTTCACCAAATACAGCACGAAGCCTCCTTATTGAAATAACGTCTAGTTTTTGAGTGTTAAGTGCTTTTGTTGGGGTTACTTCTGATAGATAGCGTGTTATTAAATCATTCATTGTTATAACTGGTTGTTCTTTATCAGATAACGCTTGAATTATATCTGCATACTTGAGTAATGCTTCAGATTGATTTTTACTGAGAGTAACTTCTTGTTTGCCGTTGAAAATGGTTTTTCGTTGTTCTTCTGTTACCCATCTTGGCACCCTATAACGCCATGCTCCTTTCTTCCAACGTACTGATTGCGCGAATGGTTTTATCCGTTCTCTTCCCATTTAGGTTGCCTCTTAGCTTTTTTACTATCATTTATGCTTAGTGATGATCTTGGAATAATGATTATGTTATCAATAGGGTGTATGTAATATTTAATCCCCATAGCATCTAATATTTCTCTTTGTGGTTTTAGATGTTTTCTTCGAGTTAAACGATAAACATCTTCATCATCTAATACTTCACTCATACATCACCTCTTTTCAAATCCTCGTTAAGCAGCTTAAGCATTTCTTTATTAAATGAAATTGATTTATTAGGCATGACAATACCTCACTTTATCCACAATAACTGTAGATAAGTCTGTTAGTAGTTTATGGTTAAATTAGGCTTGGCGTGGAATTTGAATGTGCTAAATACTTTTATCTAGCTTTTCATCGATAACTTCAATACAAAACTGATCCACAGTGATATTCTTTTTTTGAACTATTTCACTAATTTTTTCATATTGTTCGGGCTTGATTGTAATCTTGAGTTTTCTATCTAGCTCACCTTTCATTTTAACTCTTATTTCTGCTATTACTAAAAGAAGAAGAAAGGGAATAGTTATTTTATAAAGTTGATTTGAGTTTATAGTAAAAGGATAATTCTGACAGTAAAAAAGGAAAATAATCAAACAAGCAATAAATACCTTATTAAAAAAATATTCCATTTTAAATAATGCTTTTAAGCCAATCATCTTATTAACCTTACTGAGCAGAGAATGTTCATTTATATTACTTTATATAACTCTTTTAAACCACATAATTAAACTCCATTGATTGAGTGATGTTTAGCGAACGGGATATCATCGTCAAATTCGTTATAGTCAGGTACAGCCGCTTGTTGATTCTGTTGTGGCCTATTTTGCGGTGCTGGTCTTTGTTGCTGATTGGTTTGTTGCTGTTGTGGCTGATCTTGACGGCTGTCTAGTAATTGCATAGTTCCACCCATATCAACAACGATCTCCGTTGTATATCGCTCTATGCCTTGCTGATCTGTCCACTTTCTTGTAACAAGTCTACCTTCAACATAGAGCTTTGATCCTTTATGCACATACTGTCCTACAATTTCTGCAATTTTCCCAAAGAAAACCACACGATGCCATTCAGTACACTCTTGTGGCTCGCCCGTGTTCTTATCTTTCCATGTGTCTGACGTAGCTAATGAAACCGTAGCCACTGCATTACCATTAGGCATATAACGCATTTCAGGCTCATTTCCGATATTGCCTACAAGAATAACGCGATTAACCCCTCTAGCTGCCATGTTTAACCTCTTTAACTGTATTTTTAACCAACTCAATAAACTGATTACGCCTATTGATCAATCTTTCTATATCCTGTTCACAGTCTGATCTATTCAGCCTGTAAACGATTAATTGTTTATGTTCAGGGAAGTCAGAGCAGTAACTTATAAAGTCCACCCAGTCACGACCTGTACAATCTAAATGACCTACGAGCTGCCATTTATAACTAGGGTCGAATGAATTACGCTTTAGTGTTGCGTAGTGAGTAGAGGCAATAACTGACTTGATCTCGATAACACCTTCATCATGAACAAGGCCATCTGGTGAGTCGCCATAATCGCCACAATCAAAAAAACCGCCGTTAGTGACATCAACAAAATACTCATTCTCATAAAGCATTCTGGCAATTGGCTCTTGTTCGTGACCTCGTTCCATGTGCTGATTACTAAAGCTATACTCTGCCTTTTGATTATTGATAATCTCCAGGGCTAACTGTAAAGCGTAACGTTTAGCAGGCTCACCAAAAGCGCCGCCGTCATTAGCCATGATTGTTCCAAAGTTAGAAGCAGTTACCTTGCCAAGCCTTAACTGCTCCCATTCTTCGCTATTCTGTTGGATGTTGTGCCATATCATTATTGCACTCATTTATTAGCTGGTTGATATGCTCTTGTGATAGGGTAGCTCTTTCTAAAACCTTATCTAAATTACCATCCCGCACATAAGCCTCTTTCGCTCTTGTCCACATCTTTTCATTTTGTGGCGTAATAGCTGGTTTATTCGATGCGAATGGCTTCATTAAGCGCAATCCTTCCACTATTTCACCTCTATTTTTAACGTTAGGATCAACATAAATCCTGACTTTGGTATTGCTCCAGTCTTCTAAATATCCTGATCCAGTAAGTGTTTTCATCATCTTGCTGTTGGTGGCATTTAAAATCATTGGTTTTAGCTGTTCGCCTTGTCTTATTTCTTTTTCAATAAAGTAGAGCGTGTTAAATAAGTCCTTACTTCGCTTTGTTTTATCGCCCTCTAATACGGCCCTTGATACAGTAACCTCTATTGGTTCTTCAATATCAGCACTACTAAGATAAGGCGAGTTAAACGCTTTTCTAAAATGTGTTTTATCTTGGCTGTTCTGTGACATTCTTTTTACCTCATGTTATTACCCCATAAGAAAGCAATCTAACCAGCGTGTCTAAGGTCAGAAGATACAGGTTGATCTGGCTAAATTGCTTTCTTATAGGTAGAATTGTGGGTGAAAGTTAATAGGTGTTGATATGAAAAAAAAGTATGCTATTTTTTTTTCTGTAATATCTTTTATAGGCGCTTTTTTTCTAGATATAAGATATTTATGGCAGATTTGTTTAATTGTCTTTTGCTATAGTTGTTGCTGTATCTTCAATCCTGATGCACCAGGTATCAAAAAGATCAACGGTTTTTTGGGTAACATCATAAATCACATTAAAAAATAATAAGTTAACTTGTCAATAAGTAGATTTATTAATATCTGTATTGCCGTCCTTTGCATGGCTAAAGTTATTTATGCTTAATATGATTAAGTTGTCGAGTTTTACTAATCGTTATCCCAACGAGAGAGGCTAATATATAATCTTTCCTTTCTGTTTCTGCTAATCTATACATCTCCATAATTACCTTTTCAGGATTGTCTGAATTGGTTAGAATGTTTTCAAATTGATTGGATAGGGAGGTTAATTTATTCATGCCTACGCTCACAGCTGATTGTCCTCATTGTTTTACAAAAAATACTTTTTTTAAAGGATTAAATGCTTATGCTATTTGTGAAGATGCTGGCTATTTAACTTTTCAATGCCAGCATTGCAAGAATATTGTTTTAACGCTTGTTGATGATGCTTCAAATCAATCAAGAAGGTTTACACAGTTTGATTTTAGTCTCGATGCTAATAAAATTATAAATGGCTGGGAAGTACTAAACATATGGCCAAACTTCCCAAAACCTAAGACTCTTGATTATTTACCTGAAAGTGTTGCTAAGCGATATATTGAGGCACAAGAGCAGTTAGCAGAAGGTCGCTTTGAAACTGCTATAAGTATCTGCCGTAAATCTCTTGATATTGCAACTGTTCTTACGTTAGAAGAAAAGCAGGCCAAAGATGGCGAAGGCAATATTCTAACTAAAGAGGCTTTAGTTAAAAGACCATTGAAAAGAAGAATAGAGCTTCTTTTTGAAAATAATTTAATCACAAAGGATATGGAAAGCTGGGCGCATATAATCCGTGAAGATGCTAATGATGCAATTCATACTGACATTATTTTTACAAAAGAAGAAGCACAAGAACTACTCGATTTTACAGAAGTATTTCTAATGTATCTATACACACTCCCCAAAATGGTTGAAGAAAAACGTAAAACCAATTAACTAATAAAACCACCCTGTATAGGATTGTTTTGTTAATTAACTTTCTTAACTTAATGTTTAACTGTAAAATCACCTCTAAACTTCAAAGGTGGTTAAGTATGTTGGGTATAGCGATTGTTTTTGCCTTTTTTGCAATAACTACAATTGTCTTTTTAATATTCTTTATTAAATTATTAAAGAATAAGAAATATAAATCTTTTATTGTTTTATTGATTATTTTTGTTGTGTTAGTTTTTTTTGCTTATCTTTTTACACTCCAACTTTTTGATTCATTAAAGTGTGCGTATTCTCCATACGGTTGCCCATAATAATTATGCTAAGTTTGTCCATTTGTCTTAGCTACTGATAACCACGCATTTTGCCGTTATCATTCCTATCTTATCGACCTTCTGCATCGAACCAGTGGAAAGCTCAAAGCTTTATGCCTGTCACTGTGAGCTATCATTTAAAGGTAGATAGCCGCTTAACCTTTTAACCATCTTTAGCAAACGCACTGGTTAATGCGCTTGGTGAAGATTACTACATTGCCCAACTAACAATTGACCAGATAAACATTGCGCTAAATAAAGCACCGCAAGTTACGTTCAGAATAAAATCAGCCATCTAAGCCACCTTTAAAGCTATTGCCGATACAGCAGTTAAAATAAAAAGAATGTCTAGTGTGATTCTCATTTAAGCGGCCTCACTAGCTAATTGGTCTACTAAAGCGGCTAGCTTCTTTTGATAGGCATCTACTCTGTAAGCTTCTCCACCTATCTCAATATCAACATCGCCAATACTGACCCCTAAAACAGTTATGTCGTTTTCATTAAAAATATTGCTTTGAAATGTATATCTTCCAAATTCGCATACAAAGAGGCGTTAAAATTGACAATAGAAACTGGGATAGAGAGTGGGGTGCTATATATAACGCTTTACTAAACTCATGCGCTTATATCGACGCTAAAGCGCTTGAACCCGTATCAAAGATCATTAAGCTGGAGTATGATAAAGTTGCTTAAAAATAATAAAAGTTAGATGTTTATGCTAATAACTTATTTATTTTTAGTTAAATATTGACAATATTCGAGAAAAAAGGCATAATTATCATAATTATTATTTGCACCCTAAATAAAGTTAAACAAAAACACAGCCCCTAGCCTAATACGCAGGGGCTTTTTTTATGCCTGTAATAAATCTATACTTTATTCTTTTGTGTATCTAGGGATAAAAGGGAATGAAGCAATTAATTGTCGGCATTGCTGTAGCTGTTTTGCTTGTAGGATGTGGTAAGTCCAAGGAAGAGAAAAGAAAAGAGATTGAAGAAACTATGACTGCAAAAGGACAGACACAGTTACTTGTAAAGCAAGCTGAAATGAATCAGCGAGAAGTTGTGGCAGAAGTATTAAGATATATGGAGACGATAGAGCCTATTGTTGCTGAAGTCTTTTCCGAGCGAGGCACTTGTATTTTTATTGAAAAAACAAGGATGTTACGTGTAGAAAAAACTTGGGATAGCTTTTATCCAAAGATGAACTATTTAAAATCTTTCTCTATCGGGGGTGATTGCTCTATCATTGCAGGTTTTCAAGATTTAGCTTTTGCTCCAAATTTAAAAGATGAAATATTGACTCTCAAAATCGCGCAAGAAAAAGGGAAGATTACTTGGATTTGCTCACTTACAAGTAAAAATAAAGATGCTATCCCAAAAGAATGCCAGTAAATTAAACAATATCAAAAGCCGCCCATTGAGGTGGTTTTTTTATACCTAAAATTTATCAAGACAAAATGAAATGCCAGAAAAAGACATAGGTTTTTGGATAAACCTCTACAACATTGCACGAGAACAGGGAATAGCTTTAGCTATGGTTTTCATACTAACCATATTCCGAATGTATCGAGATGAAAAGCACCCAAGCTTTAAATTAGTATTATTCGATTCTATCTTTGGATCACTTATTGTCTTTAGTGTAGGCGTTACCTGTAGAGAGTTTGGCTTGTCTTATGGATGGACATTGGCTACCTCTGGGTTTATAGGCGTATTTGGCTTAGAGGCATTCAAATACTACGTTAAAAAGATGGCAGACAAAAAAGTAGAGCAAGGATATAGCTATAAAGACAGATACAGAAGTGAGGATGATGAGCTATGAAACTAACATTAACTCGTGAGCAATCGAAAGATTATGGCACGTTTGGAACGATAACATTACCAGATGGTAAAAAGTTCTACACATTAGAACTACCAGATAAAGACAACAAGCGTCAGGTGTCATGTATTCCTAAAGGTTCATATCAATGCAAGATTGTTAATAGTGCCAAGTTTGGGAAAGTTTATGGTGTCTGTGGCGTTCCTAATAGGATAGCTATTCTAATTCATGCTGGGAATTATGGCGGTGATGTTGAGAAAGGCTACAGAACGGATATTCAAGGCTGTATTTTACTCGGGAAGGCTAAAGGTAATCTAAACAATCAACCAGTTGTCACCAGCAGCAAAGTAGCTTTAAGAGAGTTTATGAGTGCATTAAATAATGAACCTTTTGAACTGGTAATCAAATGAAATCAGTGAAATAGCATATAATAAATCTATTGAATAATTTACTTTAAGGATTGTTAGTGTGTCACTATTTAAATCGTTGTATTTTAGTTTATTTGTTATTTTTGGTTTGATCTGCAATTTAGCTGTTGCCCGAGAAAATGTATTAGAAAACAAAAAAAACCAAGAAGTTATGCAGAAGTATTATAACAAGGCAAGCAATGGTGATTATCATGCAATGTATAGCATAGGAGTTGTATATAATCTAGGGTTGCTGGGAGTTAAGCAAGATTACCAACAAGCTATGTTTTGGTATGTGTGGGCCGAAATGGGAGGGAACACATTTGCAATGGTTAGTATTGGTGAGCTATACCAAAAAGGATTAGCTATCAGACAAGACTACCAACAGGCAATACAATGGTATTTGAGAGCAGCTGATATGGGGAATAGTATTGCCATGGCTAATATTGCTTATCTGTATCAAAAAGGGTTAGGTGTAAAGCAAGATTCCCAACAGGCAATGCAATGGTATTTGAAGGCTGCAAATAAAGGTAACCCCTTTGCGATGCATGATATTGGTGTTGTTTATGCTAAGGGTTTGGGGGTTAAGCAAGATAACCAAAAAGCGATGGAGTGGTATCTAAAGGCCGTAGACAAAGGTGTTCCCAGATCGATGTATAACATAGGCTATCTCTATGCTAATGGTCTTGGAGTAAAGCAAGACTATCAACAAGCTATGCAATGGTGGTTAAAAGCTGCTAATAAGAATATACCTAATGCAATGGTGGCTATTGGAGTACTTTATCAAGAAGGGTTGGGGGTTGAAAAAGATCCTATCCAAGCCGAGCAATGGTTTAAAAAAGCTAAAGAAGTAGAAGAAAAGCTAAAGAAGTAGAACACAATAAGCTGATTTTTATCTAAATCAATAAACCGCCTAACAAGGCGGTTTTTTTATGCCTGTTCGCATGGGCAATCAAAAGAAACTTACAGAATAATAGTTAAGAGAATAGCGGATGTTTCCCTAAGTTCTTAACCGTTAATTCTGTGCGAACTTAACTATTATTCTATAGGTGGAAACATGACAAATTTAAATACATTCAACTTTGATCAAATGGTATCTGAAAAAGAGGGTAAACCAGTTACCACTTCTTTAAAGGTTGCTGAATATTTTGGTAAGCAACATAAGCATGTTCTTAGAGACCTTAAAAAACTAGATTGTTCTAATGAATTTATTGAGTCCAATTTTGGACTCAGTGAATATATTGACCAAAGAGGCCGAAGATTACCTATGTATACAATGACTAAAAATGGTTTTATGTTTTTGGTAATGGGTTTCACAGGTGCAAAAGCGGCGGCAATAAAAGAAGCCTATATTAATGCCTTTGATTGGATGCATGAACAACTAAATAATATTAGTAAGTCCTATATGGAAATGCTCAATAAAGCCATGCTTCAATTTAAGCAAGAGCAAAGTATAGCTAGTTATGCTGGTAGGACATTAAGACACTGGCAAGACAGCAAGCCAATGTTAGAAAGCAAAATTAATGAAATCGCCTCAAAGGCACAATTAAAACTCGAGTTAGCTAATGGACACTATCACTAAATACGCTTCTATAGGTTTAGGTGCTATATGCGCTTTGCTCATTATCTACTGCCTACTCTTACGAAACGATAGAGATAACGCATTAAATGAGATAGACAATCTCAATGGTCAGCTTTATACAGTTATAAAAACTAACCTAAACCTAAAAGGCTCTATTGATCAACTAGAGAAGCAAGCAGAGCAAAACAGGTTCTACATAACTAAGCTTGAAGATCAAAAAGCAGAAACAAGCAAAAGAACTATGGAAGAACTAGAAAAGTTTAAAACCACAAAGCGAACTAACCAGCCTGTAAATGATTGGGTTAATACTAAACTACCAAAGGGGATTTATTAGTTATGTTTGATGGGTTACAAAAATTAATAATTGCCTTGGTGGTCATAATGCCAATTATAGGGTGGATTCTTATAGAGGGATTGATATGGTTATTTTCTCACTTAAAAATTATATAGCTTTAGCAATATTCAGCTCCCTAGCGGCTTGTACTAACAAATAAGTAGTAACCGAAGTAAAGACGGTTTTTATCAAGCCGCCAGTAATAACTCCATGTACACGTTACTCAATCCAAGAATGCAAGCCTGAGACAAACGGTGAGCTATTCGAATGTACGCTAGAGATAACCAAGCAACTTAATTTATGTGCTGATCAGGTAGACAGTTTAAGGAGTTGGCAAGACCAACAATGAGCAATGACCTATTAAGTGCTATTAATAGATTAATAGAAGCACAGCAAGCATTAACCGAATCAATAAGAGATAACACTCAAAGCAATAGAGAGTTAATAGAAGCTTTACTATCAGAAGAAGATACAGAAGAATCTATTACTACCTACATGGATGGCACACCAATATAAAGGTAAACATTATGGCTAGACCATGCAGACACACAGGTTGTCCTAACCTTGTTACATCACGCAGTCAAAAAGGCTTTTGTGATACTCATGCTAATGAGCGTACTAACTGGTATAAACATGCACAAGGTAAGACAAGTAGCGAGCGTGGTTATGGTTATAACTGGCGTAAACTACGTGAGCGTGTACTAGAGCGTGACAAGTATCTATGCCAGTGTGACGACTGTAAAGCAACTGGACGTATTAGAGCAGCAAATGATGTTGACCATATCGTACCTAAAGCCAAAGGTGGTACGGATAACATGAGTAACTTACGCGCTATCAACAGAGAGTGTCATAGAGGCAAGACATCAAGTGTTGATTCTAAAATTAGCATATAGACATTGGGCTAATAATCAATAATACTATTACTTTTAAGTCTATAGCATTATTAATAAAAGGTTTTTCATGCCTGTATTTAAATCGTTATGTTGTAGTTTATTCGTAGGTGTTTTCTTAAGTTGCAATATTACTATGGCTCAGGAGATTGAGACTGCTAATACTCCCCTTAAAAAGGGAAGGCAATATAATGAAAAGCAAGCTTACCAAGAATTAATACAATCATATTCAATAGCAGCTGATAAAGGTGATATAAGTAAGATGTATATTCTTGGTTTTTTTTATGATTCCGGTATAGGTGTTAAGCAAGACTATCAACAAGCAATGCAATGGTATTTAAAAGCAGCCGATAAGGGAAATGCGAAAGCAATGAATAATATTGGTTTTTTGTATCTACAAGGAAATGGAGTTAAGCAAAATTACCGACAAGCAATGCAATGGTATTTAAAAGCAGCCGATAAGAACAATCCACCTTCAATGTACAGCATTGGATATCTTTATAAATATGGCTTAGGTGTTCAACAGGATTATCAGCAAGCAATGTATTGGTACTTAATGGCAGCGAATAAAGGTAATATAGATGCAATGAAGGCGGTCGGGTATCAGTATATGTTCGGGCTAGGTGTCAAAGAAGATCATGAGCAAGCAATACAGTGGTATGAAAAAGCACAAAAACTACGCGAAGAACAAAACGCACAGCAGTAAGTTTATTGCTTCAAATATACCGCCCTTAGAGGCGGTTTTTTATACTAGTAAAGGTAGGGGGGAGGGTAAAAAGTTCAGAGAAAAGAGCTTGTTGACCGCCCCCCTAGTCTTTTTTTTACAACCGCGAAATAAAAAATTTGGCATTTTGATTATTTGGTGAGTTTATGGCATCTGGAAGAAAACCTAAACCAGTGTCTCAAAAGCTTTTAGCTGGCAATCCCGGCAAGAGAAAGTTAAATAGTGCAGAGCCTAAGTTTTCAGAAATAACCAATATTGACCCGCCCGAATGGTTAGATGATTTAGCCTCTCAGATGTGGCAAAGGATAATCCCTGAACTATTAAAAGAAAAAGTGCTTTGCTCAACTGATCTACACAACGTCGAGTGCTTTTGTGTAGCCTATTCGCGCTGGAGACAGTCAGAGCAAGACGTAGTTAAGTATGGAATAGTAGTAGAAAGCGGAAACGGAAGCCTTACTAAAAACCCAGCACTAACAGCCGCTAATGAATCGATGATGCAGATCGTTAAATTTGGTTCAAGTTTGGGATTAAGCCCTAGTGATAGAGCTAGAATTATTGGTAACAAAGATAGTGAAGTGAATAACGAATTTGCAGAGTTTCTAAAAAATGAGTGACGGATGGATTACATTAATGTTAAAGACGGCATTAAGTGGGGAAAGACCATTGCTGATGGAAATGAGTAAAGGCATCTGACCAATAAAGCGGTTTATGAATATTGATCCTTTTACATAAACTAATCTGCTCATGCTAATACTCAAACTTTACAATTATTGTCAATACCGTGATTTTAGCGTGTTCAGTCACCTGATTAACCCCCTCAACTCATAACAAAAAACAACAGAGTAGGGGGAATGGTTGTACCTATTAGCGTGTAAAGAACTTGGGTTCTCATACGGATGGGTATTAGCAGCATCAGGTTTTATAGGTGTATTTGGTTTGGAAACAGCTAAGTACTTCATAAGAAAATTAATCGATAAAAAAATAGAACAAAGTTCTAGCTATCAAAACAGATACAGAAACGAGGATGACGATTTATGAGCCTACTAAGAGGAATAAGAAACAATAATCCAGGTGATATACATTGAGGTATTAAATGTCAAGGATTAGTGTCTGAATCAGAAAGGACGGTTCAATCAACTATTAATTGTTATGCTCCATCTAATAAAAATAACACACAAGGCTATATTCAACGAGCATGTACCAAATTAGGTGTTCAGTCAGACGAACCAATTAAGCTCACGGATGCAGTATTTTATCGGTTAGTAAAAGCTATTTACGGAGTAGAGAATGGAAACGATTACACTAATTACTACCCAAGAGAAGCTATAGAACAATCTATAGGATTAGCAAAAAGATGATAGTTAGGAAATAAAACAGTTACAAATAGCAAAATTATAGCTGCCCATCGAGGCGGTTTTTTGCGCCTGCAAGATAGGTTATCAAAACTACAGAAAACCTTCCATAAATTATTTCTTAAATAGGAAAAATATGAAAAAATCTATCATTTCAGTATTCATTTTAGTAAGTTTTACTGCTTACATTTATGCAAAAGAAAATACTAATATCGCTAATGATTTAAAAGCTAGATACAATGATTCAACTAAAATTTGCATGGGAGATAAGCCTGCCTATCAATGTTCGGGTATTATGATTCGAGGCATTAATCAAGCCAACAATCTCCCACATGCTTGGAGTTTAAAGCCAGAAAATAAACAAAAAGAATCTTTTTCTTTTGCTTTTTTACGGCATGATCAACCTTTTTCGAGTTTCCCAAGAGGCTATGATAGCGGTATTATCATGTATCCTCAGCTAAAAACACCAACTAATAAAAACACATATAAAGTATACTGCGCGTTTCCAATAGATGGAGGAACAGATGGTCGAACTGGACATGGTTGTGGTATATACAATAATGACCCAATGAGCAATCATTGTGATAAAGTTGGTATTACTACCTATAATGCATGGGTTAACAACTTTAATCGAATAATGAATAGCAATGACACTAATTTTGTTGGTAGACAATGTGCCTTTGATATGACGATTTCCTCAAGAGGAAAGGATTTCGATATTATCAGGCAGGCTAACCAATATATCCAAAAAAACTCAACTAAATATTACATGCGCAATAACGAACTGTTAGTTCATGCATGGAATGAAGATAATGCAGCACCTTTACCATTAGAAGCCTTTTTCTATTTGATAGGCTCCACTGATGGCTTAAAACATGCTCAAGAATTCCAAAAGGATTATTACAACCAGACCAATAAAGAAATTGTACCGATTGTAGGAATTAAATTACCTAAAACCCCAAATGATACATTGACAGTTACCTATAGCAAATCTGACCAAATAGTAAGTGGTGGTGGTGGCGGTGGTGGATCTCAATCTACAGAAAGCTTTAAAAGTGGCCCTTTTTACAAAAATACAATACTAAGTAGTATATTAGCTAATGCAAAAACTACGGTAAAAAAGGGGGATAAACTTCATATTAAAATCAGTAGCAATAGGAATGGTAAAGTTTGGTTCTATCAAAGCAAACCTGTAGATAATCCAAATTATGTAGTCAATTCACTATCAAACTCTGCTGATGGGGTTTCAGGTTCGATAAATATAACGCTATTGAATGGAGGGAAATTAGCAGACTTGATTGGAGGAAGCTTGGAATACCAGTTTAGCGATGGGAGTACTACTAAGGCTGCGTACTTTAATACGGAAATTACAGTACTTAAATAAATAATAAACATTAAAAACTATTAATGAAAGCCGCCATATAAAATATGGTGGCTTTTATATGCCCATTAGTACAGGCTTTCACAGAGAAACATACAGAATAGTGTTTAAGAGAGTTGTGAATTTTTTTCTAAGTTCTAGACCGCTATTTCTGGACTAGATTAACCATTATTCTAAAGTAAGTGGATGCATGAAAAGCTTACGTGCATTCAATTTTGATCAAATGGTATCTGAAAAAGGGGATGGTGTAGATGACACTCTTAAAGATGCGGTACTGCTAAATGCTATTTCTAAAGAGATTAAAAAGCAAAGTCAGAATTTATAGATGGAACTTTAGATAGAGAAGATGTGTTAGTACATTATATCAACCAATTTAGTAATATTTTGATGATTATTAGGGGTGAGTCCAATTTTTCAATTAACTCATTAATGGCTTAGAGGTTTTTCAGTAATATAATAGGTATTAGTAGGATAAAAAATGAAGAATTTGTTATTTACGCTATCTATAGAGTAGAAACTGGATTAACCAAGATAGGAAGAAGTACACACTTTAATGAATGGAAAAGGGCTATTATACGGTGAGCGATTGATTGGGGGAGCGGTCGCTAGTGCTGGTATTTATGCGGAGGATAAAGCATAATCTATCTATTGATGACTTGCAGATACTGAAACATGAAACTAATAATACTACCTATATTGTTTATAGGCTTGATTGGTTGCGATAATAAATCCAATCTTGATTTAAGTGATAATTATCATCACATTGATAGAAAGTTTGGGCTTAAAAAAGTACAAAAAAAATGTAAGCCATTCTTAGATGAGTACTCACCTGATAAAGAAATTTCCACGATAAATAGTTTTCCCATCTCAGGATATGGTTTCACTAGTATTGAACTAAGCTTTACAAAAGAGGGCAGTCTTTGTGTTGTATCATTAAAGAGAACCTTACCTGATAATGATAATAGTAAAATACAAATTAAACAGGATTTTGATAGATTAAATAATGATCTTAACATGATAAATAAAAGACCTTTACATTCCTATACAATAAATAAAGATGGCATGGCTATAGCGCAGGGAGGTTTAGATGAAAATGGTCATGTTATAGGATGGGGAAATAATGAATATATGCGTTATGAAGTTCTAACTATGTGGTCTAAAACTCTTCTTGATACTATAGAGTTTTCTGCATACTTTAAAAATACATATGAAAAAAACTGTTTCCCGAGTCACTTCTCAAACTAACATCTAAAGGGGATGAGTTATGAAGAGAATAATAATGCTAGTTTTAGGGATGCATGGCTACAATACTATCTAAATCTGACTTCTATATGGTAACTTCACATCTTCTGCTATGGTTTTTATGAGATATCATGGAGTTTTATACACAAAGAAGAGAGGCGGAAAGTTATAAAATAGCGAACTATGTTGATCCAACCCTTTCTTCATACTCTATTCTGACGCTCTAGTTCCTAACAGCTCAAAATGCGGATTGTATTTAGATCTCATAAAAAGCTCATTTTTACTGTTTAAATATTTTCACCAGTTTTGATGCAGAGTATAGTGCTGTATAGTCTATGTAAGATATTGATTATTTAGGTTTTATGAACATTTACTTAATAAATTCTCAATTATATACTAATACCTATTTGGTATATTTTACAATATGTAACTCCCTATTACATGGAAAATGAGTTTTTACGCTTTATGATACAAAAAAGAATTCCTTATGCAGTGATTAAGTTTACGTTGATATCTTCACTTTTTGGAGTGCAGTTGATCTATCAAAATGGTATCGCGGCTACAATTACTTGGAACCATTCTAAATCAAGTGATTGGTCGGACAGCTCAAATTGGGTAGGTGGGGTAGTGCCAGGAATTAGTGATAAGGTGATAATAAATCAAAATGAACAGCAAGCACCTATGATTAATAATGGCAGCTTTTCAATAAACTCATTAGCTCTTGGGGAGACAATTGGTGCATCAAGCGATAGTGGATCTTTAGTTATTCAAGAGGGAGCAAAGTTAAATACCGATTACACTTATATAGGGTCTAGTCAAGGGCTTAGTGGTAGTGTCACTGTCACCGGTAGTGGGTCGACCTTAAATGCAAGTCAATCAATGTATCTTGGATACAATGGTAGCGGTTCTTTAACAATAGAAGATGGAGGGGCGGTTAATCTTCTTAATTCAACACTCTACATGGGGGCATTTAATCGTGGTGAAACCGACACTCTAGTTGTTTCTGGAGAAGGCTCAAATCTTAATATCACTGGCTCTGGTTGGTTGTTACTGGCATATGGAAATAATGCTACTAGTCATGATAGCACCTCTATCGTAACAATAGAAAAAGGAGCAAAGGTTAATGCTGATGGAGTTGATGTAGGCTATGGTGGATATGGAATACTGACAATTAGTGATGGTGGGATGTTGAGTACCCAACATGGCCTGGTAGCTCCTTATGAAGGCGCTAGAGGAGATATACTGATTACTGATAAAAATTCTCAATGGGTAATTGATGATGAGTTAACCGTTGCTTATTCTGGAGTGGGTAACGTAGTTGTAAGTAATGGAGGCCTACTTGAGAATAAAGGCTATGCTTCTATTGCTTCCGGAAGTGCTTCAAATGCCACTGTTAGAGTAACAGGTACTGACTCACGATGGTTGAGTGGATTGTTATATCTTGGTTATGGAGGGGATGGCAACCTTATTGTTGATAATGGTGGATATGTATCTTCGGCTGATGGATATATTGGTGTAGCTGCAACATCCACCAGTGCTGCTGTAGTTACTGGCAAGCATTCAATATGGGAAAATTCTGGTGAACTCGCTGTAGGTTATCAAGGTAATGGATCATTAACTATTGCAGAATTAGGTACCGTTTCTGCAGATGGTATAACTCTTGCTTACGATGCAGGTTCTAAAGGTGTACTAAATATTGGAGCTGCTGTTGGTTATGCTCCAGTATTACCAGGAAGTCTCAATACACAGAATATAACCTTTGGTAATGGAGAGGGTACTATTGTTTTTAATCACACAGATAATTCGGGTCATTATGTGTTTTCGCCTAAAATACAAGGACCAAATGGCTCATTGGAAATATTAGCCGGCACGACTACCCTAACCGGATCCAATGACTTTGCGGGTAATGCACACATAGCTCAAAGCGCATCGTTGATGGCAGGAGCTACAAATACATTAAGTGCCAATGCAAATTACACTATTGATCAAGGTGGTTTATTGTTACTTAAAGGATATGACCAAACAATAAAGTCATTATCAAATGCAGGATTTGTTGACTTGACAGGAGCTTCACCAGGGACTATCTTAACGATAGCAGGAGACTATAAAGGTGAAAACGGTTCTTTAATATTTGGCTCTCAGCTAGCAGGTGACTCATCACCTACAGATCAACTCGTTATTGAAGGTAATGCGACAGGCTCAACCTATGTTGCTGTCAAGAATTTAGGTGGAACAGGGGCGCAAACCGTTGAAGGAATCAAGATAATAGATGTACAAGGTATATCTGATAATAATGCATTTATACAACGGGGACGAATCGTAGCAGGTGCATACGAGTATAGCCTAAAGAAAGGCTCTGCGACTAATCAAGACCAGCAAAGTTGGTATTTAACCAGTCCAGGTCATGATAATACGCCTGTTTTACGCCCTGAAGGGATAGGTTATTTAACAAATCTTACCCTAGCAAACACCTTATTTAATTTAAGATTACATGACCGACAAGGTGAGAGAGAGTATATTGATCCTATAACTGGGAAGAAAAAATCAACCAGCTTGTGGCTACGTCATAGCTATACCCGTAATAATTTTAATGATGCATCAGGTCAACTCAGCTCACGGACTAATCGTAATGTATTTCAATTAGGCGGTGATATACTCCAGACTTCTTTTTCGGGAAAAGATCGTTTTCATTTAGGTGTTATGGTGGGGTATGGTTATGTTGAGGGGCATTCAAAATCTAAAATTACTGGCTACAAAGCAGATACTGATCTTAAAGGATATAACACTGGCTTATACAGTATTTGGTATGAAAATTCAGAGGATATGTCAGGTCTTTATATAGACAGTTGGCTTATGTGGAGTCATTTTACAGCAAAAGTAAAAGGTAAAGGTTTAGCTCAAGAAAAGTATAACCTGCAGGGGGTGTCGGGGTCTCTCGAGCTTGGCTATACATTTGAACTGGCTCAGTTAAATAAAGATTATTCACTTTGGTTACAGCCTCAAGCACAAGCTATTTGGGAGGGAGTGAAGGCTGATAATCATACCGAGAGCAATGGAACACGTATAACCAATAATCATGGTAACGTACAAACAAGAGCAGGTGGACGATTAAGATTGATCCCTGAAACTTCTGCTAAATGGTTCGTAAGTCCTTATTTAGAAACAAATTGGATTCATAATAGTAAAGACTATGCTGTCAGTATGAATAAAGTTCGTACAAAACAAGAATCGACTAAAAATATAGGTGAGGTTAAAGTAGGTATTAGTGGAAATATTAGTCCAAACACCCAACTTTGGATGAGTGTGGGGCAGCAGTTTTCTAAAGATGCTTACCGTGATACTACTACCAATTTGGGGATTAAATATAGATTCTAATACTATGATGTTTTTGAAAAAAATCATTACTATGGACTCAATCGGTATGTAGTAGCCAATGGCTAACCTAAAAAATTAGCTAGCGATTAAACAAAAAAAGCATAACCTTGATTTTTTTTAATGATTTATGCACTGAATGAAAGTGATAAAAAAACTCCGAATGAAAGGAGTCTTATCTGTTGTAAAATAGATTCTTTTTATTCCTTTTTACGCTAAAAACATAACCTCTGCGAAGCTGTCAGACTTGCCCAATTTGGCAGGGGATCGATAGACAGTAAGTTTTTGCAGATATCCTCTGATCAAAAAATTAAAGCAATATGTACGTAACATTGTCAAAAATATTATTTTTATTTATTCAGCATATATCAGTTTGATTTTGGATTCGTTTTAAAGTGACTAAACATAATTGCACCTGCGGTTGGTACCACCTCAATTTCCAACAATGTATCATCATCCATGTCAGGCAGATCATAGCGGTTTAATGATAATCGATTCACACGGTATGGCGTTAAGGTACTGACGATGGCATTGCCACGCCAGTCTGTTGTGGTACCATACTGATTATCGACACCCACTCCTGGCTTGCCAGGTAAGCTGACGATCGCTATTGTTTCACCTAAACTTTGTCCTAATGTCAAACCATGCGAATGTAGCACTGCACTACCTGTAATTTCAGCAGTTTGTTGACGGTAGTCTTCACCTTTTGAATAACCTACACGTAGATCACCGGCATTATATTGATAATCGGCACTGTAATCCTCACTGTCGCCATATTTTCGATCTTTGCTGGTACTAAGGTCATAACTCAGGCTGTAGTCATCCAATAGAGTGCCACTGACGCCAATACGCCGACTATCAGTGCTATCTTTTACTTGAGTCCGGTCATAATTTAGCTTCATACGTGGTAAATTGATCGCATCCAATGCCAGTGAAAGAGAGATTCCTATTTGTGACTCCGCTTTGCTATAGCTATAGTTGGTATACTCAGCATACACACTGATATCTAAATCTCCCCAACTATCATTATAGCCTAACTCAAAACTAGTCTCCCCTTTATTATGAGCGCCACGCATTGCTTCTCGTGATACTGTCACATACAGGCTGCTGGAGTCGGTTATATATTGGTTATAGCTCATTTCTAATCGAAACTTTTTTTCGATATCGAAGTCACCAACGAATACCCCATCTTCCCAATCCCACGAATAGATATTTTGTTGCGCGACGGTTTCATTGAAGGTGCGATAGTGTTGTTTGGGGTAATATTGGTATAGCACGCTGAGCGCTGATTCTAATGATGGAAAAGCTTTGGCATAACGTACGCGTGCCATATTACCGCGATCCTTACCTTTGATACGAGGATCTTCAGCCTCCGCAAAACTATTGTCTACCGATATTGCACCCCATGCACCGAAACTTTTACCCACTCCAATGACGGTGCTACGATACATATCTGAGTGAAGTATGCCTGCATATATTGTGGTATCACTAGGTAAGCCATAACTCAAAGAAATCTGCTGAAATAAAGGTTCCTGTTGTTCAACACCAAAATAGTTTTGATATTTACCCACAGTAAAATCATACTTCCATTGGCCGATATGAGCCAAATTTGGCATGGCAGAGTAGGGGATTTTACGGGTACTTTCTGTGCCATCGCTCTCTTGTATAGTGATATCAATATCTCCATCAGGTGCTGGCGGATAAACATCTTTCAAAATAAAAGTGCCTGGGGAAACAAAGGTTTGGTAGATTACCTCACCCATTTGTCGAACGGTTACTTTTGCATTGCTGCGTGCATAACCACGTATCCAAGGGGAAAAAGTACGTAATCCATCAGGTAGCATGCGGTCGTCAGAACTCAGGCTAAAGCCACGATATTTTACGCTATCAAACAAGCTTGATGATGTGTTGCTATCGCCTATTGAGAGTGATGAACGCAAGCGTTCAATACTGCGAAAAGCTACTGCTCTCTCTGTATGCCAAGTTGGATCGCCCCAGGTATCTTTCTGATAAATTGGTTCATAACGTAAACGCCATGGCCCTATATTGAAGCCAGTCGTAATATCGGCATATAGGCTATTTCTACGCTCTGCATCCTGATACTTTTCACCAGCATAATGGGCATAATTGATGTGATAATCTACAAATAATGCGGTGACACCGTTATTCCAACGGCTGGTTGCTACGCCATTTTCCATATTAGTAAATATATCATCTGGAATAACCAGTGTTACTAATTGGGCAATGGGGTCGTAAAAGTGAAGGATATCGAATTTTTCAAGTGCGTCAGGCATAACGCAAAGGTTTGACGAAAAGCGCATCTTATCAACAAACTTATGGCGGACACCCCATTCACGGAGTAGTGGAGCGGTTAGACAAGGCTTATCTTCTTGATAAAAATTAAGCAACACTCGTCCACGATAGGCACCATTTACGATAATATAAGTTTTATTTGCTTCGGCGAAGCAAACTGACGTCATCATCCCTAATAGTCCTAACAAAACAGCATATAGAATAATGGAGTTAACCCTTTTCATTATTCATTCAATAAAAAAGGTGCTAAAGCACCTTTTTTATTATGGTTTATTAGCGTTTTAGTGCAGCTAGTTCAGCACGCGCTTGGTTTAACTCAGCTGTGATTTTTTGTACATCAGCTTGCTTCTCTTGAAGTTTGCTTTGGTATTTAGCAACTTTCTTAGCATCACCTTTTGCTTGAGCTTGGCGTAGATCTGCTTGTACTTCACGGACGTCGCCTTGTTTTTCAGTTAGTTTCTTTTCAAGCTTAGTTACTTTCTTTTCTGCATCTTTGATAAGACCACTGTTAGTGCAGTTAGCATTTAATTCGCTTAATGCTTTTTTCAAGCCTGCAATTTTATGTGTGTTACCGTATTTTTGCGCTTGTTGAATTTGGTTTTCAATTGCTGTACGCTTAGCTGCACAATCGTTACCAGCCGCAGCTGCTGTAGCTGAAAAACCAACACCTAATGCAAGTACAAGTGGTAATACCATTAATTTAGTTTTCATATCAAAATCCTTATTAATTTGCTTCCATATGGAAACGGTTGATTTCATTAGTTTTTAATAAAAAGGTGCTAAAGCACCTTTTTATTATGGTTTATTAGCGTTTTAGTGCAGCTAGTTCAGCACGCGCTTGGTTTAACTCAGCTGTGATTTTTTGTACATCAGCTTGCTTCTCTTGAAGTTTGCTTTGGTATTTAGCAACTTTCTTAGCATCACCTTTTGCTTGAGCTTGGCGTAGATCTGCTTGTACTTCACGGACGTCGCCTTGCTTTTCAGTTAGTTTCTTTTCAAGCTTAGTTACTTTCTTTTCTGCATCTTTGATAAGACCACTGTTAGTGCAGTTAGCATTTAATTCGCTTAATGCTTTTTTCAAGCCTGCAACTTTATGTGTGTTACCGTATTTCTGTGCTTGTTTAATTTGGTTTTCAATTGCTGTACGCTTAGCTGCACAATCGTTACCAGCCGCAGTTGCTGTAGCTGAAAAACCAACACCTAATGCAAGTACAAGTGGTAATACCATTAATTTAGTTTTCATGTCAAAATCCTTATTAATTTGCTTCTATATTAGGAGTCGGGCCTTTCCCTTCCTTTCATGTGCATTGTATGTTTTTCGCTGGTTACATTGATATACCCCTTTTTCCTAATAGGTTTGTAGGAATGGCTTAAGCTATTGTAGTCCGTAGTCGTATTTGTAGGTTGGCTATCTGCTCTTGAACCTTTATAAGAGCCTCCCGACTGCATTGTTTCTCCAGTTGTTCACAGGCTTTAGCCAATTCGTCATCATGAACTAAATGAGCAGAACCTGCCAGTTTATGCGCAAGTGCCGCAATATTTTCGGCATTAAGTTCAACTTGCTCGGCTTCGGCAGCTAATAAGGCTGCGTCTTCGGTTAGGCATTGTTGTAATGTGGTAATAAACTCTGCCAATACTTCAGGCTGCTGTAACGTTGTAGGGAGACATGTGATATCAAATGCTTTAAAAGATTGTTCTGAAGCGATAGGTGTCACTGTGGCCAGTTTTTCCATCAATCCTTTCAAATTAATTGGTTTAAATAGGCAATCATTCATACCAGCCTGAAGGCAGACTTGATGGGCGCTATCCTGCGCATTGGCAGTTAAACCCCAAACTATCATGGCCTGTTGTTTTTTATCTCGTTCCAATGTTCGTAGTTGCCTTGTAAAATGATAACCATCCATATTAGGCATTTGACAGTCGGTAATCACCAGATCAAAAGTTTGGTTTTCACAAGCAGAGATCGCTTCTTTTCCATCGCTTACAGCCGTAACCTGATGGCCCAAAAACGTTAACTGGCGCATCAGCAGTATTCTGCCTGCCCGATTATCTTCAGCAATCAGAATATTTAGGGGGCGCGATGTTATTTCCACTGTTTCTTTGGAGGCAGAGACTTCTAGTGTATCCAATCGTGGCAGCGAGAGCCGCACGGTAAATTTACTACCTACAGACGGATCACTGCTTAAAGCAATGCTGCCTCCCATCATTTCGACCAGCGTTTGGCTGATATATAACCCCAGACCAGCACCATTGCCTGCATCTTTAGCTTGAGAGAAGGGTTGAAAGAGTCGTTTTCTGGTTACTTCATCGATACCTTTGCCAGTATCTTGTACGTCAATACATACATCTAGCCTTCCTACAGTGATTCGTTCTACCATCACTCTAAGGGTTACTTGCCCCTGCTGAGTAAATTTAATGGCATTGCTGACGAGATTTGATAGTACCTGTTTAAAACGTAACGGATCTACTAATACATCGCCATTCACTTCAGTATCAATTTCCAGGTAAAAGTCCAAGCCTTTTTGACGTGCTACACCTTCAAACAAACTGGCGACAGCCTCGATTTGGTGACGTAAGTAAACTCTCTCTGGATGAAGTACCAGACGTTCAGATTCAATACGTGAAATATCTAAAATATCGCCAATCAATGACAGTAAAGAATATGCAGAGTCATACGCGATGTTTAGCAGCCCGTCATCTAGCATTTCACCTTGCTGTTGTTGTCCTAAAGCTAATTCGAGTATGCCAATAATTGCATTAAGTGGCGTACGAATTTCATGGCTCATGGTCGCTAAAAATGTTGTTTTAGCCCTGTTGGCTGCATCGGCGCGTTCTTTGGCCTGTTGTAGTTCATTAATCAGTTGTTCACGTTCAGTAATATCAAACCAACCTCCAACTTTTTTATCGGTATGACCAATGTTACTCGTCAACAACATGCTCCACTGCTGAAGTGTACGTTGTTGCCCTGAACTTATCCATTTACGAGTAATAAATAGCGCATTAGGATAACTATGGTCGGAATACAGGACTTGATCTGCAGTGCTCGATGGACTCAACTGGTATTGGGAAAGTGATTGCCCCAAAGCCTGATGAGAGGTTTCACCAACTGCACGATAAAAATGGTTATTGGCGGCAACGATGCGTTCTTTGGAGTCAGTCAGATAAACCGGTAGTGGTAGCGCATCCAATAAAGCTTGTTGATGCTGTTGTAGCGTACGACGTAGATGGTAGCGTCCCATTAGCCAAGCTAACAATAATAACAATGATAGTGCTAACGTCATGAGTAGTAGCGGATAATAGTCTGCTAGTGTCTCTTTTTTATTACCTGGCAGCTTCATTAAATAGGCTTTACTATACCATTTGCGGGTCATGGTATGCATCTCTTCTGGTGGGATGTTGAGTAAGGCTTTGTCCAAGATAGTAGCCAGTGGGTATTCATTTTCAGAAACTCCCATCACAAAGCGTGCTGGCTCAGTTTCTAGCCCATGGATGATTTTAAGTTTGGCTTCCGGCGCTTGTGAGAGTATATAATCAGCGCTGATTATAGGCAGTACTAGCGATTGTACTCGACCTGTTACTATCGCATCAATTCCTTCCTGCGGGGAGTCTACGGGTAGAATTTTGGTTTTGGGGTATTGTTGCTTGAGAAATGATTCTAAAAGGTGTCCTTTTACCAATGCAACACTCAGCAGAGGCACTTTATCATTAAAATTTTCATCACCAATTAGAACCCATGAGCTAAATAGATAAGATCGCGTAGTTAATAGGCCATTAGGCCATACAGTATCGAGTGTTACACCAGCAACTACATCAGCATTACCTGATTTTACTTCAGTTAGAGATTGCTGTAACGTATTTGCTCGGATCACTTTAAATTTTAGTCCAGTTCGGCTGGTGATCTCTTGCAAAATATCGGCAGTCAAGCCACGAAAATCTCCCTGGGCATCAAAAAAACTCAGTGGTGGAACATCGTCATTTACCACCACTCGAACAATTGGATTTTCTTCTATCCATTTGTGCTCTAGTGATGTAAACAGTGGATGGCGTACATCGGTGTTTGCTGGAACTCCGCCACTCCAACGACTTTGAATTGCTGCGTTTGTACGATCAGGAATAATCGCCAGAACTGCGTTTAACACTTTTAACAGTCGGGTATTATTATTTGCCACTGCAAAGGAAAAGCCATTAATATCTTCTTGAGGGAGCAACTGTAAGCGTAAATTATTGAGATTGGCTTGATTAATTAAATATTGCGCAGACGTAGCATCACCAATAAACACGTCGAGATTATTAAATGACAATGCTTCCATCGCTCGTCTTGGTGAGTCATAAACCTGATATGGTTCAGAATAGCGTTCGGTCAATGCTTTGCGGTTTCTATAAAGACGCTCAATAGCAATACGCTTCGGTGCTTTGGCATGTGACAGACTATCGGTTCGTTCCACTAAGGCTGGTATAGCGGTCAGATAAGGTTTAGTTAATTGGAATTTGTATTTTTCTGCCTCGTCATTGCTGGCATTACCAATTAGGTCAATGTCACCGTTGGCCAGTGCCTGTATCATCAGCTCTTCGCTATTATAATAACGCACCTGAATCTGAACATTAAGGGTATAGGCTATAATGCCTAAATAATCACCATTGATACCACCGTAATCTTGCACACCGGAAGTAATATCGTACGGTGGATAGTTAGGCGTTGAAGTACCGTATATTAAGGTGCGCTTTTTACGCAACCATTGCCAATCGCCGCCACTCAAAGCCGGTTCTGACAACTGTACTTGCTCTCGGCTCACTAGATTCACTTCTCGATATGGTGGTGGTTCTTTTGCGATAGCAGCAAAGCAGATTAACAATAAAATAAAAAGATACTTATTGAACTTCATGTGAGTACTCTTGTATATCTTGATGATCAAGAAGATTGACTAAATCTTCTGGTTTACTTAGCTGTAATTTTTCCATCAGGCGTGACTTATAAGTGCTAATGGTTTTATTACTAAGTATGAGCCTGTCGGCAATCTCTTTATTGCTGAGCCCATTGGATAAGTAACGTAAAACTGTTAACTCTCGATCAGATAATTTTGCCAACATGCTTTTTTTATCATTTATCTCATGTGTAGAAGAAGTTAATAGCTTTTCAGTGATAAAGTCAGGAAAACAGTGGTAGTCCTGAAGAACTAGTTGACACATAGTAGCTAATTGATTGATATCTTGATCTTTGCCGAAGAAACCACAGGCACCAGCTCGCAAAGCTCTTTCAGCATAAGTTTCAGCTGGCAAACTAGTATAGATAATAACTTTGCTTGGGATTTCTAACTGACGTAGATGCTGGAGGATTTGCAGGCCATCCATTTTATTAAGCATAATATCGAGAATGATGAGTTGTGGCTGCTTTTCCTTAATTTGTGCTAAAGCACTGATACCGTCACTGACACTTATAATGGTATTATCACCCAGAGGTGTCAAAATCGCTTTGATCGCGAAACAAATAGCCGGGTGATCGTCGATAATTAACCATGTGCTCATGACAATATCCTTATTTAGAGTAAAAAAATTATATCTAATACAATCCTATAATGAGAATTATTTCATTAGCAAATAGATAAAATATTATTTAATTTATTATAATAAATTGCTGTGTCTGATGCATTTTTTTTTATCTCATCAAAAACTAAGCATTTAAAATACGATATCATATACTAGTAAAAAATAATACCGTCATACCCCTTAGATCACTTTATACAAAACAAAAATTTACTAGCCAAATTATCTCATCCATCATGACATCGAAATAGGATATCAATCTCATAAATCACATTGTCACTTTATTGGTTTAGACTCATATTAAACACTATAAAAAATAGTGATATCGGCAACATTATAAAGATAAAGCAATGAGTGTAATTGGTGTTCCCTACTATAGCTCTTTCTTTAGTCACTGATGTTTTTAGGAAAATTAAGAAATACAAATACTTGTAACCTAAAATATAATGCAGTTAAATGCATTGCAGAAATATGTAATTGGTGTATTTAAAAAGATAGCAAGGCGAAAAAAGACAACCTATAAATAAAAAAGTCTAGTTAAATAAATTAACTAGACTTTATAAATGGTGCCTCGGGCGAGACTCGAACTCGCACGTTATCGCTAACAACGGATTTTGAATCCGCCGCGTCTACCAATTCCGCCACCGAGGCAGGCAGTGCGCATTTTATGGTTTGGCCAGTTTATTGTCAAATTATTTATTATTAGTTTAGGAATATTAAGTGCTTATTATGGTATTTATGCTATTTTGGTAAGACTCTTAAAATATTAATATCTGAAGTTTTAAAAATCTTTTGTCTCTCGAAAAATAAAAAACACAAAAAATCCAAGAGAAATGAAAGCATTCACTATACCTAATAAACATATTGTTAAGATGCTAAGATGACTTTTATTTAACTCTAAATAATTTAGTCCTCCCGATGTCTTTAAAGCAGGAAGAGAGATAATTTCTTCTAATATGGTAAGGCTTAAGACGACATAACCAATTGAAATGGCAATATTAAAAAGAAAGAAAACGCCCCATGGTAAGTTATTCTTTTTTCGAATAACTAATGCAATAACTGTGGTAACAATATACGTTACTAATATAAAAGATAAAGCAGTAAGCATAATCTATGGCTTCTAATTGATATTGAAAACTATCTTTGCTACAAATTTAGCTCTTTTTTGTGATAACTACAATTATCCAATAGGCTAAAAAGCTGTTTAATTCGTGAACAAAATAGAAATATGCTATATACTTAACACTTAATATAGACTTTTTTTATTACAAATAAAGTAGTAGTCAATGCCTATGTATCGTTATAATTAGCCCAGTTTAATAAAGATAAGGCCGAATAATTATCATGTTTGGATTTAAAAAGAAAGAAGTAACGGATACCAATGTAATGGATCATGTTATTGCAAAAAAAACTTCAAAAATAAAGTCTAAGCTATTTTTGGTGGTGAGTAGTATTATAGGGATCTATTTACTCGTTTGCATTGGTATAGGTATTTATTGGAGTAGAGAGCCTGACTTATTCTCTGTCACAGACAATGCAAAACAAGCCGCAGCTTCTTTAAATATTGCTCCCGAAAATATTCCTGTTGGATTTACGACAGTTGAAACATTAAAAAGAATATCTTCAACATTGATTAATAAACCAGGTGGATTTTTGACCAATGATATGTTTCCTCCGGGGATATGGTTAGATAATATTCCTAGTTGGGAGATAGGAGTTCTTAAGCAAACACGTGATATGACATTGTCTATGCAACGTTCTTTTTCACGATCACAATCGCAATCTTCTGAAAACACTAATCTTTCAAAGGCATTCGAAAGCTTTAGCACCGCCCCAACGAGTTGGCTTTTCCCTGCAGCTGAAGAGCGTTATGCTCAAGGAATAGATTTTTTAAATGCCTATGAAAAGCAGTTATTAAATCCAAATAATGCCGATGGTAAATTTTATGCCCGTGCTGATAATTTGGCCGCGTGGTTGGGGCTTGTAGAAACACAATTAGGCTCTATGTCTCAACGTTTGGCAGCAAGTGTTGGTCAACAAAATATTAGTTCTATGTTGCAAGATACAACCGACTTTGTAACCGATAAAGATAAGGTCACCCAAACACCTTGGTTTCAAATAGATAATGTTTTCTATGAGGCACGAGGACAAGCGTGGGCCCTTTCATTATTATTACGTGCAGTTGAAGTAGATTTTAAAGATGTGTTAGCTAAAAAAGAAGCTCAAACAAGCCTTAAGCAAATCATTCGTGATTTAGAAGCAACCCAGCAAACTGTTTGGAGTCCTGTGATTTTAAATGGTTCTGGTTTTGGTTTTTTAGCTAATCACTCGTTAGTCATGGCCAGTTATATTTCAAGGGCGAATGCTGCTATCATCGATCTACGTCGCCTATTAGAACAGGGTTAAGTCTGTGGCTAAGAAATCTTCTTTATCTGATTTAGGTGGATTAGTTTATTCAACAGATACAGGGCGCACTTGCCCTGTATGCCGTCAACCAGTTGTTGAATGCTGTTGTAATACATTAATTCCATCAGGAGATGGGATCGCTCGAGTTCGCCGAGAGAGTAAAGGGAGGGGGGGGAAAACAGTTTCAACAATTACGGGAATTGCGCTTAGTGAAAAAGAGTTAAAAGAGCTAGCCGCAGTCTTAAAACGTAAATGTGGCACTGGCGGTACTTTAAAAGAAGGAGTTATTGAAATTCAGGGTGACCATGTTGAGCTTTTATTGAATGAGCTGATTAAACGTGGCTTTCTAGCAAAAAAATCAGGCGGATAAATTTTAGATATTTCATCATTGATAAGATTTAGTCTTTCGCTCAATCTTATGTTCTAACTCTATTTAGCTATCAACACTTAATGGTTTCTTAATAAATATTAAGTAGCACTTGTAAATTGTGACATTATATTTTAATGTAGCCCCTCGTTTTGCGTTAGGAAACGGGAAGTAGGTGTGAGAATCCTACGCTGCCCCCGCAACGGTAATTGACAGCAACACAGCACTACACTTTATTAACCCACTGTAATTTAATTATGGGAAGGGAAAGTCTGTAGGTCATAAGCCCGGAGACCGACCTAAAATACATCTGTATTAAGCGCAATGACTCCTGGTGTAGCGGAGGGTTTCACCAGCAGCTGTGTTCTATGCTGCCTGTTTTTCCCTCCTCAAAAGCCTTTATAACTTTTGAGGACTTTCATGAAGCAATCATTATTTTACCCCATCCCTTTAATGCTAGCAGTTACTACTTCTGCATGGGCGGAAACAAAAACATCAAAAGAAACCTTAGATGATGCATTAAAGCTAGATACTATTGTTGTAACCGCAAATCGTGATGCTCAACCACGTTCAGAAACGAATGCGGCCGTGAGTGTTTTTACTCGTGAAGATATTGATCGATTACAACCATCAAGTGTAGCTGACCTACTCAACAGAGTTCCGGGCGTACAAGTAACTCAAACAGGGGGAAGAGGCTCTGTAACCAGTGTTTTTATTCGTGGAACAAAAACGGCTCAAAGTCTCGTTTTGATTGATGGTCAACGTGTTGGTTCTGCATCAGCGGGAGGGGCATCTCTACAATATTTATCTATGGATCAGATTGAGCGGGTTGAGGTTTTACGTGGCTCTCGCTCAGCTATTTATGGTGCCGATGCTATTGGTGGGGTTATTCAAATTTTTACTCGCCGAGCAAATGGGAACGGTATTAATCCTCGTCTACGTGTAGCATTCGGTAATAGAGGGACACAAGAGAGTGCATTAGGTCTTTCGGGTGGAACTGATAAAACACGGTTTAGTCTTAATGCTGCATTGAATGAAACTAATGGTATTGATCGCACTAGACGTTCATTCCCCAGTGATAGCGACCATGATGGATACCGTAATAAATCGTTTAGTTTTACGTTTAGTTATCAGTTAACAGATGATATTGAACTTGGTTTTAATGCATTAGATCAGCGTGGCAAGTCAGAGTACGATAATCCTTATGGGCGTTATGATTCCTCTACGTATATGACTTATGCCACTACAAAGCCTTATAATCTTTTTGCTTTAAATAGTACGTCTGCTTATCTTAATTATCATATCAATGATGTATGGACTTCTCGACTTGAGGTAGGCCATGCCGAAGATAAATTAAAGAGCAAAGATAAATTCTCAACAGAGTCCTCTGTTTATAACACGTATCGTGACTCTGCAACATGGCTTAATACCATTGATCTTGATGAAAAAAATAGAGTATTACTTGGCCTTGACTATTTAAATGATAAACTTCATGCAAGTACTGATTACAACAGAACAAGCCGCTGGAATAGGGCAGGTTTTATTCAATATGATTTCAAAGGTGATTTAATTTTTACTGAGGTAGGATTACGTCACGATAAAAATCAGCAGTTTGGCAGTAAAAACACATGGAATGGAAGTGTTGGTTTTAATATTAACTCAACTAACCAGTTAATTTTTTCTTATGCCGAGGGCTTTCGTGTACCTACCTTCAACGATACTTATGCTCCACTTGGTTGGGGCGCCAATCCAAACCTTAAGCCTGAACGCTCTAAAAGTTATGAAATGCAATGGCGTAGTCAGTTAGCGGATAAAACCTATTTTGAAGCGTCGCTCTATCACACGTTAATACGTGATGCTATTGTGTACAGTGATATTGAAATGCAAAATATCGACAAAGCTAGAATTAATGGTTTTGAAGCTAGTTTACAGCAGGAGTTAAGTAACCAATTATTTGCTAATATTGCACTGAGTATGGTTGATCCACGCGATGCTAAAACAGGGCATACATTACCTAATCAAGCACGTAGAACACTGAATGTTGATCTTGATAAACAATTAGGTAATTTTACTGTCGGGGCTACTTGGTCTTTAGTCAGTTCTAGTTATGGTGATACCGCTAATAAGATAAGTATTCCTGGCTATGGGTTACTTGGCATTCGTAGTAGTTGGCAAGCCACACCTGAATTAAAGTTTGATGCAAAAGTCGATAATCTTTTAGATCGCTCTTATTATCGTGCAACCTATAACTTTAAACCTGATCCTAATAACTGGACAATGCCAACCACACCGTATGGTTATAGGGAAGAGGGGATTACAGTATTGGTCGGGTTAACATGGACACCTGATTTCTTTAATAAAAAGCGACTTTAAGGTCGCTTTATTATTTTTTCTTCCATGTGCTATTAATATTGATATATTGGCCAGCAGGAGTTTTTTCTTGTGCTTTTTGCCCTGCCATCTTTTCTATATCATTTAATGTAATACCATTTTTTTTCGCTAGTGCCTGATATTCTTTTTTACGTGCCTCATTAATTAACTGAGCAATTTCACTAGCGCTACCTTCATTTTTTACTACCCCGAGATAACCGTTGCTCATTTCTCCGACTAGTCCCGCGCTTTTAGCTTGGGCTAATGAACTCATCGCCTCATTCAAACTCATTGCAGCGACAGGTAAAGAAAGGGTTGTCGCCAATAATGCTGTTGTCAACACTTTACGTAAACTCATGATCAGTCTCCTTAGAACAAGCCGCTTGAGCTGTTAAAAATACCATCTAATTCTTTATCAACTTTAATATAGATATCATGTTGAATTTTTACATTTAAATTAATATCAATTGGTTTGTCTGAGGGTTGAACCTTTACTGTAGGAGTACACCCACTCAATAAACCAACTGCTAATAAAAAAGTAAGTAGTCCTACCTTCATACAAGCCCCTTCATCATTTAAAAACATCTGTTTTATCATAATATGGTTATTTATTTTTTACTAGCCCCTTGTTGTAAACGTTTTTGTACCCGTTTTTGGATAATATCACTGACTCTATCACTGAGTTGTAATGTTGTCATTAGTGCAGGAATATTTTCTTGTAGACTAATGTTAAGGTTAACAGCCTGTCCATCTTTGACATCAGGGTTCTTGCCTTTTATTTGTAATCCTAAAATAGCATTGCCTTGATCGTACGAAATCTGGCTACTCAAGACTGAATATTGAAAGTTTTCTAGAGCATCCGTTACAAGCTTCATATTGGGATTGTTTTCACCAACTGCTTTAATAGCAGGAGAGTTGAATTTTATATAACCAGCTTTACGTGCAGCTAGCTTTCCTTCTTTAATATCAAGCCCTGTATTAGTAATAATGATAGGAAGATAACCATCAATATCACCTTCACCATTTAAACCTTCTGTAGGGTAAGCCTTTAAAATATCTTTTAACTGTATATTTTTGATTTGCACGTTTATCTCTTGAGGTAACTTAGCTAAGTCTAATGCACCTGGTTTTAGCCAAACTTCTCCTGTAAACAATGTTAATTCTGCTTTGGTCCAGTTTAATACTCCTTCTAAAGGTTTTTTAATAGATGCGTTATACTCACCGTTAAATTGTAATGGCCCCATGTCAAAACCAGGGTTTGCTTCCGTTAAGGCCAAATCGGGTAACGCTATTTCTAATTTATTGTTGTTTACATTAATTAACACGGTACACGATAAGTCCCTAAACTCAATTCGATCAAAAATTCCTGACAAACCACTGGCATTAATTTTTGACTCTAAAGATAACGTTTTATTATCAAAAGGAATAGTCAATAGCATGTTGCTGATAGAGGTTTTACCCGTCCCTATATTTAACAGTTCAGGCCAGTCTTTAAATGTTTTTGCAAATATATTGGTATTTCTAAAGAATAGATCAGGCGTTTTCCCTTTAATGGTAAGTTGCTTTTTATAGTCTGTTATTAAGGTTAGATTAGCTACAAAATCAGCTGTGTTGGAAATCTTTGCAGCTAATAGAGTTTGTTTTGAGCTGGCATCTAAGCGACCTGTTAAACTCCAACTTTGAGTTTTTAATAACGGTTGTGCTAGTGTTTTGGTTGTTAAAGTGATAGGAGTACCCAATGACCATTGCATGCTATTATTATCTTGATAATCTATAGTGGCTTTAAGTGATTTAGCGGTGAGTTGTAAGTTTTTGGCGACAGTGTCCCGATCAATAATTAATTGTTGTGCTTTAAAACTTGCATCAGGAGAGAAAGTAACGTCAGCCTTTTGTGGTGTAATCGTTGCATTAAATGGAAGTAACAATTGAGCATTCTGTAAACTATAGCCGACCCAAGTTAGCTTATTAGTATTTGCTTGAAAGTTGCTATCCGCCAATAGAATGGTAGTATCTTTTTGGTTAATAAATATTTTTGAATAAAGCAGCGTATTTAATTTACCCTCAGTCGTTAAACTAAGCTCAATAGCATCATTAGTTGCCGTTAACGGTTGCAGTATTAAGTTTACAACGTTGGGTTGTAAATCTTGAGGAATATTAGTTAGTAATTTAGAGGATAAATTGGTTAAGGTCAGGTCTACATTAATTTTTTCTACTTTGGGGAGAGAGTTATCTATCAGTACTTTTGTTTGTAATAGCCCTTGCAAATGCCCTAAATGAATTATGGGCCAAGGGTTAGGTAGTGAGGCATCAATGCTTATCTCTCCTTTTTCAGCTCTAAGTGTCATCAGCCCATCAGGAAAATAAAGCTGCCAGTTTGCATCAACTTTGGCTTCATAAGGAATATTAGTAAAAACCTTTTGATTGGGCAGAAAATACTGCATAAAAGAAAATAACTGAGATGTATTTTGAATTTTATAAAGATTAAAGCTTCCTTGCCAATGCTTTAGTGTTTCATCAATTTGTGTGCTCAATGATATCAGTGGTTCTTTATTAAAGTTTGTATCTAATATTAACGTGAACAGCTCAGGTTTCTGATAAAGTTCGGCTTTTATATATAATAGCTGCAAGTTCTCATTCACTGTAGCAACTAGTGTGATAGGCTTATTAGCGTTGGATGTTTGTAATAACTCAGCACTGCCAGAAAGATTACAAAAGCTAGAAGAGCAGGGTATCGATAAATCAAATTTTTCTATCTTAATCCGATGAGGAGCCCAATTCAAATTATCTAAAAAACGCTTTAGTTCAATTTGGCTAGCTTTTTCTTTCTCTTTTATAATATAATCACCAAGTTGTACTTTTACGTCTAAGTGTTTTATTGTTAATGTAGAAAAAGAAAGCATAACATTTTGGCTGGTGGTGGTTGTTAAGGTACCATCGCTAGACTGTTGATCAATCGTTAGCTTCTCAAATGTTATTCCTTTAATACCTACCTGTATGTTTTGCCAGTCAACCGTTAAACCTAAATCGTGCTTTACTTCTTGTATTTTAAGTACGCCATAAACAATAAGTAATGTTAACAGTAAAAAAACTATTAACAGTATTCTAAGTAGCTTGGTGAACGATTTCATCTTAATACTTACCTAACAGCGTGTTATATTCATTAATTAAATGATTTTACGTAAATACAACACTGAGCATCAACAGTTATAAAATTATATTTTTAATACTAACTGATACATAACAATTATTATAGAGGCCAAAGAATTAAAATAACTGTACAATGAAGTATTGTAAATTTATAGACTCTGTAATAAAACATTACAATTTGAATAATTGAGGATAATTAAAAACACATGGCCAATTGGCATGATATTGATCCAGAGGCAAAATTAGAAGCCTCTAAATATGAAAGACCTATTCCTAGCCGGGTTTTGATTTTAAAACATCTGGAAGACCGCGGGGCGCCTGCAACTAAAGAACAGTTAATAGCAGAGTTTGAAATTCATGAAGAAGAACAACAAGAAGCTATTAAAAGACGTTTGAGAGCTATGGAACGTGATGGACAAGTCATTTATACTCGGCGGGGCGCTTATGCTCCTGTCAATAAATTAGATTTAATTGGTGGTAAAGTGATTGGTCATCGCGATGGCTTTGGCTTTTTAGCACCTGATGATGGTGGAGATGATCTTTTTTTAAGCCCCGCACAAATGCGTTTAGTCTTTGATGGTGACAGGGCGTTAGCACGTGTTACAGGCTATGACCGTAAAGGAAGAAGAGAAGGGGCGATTGTCGAAGTGACTGATCGTGCACATACGACACTTGTTGGGCGCTATTACAATGAAGCCGGACTTGGTCATGTTATTGCTGATAATCCTAAAATTCCCCAAGAAATATTAATTCCACCTTCAAAGCAAGGGAAGGCTAAACACGGCCAGTTTGTTGAAGTTACTATTGAGCAATGGCCCACTGTCTTTCGTCAAGCACAAGGTGCTATCACAGATATTATTGGTAACTATATGGCTCCGGGAATGGAGATCCAAATAGCATTACGTAGCTATGAAATCCCTTATGAATGGCCAAAAGTAATAGAGAAAGAGACAGCAAGAATCAAACCCGACGTTTCTGAAAAGGATAAAAGAAAACGAGTAGACTTGAGAGAGCTACCTTTCGTTACTATCGATGGGGAGGATGCTCGTGACTTTGATGATGCTGTATATGCAGAAACAACTAAAACTGGTTGGAAACTTTATGTAGCTATTGCAGATGTTTCTCATTATGTACAGCTTGGTTCAGCTCTTGATGAAGAAGCTGAGAAACGGGGAACCTCTGTTTACTTCCCAGCTCAAGTGATTCCAATGCTTCCTGAGGTTTTATCAAATGGCCTATGCTCCCTAAACCCCTTAGTCGATAGACTTGCTATGGTCTGTGAAATGGAAGTTAATAAAAAAGGGGAGATGTTAGATTATACTTTTTACGAAGCTGTTATCAACTCGCATGCACGTCTAACCTATAATAAAGTAAGTAAACTTTTAGAAAGCCCTAACTGCATAGATGCTAAACAGATGAGAAAGGAGACGCCGCATATTATATCTCCTTTGAAACATCTGTATGCATTATATAAAGTGCTTTTGACAGCGCGCTTTAAACGACATGCTATTGAGTTTGAGACACAAGAAACACGTATTGTTTTTGGTTCAGATCGCAAAATAAAGGAAATTGTCCCTACCGTTCGTAATGAGGCACACCGACTTATCGAGGAATGCATGCTTTGTGCTAACGTTGCAGCGGCATCTTTTTTAAAAGATAATAATATTGAAGGGCTATTCCGTGTACACGATGGCCCCTCAGAAGAGAAACAACAAAAATTACAGGCTTTCTTAAATAGTTTAGGATTGCAACTTCACAAGGGTATTGACGAAGCAACCCCTGAAGATTATGCGAATTTATTAGAAAAAATTAAAGACCGACCTGATTTTAGTTTAATTCAAACTGTTATGTTACGCTCTATGGGGCAAGCACATTATACTCCAGATAACGAAGGGCACTTTGGGCTTAATTATGAAGCTTACACCCATTTCACATCACCTATTCGTCGTTATCCTGATTTATTAGTGCACCGAGCAATACGCAGTATTATTCGCTCCAAAAAACAAGCAACCCACATACGTAGAGAAGGGGCTTCTAGTTTACTGAAATCACGTATCTATCCTTATGATGTAGCTCAGTTAGAAAAACTAGGTGAGTACTGCTCTATGTGCGAGCGTCGTGCCGATGAAGCAACAAGAGACGTAGTTAACTGGTTGAAATGTGAATATATGCAAGAAAAAGTGGGTGATAGTTTCTCTGGTATCATCACTGCGGTTACAGGTTTTGGTCTATTTGTTGAGCTCTCAGATATTTTTGTGGAAGGACTTGTACATATTACTGCGTTGCCAGGAGATTATTATACTTTTGATGCGACCTATCATCAGCTACGAGGAGAGCGTAGTGGCCGTATTTTTAGATTAGGTGACACTATTGAAGTAATTGTTACTCGTGTAGATATGGACGATCGAAAAATTGACTTTGATCTTGCTGAAAATGCACAAAACGTCAAAAAATCTAAACCAAAAGCAACTATTGCAAAAAAAGAAGTTAAATCAAGAGATTTTAAATCTAAAAATGTAGCACATAAAAAGGCTAATACAAAAAAACGCATTAAAAAACAAAAAAAATCAACTCCAGATAGTAAAGAATTAAAGATACCTCAAGTGGCATCAGCAGCTACGTCTACTTCTGAAAAGCCTAAAAGTACTCGTCAAAAAAGTAAATCTGTTAAAAGAAAACCTAGAGTGAAAAAAGTATGAGCCAAGTCTGGGAAAAAATTTATGGGATTCATGCTGTAGAAGCATTGCTAACTCATCATCCTAAACGAGTTAAACAACTCTTTATTCTCGAAGGGCGTCATGATGTTAAAATACAATCCATTGTTATGCTCGCTAATAATAATCGAATCAAAACTAAAATGTGTAGTCGTGATGAGCTGAATGAACTAACCTCTGAAGAAGCAGTTCATCAAGGTATTATTGCAGAAGTATCACCTAGCCAAGTTTGGACCGAAGCAATGTTGCTCGAATTATTAGAGCAACACTCTGGCACGCCTTTACTTTTAGTATTGGATGGAGTAACAGACCCTCATAACCTAGGCGCTTGCCTACGAACTGCGGATGCGGCAGGTGTACACGCTGTCATTATTCCTAAAGATAAGTCAGCAACACTCAATGCCACCGTAAGAAAAGTTGCTTGTGGTGCTGCGGAAGTGATTCCTCTTGTAGCCGTGACTAACTTAGCACGAACATTAGAAAAATTAAAAAATCTTGGTTTATGGCTAGTTGGAACAGCAGGAGAAGTTGAAACAACTATTTACCAACAAGACTTAACCATCCCCACCGTTTTAATTATGGGCGCTGAAGGGAAGGGAATGCGTAGACTAACCCGTGATTACTGTGACTACTTAGTAAAACTTCCTATGTTAGGCAGTGTAACAAGCCTTAATGTTTCTGTTGCAACAGGTGTTTGTTTATTTGAAGCATTAAGACAGCGCCAATATAAATAGAACTTTCAGGATTATTCTTAATCTAATCATACTATCTAAGTTTTTAAAGCGAATACTTATTTGGAAAATAAAAAGTTTAATTCACTTATATTAAGTTTAAGGAAATTAAAATGGACAAAGTAAAAAAATTTCCAATACATCCAAAGCATCCGGAACGTATTTGCTGGGGGTGTGATAAATACTGCTCAGTGAATGATCTTGGTTGTGGTAATGGCGCAGAAAGAACCCAACATCCTAGTGAACTATTTGGAGATGATTGGCTAGAATGGGAAAACGGCTTAGACTCAAGTCGTTTTTCAGAAGAATTAGAAGAAAGTAAAAAGTTAAAAGATTATAAAGTGAAATGATAATTAACGTAATAGCTATATATTTTATTTACCTTCTACGGAACTCAATGTGGTTCACGTCTATTTTTATTTAAATATTATATACTTATAGTCCATGAAGTTAATTTTAGTTCATGAGGCGTCAATTTCTGCTTGTTTTAAAGGCAAAATGGACATCTAAAGTTCGCGAATTTAAATTTTTATTAATTGATAATAATGTGATGTAATTCACAATATTTAATGTGTGGGTATCTACTCCCTTTTAATTGGGGTATTTCAATTAAAAAGGAGGCTGAACTAGAGCTGAAACTACGAACCATCACAAGGTTTAAAAATATAAAATAGTTCAGGATGAAAAAACAATACATACCTCAAACGAACTGCCTCTCTCGAGTCCTCTGAAAGAGTTGCAGTCAATTGATTGCTTTCAACTTCCATGTTCTCTGGTCAATATCAAGAATATCTATCACTGGGCCTGTAACTTCTGCATACCGTAGAAAAAGAGTATATCATGGCCACCATGAAAGCATTGGAGCTTGTCTCTCCGTTGTTTATTTATCAAGGTTCACGTAGACATCCAGAAATTCTAACCAACTGAGGAAATTAATGAGGAAGAAAAAAATCAACGTAAGGGGTCAGTTTCTCCGCGGTGTTACTTGCTTGAATGCAGGACTATCTAATGCCTTCAGAATGCCCTCAATGACGTAGACCGGACGAAACGTCCAATCTGTGCCAATAGCAGTCATTAATATTTTTCTAATCTTTATTTAGTAATACTGTGATATGCTGATGCTATAAGACTAAAGATACTTTGAATACCCTTATCACTAAAGTGAGGATAGAGCATCATAAGGAATTTAGCTAAACCAATCACTCTTATTTTTTCCTGATGGTGTAAACATCATATTTCTTATTGATGGTAAGGCATTAATTTTATTTTCTTGTGCATGCTCATTATAGTAACTAGCCAAATTAACGACTATTTCCTATAAGGCTTTGTTAGCCATCCACTCTTTTTTTAAGATTGCATATTGCATGGTGTTTTCATATTTAGGTGTGCCATCTGGGTGGTTAGTGAATGAAATAAACTCAATGAAAAGCCCTTCTTTTCGAAGTCCTAAACGGTTACATAATTTTTGGGAGGAGTAGTTATCTTCTTCAACATAAGCAAATATCCGTCGAGCATCAGATTGTTCAAATAGATGATCTAAAAAAGCATAAGCGCTTTCCATCGCATAACCTTTGCCATGGAATTTCGTATTGAAATTCCATCCTACTGAATAAGTATCTGGTTCTTCTTTTATAAAGAATATTTCACCAATGAGTTGATCTGAGTCTTTTAAACAAACTGCAATATAATCATTTTCTTTTTGTCTTTTATGTATGAGAGAAAGTGCATCACCGAGCGTTGAGATTTTTTCTGATAGAAAGCAGTTTGTTATTGGTTTTGTTAAATATGACAGCAAATCAGATGCATCTTTTTTCTCAAATGCTCTTAAAATTAAGCGTGATGTTTCTATTTTTTCTTTCATATTAAAGGACTCTTTTCTATTTTACTTATGGGAATTAATGAAAATATTTTTATTTAAATATATTCTATTTAAGTAAAATATCATCATTAAAATTTAGTTTTGCATAAATAGCGTGATTATGGATTAAAACTATGATTCAACGCCATTCATGCTTTTTAAAAAAAGGACGTTACTTTCTAAAACGTGCCTGTAACCTCATTACGAATACGAAAAATACAGGCACAAAGAAAATTGCTAATAGGGTGCCACTAATCATTCCACCTAATACACCAGTTCCTATTGCATGTTGTGTCTCAGCGCTTGCACCCGATGCGATAACAAGTGGCATTACGCCTAAACCAAAAGCCAGTGAAGTCATTAAGATCGGACGTAATCTTAGTTTTGCAGCCTGTACTACAGACTCAATTACTCCTTTATCTTGCTCTTGCAATTGTTTTGCAAATTCAACAATTAAGATAGCATTCTTAGCTGATAACCCAATCACTGTAATCATCCCTACTTTAAAGAATACATCATTAGGCAAGCCACGAAGCATAATGGCTATTACAGCACCAAATAACCCCAATGGGACTACCAGCATGACTGACAAAGGAATAGACCAACTTTCATAGAGTGCTGCCAGCACTAGGAACACAACGAGCATGGATAATACAAGTAAAAGAGGAGCTTGTGATGCAGACATACGCTCTTGTAATGATTCTCCTGTCCAAGCTACAGTAAACCCTTTTGGTAGTTGTTTAACTAAGTGTTCCATTTCTGCCATAGCTTTTCCGCTAGAATGTCCCGATGCCGCATTACCTGAAATATTTAAAGCTGGAAAGCCTTGGTATCGTATCAACTGTCGTGGTGTTGTCTCCCACTCTACTGTTACTACTTCCGATAATGGCACCATACCACCGCTAATATTACGAACATATAGTTTAAGTACATCATTAATTTGCATGCGCGAAGGGGCATCTGCCTGAAGAATTACTTGTTGCATACGACCTGCATTAGGGAAGTCATTAACATATGTTGAGCCAATTGCGCTGGAAAGTGTTTCGCTAATACTGGTGAATGATATGCCAAGTGCTTCTGCCTTATGACGATCAATGTCTAGGTGAATACTTGTGCCTTCTGGCAAGCTATCTAGATAAACATTAGTAACTACTTTACTTTTTTGGGCTAGCCTGATTAATTTATCGCCTGCTGCTTTGAGTTCAGCATATCCCCTATTAGAGCGATCCAATAAGCGCATTGTAAAACCAGAACTAGTACCTAACTCATCAATAGCAGGAGGCGATAAGTTCATGACAGTACCCTCTGCAATATCTCCCATAGCTTGATCAGCAAGTATTAATTCTTCTTGTATGGTCGCTCCATTTCGTTTTTCCCAATCTTTAAGCATGGTAAACGCAAGTGCTGAGTTTGACCCCGATCCTGAAAAACTAAATCCTATAATTGATAGACTGGTTCCAATAGATGGTCGTGAAGTTACGTGTTTTTCAAACACTTTAACTACATCTAATGTACGTTCGATAGTAGCATCTGAGGGTAACTGAATAGATGTTAAAAAATACCCCTGATCTTCTTCTGGCAAGAACGAGGAGGGTAGCCGTAGAAAAGCAAGTATTAATGCACTCACAATAAGAATAAATGCTAACATGACTCGTTTGGTGCGAGTTGCTAATTTGTTTACACTAGAACCATAATACAATGTCATCTGATTAAATTGACGGTTAAACCACCCAAAGAAACCGCGTTTCTCATGAAAGCTAGGATCTATGGGTTTAAGTAATGTTGCACACAATGCAGGTGTTAATGTTAGTGCAAGAAAGGCTGAAAAGAGAATAGAGATAACCATAGACAGGGTAAATTGTTTATAAATTACTCCCACCGAACCACTAGCGAAAGCCATTGGAATGAATACGGCTGTTAGTACTAAGGTTATACCAATAACGGCATTTGTAATTTCTTTCATTGCTTTAATCGTAGCAGCTTTTGGGTCTAGCTTGTCTTTAACCATAATGCGTTCAACATTTTCTACAACGACAATAGCATCATCCACAATGATACCAATCGCCAGTATCATCCCGAACATGGTTAATACATTAATTGAAAAACCAGCTAAGAGCATTATTACGAATGTCCCAAGTAAAGCGATTGGAGCAACAATTGCAGGAATTAAGGTATAACGAATATTTTGTAAAAATAGAAACATTACTAAAAATACAAGTAACATTGCTTCAAGTAATGTATAAATCACTTTTTCTATCGAAATTTTAACAAAGGGTGCGGTATCAAATGGTATTGAGTAACTCATTCCAGCAGGCAGTGTTTCACTTAGCTCTGAAATACGTGCTTTGATAGCGCTGGCGGTGTTTACTGCATTGGCTCCTGGAGACAATTGTACCGCCGCCATAGTAGATATTTTGCCATTTTCACGGTTAGCAAAGCTATAGCTCTGTGCTCCTAGCTCAATCCTTGCGATATCACTTAAAATAACTTTAGAACCATCAGGATTAGCACGTAGAATGATGCTAGAAAATTCTTCTGGCGTGCTTAATTGGCCTCGTATTGTTAATGGTATTGTTACACGCTGGCTAGGTACTGTAGGGGAAGAGCCTACGCTGCCCGGAGCAATTTGCACATTTTGTTGGCTAATAGCTGTTGATACATCATTCATTGTTAAGCTGTAAGCAATTAATTTATCAGGATCTATCCATATACGCATGGCTTGTTCTGAACCAAATAATTGGACACGGCCAACTCCATCTATACGACGCAATTCTTCTACAAGATTACGCGCCATATAATCGCTTAATGTAATTTCATCAAAACGATCATCATCTGATTTCAGTCCTACAATCATCAAAAAACTTGAGGTAGCCGATTCTACTGTAAGTCCATTTTGTCGAACTTCTTGGGGTAATCGTGGTTCAATGGTTTTTATCTGATTTTGTACATCAACTTGTGCGAGTTGTGGATTTGTTCCCGGTTTAAATGTGGCAGTGATAGAAGCTGTTCCTGATGTATCAGCAGAGGATTCAAAATATAATAAATCTTTTACACTGGAAAGCTCGCGTTCAATTAAGCTTAACACTGCATCGTTCATCGTTTGTGGTGTAGCCCCAGGAAAGTTCGCATAAATAGTTACCGAAGGGGGGGCGATTGATGGATAACGGGCAACCGGTAGCTGTGGGATAGCAATCAAACCAACTAAAATAATAAATAAAGCAATAACCCAAGCAAAAATAGGGCGTTGAATAAAAAACTGAGGCATTATAAATTCTTCCTGTGGCTTTAGTTAGAAGAAGTTTGATTAGGAAAGCTAGGCGTCTTCCAATTTTTTGTAACTACTTTAATATCTTCCGATAGTCGATCTACTCCTTCAATCACAACTTTTTGTCCAGCTCTTAGCCCAGCTTCGATACGGTATTGCCTATTGGCTAACTCTCCTAACTTTACAGGTATGAGGTGTGCATGATTATTCGTATCAATAATCCAAATATACGCTGATTTGCTGAGACGGATGATAGCTTGTTGAGGCACCATTAGCGCATTATCGTAGTTTTTAAGAGGCACTCGTGCGCGAACGAACATACCTGGTAGAAGTTGGCGCTCAGGATTATCTACTAATATTCTTAACAGAACATCTCCCGTACCTTTGTCAACATTAACACCTGAAAACAAAGTTTGCCCCTTAACATCATAAGGTGTGCCATTATTGCGTAATATCACTACAGATACTCTATTATCTGGGTTGTCTTTTTGCGTTACTGCCGTATTGTGTAATATCTCAAGAGAAGATATGGGAAGTCTCACATCCACATAGATTTGGTCGATTTGTTGAATATAAGCCATTGGATTAGTATCATTACTGCTTACTAAAGCGCCTTCAGAAATGAAGGCCTGATCAATACGCCCCGAGATAGGCGCCTCTACGCTAGCAAATTTTAAATCTAATTGACGACGGTCTAAAGTAGCACGTGCTTGCGCAACATCTGCTAGTGCTTGATCTCGTTGAGAAACAGCATCGTCATGTTGTTGACGGCTAACAGCACGCACTTTAACTAAAGATTGCATCCTATTGAGTTGTGTTTTAGCGTGTAGTAATGCGGCATTAGCTTTTTGTAAAGCCGCTGCTGCCGTATCAACTTCAATCTGAAAAGGGGCAGGGTTAATTTGAAATAACGGCTGTCCAGCTAGCACTTCAGTGCCTTCCTCGAATAGACGTTTTCTTATAATACCATTAACCTGAGGGCGAATTTCTGCTGTTCTTATCGCCAATACTCGGCTTGGAAAATCCTCTGTTATGCTCAGTTTTATAGGGGTTGTCGTCATTACTGAAACTATAGGTGCAGGCTCTATACCTTGATCTGGACCTGATTGTTCACAAGCTTGCAGCATTAAGGTGAGTAAGGCACATAAGTAATAGTAATATTTTGGTTTAACTGGCATAGTGTTCTCTTGAGTACAAGTTATCAATTACCAGATTAGTATAAACATTGATGTTGTCGTTTTGGTTGAGCTACAATGGAGAAATGATGGAGATGAAAAATATATAAAGTGAAGTAAAACAATGTCAGTGATAACACCACAACTAAAGACAACTACAAAAACTCACTCATTAGTATTAGTTGCTGAAGATGAGCTGGAAATTGCTGAGATTATCATTGCTTATTTAGAACGTGCTGGCTTACGCACTATTCATGCGGCTAATGGCAAACAAGCATTAGATTTTCACTTGTCACTAAAACCTGATCTCATATTACTTGATATACAAATGCCACAGGTAGATGGGTGGCAAGTTTTATCTGAGATCCGTCATCGAGGTGATACTCCTGTCATTATGCTAACAGCAATGGATCAAGACATTGATAAGCTTATGGGACTGCGTATTGGCGCAGATGACTATATTGTTAAACCTTTCAACCCCGCTGAAGTAGTAGCCCGTATACAAGCAGTTTTACGACGCTCTATGGCAAAAAATAATGATTATCAAGCCCAGCATATTTTACGAGCTGCGCCTTTTGAAATTGATTTAGAAAAGCATGAAGCTATTGTGCAGATCGGTAAACAACATCATGTCTTAGCATTGACACTGACAGAATTTAAGTTATTAGCACGATTAGTAAGCTCCCCTAAACGTGTTTTTAGTCGAATAGAATTATTGACAGCCTGTTTACCAGAGAGCGAAGCATTAGAACGTACTGTCGATAGTCATATCAGCAAACTACGTAAAAAGTTAGAAGATTTAGGTGTTAAAGGTATTCCTGTAGGTGTTCGTGGAGTTGGCTATAAACTCTGGGGGGAGGAATGAAAGGCTCGGGGTTAAGTCGCCAAATTACATTGTCAATGATGGTAATAGCTTTTAGTACTATGTTGCTTATTGTGATTACATCCTACGTATTTTACTACTTTGCATCAACCTATTGGAGTGAGTATTTTCCCCAAGATGAATGGGTAATTACACTTCCTGAGCTAATCTGGCTAATCAGTACGATTTTATTGGGATTAATTTTTGCCGTAATTGTTGCTATTAAATTATCACGTCGAATTCTTACACCATTAAATTCAGTGGCAGATAATATACGCCGTTTGGCACAAGGAGATCTTGATGCAAGAGCTATTTCTGGGAGTCATCCAATAGGAGAAGTTACTTTACTTGTTGATGATTTTAATATGCTAGCAGATAAACTACAGCAAATGACAAAAGAGCAATCCTTCTGGAATGCAGCTATTGCTCATGAATTGCGTACGCCCGTCACTATTTTGCAAGGACGCCTACAAGGTTTGGCAGATGGTATATTTAAACCTGATATATCCCAATTTACTAGCCTGCTAAGTCAAGTAGAGGGTCTATCTCGACTGATTGAAGATCTGCGAGTTGTTAGTCTTGTAGAAAGTGGGCATTTAGCTCTTCACTGGCAACAAGTAATTATCGCCACAGAACTCAAAAAAGTCGTAGATTTTTTTTCTGAAGCGCTATTATCCGCAGGACAAAAGCCTTTGTTGAATCTAGATGATAGCCTGATATATTGTGACCCCATTCGCATAAGACAAGCATTACTGGCATTACTTGAGAATGCTCGGCGCCATGCAGTTCCAGGAACGGTAAAAATTCAGGGTTATCTAGAAAATGGAAATTACCATCTCAGTGTCGAAGATGATGGACCTGGTGTTACCGATGAGATCCTCCCTTATATATTTCAAGCTTTTAGGCGTAAGGAAACACCACACACTCACTCAAGTGGCAGTGGTTTAGGATTAGCTGTTGTATCCGCAATTGCAAGAGCTCACGGAGGAACGGCAACTTGCAACATAACAAGTAGCGGTGGAGCGCAGTTTTCAATCGTATGGCCTGCCCAACCAAAAATAAAATAGACTCTGAATTATAACTATCTCAATAAGTTATTAAGTTTTTATTTATAATTTATTGATTAATCATAGCATTATACTTAGATGGGATTTTATAAATCTTACTAGGAGGGTTGTATAATGTCCGCTCCTCGCTCAGAGCAGACTGTCAGGTATAGCTGTGCTCTATCAACAAAACTGTCAGTACAAATCTGAGCTGATACAATTTAAAACTCCCAAGAAATGATGCCTCTGGGAGTCTTAATTTATTTATTCGCTTTCCTTAGTTCTCTTATAAGAAAAGGGGAAAGAAGCTCTTCAACCTTGATAGGCGTTGTTAAATCAACAGCATTTATTATATCTAGTACTGCCATTGTGTTCAGTTCCAAATTTTTTGCCATTTCATCGCGCTCGTTTCGCATTCGTAGAGCCTGTTTCCTATACGCTTCATTTGCTTTCCTACCGTTCACTAAAGTAGCAATTTCATCAATATCCATATCCATTTGGTTTAACTGACGTTTTTGGTAGTCATGTATCATCTCTTTACGTTTAGGTGTTGATAGAGTACTGAGTGATCCTGTCACATAACCTTTAAGCAAAAGACGTTTGTGTAATGTAGCAGCCTTAATCGGGGCATGTTCTATTCCTTCACGAACCATAGCCAAAAGCTCGGACTCGATGTATTTATCTAATTCGCTACCAGCTAACCGCTTGTTATTATCCATTATTAGTATCCATTCTAGTATGCTGTGCTTTCTTTCGTTTATGTTCTATGAAAAAAAGGTCTGCGAGTGTATTAGGCGTTTTGCCTATAGCCATTTGTGTTTCAATACGTTTAAAAATAGGGAGTAGAGGGTTAGCTTCATTTTGAGATAAAATAGAAATGAATTTTTTATCCCTTAATGAAACAAAGGTGTTTTTTTCAAATCCTTCTAGAATTAAAAGCGACTCATTGGCTTCATTTAAAGCAGATGTGTATCCTGGATCCTCATCAACCAACACCTCTAATTTTTTGATATCTATTTCTCGTTGAGCAATCTGTTTACGAATGATGAATATCTCCTTGGGATGACCTGAGAGCGTGAAATACCCACAGGGTAAACCAGATTGGCATTTCATCGCAAAAGGGCATCCCCAACGGCCAATATCGCGTGTACAGCAACCTAATTCGAGAGGATGGAGTAACGCATGCCGTGATATTAATTCAGATGCTTCTTTATCTTTTTGTGATGCAATTAAAGCAGCATGAGCGGCTTTTAATTCAGGTAAAAATGAGTCAGAAATGGTACTGGTTATATAATTAGCAACCTCTTTATTTGTTTGTCCATAGGTCTGCAAGTTTGTTTTAAAATTAGTTTCAATATTTACCGTTGGGTCGATCAGCATCATCCCAGTTTCTTTAAGGAACGAATTTGAGTGATTCAAGTCTGGTACTTGAACTGATGTGTTTTCTCTATGGTAAATTGACAATTGATGATCAATGGCGGTTTGGCTTTTATTAGAACGGTCTTCTAACATCATTGCTGATAAGGATGCAGCACGAAAACTTTGCGATTCAGCCACATGTTGGTAATGGATGTTCTGTGTTATGTCCATTCTCCCCATTAACATCGCTTGTAAGTGATCAGTTACCTCGGCAATGGCTAAAAACGTATTAATATTATGCCGAGGGAAATGAGTGCCCATAGAGATACGAGAACCATCATCTTCAGTCATTCCCAGCATTTCGAAAAAAGATTTGCGATTCGGTTCCGCTCCCAGCCAGGCCAAGATATTAGCCGAATCAATTGGAACAGGGTTTGATAAAATGATGAGATCTTTATTCAAAGCAAAAGATCCGATAGGGGCTATAAATAATAAGTCTTCATATAAAAACTTGTGGGATTGTCCACTTTCTTTGATCATCATTGAACATTCATCACCAACTTGAAACGCTTTTAATTTTTCATATCTAGCTTTTATAAATTGATTGACTTGTTGTTTTGTGAAGAAAAAACGCTTATCTACCTTATTTATTTCCTCAATATGAACTGGCTGTATTCCAATACCATGATTTTTGAAAGATGAAATCATTGAGCGTCTGAAACCACCATTACCACGGGTACCACCACTACCTTGGAATATGATGTTTTCAAACTCTGATACTTCTATTAAGTCCCGATCTAAATCTAAAAGTGGAGGAGGGAGATAATTCATAAAACTGGATTTTCTATAATCATTTAATCGCTTTCGGCTATCTACGGTCAGTTCTTTTACTGCAATAAAAATAGACTCAACTAGAAGTATTGTGCTGGGTGCTAACCAATGAATTCGCCAACCAGTCTTTTTAGCTCCTAAGTATCTGATACCTAGATGATATATTGGCAATCCATTACTTCTTGCATGTTCAATCTTATCTAAATCAACGATCTCTCGTTTAACCAAAGCATTTATAGTTAAACATTGAGCCTCTCTGAAACGAAAACCAGTAACAATTAATAGCATCATGAAATTCAAAAATACTTTTTCAGCATCAGTTTTTGCAAAATAAATCATTTCAACAATATGCATAAATGTACGAATTGTTATTAGCTTTTCATCATCTGTATGCTCGCCAGTCATCTCGGCCAATTTACGCTTTTTTGTGTTATGCGTAGGGTTACGACATGGATATTTATTGACGCATTCAATATTAGTGAGTGTAAAATTTTGTGTGCGTAAAATTCGAGCTAATAGTACAGCTATATCACAATAATCACTGACATTTGATTTACTCGATGAGTTGTCATAATGTCTTTTCATCGCACTATAGACAATATCAGCAGTTAAATAGATTGGTGATGTTTGACTCGTTAATATGAATAACTCATGATACCAGCGTTTTAATACATTAAGCCTTTTTCCTAATGCGATAGCAGATAAAGGCATATTTTTGGTGAAAATCTCAGAAATAATAATAGCCTTCATAAACTCGATATATTGGCAATTAATCTCTAAATTTTCCAAACCTTTCATTTTATATGTGGATGAAAAATTTAAACTACCAGCCCCTCCTTGACGAAACCAGGCTGCACCTTTTTCACCAAAAAACCATTGAGGATCATGCCAAGAAATCATGCCTTCACAACCGTATTCAGCTAATTTTAATTCAAAAATTTCTTTCTGTTTTAAGATGAATTTTTTTAAGTTATCTCGTTGTATTTGCATATTAAAAATCATTCCTTGATGAATGTAATTGGATCCTAGTCATAACCATCATGACATGTTGTTTTCTTCTGGTTATTTCGGCAATTAATGGGTGAGATTCAATGTGACTAGAATCTGCTTGTTTCATTAATTGAATCAACTCTTCATTTATTGAATCAAACACCTTTTGATGTTCACCATCTATAAAAGGTTTGAAATAAAGGCAACCATAGCAAGCTCTGACCTGAGAGAACGGGCAGAGAGTAGTGTCGTAAGTACAATCCCCGATATTAAAGTGAAATTGATTGTTAATATTTCCTGCCACTTTGCGACCAATCCAGTCATTTCGTTGAACTAAACTACCTGTCATCATTAAAGCAATCATGTTCTGAAAAACAGGGTTGGAACCTAATGCATTCTCTCTAATTTCAGCCAAGCTTGGTGTTGATGAAATATAATATCCCGCAGCAACAGTACTTGAATGGCCTAAGATATAGGCTATTTCTTCAGCGCTAGAACCGTTAAGAGCCATCGAGTGTCCAACATTATGTCGAAATAAAGATGAAGTGTACCTTGGTACAATGGTTGCATTATTTTTTACTGCTTCTTGAAAATCTAATGATGAAAAACGTATTAATTGACGATTGATTGCATCATTAACCATAGTGACGGAGCTTACTTTTTGAGGAAGTAGTGGGTCACTGGATGTAAGTTGGCTAAGCGCTATATATAAATAAATTAATTTACCTAGTTCATCAGGTAATGCTACTGCAATCCGTTCAATGTTTACTTTCGTTTTTTTGCATATGGGATCATTACCGCAAATCGGGTCGTTAAATTCGATTGAGCATCAATACAAATATCTTGCACAGCAATTTTGGAAAGCTGCACAGGCCTTGCACCCGTGATAAAACACAAACCAAGTATGATACAGTCAAGTAGTTGACTTTCTATTTGAAGTTCTTTTATTTTTGTTAATAGCTCTTTTTTTTTCTTAGGCGAATTCAAAGTAGGTGCATACCTTGTAGCCCATTCTGTTAACCCATTTTCAATCAATGAAATAACTGAAGAAGGTAGTACATTGTCAATGTTTTTATAAACACCGAAATCACCTGTTTTTGGTCTAGGGATGAATAAAAGCTTATCCTCCAAATCCTCATAACTATTGGAGGAAGTAAAAAAACCAACGGCTTCTAATTTTCTTGATAAGAATAATACAGAATAAAATAGCCATGAGTTTTTGTTTAACTCCGTTGCGGACTTCAAAAAGTATAAAATATTATCATGATTTATTGATTTTAATTCTTTAAAGAAAACAACCAAGTGACGTGATATGTAATCAATAGATGATGGTGAGTTTTCATTGATATAATAGATAAGTATTATTTTTATGAGTTTAATCTGATAAGAACTTAAATTATCCTTGAATAGTGTCGAATTAAAATCAATGGATATTTTTCTACCTGAGAACCTAATATTCCATAATAGATCATTAGTACACAGCCATTTATCATCAAATTCAGATGCGGAATTAATGATAACATTAACTGGTATATCCGTCTCGATTAACCATGCTAGTTGCTCTTTTGTGAAGAAATTATCATATTATAGGAAAGGGTCATATTTATTATCTACAGTAGGTGCTATTATTAACGAAGTTTGCTCTTTATTATTTTTGATTCGTAGTAAATTATTTTTATTAGCTAGTTCTGATAAAAACCTTTTCGCATATCTATATGGCATTTTACTATTTAGAGACCAACCACCTAAGTTTCTAAGCTGTTCACTTGCTGCATCAAGTAGACCAGACCATTTAACCGACTGTTAATACCGTATTGTTGTTTAAGTATAACTTCCTCATCGAATAGCTTATTATAGATATACTCTAAGGTTATATAGGCACATGAATGTCTACCAACATGAGGGATGATCTTAGGCATAAATGTATGAAAAGCCCTGTCAGAATATAAGCTATTATAGTGTAAATCTATTTTGGTATAATATTTTTGAACCGTGTCATATGTTATAAGCCCGCATGTACCTCGATTGGTAATAAATAAAAGTTGCGGATCATTTTCAATCGACTTATCAGTGCTAATGAATAATGGGTTTCTTAATTCATTAATATAATATTTTATATGGTAGTAATCTTTCTCATCTAAAAGAATTTCACGCAGGGAAAATCTATTTTTTATTGTTATTGGCTCTTATGACTAGGTAATACAGATAGAATATAAGTGAATCTCACCTAAATGATTTGGTTTTGATGCACCGAGCGACTCCATGGTTAAAAGCAAAACTTCACCTATTCTCAATCCGTAGTTAAACATAAGCCGATGAATTATGTATGTTCTAAATTGTAAGAATAATGAAGAAAATGGATTCAATTTATTTTTATATACACTAACGTTTTCCTTTGGTACTGATTCTGATATCAAAGGAGAAGAGGGTAGTAGCATTTCATCTAGGCATAATAGTTGTTCTTTCGTTAAACTTCGGTAAGTGGGATTGTGCTTCATACCACTTGGCTGTACTTTGCTAAAATTCCGAACTATTGATTTTATGCAGCGTTCGTTCCAATCGCGTGACTTACAGAGTTCATATCGGTCAATTTGCTGAAAGATCTGGTTCATATAACGTTGATTTAGATATTGAAAGAACTTAGAAATTGTTCGTAAGTGTTCCGCATTACTTCTGCATGATTCAAAAGATGAGTTTTGAATTGAAACTATGTTTTTAGTATTTCTAAGGTGCTTTTTATTACTCAAGTGATGATAGAAACCATCTAATTCAGAAATGCAGTTTGCAATATCGTAGTTAGATTCCCTGAAAGAGAAATCAAATGTTTTACTGAATTTATTTTCCCAAAACTCGAAGAAATACTTCAGTGTGAACAATTCCTTTTCTTGAGTGCGGAAACGTAGAAGTGAAAGCTTTCTTATTGAGTATATTGCAACAAACAAGGATGGAAGAGTTGTTTGCTCATCGATTAAGGTCAGTATATGTTTCTTATCTATGCGTAAATGCTGTATTGAATATCCCATTAAAAATCTCAGATTGGCTAGAAGTGAAGTTATTAAATTCTTAACACGTATCTGAGTCAATAGGGATTTGAAGCGCTAAATCATTGAAAGAATCCATCTCATGAAGTTATTAGTTACTACGTCCCGTTTAACATAATATATATTATGCGAACTTATATAATGCGGTAATAAGATTAAGTATACGGATAATCTATTACATGTGCATGGCGAGTAATTAGCATTCCTTTCGCCTTGCACATGCATTTATAAAACCGCAGACAGATTTTAATTACGCCAATGTAATTATTACTTGGCGTAACACCACACTTAATGATTTGTAGCTAATTTAAGAATGTTCTTTAAACGTTTATCAATATCTAGTTGAATAGCTTCAGTCGAAAAAGACAAATCATCTAAAACTGGATGGGTTAAAAAACAATCACCAACGAACTGATGATAATCTGTCATCATGGGAGTCATATAAATAATCTGCTCAACTAATATTTGGTTACGATTATTTGGAGGTTCTGAACTTGAAATACTTTCATTTTCAAGTAAGTTTAGCGGTGCCTTAACAGAATTATTTACACCAATGTCAGATAAATTTTGAGTAGAATTATAAGTAGTCATAATGTATTTCCTTGTTCAGATACAGAAAAGAAATTATGGGTATTGGCTATTCATTAAACAATGATTGTTTTATCGATGATCAATTTGTAGCATTTGTACACCTTGTTGAAAAATATCTTTACATCCCTCTTTCTGTACAGTATCCCATAGTGCTTGATTATCCAATACCATAGCGCCAGCCAGCACATCAACACCATAATCGAATAAAATAGGTGTAAGTGGTACACTCGGGCCAGCCATGATAACTTTAGCTCCCCGACTTAACGTTAATAAACGTGGTAACGTTTTATTAGCAAGTGTCGTTCCTGTAATAAAGACATAATCTTGTTCAGGTAAAATATATTCGCAAGCACTGTCTGGATAATCGCCAAGCGATGGATTTTTTTCAAGTATCGATAATTCACAAACTGTTGCTAACTTTTCAAGTCCCGGGAAATGCCCTATTACAGCAACGCGCTTGCCAGTTATTTCTTGCTCATATTCTTTGAAAACCGTTTGTGTAAATTTAGGAGCTAATGGTGTTATTTTAGCTTGTTGATTAAAATAAGCATTAATCGCGGCAACCCCCGCTGTTGCCTCATAAAAATTCCAAGATTTAGCATACGCAGCCAAAGCTTTTAGACGTATTCCTATTAATTGGGCAGGGAGTGTTCTTACCGCCTCTCCTTGTTCAAAATACATAGCAAGGCCTATTGTTTCTGACGTTTTTATTAGCCACCATTTTTGTTGAAAAGTATCTTCTATGGTAATGTTATTGGGGATGGCATCAATTAATTCATCATAAAGTTTCCAACTCATATTCTATCCTTAATTTTTAGTAAAAATCTACGCGGATATTGCTATAAATATAGCGCCCTGGTGAAGCATAGCTTGCATCATATTTTGCATAGTTTTTATTGAAAATATTTTCAGCACCAACATTAAAGCTAACATACTTTAGACTCGCAGGCGTAAACGAGAACTTCAATCCATACAAGGTATAACCACTATTTCGTTCACTACCACTGGTTGAATAATAACTATTACTACGCGCATCCATGGTGGGAATAATATGAAGCCACTCTACGGGATTAATATCAGCATATAATGTCCCAAAATGCTTCGGTATATCCGCCAAATGAATACTTGGATCAGATTTATTTCGTGCCCGTAAAAAAGTATAGGTTCCACCAACTATTAATTTATTATTAATCACATAGTCAACACCCAGTTCAAAACCTTTACGCTCAGTCACACCGGGTAGATTAGTTGTTTGGGTAATGGCGTAACCTGGAAAGTTATTGTAATCAATTGCAGTACGTGAAATCGCTTTTTTAGCTTGATTTAAAAATAATGCTGCTTCTACTGTCATGCCATCAATAGGCATTCCCGAATAACCTATTTCATAATTCATTGCATTTTCTGGTTTAAGCCCTGGGTTTTGCAAAGTTACGCGGGGAATAATTTGCCCCGAGGTACATCCTGACTGCCCAGATGGACACTTACCAGTGCTTCCAGAGGAGTAGTTGGAGTAGGCTTCTTTAAAACTTGGAAACCGGGTTTTACGTGCGATACTTGCTCGGAAAGTATGATCTTTTGTGGGCTTATAAAACAAAGCTGCTTCTGGATCGGTAGTACGTATCGTTGGCGCCAGCATAGAGTTCACTTCTGGATATTTTTGTATTAAAGCTGCTGTATTATTGCCAATTCCTGTCGCACTTGCTTTGCGTTTGGTATGAATAATACCAAATTGTGCTTCCCAATAATCGTTAAAATTAATCGTATCTTCTAAGGCTATCGAGTAGAACTTTTGAGTAGCCTCAGTGCTATCACCAGGAATTTTAATTGATGAGCCCTCGTAAGTGTTAAAACTAGAATGTTTTTCTCGTTTATAGCTAAGTAAAAGCTTTAGTTGATTATGGCTAATTATGCTTGTGCCCAACTCAACGGAAGATCCAAAAGCCTTATCATCATAATGACTACCATTACGACTCCCACCAAAACCAATTAATGTATTCTTAAAGCGATCCTCATATACTCTGGGCTTTATATAAAACTTATCGTCAAGAAAATAGGTGTTTGATACATAAGACAGCGTTTCTCGATCCCACTTAGGCCATTCCCATGTTGTTGGCTCAAATCCTCCAACGCCTGATGAGGGGTATTTTTTTGCTTTTTGTTTTGAGTAGCTAACCGCATATTCATCTGTCTCATTAGGAAGTAACCCGAGCTTAATACTGCCACGTCTATCCTTGGTGGTATAGGCATATTTTTTAGAATCAATTAATCGTCCTGCACTATCTTTACCTACAAAACTTTTAGATAGGTTGGTATAACCACTCGATAAATTTGAGGCTCCCATCTGGATATACCATTTATCTTGCAGACTTCCCACATTAATATTTTCTTCTTTTGAATCACCTTGACCTATCCCTAGCGTTCCTGTTACATCCAACTCTGAGCGCGGTTTCATGGTGACAATATTAATAGCTCCCCCCATCGTATTGTGTCCATACATCACAGAACTATAGCCCTTAGCTACATGAATAGAAGAAATATCTGCGGTGGTAAAACGCCCTAAATCTGAATAGCCATCGTAAGGAATATAAACGGGGATGCCATCAATATAAATAGGCATATAACGTAAGCCATAACCACGAACAACAACATTGGACTCGTATCGTCCACCCTGAGCATAGTTATACAAAACCCCCGGAACTTTTGAGAGTGCAGTACCTACGTCTTTTTTCTCAAAAAGATTAATTTTATCTCTATCTATAACAGATTCTGTTTCTTCTGCCGATGAAATAGGTGTTCCTGTGATCGTCAATGTACCTAATGTAAACACATTACTATTTTCTTGTGTTTCAGTAGCATTAGTAATGTCACTATTCTTTTTTTGTGAATTTCCTTTATTTTTTTCTTTTACTTTTAACATGCGCTTAGCAGACTCAGCATCCACTTCTTTATCTTGCGCAAAGGTCATAGAAGCTAAAGAACAGAAAATAACAGCAAACGCTAATAAATTACCACGCAAAAAATAATGATGAGATAGCGACATAACAACTCCTTCTAACTATTCATAAATGAATACTATTTATTCCATGATAAAAAAGCCCACATCTTATTTGTTTTAAACAGATTAGCTTTACTCTTAACATTGTTAATATAGAAATGTATAAGACACTCTATTTCTTGGTCTGACAAATAGCCAACCGACCACTGCACCATCCGGATAAACCCTTCTAAATCTGGCGTTTTATTTTTATGTGGGCTATGCTCTGCTTCTATAAAGTCAACTTTAACGTTATAACCTTGTTGGGCTAAAATATTGACTGCATAAATATAGTTAGGGAAACCTCTACTTTTGCGACCAATGCACTCTAAAATTTCGTTGGCAATAAAATCTTGTCCAACCGTCATCGTTAAATAGGCTCTTTTTTTAGTTTTTTCATTGATCTTATTGAGTGCCATTTCAAGATCATCCACCATTGTTGAACGTGAAGCAACACAGATATCACACACGGGAACACTATCCCAATTATCTTCCCAAGCTAATTGCATAGGCGTAATGTTATTGACTTGCATGGCTTTTATATTTTTAGCTAAAAGTGCCAGCATGCCAGCACTAAAATCCAGCGCATATAACTTTTTAAACTTTGCAGCTATAGCCAAACTTATGACTCCCCCCCCACAACCTATGTCTAACAAAGTTTCAGCTTCACTTATATCCATTCTTGAAACAAACTCTTTGACATAAGGCGTATCAACTTCAGCAAAATTACCTGAACTATTTACTGACTTTTCGTCCCAATCAATAGCCGTTTTTGGTTTACGCTCAGCACGTTGAAAATGGTTTCGATATAAAGCACCAAAATCAATATCATTAATTGTTTGAGTACTACTTTTTTCCATACTAGTTACCTTTTATCAAACTATGGCTAAGCTTAGTCCGCCATTAAAAACCTCAAATTGTGCTCAATAGTTTCTTGATCCAAACTATATAGTTTGGCAAGATTACTAATGGATAGCGCCTGCATCGGTTCTGCATTAGCCATAACTTTTCCGTTATGAAGTAAAACAATCTTATCGGCAACACGCTTCGCGTGTGAGGGTTGATGCGTTGTTAATAATATCGACATGCCTTCTTTTTTTAATTTAAGAACATGTTCTAACACTTTTATTTGATTACCAAAATCTAAACTAGAGGTAGGCTCATCCATTATCAAAAACCTAGGTTGTTGTGCTAGTGCCCTTGCAATCAACACTAGTTGACGCTCTCCACCACTGAGCAATTGATAATTTTGATATTTAAGATGTTCTACCCCTAGAGTGGCAAGACATTCACCGGCTATTTTCTTGTCATTGTGTTGAGGACTACTGTACCAATTTAAATAAGCCGTTCTTCCCATCAAGACAACTTCTTCTACCGTAAAAGGAAAAATACTATTGTGAGCTTGTGGAACATAGCCAATAAACTGGGCAAGTTCTCTTCGGGTCCATTGATGGTGAGGTTTGTTATTAATGATTATTTCACCCTCTATACAATCTAAAATAGATAATATAGTTTTTAGCAATGTGGTTTTACCGCAACCATTGGCGCCTAATAAGCAAGTAATTTGTTGTTCTTCAAACTCAAGATCAATGTCGGCGCCTATTATTTTATTGGCATACCCTATCGTTAATTTTTTTAGAGAGATTAAACTCATTTTCTAACCCCTCCTCTTATTAATAAACTTAAAAAGAAAGGAACACCAACAAATGCGGTAATAATGCCTAGCGGTAATTCAATGGGGAAACAGGTTCTAGCAATCGTATCAGTTAAGACTAAAAAAACTGCACCAATAAACAAACTCATGGGGAGTAGTTTTCTAAAATCAGGGCCAATCCATAGTCTAGCCATGTGAGGAACCACAAGTCCTATCCAACCGATTACTCCCGTAATAGAAACAGCCGTAGCCGTCATCAAGGTAGCAGATAAAATAAAAACAATGCGCGTTCGATTAACATTAACACCCAAAGATAGGGCCTCTTTATCATCAAGACTCAATATATTCATCCGCCAACGCAATAAAATAAGAGGAACCATACACAACAAAATAATCGGAGTGCTCATTAATAAGTCTTCTCGATTCACCATATTAAGAGCACCTAGCATCCAAAATACCATCGTTGCTAATTGTCCATAAGGATCAGCTAATATTTTGACCAATGCAATGGCTGAACCAAACAATGCTCCTATGGCAACACCGGAGAGAACTAGCGATAGAATAGGATCATGATGACGTGCTAATTTTGCCACTAAATAAACAATAAAAACGACTAATAATGCAAAACCAAATGCCATCACTTGAACCAGAAAAAAAGATAGATCGAAATAAATGGCCATTACTGCACCAAGCCCAGCCCCTGCTGTAACACCTAATACATCAGGAGAAACCAACGGGTTTCGGAACATACCTTGATAAGTTGCACCCGCCATGGATAATGCGGCCCCTACCAAAATTGCTGCACCAATTCGTGGGATTCGAATATCCCACAGCACTGTATCGATATCTGTTTTGTCTGCTGTCGAAAAAAAATACTGAGTTATTGAGTGAGCTAATTCACTTAACGAAATGCCATATTGCCCTACACAGCAGGCAATAACACAGAGTAATAATAAAACGATTGGTGGAAGTAATAACTTAAATAACCGGCTATCTCTATGGCTAGCCATGTTTACTCTAGTCCTTTACTAAAATTAGCAAGCTCATGCGCTGTTAGCTCGTAACCATAAAATAACTCATAATAGCCTCTTATACCTTGACTGTACTCTTCATAGCTCATAGCCTCAGGATAAAGAACTCGCGTTAACCAAATAACACCCAACAGCCGATTAATACTGGGCGGATGGCTAATCCAACCAAAAGGTTTACTAGGTGCAAGATAAACTTTCCCATTTTTTACAGCAGGTATTCTTTGCCAAACAGGGTCTTTCATTAGACGTTGATAAAAATTTTCATCTTGCGTAATAATAACATCTGGCTTCCATTTCATTAGTTGCTCCATTGAAACCCTAGCGCTAAAACCTTTTCCTGCCTCACTAGCAACATTGTAAGCTCCAACGAAATCAATGGCTTCCGTTTGAATAGAACCTGCTAACCCTGTTTGTAAACCATCGATCCCACCGCCAAAATAAACTTTTATAGGTGCCTGATTTTTAGAGGTTTGATTCCGGTGTGCCCTTTCAGCCGTTGATAATATTTTTTCTGCATAATCAGCTAATAATTTACCCCGCTCACTAGCCCCTAACAAATCACCTAGAGTTCTAAGCTGCTCAGGCGTTTCATTTAATAATCCACTTACGACAATATAAGGGATTCCTGTTAATTTATTTATTCGTTCAGCCGTAGAAATATACGTCGCACTTGTTGCTCCTACATCAACAATAATATCTGGCTTTAAAGCCACTATTTTTTCTAAAGGAAAAGTAGAATCTCTTCCTGCAACTCGCCCTGTATTTGGAAGGTTTTGAACAGTCGCAGGAAAATATTTCTTAACTTCTGTAGATAAGCCATGAGTTGAGAAGCCAAGTAATTTATTAGGAACCAATGAAACCAATAAAGTATCTGATACAGGACCCGCGCTGACTACTCGCTGAATATTGTTTGGCTGAGGCAAATCACCAAAGGCACCTCGTACTAGAGGGTAATTTGCCTGCCCCATACTTAGCTGACATAACAAACTAAAGGATACGCCAACCAAAGCGTTAAAAATCCATTGACATTGCTTCATTATTGGCCCCCTTAAAAACGCGATTGCATAGTATTCGTTATGTCAAATTTGACATAACGAATACTATAGAAAGAGCGCCTAACTGTTTTGATTTAAATCAATTCAAGAAATATTAAGTAAAGAATAAAAAGCATCCAATTCTTTTTTAGCACTCTTATTCAGTTTTTTTTCTAATGCTTCATAAGAGTCTATAATTTTCTGCCCCAAAGGAGTTAACCTTGCACTACCACCTGCTTTGCCACCAATACTTGTTTCTATAACCTGTCCTCCAAACCCTTGATTAAGAACATCAATTAAAGACCATGCTTTTTTATAAGGTATACTTAAAGCACGCGCAGCACCAGAGATTGATTTCATTATATTAATTTGTTTCAAAAGCTCTATTTTACCAGGACCTATAGAAAGATTATCACCAAGATAAATGCGAGGGCGAATCAAAATAATATTTTGTTTCTCTTGTGAGGAGTTCATGCATGTCACCTTTTAATAAACTATTAGCAATATATGCAAACCATTATAAGCACCTTAATACAGCATCCCGCTATTCAGAAACTTATTTTCCAATTTACTTCAGCCTCTAACTTTATTAAACCATGCATGTAATGCTTCTTTGTTTGGCGCTACTTCTTCAGCCAGTCCTCCAGTAAAAGTTTGCCATGCGCCTAAATACTTATCTGCTGTTAACGTTAACACAGGAATATCCTCACCAATAAGCGCTTGCAACTCTTCAATAAAACCGCCACCCTCGGCTTCTGCTGTGCCAAAACGATTAATAATCACTAAATCTGGCTTTTCTTCTAATGCTTTACGCAAAACAAAAGCCGCCCCCGCCAACTTACCTAAATCTAAACAACAAGATGTCGAATTTTTACCTAATGCTTGAGAAATAACAATCTCTTGATTAGAACTAATATCATAAATAATCATTGGATTTTTATAATGCTTCGTTAATAACCCTTGAACATTAACGCCATCTGCTTTTAACTCCTCAACAAAATCTCTTAATAAGCCATCATACTCACCCTCTCCTGTATGAATGATAGTGGCTAAATTAATATTATCTGCCTTCATAAACCGGTACCTCACCTTAGTATTAACAAAGTTAATTGCTATTATCATAATATTAACATCATTATTATCTTGATCACGGTTATTTAACTGATGAATAAATAAAATAATTACTAAGTTTTTTGAATACCTAAACGATAAAAGTAGAACGGATGTATTATTAAACAAGAAAGCTGATAGAAAGACCTATTATGGCTGGTATAGTGTGGCTTTAGAAGAGATGAACAGTACAGCACCTGATATTGGAAATTTAATGCCGCTCTTCAAGGTAAATTAAGACTTTTATTACCCATTATTTTCTGAAAGCGAATGATTGCTTCACTACCTCCTGATTTTTTTATCTAACTACCCCAAAATTAAAATTGAAGCTTATTATGAGGATAGTGCTGTTAATATTGTAGCTAAAAGTTATGATCTCGTTATACGTATCGGCTTTTTCTCAAATAGCAATCTAATATCAAAAAAACTAGGGGTATTTAAAAGCCCATTTCTAGTTTTATCAAACTATCTATTGAAACATGGCATGAAATTTAAGTTATTTTTTATTATCAACGTTTTTTCATCAGAGTAACAGTGAATATCCCCCATTGGTCAATACGCTGTGCCACTTTACTAAATCCTGCTGCTTCCATTAACTGATCAACTTCAAGTTGGTATCGGCGACGCAGTAACCATGCTTGCCCGTCTTTATGGCTAGACATGACACGTGCCATATATTCTAAATCCGGGTTCCATATTTTTGTTGTAAAAATCAAGAATCCTCCCTCTTCTAATGCCTCTGCCACCCCATTTAAGGAACGAATAATCATTTGATTATCATTAAATAATTCATAAAAACCAGAAGCAATGGCTATTGTCCTATCTTTCGGTAATGTAGCTAACGATTGTTCACTAAAGGCATCTCCCCATTCAAAATCAACTTGTTGTACAATCTGTTTTTCTTTTAAAGCGGATAAACCTTGTAGAACATTCATGTTCATATAATCCCTCATCAATACATGGTTTATCTTTTCACTATTTTTAGCTATAAAGTCAAACAGATAACAACCAGTACCTGCAGCTATATCTAAGATATTAACATTCCTTTTATCTTTTTGAACTTTGTCGATAGCTAACAACAATAATTCTTCTAGATTTTTTTTTCGTTGCCTAACACCTTTCCAACTACGATTATTAAGATAAATTTTATCTAATAGCTTTCCAAGAACATTACGACCACTGGGAGTATTTTGATAAACATAATCTAATGAAACGCCTGAATCAAAACCATGTTTTAATCCTAGTTTAATACCATTTGACAACACACCAATGTGGCGTATAACGGCACGATTGATTGCCCAATATACCCTTTTTAATAAGCGAGTCTCTGGTGCTGCTAACTTATCGAATTCTTCTTTGGTTTTACCTTGCTGATCCGCCTTTAATAATGAAGGTAACGACTCTTCTATACAAGCTATTTCTTTGATTATCTGATTCATTTTATTAGCTATGATCTCGTTATCATCTATTATATCAATTCTCTTATAATAGCTGCTTACGTTATTATAAAAGTATTTTTGCTCCCTCTCTGTTAGTAAAGAATCCTGTTGGTCGATCAACATAATAATAGGAGTATAGATTGCAGAGGCATCTAACATAACACGCTTGGCTGTATCCAAAAAACTAGTAGCACAACCTTTGACATTGCCGTCTAAAGTGCTATTTTTTGCAGGAAAGAGCCGAGTGTTATATTCTTGGCGTTGTTTAAAAAAACAACTTAGCTTATAAAGTTTTATTTTACTAGTATGTGTAAAAGTAGGAGCCAATAATATTGCCCCTTTTATTTGAGGAGCATAGTCGTGTAACCATATTGAGAGAACCAAAGCACTAATATACTCACCCACAATAATAATATTACTTTCTTCTATACTATAGTTATCTTTAACTTGTGAAATAAACTCATAGAAATCACGTACTAAAATAGAGATATCTTTCATATCTCTATTTTCTGAGAAAAAGCCATCTCTAAAACCAACAGTGAAAAATGCGTACTCTGGTAGACTCATAGTCTTTATCAAATCAGTAAGACTTATATCTTCAGCATTACCTTGATGTAAGAAAATAACGACGTTAGATTTTTTATTTAATGAATCCACTGGCCAGTATTGATAAGGTAATGTGGTACCATCAACGCTAGAAAATTTTTTTTGATATTTTGTACGCATAAGTATTTTTCAATATTAATTTAAATAGAATTTAAGCCTCAGAACGACGAATAGTTTCTTTTATTTTGGCTAATAACATAGGTTCCCATTCATTATCCCAAGACTGTACAAAATTCGATATTTTTTCTACTATTTTAGGTTCTTTAGCATTAAAACCTTCACTAACCAGCCCTCTATAATTAGGGAGCCTCGACTGTATCTGCTCTACAGTAACATCAATATTGAGCATCCTAGCGACATAAAGCGTTGCTACAGTTATTCGATGTAACAATATATCAACTTCTTTGTCATACTGCTTAAGTTGCTCCTTTGACCAAAGTTGCTCTTTATAAATTGTTTCATAGGCCTCAATTGATACGCTACAATGTTCCATTTCTTCAGCATAATGATAGGCTAATAAATAAAGCACTCCAAGGTTTTCAGAAGTGTCCAACATATATTCTAATTTACCATTAGCCAATACATTTTCATAAAATGAAAAACTAGCCATACAAACTTGTGTTTCAAATATAGCGACTGTTTTTAGTGCTTCTTTAAAAGAAAGACTATCTATTGTTTTACCTGCCTGCTCATCCTTTTCAATACCAGCAACAATAGGCTCTACAAATTCTTTATAAGCAACATACATAAAGTCATAAACACGAGGGTGGTATTTTTCTCTAGAGGGTTGAGAATAATTTTTTGCTATAAAAACATTTAGGTTTTTATGAGCAGCTGCATGCCTTTTTTCTTGAGAAATAAAAATAGGAAACCGCTCATCATCATATTCTGTATTTTTTATAAATTTATCATAATAAACACTAATTTTCTCACCATAAAATTCAAAAAACTCTAATAAATAAGAAGTACCTAGTCCAACCAATGAAAGCACATTATCAGGCACCCAAAGATGTTTGAAATTTTCATTTAAACTCATTACCGTAAAGACTTCTTTTGGTACCGTTCTTAATTTTAATTCCATTTTTTTTTCCTTGTAGACTAAACGAATTTAAATAGACAAACCACCATCGATAACCATAGTTTGCCCCGTTATAAAATTACCACCTTCGCCCAGCAAATATTCAACCATTTTAGCTACATCGTCAGGTTGTCCTATTTTTCGTAAAGGAGTAGATTTAATAAGTTGATCTAAAACTTTTTTTGGAAGTTCTGCTGTCATCTCAGTTTCAACAAGCCCTGGGGCAATACTGTTAACACGAACATTAAACATTGCTACCTCTTTAGCTAAACTTTTAGTCATGCCAATTTGTGCCGCTTTAGAAGCGGAATAACTAGTTTGCCCAATATTCCCTCTTAACCCCGAAATCGAACTAATATTAATGATGCAACCATCTCCATCAATAATCATGGGATTTAATAAGTAATGATTAAAATAAAAAGTAGCATTTAAATTAGTTTCTATGACCGTTTGCCACTCAGCAATTGTCATATTTATTTGTAAGTTATTAACACTAATCCCCGCATTATTAATCAATGCGTAAGGAGTACCATGCTTATCTAAAAGCATCTCACAGAAAGACTTTACTTCAGATGTTTTTGTGACATCACAAGGATAACAAACACAAAAAGTATTGTTGTTTGTTAATGACTTTGCTAGTAACTCTGCTTGCTCTTTGTTAGTGCGGTAAGTAAAAACAATGTTATAATGCTTTGAGAGCACTCTAACAATGGCAGCGCCAATACCTCTACTTCCCGCCGTAACAAGTACCATTTTTTTGCTTTTCATTAAAATATCCTTATAAAAACTTGTTTAAGCTATGTGAGCTTTGGTCATACTCCCCATAGAAGATTGGTATAAAAGCTGGCTACCTTCCATCACCTGATAATCTAGTAGACTATAAACCGAGTAATCTTCTTTAATAACATCTTTATCTTCAAAAAAAATTGATAGTTTAGAAAAATCAATCTTTTCGTTTGATAATAGACGCTCAGGAATATAGATTTTTTGATCTGCTTGATAGGTTACGACTTTCCCTTTATCAGGTTCTTTAGTAATTTTTAGAGCTTTTTTATAAAATGGATCGCCTTTTTGATATTTAAAACAAACACTAAAAAGTAATGAGTCCATCATCACCCAGTTGGATATTACATAAGGATACTCCTGCTTAAACAGATCCACTTGCTCGTGAAAAAAATCAGCACTTATATCTATTTTATTAGCAGGCTTGTCAAAAATTGGCTGGTTATCATGATTTAGTTTAGATGTAACAACCACATTTTCTTCATCTGATATTTTGCAAGAAAACTTATTATCCCTTTCACTAAACTGATATTGAATTTGCTCATTAACATAAACAGGTTGTTTGAGATAGAAGTTAACACAAGAGTTTGCTTTAATATGAGGCGCGTATTTTAATTTAGCCTCCATGAGAACCAACATTCCTTGTACAATAATATCTTGTAAACCATTTTTAACTGCAATTTCTTTATCAAAGTGAACTTTATTATGATCACCTGAAAAATCAGCCCACTGTTTAATATCATTATGTGTAAATTGTTTAATCATGGCTCATACCTTTTAAGAACAAGGCAACTATTAGCACCTCCAAATCCATAATTAACATTAAGCGTATACTTTAAGTCTTGATTAAATAAATGCTCATTGGGTACATAATTCAAATCACAAACAGGATCAGGGTTATTGAGATTTATCGTAGCTGGAACTAAATTCTCACTCATGCTTTTTAAGCAAAAAATTGTTTCTATTGAGCCTGCCGCAGCAATTAAATGACCTGTATAAGACTTTGTACTAGAGACAGGAATCTTATATGCATACTCACCAAAAACATTTTTTAGAATTTGCGTTTCATTCGCATCATTCATTGGTGTCGATGTGCCATGAGCATTGATATAATCAATATCCTTTGCACTTATGTTTGCATATTCTAGCGCTTTTTGTATAGTTAATGTTCTACTATGATAATCAGGGGCAGGAACTGTTAAATTAAAATAAGAATCACTGTAATTGGCATAACCAATAACTTCCCCTAATATCTTAGCATTTCTTTTCTTGGCATCTTCTAAGTTTTCTAAACAAACTACCGCAGCCCCCTCTGATAATACAAAACCACTACGATCTAAACTAAAAGGACAACAGGCTTTAGTTAAATCTTCTTGCTCTTTAGTTAAAGCTCTTAAAACATCTATTGACCATATTGACAAAGGAGACATAGAACTCTCTCCTCCACCTGCGATCATCATCTTAGCTTTGCCATTTTTGATTTTCTCATAAGCCTCACCAATTGCTATATTACCGGTAGCGCAAGCAGCTATTGGAGTATTCTGATAACCTTTAAGTTGCCAATTAACGGTAATAGCTGCTGTACCAATATTTGGCATAGCGTGAAAACAACTTTGAATGGAGGGTTCTTTCGAATCATCATACTCATAGGCATAGTAATTAGAGTTAACGTCATCACAACCGCCCCAACCGGTACCAAAAATCACCCCACAATCATCTTCATCGTAATAAGGCTTAAATAATTGCTCTTTACCAAAGGCCATACTCATTGCCTCATCAGTAGCAATAAGCCCTAATTTAGCGAATCGAGGAGTATTTTTAATAATCCGTTTAGAGAAATGCGCCAACGATAATTCTTCTTTGATATTTCCGAAAATTTTAGTTTTTATATCTTTGCCAGGATTATTCCATATATCATATCCCATCTTTTTAGCTAATATAGCTTGCCATATATCAGAGACATTATTACCTAATGAACATATGGCACCATATCCTGTGACGACAACTCGATTAGAATCCTTTTTTTGGTTCATTATTTATCCCTATTTATCTTTGCTTAAAAACTCAACCAACTCTCCAAATGTGGTAAGATTAGCTTCTGTCAACTGATTTAAATCAACATTGATCCCTAAAGCTCTCTTTAATGCGACTTGAATAGATAAAAAGTCTAAGCTTACAAAACCAAAATCACTAATGAGAGTTTCCTTATTGATGGTATCAACGTCAAAATCGGTTAACTCACCAACTTGATCTTTAATAATAGTCTCAATTTTTTTTGTTTTCATGTAGTCACTGTTCCTTGTAATTAGAGTAGGGAAATACTATAAATAACCACTAAAGAAAACAACTGAACTAAAGTGCAATAAAGCTAACTTTAAAAATATGTAATCATTTATAAAGAAGATGTTTATTTTTAGAGTATGCGTAATTTTATAACACCTAAAGACCTAATATTTTCAATTGCTTAATAACAATCAAATAACTTCTCGACAGGTTAATATGTATATAGGGACTAATAAAATATTACGTGTATTCATTATTTTTTTGGCTATTATGCTTTTTTTAGCCATATATCTATATTATACAAATAGAACTAACCTCAATCCGTTAGGGTTGACACTGTATGGTAATATAGAGCAACGGCAAATTTCTTTAGCCTTTAATGCAAATGAAAGAATAACAGAACTCTTCGTAGAAGAAGGAGATAGCGTAATAAAAGGGCAACTTTTAGGTAAACTAGACACTCGCACCATTAGACAACAAATTAAAAAAGCTCAAGCACAAATAAAAGCCAATGAAGCTGCATTATTGCGTTTAAAAAATGGTAGCCGCCCGCAGGAAATAGAACAAGCAAAAGCCGTGGTTAATGTTGCAAAAGCAGATGTTGAACATAAAAAGAAGCTTTATAACAGATACACAAATATTGTAAAAATGACCAATGGTCAAGGAATTAGTAAGCAGAATTTAGATGAATCAAGAGCAGACTATAATGCCTCTTTAGCTACGCTAGATAATAAAAAATTAGCTCTAGAATTAGCTGAAATAGGACCAAGAATAGAGGATATAAACCAAGCACAAGCAATATTAAAAAGTAGTATGGCAGATTTAGCTATACTGAATCGTCAACTTGAAGAAAGTTATCTTATTGCGCCTGCTGATGCGTTTGTTAGAGCTCGCATTTTAGAAGTGGGAGATATGGCCTCCTCACAAAAACCTGTTTATACCCTTGCTCTTATAAGTCCTAAATGGGTCCGTGCCTATGTACCTGAGGCAGATTTAGGAAAAATCAAACAAGGTATGCATGCTAATATAATTTCAGACAGTTTTCCTGATACACCGATTGAAGGACAAGTTGGCTTTATCTCTTCTAATGCTGAGTTTACACCTAAATACATACAAACTGAAGAATTAAGAACAGCATTAGTTTATGAAATACGTATTTATGTAAAAGATCCCACTAACCAACTTAAATTAGGTATGCCCATCACTGTTAAATTAAGAGATTAAGAATGACCAATGAAAGGTATTCTATAGAGATCACTGCATTAAACAAATGCTTCTCTTCTAAAAAAAACACGAAAATACAGGCGCTTAATAATGTTTCACTACAAATTCCTGAAGGGTGTATAACAGCACTTGTTGGAGCTGATGGAGCAGGAAAAACTACATTATTAAGAATTATTTGTGGTTTGTTACACTCTGACCAAGGAGATATCAAAGTAATCGGTTTAGATGTTAATAAACATACTTCCATGATACAAAGTCGCATAGCTTATATGCCACAACGCTTTGGTTTGTATGAAGATTTAACTGTAGGTGAAAACCTAGAGCTATATGCTGACTTACATAATGTTCCCCCTGAGATAAGAGAGCAACGATTTAAGCTATTGTTAACGATGACTAATCTTTTGAATTTTACTGACCGCGCTGCAGGGAAGCTTTCAGGAGGAATGAAACAAAAGCTGGGGTTGGCATGTACACTAGTGCGCTCGCCTAGACTGCTATTACTCGATGAGCCTTCTGTAGGCGTTGATCCATTATCACGATTAGAGCTATGGCAAATTATTGAACAACTAATCGAACATGATCAATTAACTGTCCTCTTAAGTACAACTTACATGGATGAGGCAGAACGATGTAATCACGTGGCCATTCTCCATGAAGGTTCCTTGATTGCACAAGCAAACCCCCAAACAATCGCTAATTATGCAAAAGGAACAACCTTTTATCTTGAAACAAGAGAAAACGAAAGTATTAGACAATTACAAACAGATCTTTATAAACAAAGCATTACTGTTAACGCAGTACCAGAGCAAGGCAAGATACGTCTTGTTATAAAAAAACCTGAATATATACAAAAATTACAATATTGCTTGCTTAATAGAACATATTATCCAATAGCACCAACACTAGAAGATGGATTCTTAGTTTTATTAAGCCAACAGCAAAACACTATCAATGTCTTATCTAACTCTAATCCAATAAAGCCTCATCATCCATTTAACAAAGAAGTTATTAAAGTAAACCACCTGATACGAAAATTCGGTAATTTTACAGCAGTTGATGACATCAGTTTCTCAATACAACAAGGTGAAATTTTTGGTTTACTTGGTCCTAATGGTGCCGGGAAAACAACAACATTTCGTATGCTCTGCGGTTTAATCCCTGCCACATCTGGAGAACTAGAAGTTATTGGTGTTAATTTACGTAATGCACCAGCACAAGTTCGTAAGCGTATTGGTTATGTTGCACAAAAATTCTCTCTCTATGAAAACTTGACAGTTAAAGAGAACTTAACATTTTTTGGTAAAACTTATGGTTTAACAAATAAAAAACTGAAAGAACGCATTGAGTTAGTTTGCCATGAATTTTCCTTGACTAAATATCTCTATCTTCCTACAAAACAGTTGGTAGGAGGCTATCAACGCCGTTTATCAATGGCAGTCGGTTTACTACATGAACCCGATATTTTGTTTCTAGATGAGCCCACCAGTGGCAGCGACCCTATCACCCGTCGAGAGTTTTGGAGAAAAATCATTGCATTGGCCTCAACAGGAATTACAATTATTATTACAACACACTTTATGGAAGAAGCGGAATATTGTGATCGTATACTTATTCAAGATGCAGGAAAACTATTGGCATTGGGGACACCCAATCAAGTTAGATATGAAGCTAATCCCAATGCAAAGGAAAAGTTATCAATGGAACAAGCCTTTATCAACATTATTAAACGGCAGCGCCATCAACAGAGCATACTAAATGAACAATCAATTTAATCACAGCGGAGTTAGACTACGTGCTTTAATAAAAAAAGAATTTTTACAACTTGCACGTGACAATAGCAGTTTGCTATTAGGGATAGCACTCCCTATTATGCTGATTTTTATTTTTGGTTATGGTCTATCTCTAGATGTCAGAAACTCAAGAATAGCTATAGTATCAGAAAATACTACGGCAGATATACTAAACATAGTTGCTAGACTAAAGCTATCTCCTTATTTCAAAACATTCAAGACTAACTCTTTACAAGAAGCCAAACAACTCCTTAAAGAAGATCATGTGGATGGCGTCCTTTATTTTCAAAATGACTTCTCTAAGAAACTTAACCAACAAGAGGCTAGTATTCTATTCATTATAAATGGAACTGATGCGAATAAAGCACGAATAATACAAAGCTATGTCAGCAATGCTTTTAATAATTGGCAAGAATATAATACTGACAGATTGGGAAATAAAGAAAATATAGCCCTGCAAGGTAATGTTACTGTTATCCAAAGATTATGGTTCAATGAAGCTAATAGCAGCACATGGTTTTTAGTACCAGGTGTAATTGTTTTGATTATTACCTTAGTAGGCAGTATGCTAACGGCTATGATAATGGCAAAAGAATGGGAAAGAGGCACGCTCGAATCTCTATTTATTACACCCGTTCACCCAATAGAAATTATTATTGCCAAAATTATTCCATACTTTGTTATCAGTATAGTTGGCATGTTCTTGTGCCTAATTGCAGCACGATGGCTTTTCATGGTTCCTATAAGAGGATCACTTCTCATTATTATTTTTAGCTCCAGCCTATACCTCATCGTTGCATTAGCCATAGGACTCCTTATTTCATCCATCACTAAATCACAATTTGCAGCCAGCCAAATTGCTTTATTAGTTAGCTTTTTACCTGCAATGATGCTATCAGGGTTTATTTTTGATTTACGTAGCACCCCAGCCATAATTCAATTTACTGGTCAATTACTACCATCTACTTATTTTATGGAATTGATAAGGACACTTTTCCTTGCTGGGAACGTATGGTCAATGATTATAAAAAATAGCCTTATTCTTATAGGATACATCATTCTTCTATTAAGTATTACCTTAATGGTTACACGTAAGCGACTAGATTAGGAGAAGTTTTATGTTTTTTATATCTGGCGTTACCAATCTGGCTCATAAAGAATTTATTGCAATTATAAAAGATCGCATTACGAGAGCCATCCTAATTATTCCTATCGTTATACAAACTCTCTTATTTGGTTATGCTGCAACTTATGATCTTAACTCTATTCCCTATGCCGTAATGGATGAAAGCCATAGCCAAAATGCCGCTAATTTGATTGCACGAATTGAAGGAAATCATTTATTTCAACGAATAGCTTCACTAACCAATACGAATCAAATAAAACCACTTATAGACAATCAAAAAGTTTTACTCGTAGTTCATATAGATCAACGTTTTGAAAAACAAATACAAAGTGGAAAAGAAGCACCCATTCAAATAATACTAGATGCTCGTAATTCTAATACAGCAGGCATTGCAGCTAGCTATATTAGCCAAATTATTACAAGCTATAACCAGACACTTACTAATCGCCCCCCAATTAATATAGAAGTACGAGCATGGTACAATCCAAACTTAGAATCACGCTGGCATATTATGCCAGCCATGATTGCAACACTAAGCTTTTTACAAACAATTATTTTTACAGCCCTTTCTATTTCTAAAGAAAGGGAACAAGGTACCTTTGATCAACTGCTTGTTACACCATTAACTCCAATACAACTGATGCTAGGCAAGGCTATTCCTCCTATATTAATAGGATTATTACAAGCAGGTATAGTTAATCTAATGGTTGTTTACTGGTTTCGCATTCCGATGATAGGATCTTATTGGCTACTGTATTCTGGATTATTATTATCTACTATTGCTTGTGTCGGTATTGGTCTATCTATTTCGGCTCTGTCCAATAATATGCAACAATCCGCATTGTATACTTTTATCTTTGTGATGCCTGCTATTCTTCTTTCTGGTTTAGCTACCCCCATTGCTAATATGCCAAATTTATTACAACAACTCACATTGCTTAATCCATTACGTTACAGCATAGATTTTGTAAGACGCGTTTATTTAGAAAATACTAGCTTGTCAGAAATAAGTTATGATTTATACCCACAAATTGTAATAGCTTTTATTACACTTCCAATAGCCACTGTTTTATTTAGAAAAAAACTCAACTAGCAATAACCGATCCATGATATAAATTATTGTTTATTTATATTTTAAATTTAGTATTACTCGTTTAATAGCGTAAATAATAGTTTATAATTACAGCAGACTATATGTAAAGTTTGGGTCGAGTCTCGCCACCTAACTCATAATGTATAAAGCTGTGCTAAATTATACAACCATATAATTTTTAAATAATCCTTATTTCTTCCCAGTATACTGAAGAGTACCTAAATTTATTCTTAAGGACTTGATTTTACGCCAATAAAATTGATATAGCAAAGTGTGTACCCCCATATTGACGCTACTCCTTTTCCTCCACACATAACCATCGCTAGTTTATTGAGGAAACTCTGACTCACTAAATTCTTACCGCTTATCTAAAAGATCTTTTTTAATAACTGTTGACCCAGGTTTCTAATTCCCAAAAAATAATTATTATAATTTGGTATTATTTACTATATAAGCAATAATTGTTGTTCCTGTAGTGGTTTAAGAGAGTTTTTATGATAGATAGTCATATTACGCTGAAAAAATTTGAAATTTTTCTCTCTTTTATGCAAAAAGGTAATATAGGCTTAGTTGCTGAAGAACTAAATTTAAGCAATGTAAGCGTTCATAGAGCACTCCATACCTTAGAAGATGATATTTCTTGTCCTTTATTTGTTCATAATGGCCGGCTTTTACAACCATTACCAGCAGCACACACCTTTGCAGAGTATGTTAAAGAAATTCTTAGGCTTACCGAGCAAGCTATTGAGGCAACCCAACAAACCGCTGGTTTCAATAAAGAAAAACTAAGAGTTGGCAGTATGTACTCGCTAACACTTGAGACAGTGCCTAAAATATTGATGGACTTTAAATTACGCAAGCCGGATATTGCGGTTGATCTTATTATGGGTTCCAATCAGGAACTTTTAGATAAATTGAAAAATGGGCAGTTAGACGCTATATTAATTTCTATCTCAGAAAGCGTGATAGATAAAAATATATTTGAAACGTTGCCATTATTTAAAGATAAACTCTTTATGGCAGGACATATTAGTTCTCCGTTGCTGTCTAGAAAAAAAGCAGATTTACAAGAATTTAGGGATCAAAAGTTTATAGCTTTAGGCGAAGGTTTTGCAACTTATCATAGTTTTAATAAAGTATTTGCAAATACAAATTTTGAGCCTGATATTAGCCTCTATGTTAATGATATTTTTTCACTTATTAATTTAGTAAGTGCAGGCGTTGGTTTTAGTTTGTTACCGGGTCGAATAAAATCAGCTTATACCAATACTATTAAGATGATTCCTTTTGATGCACCTTATTCGGTTAGCCAACAAATTGGTTTAGTATTTTTAAAAGCTAGAGAACATACCCACTATATGCGCGCACTCGTTGCTAGTAGTCGAGTATATTCCCTATCAGTGCATGAACCTATTGCTCCTGACTCAACTCTTTAGCAAGCATAACAACATTGTGTAAACCATTCTGGCAGGTAGATACCGCATCCCCCTGCTCCATTACTTTTTTTGTAAGTCCTGTAAGAACAGCCCCAGGGGGTATTTCAATAGCTAGTCTCGCTCCTCTCTCATAAGCTGCAACCATAGCATCGTGCCAATATACTGGGTGTGACATATTGTAAGCTAAATCATCTGCTATTTTATTTGGCTGATTAATGGCCCTTGCTGTGCTACCACTTAAATAGTGAATACGAGGGTTTTTAAGTACAACCTTTTCCATTGCTTCTGCTAACTGCTTTGCTGCCTCTGATAACAGTTCACAATGGGATGGAACACTTACTGCTAGTTTTGTGGTTTTTCTTGCCCCATTTTTTCTAGCTAACTCAGCAACTTTTAGCATAGCAGATTCACTACCGGCAATAACAAATTGGTCCTCATCGTTATAGTTAGCAACATAAACAGGAAATTGTGAACAGTTAACACTTGCTACTAAAGACTCTACTTTTTTTTGAAGTAGGCCTTGGATAGAAGTTAATCCATAGCCTTGAGGATAAGCTTTCTCCATCAACTCACCCCGTAAAGAAACTAAGTTAAGTGCATCAGTAAACTCTAATGCTCCTGCAAATACAGCAGCAGGAAAAGCACCAATAGACAAGCCGCTGGTAAAATCTGGACTGACCCCTTGGTCTTGCAGCAAATTAGCATACACAATACCCGTTATGAGAATGCAAAGTTGCACAGCACGGGTTTTTTGTAAGGCCTCTTTTGTATCTAACTTAAATATATCTTCATTTAATGTTTCACTTGAAGTAGCTAATATTTTTTTAGTTATTTCATTGTCAGGTAATTGGTGAAGCATATGGGGTGTTTGCGCCCCCTGCCCCGGAAAAGTAAATAATATTTTCATCATCACCTACCTATAATAGCCAAGGATTATTTGTTATAACGGGTCCAGTTGCTGTTTTTAATAGAACTTTTTTATCTCGTATCCACTCACTTAAAGCAAAGCCACCATAGGGTGTTTCAACTTGTACGTCAATCCGGCAAGGCAACCCCTTTATAAAACAGGCTAAATCAACTAGTTGATCCATAACTGCCGGTGTAGGACAGCGTATTAACAAATCTAAATCGCTTTGGTTAGTTAATACGTTAACCCCTGTTGCTAATTGATAACCACAACTTCCCGTAATCCCCCATGTCCAAGAAAAAGGGTATTGTTTTAGTAAATATAATGATTGCTTAATAGGTGCGTGTATATCATCAACTTGCATATTAGCCACCAAAGACTCAGGTGTTACAACGCTTACAATGTGACTTTGCTTTATTTTAGCTGCCAATCGTTGAGAGCGATTACATCCTCTAATCCCTACAGGAATAAACTCTGCCTCTAATTTATCGCGCCTTACCACAACCGGAAGGCTGACTTGCCAGTGCTGAATTACCCAGTCAGGTAATTCAACATCAGTTAATAAAGAGGCTTTATCATCAATCCAAATTAGGTCATGAGGATGGATAATCATATTAATTCCTTAGATACCGGCAGTTAAGGTAATGAATAGAGGTAATGTTACAATACATAGTATTGAAGTGAGTAATAGTGTAGCCTCGGCATCGGGAGATTGCACACCGAATCTGTTGCCAAAGACCACGCCAAAAAAACCAGCAGCTAGTGCGATCATTAAAATCGAAGTGATCGCAATACTTCCATGCAATCCGAATAGAATAACAATACCCCAAGCGATGATTGGCTGAATGATTAACTTTGTAATACAAGAGAGGGTAACGACAGCATTCATCTTCAATTTACGTGCAGATAGTATTAGACCTGTTAAGAATAAAGCGGCAGCTGTGGCAGCCAAGCCTAGAGGTTTAATAGCTAGTAACACCATCTCTGGCATTTTGATACCTATTGCCGACAAGATCACACCAAATAATGGACCAAAAACAATAGGCTTGGTCACTGAGCGCCATATTAGAATAGGTAACATAGATAGAGACGAGCCATGTGCTGTACCAGAAGCACGCGCTTTTTCTCTTTCTAAAATTAATAAACAAAATGGTGTTAATAATACTGAACCGCAAGCAATAGAAATAGCTACCGACAAAGATGTACTAGAGTTTTCACCAACTACGCTACCTAAAATAGGTAACCCTAATGCAGCATAATTAGGTAAAGCAACCGTTAATGTCAATACGGCTGAATCCTGTGCTGATTTGTTAAATAACTTTGTGCTTATAAAATAAATAGCAGCAAAGGTAATCCACATAGATAATACAAGAACAACTACAAGATACCATTGTTGTACAATACCTTGCCAAGGTGTTTGTACTGTTGCGCTAAATAACGCAGCAGGTAACGCAAAATCCATCACAAAAACATTTAATAGTGCCACATTTTTGTTATCAACCATTTTTGCCTTACCGGCATAAAAACCTAAGAGCATAATCAAAAAAATAGGAGCTAACGCTTTAATAATTACATATGCCATGACATCACCTATCTAATCCACTGGGTGAAAAATGTTATAAGAATGATAAAGGCTAGCCTTTACTCGACTATAAATAATACGCTAATAGTCAACTAGCCTTTATCATCGTTGAACTTAACTACCACTGAGCGCGCATCTTCTCACGAACAAGTGCAGAATAATGACGATCCTTCGCTTTTAAGCGGTTACTTAAATCAACACCTTGTTTAAGTGCATCACTGATTGCCTCAGTGATGGTACTTTTAACAAGAGCGATCTCATCAGCTGATGGCTCTTCCACATTGGCAATATCTAGGAGTTTATACAACAAACCTAATTTACTATAATTTTCAATATCATAAGCCATAGGAGGAATGCTAGAGGCTAACTTTTCTAATGACTCAACGGAACGTAAGGTAATTCTTGCTGCTGAGGCCTTACCCATTGCATGAATAAGAACTCCTTTGTCGTTGAAAGCAATTAAACGATTTGCTTGATAACCATGAGCAAGAAAAGCACCTGACATAGCTTTTCCAACAATTAACCCAATTACTGGATGCCCAGCAAGACGTGCCTCGGCATAAGCGCCTGCTGCTCCTGCTAAAGATTGATGAATACCAAAAGCCTCCTCACGTCTACCATACGCTTGGCTGGGCACATCAATGACTGCAACAATAGCCCTTTTATCAGATTTATTTTTATCTGCCTCAATAACTTCATGCACTACCTGGGCTAAAGTCCAACCTTCTAATAAACCTACTTCCCCCTTACTAGCGCGAGGATATTTATTATTAGCATCTGGAACTACGGCAATAAAGCGAGCTGGTTTACCACTAATTTCACCATCTGCCACTTTAATAGAGTTACATTGCCCTTGCCTTAATTTTGCGCCTGTTGTTAATAGCGTAAACCAGAAATCACCACGACTTAAAATAGCGTTACTCATTTGCGATCTCCTTGTCCTAAAATACTTTCAACAGTAGCAGCATCTACTTGCTTACTTGTATCTACCGAATTTAATTTAGCTAAGTAATAGTCATAACATGCTGAGCGTAACTTCTTGGGTAAACCTTTGTTTAAGCAGCCAACCATTGATTTTTTGACCTTCTCAACAGAATCATCAACATAGGCATCAGCAAAGCCATTTTTGTAACGAACTTCCCCACCTGTCATACTCCAAATAAAAGGACGATTACGTGAGTTATATTCTTCAATACCTGCTTCTTGCTCAATCACCTGAGGGCCATTTAGTCCTAATCTTGCTTCACGAGTAACAATTAAATAACTACAAAGACCCGCAGCAATAGACATACCACCGAAGCACCCTACCGTACCTGCAGTAATACCTACCACAGGAACATAGCGTCTTAAATCAGCGATAGCTGAATGAATATCAGCAATGGCAGCCAATCCTAAGTTTGCTTCTTGCAAGCGTACGCCACCTGTTTCGAACAACAGTACCGCTTGAGTCGCTATACCTTTACGATTATCTTCTGCAGCAAGCTCTAGAGCAGCAGCCATCTTAGCGCCAGAAACTTCACCCATACTTCCGCCCTGGAAAACACCTTCTATCGCCATGATGACGGCGGGCTTTCCATCAATAGTCCCTTTAGCTACCACCATGCCATCATCAAATTCAGGAACAATACCTTGTTGTTCTAACCAAGGGGATGTAATTTGCTCAAAAGGATCTAATAATTCGCGAAAGCTACCCTCATCTAATAAACGACGAGCACGTTCACGAGCACTTAACTCAATAAAGCTAATATCATTATTTTTCATGATTAGCCTCCTCAAAAACTTGTTCAATTCTTAATTTTGCAACACCTGGAGTGGATGCAAAGTCATTAATTTCTAACTTACCCATAGGTAGAGAATGCAATAAAGCAAAGCGTTTAAAAAGATTTTCCCAACGCGTTTTACTGCCATCTACTGAAGTTTTAATAATGACTGCTAAGGTTTTTTCTTTATGAGGTATAAACATTGCCTCAAGATCACCCGACCCAACAACGCCTGCTAATGCTTTATGAGATAGTTTCTCAGTTGCAGGGTAACTTAATTCAATTCGTTCCATAACACCCTCTTTAATAACAAAATAGTTATTGAATGACAGTTGTTCTATCTAACAGTAAAGTGGCAGCCAGAAGATCTGCTGCACCACCTGGAGAAATATTGCTAACTAGCATTTGTTTGTCTAAAGAGCCGAACAATGCTTGTCCCTTCTCTGTGGCTACCCCACCGACAGCTAATATGGCCTTTGAGGTTTGCTGGACATACTTTAATGCTGACATCCCAGCCCTAGATAAAACACAGGTATCGGTTAATGAGCTCATAATGGCTAACAATGCATTTATTTGGGCTTGGCTCTCATTAGCACCAGCTTTACGACTTTCCCTTAAAGTAGGTAACCCAAACTTAATAATGTGCGGAAAGCCTTGCTGAGCCTCTTCTCTTGCTCCAGGTACACAATATTTCTTGCTTGCATAAAGTCCCTTGCTAAAAACTTTGGGAGCATTTACATCAGGTAAGTTAGCTAAATCACCCACTAACTTAGCTATTTTTTCAGCAGAAACGACCTCATCAACACAAGCTAATGCAGTTACGATCAACCCTAGAGACCAAATAGCACCTCTATGCGTATTAATCCCACCTGTTACGGCCATCATTTGCTTCTCGCCATCACGACCTATTCTTCCAATTTCTCTTCTTAACACCACATTAATAGGAGAGCACCAGCCACGTAATGCCATTTCATAAAAAGCATCAGCCAAGCTATAAGCTGACTCCTCCATCAAGTTCAGTGTTAAATCTGTGTGAGCGCCAGAACTTCTGCGATCTACTAAACCAGGTTTTGGGCTCAACCGCGCTTCGTCAATTAATGCTTGCGTCGCTAAATTGGCTAATTGCATGGCTTTATCTTGAGCAGATTTAGTGGAGAAATTGGCTAAGGTATTCATTACCAACTCCTAAATTTAGCAGGAGGATTGTATAAGCCACCTGACCATTCAACGAGTTCAGCAACACTATTAGCCGCTAATAATGAACGTTTAGCCTCAGTAGGATGAATACCTAAATCCTCTGGGAAAACTACCTTACCGTCACGACGAAATTCTGCAACTCGCTTACTATCAACTCCTAGCCCAATATCAGTTATGCCCGCTACAGCGGCAACCATGGCACGACGCTCTTCTAATGAAGTAGCACGATGTAAGTAAGCAATGCCTTCCTCTGTTAATACATGGGTAATATCATCACCATAAATCATGACAGGTGCTATGGGCATACCCGCCTCTTTTGCAACATCAACAGCATCTAATTTTTCAACAAATGTTGGTTTTGCACCCGCTTGATAAGTTTCGACCATTTGTACAACTAGTTTATGACCACGATCAACAGGGTTCGGCGTTTGCATCATATCTAACCAAGCTTTAGTCGCATGTCTACGCCCATGAGGGTCATGCCCCATATTTGGTGCACCACCAAAACCTGAAAGCCTACCATGCGTTACAGTTGAAGAGTTACCTAAGCCATCCACTTGTAGAGTTGAACCAACAAACATATCAACCCCATATTGCCCAGCTAATTGACAAAGTGTTCTGTTTGAACGCATGCTGCCATCATGTCCAGTGAAAAACACATCAGGACGTGCAGCCACATATTTTTCCATACCCAACTCACCGCCAAAGCAATGCACAGTTTCCACCCAGCCACTTTCAATAGCAGGAATCAATGTTGGATGAGGATTAAGCGTCCAATGCTTACAAATCTTACCTTTCAAGCCTAACTGTTGACCATACGTAGGTAATAACAGCTCAATGGCTGCTGTATTAAAACCAATACCATGATTCAACGATTGCACTTGATGTTTGGCATAGATCCCTTTAATAGCCATCATCCCCATCAATATATGGAGAGGCTTAATCAATCGAGGATCACGCGTAAAAAGAGGCTCAATAAAGAAAGGTTTATCTGCCACAACGACGAAATCAACCCACGAACCTGGAATATCAACACGGGGTAAATCAGATTCATCATCAACCAACTCATTAACTTGAGCAATAACAATCCCATTTTTAAATGCAGCGGCTTCAACAATTGATGGAGTATCTTCAGTACTTGGACCTGTATAAAGATTACCTTTACTGTCTGCCTTGTAACCAGCTACTAATGCTACATTAGGGATAAGATCAACGAATAAACGCGCATAAAGCTCAATATAGGTATGAATGGCGCCTATCTCTAACAGACCATCATCTAATAGTTGTGAAATACGTAAGCTTTGCGTACCTGAGAAAGAAAAATCAAGTTTCTTAGCAATCCCTTTTTCAAACACATCAAGATGTTCTGGTAAGCCAATACTTGGCATTAACATATGTAGATTATTGATTTTAGTTGGATCGACTTGCGTTAACATCCGTGCTAAAAAATCAGCCTGCTTTTGGTTATTGCCTTCTAAAACAACGCGATCACCAGAAACGATCAGTTTTTCTAAAGCTTGAATGAAGTTTTGGGTTGGAAGAAGCTTTCCTTTCGTAAATGGCTTTACTGCCTCGATACGCCTTTTTTTCTCAGAGAGACGTGTATCCCAAATACGTTTGGATGTTTGGTTATGTAACATAATAGATAAACCTCCAAGGACTAATTACTTTTTATTAAGTAACTGCATTTATTGGTGGTTTTATACTAGACTTTACAATGCCCAAGGATCAATTAAGCGACTTATCTGATCATTAGCTTTTGAGTAATAATAGTTGAATAAAAATTATCTAAAGCTGATATCCATGCTAATTTAAAACTGCTCTACTTTTCTTAATAGACAGCCTTTTTAATTCATTCCTCGATTAATGGAGTTTAGAATAATAATTGCTTTAATAAATAGCGTTAATTTTTTTTATAGTGTGTTATAGATAGAAGAAGATTGATAATATTTTATGTTTAAAGATATTTCTTGTCCTAAACCCCCAATCTTTACACTTACTGTAATAAAACAAATATGAAGTAATACAATCAGATTATTACTTCAAGTTATTCTCTAGGATACTACCTATCTTCCACCAAAACACTTTAAAATTATTATTAGTTTCTTGGGTACGTAATGTATTGGCATAACTTAATGCGAGTTTATAGTCCCCTGCTATAAGTGCATTTAATACTTCTGAATGATTTAATAGGCAATACTTATAATGATAAATGGTATGCATAATTAAAAACTTACTAAAACAGTCTGTAATTAGACCACCCTTTAGATCTTGATTTGTAACGAATTTAGACTCATTAATCACAGAGGCTAAATAAATTTTAAAGTGTATAAAATTTACTTTCCTGTTTAGGCATTGAATAAATTTCTTATTCACTGCCTTTTTCATACGGGAGATAATATATTCTTCTGGACTTGGAGGAAGAATATAAAGTACTCCCATGATAACGAGCATACCGAATAAAATCATCAATGATGTATTTGAGAAGGCGACAATATCGTACGCCATTGGGTTTTGAAAACTAATACTAAAGATTATAACTTGAATAGTGACAAAGCCGAAAAGAGCCCAAATAGGAGAAAATACCACCTGAATATAACACAAAAAGATAATAACAACCAAAAAAGACAACACAGCAATAATATACTCTGAAGTGCCTATAAAAACACCGAATTTTAAGCAGTACGCAATGGTAATACCTGCAATTAACCCTAATGCAGCAAACAAAATTGCAATTCGAATCATAGGAATCATGCTGAGATAGCAACAAATCACACTCAAAAGAATGACACCTATATAACCATATTGCCAATTACCATGTAACCAAAAGAAAACAGCACACATAATTGTCAAAAAGGTTCTTAATCCATTATAAATAGCTTCTTTTTGGTCATGATAACTTCTAATAAAAAATAAACTTTCTTCATTTTTATCTATAATAGGATTAGTAGGTTTTGCAATCGATGAAGTTGTTTTATCAAACTCATCATAAAAACTTTGTATATAAATATCATTAGATGAAATCGGTTTAGGGCTTTCAGCTTTTGGATTATCAAGGTATGCTTCAACTTTTTGTTCGTAAGCAGTTAATATATTGTTAATATTCGGTTTCTCAGAAATTAGCTTACTCTTCATTATTCTTAGCATAATGAGCGAACCTAATGTATCGAAACTGCGATAAATATTCGTTATCGCTTGTACACCCTTCTCACTCGTATTTGTAGAGGAAAAAATATATTGTGTCGCTAATACCTTAATGTTCATCATTTGTAAAATAAAGCCAGTTACGCTTTTAATGATGTCTTTAACAGAAGATGCACTAATGACACAATCATCCATTATAGAAACCAACGACTTTTGTAGTTGGTGATCCGCTTTAATTAAAGCTTTTTGATCTTTGTTAGAAGGAAAAATAAAAGAAACAACAAAAACAACCAGTAGTCCTAGTACGATCTCAGTAAAACGCGCCTGAGATATGAAGAAAAGAGTATAAGAGGAAGGACTGGTTGTGGTTGCAAACCCTACAATCGATGCAGTATAACCACTTAAAGCAAAGCAATAACTAACAGAACCATAATAACAACAGCAAATATAGTGACAAAAACTAACCCACAAGGCAATAAGACAAGCCATTAACCACGGATCATATTGAGACAGTGATACAATAGGAACAATGATGATAATGCCTATAGTCGTACCAATTAATCTTGCAATCAGTTTAATAATTGAAGAACCTGGACTAGGAAGGCTTACAATACTGGCTGTCATCATGGACCAGTATGGCTTATCTAAATCAAGGCAGTAAGATAAATACCAAGCTAATACAATAGCAACACAATACCGTATTACAAAAATATGATCAGCTGCCTTTATGCGAGACCATAAACTATAAGACATTTAGTTTAAGCCCTTCATTAGTCTTTATCAATGATCTTAACAAAGCAAGTAGTTCCTGCGATCAAAGGCTGCTGATAAGCTGCCCAGTCATCTGTTTCAATTTTCACAGGCACTCGTTGCGCTAACCTAACCCAAGGATAATTAGGTTGAACATCTTGTATCAATAAATCGCCCGTGGAGGCACTTTGATCAATAATAGCACGACCAATTCCAGTAATAACGCCTGTTATTTTTTTATTTCCACTATACGAAGTGATTTCAACTTTCTTACCAATCTTTAAAAATCCTAACTTAGTTTCCTCAAAATAAGCCATTACATAAAAAGAATTTTTATCTACTAAAGCAAATAAGGATGTCCCTGTATTGACATAATCAGATACGCGTAATTTTAGATTTGTAATGTATCCATCAGTAGGAGCATAAACAGCTGTTCTAGTTAAATCTAGTTTTGCTTTATCTAAATTAGCCTTTGCTTGCTTAATTTTTGCATCATAAGTATCTAAGTCTGTTTTAGCACTATCTAAATTTTCTTTAGAAACGGATAACCCAGCACGGGCACGGCGTTGATAAAGTCTTTTCGCATTTTCACGAGATGCCTTTAATTCCTCTAGAGCTGCATCTGCATTATCTAGTTGAATTTTATAATCTCTAGGATCTAATTTAAAAAGTAAATCCCCTTTTTTTACTTCTTGATTATCGATAATAGGAAGCTCAACAAGTTGTCCTGAAACCTCAGCAGAGATTTGCGATATTTCTACTCGTATTTTAGCATCACGTGTCCAAGGACCTAACGTATAAAATCCCCAGAAATGATATATTACTGTAATTATTATAAACAGCATAATAACTGAAAGAGCATATTTACCAATTGCTTTCATTTTAAGAGCCACCAATTATCCTTGCAAAAAAGTCAACAACATAGAGACAAATAAATAGAACACCTATGTCAATAAGACCAGGATGCCAATAATTACCATTAAAAATTATTTTTCGATAACTTATTCTAATAAGTAGCCATAAGAATAATCCAATTATTACAATTACTACAAAGTAAGGAAAAAAAATCAAGCTACCAAGAGAGAGGTCTTTCATAAAGTTTTCTTAAATGTACACAAAGAATCTTAAATTCATTTTAGCATACTATCGTCTTAGTAATTTCTTTTTGTAGAAAAATAGCGATTAAAATATTTAAATACTTTTGTAGTTTTAAAATGAAAACTAATGAGAACTATAAGCCCATAATTTTGAACTTTAGCATTTTTTAGATAGGTACTATCTCCATACTATTCAAGCATGCTTACTATTTATGTTTATCTTTACTGAGTTCATAGTAAATTGACAAGTAGCTTATTAATGATGAAAGCTTTCATAGCGTAATGTAGTATTTAAAATATAACCTTATTGGCTAAACTGCCAACAATATTTCATTCATCCACTTCCATAATAGGAAATGTATTATGCTAGCTATTGATGTACTATGGGTAGGTATTGGAGGGGGCATTGGTTCATTACTACGCTGGTGGATTGGCGTATTGGTAGCAAAAAAATATCATCATCCTTTCCCATTAGCTACCTTCTTAATCAATATCTCTGGTGCATTTATTATTGCCTATTTAAGCGTTTTTTTTGGTAGATTGGCATAATCGTTATGGCAACTTCCTTCACTCCGCTATTCTAACTGGATTATTAAGCGGCTACACCACATTTAGCAGTTTGCAATTAGACGCAGCAAAATTAGTTAATCAAAAACAAGCCATTTTAGCTGCTAGCTATTTAATGCTATCGGTATTAAGCTGTTTATTAGCTGCTGCTATGGGCGCTTGGCTAGCTTATTAAAGAGGACAATATAATGTATGCAGTATTTTTTATTTTTATCGGCGGCGCACTTGGCGCCATAATACGCGAACTTTTAATGATAAACATTCCAAGTCTTTCAGATTCTTTTCCAATGGATATTTTTGTAGCAAATATATTAGCTGCTTTTCTATTGGGTATTACAGCCGCATAATTTCAACATAAAAGAATCAATCAATATGCGAATGCCTTTATAGCAACAGGTGTCATGGGTGGGCTTTCAACTTTCTCAAGTTTTATCTACGGCTCTCTTGAAATTATGCAACACCATAATAAGCTATGGGTAGGTATTTGTTATATTGCTATTAGCCTTGTTATTGGTTTTATCGCAGTAATGCTGGGGTTATGGCTTGGAAATAAACTAACACTTAAAAAAATAATACGACCCTAAACTAGCTCTACTACGACCAAAAATAATTCATCGAAGTATTTAGCTCTTAAAACCTCATAGGACGTTTATATTTTTAGTGAACTATGAGGTCTATAATTATAAATCACTAATTATTAGCAGCTCGCTGTGCTGTTAAACGTACAGGCGTATTATTTGCACCGTATTGTGAGTAACCATTAAAGCGTTGTAATATTTCAAAAAAGAAACGATTACCAAAGATTTCTGAATAAACATGCAACATAGCTCCCCCCTTTTCATCTTCATCGTATAAAAGATTATGAGCCTGTAGTTTATTAAGAAATTGTTCATCTAAATCAAACTTAGCGGAGAGATCTTCGTAGTAATTTTCTGGAATTTTCAATAACTTCAAATTATTTTCTTGTAGTTTAGCAACCGTTTCAAAAATATCTTTGGTAGAAAATGCTACATGTTGCAATCCCGAACCACGATAAGCAGTAAATGAACGAGCAATCGAAGTATGCTTATTTTCTGAAATATTTAAAGGAATCCGAACGGTACTATCAATACTACGTACAACTTTACTTTTCATTAAGCCATAAGGATCCGCTAAGGTTAACTCATGCTCCGTCACAAATCCAAAAATGGATTTAAAGTGCAATGTCCATATATCCATTGTTTCAGGTGGAATACCAATAGCAAAATGATCAATACTATTTAAATAAGCAACCTGATCGTTTGGTTTACTAAAAAAGTCGGTTTGATGAATATCTGCTGCATTATCTAAAAAATATTGCAGACTTCCATCGGGTGCTAAAATAGCAGGAATAAATTGCTCTTTAGGCCCTAAGCGGCCTTCGTAAGTATGGCAACCATATTGCTTAGCCCTTGTTAAAGCTTGCTCAGCATTGCTAACTTTAAATGCACTAGCGCATAAGGAAGGTCCATGTATTGCATAATAATGTTGTGCAAATGAATCAGGTTCTGAGTTGAGAACTAAATTAATATCACCTTGCTGATATAAAGAAACATCTTTTGATTTATGCTGCCCTGTTTTTTGAAAGCCTAATTGCTCGAACCAATGGTTTAACTCTGTACGAGCACTTTCATCTACAGCAAACTCTAAAAAGGCTACACTTTCATATTGTGCAACAGGTGCTGGAGAAAAAAGTGACTGGTGCGCCGTAATGTAGTTATACTGTAAATGGTTACGAGTTAACTCTTCTAAATACAATAGAGAACGTCTAGCATAGCAGGCTGTTTGCTCAGTAGGTGCAGCACGAAACTCATCATTAAATATTTCAAGTGATAGAGGCCCTTCATAACCTGCCACTAAAATAGGTGCTAAAAAATACTGTAAATTAAACTGCCCTTGCCCTGGGAAACATCTAAAATGCCGACTCCACTCTAAAACATCCATTTTCATTAAAGGTGCATCGGCTAATTGTACAAAAAATATTTTTTCTTTTGGTATATAGGCAAGCTCTGTTAAATCATCCTTGATGGATAGCGTATGAAAACTATCTAAAATCATCCCCAAATTGGGGTGATCAATCTCTTTAACTAACGACCATGCATGACGATAAGAGTTAACATGCGCCCCCCATGCCAGCGCTTCGTACCCTACTTTAATATTATGCAATGCGGCTTTTTCTGCAATTGCATAGAGATCGTCCATAATCATTGTGTCATCTTTAATACAATTATTTTGTACGTTGCTGCATAACAGCATCCTATCAACACCTAACTCATGCATTAACTCAAATTTTTTCTCAGCGCGGTGGAGGTTTTTTGTTAACCTTTCTCGTGGCATACCTTCAAAATCACGAAAAGGTTGGAATAGAAAAATTTCTAAGCCTAAATCCTGACAAATTGACTTAACATCAGCAGGCGATCCCTCATAATACAATAGATCATTCTCAAAAATCTCTACCCCATCAAAACCAGCAGCGGCAATAGCGCGTAACTTTTCAGGTAACATTCCGCTTAGTGAAACAGTGGCTATGCTATGTTTCATAGCAAACTCCTATCTTTTTATTTTAAATTATAAGCTAAGCCTTAGTTATACAATGGCTTATAGATACCTACTTACGCTTACTCTAGTGCACCTATTAAAGCAGGTATCTCAGTCTTTTTTGGTTGCTGATACCAAATTTTTTTAACCATAACCAATACTACCATCATTGTAGCTGGAATCAACAAGAACAATAACACTTGGTTTAATCCCCAACCGGCGTCAAGCATTAACGCTCCCGCATAGGCACTAAGTATTGCTCCAACACGGCCAATACCATGCATCCAACTATTACCTGTTGCTCGGGCAGATACAGGGAAGAAAATACTAGAAAGTGCGTTCATTCCTGTATTACCTCCATTAAAACAGAAGCCTACCAAAAATACCGTTACTAATAATAATGCATAGTAAATTGACAAGTAGCTCATTAATATTAAAAAGAAAGCGCCAATGCTAAAAGTAACTGCCAATACGATATTTGGGTTATAACGATCCATAAACCAGCCCATACACACTGATCCCAAGGGGCCACCTAGCTGGAATACTGCACCAATAATAGCTGCTTGCTGTAAACTAAAACCAGCCTCCTCAATAATTGTCGGTAACCAACTCCCCAATAAATACACCAAAAACAATCCTGCAAAATAGGTAAGCCATAAACAAAAACTACCGACAATATACTGTTTACTGAGTACTACCGAGATAGGATTACTATCTTGTACCACATTTTTCGATAATTCGAAGGTTGTGTCGTTATTAGCAGCACAGGGTTTGATACGGTTAAGAATAGCAATGATTTTATGCTTAGGCTTTTTCTTGAACACCATAAAGATCATTGATTCTGGTAGTAAAAAGGCTAATACAAGACTAAACACAACTGGCATACCACCACAAACTAACAGTACTGATTGCCAACCATAATGGGTAATCATCCATGAGGCAATAAAACCGCCTGAGGCGGCGCCCACAGTAAAACCAGCAAAAACAATAGTGATAAAGAGCGATTTAGAACGTGCGGGAGAATACTCTGTAATCAAGGTTGCTGCTTGTGGCATCACCCCACCCATTGCAAGCCCTGCAATAAACCGATAAATAATCAGTGACGTTGTTGTTTCAGAGGTCGCACCGATTAAAGTAAAAAAACCAAACGTAAATACACAGCAAACCAATACAAGTTTACGGCCTACTTTGTCAGCAACCGGCCCTGCAATCATTGCGCCAATAGCCAAACCAAACAGAGCAGAACCTAGCACCGGAGCCATTTCAAGATTACTGATACCCCACTGGCGTTTTAGCTCAGGAGTTAAAAATCCCATAATGGCCACATCAATTCCATCCATAATCACGGTTAAAAACATTAACCCAATAATCATAAATTGGTAAGGGCTGGTTTTATTTTTATCTAAAAACTCACGTATATTCATAGTCGACATAACTGTTACCTCTTATTTTTATTTAGGGTATAACACATTGGTTATAAGTATTGTATTTCAGCTAATGTTCTTGCTTCTTCTACCGTTATTGTTGGTAAATCAAAAAACTCTAAATAAGCAGGTATTTGCTCAAATAGCATATCTGTACCCACTTGTATTTGGCAACCTTTTGCTTTTGCTGCTTGTAAAAAAGGGGTTATGTCACTTTTCATTACAACCTCACCTACAAAATGATGACTTTGTAGCTGTGAAATATCCATGGGTAATGGATCATTTTCTTTCATACCTAGTGGTGTCGCGTTTACTACAAGATCGTATGTTCCCACATTCTCTAGGCCAAACACAACCTCCAATGTAGGATAGTGTGTTTTTAATCGTTGGGCTAGCGATTTACATGAGTCTATATTAAGGTCACTTAAACATAATGTTGAAATACCTGCGCCAGCAAGTGATGCCGCAATTGCTCGCCCAACACCTCCCGAACCAATGACAATTGCTTTTTTATCTTTTGGATCAAAGCCTTTGCGCTTGATACCGCGTACGAACCCCTCACCATCGAACATATCACCGACCACTTTACCATCACTCGATAGTTTAAGTGCATTGCAAGATCCAGCCACTTGTGCAGTAACGCTCAACTCATCGGCTAAAGTAACTGCTGCCACTTTATGAGGCATAGTAACCAACGAGCCTTTAAAATTATGGATTTGTATCATTGCTTTAAAGACATTAGCAAAATTTTCTGTACTTACTTCAACAGGGATAAGCACTGTATTAATATTTTGTTTTCTTAAATGAGGATTATAAATCATCGGCGATTTCACACTACGAATCGGATCCCCCATTAATGTTAAAAACTCTGTTTGTCCATTGATTATCATTATATTTATTCTCCAATGTTATTTTTATTTATTCACTAATATGTTAAACACTCTAATGTTTGTGCCGTTGAATGTAACACAGCTATATTGGTTATAAATACAACGTTAATAATCTATCAGATATAACAAAATAATAGATCGGCGCTTAAAAAGATAAACCTCATAAATAACAAGCTATTTTATTTATGGGGTTTTATTGTTTAATCGCTACTAATGTGGAAGTCCGACATAGTTCTCTGCTAATGAATAAATCGCATACTCCGAATTCATTAAATGATTAAACTCTGCCTCTTGCATTTTTTGGGTGAACGGGTCTTGATCATCAAAACGGTGTAATAACTTTGTCATCCACCATGAGAAGCGCTCACCAGCCCAAATGCGCCGTAAACATTTTTCAGAATAATGATCCATACCCAATTCGCGATGCTCAATAAAATACTCCATTAACGCATCAGCTAAATAGAGCACGTCACTGGCAGCTAGATTAAGCCCCTTGGCACCTGTTGGTGGAACAATGTGTGCAGCATCCCCCGCTAAAAACAGACTACCGTAGCGAAGTGGCTCAGAAACAAAACTTCTAAGTGGCGCAATACTCTTTTCAATACTTTTACCAGTTACCAAGTTTTTGCGTGCTTCTGGGTATAGACGTAGGCTTAACTCCTCCCAAAAACGATCATCAGACCAATCTTCAACCTTTTCAGTTAAAGGAACCTGTAAATAATAACGACTCCTCATGGCAGAGCGCTGGCTACTTAGTGAAAAACCACGGGGACTATTACTGTAAATCAATTCATCCGCAACTGGAGGAGTATCGGACAGCAAGCCTAACCAACCAAATGGATAAACACGCTCATAATTCTTTTGAACTTTCTCTGGAATTGCTTTGCGACTTACACCATGAAAACCATCACATCCAACAACAATACGACTATGAATAACTTTTTTCTCACCATTTATTTCAAATGACACTGAAGGATTCTCTGTTTCAATATCGTGGATTTGCACATCATCCACACCGTAAAAAGAGAGTGCAGAAGAATTATTTCTTGCTTCCATCAGATCTCTCGTTACTTCTGTTTGGCCATAAACAACAACGTAACGATTAATGGTTTTCTGAAAATCAATCCTCAGGTGTTTATCATCATAAACTAACTCAATACCATGATGAGGAATACCCTCTTTATGTAAACGTGCAGCGACACCTACTCGTTCAAGTCCCTCAACCGTGACGCTCTCTAAAATGCCTGCTCGAATACGTTCTAAAATATAGGGCTGATCTTTACGGTCGAGTACAATATTATCAATTCCCTCTTTTGTTAGTAACTCACCTAATAACAGTCCAGCGGGGCCTGAACCAATAATGGTCACTTGTGTTTGCATCTTTTTCACCTTTTATACTTATTTTTATGTTTATTATTTCTATTACAACTAATAGGACTTGATTACGAACGCTTTGGGAACAACTACTTGATCTTTAACTTTATAAAACTTAACTTTAATCATTAGTGCAACCGCTGACAATAAAGCAGGAATAGCTAAAATAAAGAAAATGCGCTGTAACGAGATATCTTTACTGATTAAATATGCTACTAAGAAAGACCCTGCAATTCCACCAAAGCGCCCTAATCCCAACATCCATGAGACGCCTGTAGTACGACCCGAGGTGGGATAAAAACTTGCCGCATAAGCAGGCATTGATGATTGTGCTGTATTCATAACAAGACCAGAAAGAATAATGACCGTCACCAAAACTGTGACATGAAGCCCAACCACAAGACCAATTAATGCCACACTAATCGCGGTTAATAACCAAAAAGAAATAATTAACTTGTGCTTGTTATAACGATCCATTAACCAACCATTTGCTATAGCACCTAAACCACCTAATGCAAATAAGCCAGTGACGATTGTTCCTAAACCAGCAGGCATATTGGCCTCCTTAAACAGCAGAGGCATCCAATTCATCACTCCATAGAAAATAACCAATCCCATAAAATAAGTTAACCATAGCGCTATAGAACCTAATGCATAATGTTTAGATAGCACCACGGAAACCCCATTTTTACCATTACCTACTTCTGGTTGCGTCTCCTCTAGGTAAAATGAAGATATATCGTTCGCACGAGGGGAAATCTTACTTAATATAGTTTTAATCTGTGTACTTTCTTGATTTCTAAACACTAAATAGCGAACTGATTCAGGTAATAAAAATAACATCACGATAAGTAATAACGTTGGTGCAATAGCCCCTAACCAGAGAACACTTCTCCAACCTAATTCTGGAATCATCCACGCAGAAACAAAACCACCAATAGCAGCTCCGAGAGGAAAACCACAAAACATGGTATTCACTAAAAAGAAGCGCTTTTTCTCTGGGCAATACTCACTCAATAATGTGACAGCATTAGGCATAGCAGCCCCCAAACCTATACCCGTAATAAACCTAAATAACTCAAGCCACCCTAAAGAAGATGCTAATGCTGAAGCATACGAGCCCGCGGCAAAAATTGCCACAGACAGAATTAATACTTTTTTACGGCCTACTTTATCAGCCACGGGACCAAAACAAACTGCACCAAAGGCCAAACCTAATAACGCTGCGCTTAATACAGGAGCAAGATCAGCCTTTTCAATACCCCATTCAGTGATTAAACTGGGAGCAATATAGCCAATAACGGCGGTATCAAAGCCATCAAACAGCGCCACTAAAAAACATAATGAAAAAATGGTTATTTGAAATACTGACAACTTCTCGGTATTCAAAAAATGTTGGACATTTTCTTTTTTTAATATATTAGTCATCATTTATTACCTCTGGCAGATTAACTGCCTAATACTTAATTATTTTTATACTATTTAAGTATCTTACGTAACAACTTATGCTAGATATAGCCAAAAAAATATCTATTAGATATGCTCTTTTTGCATATCTGTACAACGGATATACAATAACTACAGAGCAATATTTTTCTTTATAAATCTATTTTTATTTTGATTAACAGCGCCAATTGAAGTGAATAGTTATAGAGATAAATAAGATTATAGTTTTAAGGTAAAAAAAGCCCACATCTATATCTCTTAGACTGATGATATAGATATGGGAAACGCCAACTTATTATTGGAGGAGAATAATAACTACGCTAGTTCTTCAGGGAATTTTTCGGTATCAATCTCAGCAAATGTTGCTTTTGCATAACGTGTACCTTTCACTGTTTGCTGATTGATCAGTTCACTTGCTCTAGCTAACACTTCATCGCTGAGAGTTAACTCTATTGTAGCAACGTCCTCCTCCAAATGAGGGACTTTAGTAATTCCTGGTATAGGGATAATCATATTGCTTTGTGCCAACAGCCAATACAATGATAATTGAGCCGTTGTACAGCCTGCCTCTTCTGCCAATTCTAAAAACTGCTGATAAAGTGTCTCATTATATTGCCACTGAGGCTCTTGAAAACGTGGCATTGCAAGTCGAATATCTTTTTCAGGAAAACTACTTATATTCAATTGAGTCGCTAAAAAACCTCGTCCAACGGGACTAAAGGCAACCAAATTAACGCCCAGCTCTTCACATGTTTGTAATAAACCTAACTCTGGATTACGACTCCACAATGAATACTCATTTTGCACTGCTGCAACAGGGTGTATAGCATATGCTTTACGTAAACTTTCTGCAGATACTTCTGATAAACCAATATGTCGAATTTTACCCTCTTTAACAAGGTCTGCTAAAGCCCCTACACTGTCTTCAAATGGGACATTAAAATCACGACGATGTAAGTAATACAAGTCTAAGTACTCAGTAGACAAGCGCTTTAAACTTTCTTCACATTGCTTTTTAATTGTTTCAGGCCGTCCATCAATGACACGCTTGCCATTAACACCCGCCATACCACATTTACTTGCTAAAAAAATATCAGCACGCCTTGCTTTTAAACCAGACTGCCCTAATAAGGCCTCGTTTGTACCAAAGCCATAAAGGGTCGCTGTATCAAAATGATTAATCCCTAAATCTAACGCTTTTTGGATAAGTGCTTTAGCTTCATTTTCAGGTGTAGGATGATTATAAGCATGGCTTAGGTTCATGCATCCTAAACCAATACTCATGATTTCTTGATCTGCTAATTGTCTGGTTTTAAACATGGCCAACCTCTATTGATTATTTAATTGCTGCTCAAGTTCCCCTAATACATGGTAACAGTTAATCACACTGGCTACACTCGAATTAGGTTCGCGCCCTTCACGAATGGCTGCGAAGAACTCTCGATCCTGTAGTTCAATGCCATTCATGGATACAGCAACCTTACTCACATCGATTTTTTCATCTTTACCATTATACAAATCATCGTAACGGGCAAGATAAGTTCCTGTATCACCAATATAACGAAAGAATGTACCAATAGGCCCATCATTATTAAAAGAAAGTGATAATGTACAAATCGCTCCATTTTCAGTTAATAACTGAATGGACATATCCATAGCAATACCTAGCTCAGGATGAATAGGCCCTTGAATTGCATTGGCTTTAATAACCCGTGATCCTGTTTGATATTGGAACAAATCCACTGTATGTGCTGCATGATGCCATAATAAATGATCTGTCCATGAACGTGGTTGCCCTAGAGCATTGATATTTTTTCGGCGGAAAAAATAAGTTTGAACATCCATTTGCTGAATATTAAACTCGCCTTTCTCTATGCGTTGATGAATCCATTGATGAGAAGGATTAAAACGACGAGTATGGCCGACCATAGCAACCAATCCACTCTCTTTTTGAACCTTTAAAACTTCTTCTGCATCTTTCCAACTATCGGCTAAAGGAATTTCAACTTCCACATGTTTACCTGCACGCAAACATTTTAATGTTTGCTCTGCATGCATGTGTGTTGGTGTACACAAAATAACACAGTCTACTTCAGGGCGTTTTAATACATCATCCAAATTATCAGTATAATGCTCAATACCGTAGTCTTGCGCTACTTTTTTAACAGCATCTAAACGAGAACTGACTAAAGAAACAACGTTTGCTCCTTCAATATTCTTAATTGCATCTAAGTGTTTAATACCGAAAGCGCCTGTTCCAACTAATGCCACATTAATTTGCTTCATCTTAATCTCCTTAAATACCATCTTCTAGAATTAAATGACCAACGGCCGTATTTGACGCGGGAACATGATAAAAACGATGTTTGACGATAGGTTCTTTTTCTAAATTCATCGCACCACGTGCCATCAACCACATCACTAACTCAATACCTTCTGAGCCTGCCTCTTCTACATACTCTAAGTGAGGCTTTTTCGATAATTTTTCTGGTTCGGCAATCAGCTCATCTAAAAAGTCATTGTCCCACTTCTCATTAATTAACCCTGCACGAGCCCCCTGTAATTGATGACTCATTCCCCCTGTTCCCCAGATGTGGACATTTAAATCTTGATCAAAAGACTCTACCGCGCGCCTAATCGCTTTTCCCATTGCAAAACAGCGCGCACCAGAGGGCACAGGATACTGTACTACGTTAACATGTAGGGGAATCACATAACAGGGCCACTCATCCACCTCTCCAAACATCAAAGACATTGGCACCGTTAAGCCATGATCAACAGGTAGCTCATTAGCAATGGTAATATCAAAATCATCTTGAATCAGTGATTGTGCAATATGTGAAGCAAGTTCGGGATGCCCTTTTACCACTGGAACAGGTCTAGCTCCCCAACCCTCATCAGCAATAGGAAAGCTTTCTGCTGTGCCTAAAGCAAAAGTAGGAATCAAACTTAAACTAAACGCATTCGCATGATCGTTATAAATCAAAAAGACTACATCAGGTATATTGTCTTTATTCCATTTTTTTGAGTAATCATAACCCGAGAATACTTTTTGCCAATAAGGTTCACCTGCTTTACCTGAGTCTAATGCAGCACCAATAGCAGGGACATGTGAGGTATAAACACTTGCAGTAATTTTAGCCATTTTTTTATTCTCCTAGTTATTTTTAGGCACTGGCTTACGACCACCGGCAAGCATCATCTCGCGGTACTCTTGCTCAGTCATCCCCGTCATACTTCCTGCCATTTGTTGGAATGACAACCCATCAGTTGCACCAATCTTGGCTAGGAAATAAATATTGCCGCCTAATGCAAGACAACGGTTTAAATCACGGTCAATCACTGCTTGTTTTTGGTCTTCAGTCATTGCCCACTCATTTAAATAAGCCCGTTCATCGGCTTTAAAACGGTTGCGATTGTCTGCACTCATAAGCGACATACAAAACTGATTAAGGTAATATCCCTTACGTGATTGCTCAGCATCAAAAATCGTTGTGCCCGGAATATTTTTATAAGGCTTATCTAAACTCATTATTTTTCCCCTTATTTTATTATTTTAAGGTTTCAGGCCAATACAGCCGCATCGGATTGTCGACTAATAATTTTTTTTGTAGTTCAATCGTTGGTGCTATTTGTGTAATATAATTCACTAACAAGCCATCATCCGGCATATGATCTTTTAAATTCGGGTGAGGCCAATCCGTACCAAACAATACTCTATCAGGAAAACGCTCAACAAGATAGCGTGCAAATGGCACGACATCTTGATAAGGTTTTTCTTCACCATTCAATGCCTTAGGACCTGTTATTGTTAAACGTTCTGGACAGGAAACTTTCGACCAGATATTAGGATTTTCCTCCATCAGTCTCACAAAAAGATCAAATTCAGCACCATTCACAGGCTTGCTGACATCGGGTCTCCCCATATGATCTACCACTACCGTAGTAGGAAGTGAGGTAAAGAAATCCCAAAGATCAGGTAGGTCTGGGGCTTCAAAATAGATCACAATATGCCAACCTAATGGTGCTATACGTTCGGCAATTTTTTGCAGTTCATCTTTAGGTAGAAAATCGACAAGCCGTTTTACAAAATTAAAACGAACACCACGTACACCTGCTTTATCTAATGCATGTAACTCCTCATCGCTAATATCTAAGCGAATCGTCGCTACACCACGAGCAAGTCCATTGGCTGACTGTAAAGCATCAACTAATGCACGATTATCGCTACCATGGCATGTAGCCTGTACAATGACATTACGGCTAAACCCTAAATGATCACGCAGCGCAAATAAATCTTCTTTTGACGCATCACAGGGAGTGTATTTACGCTCTGGAGCATATGGAAATTTATTCTGTGGGCCAAATACATGACAATGGGCATCCACAGCCCCAAAAGGTAAGTTAAAACGAGGTTTACTTGGGTTCTCATAAAAAGGCAACCAGCCTTTTGTTACTTCTGCATGTTCCATACTTATCCCCCTAGTCAATGTATTTCAAACCAGCTTTCGCTAGAGGTTCGCGCATTTTGTAATAATCTAAACCTAATGTGCCGTTAGCAAATAGCTGACGTTTATCATCTTCATTTTCAGAACGTTTTTGGGTGGCAATTGCCACGTCCATAGCTTTAGCGGCTGGTACAACAACAACGCCGTCAATATCAGCCACTACCACATCCCCCGGTTCAACTAACATGCCAGCACAAATCACTGGGATATTGACTGACCCCAAGGTTGCTTTGATCGTCCCTTTGCCGTGGATTGCTTTACTAAACACAGGAAACTGCATGTCTGTTAAATCCATTACATCACGAACACCACCGTCAATAATAAGTCCTTTAGCCCCCTGAGCACGAAAGGAAGTCGCTAACAAGTCACCAAAAAAACCATCTGCGTTATCGGTTGTACAAGCAGCTACAACAACATCCCCAGATTTAATCTGCTCAGCGGCTACGTGCATCATCCAGTTATCACCTGGTTGAAGCAACACAGTTATCGCTGTACCACAAGCTTTTGCTTGGGGGTAAATAGGCCGTAAGTACGGTTTCATTAACCCTACTCGCCCCATTGCTTCATGAATGGTTGCACTGCTGTAATTTGAAAGAATTTCTACCGCGGCAGGATCAGCACGATGAATATTACGTTTTACAACGCCAAGTTGATTAAATAATTCTAATGACATTTTATAGCCCTCTTTCACGTAATTTTTTATCTAAACGAGGAAATACTCGACGTGCATTGCCTTCAAAAATTTGGTGACGCTGCTCATCTGTGATATTGGCGCCATTGATATAACGTTTAGTATCATCAAAATAGTGGCCTGTTTTTGGATCAACACCACGCACAGCACCAATCATTTCCGAAGCAAATAGAACATTTTTAGTTGGAATTACTTTAGTCAGTAAATCGATACCATCTTGATGATAAACGCAAGTATCAAAGAAAATATTATTTAATAAGTTTTCTTCAATATCAGGACGTTGTAATGCTTGTGCCAATCCTCTGAAACGCCCCCAGTGATAGGGTACTGCACCACCTCCATGAGGGATTAAAAAGCGCAGTGTTGGGAAGTCTTTAAATAAGTCACTTTTTAAAAACTGCATGAAAGCTGTGGTATCTGCATTTAAATAATGATCGCCTGTGGTATGGAATTTTTCATGGCAACAAGTACTGACATGCACCATCGCTGGAATATCATACTCCACCATCTTTTCATAAATCGGATACCAATATCGGTCAGAGAGTGGTGGTGCTGTCCATAGTCCACCTGATGGATCAGGGTTTAAGTTAATGGCAACATTACCATACTCATTAATGCATTTATCCAGTTCAGCAATGCATGTTTCAGTAGCTACGCCCGGTGATTGCGGAAGCATAGCAGCTGGTATAAAACGATCAGGAAATAGCTGAGATACACGGTAGCACAGCTCATTACAAATAGCAGCCCATGTTGCTGATACTTGATAGTCTCCAATATGATGCGCCATAAAACTTGCGCGTGGTGAAAAAATAGTAATATCGGAGCCACGCTCATTCATTAAACGCAGTTGATTTTCTTCAATCGTTTGGCGAATATCCTCATCACTGATTTTTAAATCACTGACTTTAGGTGCTGTAGAACCTGTTTTAATACTTTGTATTTGTTCTTCTCGCCACTTACTCAATGCTTCTGGCGCAGTAGTGTAGTGACCATGACAATCAATAACTAAACTCATTTAACACCTCTTACTCTTCATTTATTATTTTAATAACACTTATAAACGGCTTTTTAACAAGCACACTTCACCTTTCATCAATAGACGAGCTGTTCTTAGTAATGCTGCACCTATCACTTCACTTTGTCCTTTGTCATTTAGCTTTACTGTTAATTCAACTGTAAACTCACCGCTAGGATGCTCAATAGATAACTGGTAGACTCCTGCTTGTTGCTCTTTATGATAAAACTCACTTGCAACGCTACCTTCTAATACACAAGCAGTGGCAATAGTGACTGCTGCTAAAACCCCAATAGCCTCGTGGCAAACGTGAGGAATAAAACAACGAGTATTCACTGCACCACCTTTTGATGGTTCAGAAATCAGACACATTTTTGGGTAGTTTTTTTGTCTAACATCACCTAACCCCATCTTTTCAGAAGCCACTATACGCAGTGCTTCAATCTTATCTTTTAAGGCTTGATTATTATTTAATTCATCGACACTTTCTTGACCTGTACATCCTAAATCACTGGCACGAATAAGCACCATAGGCATCCCGTTATCAATACAAGTTACTTCAAGCGTGCCAACATTAGGAATGTCAAAACTATCCGATAAATTTCCAGTAGGCAATAAACCACTACAAACGGAACCTGCCGTATCCAAAAAACTGATTTTAATAGGAGCACCACTCCCCGGTACGCCATCAATCTTGGCATTACCTTCATAAGTAATTTCACCTTGTGGCGTCTGTACGGTAATATCGCTGATCATTCCGGTGTTTTCTGTTAATACACGGACTGTAGTTTCATCTTTCATTGCTTTAATCAAGCCTGTTTCTAAAGCAAATGGTACAACTGCCGCTAACATATTTCCGCAGTTAGGGGTGGTGTCAACCGTATCTTTTTCTGGTTGTAATTGTGCAAATAAAAAGGATAGCTCCACACCTTGCTCATGGTTTTCACAACGTGAAACAATCCCCACTTTGGTGGTTAAAGAATGTGCACCACCCACACCATCTATTTGTCGTTTATCTGGTGAGCCAACAGTAGCTAATAAGAGTCGATTACGCTGTTCAATATCTATAGGTAAGTCAGCCTTATTAAAAAAAGGCCCTTTTGATGTTCCTCCGCGCATTAGGCAGCACGGTATCATTACTTGTTTCATCATTACTCTATCTCTTATTGTTATATTAGTAATGATTATCCTAAATAATTCATGTATTATAATAAATATGCAAAACAAACTACTAGATATAACAATATTGCATAACTAAAATAAAAATGATGTATTACTCCCCTAACGGCAGGTGCATAATGAATAAAGAATTAGCATTTGAATTAAAACAACTCAAGTATTTTATCCATATCGCTGAATTTGGTAGTTTTACCAAAGCCGCTGACCATTTAGATATAGCACAACCGATGCTAAGTCGGCAAATCCGTCGGCTAGAAGTCGATTTACGTCAAAATTTACTGGTACGCAATGGTCGTGGCGTTACCTTAACCGATTCGGGGAAAAAACTACTTGAACACGCTTATGGCATTATGCACCAAGTTGAACGCGCCTATGAGGAGCTAACTAACGGGCAACTCTCAGGAAAAGTGGTTATTGGCCTTCCCCCCACATTAGCAAAGCTGCTTGCAGTCCCTATCACTAAAGAGTTTAAACACCTATTACCTGATGCGAACTTAATTATTATTGAGGCAATGTCTTCAGCGATTGAAGAAGGAATTATTACGGGAAAAATCGATATTGGGTTACTCCATAGCAGTAACTTTTCGCTTGATCTAGAGATCAGCAGCTTAGGTAGTGAAAACTTATGCTTGATTGCTCCAAAAGATGATCCTATTATTAATCAGCAATCATTCACTCTTGCAGAAGTAACCAAATTTTCGCTAATTGTACCAAGCTTACCCAATGCCTATCGCTTACTACTCGAAACCAAAATGGCCAATATTGGCTTAAAACCCAATATTATTTTAGAAATGAATAGTGTGAGCACTATTCTAGAACTTGTCTATGAAAAAATGGGTTATGCTATTTTATCGCCACGTACTATTGAACTGATAATGCATAAAGACTCGCTAACTGCTTACCCTATTGGCTCGCCAGAACTCACTAATAAATTATTTTTAGGGGTGTCTAACAAACGAATCATGACGCAAACACAAAAACAAATGAAAGAAGTCATCGAAACGATCTGCAAAAAAATGTATTAAAAATTTAAGCCCAACAATACATTGGGCTTGAATTTTAATTAAAGAAAAGAGATAGGGTAATTCACAATAATTCGATGCTCATCAAAGCGTCCATTTTTATTCCAACTTTGTCTTAACGAACTATAACGCCATTTAATAGATAAGTTTTTTAACTTACCCTCTGTAAAAAGATAAGCTAACTCAGATTCTCGAGCCCATTCTTTCCCATCCTCTGTTAAATTATTTTTAACATCAGTTCCCTTAATATAACGAATCATCATCGTCAATCCGGGTACATTTAAGCCCGTGAAGTCATAATCATAACGCACTTGCCATGAACGCTCTTTAGGTTGATCAGCACTGGTCGTAAATGCATCATTAGCTAATGTTCCTCCACTTGTACCTGTGACGCGCATCCAAGCACTATCACCCGCTAAGTGTTGTAAACCTGCATAGAAAGTATGATGGTTATAATTAGCAGAAAATAAGCCATACAACGTTCTATTATCCAGATTGCCTGCTCGTTTACTACCATCTTCTTTACCGATAAAGAATCCTGTATTAGCTTTTAATACCCAATCGCCTAAAGGTTGCTCATGTTTTAAACTAATAAGCCCTTGCTTATAAACATCTTTTAACTGCCCTCCCCATACACCTACTTGGGTTTTATTATCATTAAAATTGTATTCAACACCGCCAAAATTAAAACGATTTGAGCGCCCTATACTGCCTCGACCATTACTATAAGCCATCTTCTCCATACTAGCATCTTGCCTAAGGCTAGTTTCACGCATTTGCCCACCATAGAATGACCAGTTCTTAAACTCCCTAGAGGTAATTTGACCACCACGAAATGTTTGAGGTAGTGAACGGCCATCATCTGAGCGCAAAATTGGTAAGACAGGCATCCACTCACCTACCTTTAGCTCTGTTTTAGAGATTTTCATTTTACCCGCTACTCCTAACCGCCCATAGCTTTTTGCAGGGTCGCCATCATCATGAATGGGTAACATTTGTGTAGCACCTGCTCCCTTACCCGCGTCTAGTTTAAAAGAGGAAGTCCCTAAAACATCTAAACCAACGCCTACCGTTCCCTTAGTAAAACCAGACTGATAATCCAGTATAAAGTTTTGTGTCCACGCTGAGGATTTACTCTGGGTAGGATCGCTGCCTTTAAAGTCACGAGTAAAATAATAATTACGTACATTCACGCTGGCCTTAGAACCTTCTAAAAAACCTTCTTCCTGACTTTGTACAGGCATGGATAAACATAAACAGGCCAATGCATTGGTCGTTAAAAACCCATAATATTTTTTGCTCATAATGCTTTCTCTATAACAACTTTTTATTTTTCTTATCAATTTATTATTTTTATAAAACCGATAAGTGCGTATTAATTAAAGAACCCTTAACACCAATTTTACTGCTCCTTGCCTCAGTATCCTAAGTAACTACTTATAAAGAATAAAGATATAAATATAAATAATAGATATATCAAATTATTATAACAATACTTACCAACACGATAAAAGATAAAAATATTATTTAAACAATAAGATAAGAAAAAACTATAGTCGCTTTTTAACGTTATCCAAAATCCAGTAATTAACCCAAAAAATGTGTCTTTAACCATTTTTTACTTGCATGATTCAAACGGATTGCTCGTTCTAAAGCATTTTCATGACATCTATCTCGCTCAGGGATTTCAATGGATAACGCTATTTCTTTGGGTAACATTGCAATAATCTCGGCTAAATTATTAATATACCCCTCTCCCGGTGCTTTACGTTGCCCACGCGCTTGACTTAATATTTCATCCATTCCAGTCACATCTTTTGTAGGCACATCACATAACTGTGCATAACGAGGCATAGTGCCATTGTAGGCTTGCCAATCACTAACATCACTATGGGAGCGATGGAAATGCACACTGTCAACCAATACACTTAAATTCTTATGATTAATAGTATTCACCAAGCTAACAGCATCCTTTAACGTTGCAACGGTTAACCATGGCATAAATTCAACATGGGGTAAAATACCATATTGAGCGCTTAAATCAGCCAATCGACCTAAATTATCAATGAGGCGCGCCTCATTAGCATCATTAGCAGCCACCAGAGCACTTTTTGCACCTAACAGCTTGGCTGACTCAAAAATAGGTTCAAAACGCGCTATATCGACCTGATCTGTAATACGTAAAATTTCGATATCTTCAACCTTTACATCAACATCTTTTAAGCGAGCTAAGCACTCTCTACGCACAGGCGTATCTCCTGTAAAATCATAGGAAGGCTCTTGGGGAGTAGCAGGAATCAATCTTAACCCCACATAGTCAAAACCTGCTTGTTGTGCACAATCAATCATTTGAGGGGGCGTTAACTCTAAAACAGTTAATGCCGCTAGTGATAACTTATACATTTTATTTTTCCTCTAGCCTATTAGGTTACTTGATAGTTTTTGGGGAAACTAATTCCCACGGATAATGACGATAAAATATCTGTTATTTTTAATAGATCAGGCAGTAAGTTATCCATTTGCTTTTCGGTTAGCCGTACACTTGGCCCAGCAATACTAATTACCCCTACAGCTTGCCTATTATTTATTGGCAATACAGGTGCAGCCATCGCGGCAGTCCCCAAACCCATGCTATTTTGAAAACGTGCGTGTTGTTGGTCACGTACCTCAGCAAGTTGCTGATAGAACAACTCAACATGAAAAGGACTCACTTTATCGCCACGTTGCTGAAAGCGTTTTTGTTGTTGCTGTACAATACCAAGCGCCTCGTCATCAGTCAGCGTTGATAACCATGCTAAACCTGATGCAGAGAAAGTTAGCTGTGCCTCATTCCCCATATCAGTATCAATCCGTAACGCATCTGTTGCCCCTTGAGCTTTTGCTACAAAAATCAAACGGCTACTATCAATTAAGCTCAATCGCACTAACTCACCACTGATCTGTGCTAATTCGTTTAATAATGGCTGTGCCACTTGAAAAATATTATCCACCGCTAAGCGCTGAAATCCTAGTTGAGTCATTTTTAAGGTCAGGCGGTAGTACTTAGTATCTTCATCTAGCTGAATATATTCATGCTCAGCTAAATCTGTTAATAAACGGTGTGTAGCACTCTTTGGCATAGCTAGTTGCTGGGCAATGTCAGTCAAAGCCATTCCCTGTGGTTGAGCAGCTAATAGTTCTAATAGAGACAATGTACGATTAATTAACTTTGTTGACATAATAAGTTATACCTAATTAATTTGGAAAAATGTTCCACTTATAAACCATATCCTAAATTGTAACATAAGGTCGGTTGAACTAATCTTCGTTACTCATTGCATTTAACTGTTCTCTATTTTTTTATTAGCAATATGACAACCAGCTATATAGCCAAAAGTCATGGCTGGCCCAAGGTTTATACCTCCAGTAGGATAATATCCTCCCATAATACTCGACATATCCGTACCTACGGCATAAAGACCTTGAATAGGTGTACCTGTTTTATGTAGAACGCGTGCTAACTCATCTGTTTTTAATCCTGCAAATGTACCAAAACTCCCAGGCAATACTTTAATCGCATAAAAAGGGCCTTTATCAATCGGTGCGATAGAGGGGTTAGGCGTATGATTTGGATCACCCATTTTTTGGTTGTACGGTGTTGAACCTCGATTGAACAGAGGGTCTTTCCCATCATAAGCTGATTTATTGTACTCATCCAATGTTTGTCTTAATTGTGTAGGATCTATATTACAACTTTGCGCGAGCGCCTCAATGGTCTCTGCTTTTTTTAGATAACCATTTTCCTCCCACATTTTCGTCGAGAAAGGCGCTGGTTTTGTCATTCCAAATCCATAGCGACGTTGGCATTCATGACTACAAATAAGCCATGAGTAAACTTCCTCATCTTCGGGTGTTTCACGATCCATTGCAGAGGCATAATCATAATAACCATCCCCTTCGTTTACAAAACGCTTACCATTTTTTAACACAGCTATAACGCCTGGTTTACCCCGATCGATAATATGAGGAAAGATACCCGTTGAACCATCTTTATAAGGTACAACAGAAACAGGACACCAAGCAACAGCAGATGCTAAGTCAGTAGAGACTTCGGCTCCAATGACTTCTGCCATCTTTAATGTATCTCCCGTATTGGTGGATGGTGGAAGAGGCCAATGAGCAAAAGGATCTTTACTTAAATGCGGAACCATACTAGCACGCCTTTTTATATCGTATGAAAATCCACCGGCAGCTAGGATTATTCCATTTTTTGCATGTATTATTTCTTCACCTGTTTCTGTTTTGACAATAGCGCCTGTTACTTTGTCATTTTCATGGATTAGCCTTTTTGCAGGCGTTGATGTTCGAATTTCAACACCAAGATCCTCAGCAGACTTGGCAAGTCTCGCAATTAAGGCTGAACCATTAGCAAAACGCATGGTTCGACGATAAATTAGTAGATCTAAGAGATGTAATCCCAACCGTTTAGCGACATAAAGAGCTGAAGAAAATGAGCGTGTTGCTTTAAGAAAATGCCAAAGATCTTTTCCTGCCATTATAGGTAATCCTAGAAAGGAAGTTTCTCTCTTTGGTGAAAGCATTTTTTTGACCAACTTACCCATATGTCTGCCATGGTATGGAGCAGCAATGACAGAACGGCCACCTTCTGCTGCACCTGCTGTTTTACCATGTATATCAGCAATTTTATTACCGTCTTCGAATTGCAATGCCGTATGTTGTGCAAAAAAATCAACCATCGTCGGTGCAGTAGTAAGGAACATATCGATATGCTTATCTGAAAACTTATCTTTCAATTCATTTTTTAAAAAAAGACGTGGTTGATCAATATCCTCAACAATACCGGCTTTGCGAGCAAGAGAATTGCGAGGAATCCACATCCAACCACCCGACCAACAGGTAGCACCTCCAAAAAGGTGTGACTTCTCAATAAGAACCACTTTTTGCCCATGCCATGCCGCAGTAACAGCAGCTGAAAAACCTGCCGCGCCCCCGCCAATAACGAGCACATCACAATAATTCTCTTTCATACCTTACCTACTTTTATCATTTTTATTTAATTAAGGGTTGTATCATTTATATAAAAATGGAATACTGTTCCAATAATTTCAGATTAACACAGTTAATCAAACGTTGCCAATAACAATAAATTTAATAGCAATCAAAATAAACATAAAAAATAGGTGAAATATGAGTACATGGGCAAACATTCAAATGAATGAAAATTATGATGTGGTGGTTATTGGGGCGGGCGGCGCAGGAATGTCAGCAGCACTTTTGGCAGCTAAAAAAGGAGCTAAAGTATTATTAGTAGAACGTACTGAATATGTGGGTGGAACAACAGCATTTTCAGCAGGTACTACATGGATTCCAGCGACACATCATGCAGCCAGTGTAGGGGCACAAGATGATACAAAAGAAGCAGCGACAGCTTATTTGGAACGCGTTATTGGTAAAGATAATTTTAACCTCGCATTGATTGATGCCTTTCTAACCGCAGGGCCAAAAGCAGTAAAAGATATCGAAGAAGCTACTGCTGTCCGCTATCGTGCGAGACCTTTCCACCCCGACTATCAATCAGAAGAAAAAGATTCCACATTATGTGGGCGCGCATTAGAACCTCTTGCTTTTGATGGCCGTTTATTAAGGGATAAGTTTAAGTTAGTGCGCCCCCCTATTCCTGAATTTACAGTATTGGGGGGAATGATGGTAGACCGTGATGATGTGGGGCATTTACTCAATTTAACTAAATACTTCGCCTCTTTCAAACACTCACTAAAATTACTGTTACGTTATGGTATGGATCGCTTAAAGTATCCTCGTGGCACTCGGTTAGTAATGGGGAATGCACTGATTGCTTCTTTACTCTATTCCCTTGAACAACGAAAAGTTCCAATATTACTCAATACTGAGATGTCTCACATTATTAAGGAAAATAATGAGATTATTGCTATTGAGCTGGTACATCAAGATGAGATTAAGCGAATTAATGTAAATAAAGCACTTATTTTAGCCTCAGGAGGTTTTAATCGAAATATTGAACGTCGCAAGCGATTAGCTGAACATTCTGATATTTCTTGGTGTCCTGGTGCCCCAGGCCATACAGCTCAAGCACATAAAATTGCTGAAACTTTAGGTGCCGTCTATGGTAAAACACAAAATGCTACAAACTGCTTTTGGGCTCCTGTTTCTATTCGTCAACGTGAAGATGGTTCTCAAGCGGTATTTCCTCATTTTATTTTAGACCGTGGAAAACCAAGTATGATAACGCTTAACCAACGAGGAGAACGCTTTGTTAATGAGTCAACTTCTTATCATCGTTTTGGTTTAGCTCAACAGCAAATGGACTCTATCCCTAGCTACTTAATTACGGATAAAAATGGACTAGTTAAGTATGGTCTTGGGATGGTTCACCCCGGTGGTAAAAACTTAGAACCTTTTTTAAAAGAGGGATATTTATTTAAAGGAGAAAGTATTGAGATTTTGGCTAAACAGCTTGGTATTGAACATACTAAAGCAACTAAGACTATTCAACAATTTAATCAATATGTTGAAAAAGGGATTGATGAACAATTTGCCCGAGGCACTACCGATTATCAACGTGCCAATGGCGATCCAAGCCATAAGCCAAATCCAAACTTAGGAGCGTTGACTCAAGCACCATATTATGCGGTACGTCTATACCCTGGAGATATAGGAGCTTGTACAGGTTTCGCGACCAATGAATATGCTCAAGTATTAAATAGTGAAAACCAATCGATCAATAAGCTTTATGCAATTGGCAATGATATGCACTCAATCATGGCAGGTACTTATCCTGGCCCTGGCATTACTCTAGGTCCTGGACTTACTTTTGCTTGGATTGCAGTTAATCACGCAGTATAAATGAGAGATGGTGTAACAGATCATTAATAAGTTAGACGCAAGAGAAGCAGATATAAAGGCTATAAAAGAAACCTATATCAAATAGGAAAATGAATACCTAGTGTGGAGAAATGCTAGAGAAATACCAAAAGGCTTAAGGAAACAAATCAAAACAGTAAGAGAGCTTATTGCACTACTTAACTTTAAGAACATAAACGGCAAAAGAGCGCGTTATAAAATGGAACCATAGCGCGCTAGTGATGTTAAACAATTCTTTAAAATTAATAAGAGTATGGTATAAATAGAGTGATAACGAAGTAAATATACTTTTTAGAGATTAGTCAAAAAAAATTTTCAGATTATTAAGCATTCGTTTACGAATTAAACCACTGAAAAATCTAATGGCTAGCCAATAACAAGAAAATACTGACTTCGTAACCATTGAAGGACAGTAAACGAATGTCTCTGTTTTAACAATATTTTCATTATTTTGTTTGATAACTTTGAAGCGAAGAACTAATTTAGAAACTTGAGGATCATTTAAATTAATGAATTCATCTTTATTGGTTATATCGCAGAGGCCAAAGTCTGCCCTCCAAAATTTACCCACTAGTCCTAGCGAGATTTCATTATCTGAGCGATATAATAGAGTAAAATTTTTAAGTCCAAAAGTCTCTTTTCCCTGCATGCTTTTGTTGAATAGTCGCGCAGGTAACTCTCTTAAGGACATTAGAAAATGCGTAACTTTATCATCATTCAGATTTGGAAAATATATAGCTTCAATAATTTCATTATCACTAGCATTAATGGCTTGTGACTCATGCTTTTCATAAAAATTAAATGAGGGTAAAAAGGGTGTTCTATCATTAATTTCTAAACTGCTTTTAGCAGTCAATATTCCTACCTTACGGCATAACATATTGTCTCTCCAGCAACTTAATACACTATAGCACATAATGTTAAGCCAACTCTGATATCAATTAAAGACAATTTTTATTAATTCAATCTACTCGCCAAACTCTCCGCTGCTTCTTTATGATAAATCATCAACTGGCTTATATTTCTATGCCCTGCTATTCTAGCCAATTCTAAAACTCTTAGCTTTTTAGATAAGCGCGTTATCAATTCGTTGTGTGTATCGTGAAAAATAAGATCATAAAACTTAGTTTCTTGTTTTGTTTACCTAAAAAAGACCTCTGTCTTAGTCGATGACAATTGAAAGACTTTACTTATCTAAATGAACAAATCAACAATCTAAAAATACATCATCATAAGTTAAACCAAGTTTTCTCATGGCGGTTTCAATTGCAATTAAAAAAGCATATGCCATCTCTTGTTTATTATTTTTTGGCGGTACTCCATCAATACCATTTAATTTTTTTAGTATAGCTTCTATTTCGCTTTCACTTACTTAACCTTTTTCTATGATTATTATTTTTAGGCATTTCAATTGCTTTTAAAGGATTGATTGAACACCATCCTTATTCATTTATAACTTTCTATAAATTGCAGAGATAATAAAAAACTCTCTATTAATAGTTGAGTCTTTAATAATTTTAAACCGTTCGTCTCTTAGTCGTGCAAAGTGTGTAGGCTTAATATTCGATAATAATTCATCCACAAAAACTGGTTAAAAGCTAAAGTTTCTCGCTTAAACCTTCTTTTAAGTATTTAGTGAGCGCATCATATAGAGCATGTTTATTGCCAACAATAATACCCTTTCTATCAGACGCCAGTAAATCGACTTCTCTTGTACTTGCCCACATTAAGCCTCAGCCTTAGTTAGAAAAATTTTAGATTCCCTTACTGCATTACCATTAATATTAAATATTTGTACTTGGCATTTTCTGCCACGTTTTCTAATATTAACCGTAGTATTTTATCGCGATTTTGCCGTGATAAATTAGTTAAATATGGCTAAATTTAGTCAAAAACAGCAAGTGATAAAAAAAGGACACCGGTTCTAATCATTGGAACACGGTGATATATCATGAATAGTTAAAAATAAAAAAAGGGCGATAAAATCGCCCTTTTTCAACTAGCTGATCAATTAATTATTTTGATCTTCTAACTTTTGACGGAATAAGTCACCTAATGTAGCAGGTGCTGCATCATCTTGTTTACGAAGTTCTTTAATTGCATCTTTCTCTTCTTCAACATCTTTTGCTTTAATAGAAAGAGTAATTACGCGAGACTTACGATCAACATTAGTGATCTTCGCTTCAACTTCATCGCCTTCTTTTAATACTGTACGCGCATCTTCAATACGTTCACGTGCAATATCAGAAGCTTTTAATTGACCTTCAACTTCTTCAGCTAAGGTAATAACAGCGCCTTTAGCATCAACTTCTTTCACAACACCTTTAACAATTACGCCTTTATCGTGTGTTTCAGCATAATCAAGGAAAGGATCAGCTTCAAGTTGTTTAATACCTAAAGAAATACGTTCACGCTCAGCATCTACAGAAAGGATAATTGTTTCAATTTCATCACCTTTCTTATAGTTACGAACAGCTTCTTCACCTGTTTCATTCCAAGAAATGTCAGATAAATGCACTAAACCATCAATACCGCCCTCTAAACCAATGAAAATACCGAAGTCAGTGATTGACTTGATATTACCACTGATTTTATCGCCTTTATTATAGCGAGTAGAGAAATCTTCCCATGGATTAGTTTTGGTTTGTTTGATACCTAAAGAAATACGACGGCGTTCTTCATCGATCTCTAACACTTGAACTTCAACTTCATCGCCAACTTGAACCACTTTAGATGGGTGAATGTTTTTATTAGTCCAATCCATTTCTGAAACGTGAACTAGACCTTCTACACCCTCTTCTAACTCAGCAAAACAACCGTAGTCAGTTAAGTTAGTAACACGTGCTTTTGAACGTGTACCTTGTGGATAGCGAGCCTTGATTGCGATCCATGGGTCTTCGCCTAATTGTTTTAAGCCTAAAGACACACGATTACGTTCACGATCAAATTTCAATACTTTTACATCAATCTCATCACCTACAGCCACCACTTCTGATGGATGCTTGATGCGTTTCCAAGACATATCTGTAATATGTAATAGACCGTCAACACCACCTAAATCTACGAATGCACCGTAGTCAGTTAAGTTCTTAACAGTACCCTTAACTTCTTGGCCTTCTTGTAGATTTTCTAATAATGCTTCGCGTTCAGCACTGTTTTCTGCTTCTAATACGCTACGACGAGAAACTACTACATTGTTACGTTTTTGGTCTAGCTTGATAACTTTAAACTCAAGCTCTTTACCTTCTAAGTGTAATGTATCACGTACAGGACGTACATCAACTAAAGAACCTGGTAAGAATGCACGAATACCGTTAACATCAACTGTAAAGCCACCTTTAACTTTACCATTGATAAGACCTCTAACTACTTCTTCAGCAGCGAAAGCAGCTTCAAGCGTTTGCCAAGATTCAGCACGTTTAGCTTTTTCACGTGAAAGTTTTGTTTCACCCCAACCATCTTCAACAGCTTCTAACGCTACTTGTACGTTATCACCTACTTTAATGGTTACTTCACCTTGTTCATTTACAAACTGATCTAAAGGAATAAAACCTTCAGATTTTAAACCAGCATCGACGATGACCCAGTCACCAGCGATATCAACAACAGTACCAGTTACAATTGAACCAGACTGCATTAATTGGATTTTTTGACTTTCTTCAAAAAGTTCTGCAAAGCTTTCGCTCATGTTCATACCTGTAGTTAAAGACGATAATCTGTCTTACCGTATCTCCAGCTTAAATACGGGTTAATTAATAAAATATCAAAAAAATAACCGCTGGTTTTTTTGATATTGTTGAAAATTTAATATATCAATTAATGAAAAACTGCATGTTTTGCTACTTCTTTCAAAACACTGTCTAATACCTGCTCAATAGATGTTGCTGTTGAGTCAAGAATAATAGCATCCGCAGCAGGTTTTAAGGGGGCAATAGCTCTGTTCGTATCGCGCTCATCACGTGCTTTTATTTCATCAATAAGGCTTTCTAGTTTAACATTTTCTCCCGCTGCTTTCAACTGCATATAACGGCGCTTAGCCCTTTCCTCAGCACTAGCCGTTAAAAAAAACTTTAATTGTGCATTAGGAAATACAACTGTCCCCATATCGCGACCATCTGCAACTAACCCAGGCAACGTTAAAAAAGCTCGCTGACGCGCTAGCAACGCTTCTCGTACCATAGGTTGCGCAGCTATTTTAGAGGCATTAGCACCTACTTGTTCTGTGCGTATTGTTTGGGTGACGTCTTCACCTTCCAACAATATTAGTTGATTATTTTTTAAAGCATCAACACTAAAAACAACATCTAATTTTTTAGCTAAATCCGCTAACGCTAAAGTATCATCCATAGAGAGTGCATGTTTTTTAGCTGCTAATGCTAACACACGATAAATTGCCCCAGAATCTAACAGATGATAGCCCAAATGATTAGCGATTAATGTGGCAATCGTACCTTTACCTGAGCCACTTGGCCCATCTATCGTAATAAGCGGAATATTTTGTTGTGTCATGTGCTTATTTTAACTCCACTACATTAATACCACATTGTTGCGCTAATTGAATAAAATTGGGGAATGATGTTGCTACATTATCACAATCACGAATACGAATTTCGCCTTGAGCACGAATAGAGGCAACGACAAAAGACATTGCAATACGATGGTCTGCATGACTCCAAACTTCACCATTGCCTAAACGCCCACCTTTAATTACAATGCCATCTGGCGTAGGTTCTGCCTGAATACCCAAGGTTTTTAGACCATCTGCCATGACTTGTATACGGTCAGATTCTTTCACCCTTAATTCTGCGGCACCCGTTAAAGTAGTCGTACCCTCTGCACAAGAAGCTGCAATGAAAAGTACAGGGAATTCATCAATAGCTAAAGGAACTAGCTCTTCTGGAATGGCAATACCTTTTAATTTAGCACTTTTTACACGAATATCAGCAACCGGCTCTCCACCGACCTCTTTTTGATTTTCAAGGGTAATGTTTGCCCCCATCAATTTTAAAATATCGATGATACCCGTTCGTGTTGGGTTTATTCCTACATGTGTTAATGTCAAATCCGCATCTTCTGCAATGGTAGCAGCCACTAAGAAAAATGCAGCAGATGAAATATCGGCAGGCACGTGAATAGAAGTAGCAGTTAATTTATGATTGGGCTTAATAGTAACCGTTGATCCATTAATATCAAGGGGATAACCAAACCCTTTTAACATACGCTCTGTATGGTCTCTCGTTGGTGCAGGTTCAGTAACAGAGGTTTTACCTTCTGCATACATACCGGCTAATAACATGCAAGATTTAACCTGAGCACTGGCCATCGGCATATCATAGTGCATCCCTTTAAGCGAATGGTTACCTTCTATGGTCAAAGGAGGGTTACCTTCTGTCCCCGTTTCTATTTTTGCACCCATTTCACGTAAAGGCTTAGCGACTCGATTCATTGGACGTTTTGATAGAGAGTGATCACCTGCTAGTGTGCTATTAAACGGTTGAGCTGATAACAATCCTGCCAATAATCTCATTGAAGTTCCTGAGTTACCTAAATAGATCGTTTTAGTAGGTGCTTTCAATCCTTGTAAACCAACACCCTGTATTACAACACGCCCATTTTTAGGCCCCTCAATAGAAACACCCATGTCTTTAAAGGCTTCCAATGTAGCCAACGCATCCTCACCCTCTAGAAACCCCTCAATCGTAGTTGTTCCCTCTGCTAGTGAGCCAAAAATAATAGAACGATGAGAAATGGATTTATCGCCAGGAACTTGTAAACGACCTGATAACTTATTCGTAGGTTTTGCAATAAATGTTAAATCTTTAACAGGGTTAGCTTTATGAGTCATATTCGCTCTACTTTCTAAAATTTTATTAAAATGTCCACGCGCCGCTTTCGCACGAGTGAACACATCCAATAATTGTGAACCGTTATCTTCAAGCATAGCTATGCGAAGTTGCTGTAATTCTTCCATATAACTATCTAAAACAGCTAATACGGCATTTTTGTTCGCTAAAAATATATCATGCCACATGGTAGGATCGCTACCCGCTATTCGCGTAAAATCACGAAAACCTCCCGCTGCGTAGCGAAAAATATCCAAGTTATCATTGTTTTTGGCTAAACAATCAACTAATCCAAAGGCAAGTAAATGTGGTAAGTGACTAGTCGCAGCGAGAATCTCATCATGATGCTTTACCGACATGAGTTCGACATTTGCACCCAAAGCTTGCCATATAAGATGAACCAGTTGCACTGCTTGCTTATTCGTTTCTTGTGTCGGCGTTAAAATAACTTTATGGTTAATAAAAAGCTGACTATCAGCAGCTTCCACCCCACTACGTTCAGATCCAGCAATAGGGTGGCCTGGAACAAAATTAGGCAATAGCTGTGGGGTTAATGCCGTCAATGTATTAACAATGTTACCTTTAACACTACCAACATCAGTCAGTACAGTATTTTTTAAGTTTAGTGAAGACAACGACAGCAAGAGCTTTTCTATTGCTAAAATAGGGATTGCTAGCAAGACAAGATCAGCCTCAAAACAAGCATCGTATAAGTTTTCTGCGATACTATCTACCACTTGATTTTGTATGGCAATTTTTTGTGTTGTTGGATTATTATCTAGCCCAACTACTTGCTTACTTAGCTTGAGATCTTTAACAGCTTTAGCAAAAGATCCACCAATAAGCCCTAAGCCAATAACCGTCACTTTATTTAATTTAGGCGCCCCTAACTCTGTTGTTACTTTAGCCACAAGAAAACCTTTACTTACCCTTATTTATAATTAGCTAGCCAGCGCACATAAATAATCATAAACAATTAGTCTAATATCATTTTTTATAAAAGTGCTCTAGTAGGCTTCTAAAACCCAGTTATAACTCCTTATAATTATAACATCATCAACAACTAAAGGTTATTTATTTAAACTTTTAATACGACTAAGCAACCTATCTGTAAGCTTAATCAAACCATTATAAAAAATATAAATGTATTAACAAATTGTTAATTTTGGTTAGAATAGTCGATTCATTAATCAACGACTGAATATAATCATGGCTGAAAACATTCAAACAATCACTTATGGTGCTATCACTGTAGGACAAAGAGCGACGATAGAAAGACTTGTAGAAGAAAAAGATATTCTATTGTTTGCAGCTGCCTCTGGAGATAATAATCCTGTACATTTAAATCCAGATTTTGCGGCAACAACAAGTTTTAAAAAACCTATTGCCCACGGAATGCTAAGTGCTAGTTTTATTAGTGCAGCAATGGCTTGTAATTTACCAGGACCTGGATCAATATACCTGACTCAAACATTAGAATTTCTACGTCCTGTTTATGCGGGAGACACGTTACGTATTGAAATAGAGGTGCTAGAAAAACTTCCAAAAAATAAAGTACGTCTTTCAACGAAAGTATTTAATCAAAAAAATAAGCGTATCCTTGAGGGAGAGGCCTCTGCACTACTGCCTAACGAAAGTCAGTTAGTTAAAATGTCAGCACTTCCCCAAGCCACTATTAGTTAATCTTACACTATCCCCTAATAAAGGGGATCAGAAAGATCCCTGACAATCCTTTTAAAAACTATTAACCGATTATTTTTTATTACCATAATGAAAAAATGTCTGATAGTTTAGGTTCACCGATTCTAACACTCGCTGTCATACCTGCGGCTAAATGAAGATCTTTAGGTAACTCATCAAACTCAATCCGAACAGGTATCCTTTGTGCTAAACGGACCCAATTATAGGTGGGTTCCACATCGGCTAATAGCTGAGTGTCAGCAGTAGCATTACGGTCAGTAATCCCTCTACTGATTCCCTCAACATGGCCTTTTAGTAAAGTACCACCGCTCATTAACCGAATATCAGCAGGCATACCTACTTTTACACCAGGTAACTTTGTTTCCTCAAGGTAAGCTTGTAAATACAGCGAGCCACTGACAACAATGGCCATCGCAGATTGCCCCTCTTTAATATAGTTGCCTTGAACAAGTTGTAGATTGGTCACTTGTCCATCTCTAGGCGCTCTTACAACACTACGCTTAAGATTTAGTTTTGCCAGTTCTAGCTGAGCTAATGCTTCATTGTATTGACCTTGAGCTATAGCAGCTTCAATTTGTGCATTCTCTAACAATTCGGCACTAATCGCTTGAGACCCCAATCTTTTTCTACGCGAAGCTTCATGTTGCTTTAAGTACATTTGTTGCTTTTGTGTTTCAGCAATAGCCAACGCTTGATTATAAGCCGCTTGATAACGATCTTTATCTATCATCATCAAAATATCACCTTCTTTAACCTCTTGGTTATCTTTGACATTAAGCTCAACAACCCAACCGGCAACATCAGGCGCAATAGTCACAATATCAGCTCTTACTCTCGCATCACGAGTCCAAGGAGACAACATATAAAAACGCCATAGCATAGTGGCTGCAATAATAGCCAACAACACAACAAACAAGGTCACACACACACGTATAACTGGACGCACACTCACCTCACACTAAAAAAAGATACCAATAATTAGCGTCAAAAAAGTAAAAACCAACAAATAGATAGCACAAATGAATAACATTTCATGCCATACCCAACGAGTCAAACCTAGCTTATGGAAAATAACTAAAACACCTTTAGTTATAGGCAATGCCAATAATCCAAAAATTAACAATGGGCTAACATAAACGCCCCCAATAGCCATTTCATGCAATCCCATACTCATCTTCCTGCTGTACTTTTTGCTCTAGATACCAATCAGACCAAACTTGCTGAATCTGCATAATGGCCGATATTGCTAACACACCACGAGTATCAAGACCTTTCTCTCTAATAATCGTTTTTAACCGCTCGCTAGCGCTATTAAGTAGCTCTACACTCATTTCATTAGGTTCTCTTTCAAATACTTTTTCCAAAGTATCAAGATATGTATCTAAACTTATTTGCAATGTTACTTGCTTCGCTAAACTTGTTCGTAAATTAAGAATCTCATCACCCAAATCCATAATATGCAGAGCATCATACCAACGCTTTTCTGCATTCTCTGCCATAATAGAACGATGTCGTGCTAATAAAACTAACCGATCAGCCATCCTTCCACCAAACCATGTTTCAGCCCCTTTTATCGAGGACTGCGTTAATTTTCTTAAATCTTTTAACATGGCACCTAGCATGTATTTACCCTGCCAATACGAGGTATTAATTTTCACGAGATGAAAGGCTAATATTGCCGCAATAATCCCTAGGGGCATCGCCAGTGATTGATTAATAAACATTTCTGTCGATTGAAAGCCATGATTTGTCGGACGGCATAACATTAACAAGTTAATTGAAAATACCGTACACGTCCCTGTTATAGCAGGCTTGACCATTCCTAACGAACTAATAAACAAAGGAATTCCAATGCCTAGCCATAATAAAGGGAAACCACTCCAAGAAGGAAGGATCAACTGTGATACAACAAACGACACCACAACTGCATAACACGTCCCCCTTAAAAATCCCATGCTAATTTGGGCTGCATTCTCTTTATTTGCAAACATACTACAAATAACAGCAACCATCATCAATGAACCACTTGCTTCACTGATGGGCCACCCAAATATCATCCAAAATACAGATAGTATTAAGAAAGCAAGCCCTGAGCGCAAGCCAAAAAACAATCCTAGAGAATAATCTCGATGGGCAGATAAATAACTTGTTTTTGCTTTGCGTTTTAACTTACCTGCACGGACAGAAGCAAGGTCTAAACCTGCGAAAATAGCGCACTGTATCACCATTTCTAGCCGTGCAATAATATCTTGTTGGGGTAGAGGCCTGTCTAGATGATCTTTTTCTCGCAACCTTTTGGCTAGAACATTCAACGACTTATAGGTTGGTTTTGTTAACGTCTCAATACAATCATTAATCCATGGCTGTAACTGCTCACGGTTCTCTTTCGTTAAGAAACGAATTTGCCTAGAAAAACCTCTCGCGGCACGCAGCAACGCCAAAATATCATGGCACATATTTTGAATAGCTTTGGCTCTATTTCTACCATCTCCGCCTTCAAATAGTGCATGCTCTCGTTGTGCATCGATGGCTACAATCTTTGCTAAACTATTTAATAAATCTTCATTAACGTTTTCGCCCTTTAGCGTCATACAGGCTGATGTTAAACCTGCTTGCCAGATATTAGAAGCCTCAACAATAAGCCCATGAAATACTTTAACGGGCCATAAAATAGCGAATACAGCTGACGAGCAAATAATACCCAAACAAATCTCTGTACAACGGGCAATCGCATAATCAAAGATAGATAACGGTTTAAAAACATCAGGTAAAACAATAATCGCCGTGGTATAGCCTGCCAGTACAAAAGAGTAAGACCATGCACTACGTATAACGGTAGAAGCGGCTGTACAAATCATAAGCCCTAAAGATAAAGCTAAAATAAATAACCAAGGCGTTTGGCTAAAAAGTGCTGTCACAACTAATGCGATCACTGTCCCCATCAATGTACCTACCAACCTTGCCAGACCTTTACTCACAACCATCCCAGAATGAGGTTGCGCTACAATAACTGCCGTAGCAGCTGCCCACTGAGGTTGGTTTAAATCTAGACAAAAAGCAATGAATAGAGCAAGCCCTGCCGCAATAGAAAGCTTAATAGCAAACTTTATGGCATCTTCACTAGGAAAAATAAAAGGCTTTAAAACAGCAAACATAAATTCATTAATCTCTTTTTAATACAAACACGTTAACCATAGCTTCATTACTAATTGATAAGAATAAAAAGGAATATCACAGCATGAGCGTAGATAATATTTTCATCACTAAATATTAGGAGGATAGAGAAAGTTAGATTGTTCAAACCTAACCTTGTAACAGAGAACCAAATATTCAATAAGTTCAGTTTATAGCATTATTTTTTAATAGTGCGGTGGTGGGATATTATCTTCAATCTCACCACAACGCTCTAGCAGCTCGTTATGCCCCTTAACTAATAACTGTACTTTTCTTTCTAAAAGGTCTATTAACTGTTGTTGTTTTACAAGCATTTCATTCAATGCTTGAATCGTGTCGTCTTGAAAAGCTAATTGACTTTCCAAACTATTAATGCGCTCAGCTAATTCTTCCATCATAATCACTTAAATAAAAAATCAGTTGGCATCACTGACTTTAATTGTTCTTTTATCACTTCAATCTCATGGTTAGCATAAGGTTTAGCAGGTAACTTATCCCATACTGACTGAGGCCATGTCACATCTGTTTTAACACGTGCAATCACATGTATATGCAGTTGACTCACCATATTACCTAATGCACCGATGTTCATTTTATCAGCCTTAAATAGTGTTTTAAGAAGTTCGCTAAATACGCTCATTTCAACCAATAACTGTTGTTGATCTTCAGACGATAAGTTAAAAATTTCTGTTACCCCTTCTCTTCTCGGTACAAGAATAAACCAAGGGTAGTTTTTATCATTTTTAAGCAACAATCGACAAAGTGGGAAATCTCCCACAATAATACTGTCATTATTTAAACGCTCATCTAATAAAAACATATCGATATCCCAAACATCATCCAAACAAAAAAGTGGTATTTATATCATAACAATAATAGGCTTTAAATATAAACAAATAAAGTAATTCAATAAAAATCACTAACACGCTTTAAATCAATAAAATCAATTATTTTTTTATTTTATTAAAAAATGGTTACCTAATATTTCGATATTATATCGTTTATATGATATAGTTTTTTCGGCTATCTAAAGTAGCTCTTCTGTTAGCACTATATTGTAAAAAGAACTTAGGATTTTAAAAGACAATATAATCAACAGTAATTTAAAACCATAACATAAACATACTAATTTATGATTAAAAATCACTTAAGGGGAAGTGTAAATGTTCAAGCTCAATTTATTTGCAATAACGATTACAGCATTAATACCTAGCCTTACTTATGCCGCCCCACCAGATGACGCAAAAAAAGAAATATCCTCTATCCTAAATGAAAGTGAACAAGCAAAATCGGAGGGAATTTTAGAAGACAGTGATTTAAACTTGCTGATTCGTAATGTCTACTTTAACCGTGACTTTCGTAACTCAAGCCATAATGGGCATGGCAGCTATAAAGCACAAAGCTATCAAGAGGAATGGGGACAAGGTTTTATATTAAACTATCAATCAGGCTTTACACAAGGAACTGTCGGCTTTGGTGTTGATGCACTAGGTATGTATGGATTTAAATTAGATACAGGCCGAGGCCGTACAGGTATCGGTTTAACGCCTACTGACCGACATGGTAGAGCAGAGGATAATTATTCTAAAGCAGTAGGTGCTGTTAAAGCCCGTATATCAAGTACCACACTAAAATATGGTGAACAAATTATAGATACTCCTGTGTTCTCAACGGATGATGCACGACTACTTCCCGAAACAGCTGAAGGTTTTTTGCTCACCAGTAATGAAATTAAAAACTTAAAAATTAATGCAGGCCATTTCACGTCACTACGTGCTATGGATCAAAGTTATCGTGACTCACGCCCTAACGACTGGGGACTTTATAACAATAAAGGAACAGGTTTAAAACGAGCTGACTTTATTGGAGGTAGCTATCAATTTACTGATAATCTATCTGCTGCATTATATTACTCAAATGTAAAAGACTTTTGGAAGAAAAAATACCTAGGTATTGACTACGCCTATCCTATTGATGAAAATCAAGCGGTTAATTTATCGTTTAATTATTACAACACTAAAAGCCAAGGCCCTGTAAAATACTTAAGTCGAGAAGTAGGTAATGGCCATAAAATTGACTCTAATGCTTGGAGTTTACAAGGTTCATATACCTATGACGTTCACAAATTCACATTGGCTTATCAAGCAGTCACAGGGAAAGGGATGGGGAACCCTTATGGTGTTGATGGCGGTGGCTCTATGTATCTTGCCAACTCTGTACAATACTCCGACTTTAATAATGCAGGGGAACGCTCTTGGCAAGCACGTTATGATTTAGATATGACCAACTACGGTGTACCTGGCTTAAACTTAATGGCTCGTTATGTCAGTGGTAGCAATATTTCCGAATATCTTCGTGCCTCAGACAAGTCAGGAGGAAAAGTCAGTGAAAGAGAAACAAACTTTGAAGCTAAATACGTAGTACAAACAGGACCTGCAAAGAATCTTAATTTCCGTGTACGTTACTCTATCTATCGTTCATCTGGCTTCTCTAATGATGTGAATGAAGTGCGACTCATCACCGAATACCCTTGGGATATTTTAGGTACTTTTAGAAAATAACCTTCTCGATATAATAAAGCCCAGTATAACTGGGCTTTATTATATTAGTCATCAAGTTCAGCCCAACGCTCTAATAAAAGATCTAACTGTTGTTGCATGTTAGTTAAGTTTTCTAAAACACCCTGTGTTATCTCGATAGGTTGCTGATAAAAATTAGGATCTGATATTTGCGCTTGCAATGCCGCAATTGCTGTTTCTAATTCATCAATTTGAACCGGCAGCGCATCTAACTCTCGCTGATCTTTGTAGCTTAATTTACGTTTTGGAGCCACATTTTCTTGTACCTCTGTTTTTGCTTGAGGTACAACTTCATCTACCTTTTGCGCTACCTCGTTCTTTTCTTCTTGAACACCTAATAATTTAATAGTGCCGCCTTGCCTAATCCAATCATCGTAACCTCCAATGTACTCGGCTACTTTACCATCCCCTTCAAAGACTAATATGCTCGTCACAACATTATCTAAAAAGGCACGGTCATGGCTAACGATAAGAACGGTTCCTGTAAAATTATCTAAAACTTCTTCTAGCAATTCTAATGTTTCAATATCCAAATCATTAGTAGGTTCATCTAAGACTAATAAATTAGCAGGCTTACTAAATAGCTTTGCCAATAACAACCGTGCGCGCTCTCCACCAGACAAAGCCTTAACTGGTGTACGAGATCGCTGAGGACTAAAAAGAAAATCCCCCAAATAACTAAGCACATGCCGCTCTTGTCCAGCAACCGTGATAAAATCACGACCCTCTGCCACATTGTCTAACACGGTTTTTTCTTCATCTAATTGATCACGTAATTGATCAAAATAGGCAACTTCTAATTTAGTGCCATGCTCAACATTGCCTTTTTTAGGTTCTAAATCCCCTAACAATAATTTTAGCAGTGTCGTTTTACCCGTACCATTTGCACCTAATAAACCGATTCGATCTCCACGCTGTACAAGAATAGAAAAATCTTTAACCTGCGGCTTTTCACCATAAGAAAAACTAATATTATTTGCTAAAATCACTTGCTTACCTGATTTTTCTGCACCATCAAGTTGGAAAGTAGCACGCCCCTGAACATCTCGACGCTCAGAACGCTCTTTGCGCAGGGCTTTTAGTGCCCTTACACGCCCTTCGTTACGTGTGCGTCTTGCCTTAATCCCTTGTCGAATCCAAACTTCCTCTTGGGCTAATTTTTTATCGAAAAGAGCATTTGCTGTTTCTTCTGCTGCTAACTGCTGTTCTTTATGCACTAAAAAGCTTGCATAATCGCCTTTCCAATCGATCAAATGGCCACGGTCTAACTCCAGTATACGCGTTGCTAAATGCTGTAAAAAACTACGGTCATGGGTAATGAATAAAATAGCCCCTTTAAAATCCAGTAGTGCATTTTCTAGCCAATTGATCGCGCCGATATCTAAGTGGTTTGTTGGTTCATCCAATAACAACAAATCAGGTTCAGCCACTAGGGCTTGCGCTAATAATACACGTCGACGCCAACCACCTGATAGGTCTGATAGTTTTTTATCAGCAGATAACTGTAACCGTGTTAATGTTGCTTCGACCAACTGCTGCAAACGCCAACCATCTTTCGCCTCTAACTCTTGCTGCACCGTCATCAGCTGCTGTAAATCATCGTCCGTCACAATATTTTGACTTAAATGATGATAACGTGCTAACAACTCACCTACCCCAGAAAGACCATCTGCTACAACATCAAATACAATACGGTCATCCGCTTTAGGCAGCTCTTGAGGCAACTCACCTATTTTTAATGCAGGCGCACGCCAAATTTCACCATCATCCGGAAAGCTGGCACCCTTTACCAAACCCAATAGGCTTGATTTACCCGTACCGTTACGCCCAATAATACAAACTCGCTCACCTTTATCAATCTGCCATGAAACTTTATCCAATAAAGGAGTCATACCATAAGCTAACGATACATCAGTAAATTTTAGTAGTGCCATTATTATCTCCCAAAACAGAACTGACTAGTTTAACAGGCATTTGCTTTTAGCCAAACAAACAATCAATAAATTGTATTACATAAATATTCGCATATTTTCTCTAAGCACGGTAAGCTATAGCCTTTTATAAAATATAAGGGTTTAATATTTTATGGCTAATGCCTTAGTCCGTTACATCGCATCATTAAGCTGTTTCTTATTAACAAGTATTAACTTACATGCAGTGACTTTAGATGAACAGCGTAACTACTTTGACCAAGCAAAAGCGGCATTAGATAAAAACAATCCCCTCGTTTACTATAGTTATAAAAAAGCATTACAAGGCTATCCGTTACAACCTTATCTTGCTTATCTTGAGCTTAACAATCGCTTAAAACTAGCATCCGATAATGAGATAATTACCTTTGTTGCACAACACGCAGACTTACCCCAAACAAGATGGTTAGAAATGCGATGGTTAAAACAAGTGGCTGACAGAGGAGATTGGAATACTTTTCTACGGTACTATAAAAAAAATACGTTTACTGACCTAGATTGTTACTACGCACAATATCTTTACCAACAAAAACAAATAACTAAAGCCAATAGCCTAGCAGAAGAGCTTTGGTTAACCCCTGCCTCACGCCCTAACTCTTGTGATGCTGTCTTTGATAATTGGAAAAAACAGGGGAAGATGACCGCTGATATGCAGTGGCAACGCTTAAAACTTGCTTTAGAAGCACGTGAATATCGTTTAGCTAACCACCTTATTAGTAGCCTCCCCTCATCACTTGCAAGCCAAGGAAAACTTTTCGCTCAAGTAGCCCAAAAGCCTAGCTTAATACAAAAAACAGAAGACTTTAAAAATAATAACAAAACAACAAAAGACATCGTCACTTTGGGTTTGGTTCGCCTTGTAAGACAAGATCCTGAACAGGCATTATCATTACTTAACTACTATGGCCAACGCTTTCATTTCACTGATGAACAAAAAGTTTCTTTTGCCAACAACATTGGCTTAAGTTTTGCCCGCCGTTTTGATGAGCGCGCACTCCCTATTTTGGCTCAATATGATGCTAATCTTGACCATGATGATGTCAGTGAATGGCATGTAAGGTTATTATTACGCCTAAATCGCTGGCAAGAAGCCCAACAATTAATTAACCGACTACCGGCCAACCTTGCTGAAACTAATCGCTGGAAATATTGGAAAGTAAGAGTTGCTGAAAAAATAAACCCTAAAGATCCTACATTAAAAGAACAATATATCAAACTCGCGCAAGACAGAGACTTTTATGCTTTTTTAGCCGCGCAAAGAGCCAACACAAAATACCAACTTAATAATCAACCCATTATGATTAATAATAATATGGTATTAACTATTAAAAACACACCAGCACTTCAACGATCAATTGAATACCTTTATAAAGGAATGGATAACCAAGCATGGATTGAGTGGCACAACATGACGCGCACGATGTCTGATAAAGAAAAGCTCGCTCTTTCTCAACTAGCCTACGACATGAACCTCTATTTCTATGCCATACGCACATTAGCTATTGCTAGTTATTGGGATGATTTGAATATTCGCTTCCCTATTGCCCATCGACGTACATTAGAAAGGGAAGCAAATAATAGAAATATTAACCCTAATTGGGCTTTTGCAATTATACGCCAAGAAAGTGCATTCAACGACAGAATCAAATCACATGCTGGAGCAATGGGGCTTATGCAATTGATGCCTGCAACAGCTAAAGAAACGGCTAAAAAATTCTCCATTCCATTAGCTAGACCTCAAGATGCGTTAGATCCAACAACAAATATTCAACTCGGCACAGCATTTTTAAGCCAAATGTACTCACGTTTTCAAAATAATCGTATTTTAGCTTCTGCTGCTTATAATGCAGGCCCTGGAAGAGTTAATCAATGGTTACGTAACACAGATAAAAACATTGATTTTGATGTATGGATAGAGACAATACCCTTCAATGAGACACGTCAGTATGTACAGAATGTTCTATTTTACTCGGTTATTTACGGAGAAAAGTTAAATATACCGCAACCACTGATTGAGAAACACGAAATAGCCATTATCAATAACAAATAAAGCAGCCTAAGCTGCTTTATTTATTCAAACAAAAGCGCTCTACATTTTATCTGCACCACAAGTTTTAGCAGCAGCAGTTATTTTGTCTTCTATTGCTTTAAACTTAGGTAAATCTTCTTGAGTAATTTTCTTAGCTGGCGTAAAGATTAAATCCCACTCTTGCTTTGTCATTGCATTATTAAAGCTATCCATTGAGCAAGCGCATGAGGCTTCCGTATTACCACTTTTAACACAAGCTTCTTGCAACTCTTTTATCATTTTCTCTTTTGGAGTTTCTTGCTTCACTGCATCTACTTTTGTCTCCGCTTGAACCACAGAAGCCATTCCCAAAAATGCCATTGTTGCAATAAGTAATTTTAATTTCATAAGTTCTACCCTAAGTTTCAAGAAATAATCTTCCAGTTAATAACAACGTATATTCTTTACCTTGTATTATAAACTGTTTAGACAAAAAGATTTAATGTTTTGATAGATAAAAATGTAAATACAATCAAATTACGTTAAAATAATGTACATTAAGAACTATTAGACGGAATCAATACTTTGCTTAGCTCACTAAAAAAACTTTTTAGTCAAAAAACAACTTCTTCTCGAGTAGAGAAAGAGCATAGAGGGGCAACAGAAAAAGCCACATCAAAGAATGTTAAACATAAAAAATACCAAAGGCGTGCAACAAAAAGCGACACAGCTTCATCGAAGAAAAAAGCCTCACCATCAGTTCCATCATGGACACCTTCCGATTTTGAAGTACCGCTAAAAGAAGGAAAACTACGCTTCAGTGACCTTCAATTATCAACACCTCTACTTCATGCTATTCATGATTTAGGGTTTAGTTATTGTACCCCCATTCAAGCAGAAGTACTGACACATACGCTACAAGACAAAGACTGTATTGGGCAAGCTCAAACTGGCACAGGTAAAACGGCGGCTTTTCTTATCTCAATTATTGCTCAATTAGAAACTGTGGAGCCCCCTAAGGAACGTTATATGGGGGAGCCTCGAGCATTAATTATTGCCCCCACACGGGAACTCGTCATACAAATTGCAGAAGAAGCGAAAGCATTAACCAAATATAGCAACCTTAATGTCCTCAGTTTTGTCGGCGGGATGGATTTTAACAAACAACTCAAGCAACTCGAAACAATGTATTGTGACATTTTAGTTGCAACCCCAGGTCGCTTATTAGACTTCCAACAACGTAATGAAGTTTACTTAGACATGGTTGAAATACTCGTACTTGATGAAGCAGATAGAATGCTTGACATGGGATTCATTCCTCAAGTCAAACAAATTATCCGTAGCACACCGCCTAAAGATAATCGACAAACACTGCTATTTTCTGCAACATTTACTGATGACATCTTAAATTTAACTAAGCAATGGACAACAAATCCTGTTACTATAACCATAGAGCCTGAAACTGTTGCAAGTAACAATATTGAACAGCATATTTATGCCGTCACTGAAACAGATAAATGTACTCTTCTCTATAACTTGATTAAACAGAACAATTGGCAACGTATCATTGTATTTGCTAATCGTAGAGATCAAGTGCGAGATGTTGAAAAAAGGCTTAAGAAATTAGGGATCAGTGTTGCATTACTCTCTGGAGAAGTAGCCCAGAATAAGCGTGTTCAAACATTAGAAAAGTTTCGTGCTGGTAAAATAGCTGTTCTTGTAGCAACTGATGTGGCTGGACGTGGTATACATATTGATGCCATCAGCCATGTAATTAACTATAATTTACCAGAAATACCCGATGATTATATTCATCGCATTGGTCGTACAGGCCGAGCAGGAACCAAGGGGATTTCAATTAGCTTTATAGGAGAAGATGACATCTTCCTATTACCCGCAATTGAAGAACTATTAGGGTATAAACTAGTTGGTGAAATACCACCAACTCATTTATTAATACCACCTAGTAAATAAGGATAAAAAAATGACAGTATTTCAAGTTGTGTTTACTCTGTTAATTATTGCTTGCTGCTTATTGGGCATCGGTTTTAATTTTCGTGATGCAGGATGGGGAATTGCTATCATGTGGCTCGGCGCAATTATTATGCTTTCCGCGATTGGCTATAAAATCTATGATGTTACCCATATGGTAGGAATGTAATCCCTTGCAAAGAAGAGAGTTACCCTCACCATTATGATAAGGCTACTAAGGTCTTTATTAAAACTCAAGCGTTAACTCTCACCTTACTGACCCGCACCTATATTAGTGTAATGTTTTATTCAAAGTATTTACTCGGCAATTCATGGTGTTTCAGATGACACCATAGAGCGTCAACCTGATGGTTTCCCAAAAATAGCAAAAGAATTGTACCAGTCTTTGCGGCTTTTACTTCAATAAAAAATCCCAATAAACGATGAAATGATTAAAATAAGTTGTCCTCACTGCTACAGCCTATTTTCACTAGTTTATTACTATGCACTAGAAACGACAGGATGAAAATTTCGATTAAAATAGGCTAAGCCATTCCCCTCTTCTACATTAATTGTTTCAATCTCCACAAAGAAAATAGTATGAGTTCCTACCTCACTAACATTGCTAATTTTCCCCTGTAAGTTTGCTAATGCCCCTTTTAATATAGGCAAGTTATAAAGCTCTTCTTGCCAATCATTTAGCGTAAAACGCTGGTTCATTTCAATACAGGTCATTCCTGCAAAATGCTTTGCTACCTCAATATGTTCAGCGGACAAAATATTGACACACAGACAATTATTTTCTTTAAAAATAATATTCATTGCACTACTACGATTAATACATACCATAATAGTCGGGGGGGTATCTGTTATAGAACAAACAGCTGTTGCAGTAATACCACAACGCCCCGCTGCGCCATTAGTGGTTATTACGTTAACAGCGGAAGTCATTGAGGCCATAGCGCTACGAAATAATTTTTGTGTTGGCGTTAACTCGGTCTTTATCATTATTATTCTCGCTCTATTAACTAAGCCCCCTTATCTTTGGGCTTAGTTAATCATAAAGTATAAATTATTGACGTATTTTATCTAGCACATTAATATCATCTGGATTATGTAAATGCGATACCGTCCAGCCATTTTCATCGTAATCAGACATGCACTTTTCAACTAAATCTGTCATTTTTTTAAGTGAACCAGTTGCACGAGCATGACCTAAACATTGTAATCTTACCTCATCTTGGTTACCTGCATAATTAATTTCATAAAGCTCATGACGACCACCAAACTCACTGCCAATAGAATCCCATAATAACTTTAAAATCTTAATACGCTCCCTATGACCAATACCTTCTGAACCACGGCAATACACGCTTAAATATTTATCTAACTCAGGGTTTTGGAAATCCCTCACCCCTGAAGGTAAATAAATAAGACCGCTAGCAACCGTTTGCTCAATAATTTTTTTAATTGCAAGGTAAGCACTTGAAGTTAAATTACGATACACATGCATTGGTTCTGAACCAGGAAGATAAGCGCCGCTCTTCCAAGGTGTAGCTGTAGCCCACATGGCATCAGTTAGTGCCCAATACATGTTACGCCAAGCAACGACTTCCCCCACCTGAGCAGAAACACCTCTAAACTCTAATGTGCCCGTACACTCTAGCGCTTTAACTAATAGTCCTGTAATAAAATCCAATTTTACGGCTAGGCGAGTACAAGCCTGCATTGGAAATAAACGTCCAAAGCCACCTTCCCCAAACCAACGTTTACACCTTTCAAAATCACGGTAAATGAATACATTTTCCCAAGGTACAAAAACATTGTCTAAAATAAGAATAGCATCATTCTCATCAAAACGACTGGATAATGGATAATCAAAAGGAGAGCCAGTCATCCCTGCAACTAACTCATAAGAAGGGCGACAAATTAGCTTCATTCCTTTTGCATTCATAGGAGCGAGAAACATGAGTGCAAAATCAGTATTATCACCTAATAGCTGAGCCGATCCTTGCCCGACAAAATTATAATGTGTTAATGCCGAATTGGTAGCTACCACCTTGGCACCACTGACATAAATACCTTCATTTGTTTCTTTTTTAACAGAGATAAAAACATCTTTTACCTGATCAACCGGTTTACTACGATCAATAGGAGGGTTAACAATAGCATGGTTTAAATACAAACAAGACTCTTGAATGCGCTTATACCAATCACGGGCATTTTGTTCAAACTGACCATAGAACTCAGGATTAGCGCCTAAAACATCACCAAATGCAGCTTTATAATCCGCTGTGCGCCCCATCCAACCATAGGACAGTTTAGCCCATTCGGCAATAGCATCACGTTGTTGCCTTAACTCATCGGCACTGCGAGCATAACGGAAAAATTTATGCGTGTATCCGCCACTGCCAGTATCTGTATCCCAACATAAAGTATCTTTAGTAGCTGGATCGTGTAATGCATCGTATAAACTGGCAATAGAAGCAACCGTATTACGAAAAGCTGGGTGGGTTGTCACATCTTTCACACGATCACCATAAATATAAACTTCTCGGTTATCACGTAAGCTTGCTATATATTCTTGTCCCGTGAATGGACGTTTTTTATCAGCACGTAAATCTTCTGGTCTTATTGTCATTTTTATACTCCAATTTTATTTTTATTTGAATAGTCTTTTTATAATGCACATTATCGATTATAAAATGAATGTTTTTTTCCATTTAAAAATGGTACTTTTCATAACACTTTTTAGTTTTATTATTTTTATACTTTATCCGTTTATTTCAATTATTTTATTTATCGTCTTGTTAAGCTTGACCATATCAAAATAAAAAGCATAATAAATAATAATAGGTACCTACCTTATGCCCTTTAAATCTCAACAAAATGCTGTAATCAGCATCCCATTTCTATTACTATTATCTACGCTAGTTGCCTTTGGCCCTTTATCCATTGATTTATACCTGCCTAGCCTGCCAAATATTACTCAAGAATTACAATCATCCGATACTCAAATTCAATGGACAATCAGTGGATTCCTCATTGGCTTTTGTGTTGGTATGCTTTTTTATGGTCCATTATCTGATCGTTATGGGCGTAAACCTATTTTACTCATAGGTATTTTTTTGTATCTTATAACCAGTTTAGCTTGCTATCAGTCAAGCTCTGCGTCACAACTTATTCTTTTCAGAGTACTGCAAGCATTAGGTGGTGGTGCCGCATCAGTTCTTGCAAGAGCAATGGTTAAAGACTTACTTCCATTAAAAAAAGCAGTCCGCATTTTATCCCTGATGCACGTAGTGACCATGATTGCCCCTCTCTTAGCACCGCTAATAGGTGGATATTTAATGCTAGCGTTTGGCTGGCGGTCTTTATTTTTAGTTTTATTTATTTTTGGCCTATTCTGCTTTATTGCGGTGTTATTTACAAGAGAAACCTTACCTAAAGAAAAAAGAGGTGGAAGTATCTCAAAAGCTTTTACCGCTTATAAACATATTTTATATGACAACCGTGCCCTAAGTTATATATTGTGTGCAGGGTTTATTTTTGGCGGCATGTTTGCCTATATTGCTAGCTCCTCTTTTGTATTTATCAATTATTTCAAAGTCCCCGAGCAATACTTTGGATTTATTTTCGGCTGTAATATTATTGGCATTATGATAGTCACCTTTAGCTCAGGTTCATTAAGCCATCGGATTAGCTCTCAAACCCTACTAAAGCTTAGTACTTTAATTGCATTAATAGCTGGGATTCTTCTCCTAATAAGTGCTTATTTTGCTATTGGAGGAATGTGGTTAATCATTATCTTTGCAACCTGCTATATTTCAATGACAGGCACGATCGGAGCTAATTGTATTGCTTGTCTTATGTCACTTTATCCAACACAAGCAGGGGCAGCATCAGCACTTATTGTTGCCACTCAGTTTGGGTTAGGCTTCTTAGCGAGCATTATAGTAAGTCTTTTAACCCTCTCGGTTGCTCTTAATATGGCTATTGTCATGGCAGTTTTTGGTATTGGGAGCTTTTTTGCTTTACGCTTCTCTCACTAAATAATTTAAGTCCTCAATAAAATATAGTCTATACCGAAAAGTTCTATTAAATAAAAAGGCCTCGTTATCTAATAAATAAAAATGAGCAATACGCTCATATAACAAAATAATGATAATAAAGAGGTATATTATGCGTAATGGGTTTGTTAGCTTAAACAAACAGCGTGTGGGAGTGTCTGTTAACGAAAAAGACGAGGTTGTTTATCAAGGACAGATAATTAACTCACCCACTTGGTTACCTATCACTACAGGTACTGTTTATGGCATTGCATTAAACTATAAAGGACTTTTAACTGAACACTTAGCAAGCTTTAATACTCCCCCCTATAAACAACCACCCGTTAAACCTGTTTTATTTATAAAAACACCAAATACTTATAATGCACACCTAGGAAAAATTGTTTTTCCTAAGGGTGTCGAGCGCATACAAGCAGGACCTACACTTGCATTCGTCATAAGTAAAGATGCAAGCCGTGTATCAAAGGACAAAGCATTAAACTATGTAGCAGGTTATACCTTGGCCAATGAAGTAAGCTTACCAGAGGACAGCTATTACCGCCCTGCGGTTAAAGCCAAATGCCGTGATAGCTTCTGCCCTATGGGACCTTACTTTGTAACAACAGGCTCACTCGAGCCTAAAAATCTAACTATTCAGTTGAAAGTCAATGGTGAAGTCAAACAAGAAAATAATACCAATAATTTAATTCGCCAAATTCCACAAATCATTGAAGAACTCACAGAGTTTATGACCCTTAAAGCAGGTGATGTTGTTTTAACAGGAATACCCGAAGGCCGCGTAGATATAAACATAGGCGATACTGTTGAGATTCATATTGAAGGCATTGGTACATTAACTAACATTGTTGTTGCAGAGTAAGGAGATAAAGTCATGAAATACGCACGTATCTGCTACCAGGGTGAAACACTCGATGTTACTGTTGAAAATAATAACGATGTTCGCCTCAAAGATGGTCGACTGTTAAAAGAGGCCGATGTCGAATGGCTACCGCCTGCCATGGGTAATATGTTTGCTCTAGGATTAAACTATGCTGATCATGCGGAGGAACTTGAGTTTAAAGCCCCTACCGAGCCGCTAGTTTTCATCAAATCCCCCACTACCTATACAGGCCACTTAAAAAATACGTGGCGCCCAGACCATGTTGATTATATGCATTATGAGTGTGAATTAGTGGCTGTGATGGGTAAAAAAGCTCGTAACGTAAGTCAAGCAGAAGCATTATCTTACGTCGCTGGATATACCCTCTGTAATGATTATGCTATTCGCGACTATCTTGAGAACTACTACCGCCCTAATTTACGGGTTAAAAATCGCGACTCAACAACCCCTGTAGGCCCTTACATTATCACAACCGATGAAGTACCCGATCCATCAACACTGACCTTACGCACATGGATCAATGGAGAGTTAAAACAAGAAGGCACAACAGCAGATATGATATTCAATGTCCCTTACCTTATCGAATATCTCTCCAGTTTTATGACCTTGCAACCAGGCGACATGATTGCAACAGGCACACCCAAAGGCCTTGCCGATGTTAAACCCGGCGATAAAGTTGTAGTAGAAATGGAAGGTATTGGTAGCTTAACTAACTTTATTGTGACCGAATCAGAATACTTTAAAAAATACGGTACAAATGCTTTAGGAGAATAATAATATGTTAAAACATTGGATTAATGGTAAAGAAGTTGAAAGTAAAGAAACATTTACTAACTATAACCCTGCAACCATGGAAGAAATCTGTGAAGTTGCTAGTGGTGGTGAAAAAGAAATCAACGAAGCTGTTTTAGCGGCAAAAGAAGCCTTTCCTAAATGGGCTAATACACCAGCCAAAGAACGCGCTAAACTCATGCGCAACCTTGGCGAACTTATAGATAAAAACGTACCAAAAATTGCTGAACTAGAAACCAAAGATACGGGATTACCTATTCATCAAACTAAAAATGTACTAATTCCACGCGCCTCTCATAATTTCAATTTCTTTGCTGAAGTCTGTACGCGCATGGATGGACATACTTACCCTGTTGATGACCAAATGCTAAACTACACACTGTACCAACCTGTTGGCGTGTGTGGTCTGATCTCGCCATGGAATGTGCCGTTTATGACTGCCACATGGAAAACAGCGCCCTGCTTAGCACTCGGTAATACCGCTGTACTTAAAATGTCAGAGCTATCCCCCTTAACTGCTCATCAACTTGGGCAACTCGCCTTAGAAGCAGGTATTCCTTCAGGTGTTCTTAACGTTATTCAAGGCTATGGAAGTACAGCAGGTGCTGCGCTTACTAAACATCATGATGTGCGTGCCATTTCCTTTACAGGTGGTACAGCAACAGGACGGCAAATCATGGCATCAGCAGGAATAAAAAAATACTCTATGGAACTAGGTGGTAAATCACCTGTGATTATTTTTGATGATGCTGATTTAGAACGTGCACTGGATGCGGCTTTATTTACTATATTCTCACTCAATGGTGAACGATGCACAGCGGGCTCACGTATTTTCATCCAAGAAAGTGTTTACGATAAATTCGTAGCTGAGTTTGCCAGACGTGCTAAACGTTTGATTGTGGGCGACCCTACTGATCCAAGTACTCAAGTTGGCTCAATGATTACCAAACAACACTACGATAAGGTAACAGGCTATATTGATATTGGTATGAAAGAGGGTGCTTGCTTATTAGCTGGTGGTTTAGAACGACCAGCAGATTTACCCGTACACCTATCCAAAGGGCAATTTATTCAACCAACTGTTTTTGCGAATGTCGATAATAAAATGCGCATCGCTCAAGAAGAAATTTTTGGACCAGTGGTGTGCCTAATGAAATTTAAAGATGAAACCGAAGGGCTAAAATTAGCCAATGACGTTGAATACGGTCTAGCTTCTTATATCTGGACACAGGATATTGGTAAGGCACACCGTGTCGCAAGAGGTATAGAAGCTGGCATGGTATTTATCAATAGCCAAAATGTTCGTGACCTACGCCAACCTTTTGGTGGGGTTAAAGCTAGTGGTACTGGCCGTGAAGGGGGTAATTATAGTTTTGAAGTATTCACTGAAATTAAAAATGTGTGTATCTCTATGGGTAATCATCACATACCACGCTGGGGTGTATAACGCCTTCAAAAGATTGGCTTAGCAAAAGCCAATCTTTAAAACTAATAACATGAAACAATAAAATAAAAATAAAATGGAGAATTATCATGGGTAAATTAGCGCTTGCTGCCAAAATAACACACGTTCCTTCCATGTATTTATCTGAACTACCAGGAAAGAATCACGGTTGTCGACAATCGGCTATTGATGGACATAAAGAAATTAGCCGTCGTTGCCGAGAACTAGGTGTTGATACCATCATTGTTTTTGATACTCATTGGTTAGTAAACAGTGGTTTTCATATCAACTCATACGATCATTTTGAGGGTGTTTATACTAGCCATGAACTACCGCACTTTATTCGCGACATGGAGTATCAGTACGATGGTAACCCATTATTAGGCGATATGATTGCCAAATATGCTAGTCAAAAAAATATTCGTATCTTCTCACACCACATACCTACCCTCCAACTAGAATATGGCACATTAGTTCCAATGCGCTATATGAACAGTGACAACCAATTCAAGGTTATTTCAATTTCAGCTTTTTGTACCTCACACGAACTCTCCGATAGCTTAAGATTAGGACAAGCGGTTGTTGAAGCCATTGAAGAGTATGACGGAACAGTGGCTGTATTAGCCAGTGGCTCTCTCTCTCACCGTTTTGCATACGATCACATTGCTGAAAAATGCTTTAATGACTATACCCGTGAATTTGACAAACAAATGGATCATCGCGTCTTGCAAATGTGGAAAGAAGGAAAATGGAAAGAGTTTATCTCGATGCTTCCTGAATACTCTATTAATTGCTTTGGTGAGGGAGGTATGCACGATACCGCCATGTTATTGGGTGTGGTGGGTGGTGAAAACTATACGGGTAAAGCCGAAATCATTACAGACTTATTTGCAAGCTCTGGAACAGGCCAATTAAATGCAGTTTTCCCGCTGCAATAACAAATCGAGACGACTATGCCACATTTTATTGTTGAATACTCCGGCAACCTTGCCGATGAAATAGACTTCCAAGGGTTCTTCGCAAAGATCCATACTGTACTAGGTAACAGCGGGGTTTTTCCATTGGGAGGTATCCGTAGCCGTGCCATTCGAATGGACACTTTCAGAATGGCTGATGCTAAACACGATTATGCTTTTATACATATTACGTTTAAAGTAGGCTCCGGTCGAGACTTAGCAACAAGAAAAACAGTAGCCGATGCTTTATTTAAAGAAATCACTGAGTACTTTGCACCATTGCAAGCTAAGAGGTTGCTTGCATTATCTTTTGTGATGGAAGAGCTAAATCCCGATTTAAACTACAAAAAAAATAATATTCATGCATTTCTTGCAAACGAGAAAGCAGAATAACTAATAATAGCAACTTATAAAAATAATAAAATCGACTTTACTAAAATAAAAATAATGGGAGTTCGTGTATGAATGATGTATTAGTAAGCCCACAGACTATTCGCAAAATCACATGGCGACTGGTTCCCTTATTACTGATTTGCTATGTCTTTGCTCATCTTGATCGCGTTAATATAGGTTTTGCCAAAGCATCAATGAGCCTAGACCTACACTTAAATGATGCCATGTATGGCTTTGGTGCAGGGCTATTTTTTATTTCTTATATGATCTTTGGTGTACCTAGCAACATGCTCTTAGAAAAATTTGGCCCAAAACGCTGGATTGCTTGTATGATGCTATTTTGGGGAGTAACCTCAACCGCTATGATGTTTGCCCAAAACAGTACCCACTTTTATATTCTACGTTTTCTATTAGGGGTGGCAGAAGCAGGATTCTTCCCCAGTATCATTGTTTATATTAACCGCTGGTTTCCAAGCAGAAGCCGTGGAAAAATAACCGCTATGTTTACTTTGGCTGTACCATTGGCAAGTGTACTAGGTGCTCCTCTATCAGGTTGGATTATTCAAACATTCCATGCTTCTGCAAACTTACATGGTTGGCAGTGGATGTTAATGCTAGAAGGCGTCCCTGTCATCCTACTAGGCATTATTATTCTTTGTTATCTTCCTGATAAATTTTCTAGGGTTACCTGGTTATCTGAAAAAGAAAAACAACTATTAAATAAAGAACTAAACTTCGAAGAAAACAAAAAAATAGAACACTCTCAAGAGTCATTCATTTGTTTTTTAAAAGATCCTAAGTTATTAGTTTTATTCGGAGTCTACTCAGCCGTAATGCTAGGCATGAACGCCGTCAATTTCTGGATGCCTGATCTTATTGGCAACACTGGAGTTGATAATAAAACTAACGTAGGACTTTTAACAGCAATCCCATGGTTTCTAGCCTGTATATTTATGGTAGCAACAGGGGCATCGGCGGATAGACATAATGAAAGACGTTGGCACTTAATTATTCCACTGCTAATGGTTACTATTGGTTTTATTGGCGCAGGCATTTTTTATAACAACCTATACATTTTAATGATCTTTCTTTGCATTGCTACTATGGGCACAGGCACATCTCTACCCATGTTCTGGCAAATTCCTCCCGCCTTCTTAACCGCTAAAAATGTGGCTATAGGTGTCGCTTTCATCAGCTCACTTGGTAACCTTGCGTCATTTTTAGCCCCTTATTTAATTGGTTGGGTAAAAAATTATACGGGGTCAGCCAGCATTGGACTTTATATTTTAGCGATACTCATTGCCTTGGGAGCATCTTTACTGTTATTAATCCCAGCTAAAACTTTAAAATAAATTATGGTAAAGATGTTATGCCTGACTTAACGTCAGGCATAACAATGAGTTATAAACTATATCTAAAGAATGATCATAGAGTTAGAGATCAGCTTACTACTCTCAATTATACCTAATAAACACCGCTCACTTTAGGGATGGATTTCTTATCTTTAAACTCAGACGATAAGTTAGATAAACTTTGCATAAAGACACTGGTGTCCGTTCCCACAGCGATAAAATTAACACCTAACTCAATGTAGTGTTTAGCCAGTGCTTTATCTGCCATTAAGATACCCGAGGCTTTACCAGCCTTTTTTATACACACAAATGCCTTTTCAATGGATTGTTGCACATCTGGATGTTTTGGATTGCCCAAGTGTCCTAACGAAGCAGACAAATCAGCGGGACCAATAAACACACCATCAACACCTTCAGTATTTACAATAGCCTCAATATTATCTAAGCCTTGTTTATTTTCAATTTGTACCAATAAACACAATTCTTTTTCAGCCTGATGTAAATAATCGTCAATAGTATTCCAACGAGACGCTCGAGCTAAAGCACTGCCAACACCACGGATACCGTTAGGGGGATATCGCATCGCTTTAACTAACTCAGTTGCTTGCTCTGTTGTATCCACCATAGGGATTAATAATGTTTGTGCTCCAATATCCAGCAACTGCTTAATAATCGCCGTATCACCTATTCGCGGTCTAATAATTGGCTGGCTAGCATAAGGGGCAATAGCCTGTAATTGAGCAAGTAGTGTTCTTAAATCGTTAGGTGCATGCTCACCATCAAGCAATAACCAATCAAAATCAGCATTAGCCGCTAACTCTGCTGTGTATGCATTGGCCAAGCCCAACCATAAACCAACTAGAGGCTCATTGTTTTTTAATCGTTTCTTAAAGGTATTTATAGGGAGTTCCATAACCATTCCTTTTTATTCTTCATTACACAAACCGACAAGCAATAGAGCCGAGGGGGCCATAATCAACATGAAAAGTATCTCCCGGGTTTGCATCCACGGGGCGAGTAAAAGAGCCACCAAGGATAATTTCACCGGCATTGAGTGTTACATTAAATGCAGACAACTTATTTGCTAGCCATGCAACCCCTTTAGCAGGATGGTTTAACACTGCAACAGATATACCTGACTCCTCCACCACCCCATTTTTATAGAGTACCCCAGGAATATTACGTAAATCAAAATCCATTGGGCGTATTGGTCGACCACCTAAAATAATACCTGCATTAGCGGCATTGTCTGAAATCGTATCAAATACTTTACGAGTAATTTTTGTCTCGGGGTCTATGCGTTGAACTCGCGCATCAATAATTTCTAGTGCAGGGATAATATACTTAGTCGCATCCAACACATTAAAAATTGTGCAATGAGGTCCACTTAATGGTTTATCTAAAATGAAAGCTAGTTCAACTTCTATTCTTGGAACAATAAAACGACTATGGAGGATGTCCGTTCCCTCTTCAAATAGCATATCGTCCAGTAGCGTACCATAATCTGGTTCAGTGATATTAGAAGACATTTGCATTGCACGAGAAGTTAAACCAATTTTATGGCCTATCATCTTACGACCTGCATTAATTTTCATCTCGACCCATGCTTTTTGAATACTATAAGCATCTTCGATAGTCATATCAGGGTATTGCAAAGAAAACTGTTTTATTTGCTGGCCTGATTTTTCAGCTTCGTCCAATCTTTGTGCTGCGTTTTGTATAGATTCATTGTCGATCATAATCATGACCTCCTTATTGTTATTTTAGATGACTAAAGAGATTAAACTTATTTGCTATCATTGATCTTATTTTAGTCTGAAGATGTTTATGATTTATACTTCATACTAAAATCAGTGTAAACACTCTATTATTTAACAAAAAATTAAGCTTTTACTCTTACATAGCAAGCCTTTGCTATTGCGTTTTGTCTATGTAAAACACCACATTGTATAATGTGGTGTCTACAAAAAGACATATTAGTTTGCTGAAAAATAATGCTTAATAAAATAGTCTGTATCAACTTGCCACAATACTTTAGTGCCTTTTTCAACAATCCAGCTATCCCCTTCCTTAAAAGTCCACTTTTCTCCTGTATCTTCATTGGTCAATGTCACTTGGCCTTTGACCACTGTAGCCTGTTCAGAAAAAGGGTATGTCATTCTAAAAATACTTTTAGTCACACCGAAATAACCACCACTTGATGGTTGGTCAGGCGTTCCTAAAGTAAATTTACCATACACATTAGCATCACCCTCAACAATAGTTGAACCTAGATCTACCACTGTACCCCAACTATCTAATTGATCTAAAGTAATAGGTGTATTAAGTTTTAACATCATAAAATCATCTCCTAAAATTTAACTTAGCGACGTCCCGTCCAAAAACCTGATAACTGATGCCAACATTTGGCAACTGTTAAAATGCTAGGACGAAATGCATGTTTACCGACAATATCTCGATGGTGAATTCGGCTGATTAACTTATAATAATTGTAATAATTTGACTGCTCAGCAATACCGGCTGCTAGCACTTTACAAATAATGTGGCTTGGGGTAACACCAAACCCTGAATACCCCTGAACATAAAACACATTAGGATGATTAATTAAACTCCCAATTTGTGGGAAGAGATTTGCACTACAAGCCATAGGTCCACCCCATGCCAAATCAATATTAACATCTTTTAAATAAGGGAATATCTGTAGCATTAATTGTCGATTATAGTGTTTTAGATCGAGAGGAATATGCTCCACATAGCGGGTAGCGCTACCAAATAGCAGACGGTTTTCTTTGGTCACACGGTAATAATCAATGATGGGTCTAATATCACTGTAAGCCCCTCTAATCGGACTAATGCGTTCAATTAATTCATCAGATAAAGGCTCAGTCATTAATTGGAAAGCATAGGTATTGATCGTTTTTTTATCTAAAGAGGGTTCCATTTTATTTAAGAAGCCATCGCATGCCCACAACATCTTCTTTGCTTTAACGCTGCCCTTAGCCGTTCTTACATGAACCGTTTCACCATAACTCACCTCTAAGGCAGGACTATACTCATAAATTCTTGCACCTAAAGAGCTTAAAGCTTTCGCCTCACCCAATAATAAATTAAGTGAGTGAACATGCCCTGCCCCCATATGAACTAACGCACTTTTATAGGCATCTGAACCAATCACCTTGTTGACATCAGGGCCTGTTAATAAATAAATATCATTGGTTTTATCTAGCGATTTAAACTCATTTTCCCAAGAACGAAGTGTTTTTGTTTGTCTTTCATTAAAGCCTAAATAACCATACCCATGGCAGAAGTCTGCTTTAATGTCATATTTTTTTATACGATCTTGTATGATCTTTGAGCCTTGGTCACTAATGGCAAAAATCGTCCTTAACCCTTCATCCCCAATATCTTTCTTAATTGCCTCCAAATCATGGCCTATTCCAGCCATAATTTGCCCACCATTACGACCAGTACCACCATAGCCTAAGTATTTAGCCTCTAGGACGACAATATTACTAAATCCTTGTTCGGCTAATTCTAGAGCAGTATTAATGCCAGAAAAACCACCACCGATAACAACAATATCTGCCTCGATATCTGCTTCAAGTGATGGGAAGCTTAAATCATATTTCTTTGTCGCCGTGTAATAGGTAGGGGTTTCAACTTCTAGCATTTTTGTAATCCTTATAATTATATTTTGCAACTTATTTTTATTTTTTAATGTAGATAATTCTATTTATCATGCTAATATAAAAATAGAATAAATCCGTACTCATCCATAAGTGATTTGCTTATTTATTCTTAAAATAAAACTAATTATACGACTACAAATAAAAATAATAAGGCGGCAATATGGGTATTATTCTTTTAAATAAAGTAGTGGATGTAAAAAATATACAACCTTATTTTATGTTGAGCTCTCACTCAAGTTATCAAGAGAAACGCTCTAACATCCCTGTCATTTCACATTTCTATACATTTCAAGCAGACAACTCAGAAGGCCATACTTTTGCAGTACCCGATGCTTGTGTTGATATTATATTTCTATGCGATAAAGATAATCCTAATGCCCGAATATGTGGCTGTACACTTTCTGCTAAACTCGTTGAAGTGCAAAAAAACAAACATTATTTTGGTATTCGATTCGCACCGGGGTATACACCAAAGTTCTCACAAGCACAGACAAAAGAACTGATAGACAGTGAGTTTAATCTAACAGAGGTTGATCCTTCCGCTGCTATTGTGATTGATAAAATTGCCCAAGCTCACTCATTTGATGAGCAAATCAATATTTTTATTACTCATTATCAAGAACACTTATTAACCAGTGAGTTATCTGGACTATGTAAACAAATTAACCAACTTATTTTAAGCAATAACGGTGATATCCGAATTGCTGATATAGAGAGCCTCACTGGATTTTCAACACGCTATATTTATAAAACATTTACCGATCAATTTGGTATATCCCCTAAATTTTATTGCTTAACCTTACGTTTTCAAAATGCACTGTTAAAGCTACTGTATAATGATAGTGTCACACTAACAGAGTTGGCCATTGACTTAGGCTATGCTGATCAATCCCATTTCTTGCGAGAGTTTAAAAAATTTGCAGCAGTCTCACCAAAAAAATTTTTAATGGCTATACGCTAAATAAAATCATACCAAAATAGTTAAATTTTGGTATGACCGATTTCTTCTATTTTTTAACCACTAAACTCCCTATTTTATTAACTCATAACTAAAAATAATAAACGAGTAAAAATAATAAAATAGGAGTTAATCATGGGTGATACGGCTCATTTAAATAAAAATAGTATTGGTTTGCCTGCCTTAGTTTTTTTTGTAGTCGCTGCTGCCTCACCGCTTACAGGTCTTGTTGGTGGAATGCCGATTGCTATTTTAGAAGGTAATGGAGGCGGTGTTCCAGGGATCTACATTTTATCTGGCGTGGTGTTATTACTCTTTTCCATAGGCTTTATTACCATGAGTCGACATGTTAAAAACTCGGGGGCTTTTTATGCTTATATATCAGCGGGATTGGGTAATAACCTCGGGATAAGTGGTCTTGGTATTGCTATTTTAGCTTATGTTTCTATTCAAATCGCTATTGCTGCAATTTTTGGACTATTCACTCAGATACTTTTTCATGATTATTTTAATATCGATTTACCTTGGTGGCTATATACCCTAGTTATGCTAGTCATTGTTTGTCTATTAGGCATAGAACGTGTAGAGATCGGAGGTAAGGTATTAGGTGTGTTGATGATAATTGAATTAGCCATCGCACTGATTATTTCTTTTATCACCGCCTATCACCAAGCTCAAACAGCTAGTTTAGATTTTACCCCCTTTACCCTTGGTGTCGTATTTCATGGTAACGTAGGTATTGCTTTGGTTTTTGCTGTTGCAGGATTTATTGGCTTTGAAGCTACAGCTATTTACTCTGAAGAATGCCGTAATCCCGAAAGGAATATCCCTTTAGCTACCATACTAGCTGTTGTAATTATCACTGCATTCTTTGCATTCTGTAGTTGGGGTCTAATACAAGCTTATGGTGTAAAGGATGTACAAGCAGCGGTTGCGAAATCTCCAGAGCTTTTTGTGTTTAATTTAGCACAAGCTGCTCTTGGAAAATGGAGTGTATTGGCTATCAATATTCTACTCATTACTAGCTTATTTGCTGCTACACAATCATTCCATAATAACATCACTCGCTACTTTTACTATATATCACGTGATGGTTTATTTTGGAAACGCTTAGCTGTTTTGCATGCAACCAAAGGAACACCTTATTTCTCCAGCATCTGTCAAACCATTACAATGATGGTCATTATTGCAATATTAGTGGTCACAAAGCAAAACCCTCTAACCGCTATTTTTACATGGGGCTCTGCCATTACAACAATGTCTATTTTACTATTACAGACACTGGTTTCAGTGGCTGTTATTTTATATTTTAAGAATAGAAAAGATTTAAATATCGCGCAGTGGAAAGTTTTTTATGCACCTCTACTTTCAGCAATTATTATGGCAGTTTTTATTGGTATAGTTGTTGTTAACCTTGATATATTAAGTGGTGTACACTCAAAATTTATATTCCTTATTCCTCTTTTTGTTTTTGGCACAGCGGTTGGTGGTTTTATTTATTCACTCATTATCAAAAGGCTAAAACCCAATATTTATAATAATTTAGATCAAATTATTAATGAGGCTTAACTATCTAACAAAATAGGAGATATAGGGTTTATCTGCAATGGTTTGACGATACATTTTAGGCGTCATTTTAGATTCTCTCGTAAAGAAACGTGTAAAATAGGCAGGATCATCAAAACCAAGCTGATAACCTATATCCCTAACGCTGTTTGATGAGAATAATAATAAATACTTAGCCTCTTGCATCAACCGATCAATAATAATTTGTTTAGGTGATATATTAGCAATTTGCCGACAAGCATCATTTAACTTAGCTTCTGTAATTATCAATTGTTGAGCATAGTATTTTAATGGTAAATGGTCTTTATAAGAAAACTCAACTAGTTCATTAAATTGTCTAAAAATATAAAATGCTTGATGATGTAATGGTTCATGATTTTGTATTTTAATATTGCCTGCCAAGCGCAATAAACTAATGAAAATCAACCGAACTAAACTTTGCTGAGCAACTAAAAAGCCATTATTTGCGGTATGAGTTTCTTCTCTTAACTTATCCAATAAATAAGTTAAGTGTTGTGCCTCTTGCTGCAATACCTTTGGTAGATCTTTAATCGAAACACAAATAGACATTGTCTTTAATTGAGACTTTAATTCAGGAAGCTCATCCAACAATGACCAAATAAATTGTTGTCGAATAGTCAAAACATGACCATCACTTTCTTCATCAGTAACAAATGCATGGGGAATAATAGGCGGGGTTATAAAAAACAATGGTGCTTCTAATTGGTACTGATGCTCACCTAAACAAATATATGAAGTACCCGTTTTGACATAATGAACTTGATAATAACGATCATGGCGATGCATTTTCATAGTTCGACCAAAAAAATCAGCTAAATTACCTAATGCTTCATAATGAATATCCGCGTCTTTATAGCGGCTATCATAATCTTGACCTATAATGATATTTGGAATATTAGTATCAGCCGTCATACTTTTTTATAAATATTAGCAGGTTATTGTATTAGAGAAATTATTTTTGTAACCCTAGAATATAATGGTATAAAAAATGATATGGGTTACTAACCGTAACCCATATTTCTTATATTGACTAATAACGAATCATTACAGCTTTTAATTCAGTATAAGCGTGGATGAACTCACTACCAAACTCACGCCCCATACCCGATCCTTTTGCTCCTCCAAACGAAATAGAGGGGTCTAATGCAATATGCATGTTAACCCATACTGTTCCTGCCTCGATCTCTTCGACTAATCGAATAGCTTTACTTAGGTTATTTGTCCAAATACTTGCTGTTAAACCGTAAGGTGTATCGTTCATTAAATGAACTAGCTCTTCTTCCGTTTTAAAAGGGAAAAAGCTTAATACTGGACCAAATGTCTCCTCTTGCATCAGCGCGCTGTCTTCACTTTTAGCACGAATCACCGTGGGATAAATATAATATCCCTTTCCCTCAACAGCCTTACCACCATAAACAATTTCATCGCCCTCTTGCCTTGCTTTATCAAAGAAAGATAAAATCTTTTCAAAATGAGGTTTATTCGAAAGAGGGCCAAATTGATTGTTGGTGTTTAAAGGCGAACCGATCTTAATCGCTTTCAATGCAACGACTAATTTCTCAATCACTTGGTCTATAATAGATTCATGCACATAAAACCGCTCAGCAGATGCACAAATCTGTCCTTGATGACCAAGCCCCGCTTCAATAATACCTTGAACAGCCTTATCTATATCAACATCAGCCAGAAAGCCTGCAGCATTTTTACCACCCAACTCAAGAGTAAAGCGCTTGATATTATTTTTTACACAAGCCTCTCCGATCTTAGCCCCTGTTGCCATAGAACCTGTAAAACTGATTTTAGCAACTTTAGGATGATCAATTAAAGCTTGCCCTATATGACCAAATCCATTGATAACATTGATGACTCCAGCAGGAATTCCCACCTCTTCGTGAGCAATTTTAGCCACAAGTAATAAAGAAAGCGGGGTGAACTCACTAGGCTTAACAATAAATGTACAACCACAGGCTAATGCCGCTGCTAACTTCCATACAGTTATCATTACGGAAAAGTTCCAGGGAACAATTGCCCCAACAACACCTATTGGCTCACGACGTGTAAATCCAGTATAGCCCTCACCACTCATTGATGGTTGAGATGTTTGGCTTATGGTTTCTCCTGAAATTTTTGTAGCCCAACCTGCATAATAGCGTAAGAATGAGCAACTTTGCTCAATTTCAAAGCGCGCCACACCTATAAGCTTACCGGTACAAAGAGTGTCTATCTGAGCTAACTCTTCTTTATGATTGGTTAATGCATCAGCCAACTTAAGTAAATAATTCTGACGCCCTTCTGGCGTAACATTTCGCCAAGTTATTTGAAAAGCATTGTAAGCCGCTTCAACGGCTTGATTTACTTCTGTTTGATCTGCCGCTGCAATAGTTGTTATAATTTCTTCGGTTGCTGGGTTTATCACCGTAATCGTTTGCTTGCCCTCTGTGTAAAACTTGCCATCAATATAATGGGCATAACGATTTTTAATAAATGCAGACACTTCAGCAAGTAATTTAATCTCACTCATCTTCCTTACCTCTTATTTTAATTGTCTATAATCATTGATAATCAAATCGGCAGCTTTTTCAGCAAGCATAATCACAGGTGCATTTGTATTTGCGCTCGAAATACAAGGTAAAGCAGAGCTGTCAGCCACCCTTAAGTGCTCAACATTTCTTACTTTTAATTGTATATCAATGGCTGAATTTTCAGGAGAACCTCCCATACGACAAGTACCAACAGGGTGAAATACCGTTTTAGCATATTGTCTGATAAAATCTTCCAACTTCTCATCGGTATCATAACTAGAATCAGGTGCAATCACTTTTGAAATAATTTTCTTCAGTGATGGTGCTTCGAAAAATTTCAAGCCAAATTTAACGGCCCTTAATTGGGCAGCAACATCGTCAGGATCAGCCAAGTAATTTCCCTTGATCATAGGCAAATCAGCCGGATCTTTACTACGTAATAAAACTTCTCCACGCGATTTGGGTTGTACATGTCCTACTTTTAATGTGATGCCATCACCTGATACTTCTTTGCGAGAATCTAAATTATCAAAATTATCAATCACTGGCAGTGCGTGAATTTGTGTTTCAGGTCTGCCGTCACCATCCAAGTCAAAAAAACCGCCAGACTCTAGAATATTTGATGTCACAACACCCGCTTTATAAAGCATCCACTCAATGCCATTGGATATTTTCTTTAATCCTTCCGCTTCTTTCATTAAATTTGGCATATCAGGTGTTAATGCATTTAATGACAAATGTAAATGATCATGAAAATTTTTACCAACTTGAGGATTATCTACCTTGAGCGCCACCCCCATATCCTCTAAATGTTTTTTAGGGCCAATGCCTGATAACATCAGTAATTTAGGAGTTCCCAATGCACCCGCTGTCACAATAACTTCGCTTTTTGCTCTTGCTGTTTCTGTACCTTTTCTATGCCTGTATTGCACAGCTACAGCTTTTTTATTTTCAATAATAACCTGTTCTGTTAAGGCATCTGTTACTACAGTTAAACGTTCATTATTCAAAACTCTGTTTAAATAAGAATAGGCGGCACTCGCTCTCTTACCTAAATGAGTTGTTGTTTGGTAAAAGCCTATTCCCGCTTGCTCTTCACCATTAAAATCTGTCACATAAGGAAAACCCAACTCTTGTGCTGAACGAATGTAAGCCATACTTAATGGATGGCGGTATCTATTTTCGCTCACCCATAAATGTCCATCATTTCCATGATATTTACCTGCAAGGCTTTCATTATTCTCAGATGTAATAAAGTAAGGCAGAACATCGTTGTACCCCCACCCCTCACAACCGTAATCTTTTTCCCAACAGTCATAATCTTGAGGGTTACCACGAACATATATCATGCCATTAACAGAGCTACTCCCTCCCAATACTTTACCTTGTGGTACAGGAATACGTCGATTATTAGCATACGGCTCTGGCTCTGTTTGGTAATTCCAAACACTGCTTTGCATGACATAGGGAATACCTGCCGGCATATGTATAAATGGGTTAGTGTCTTTATGACCTGCCTCAATTAGTAAAACAGTAGCATTTGTTTGCTCAATGATTTTTGTTGCAATAACACAGCCAGCAGAACCCGCACCAACGACAATAAAATCATAATTCTCCATGATAACCTCTTTTTAATTTTATTTTTTTTATGATATTAACTGTAATACTTTGTAGACGTTCACTTCATCTACAGAACAGTATTTCTTTTTTTATTCGCAGTTTATTTTAATAATTCTTTTGAAAAATATGCCATTATTTTAACAATGACTATCAACCTAAAATAGAATATTTAGGACTAAAACACATGCCGTAAATACCGACTATTGCTATTTATAAATAAGTATACTCTTAATAGATGGGAGTACACCTCAATATACCATAAGATCATGACTTAGCTTATAGCTATTTTTATCGCCCAGAAAAAATTAAGCTAACACAATAATTTTTAATAATTAAATCAACAACGCTTAAAAACTAAAGAGGTGTTGATGCCACCAAAGGCAAAGTTATTTGATTGTAGATAGCCAATATCTAATGCACGCCCTTCCGCCATAATATAATCTAATTCACCACAAAGTGGATCAATATTTTCTAAATTAATGGTGGGCGCAAACCACTGTTTATTCATCATTTCGATACTAAGCCATGCCTCTAATGCGCCACATGCACCTAGCGTATGTCCATAATAACTTTTTAGCGTTGAAATCGGTACATTTTTACCAAAGATGGCAGACGTCGCATTAGTTTCTGCAATATCACCTTTATCTGTTGCTGTGCCATGAGCACTTATATATCCAATCATTTCGGGTGTTAATGAGGCCTGCTTTAATGCTTGCTCCATACACACTTGCATTGTTTCTGCTTTCGGTTGTGTAATGTGGGTAGCATCGCAATTAGTAAAAAAGCCTACGATTTCAGCATAGATTGTTGCATTTCTGGCTTTAGCGTGTTCAAACTCTTCCAGAATAAGTGTAACAGCCCCCTCGCCTATAACAAGTCCATCTCTATCTTTATCAAAGGGTCGCGGCGTCAGTTTCGGGGTATCATTTTTTTGGCTTGTTGCAAATAATGTGTCGAACACAGCAACCTCAGAGGGACATAACTCCTCCCCACCACCAGCCACCATGATGGTCTGATAACCATGCTTTATACTTTCGTAAGCATAACCAATGGCTTGACTACCAGAAGTACAAGCCGTAGAGGTTGGTATAATACGGCCAGTTAGCCCAAAGAACAGTCCAATATTCACTGCGGCCGTATGAGGCATCATTTGAATATAGGTTGTTGCAGTAATGCCATAAGTATTCTTTTCTTGTAACATACTTACAAAATCTTTTGTTGCATCCGTACTTCCTGTGGATGAACCATAAGCCACGCCAACTTTGCCACTATTTAATATAACATCGTCTAACAGCCCCGCCTGCATTAAAGCAAGCTCCGTTGCCCTCACTGCCATCAGCGAAACGCGCCCCATACCTCTTGTTCTTTTTCGTGTGTAATGTTCAGGTAAGGAGAAGTTTTTGATTGGTGCTGCTAAGTTTGTATGTAAACCTTGAAAATCAGCCCATTCAGGAATATTTACAATAGCATTATGCTTAGCTTTTAAATGGGGTAAAATAGCCTCCCAACTATTACCTAGGGCTGTTATCCCAGACATTCCTGTTACAACAACACGCCTAGTCATACCATGCCCCCATTGATAGAAATAACTTGTCGGGTAACATAAGCTGCAACATCAGACATGAGATAACTAGCAAGCCCAGCAACTTCTTCGGGTGTTCCCATTCGTTTTAATGGTATCATTTTCATTGCTTCGTCCAAAGCAACAGGTTCTATATCAAGAATACTTGTTTCAATTAACCCTGGAGCGATGCAATTCACTGTAATTTTGCGTTTAGCTAGCTCAATCGCTAATGCTTTAGTTGCCCCAATAATGCCTGCTTTAGCCGCACTATAATTAACTTGCCCCCTATTTCCCATTAAACCTGAAACAGAAGATAATGTAATGATGCGCCCTCCGCAACGTAACCCTATCATAGGCATGACACATGGTTGAATGACATTATAAAAACTATCTAAATTAGTGTGAATAACCTCTTGCCAATCAGTTTCCGATAACGCAGGGAAAGCACCATCTTTAATAATGCCCGCATTATTTACCACGCCATAATAAGCACCATGAGCTTCAATATCTTGCTCAAGCATTGCTTTACACTGCACTGTATCAGCAATATCAAAATGGATTAATCGCCCAGAGCCGCCAGCAGTAACAATCTGATCCAATGTATTCTGAGCCCCCTGCTCATCACTTAAGTAATGCACAACAACATTGAAGCCATCAGCAGCTAACTTGATGGCTATTGCTTTACCAATTCCTTTACTTGCGCCTGTTACTAATACTGTTCGCATATTAATCTTTTCCCATAAACTGCTTTAACTCTACGTCATCTGGCTGATAAACATTTAACCTAGCTGTTGCCATTTCTTTATCATTAACTATTAGCCTACAATCAAAACTAGCTAATTTCGTATCTAATAATAAAAGTGTTACATGAATGGTGAGTATTGTATTAAGGGGATAGCTAGGCATTGCTGTTTTAAACCCGCGACCACCTAACAATAGCCCTAAATGTATATCTTTTTGTGTTTTTTTAGCATACCATCCTTGCCAAACACCAATTGTTTGCGCCATCATTTCTAAAGCAAACCAAGCGGGTAACTCATTTTTTTTATTTAAAAAAGGAGCTAATACCCCATTAGAATCCACAGCAACCTGACAGATGGCCTCTTTATCCGTTACATCAATAATCTGATCAATTAAAATCATAGGTGGGTCATGAGGCAAATAGTTAACCACCGGTTCAAAATGCATCACTGGACTTTTCCTAACAAAATACTGGTATTATTACCACCAAAAGCAAAGGAATTGGATAAGATAATGGGATGTTTTAAAAGCTGCATAGGTTCTTTTAATAAGTTAAATTTGGCTAATGAGCCGTCTATAGTTGCATGAGTAAAATTTTGCCAAGGTAGTGTTAAAGAACGAGTAATAATAAGCCAAGCCAATGCAGCCTCAGTAATAGCTGCCGCACCCAATGTATGCCCAGTCAGATGCTTTGTTGAACTACAAAGTGGCGAGTCACTGCCAAACACTCCATGAATAGCTTTTGCCTCCATCTGATCATTAAGCGCTGTTGCTGTACCATGCATATTGATATAGCCTACTTGGTGTGGCTGTATATTAGCCTCAGATAACGCCATTTTGATTGCCATCTGTGCAGGAGTCCCTTCAGGATGAGGGGCCGACATATGCCAAGCATCGGAAGATTCACCAACACCAAGCAAGGCCAGCTCGGCAGGTTCTTTTGTCAATAACATAAGCCCTGCTGCCTCACCAATATTAATGCCTACTCGTTCTTTTGCAAAAGGTTGGCATAACTTTTCTGAGATTTGCTCTAAACTAGCAAAACCATTAAGAGATAATTGACAAAGTGTATCTGCTCCCCCCACTAGGGCAGCATCAACCATCCCCGACTCGATAAGCCTTTTACCTGAAATAATTGCCCTTGCACTAGAAGTACAAGCTGTCGATACGGTATAGCAAGGCCCATATGTACCCAAATAGTTAGCAAGAAATAGGCCTGAATCACCCATTTCTTGCTGCTGATAAGAGTAGTTTTCGGGCAACACTCCTTGTTGCTCATATTTTGAAATAGCAAGCTCTCCCTCATAAATACCTGAGGTACTGCTCCCCATAATAATAGCCACTCGGTCATTACCATATTTCTTAATAGTGTACTCTAGCTCAGATATTATTTGCGATAGCGCCGCAAATAAAAGTCTATTATTACGGGTATTATGCTCTTTATATACCTCGGGAATATTAGGCGGTTCTCTTTTTACTTTCCCTACATAGGTTTGTTTGTCATGTAATAACCAACTATTATTAGGTGTAAGCCCTGTTTTTCCAATAACTAGATTCGTTGCAATCTCATCTAAAGAATTACCTAACGCATTGATCATAGCAACTGCTGCGATATAAACCATTTTACTCCTCCATGTCTTGAATACTGATGAAGTAATTAAAATAATTGTTTTTTATCGTTATTGGCTCTCTTTCACCCGATGATTGCTTATAAGTAATCTCACTAATGACTTGTTGGTTATCATCTATAAGTAAACGCTTATTACCTTTATCAAGAAGTTGCCATTCATTGGGTAATAAGTTTTGCCAAGCTTTAACAGGCCAATAACTGAGCATAATATCAGCAAGCACTTGATTCGCAGGAGGGAGATCAAGTAACGTTATATATTTTTCTACCTGTATACTTTGTCCATCATAGGTTGCTTCAAATAGTCTAATCCCCATGGTTGACAATCCCATTAAGACAACCCGTCCATCTTTAACTTCTAATAACGTTATAAGACTCCCCGTTTTATTTCCCACCTTTGCAGTTAATAATTGCTGTTTATTTATATCATGGGACAAAGTAACAGCAGGTAGTCGTACTTTAACATCCTTTTTCAACCATGCACTTGTCAATGTTTGAGAATTAGAAGCACAGCCAGATAATAAAATACAAACTAATAAAATAATAAGCTTGTTCACTTTTAATTTACCTTATCTTTCACAATAGCAAGTGGTGATAATAAAAAAGCAGTCAGTATTCCTGTGCTTAACACCAGTCCAAAATCAACAATGGCCTGAGTATGGCTTAACGCCAACAAGCCGAATGTTAGCAAGGTAATTAACGCAGCAAGGCAAATTGCAATAAATGAAACGGGAGGAGCTGTTCTTGCATTAGCAAAAAAAAGTGTGTAATCAATACCAACGCCTAATACTAATGCCAGAGCAAGTGAAGAAAATAAATTTAGTGGAATGCCTATTATACCAAGTATGGCAATACCGACTAAGAGAGACAACCATGTAGGGATAATACAACGTACTCCTTGCCGCCAACCGAAACGTACTAAAAATAAACCGCTAATGACAAACAAAGCCGTCACCAATAACCAACTTAAATAATAACGGTATGTTGCAAAGAGTGCATTATACTCTGAATGCTTATCCATCCAATAAACATTAGGAATTTTTTTGGTTAATTCAAGCAGAGGTCTAGCCTCTTTAACACCTGCGACAGGAACTAAAATGACAGTCTGTCCACGCTTATTTTCAAACCATAATAAACGCCACCCTTCGCTCACTACACTCGACAACCACATCTCAGGTGTTAATATATCCGTTGCCACTTCAGTTGATAAATGCTCTATCCCCTCATTTTTAAGTTTCTCTACCACTGGAACTGTTAAGTTTTTCAATAGTGCGATATTTTCTTTTTGGTGCTGTATAGAGGGCAATGGAAGCAGTCTATAGCTACTAATTTGTTGTTCTTTTTGTAGTTTAGCAAGTGCTGGCTTTAATACTTGTAAAGACTGTAATGCTTGCTCTCCTGTTTCACCATAAATAACAAACCACTTTTGATCAGCATTCTGCTTTGTTAGGCTAGCTATTTTATTATCTTGTGCTTGTAAATGTATGGGAAGCGCTTGCAACTGTTTAATATCATCGTCTATTGTTAGCCTGCTTAAACCAAAAAGACTCATACCAAGTAGTACAATCGGCAGCCCTACCCGAATATAATTATTTTTATGCCATAGCGTTAACCATGCAGTAGCGAAAGAAATATTGACTGTACGAGTTTTAAAACGTTTAGTAAGGTAGGGAAACCAGATAATGACTGTAATAAATGCCGTTAACAAACCAACCACTGCAAATACAGCTAACTGTCTTAGACCAGGGAAAGGCATTAAGATAGAGAGAGAATAGGCAATACTACTGGCAATAACGGCTAAAGATAAAGTGGGTAACAATTTAAAGAAAATAGCTAGTCGATCAATCTGCTCACTCTCTAGCAATCTTGTGGTTAAGTAAAAGAGTGCATAGTCAATGGTTAAACAAATAACTGTACTACTCATTACCAATGTAAGAACATGGATTTGTCCAAAAACCATTAATACAAAGGCTATCCCCCACAAAACACCTATTAATGCAGCCAACGTAATCAATAAAATAGGCTTAATAGATCGGAAGAAAGCCAGTGTTAACAAGATAATTCCAACAATAGAGACAGCACCTATATTAATAATATCTTGTTGTGCTTGTTGGCTTGCATAATCGTTATAATAAAGCATGCTACGCTGCAATATTAAAGTATTAGGCCATTGTCTTTGCAGTTCGTGCTGGATTGCTTGAAATTTTTCTACATTGTCATGGGAGTTTTTTAAAGCAAGCGCATTATCCGATAGCTCAGCATAGAGAAAATACCAAACTCGTCCAGAGGCATCCGCTACCGTAAGCCAACCATCCTTTAGGTTAAAATTATTACTTCCTGTTTTCTGGTTAAGCTGTGTTGAACGTATTAATAATAAGGGGTCATTGGTCAGTTCTTTTGTACTAACGCCTGCAAAAGGTGAATACAATTGCGCTAAAATCCATTGTGTTTGTACATCAGCCGACACTTCGAGTCTCGCCCTTGTTGTTTCATCCATCAAGGCGGAGCGATATTTATAAAAAAACTGCCCCCACTCTTGTTGTTTAACCTCATCTATTGGCGTGAAGGTACTTTCAACTTCAGGCAACGCTGCTACCTTTTTTAAGAAAAACTGTAGGGGTGCTAGGCTTTCTTCATCAGCGGGGCTAATTAGCCAAACCATTTGCTTACTTAACCGTTTATTAAAATCAGCGGTTAAGTCAATGGGTATCCCCTCTATTTTGTCACTTGGTAGCAACGACATAATATTATTATTAACGTGTGCTGTCGCCAATACGCGAACTAGTAATACAATTAATAAAACTGTAGCTAGCAACCAAATAAGGGCTAAAGCACGATGCCATTTAGGGAACAAAATGATTCAACTCCATCTGATTAAGCTTTGGCTCAGTGGTTTGATTAAAAAAATTAATCGTTGTTTTATCACCTTGTTTATCATCAAGCACAACTTGCTCGACAAACTCATTACCCGATAAGGTAATGGCATTAAAAATCTTGTTTATTGGACTTGCAATAGGTTTTAAGGTTAGCACCCAGCCTTTCTCATCCCCTTTTATATCAGAGCTAAAACTACGCGCCAATACTTTTTTATCAAGATTTAAAATAGCGGTTAGTAAATTATTAAATTGAAACATTTGAGGATTACTTTCTTCAGTAATAACTTGAGCTTCCTCACCATTAACTATTTGTGTCATTTTATTTTGTGTTAACACTAAAACCAAATTAAACGGTTGTTGTTGATGCCAATATAAACCCTGTTGTCTAGCAAAAATCATTGAACCTTTAGCATTTAAAGGCTTAGCGATACCTTTAATTTGCCTTGCTTGCTTAAAGTCAGCCCTTACCAGTGGCTGCTTTGCGAACTGGGTAGCTAACTCATCTATTGTAATGCCCCAACTAGTAGATGAAAATAATACAATTACAACGCTAATCCACCATATTCTCATGATATGACCCCTAATTTTTTCCATAAAATAGATGGACACACAAAGCACATTTCTTGTTTATGCATATTAACCGCCACCTGTATGGTATAACCTGTTGTTAATTTCTTATTCGTTAAACTATCTACAATTTTATAATCGATGCGTAGTCTATTTTCGTACTCAGTAATCGTAGCTGTAATATTAATTCTTTGCTCAACAATAACTGGAGCAATGTATTTTGCACGAGCATCAACAACCGGCCAAGCATAACCAGACATCTTCATTTGCTCATAACTGTAATTAACTTTTCGTAATAGTGCTTCACGTGCAATTTCAAAATACCGAAAATAATTACCATGCCATACAACCCCCATCGCATCCGTATCATGGAAAGGTACGGTAAGCGCAATCGTTTCATTGTGTATTACATTTTCTTTTGGTTGCATTGTTAATCCTTTGATAACTTTTCCAAACCATTATCTTGCCAAAAGTTATAAAAATTAAACCAGTCTAATGGAGCCTCTATACAATGATTGGCCAATTCGTCTGCATATCTCTGTGCTAACATGGCTATCTGATGCGGTCTCTCATTTCTCTTAATTGATTGTGGAACATTAAATTCTTTAAAATCGATATAAAACTGTTCTTGTTTCTTCAAGCAAAACATTAAATAAACAGGGTATTTTAGAAGTAATGCCAAAGTAAAAGGCCCTTTTGGAAAAGGTGCTTTTTTACCTAAAAAACTAACCCACACTCTACTTTGCATAGTATCTCTATGATATGTCGTCACCGGTGTTCTATCACCAACAATAGCAACCCATTCGCCAGCTTTAAGTTTTTCCTCAAGCAGTATAGTGGTATCCATACCCACTTCATCCACCTGTATTAAATTAATTGTAGACTTCGGGTTTATTTCTTTTACAAGTTGGTTAAAACGCAATGCATGTTTAGTAAATACAAAAGCATTGATGATGACATGATCGGACAACTCTGCTAATGCTCGACACACTTCAATATCGCCTAAATGAGATACTAATAGCAAGCAACCCTGTTTTTGTTTAACTAAATCTAGGCAATGGGATTTATTTGGAAAGTTAATCTGCTCAGCAGGTATCTGATTGAGCCAAGCAGCTACCTTATCTAAACTCGCTTGGGCAAAGCGTAAAAAATGTTTATAACTATTCAGGTGCGGTAAAACAAGCCCTTTTTCGCTTGCATAACCTCGTAATAGGGCTAAATATTGTTGGGACGCTTCACGTTGTTTTTTACCTGTTAACCAAAAATAGCTAGCTATTGGATAAAGAAGTATATAACACAATCTACGACCAAATAACCGATAGACGGACAATAAAAAACGCATCCCCCATAGCCCCTTACGCTCAATAACTTCAGACCAATGTGTGTCCTTTTTAAAGTGGCGTTTAAGCAATGCGGGCACATGAGGAAACATACCAAAAAATAACCGTGTATGCATCCAAGAAATTCTTAAATTATCTTTCCACACAGAAAAGTGTGAGACACCATCTTTAGGATACACAACTTTTGTAGGAAAAAAATAACACTCGGTACCTTCCCAGTAAAGACGTACCATAATGTCTATATCAAAATCCATATATTGGCCAAGTGATTTCTTTTGTAGCAATGGCATAACCGCTGCTAAGGGATAAACTCTAAAGCCACACATTGAATCCTTTATCGTGAAACTTAAAGTTTCAATCCAAACCCAAACATGAGTAATATAGCGTGAGTATAACCGTGACTTTGGCACGGTTTCATCATAAATAGGTTGTCCCGAAATCAATGTTTGTGGATACTTATGTGCGTTAGCAATAAGCTGTGGAATATCATCAATATTATGTTGAGCATCCGCATCAATTTGCAAACAATGGCTATAGCCTTGCTTAAAAGCCTCCTTAAAGCCCTCGATCACTGCCCCACCTTTACCACTATTATGAGGCAAGGTAATTAACGTTAACCAATGATTAATTTCTATTAATTTCGTTAATACCTGTTTAGTCTCATCGTCACTCCCATCATCAACAATAATACAGGGAAGCTGATAAACTGATAGCCCACTAATCACTTGCTCTATCAAGCTGCCATGATTAAAGCAAGGGATTAAAACACATAAAGAGACTATTGGTTCAACATGCTGATTCATAAGTTAATTTGCCCAGTACTTGCTATTTTATTGCTTTTTGCATATTCAAATTTGAGCTTATTTTTTTCGAACAACCAATCTATTGTTAATACAACATCATCTTCTGGGCATAGTGGGCTTTGAAACTTAACAACATCTATGCCGCCAAAAGCTGTTATATTAAAATACGTTTGAGCATAATGCATTACCCAGTCGATCTGGGCAACACCGGGGAAAATAGCTTGCTCAGGGAAATGCCCAGCAAACCAAAATAAATCTTTTGATAATGTAAAAGATAACTGTAAAGAATATTTACTAATAGCAGGAGGATTCAAAAAAACCGGTAACATCATTTAAATAACCTCTCTAATTCATCATAGCATATCTTACCTCTTTCATTATAAGGCAATTCATTAATTACTCTCCATTTTTTTGGAATAGCTACAAACTCAAGCACCTCTTTTAAAGTTTGACGCCAACACTGAAACAGAGCATACCGACCTAAGTCAGATAACTCTGACTGTCCATCTACGGATAGTACAAGACAAGCTCCGAGTATAAAGCTACTCGATTGATCCAATACTATTACAGCGGCATCAACTACATTAGGTAATGCTTTTAATCGTTCCTCAACCTCAGAGAGGGAAACTCTTTTCTCCTCGATTTTTATGACTCGATCCTTTCTCCCTAGCAAATGAAAACCATTATCTAATAACTCAACCGTATCAGACAGCACAACAGGCAACACGCTACATAGCGGGCTATAGACTACCGCACCATCAGAAGTCGGGACAATCTTAATTGGTGGAAAGTTTAACCATGGCTGATTTTTATAACATTGCCTGCGAGAGGCAATCACACCTGTTTCACTTGAGCCGTAGATCTCCAGTGGGAGATTAACGAGACAATGTTTAACGTGTTGAGCTTCATCGTAAGTTAATGGGCCTCCACCAGATAAAATCATAGCAAAAGCCTTACTTGGCAAATTACTATCCAAACGCTTTAAAAAAGCGGGGCTCGCCACCAAAAGGGCACCTTCTGGATAAAGACAAAGCTGTTCATGATACTGAACCTTCTTTGACTCAAATGGGATACCTGACAGTAAAGGTAATAATACTTTAAATGTTAAGCCATATAAATGCTGATGGCTAACGGTTGCTATTACAAGTTCAATTAACTGATCAGCTAAAAGATGCTCAATTAATAAATGAACCTCTTTCTCCAACAGTGTTATAGGCTTACAAATCGGCTTTGGTATACCTGTTGAACCAGAGGTAAATAATATTAATGACAAATCCTTTGCCAATATTGGTAAATTAACTACCTCTTTAGACATACTTTGATGGACCTGAATCACAGGTTTTGTTGTGCTAATGGCGGATATATCCGTTAAAACAATATCAAAGGTATGTACTTGCTCCGCTAGCTTTTTAGACTTTAAATGACCTAATAAAATAGGTGTTTTCCCACTGTACAAAGAAGCAAACAAAGCGACAGCAAAAAAGTAACTATCTTCAAAATATAATGCACAACGATTACCCGGTAGTGCACTCAACTGATGAATAAGTGCTAAGACAGCATGTCTAAACTGATATAATGTGAAAGCTTGGCTACTACTCCAGGCAATAATCGTCGTAGGATCACGGGACTCATTTAAAACAGAGTCAATACTCAATGCAAGTGTCATGGCATATGCCTCTTACGCACTTTTTGGCGAACTAACCATTCGCTACACATCAATGTTCCCATTAATAAATAACTAATTAATCCATTATAAAGCGTCCAATACATCATATTATTAACTAAGCACGTTATCATAGAAACAGTGCCATTTAATACAAAAAAGACACACCACACCTTAGTCACCATTCGACAATAAGAAACTCCTTTTTCTGGTAACTCAGGTTCAGTTACTCTAGCTAACTGCTCTACAACACTTGGTGGGTTGAATAAACTATAAACAAATACCACTAAAAGTAACAAGTTAATACAAACAGGATAATATAAAACCCAATGATTCTCTTTCAATAACCAACTTAAGGCAGCTAAAAAAATCCCTAAAAAGGCACCTAATTTAAGGCACCATAAAAAATAACTAGACTTGAAATTGACTAAAAAGAAACGAATGCTAAAAAAAACGATAAGGACAGGGGCAATGAATTGAATGCCCGCATATTGCAACCCTAAATAAACAACTAATGGATAAAAAATTAATAATACACCAAAAAAAATGCCTAAAAAATTAGGCTTTTTTGATACATCAGCAGTAAACTTCATGTTATTTTATACCGACAAATTATTTATTATTGACTAGTCGATAAATAACTTCTTCTATATCACCAATTGTACGCACCGATTTAAAATCTTCAGGATTTACTTTCTTTTTAATCACTTTTTGTACATGAACAATTAAGTCAATCGCATCAATACTGTCCAACTCAAGATCCTCAAACAGTCTTGCCTCGTGAGTAATCACCGACTCAGGCACTTCAAAAAGCGTTACCATTGCTGATTTTATTTCATTAAAAATCTGCTGCCTTTCCATGATTATCCTCTTGCTACAACCTGACTATTAACAAAATCGACTAAACTTGCAATAGAGTAAAAATGCTTTTTAGTATCCTCACTCTCCGGTGATAAAACAATGTTATACTTCGACTTTAATGCAAGCCCAAGCTCCAAAGCATCAATAGAGTCCAAGCCCAACCCCTCATTAAATAAAGGCGCATGATCGTCTATTTGTTCAGGTGTTAAATCTTCTAAATTGAGGGTATGAATAATAAGTTGCTTTATTTCAGCTGATAATATTTGCATTATTACTTCTCTGCATTTGGATCTAATAATCCCGTCAAATAACCTGTTAACTTCCTAACATCAATAGCTAACGATGCCCCATCTTCATGTATAAAAGAGTTAATCGAAAGCTTACGCCCAACCTCAATATTAAATACAGGCTTACGTAATGGGACATGATACCACTTTTTATTTTTTGTTAAAAAGACCTCACTGCAAAAAATAGATACAATTCGTATATCAGCCCTAGAGCGTATTGCTATGTTTGCGGCACCTCGTTGTAATTTAAAGGGTTCTCCCTCTACAGTCCTTGTTCCTTCGGGGAAAACTAAAATCATATCCCCTTTTACTAAACAATGATGGCAATCTTTTAATAATTGTTCAGGATCATTATTAGGAATATATCCAGCGGCCTTTATAACACCTTTCATAAAAAAATTATTTAATAATGTATTTTTCACAATACAGGTACACTTTGGCATAACAGAAGTGATTAAAACATAGTCCAATAAATTAGGATGATTAGCAACGACAAGGCATCCATCATCCTCACTCAACTTCTCTACATTAGAAATCTGATAATCAAGTACACCTGTTATTTTTGTTAAAAGCAAAAATAGCTTAAAACTATAACGTATAGATTTTTGCGTTAACTCATGGCGCTTTTTATCATCCCGAATAACGCAGTTTAATAAATTAAAAAAGAAGGTTGATAACAATAAAGCACCTAGACCAAAAACACAAAACGAAAAACCTGTCATTAACAGGCGCCAGAATCGATTCAGGAATAAAAAACTATACTTCATTATTTAACGACCACTGCCATTGAGTCCTACAACCAACCACATTAAAGCTTTTCTTTTTTAATAGATAATGCTTCAAAAATATCAATGATTGAGGTAAGGACTCTACAACGGAACTATCAGGTTTTATTTGCTGCTGACAAATACAACTATTACCTTTCACTATTACCATCCCTAAAGCATAGACAAGCCCATCTTGATAAAAAAGCAGTCTACTTCGATAAGCCGCGGGAACGTTTCCATCAAAATCAATGAGTAAAACTTTATTCTTACCTGAGTGAAGCATAGCTTGAACCTCTAATAATCCTTGCTGAAAACTATCAGCCCCAGCAGATAAGGAAGAGACTGGAATATTTTTTTTTGCTTCAATCGTAAAAAGTCCTGCGGATGTATTATGGACTGACATCGTAAAGCTTGTTGGAGAGGGATCCTTTTGACTCACCAAATCTTTGATAATATGATAAGTGCGATCAAGCTCACCATGTCTACTCACAAAGACAGCTGCATCAATATCTGTATGTTTCTCTAATAATTGCAAAGCAGTTTCTAACGCCATCTTGCTTGATGAACTCATTCGCCTAGCAACCATCATAGGAATCTTTTTAAAAACCACTTTTTGTTGCATATTCCAGTTATAATTTTGGCTAGAGGACCATTGTTGCCAGAGGTCAGAACTACACAATCCCGGCGCCACCCCATACCAATCAAGAATATCAAATGAGTAACTCAACACACCCTCACCTCAAAAGAGATTTATATATTTATTATCTATAGCTTGTAATTATAGCTTATTTTTGAGAAATATTTTTTAATAATATAAGTCCTGCTTTTATTATGAATTTGCCTTAGATCAAAATGACTATAAAACAGACAATTGTATACGTTTTTTTGTCTACCTTATAAGGAGTAGTCACATTCCTTAATTCATCTAAAAAAAAATACCAACAAAAACCCTTCTTTAACTGCTGTATTTTTAATTCTTGTTATAACAAAAAAAATTGGGAGTATAAAATTGGCTATCAAAGTATTAGCTACATACTTTGATATTCTCTGTACGTAATGGAAGCTTATATTGTAAAAATAAGCTTAGATTTAAAGAGGTAGTCTGTATGACTTAAATTATCCTTTTTATCCAAGCAGCAATTGACTCTCTTGTTCTTTTAGTTAATTCTAATTGCACAGGGCTATCTGTCTTTTGATGTAATACATGAGCCCTACTTAAAATAGTTGGCCCGTAGGTCACATCGGATACTTTTAACTTCAATAGATCACAACCCCGTAGTTTGCCATCCAGTGCCAAATTGAAAAGTGCTAGGTCACGGGCTTTATCTTCTAGCTCTAAACCTAATTCGTATTCCCCAGATATAGGGTATCTGTAAAGTTTTTTTCTGACCAATAATAGGGTTTTTATTCCAAGGTGTTGTCGCCATCATTATTCTCCTGCAATAAAGGAGATTTTATTATAGTTAGCGATATAACCTTATCTAGGCAATTATTTTTTTCTAACCCTCAATCTGATATTCTCGTTGCGAAGCAATCAAGGTGGCTCCACATTTGGTTTTCATTCCTTCAACCGCGGGATTAAGACCCTCAATGGTCACATTCATCACCCCTTCTTCAATGGGGTAAGAACCTAAACATTTAGGACAGGTTACTTTATGGCTCTTGCAAGCAATACCTATCCCTTTGATCGGATGATTATCTAACCCTTCCGTCACCGTACCCCCATGACTTGTTTTATCCCCTTTACGAATCACACTTTTTAACACCATGGTTTAACTCCTTTTAATTGATTTGGGCTATTTTTAAATTCTTTCACCTATCTCACCCAACTAATGATGAGCATCTTATCTTGATTAATATTTAGTTTGTTTTTTGTACATCTTTAGTATAGTATTTATTTTATCTTGTTTGAAACTATAAAAAAATATTTTTTAAGCTATTGTAGCTACGAAGTTATAGCTGAACCAAAAGGATTTATTGGCGATCACTATGTTTGAAATTACAAACAATACCTCTTTCTTCTTAGAAGTAGAAGATGCTTCATCAGCTCGATTACAAGTGCTATCTTTTGATGGCATTGAGTCGCTAAATACCGAATACGCGATCGAAGTTACTTTGGTGAGTGATCATCTGCGTTTTGATGTTTCTTCGCTGCTGAGTAAAAAAGCGTTTTTAGCCTTTAATGGCAGTAAAACGTCAGGTATTCACGGCATTGTGTATGCGGTTCGTCGTGGTACCATCAGTGAGCACTATGCCGAGTATAAGATTTTATTGATGCCGCGCTTTACCCATTTACGTAAACGCACTAATCATCGCACCTTTATTAATAAGACCGTACCACAAATCATTAAAACCTTGTTAGAAGAGCAAGGGCTTTTAGAAAATGCACAGTTTGTTTTTAAGTTTAAAGAAGCTGCCGTTTACACACCACGTGAATTCTGTTGCCAATACGGTGAAAGTGATGCGGACTTTATTCATCGCCTGTGTGAGGAGTGTGGTATCGCCATCCATTATGAGTTTAGTCAAACAGAACACTTAATGGTGTTCAGTGATGCCATACCTTTTTTCCCGAAGCTTACACCGGCTTATTTATACCGACCCGATGCAGGCATGACAACCGATCAAATGGTCTTTAAACGTTTTGATGTGGAGTTACTGACTAACGCCAGTGTAGCCGCTGAACGAAACTATAATTTTAAAAATAAAAAACACCCCGAGTCAGCGGCTGTAAGAGCAACGTTAACCAAAGCTAACCAAGCCAATGAACCGCAGCTGGAACACTACCAATACCCAAGTTTAGGCAACACCCAAACCCAAACTAACTATCAAACAAAGCTAACCATTGAACGCTTAAATGCTAATCGTATACTGGCTGAAGCCAGCAGTAACATCAACACCTTGCACAGTGGTTATTATGTCAGTATTGAAGACTATCCGCTGGTGGATGGGCTCAATGCGAATGAGCCTTGGCTAATACAACAAATCCATCACCAAGGTAGACAACCTCAAGTACTAGAAGCTTTTGCCAGTACCCATTCGGCTGAAAGCTATTTAACCCCTAGCTTATTACAAAAACACTTTAAACACCCCATCCAAGAAGAACTGCAATTTACCAGCAACAGCTTCCAGCAAGGTTACCGCAACTGTTTGGTGGCCACCCCGCAACAAATTATTTATCGTCCCCAATACCTACACCTCAAACCTCGGGTATTAGGCACCCAGACCGCTTTGGTAACAGGCCCACAGAATGAAGAGATTTATTGCGATGAATACGGGCGGGTAAAAATTCAGTTTCATTGGGATCGTTTGGGGCAATATAACGAACATTCCAGCCATTGGATACGGGTTGCTAACAACTGGGCCCACCATAAATACGGTGCTATTGAAATCCCTCGAATTGGTATGGAGGTAGTGGTTGACTTTATTGAGGGTGATATTGATAACCCCATTATCCGCGGTGCCGTACACAACGGTATTAGCCAAGTGCCCTATGATCTACCCCGTATCAAAACCCAAAGCACGTTAAAAAGTAAAGAATACAAAGGCGAAGGCTATAACGAAGTTTTACTAGACGACACCACCGGTCAAGTTAAAACCCAAATTCACAGTACCCCGGGAACTAGCCAATTAAACTTAGGAGTATTAACCCATCCTCGAAATCTACCCAACACCAAAAAAAATGGTGAAGCCCGTGGCTTAGGGTTTGAGTTACGTACCGATGAATGGGGGGCTGTGCGAGCGGGTAAAGGGCTTTATGTTTCCACCGATGAGCGCAATAAAGCCAGCAGTCAACAGTTGGATATGCAAGAGGCCATTGACCAACTCAAACGAGCCTTGCAATTAGCCGAAGAATTAGCCAAATCCTCACAACAAGCCAATGCCCTAAAAACCGATACCGCTAACCAAAAATACCAACTTGATACGGTCTACACCCAACTAACCAAACCCGGGATGCTCACCAGTGCGGCTGAAGGGTTTGCTTTCACCACCCCCAAAGCAGCGCAAATCAGCGCCCAAGGTAATATCACCTTAACCGCCGGCGAAAATACTGACCTAAGCACAGCGCAAAACTTTCGTGTTGCTGCTGCGCAAGGTATTTCACTTTACAGCGTTAATCAAGATATGCAACTGATTGCCAACAAAGGCCAAGTCAAAGTGCAAGCACAAGCCAACCAAATGGAACTGGTGGCGGATAAAACCTTAAAAATTGTCTCCACTGAAGACCAAGTGATCGTTTCGGCCGATAAAGAACTGCTATTAACCTCGGGTGGCGCCTACATCAAAATCAAAGATGGCAACATCTACCTCCACGCCCCCGGTGTCATTGAAAACAAAGCCCTAGCTTATCCCCATGCTGAGCCGGCTAACATTGGTATGGACATGCCTGAATTTGTCAGTGCCTCCTCACCCAGCAGCCAATTCTTTAGACCTAGACGACCCATCTGCATTGAATGCTTAAAAACAGCTGCCGAGTACAGTGCGATGACGTTGGAGGTCTCGTAATGAACAACCCAGCTAATCTCCCCGTCAACCCTATTAAAAACAGCCAGCTTTACAGCTACGCCATTGTTGATTGTGCACAGCTTGAAGATGACTTTTATGCCATATTTATCCAACAATACGCACAATATGCAACCAATACAACCCAATCAACTCAAATAGAATCCCTGTTCAAAGGCACATTGGATGAACCTTCCGCCAAAGCAGGACCTGTACTCATAAAGCTCGACATCACCCAAGACAGTCCACTGCGCCAAAAACTACTCCGTCTAGAACAACAATCTCCGGCGGTACTGTGGCTATGGACCAAACTCGACTTTTACCATCTGGCTGAACGAACGTTAAAACCACTGCTGTATGGCCAACTCGAAGACCAGAGTGAAGTATTGATTCGTTACTACGACCCACGCTGTACTGAAAACCTGTGCAAACTCTTTAAAGAAGACCCCACAACTGCAAAGCTTATTAACCAAATCAGTGCGTGGGCTTACCAAGAAGATGGAGAATATCGCTATTTAATCACCTGAGCTAAGCAAAACAGCGAAACAGCGAAATAAACAAAACAGCAAAGTAAACAAGACAAAGCAGAAAAGCTGTAAAAATACAACGTGATAGAGACAAAACGAAACAATAACCCAGCAAACAAAATACAGGAAGTAATTAGAGTAAGCCATGGCGATGAGTATCAGTAATCAACAAATGCATCAGTTAAAAAATAACCTACTGGACGATTATTTAAAAGAGTTAATGACTCTCCTTCAACCCGACTTCGGACAATGGCAACAAAGCATCGGTGAAGATAATTTCTATCACGCCTTAAAACAAGGGGTAGAGGATGCCAAAACCGAAGGCTTTAGCCAACGCGGTCCAGTTAAACTCTATATCAACTTACAGCTGCTGCTGGGCAGTGGTTTTGCCATTGATCCGCAATACGCAGGGTTAACCGAAGAATGGCAACGGCTCAAAACCCAACATGTAAGTCAATTGGAACAGGCGGATACACTTCATCAAGAGCTTACCCCTTACTTTGACCAAGTGTTGGGTGAACAAAACAACGCGCTGCTTAATCATTTAAAAAGACTACAACAACTGAATCTTAACGAACTGGGTGTTTACAAAGAAACCTATAAACCCGATTTGCATGCCTTGCTCTATGAACTCTACCCTGAAAAATACCAACAGTTGGGTAAAGAGACCATGACACAAGTGATTATCAAGGGCACCGAAAAAGCGTATTACCAATACCATTTTGAGCAACCCAGTCATTCGGCATTGCTGGTGACAGCCTGTTTTAGTTTGGGCCATCAGTTTGATCAAGATCCTTTTTTGCCGTGGTTTAGCCAGACGCAGGAACACAACCCAATAAACCCAATGCACATGACAACAACAGACATGAATACGAATACAAAGGCATATACACAAATAAAAGCAGCAATGAATGAAGAGTTTGAAGCAGATAATAGTCAACAACAGGCGAAATGGCTTGAAGCCAGTTTGAAGAGTTATGCTGATAGGGCGATGATGAATTATCGGCAGAAATAGGATAGATAAATTTTTTATTGAATGAAACATAAAAAGGCTAAGTAGCCATCGGATAAATAGCTGATTTAGAGACAATAAGTGAGCTAAACACAGTTAAACAATTGAATGTTAATGATTAAGCAGATTAAATAAGGAGTTTTATTATGCCACCAGGAACACCTGAAACCAAGCATGTAGACCCAGCAAAAAAAGGAAGTGATGGAAAAGAGGTTACGGGAACTAAACAGTCTTGTGGCATCTATTATAATTTTTATAGAGCTATAAGTACTGCAAGAGCGTCATGCGCCTGGAATGGTTATCCATTTAGTACAGATGCTACTCAATGTATTAAAAATGCTAAGATAAGAGTCATAGGAGGAAAAGAAGAGCCTATTCAAGTAAATGAGCTGGGAAAAGCAGACACAGTCAATGGTAAAGAGTATTTATATTATGAAATGATATGTGATGAACATTTCGATTATTTAAATAAAGGAGAAGGAACGGATTTTGATGATGATACTAGAAAAAATATGTGTGGAAAAACCATAGGATTAGGTTTAATTGCCAATAAAAATGATACCTATAATCATCAAACTTATAATATTAAATCAGTTGAGAATATTTATGAAGGCTATAAAGAGAAGCTTCCTAAGAATCCAGTCTGTTATGATTCTGTGATAGATTTAGATAAAAAAATAGCTGAATTTACAAAAAAATACGAAGATAAAAACACAGAATATAAAAGTGCTCATAAACTAATTCCAAATTACGCCCCCCTGTCAGAACTGGTGATATATACTGCTAATAAAGAGAACAGTTTTTATGGCAAATATAAGGCATATAATCAACAGGCGGAAGAATATAATAAGAAACTAAAACTACTTTTAGACATTTATAATACAAGACCTAGCTATAAAGAACTTTTAGTTGATGACAAATCAAACGATACACATATCTTTATATCAGAGGCTGATGATATTTATAACAATAAATTACAATCAATAAAAGAGGAAACATCTGAATCGAAAGCAACATTTTTGAATGCAATAAATGAACTTAAAAAAGAACTTACAGAAATTGAACAAAAACAATATCCTGATCAGATTAATAAAACATTAAAAATATACAAGGAAAACTTACAGACTAGTTTGCATAACCACTTAACAAGATATGAAAAAAAAATTACTGCAAATGAAAAATATGCTGAATATTCAATACTTTTGAATCTCTGTAACCAATTGATAAATCAAAAAAAATTTTATCGTAAAACACAAGGTGGTATAAAAGGTGTTGATGGAATAGCTACAGAGCTTGAAGCAGAGTTTACTATTCATGAAGATACTACTACTTCCATGTTAGAGAATGATACATGCTTTTGGGAATTATACAAAGTAAATAAAGGTGAAGCTCAATGGCCAAAAAGTGGAAATGATAAAGTATGCAAACTAGCTCTTTTATCAGCACCAAGAAGTCCTAACAAGGCTCTATTAATTTCACCAAAAGATTTGCTTGAATGTAGCGAGGATACTGAAAATAAACAGTACATATCATTTCTTAATCATGGTTCAAAAATAGAAGATAAAAATATATACAATCGTTTTAAAAAAAATAAGAAACTTAAAAATACATATTTTTACGTATTAGGCCATGGTTCTCCTTTTACATTAGGAATGAATAGTACAAGTGAAGTTTTTTCTGTAAATGAAAGCGGTATAGACAATAATGCAAAATATATAAAGAAACATTTTGATGAGATCACTAAAGACGAAAATGGGAGCTCAGAATTTTCTGCTAATGCTTGGTGTAAAAAAGATTTAAAGGCACTCGAAGCTTTAATCAGCGCTAAGAATGATCCTGTCAAACCTATTGTTTTTTTAAGCTGCTCATTAGGCGCGGGGATTAATTCTTTTGCAGAGTGTTTTAGTCGGAATTTAACAAAACCTTTAACTGTGTACGCTGCAAATACAACAGTTGTAATGGGAGAAAATACTCTCACAAAAGGTTGTACAAAAACAACTACATATACTGTATCTATAGCAGGAAAATTAAAAGGCTATACACAAAACAATATTAGTTACAAAACCAATAAAACAGTCATACCATGTATAAAAGACGATATAGCTTATATAAATGATCTAGACATTATAATTGATGAGACTCATGTAGCAAATTTTGGTGAAAAACCTCCTTCCAAAGACAAATCGTTGACGACACAAATTATACATACTAAATCCAGCCTAACTCGTAAAATTGCCAAAGCTGGAATAGGCCATTTCCGTATATTTAACTATGCTCAAAGAGTACAGGTGACTAATTCAGGATCTGGTACGACTACTGATCAAACTCCAAATGGAGCTAATCATCCATGAACACATCAAACAACTACTGGACAATTGATTACGCTCTTGACTTAGTCCGTAAAGCGGCTAACCCTTCTTACGGCATAGAAGACCATGAAGCCATTAAGCACTTAGTTGCTCAAAAAAATACAGGTGATCCGAATGCTTTGTATGCTTATGCTTATTTACTCCGTGGCTATAATGGAGCCAATGAAGAATTTAACCTTAGTTTAGAACAAACTGAGTCTACGTTTTTTAATATCTTCTGGGAGCTTTCTGAACAAGATCATCCACAGGCCTGTGATGAAATGGTTAAGTGTGATAACAGCTATATTTTTGCCCATAAATACATCACCAAAGAAGATTTGTTTGCTAAAAAACAACAATGTGCCAAGGTAGCTTTAGAACATAACCTATCTAACTACATGTACTATGCCGATACCTTCTTATTTGGTTTAAACGATGAATATGCCAGTGATTTAATGCTAAAAGACAGCCCTTATTTAGATGACAATCATAAAGAGCTCGTAGCACAAGCCATACCCCTTTATGAAAAACAAGCCCAAAAAATGGGTCTAGAATACTGTTTTGGCCGTATGGTCGAAGCTTACCATCAAGGTATTGGCGTAGAGCAAAATACCATCACTGCGGCCGCTTGGGCAAAACTGATTAAAGAGCGCGTTACCTACCAAAGTGTCTACAAAAACGTCAACTGGGTCAAAGCTATTTACCCCGTATTTGAATACCCCTCCATCCAAGAAAGCGAAGAATTCAAAACCCTCTACGCCCAACTGCAAAAACTCCCCCAATGGTAATCAATAATCAGCTTACTCACTAAATATACCGCCCCAATACTTATAAATAGCGGGGCTTTTTACAATGGTTGCATTACCATACTGCTAGTTACTACAGAAAAAAAACTCGCACAAAAAAACAAACCAATTCACACCAACAACTTATGCTAGCGAATAAAAAAATTTAATTCCTTACTTTCCGCTATTGGCACTGAACTGACTGTAAGACATGATTAAATATAGCATGAGCACTTACAATTTTTTTTATTTTTCTGCCGAACATTATTTAATATGTCTTCTTAACTCTCAATTACTTCTTCCGCACTCGCATAGATATCTGTCCTTATCTACCCAAAGTACTTAGTATTACTTGGCGTAACGCAAGAGTTAATGATTTGTAGCTAATTAAAAAATGCTCTTTAAAAGTTTATCAATATCTAATTTCTATAATTGATATGTTAAAAAAAGTATCTGACGTTAAATTAGCTATATATGTTGTTTCTCTTATAAATCTGAATGTTATATTTTCTTTTAAAGGAGTCATAGTCATATATAATATATGTTCGCTACTAAAAAATACCCTAGTCACTAAAAGCTTTCGAGAACCAAGATTTATTATCTCAAATCCTAAAATATTTATAAATTTGAAATGGTTCTGTTGTGAAACCATCTAAATCGATTCTATTTCCCGCTGTAAACTAAAGTAACTTGCATCGATCTGCATTTGGGTAAAATACTTTAATCACATTACTATTAGGAATATAGTTAATCACAATTAATATAGAGGGTTTTAGATTTTTCTTATCCCAAGTGACGTATTTACCTGGTCTTTCAATAGTGGGCTTTCCAAATACATCTTCTATCTTTTGTCGTAAAATACCGATATCCTCATCACTTTTAGTCACCAATGATAAGGCACATAAACCCTCAACAGAGTTAATAGAATAAACAACAGAGTCAAACTTCAAACCGTAATCATTAGGTACTTCCTGTCCTGCAAAGGTTTGTCCATCAGTACCTACTTCAGCTAGCATCGTGTATCGTTCTATCTGCAGTTTTGTTAACCCCATTTGTGTTCCAAAAGGCCCACTCCAAGGCCCTTTCATAAATTGTTGTTTTGGAGAGTTATTATTACATGCTGTCATTAATAAACTTAGCAGTATAGTTATAGTAAAAACAAATTTTATTTGCATACTTATCTCCAGAACAATTTATTTAGTATAGAAAATTTACCACCCATAACAATTTTTATAAAACCTATCTGCTATTACAATATTTTCTTAGAAATATTTGTTAATATTGGCTAGGTTAATAACAACGTTTTATTTTATCGTAATTTAAAATTATTTAAACCGTTTAAATAATAAATTAATATTAAAAAGATGCTCAATGATGACAGAAAAAAAACTTTCTCCGTGGTTCGTACTTTTACTTTCAATTGCAACAGGCGTTAGCGTAGCAAGTAATAATTATGCACAACCTCTTTTACATACAATAAGTAATGATTTACACATTACAACCAGTAGCACAGGGATTATTATTACTGTTGCTCAACTTTCTTATGCAGCAGGTTTACTCTTGTTGGTCCCTTTAGGCGATCTCATTGAGAGACGCTTACTTATTGTCAGCATGTCTTTTATTTCGATGTTAGGCCTTATTATCTGTGCTTTCTCTCAGAATATGACTTGGTTACTTATTGGTACTGGAATCGCTGGTTTCTTTTCTGTCGTTGCGCAGGTTATTATCCCCTTTGCAGCGAGCCTTGCCAACAATAAAGAAAGAGGGAAAGTTGTTGGTTTCATCATGAGTGGTCTACTCTTAGGTATTTTGCTTGCACGTACCGCTGCTGGGATCTGTTCTTATTTTGGGAACTGGCGGACTATTTATATCGTTGCGGCCATAATTTTATTTATTATTATTCTATTATTATTCAAAACACTTCCCCGCTATCCGGCACCGATTAAGATGAGATATTACCAACTCATTGCTTCAACTATTGGTCAATTTAAAAAATATCCGCTATTAATTTTATATAGCCTATTGGGGGCTTTAAACTTTGCTATTTTTAGCCTATTTTGGACACCTATCGCTCTTTTACTGGGAGGCTCCGATTACCAATACAGTGATTTGACCATTGGTCTCTTTGGATTATTTGGCGCAGCAGGAGCCTTGATTGCCCCCTATGCGGGGAAACTAGCGGATAAAAATAAAAGTAATTTAGTTATCACATTGGGGTTAACTCTATTAATGTTATCTTGGTTACCCATAGGTTTTGTACATATTTCTATTATTTTGTTAATTATTGGTGTTATCACGTTGGATTTAGCCGTACAAGCGACACATGTCACCTCCATGAACCAAGTTTATAAAATAGACCAAAACTCAAGAAATCGCTTAAATGCTTGTTATATGTTATTTTATTTTATTGGTGGTGCAACTGCATCATTTAGCTCGACATGGCTATTTGCCCACTATGGTTGGTTTGGGGTTTCTATCGCGGGAGCCTCAATTGCCCTCATTGCTTTAACCATTTGGCTTATCTTTTATCCAAAACAAAGTGAAGAGCAAACTTATGAATAAATCAGTTCTAATTATTGGCTGTGGAGATTTAGGAACACGACTTGGCATCGATATGGTCGATGAAGGTTGGTCTGTGTATGGCATGAGAAGAAATGTTAGTCAACTTCCCAAAAAAATCAAAGGCATTTCTATTGATCTTTACCAAACGGACATGCCACAAAATTGGCCTAAACAACCTATAGACTATATTGTTTTTTGTGTCGCCCCTAATAGAGACGACCACTTTGATTATGATCGTCTCTACTGTAATGGTCTTAAAAATGTACTGCATTGGTTAAATCAATCAAAACAACAACCTAAGCATTTATTTGTTATCTCTAGTACAGCCGTTTATGACCAAGATGATGGAGAATGGGTCGATGAGAATAGCTCCGCCACCCCATCAAGCAGTCAAGGAAAGAGCATGCTAGCAATGGAGCAGCTTGCTTTCACCAGTAATATCTCATCAACCAGTGTCCGTTTGTCTGGCATTTATGGGCCGGGGCGAACTTATTTAATCAATCAAGCTAAGCAGGGAATTTTCTACCCTGCTCAACCACTGCTTTATACTAATAGAATTTATATCAGTGATGCGACCAACTTGATACATAAACTTGTTAATTATCATCAAGCTGGCCACTCTCTAAGTAACTACTATATTGGTGTAGATGATGCTCCATCTTCTATTCAAGAGGTATTAACTTGGCTACAAACAAAATTAGGGGTATTTGAACTCCATACAGAGCTGACTCAACGACGTGCAGGAAGTAAAAAACTCAGTAATAAACTAGCAAGGTCTATAGGTTGGCAACCAGAGTATCTTAGTTACAAAGAAGGCTATACAACACTTTTAAAAGATTTAATTTAATCAATAAAAAAGGTAAGCTAAAAGCTTACCTTTATAGCAGTATCAAAAATAAATTATCGCGTCGCTGAAAGCATGAGCTGATCTATATCTGATGGGTTATTTAGTGCATTGTTTAATTTACCTGTGTCTAATTGTCCACAATATTTTGCCACTACCACTGTTGCAAGCGCATTACCAATTAAATTAGTTAAAGCACGAGCTTCAGACATGAAGCGGTCAATACCCAAAATTAATGCAATTCCAGCCACAGGGATATGACCAACGGCTGACAAGGTAGCTGCCAGTACAATGAATCCTCCCCCTGTTACGGCCGCAGCCCCTTTCGATGACAACAATAAAACCAATAATAAGGTGATTTGATTCGTAAGGTCAAGAGGTGTATTCGTTGCTTGGGCAACGAAAATAGCAGCCATTGTCAAATAAATGGAGGTACCATCTAAGTTAAATGAATACCCCGTTGGAATAACCAAACCAACTACTGACTTATGACATCCTGCAAGCTCCATTTTCTTTAACATCCGTGGAAGTACAGACTCAGATGATGAGGTTCCTAATACAATCAATAACTCTTCTCTAATAAGACGAATCAGTTTAGAAATACTAAATCCGTTATAACGAGCAATAGCACCTAAAACGAAGAAGATGAAAACAAGACATGTAGCATAAAAACAAAGCATTAGCTGGCCTAATTGCCATAAAGTGCTAATACCATAACGACCAATGGTAAATGCCATCGCACCGAAAGCACCAATAGGCGCTAGTTTCATAATCATATTAACAACATTAAACATAGCATGAGCAATTTGATCAATTAAGTTTAATAATTGTTTACCATAAGGCCCTAATCGATGAAGAGCAAAACCAAATAAAACTGCAAAGAACAAAACTTGCAAGATTTCACCACTAGCAAATGCACCCACTACTGTATTAGGGATAATATGCATGATGAACTCAATAGTACTTTGCTCTTTACCTATATACTGTTGAACACCTTTAATATCTAAAGTAGAGGCATCCACGTTCATACCAACACCAGGTTGAACAATATTAACAATAATAAGACCAATAAATAAAGCAACCGTTGAAACAATTTCAAAGTATAAAATTGCTATACCACCAGTTTTCCCAACAGATTTCATACTTTCCATACCAGCAATCCCACTAACAACAGTACAGAAAATAATGGGGGCAATAACCATTTTAATTAACTTAATGAAACCATCCCCTAAAGGCTTCATTGCCTCTCCCCAACCTACTTTGGTTACTGTATTTGTTGCAGCATCAATGATTGTAGGTGAAAAATGTCCTAATATAATTCCTAAAACAATGGCGACAATAACCTGAAAATACAAAGATTTATAGATCGGTTTTTTCTGCATAATATATTCTCTTTATTAAGTTATGCTCAAATTCTAACACTAACTTTAGTTTTTAAATTATTTTTTTACTACTAAAATAGTAGTTTTTTACATATATTTCAAAAGGGCATTTTATTATTTTCTTATTACAAAAACAAATAAAACCATTATAACTCCTTAATTAGTTTAGTAATTAATAGTTAGCCCTATAGGAAGCTACTATATCATAAAGCACTTATTAACCAATAGAAACTCTATAAAAAACTAGCAGATTATGAATGATAATTTCTACTTTGAATAATTTATATAAATTTGAGTTTTATCAATAATCAGTTTAGGGTAGTATAAATACTTCATTTTTACTGATAATGGAAAAGCTCATGTCTTTGCAACAACATTACACCGCTATCTTACAAGAACTTGGAGAAAACCCTAGTCGAGAAGGATTACTGGATACGCCTAAGCGAGCTGCTAAAGCAATGCAATACCTTTGCAAAGGGTATCAACAAACACTTGAAGAAGTAGTGGGTGATGCTCTTTTTACATCAGATAATAGTGAAATAGTACTAGTAAAAGACATTGAACTGTACTCTCTTTGTGAGCATCACATGCTCCCTTTTATTGGGAAGGCTCATGTTGCCTATCTTCCTAATGGTAAAGTATTGGGACTATCTAAAATAGCACGCATTGTAGATATGTATGCCAGACGTTTACAAATTCAAGAAAATTTAACACATCAAATAGCTGATGCTATAGAAGAGATTACAGGTGCACTAGGCGTAGCCGTAGTAATAGAGGCTAAGCATATGTGTATGATGATGCGAGGAGTAGAGAAACAAAACTCAACCATGATCACTTCTGTGATGCTTGGTGCTTTCCGCGAAAAGGCAACAACTCGTGCTGAGTTTCTTAGTTTAATAAAATAATATCAGAGTAAGTTGGTACTGTGAAAGTTATATCATTTAGTATTATTTGAATGATATAATTTTCATAATTCAATAACTTATTTTTTAAAAACTATAAATATAGCGAAAATATAAGAAATATAAGAAATAAATACAATAACTTAAAAATCATTACGAGCTTATATAATAGCATTTTCATGCAAGAATGGGCTGGTAGTATCGACTTTGATTTTCAGGTGTTTGATTAGATTTACACATGTTCTAATTAACTTTAGACACATATTCATTACCCTATTTTATTTGTGATAGAGTAATACAACTGCGTTTCTATCCTCTCGATAGAATGGAAATTTTATGGCATATATAACTGTTGGTTTTGCTATTTTTATTATCAATTTATTAATTGGCTTATCGGTTTTGAGAGCCAAAAAAAATAGTGCATTAAAAGCATCCTTTATGTTTTTATGGATATGTATTTTAGTTATTTCACCTTTGCTAGTTTTGATTGCACCATATCTTTACTTTATTGCATACTGTTCTGTTTTTACATGCCACTTTGCTTCATAATCCTTTTTCTTTTCAGTCACACACCCGTAAATCAACCCTAGACATGTAATCATTACCCCACCCCATTGTGCAAAATGTTGTAGAGGTTTATCCAAAAACCTATGTCTTTTTCTGGCATTTTATTTTTTCTTTTTTAAGGCAACAATAAAGCCCCTATCTATTGCTAGATAGAGAGGCTTTATTAGATAACAATTATTTAACTACCGATAGCAATATATGAATACGTACAATCACCTATAGGCAACACGTTTGCTATAAAACCTTCTTTGGTTAAACTACCTGGCGTGATATTCATAATCTCTGTGCTATTACTTGTATTTTCTCCACTGCCACAATTTAACACATGGCATGCGTTGGGAAATGCTATCGGAAAACTAACCTTAGTTCCGCTTTTTGATAAAACGACTCTTCCCCACTGTATAATTAATCCACTAGGAAATTTTTGATATCCATTAGTATCAAGTAATGCTTCATCTTTAGGCAACACAACATAACTATGAATAGGCAACTCGATTCCTTCATTAATACATGGGCATTTTTGTGTATCTGTCATTTTCTAATCTCCTTTCTGTTTTAATCGAGATTGTATTTTAGTGGCTGTAATACTTTGACTCTTCTGGCTTTGACAAAAAATTTCAAGCATAAAAAAACCACCTCTAGGGCGGTTGTTAAAAATAAGCTATTCTTATAAAGTCTATGTCTTAGTATAAAAGTATCTATTCCTCATAAATGGAATATTTAAAAGACATCGTATCTGTAAATGATTCATACTTAACCACTAAAAATGTGGCCTCTTGGTCGTTTTCAATACTGCATATAGTCTCTCTAGACTCACCAATTTCAGAAACTTGACAACCTGAACTCACTAATTTACTTATTCTGTCTTCTAGCTTAGTAAAACTTTCTTTACCTCTGATTGCTAATATAGTCTCTGTGCTCTTTTTTGTATCAGAAGGATCTTTTAAATAAATAGTACCACCTAAAACATCTAAATCATTCGTTTTTATGCCATATACTGATTCTGGTACACCAGTGAACTGGTAAATAAGTCGTCTTCCACTTAGCGTTCTAAAATCTGAATCACTAGCTGACTTAATTTTTCTAACCACAGACTTAAACAATGGATTATTAGCATAAGTTTGAATGGTATCTTCTTTACTAATTGAAAATTTAGGCTTCTCTCCAAATCCAACAAGACAAGCGGACAAAATAACACCAATGATTATTCGTTTCATTCCTTTTATCCTTAGATATACAAAAAAATAAAGTATAGATTTATTTCAGGCATAAAAAAAGCCCCTGCTGATTAGGCTAAAAACAAAAAAATTTACCGCCTAATTTATACCTAAGAAAATGTATTTACTACTACAGAGATATAAGAGATAAAAAAGAATACTCATTAGGTAAAAATAAATCTTTAGCAGTGATCGAAGCAATACAAGCAAATTTAGTCATATTAAAACCCTCTATCTATATCTTAGACTGTATTAATCATGTTCAAGTCGTAACGCTTCATGAGTGGCTAGACCAATACTATGACATTGTTAACAGCAGAGAACTAAGAGAGAAAACTTTAGTCGATTACAGATCAAAAATAAACATTATTAAATCTAAACTAGGAGATAAAAACATCCTTGATATAACGCCTAAAGATATAGCTGATTTTATAAATAACTATAAAGGGGCACCTATACACCGCCCTGTCAGACGCGTTCAAAGAGGTAATAGTTGGAGGCATTACAAACAATAATCCTGTCATAATAACTAAGCCACCAAAGACTAAAGTTATGAGAGCCAGACTAGAGCTAAATCAATTTAAAAGTGCCTTTAATAACGCACCAAAAAAGTATGGATACATATTTATGTTGTCTCTTTTAACTGGTCAACGCATAGGTGATATAACGCGCCTTAAATGGGAAGATATAAAAGAGGATAGACTTTATATTGAACAGTCTAAAACAGGGGCAAGGATAGCTATACCTCTTTCAATAAGGCTAGAGGCTATTAAGCTTGATCTTAGAGGCGTTTTAGAATTACTTAAAAATGACAGCCGGTTAATTTGCAATATTTCCATACGCACACTAAGAGAATCATTTAATAAAGCTCTGCCAGATATGGATAATAAGCCAACCTATCACGAGATAAGAGGTTTATCAGCTAGGGTTTATGAGATTGAGAAAGGCGCGGAGTTTACCAAGAAATTATTAGGACACAAATTCATGGTAATGACGGATAAATATTTAGATAACCGTAATAACTCGTTCATTAAATTATGAGCTTTTAATGAGTTATTACGAGTAAATAATTTTAATACTTTGATTTTAAAAGACTCATTTTCATAGGAAGCTTTATTAGAAAAAGAATCTAATCACTCATAAAAGCCCATAAGGGCTTTTATGACAGGCCATTTACTTCTTTAATACCTGAGTAACTTCATCCATTTGCAGAGCAACACTTTGCAATCCATTACCCGACAAATACCATAAATCAGGAGTCAAATAGATGATTTTATTATTCTTATAGGCATTCGTCTGTTTAATATACTGATCTTCTATTTTATTCGTATCTAGTTTACCCTCACCTATCGCCTCGCCTCGATCAATAACAAATAAAATATCAGGATTAAGTGCCGCAATTTCTTTACTCTCTAAAACCAATCGTGGTGTATTACTATTCTTTTTTCTGATCTCCGATAAATCAACACCTTTAAATCCTAACCAGCCATTTATCAACCCTGCATAACTCGTCTGGTCCCCCGCCATTAAACGCCCCTTATAATGCACAGTAATCAATGTGTTAGCTGGCGAACCTTTTACCTTCTTCTGAATATCCTGTGCTTTTTTATCAATAACCGCTAGCTCAGTGCTCATTTCAGGCAATTTATTAAACAGCTTTCCTAACATAACCATGTTATTTTTAAAAGAATGCTCATACTCTTTTGGGTCAACACTCAAGTTAACAGTAGGTGCAATGTTAGCAAATTCATCATATTGTGCCTGCTGTCTACCAGAGATAACTATTAAATTTGGATGCAACTGATTAAGTTTTTCAATATCAGGTGATTTTAACCCACCAATATCTACATAATTACTTGACTTATATTTTTTTAAATAGTTTGGAAGAGCTTGTTTAGGTAGCGCTGCCACTGGCACTCGCAACTGATCTAATGTATCAACCACACCTAAATCAAACGATGCAACACTTTTAGGATTATTAGGTAATGTAGCTTCTTTAGTATTTTCAGCATTAGCCATAACAATACTACTCGTTAACAATAATGTGGTAGCAAGCCCTATCCTGATCATTGTTTGCATAATCATACTCCTTGTAAAAAATAATGATTATCATTTAACAATTATTAAAATGCAATCTTAATTGGCCATTTACTTTTTAAAGACCATACAATCAGACTAAAACACTTTTTCATACACACTATTAAAAAATAATAGTGTGCTTTTTATACAAACAAAGGTACTATTATAGGCTTTACAAAAGATTGGTATTAACAGACAGTTATGTTTCGACCTTTTCCTATTTTTGTTGGATTACGTTATACAAAAGCTAAACGACGCAGCCATTTTGTATCCTTTATTTCTTTTACTTCCATGCTTGGCCTCATACTTGGGGTGATGGTCATGATCTTAGTTTTATCAGTAATGAATGGCTTTGACCGTGAAATGCGCGAGCGTGTACTCTCCTTGATCCCTCAAGTGATGGTTAAAACATATCAGCCTATAGATGACTGGCAAGCACTAACCAACATTATAAAAGAAAAAAATCCTGATGTTATTGGCGTGGCTCCAGTATTAGAAATGCAAGGGATGCTCAGTGCTAATAAGCAAATATCATTTATTCAGGCCAGTGGCATTAACCCCGAAGCAGAAAAAGACGTCTCTATCATTAATCAATACATAACCCAAGGAAAACTAGATGATCTAGCTCCAGGACAGTTCGATATCATTGTTGGTTCAGGCATTGCAAAAAAATTAAATCTTGCAATTGGTGACAAAGTTACCTTCATTATGCCCGAGGCATCCGTAACACCAGCGGGTATTTTCCCTCGAATGAAACGCTTTACAGTAAAAGGTATTTTTCATGCAGGTACTGGCGAGTTAGACAATCACTTCGCCATGATGAACATAGAAGATGCTAATCGCCTTATTCGTCTCCCTGTTAATCAAACACTGGCTTTACGCCTAAAATTAAAAAACCTTTTTGACTCAAATAGCGTTGCAATGGATGTTTTAAAAAGCATACCTGATGGTAAAAACTTTTACGCAACCACTTGGAAAGCCAATTACGGTGGTCTTTATCAAGCCATTCGTTTAGAAAAAAATATGATTGGTATGTTGCTACTGTTGATTGTAGCCGTTGCAGCATTCAATATCATTTCCACACTGGTTATGGTAGTGACTGATAAAAAATCTGATATTGCTATTTTACGTACACTCGGTGCAAGCCCTACACAAATTATGAGTATATTCATGGTACAGGGTACTGTTATTGGTGTCATCGGTACCTTAATTGGTGGTATTTTAGGTGTATTAGCTGCATTTAAAATCAGCAGTATCTTAGCTTGGGTACAAAAAATAACAGGCCACCAGTTCTTAAATTCTGAAATTTACTTTATTGATTACATACCGTCACAAGTCATGTTAAGTGATGTTGTGACAATCTGCGGTGCTGCATTAGTGTTAAGTTTTTTAGCAACACTCTACCCTGCATGGCGAGCAGCACGTATTCAACCAGCAGAGGCATTACGTTATGAATGATTCTTTTGTTTTAAGCTGTAAAAATTTAGGCATGGTTTACCAACAAGGCCCCAATGCAGTTCAGGTATTATCGGATGTAGAGTTAAACTTAAAAGCTGGTGAACGTGCAGCTATTATCGGCCAGTCGGGTGCAGGTAAAAGTACACTATTAAACCTATTGGGTGGCCTAGATACTCCTACATCAGGAAGTGTCTGGCTAGCAGGAAAAGAACTTTCAGCCCTTAATGAAAAAGCCCGTGGATTACTCAGAAATGAAGCCCTTGGTTTTGTTTATCAATTTCATCATCTATTACCTGAGTTTTCTGCACTTGAAAATGTTTGTATGCCGTTACTTATTGGTAAAACATCTGTTAATGAAGCACAACAACGAGCAACAGAACTCCTTGACAGAGTAGGTTTAGCACATCGTCTAAAACATAAGCCTTCAGAACTTTCTGGTGGAGAAAGGCAGCGTGTCGCCATTGCACGCGCACTGGTTAACCAGCCTAAATTAGTTTTATTAGATGAGCCAACAGGTAATCTAGACCAATACACGGCACAGAGCATACAAGCGTTAATGCTCGAATTAAGTAAATCGCTTAGTACTTCATTTTTGGTCGTCACACATTCATTAGAACTTGCGGGGCAAATGGATCGTACATTACGCCTCACTGAAGGGAAACTAATAGAAGAATAGTCTTATGTTTAAACCTTTCACGTTATTTATTGGCCTACGTTATATTCGTGCGAAACGTCGCAATCAATTTATTTCGTTCATCTCATTAACCTCGATGATTGGTTTATCATTAGGCGTTATTGCCATGATTACAGTTTTATCGGTTATGAATGGTTTTCAAAAAGAGATGCGTGACCGAATTTTAGGAATGGTTTCCCATGGCATTATTACCCATCACGATCAACCGATCGATGATTGGCAAGCAATCGCAACCAAACTAAAAAAGAACCCTCAGGTGGTTGGGGTTGCACCTATCACTCAAATACAAGGGATGTTATCATCTAGAGGGACAATGAGCCCTGTCATGATAAGTGGTATTGATCCAGAACAGGAAGACCAAGTATCAACCCTCAGAAAACATATCACTTATGGCAACTATAGCAATCTAAAACCTGATGAATACGGGGTAATTATTGGTGAAGCAACCGCAGGAAACTTGCGTATTAGAATAGGCTCACCATTGTTATTAGTTGTTCCCATTGTAAGTGACTCGGTGAGTGGTATTACACCTCGCATGCAAAAAGCTGTCGTCGTCGGCACTTTCCGCACCAACTCAGATATTGATAACAGCATGGCATTCATGCATTACAGTGATGCGGCTAAAATAAAACAATGGCAACCCAATCAAGTAGAAGGCGTACGCTTAAAATTAAAAGACCTTTTCCAAGCCCCTGTGGTCATTAAAAAACTCGCTAAAGAACTTGGCGATGACTACCAAGCAGAGGATTGGACAAAAACACAAGGCAGTTTATTCAGTGCCATGAAAATGGAAAAAACCATGATTGGTCTACTGTTAATGATTATTGTTGCTGTCGCTGCCTTTAATATTATTGCTACCCTCATCATGGTGGTTGCTGACAAACGTTTAGACATTGCCATTTTACGTACACTGGGTGCTACACCTAGACAAATTATGAGTATCTTCATGATACAAGGTACCTTTATTGGTCTTATCGGTATCACCTCTGGCACTGTACTGGGTATTCTTTTAACCAAATACATCAATACCGTCGCAGGATGGTATGAAAGACTCACAGGAAGCGAAGTATTTTCTACAGAGGTTTTTGCAATTAATTTTTTACCTGTAGACATGCAGATAAGTGATATTGTTACGGTATGCATTGCAGCACTTATACTAAGCTTTTTAGCTACACTTTACCCTGCTTATCGAGCATCAAAGACACAACCTGCTGAAGCATTAAGGTACGAATAAATAACTAAGTTATTAATTAATGTCATAAGGATATGACTAAAAATTTAGGCTAACTTTATTGAAAACCATTAATATAGTGGCCTAATTTAGAATTAATGGAGATGAGAAAACCATGCGTAAAGATAAAAAGCAAATCATTGGAGAACCGATGACCAATGAGCAAATAAAGGTATTCTTAAATGTTGAGCCTGCAGATGACAGCTTACCTGCCCCACTCCATAAACTAATACGAGCTTATCATAGTTTAAGAATAGAGGACTTTGAACGCTTTTTAGTCTTTTTTAAACAACAAGGATTCCCACTTGATGCCAAGAATAAGGAAGGTAAGGATTTTGTATCACTCATCATTGACCAACAATTTGCCAAACCTTATATCGAAGCATTTGAGACAGCACAAACTACCCTTTAGTCGTCTAATAAAACCACTAACCTTTCTCTTATTAGTCACGATAACGTTAACAGGGTGTCAAACAAGGCAACAACAAAATTGCTTGCAAATAGCCTATTCACCTAACACATTGCAACTTAGTCATTTTCAGATAGCCATTAATAAAAAAACCATTGATAGTATTGATAATAACTTATCAGCACTTACATGGAATGAAGACACACGAACATTATTTGGTACGCTTAATAAACCAGCAACCATTGTTGAGCTCTCTACACAAGGTGAACTACTCAGAAAAATAACACTTAACGGTATTACCGATCCAGAGGCCATTGAGTACATAGGGAATAATCAGTTTATTGTGGCAGATGAGCGGTTCCATCGATTAATAAAAGTAACGCTCAATGAACAAACGAATAGTATTAATAGTCAAGATGCCTTACAACTCACACTAGAAAAAAGCTATCAATACAATAAAGGATTAGAAGGGTTGGCTTATGATCACCAAAGAAAAATAATCTATGTTTCCAATGAATCAAGCCCGATCACTATTTATAAAATAACGGGGTGGATTGAAAGTGACGTTATTCATATAGCAGAGATAAAAAAAGATTGGTCTGCGTTTTTAACTGATATTTCAGGACTACACTTCTATGCTCCTGACCAAACATTGTTGGTACTCTCCGATGAGTCTAAACTCATTTTAGCATTGAATAAAAATGACCAAATCGTGGGATGTTTTCCACTCACCACTGGACAACATGGCTTATGGCATACACTTCGTCAACCAGAAGGCATCACGATGGATAACAAGGGAAATCTCTATATTGTGAGTGAGCCTAACTTTTTTTATAAATTCACTCAAAAATAACATAACAAACACTATTTCATACTTAAAAGGCCTTGCTAAAATACAGGGTAAAGCCGTTTAGCCATGGCATATTTTATATAAAAAGGGATAACATGATATTAGCAATTGATGTTTACTATATTGATAATAAAGCTAAAACAGTGGGTATTTTATATGAAACGTGACAGTCCGAAACACCTCATGCCGTGATTACTGATTACCGTGAAAATATAGCGCCCTATCAATCAGGGGCATTTTATTTACGGGAGCTCCCTTGTATTCTCTCTCTACTTAACAAAATTGATTTACATGAAGTCCCTACCATTGTGGTTGATGGTTATATTTATTTAGACGAAGGAAAAATAGGGCTCGGCGGCCACCTTTATCAAGCATTAAAAGAATCAATCCCCATTATCGGGATAGCTAAAAAGCCTTTTTCGGACAATAGTGATTATCTTAAAGAGGTATTGCGAGGTAAGAGCATACATACACTCTATTTCACAAGCGTCGGCATTGAAATAAACTTCGCAGCTGAATGCATTAAATCCATGGCAGGTAAACACAGAATGCCGACTTTACTCCGTTTTCTCGATCAACAAACAAAGCTCTTTAAAGAAGAACTAACCAACAAATAAATACTGATAATATAGACTTATTGAAAATTGAAACTGCATTATAATGCCACCGAACCTATGCTAATATAGTCCACCAGATCACTCATGTGTTAGCAAATCAGCTTCCATTGTATTAATAGCTTTTTTTGTAAGCTCTACCGTCATTCCATCCACACGCTGAAAGCCTCGAGGTAGCTTATTACCACGTCGGCCACGCTCGCCTAAATAATGTTCAAGGTCTGTAGATTTTAAAGCAATAGTACGCTTACCTGATTGCAGAATTAGCGTTGCCTCAGGTGGTAAAACAGCCACACACACCATATACTCTTCATGAGTAACCGCACGTGAACTACTGATATTGATAATTTTATTGCCCTTTCCTTTTGCCAATTGTGGTAAATCAGCAATCGGGAATATCAATAAACGCCCCTCGTTGGTAACTGCTGCAATTCTATCTTTCTCAAGATCATTAACTGGCTGAGGAACAATAACTTTAGCATTTTCAGGCAAACTAAGCAGTGCTTTACCTGCTTTATTTTTAGTTTGTAAATCTTCACCTTTTACAACAAAACCATAACCCGCATCAGAGGCAATCACATAAAGCGCGTTGTCGTCTGGCAATAAAACACATTCAAAGCGTGCCCCAGCGGGTGGCGCTAAACGGCCCGTGAGAGGTTCACCTTGACCTCTAGCAGAGGGAAGCGAATGGCTAGCAAGGCTATAACTGCGTCCAGTGTTATCAATAAACACTGCCGATTGGTTAGAACGCCCAAGCGCACTGGCTAAATAACCATCACCCGCTTTATAGGAAAGCATGGCAGGTTCAAGATCATGCCCTTTGCCACAACGCACCCACCCTTTTTCAGATAAAACGACAGTAATAGGTTCTGTAGGTAAAAGTTCATTCTCAGATAAAGCTTTGGCTTCTTCACGCTCAATAATAGGTGAGCGACGATCATCACCATAAGTTTCAGCATCTTGGATGATTTCTTGACGTACTAACGCGCGTAGCTTGGTATCATTATTAAGTAAGCTTAATAGATAATCACGCTCTTTTTGCAACTCATCTTGTTCACCACGAATTTTCATTTCTTCAAGACGGGCTAATTGGCGTAATTTTGTGTCAAGAATATAGTCAGCTTGCAACTCTGTTAAATTAAAGGTTTGCATCAAGACTAACCTAGGATGATCTTCGGTACGAATAATCTCGATGACTTTGTCTAAGTTAAGAAAAGCAATCAATAACCCTTCTAATAAGTGTAAACGGTGTTCTACCTTATCTAAACGGAACTGTAAACGACGGCGCACTGTTTGAATACGGTACAGCAACCACTCTGTTAGCATCTCTAACAGATTTTTAACCTGTGGTTTACCATTTAAACCGATCATATTCATGTTAACGCGATAACTAGACTCAAGCTCTGTTGTTGCAAATAAATGCTGCATAAGCTCTTGAGTATCAATACGGTTAGAACGAGGCACAATAACAATACGGGTAGGATTTTCATGATCAGATTCATCCCGTAAATCTGCCACCATTGGCAATTTCTTTGCTTGCATCTGTGCAGCTATCTGCTCTAATACCTTTGCCCCAGATACTTGGTGTGGTAATGCGGTAATCACTACATCACCATCCTCGACTTGATAGACAGCTCGCATTTTAACTGAACCACGCCCTGTTTCATAAATACTTAATAAATCGGCTTTCGGGGTGATAATTTCAGCCTCAGTAGGAAAATCTGGCCCTTGAATATAGCGGCATACTTCATTCAGCGTAGCCTGAGGGTAGTCAATCAAATGGACACAAGCATTAGCCACTTCTCTTAGATTATGGGGTGGAATATCGGTCGCCATTCCCACCGCAATCCCCGTTGTACCATTGAGTAAGAGATTAGGGAGACGAGCAGGTAATGTAACAGGTTCATCCAATGTACCATCAAAATTAGGCTGCCAATCAACAGTACCTTGCCCAAGCTCAGATAAAAGCACTTCGGCATAACGTGATAATCTTGCTTCAGTATAACGCATAGCGGCGAAAGACTTAGGATCATCAGGAGCACCCCAGTTACCTTGTCCATCGACCAAAGGATAGCGGTAAGAGAAAGGCTGAGCCATTAACACCATGGCTTCATAACAAGCACTATCACCATGAGGATGATATTTACCTAACACATCCCCTACTGTACGGGCTGATTTTTTATGTTTTGAATCAGCCGATAAGCCTAACTCACTCATTGCATAAACAATACGTCGTTGTACGGGCTTTAGACCATCACCAATGTGAGGTAAAGCCCGGTCCATGATCACGTACATAGAATAGTTTAAATACGCTTGCTCTGTAAATGTACGCAGTGATTGGCGCTCAACGCCATCTAAACTCATATTAACTGTTTCACTCATTACTGATTACTCTTATACTGGCGTAATATCAATTGATTGTTACGGTGGGCAAAGTCTAAAGGCCTTAAAAAGCTCATTCCCAACAAAACATCATCATCCATATTAGGGGTAATGGTTGCGGAGACATTATGCAGTTCAATTGCGCCTAAAGTAACGGTATCTAACTTCGTTGCCCAACCTCTTACCACACCATTGGCTGTTGATAAATCAATCGGTATTAATTTTTTTACATTTAATTGATTGGCTAAACGTTCTGATAAGGCCACACTGGTGGCACCTGTATCTACCATGAAATTAACCTTATGCCCATTGATGAAACCACTTGCCGTATAATGCCCTCCACGGCCACTGTCTAATATAACTTCTACATAGTTTGTACCATAGCTGGACTGTGGAGCTTGGTTAGGGTTTGCTTTTTTCTCTTCCCAACCTGCAAAAAACTTTACTGCAAGTAGCATACCTAGTAGCCAAGCAATAATCATCATGGTTTTACCTGCTTTTTTACCTGCAGGTTGTTGATTTTGCACTGTCATTTAATACCCCCCCTCGACTAAGAGAAATACTAAACTGCTGTGTAACATTTAAATTAACACCTCAGCCAGATTGCCTTTATCCTCTAGCCACTGTTTACGATCTGCGGAACGTTTTTTTGCGAGTAACATATCCATCATCTCACACGTTTCTTCGGCATGATCTAAGGTTAACTGGACTAAACGTCGAGTATTTGGATCCATCGTCGTAACGCGTAGTTGTGAAGGATTCATCTCACCCAATCCTTTAAAACGTGTTACCTGTACTTTGCCTCTTTTCTTTTCAGCAGCAATACGGTTTAAAATACTATCTTTTTCGCTTTCATCTAAGGCATAAAAAATTTCTTTACCAATGTCAATACGATACAAAGGCGGCATAGCTACATAAACATGCCCCGCTTCTACTAAAGGCCTAAAATGCTGTAAAAAGAGTGCACAAAGTAGTGTTGCAATGTGCAAGCCATCAGAGTCAGCATCCGCTAAAATACAAATTTTATTGTAGCGTAGCTGTGTTAAATCATTCGAGTCAGGGTCCATCCCTATGGCTACTGCAATATTATGTACTTCTTGTGAGGCTAACACTTGGCTACCATCAACTTCCCACGTATTTAAAATTTTCCCACGTAGTGGCATAATGGCTTGGAAGTCTTTATCTCGCGCTTGCTTAGCAGAACCACCCGCCGAATCACCCTCCACTAGAAACAATTCTGAGCGGCTAGCATCTTGTGTGGCACAATCAGATAACTTCCCAGGTAATGCAGGGCCTTGGGTTACTTTTTTACGTGCAACTTTTTTACCAGCATTTAAACGCTTTGTCGCATTACCAATGGCGAACTCAGCCAGTTGGTTACCAATTTCTGGGTTGGAGTTTAACCACAAGCTAAAAGCATCTTTAACAACACCCGTAATGAAAGCTGATGCCTCACGGGAAGATAAACGCTCTTTCGTTTGCCCTGAGAACTGTGGGTCTTGCATTTTCATCGACAATACAAAACTGATTTTTTCCCAAATATCTTCGGCCGATAATTTTAAATTTTTGGGTAGTAAATTACGAAATTCACAAAACTCACGCATAGCATCCAACAAACCTTGTCGCAAGCCATTCACATGCGTGCCACCAAGAGGTGTTGGAATTAGGTTAACATAGCTTTCTTGTAACAGTTCACCGCCTTCAGGCAACCAAAGCACGGCCCATTCAACGGCTTCTTTCTCGCCTGTAATGCCTCCCATAAAAGGGGTTTCAGGCAAACATTCAAAACCTTGCATAGCTTCTGACAAATATGAGCGCAAGCCATTTTCATAATGCCATTCTATATGTTCTTCTGTATTTAAATCATCAAAGCTAATCACAAGCCCAGGGCATAAAACAGCCTTGGCTTTTAAAAGATGTTTTAGTCGTGATAATGAGAACTTGGGCGAGTCAAAATAACTGGCATTAGGCCAAAAGCGGACACTGGTCCCTGAGTTACGTTTACCTGCTGTCCCAACGATCTCTAACTCTGAAGCTTTATAGCCGTTTTCAAACACCATCCGGTACTCATTGCCCTCACGTTTAACATACACCTCCAAACGATCAGACAAGGCATTAACAACCGATATACCTACACCGTGTAAACCACCAGAAAACTGGTAATTTTTATTAGAAAACTTACCACCTGCATGGAGTTTAGTTAAAATTAATTCAACCCCTGAGATACCTTGTTCAGGATGTATATCCACAGGCATACCACGCCCATCATCTACAACTTCTAATGACTGGTCCGTATGTAAAATAACACGAATATGCTTAGCAAACCCAGCTAATGCTTCATCAACACTGTTATCAATCACCTCTTGAGCCAAGTGATTAGGTCTTGTTGTGTCCGTATACATACCAGGACGTTTACGAACAGGGTCTAGCCCCGATAAAACCTCAATTGCATCTGCAGTATATGTTGTATTTGCCATAAACTCTCTTTATAAACTTACTTGGTTAACTCTGCCCAATCTAATACTTTTAGAAAATGATCACTAAAATCAGCAAATCTATGATCACCATCATCATCAACTGTCACATCACAATCTTTATACCAGTCTTTAGCAAAGCGATAATCCAATACATTATCACCTTTTTTAAGCCAAACCTTATACCGCTCTTTGTCCGTTGGAGGAGCAACTTCTAAATTAGCTAGCTCATTAATATAGTCTTCGGCAAAAGTTTCATCTTCTTCTTGTACGCCGTAAGTGCCTTTTAACAACTTACCAAAAGAATCAACAGAACAAAGTGGTTCATTACGCCAATCTTGTCCATCAATATAGACTTTACTTTGTAACTTATGTGGTAATACAGCAGGATTAATTAATAATGCTTTTAAATTAAACTTTTCTGCTAAATATGTCGCATAGTATCCGCCCAACGAGCTACCAACTAATATTGGTGAATCCAACTGAATAATTAAGGTTTCTAGCTGTACAATAGCTTGTGATGGATAAACTAACAAGTTGGGGGCTCTAAAACGAGCAATGCCACCTAATTCTAACATTATACTCTTAAGTACTTGTGCTTTAGCACTTTTAGCAGAACTATTAAAACCATGTACATATATTAGAGACTTCATCCATTCCTATCCGTCAATCACAAATCTTTGCATTATAGGGTGATTAACACGAACAATAAACCTTTATTTATTCACTCATAAATACATTTTAATGATTGTTTGATTCGATAAGTTTAGTTATAATTACGTGCTTCATTTTTTCCCTGCTGGGAGTATCTATGTTACGCATAAAGCAAGAAGCACTCACCTTCGATGATGTTTTACTCATCCCTGGCTATTCAGAAGTATTGCCTAATACTGTTAATCTTAAAACCCAACTGTCTCGTGGTATTGAGTTAAATATTCCTCTTATCTCTGCTGCAATGGATACCGTTACCGAAGCCCGTTTAGCCATAGCCATGGCTCAAGAAGGCGGCATTGGTATTATTCATAAAAACATGACTATCGAGCAACAAGCGACAGAAGTACGTAAAGTCAAACGTTTTGAAGCAGGGGTGGTACAAAACCCTATTACTATTGAGTCAGACAAAACGATTGCAGATCTGATTAAAATCACTAACCAATACCATATTTCAGGTGTTCCCGTCGTTGCTAATGGAAATTTAGTGGGTATTGTCACTTCACGTGACATTCGCTTTGAAAGCAATTTAAACACTAAAATTCACGATGTCATGACGCCTAAAGAAAAACTAGTCACCGTAAAAGAAGGGGCTAAAAAAGAAGAAGTTAGACAATTGCTACACAAACATCGTATCGAAAAGGTATTAATTGTTAATGATGCCTTTCAGCTACGTGGCATGATGACAGTTAAAGATATAGAAAAAGCAAAAGCCTACCCGCTTGCAACAAAAGATAGTGAAGATCGTTTACGTGTAGGGGCTGCCGTTGGTACAGGCCCAGAAACACCAGATAGAATCAAAGCATTAGTTGAAGCTGGAGTTGACGTTATCATTATTGATACAGCCCATGGCCACTCTAAAGGCGTTATTGACCGTGTTCGTTGGGCAAAACAAACTTACCCTAACCTACAAGTCATTGGTGGTAACATTGCCACAGGTGAAGCCGCTATCGCTTTAGCTGATGCTGGTGCTGATGGGGTTAAAGTAGGTATTGGCCCTGGTTCTATTTGTACTACACGTGTTGTTGCGGGTGTTGGTGTTCCACAAATTTCAGCCATTGCTAATGTAGCAGCAGCACTTAAAGACAGAGGAATCCCGCTCATTGCAGATGGTGGAATTCGCTTCTCAGGTGATTTGGCTAAAGCTGTTGCAGCAGGTGCTTACTCCGTCATGATGGGATCAATGCTTGCAGGAACAGAAGAAGCCCCTGGAGAAATCGAACTCTATCAAGGTCGCTCTTATAAGTCATATCGCGGCATGGGTTCTCTTGGTGCAATGGCTCAAGCTCATGGTTCAAGTGATCGCTATTTCCAAGACTCTTCCGCTGGTTCTGAAAAACTAGTTCCCGAAGGGATTGAGGGTCGTGTTCCCTTCAAAGGCAGCGTAGGAGCAATTATTCATCAAATGATTGGTGGATTACGTGCTGCGATGGGTTATACAGGAAGCCCTGATGTTGCAACCATGCGTACCAAACCTGAGTTTGTACGTATTACGGGTGCAGGCATGGCAGAGTCTCACGTACATGATGTACAAATTACAAAAGAAGCACCGAACTATCGCGTTAGTTAAAATAAATCCCTTGGTCATCAACTGATCAAGGGATAACTTTTCTTTATTGATCGGCCCTTTACTGGATAAAAATAATGACCCAAGATATTCACGCTCATCGCATTCTTATACTTGATTTTGGCTCTCAGTACACACAACTTATTGCAAGACGTGTGAGAGAAATAGGTGTTTATTGTGAGCTACATCCTTTTGATATGGATGAGCAAGCTATTCGTGATTTTTCACCCAAAGGTATTATTTTATCAGGTGGGCCAGAGTCTGTGCATGAGATCAATAGTCCTCGTGCTCCGCAAGTTGTATTTGAGCTAAATATTCCGATATTAGGTATTTGCTATGGCATGCAAACTATGGCAGAGCAACTAGGTGGAAAAGTTGAAAGCTCAACATTACGTGAGTTTGGTTATGCCCAAGTTGATATTGTTGGTAAATCTGAGTTACTCAACAAAATTGAAGACAATAATAATGCAGGAACACCTATACTTGATGTATGGATGAGTCATGGTGATAAAGTAACACAACTTCCACAAGGTTTTACCAAACTAGCATCAACCCCTAGCTGCCCCTATGCCGGGATGGTTGATAATGGTCGTCATTGGTATGGTTTACAATTTCACCCTGAAGTCACACACACCAAACAAGGTGGGCGCATTCTATCTCGTTTTATTCTTGATATTTGCCAATGCAAAGCATTATGGACACCCGCTAATATTATTGAAGACATGACGCAAAAAGTACGTGAGCAAGTGGGTAATGCCAATGTATTACTTGGACTTTCTGGCGGTGTCGATTCCTCTGTAGTGGCTGCATTACTTCATAAAGCCATTGGCAGTCAATTAACGTGCGTTTTTGTTGACAATGGGTTATTGCGTCTACATGAAGGTGACCAAGTGATGTCCATGTTTGCCGAAAACATGGGAGTCAAAGTTATTCGTGCCAATGCAGAAGATCTTTTCCTTGGTAAATTAGCAGGTATCAGTGACCCTGAACAAAAGCGTAAAATCATTGGCAACACCTTTATTGAAGTATTTGACCAAGAGTCAAACAAACTTGATAACATTCAGTTCTTAGCTCAAGGAACCATCTACCCTGATGTAATTGAATCAGCAGGTGCTAAAACAGGCAAAGCTCATGTTATCAAATCACACCACAATGTAGGTGGTCTGCCTGAAGACATGAAATTAAAACTGGTTGAACCTTTACGTGAATTATTTAAAGATGAAGTTCGTAAAATCGGTCTTGAACTAGGTTTGCCTTACAACATGGTCTATCGCCATCCTTTCCCAGGACCTGGTTTAGGCGTCCGCATTTTAGGTGAAATCAAAAAAGAATATGCTGGCCTACTCCGCCAAGCAGATCATATTTTTATTGAGGAGTTACATAATGCCGACTGGTATCATAAAGTGAGCCAAGCCTTTGTAGTTTTCCAACCTGTAAAATCTGTTGGTGTTGTTGGCGATGGTCGTCGCTATGCATGGGTTGTGGCACTGCGTGCTGTTGAAACCATCGATTTTATGACCGCACGCTGGGCTCACCTCCCTTATGAGTTACTAGAAAAAGTCTCTAACCGTATCATCAATGAAATAGAAGATATTTCACGGGTGACTTACGATGTTTCTAGTAAACCTCCCGCCACCATTGAATGGGAGTAGCCTCCCTCTTCTTTTAAAGCCAACACTATCTTTATAGGTTGGCTTTTTTATTAATATCATGATTATTTATAATCAATGCTCTCCTATGTAACCCTATAAGAAATCATTTCTAAACAATAAGATGATTTTATAAAAATAAGAAAAATCCACGCTTGATAAAATTAGATTCAAACAACATAATATAAGACTTTTGTACTACATATATCTTTTTAGAATATTATAATTAAAGACTCGCTGTATTTTTATATAAAAGGGAAAAAACATGTCCGAATCTACCAGTCGAAAACTAACCAGTACTGATAAGGTTGAAACATCCAGCAGACAAAGAACGAGAACTTCACGATCAGAAAATGCATTTTCTGCAATACAAGAAAACTCATTCTTTAAGGTTGTTTTTGATGAAAGCCAATCATTGGAAGATAAAGTTAGTAATCTTACAAAAATACTTGAGTTCACTAATGATAAAGAAAGTGATAGAGCAAGAGTACAAGAGTTTGACGCATTTAAAGAATACCTACAATCCATTTCTGAAGAAATGTCAAAACAACGTATTCAAATGACGGATACCGAGGTTTTCGCAGAGTTACAAAGAGTTTACTCCGACTTTAATGATGACTTGAATGATTTTATTGAGCAAATCACTCCTCTGACAGAAATCACTGATGCTCTTTACAAATTACGCCAAAGTGGTGAAACCAGAAGCGCTCTTGCTCAAATTAAAGCAGATCAAGCATGGGAAAGTGAAAAAGAAGAAGAAAAGAAAACTCTACAAGATGCCATTGAAAATATAGAAAAGCAAATCACTGACCTACAAAATGACATTTTTAAACTGTCACAAAATAAAAGTTTTTTTGGTCTTGGCCAAATCAAACCTAACTCTAAGGCTCAAATTTTAACCAATGAAGCCTCTATTGAAAAACTACAAACCGAATTACAGGTTAAACGCTCAGAGCTCGACACGTTAACAAAAGAAATCCAAGAGCGTAAAACGATTGCCTCTGAATCTTTTGAAGTTGAAAAACTAAAAGAACTACTCAACCTAACCTCTGAAGAGCATACATTACGCCAAGCTAAAATGGTTGAATCCGCGCTTAAATTTGTTAATCAAGGTAAAGAGCGCTTTGGCGCTATCAGGGGTCATCTAGAAAAGATGGTCAGCCAAATTGAAGGGCTAGGTGACAACAATGGCAACATGATTCAAATTTATGCAGTAATGAACGAAGCCACCAAAAAAGTAGAAGAAGCACACCGTATACGCAGAAAAGAGCTGGAAGAAGAAAACGTTGGCGACAACCTACTTGAATCAATGAAGCACGAAGAAACTTGCCGTAACCTAGATGAACATATTGATACAGTCTCAACAGCTACCGTTGATACTATGCAAACTTATGGTGAATTAACAACTGAAGCCATTAAGATCAGAAATATGCAAGCGGCTACCAAGAAACAAGTGGAAAGTGCTCGTGCGATGCACTCTAGAGGTATCGCTTCTGTTGCATCGCAATTAAGTGTTGTTGTTACTGCGGTCAACTCAGCAGCGATTAATGAAGCTCAATCAATGGCGGGCAATACATTAGCAGAAATGGCTAAAGTTACTAATGACATTGCAAAAAATGAAGCGATTCGCATTGCAACAGGCCGTGATGAAATTAACAATGATCTTGAGTCTATGTTACAAAACCTAGCTGAATTTGGTGATACTCAACGAGAAGCAACAGAAATAACCCGTTCAGCACTAGAGACAATGCGTGCAAATCTTGAAGATATAGAGAAATTGGCTAAAGATGTTCAAACAGACACGAAAGACTTTATTGCCGTAACAGGTGATGTTCTTTCAGAAAAAGCCGCGACTGAAAAACCTAAGCCAACGACTCAATCGCCATTCAAACTATAATTAATAAAAAAGGGAGTAGTATCTATGCATTTGATAAGAGGACGCGATCGTCTCGCTGAGTTTATAGATTTCAAACTGGTTGGTCGTGAGCATGATCTTGAAAGGATTTCCTCTATTCTCATTAGAAAGTCCTCAAACTCTTTGCTATTGACTGGGCCTGCTGGGGTTGGAGTTTCCATACTCCCTCTTGGCCTACAAGCGGCCAAAGAGAAACCAGATACTCCCTTTGATATTATTGTTAAAAAGCTGTTTTGGTTAAATACTGACTCATTATTTGCCAGTGGTGATAGCAACAAGATAAATGATGAGTTTCAACGTATGTTAAAAAAACTGACTCAAACACCTGAATCAGTGCTTATTATTAGTGATACCTATAACTTTTTAGAAGCCGCACATAATACGGGTAATGCCCACTTTATGAATGCATTAAACCATGCGGATAAGTCTAACGAGTTTCAAGTTATTCTTGAGGTTCGCGATGAACACCTAAGCTCAGTACTGAAGTGGAATACAACCATTTCAGAAATGTATACACTTTACGATGTAAAAGAGCCTACGGGTGACGACTTAAAAAAAATCTTAACGCATGTTTCTACACAACTCTCTGAACATCACAAAATCAAAATTGATGAAGAAGCCATTGAGGAAGCAATGCACTTAACCAGTAAATACAGAGATAGCCTAGGTTTAGGTGGAGCACAACCTCAACGCTCGATCTCTCTACTAGACCGTGCACTGGCAAGCTATCGCCAATTTACCCATAAATATCATCCCAAACTGGCTGAACTACAAAATCGTATTGATCAAACCACTGATGATACCCAAAAAGCAGAATTACAGCGTCAACTTGAACAATGGCAAACAGAGTGGGACGAGTTAAAAAGTGAAATAAATAAAACGTATCAATATCAGCATGATGCTGAACTGCTTCGTTTTCAATTACAAGATGAAATTGCTCATCTGCAAGAAGAAGAAAAAAAGAACACCTATCCAGACTCTTCTACCGTAAAGACCTTTGCACAGTTAACGGCAAATGGTTTTGATTCACCAGAAATTAGCAAGCGTAAAGAAAAAATTCGCCAAATTGATCAAGAAATTGCAACTAACGCTGAACAACATAAGAAGTTAGTGGCATTAGCTAATCAAGATTTATTGCTAACAAGGGATGAAGTGATTAAAGAGTTTAGTAACGTTTCAGGAATACCAGCGAATAAACTGGATGAAAACGAAATTGAAAACCTCATCCATTTAGAATCAAACCTACTGTCTCGTATTTATGGACAAGATGATGTTGTAAAACATGTAGCCAATTCGATCAAAGTTTCAAAAATAGATACCCTTGAAGAATCTGGCCCTGCTGTCTCTTATCTATTTCTAGGCCCATCAGGTGTCGGTAAAACAGAAATGGCTAAAGCGCTTGCTCAGTATGTCTTTGGTGACGAAAATTCTCTTGTTCGATTTGATATGTCTGAATACATGGAGAAACATGCCGTTGCCAAATTAATTGGCGCGCCCCCTGGTTATGAAGGTTTTGAAGCGGGTGGCATTTTAACAAACTCAGTTAGAAAAAGACCTGTAGGTATTTATTTATTCGATGAAATCGAAAAAGCACACCCTGATGTGTTCAATATCTTCTTACAAGTCTTATCGGATGGACGCTTAACTGACAACGTTGGACGTACTGTCGACTTCTCTGACATCATCATCATTATGACCTCCAATATTGGTCAACCTTACTATTTAAATCCTAATTTGTCCGATGAAGAAGCTAAAGGGTTTGCTAATGATGAGTTAAATAAAACTTATCGCTCAGAACTCCTTAATCGATTTAATGGCCGCGAAAATATTCTTCACTTTAAGCGCTTACCACTAGAGATTATTGAAAAAATTATTCGTCGTGAGATAACCAAACTTAATAAGTCTTATCAAAGCAAAGGCTTAGAAATTGAAATGTCAGATAGCTGCATTACTAGTTTCTGTAAAGACCATTACGATTTAATTCGTGGGGCACGTGGGCTACCCGGCTATATAAAAGCCAATATCCGTCCGATTATTGTAAACCATATATTGGAGACCCCTCAGGATAAAGGGAAGTTCAATGCTATCTATAATACAGAAAAACAAGTTTTTGAAATGTCATTTATCAAAAACTGAGGTAATTACGATTGAAAACAGACAATAAGTTTTTGCAAGTAATCATCACCCTATTCTCTTTTATAGGAAAAAAGCTTCTTAGCGTATTATCATGGTATAAACAACGATGGGTTAACTATACCTATAATAAGTATGGCGAATTCGTCTATAAAAGAGCATTAGCCATGATTGCGGGAACTATTCTATCTTTTATTATTGTCTTTTATACGGCTTGTTTGCTATTACAAACCTCTTACTATTTTGCAACGTATAAAAAGGAAGTTATTTACCTTAATCACTCTGAAGAAATTTATCCCGATGATAATATTTGGGGGGTCAGAGGGTGTCACACTAAACACTGTGATAGTGATTCATCACTCTATTTTAGAATTCGCCCCGCTACCTTTCACCATATTTGGAGTATGCTTCACAGTGGTCGAGTTTTTTTACCCGATGCTATTGGCTCTAGTGTCCCAACAGGATTAACACGGTGCGAGGTAATTTCTTATGGCGTTCGTATGCGATTTACGATGCTTCTTAATATTTACCCTAATATATTAAAAATAAAGTGTGATGAAACCATTCATGAATAATTTTAAGCACTTCTAAAAGAAAAGGCACTTATATAAGTGCCTTTTTTAATTAATGATGTTCTCTTGTCGCTCTAAATTTAATATCAGGCCAACGCTCTTCCATTAAACTTAAATTAACGCGGGTTGGTGCTAAATAGGTTAGATGATTTCCACCATCTATAGCTAAATGCTCCATGGCCTTATTTTTGAACTCTTCAAGCTTTTTCTTATCATCACACTCAATCCAACGTGCTGACCAGACGTTAATTGCTTCGTAAACACATTCTACTTTGTATTCTTCTTTTAAACGACTGGCGACCACATCAAACTGAAGCACACCAACAGCCCCTAAAATGATGTCATTATTCCGCTCAGGGAAAAAGACTTGGGTAGCCCCTTCCTCTGCCAACTCTTGCAAACCTTGGCGAAGCTGTTTCGATTTTAATGGATCTTTTAAACGAACACGGCGGAATAACTCAGGTGCAAAGTGAGGAATCCCTGTAAAACTTAACTTTTCACCCTCAGTAAAAGTATCACCTATTTGAATAGTGCCATGGTTATGCAAACCAATAATATCACCTCCCCAAGCTTCTTCTAATTGCTCACGCTCAGAGGAGAAAAAGGTTAATGCATCAGATACTTTTAAATCTTTACCAATGCGGGTATGGTACATTTTCATGCCCTTTTCATAACGCCCAGAGCAAATACGCATAAACGCAATACGGTCACGGTGTTTTGGATCCATATTGGCTTGGATTTTAAATACAAAACCAGTGAATTTTTCTTCAGTTGGCAATACTTCGCGCTCATTGGTCTTGCGGGGTAAAGGTTTAGGCGCCCAATCCACCACAGCATCTAGAACTTGATCAACGCCAAAATTACCTAGCGCTGTACCAAAAAAGACCGGTGTTATTTTACCTTGTAAAAACTCTTCTTCATTAAATTCATGGCAAGCACCTTGTACCAGCTCAAGTTGCTCAATAAAATTGTCGTATAAATCACCTAGGTACTCGCGCGCTTCGTCGCTTTCTAAGCCATCAATCACTCTGTTCTCAATACGCTCATGTCCGTGACCTGGGGTATAGGTAATAATTTTATCTGCCGCTAAATGATAAACCCCTTTAAAATCGCGGTAACAGCCAATTGGCCATGTGATAGGTGCTGCTTTAATATTTAAAACCGCTTCAATTTCATCTAATAGCTCAATAGGGTCACGAATATCGCGGTCTAATTTGTTTACAAAACTAACAATCGGCGTGTCACGTAACCGACACACTTCCATCAAGGCAATAGTTCTTGGCTCAACCCCTTTACCACCATCAAGTACCATTAACGCGCTATCCACTGCAGTTAGAGTACGATAAGTATCTTCCGAAAAGTCTTCATGCCCCGGGGTATCGAGCAAGTTGATCATATGATCACGGTAAGGGAACTGCATTACCGAGGTGGTAATCGAAATTCCACGTTGCTTTTCCATTTCCATCCAGTCAGAGGTAGCATGACGATCAGACTTTCTCGCCTTGACTGTTCCAGCCACACTAATGGCTTTCCCCATCAACAAGAGCTTTTCGGTAATGGTTGTTTTACCAGCATCAGGATGGGAAATAATAGCAAACGTGCGGCGTTTATCCACTTCGTTTTTAATTTCAGTAGCAAATGACATAATCGATAAAATTCTTTGAGCTTAAAAAGGTGCGCTATTTTCGCTCATCTTAGAGCAAGACTCAACCATTAACATCGCTTGATTGTAAATAAGTCAATACTTGATCAAATACCTCACGGGCTGGCTGCTTATGAATATCAACGGATAAAAGCTGACGAATACGCCTAGAACCTGAAAATCCTTGAGCCAGCCCCAATAAATGACGACTGATATGCTGCACCGTACCGCCCTCCTTCACATGCTGCTCAATATAAGGCAATATATTCAAGAACGCTTGTTCACGAGAGATAATAGGCGTATCACTACCAAACAGACGCTGATCAACTGTCGCCCACTCATAAGTATTATGGTATGCGGCGCGTCCAACCATTACCCCATCAAAGGTTTGTAAATGATGCTCACAGTCTAATAAGGTATTAATTCCCCCATTAAGAATAAACGTACAATCAGGAAAATCTTTTGTTAGCTGGGCGGCAACATCATACTTTAACGGTGGAATATCTCTATTTTGCTTAGGGGAAAGTCCTTTTAAAATGGCAATACGTGCATGAACAATAAAACGCTTACAACCTGCTTGAACACTTTGTCCTACAAAATCAAGTAACTCATCATAGCTTTCACGTCCGTCTATACCAATGCGATGCTTAATAGTTACAGGAATGCTTACGGCATCTTGCATGGCTTTAAAACAATCAGCAACCAACGTAGGATGCGCCATTAAACAAGCACCTATCATGTTATTCTGCACACGATCGCTAGGGCAACCTACATTTAAATTAACTTCATCATAACCCCATGCCTCTGCCTTTTTTGCACAGGCGGCAAGTTCATCAGGGTTACTTCCCCCCAATTGTAAAGCCAACGGATGTTCAAGTTCATGATATGCTAAATAACGCGGCGCATCACCATGAAGTAAGGCTCCTGTGGTAATCATTTCCGTATAGAGTAACGACTGCTTACTTAATCCACGAAAAAAATAACGAAAATGCCGATCCGTCCAATCTAACATTGGGGCAACACAGAAACGGTAATTAGGTAATGCAGAAGATTGAGAATTCATGGAGTGGAATCTAATAAAAAAGGCTATTTTACTATACTATGCTTTATTAGATAAGAGGTATTGCTAGTTGCTAAAGAGCAACTAGCACATAAAACAATTAGTCAACAATATTACCCTGATTGTCAAAGGTATAAGATCTCTTGCCTGTTTTTTTATAGACTTCTTCTTGAAAGGTTTGCCCCTGCATTTGAGCCATATTGGCATAATCTTTTAACTTTTTCTTAAATACAAAAAAGCCAATAACACCTGCAATAACCATAAAAAGTAGCAACCACAAAGCAAACCATGCTAATACAAGAAGCACAGCTAACTTAATAATAAAAAATACTATTTTGGTTAATCCATATCCTAAGCCTGATAGCTTGCTACGAGCAGCATTAGTAATAGAAACTTCTTTTGCCGTAACTTTTTCAAAACCACGGCTAAATAATTGACGAACTTTTTGCCAAATAGATTGTGTATAGGTAGTCATTCTTTCTTAACATCTCTCTTTAATAAAGGCGAGCTGTATTTTTAACATAAATAGTTGAAGCAATACAGAGGCTAACGTACTTCGTTACAATTTAGGAAAAACAAACATTGGTACTTAATACCGCTCCCCCCTATGTAACATGGCATAAATCTATATCTTTATGATTGTTATTTAAAAATTTTGTAATACTTGTTGTGACTTTCTGTAATCATTTTTACACTCTATAAAATTAGCATTTTATAAAACTTGCCTATTTTAAAACATAAAAATATAATTATGTAACTAATTACGTAATCATGAACAAAGGATGCTTTATGGAATTTTTTAATAAAACCGGCAAGATGGCAATAGGTAGCAGACTCCGAATGTTAACTGATAAAATAACAGAAGACGCAGCGGCTATTTATAAACTTTATGATGTAGAATTAAAAACAAAATGGTTCCCCGTTTTCTTTGTATTATCCAATAATGAGCGATTAACTGTCACCACAATTGCAAAAGAAATTGGCCACAGCCACCCCTCTGTCAGTAAAATTATTCGTGAAATGTCAGCCTGTGGCATCATTAATGAATGCAAAGATGAAGCAGATGGCAGATTAAACTTGATTCAACTCTCCCCCAAAGGTCAAGAAATCGCAAAAAAGCTAGTTGATCAGCTGTCTGATGTTGGAGCAGCGATTGATAGTATTTCAAAGCAAACAACTCATGATCTATGGAAAGCCATAGAGGAATGGGAGTATTTACTTAACCAAAAATCACTTTTAAAGTATGTAGAAGAAGAAAGAAAAAAAAGAGAAAGCACCTATGTTGAAGTTGTTCCTTATACCTCTGATTATCAAGATACATTCAGAGCCTTAAACGAAGAATGGATCAGCCGCTATTTTGAAATGGAAGACGCAGATCATAAAGCATTAGATAACCCACAAGCCTCTATCATCGATAACGGAGGATGTATTTTTGTTGCACTCTACAAAAATATACCTGTTGGCGTCTGTGCGCTATTAAAAATGGATGACGATTATTACGACTACGAATTTGCCAAAATGGCTGTTAGTCCTAAAGCACAAGGGAAAAACATTGGTTTTCTATTAGGTCAAGTTGCTTTAAAGAAAGCACTAGAACTAGGAGCTTCTCGCCTTTATTTAGAAAGTAATACCGTCTTAAAACCGGCTATCAATCTTTACCAAAAATTAGGATTTAAAAAGGTTATAGGTCATGCAACGCCTTATAAACGCTGCAATATACAAATGGAGTTAATCTTAAATAAAGAAGTAGCAAAAGAATAGAACAAGGCGTTATTTTTAATTAAATAACGCCTTTTAAAAAAATACCTAAACAAAATAGCCTTAAATAACCTGTAAAATTGCATCAGTTACTGTTTTTACGTTATTTGTATTCAGTGCAGCCACACAAATGCGTCCTGTCGATACAGCATAAATACCATAATCCGTCCGTAACTTGTCGACTTGATCAGCCGTTAAACCTGAATAAGAGAACATACCACATTGTTTAGCAATAAAAGAAAAATCTTGTTTAGCTTCAGCTAAATTAGCAACCATTTGATTGCGCATAGATTTAATTCGCTCTCTCATGCCTTTTAGCTCATCACTCCATAACTTATAGAGTTCTGGATTATTAAGCACTTTCGACACCAACATAGCACCATAAATAGGGGGATTTGAATAATTGGTGCGAATAACACGTTTTAGTTGTGATAAAACACGTTGAGCATCATCGGCTGAGTTCGTCACTAACGACAAAGCTCCAACGCGCTCACCGTATAGAGAAAACGATTTTGAGAAAGAGCTTGATACGAAAAAGTTAATCCCCGATGCCGCAAATAGCTTAACAGCAAATGCGTCATCTTCAATGCTATCACCAAAACCTTGGTAAGCAATATCAATAAAAGGAATGAGTTGTTTTTCTTGAACAATATCTAGAATTTGCTCCCAATCCTCGGTATCTAAATCAACACCTGTGGGGTTATGACAACAACCATGTAATATCACTAAAGTGTTAGCAGGCAATGCTTTTAAATCAGCAAAAAGCCCTTCACGATTTAAACCATGAGTGTCAGCATCATAATAGCTATAATCACGAACATTAAAACCTGCGGTTGAAAACAATGCCCGATGATTCTCCCAACTGGGGTTACTGATGGCAACATCTGTACCATTTAAAAACTGTTTAACAAAATCAGCACCTAACTTTAACGCCCCTGTACCACCTAAAGATTGAACTGTTACTACGCGCTTTTCGGCCAATAAAAAAGAATCAGCACCAAATAAAAGTTTTTGTACAGCTTGGTCATAGCTACCAATACCATCGATGGGTAAATAACTATGGGGAGCGCCAGCTGCGACAAACTCAGCCTCAGCCTTTTGTACAGCTTTTAGTAAAGGGATACGGCCTTGTTCATCATAATAAACCCCTACACCCAAATTAATTTTATTGGCTCGAGTATCAGCCTGATATGCTTCATTTAAACCAAGAATAGGATCACGCGGTGCAAGTTCGATATTGGCAAATAAATTCATTTTTATCACTCTAGCGGCAGATGCAAAGGTTTTATTATAAACCTAATATGAAATGTTCTAAATACAAAACTACTTATCATAGGTAATATTTTTAAATATAAACTCTTTTGATTATTTAAAATAATAAACAACCTCTTTCATAATGCAGTATTTATGATATATTTCTTCTTTACTATTTTTCTGAGACACTGCACAGCAATGATACAAACACACATGGTGTGTAAGGATTCCCCACTATGCCAAGTCGTATAAAACGAACAATCTATGTATTAGCCTGTTTAATTAGCTGGGGTTCTATCTTTAGTTTTTTCTTTATGTCAAAAGACGCTCCTACACCTATGCTGAAAGAAATCAATAATGCAGGCAATTTGTCCAAAATTCATAGCAAATCCATTGATGTCACTGATATTATCGAGCGCTACTTACCGTTGGGCAGCTCTTATAATGAAACCATTGAACTCCTTCAACAAAATGGTATCAATAGTGTAGTCCCCGTAAGAAGAGATGAGCTTTTAAATTCAAAACGCGTGTCAGGTAACGAATACATGGGCTACTTTTCTTTTAGTTCTCGGCTAACAACCTCTGATCGTTATCTACAAATCTATCTTCACTTCTCAGAGAATGATGAGCTAATAGACTATAAAGCCACATACCAACAACGAGGTATATAGTTATCTTATCATAACTATTTTTTACTTTTAGGGTAGATATTGTGACGATGTAACCCCATATAGGTATTATCCATACTCTTTTTATTATGTAGAGCGCCATGAGCAAATTTCTATTAAAAACTAACTACACCCCTGCTGGAGATCAACCCACCGCTATCAAAGAAATGGTCGCAGGTATCGAGACTGGCCTATCACACCAAACACTTTTAGGTGTTACAGGGTCAGGGAAAACATTCAGTATTGCTAATGTTATTGCACAACTACAACGCCCTACGTTAATCATTGCGCCCAATAAAACCCTAGCGGCGCAGCTCTATGGAGAGTTTAAAAGCTTCTTCCCCAATAACTCCGTTGAGTATTTTGTTTCGTACTACGACTATTACCAACCTGAAGCCTATGTTGCTGCATCGGATACCTATATTGAAAAAGACTCCTCGGTAAATGAACATATTGAACAAATGCGCCTTTCTGCGACTAAAGCGCTGTTAGAGCGTCCTGATGCTATTATTATTGCTTCGGTTTCCTCTATTTATGGTCTGGGTGACCCTGAGTCTTATTTAAGAATGATTTTGCACGTTGATCGTGGTGACAAAATGGATCAACGCACTCTATTGCATCGGTTAGCTGAACTACAATACACCCGCAATGACTTTGATTTTGCACGTGCTACTTTTCGAGTCAGGGGGGATGTTATTGATATTTACCCTGCGGAGTCAGACTTTGAAGCCATTCGCCTTGAGCTATTTGATGATGAAGTGGAAACTATTTCCGCCTTTGATCCCTTAACAGGTGAAATATTACACAAACTACCACGCTTTACCTTCTACCCTAAAACACACTATGCGACCCCACGCGAAGTTTTATTAGACGCTGTAGAACACATAAAAGAAGAGTTAAAAGAACGTTTAGAATACTTACAAGCTAACAACAAATTAGTTGAAGCTCAGCGTCTAGAACAACGTACCAAATTTGATTTGGAAATGATGATCGAACTAGGCTACTGTAATGGTATTGAAAACTATTCACGTTACTTATCAGGTAGAAAACCTGGCGAACCCCCTCCTACCCTTTATGACTACTTACCTGATAATGCCTTATTAGTGATTGATGAATCACACGTTACCGTACCGCAAATTGGCGGCATGTATAAAGGCGACCGTTCGCGAAAAGAAACCCTAGTTGAGTACGGCTTTCGTCTACCTTCAGCACTTGACAACCGTCCTTTACGCTTTGAAGAGTGGGAAGCGATTAGCCCACAAACTATTTTCGTTTCTGCCACACCAGGGGCTTATGAAGAAGAACATGCAGGGCAAGTAGTCGAACAAGTTGTACGACCTACAGGATTAATTGACCCTGAAATAGAGGTGCGCCCTGCTACCACACAAGTGGATGATTTATTATCAGAAATCAGAAAAAGAGTGGCTGATGAGGATCGGGTATTAGTGACAACACTCACCAAACGGATGGCTGAAGACTTAACCGACTATCTATCAGAGCATGATGTTAAAGTGCGCTATTTACACTCTGATATTGATACCGTTGAACGGGTAGAGATTATTCGCGATCTTCGCTTGGGCGCTTTTGATGTATTAGTCGGCATTAACCTACTACGTGAAGGTTTAGATATGCCAGAGGTTTCTCTTGTGGCCATTTTAGACGCTGACAAAGAAGGTTTCTTACGCTCTGAACGCTCACTGATTCAAACCATTGGTCGGGCAGCACGTAACTTAAATGGTAAAGCCATTTTATATGCTGACAAGATAACGGGGTCTATGCAACGCGCTATAGACGAAACAGAACGTCGGCGTGCTAAACAAATTAGCTTTAACGAAGAACATAACATTACCCCCAAAGGCGTTAAACGTGATATTACCGATATTATGGAAGGCGCTAATATTCCTGGAGCTCGCAGTGGTAAACGCAGAAGCCTTGCTAAAGTTGCTGAAGAAAGTGGCCGTGAGATCGAATTAAGAACACCTGCTGACTACAACAAACGAATAAAACAGTTTGAAGAGCAAATGTATAAGTTAGCCAAAGACTTAGAGTTTGAAAAAGCAGCACAACTGCGTGACCAAATTCAGCTTTTACGCCAACAAGCCTTAGCCTTGAGTTAAAAACTCTAGGCTATTATTTTTTCTAGTAGATTTTAAATAAGGTCGGCGCAAAATAAGCCCTGTAAAAAAGCCAGTACCCACACCGACAACATACAAATGAGTGTTGCTGTCTAAAATTGTCTCCACTTTAGGCAAGATATAAAAAACTGCAAAACTGGCTAATCCCCCATAGACCGTACTGATCAAAACAAAAAGCAAATGGGATTTAATTTTTGAATTGAAGTACTCCATCACCACGGTATACAAAAAACATTGAATAAAACAGGGATAATAAATAGCGAACAGCATAGGCATGATAACAATAGCCATAAACATAAAAGTCTCGCCATAGTCATAACGCAAACCACCATGATAACAAATAAACGCCATTAAATAGAACAGCATCAAATAACCACTGATAATAATTGGTAGAAAAAAGCCTAACATAAGACGCCAAATAATCTGCATATTCTGAACACAAGTCATTATCTTAAAATCATCATGCTACCAAAAACACACAAAAATAATCCATCTTTTTACCCAAATTTCGCCACAACTTTTAGCTTAATTTGGTGTATAATTTGCCAAAATTTATTAGCTCCACTATGGGAATGTATTACATGTTACTTTCTGCACTTACTGCTGTATCACCCATCGACGGTCGTTATGGTTCAAAAACTCAAAGCTTACGCCCTATTTTCAGTGAATACGGTTTAATCCGCTTTCGCGTGATGGTTGAGGTTCGTTGGTTACAACAATTAGCTAACCATCCTCAAATTACGGAAGTGCCTCCCTTTTCTCAAGAAGCTAATGACTTACTCAATAGCCTTGTCACTGACTTTAAAGAATCTTATGCAGAAAGAATTAAAGAGCATGAGAAAACAACAAATCATGATGTTAAAGCTGTAGAGTATTTTATCAAAGAACATATTGCACACTTGCCTGAACTTGCTAAGATCAATGAATTTGTTCATTTTGCCTGTACTTCTGAAGATATCAATAATCTTTCCCATGCACTCATGCTAAAGGAAGGATTGACAGAAGTCATCGAACCCACCATGGAGAAAATTAGTGATGCTATCGGTTCATTGGCTAAACAATTTTCGGATGTTCCTATGCTGTCACGTACTCATGGTCAACCAGCATCGCCTACTACCCTCGGCAAAGAGCTAGCTAATGTAGTTTATCGCTTAGAGCGCCAAATTGATCAAATTCAAGATATTCCTTTACTGGGTAAAATTAATGGCGCCGTTGGCAATTACAATGCTCACCTTTCTGCCTATCCAGAAATTGATTGGGAGCGTAATGCTCAAGAGTTTATAGAGCAGCAACTAGGGCTCAACTGGAACCCTTACACCACCCAAATCGAACCACATGATTATATTGCAGAGCTCTTTGATGCCATTGCACGTTTTAACACCATCTTAATCGATTTCGATCGTGATATTTGGGGTTATATTTCATTAGGCTACTTTAAGCAAAAAACTATTGCCGGCGAAATTGGCTCATCAACCATGCCCCATAAAGTGAACCCTATTGATTTTGAAAACTCAGAAGGTAACTTAGGGATCGCCAATGCCATTATGCACCACCTTGCCAACAAGCTCCCTATTTCTCGCTGGCAACGTGACTTAACGGACTCCACTGTATTGCGTAACTTAGGTGTAGGCTTAGCGCACAGTTTAATCGCTTACGAAGCCACCTTAAAAGGCATTAGTAAGCTTGAAATCAACGTTACTCGTATTGCTGAGGATTTAAATAACTGTTGGGAAGTCCTTGCAGAACCTATTCAAACCGTAATGCGCCGTTATGGTGTTGACAAGGCTTATGAGAAACTAAAAGACCTTACCCGCGGTAAAGGTATTACACCCGATGCGTTATTAGCGTTCATTGACACTTTAGACATTCCGGAAGCAGCTAAAGCTGAACTCAAAACATTAACGCCTGCTACCTACATAGGTAATGCAGCCACACAGGCTAATCGGATCTAGTCATGAAAATAGATCAACCTATCGCGTTGCTAGGTGGTATTTCACCTAGCGCTTTTATGAAAGAATACTGGCAGAAAAAACCTTTACTCGTTCGAAAAGCTTTCCCGAACTTAGAAAACCCATTAACACCTGACGAGTTAGCGGGTTTAGCCTTAGAAGAAGAAATCGAATCACGTATCGTCATCGAACATGGTAATACCCCATGGGAACTTTTACATGGCCCTTTTGATGAAGAAACCTTTAAAAATCTTCCTGAAAGTAATTGGACGCTCTTAGTCCAAGCTGTTGATCAATTCGTCCCTGAAGTAGCCGACTTGTTTAAACCTTTTTCATTTATCCCTAAATGGCGCTTTGATGACATAATGATTAGCTATGCCGCCAAAGGTGGTAGTGTTGGCCCTCACTTTGATTATTATGATGTATTCTTAATTCAAAGCCATGGCCAACGCCGTTGGAAAATTGGTGCTGAAGAATCCAGTGAAAGCCCTTGCTTAGAACACCCAAACCTAAGATTACTAGCTGACTTTAAAGAAACGGATGAGTGGGTACTTAACCCCGGTGATATGCTCTATTTACCACCACAATTTGCCCATTATGGTATAGCAGAAACCGACTGCATGACTATTTCTGTTGGTTTAAGAGCTCCGAGTACTCAAGAAATTCTAATTCACTACACCGATTTCTTAAGCCAATTCTACCCAGAAGAGTCTCGCTACAAAGATACTGATCAAATAGCGATCTCTCAAGATCAACACCACATAGATAAAGCAACGCTTGCCCGATTAAAAAAGCTACTTCATGAAGCCTTAAATGATGATCAAAAACTGTTAACATGGTTTGGCCAGCACGTCACAGAGCCTAAATACACTGATCTTTTACTTGGTCAAGAAACCACAGAACAAGAACTCCTTAACTATTTAAATGGGGAAGGACTTCTTATCGCTAGCCCAAGTGCAAAGCTTGCTTGGTCAACCTATAACAATGAATCTATTCTATTTGCAAGTGGCTGTAGCCGTAATTTTCCAGAGCACTATACAGAACTACTAAAACTTATTTCTGAGTCCTCTGCACTGGATAAAGAAAATCTATCCCCTTGGTTACAAGATGCGGTAGCTATTACGCTTTTAGTAGAATTAATTAAACAAGGAACATTGGAGTTTTTCAATGAGTAATACCTGTGTTCGTCAAGCTGATTGGCAAAAAGATATGGTTGATATCATGCGCATTAGAGAAGCGGTATTTATCAACGAACAAAACATACCACCGGAACAAGAATGGGATGAGCTTGACAGCTCATCGACCCATTTCTTAGCCATTGATGGCCAATATACTATGGGAACAGCTCGCTTAACCAAAGAAACAGGAGATTGCGCACGTATTAGCCGTGTGGCTGTTATGAAAGATTGGCGAGGACTGCATATTGGGGAGGAACTACTAAAAGCAACCATCAATGAGGCGATTAAGCAAGGATTTACTACAATAACACTCTCCGCCCAAAAACACGCCACTAAATTTTATAAACATTTTGGTTTTGAGGTCGTCAGTGATGAATTTTTAGAAGTAGGCATTCCCCATGTTGAAATGGTAAAAAAACTATAGGGCTATCTATTTATATTAAGATTGTATATCAAGAAAATTCTTGGTCTTAAAAACACAACATATTGAATAGATTAATAATATTAGCCAAACAAAAATCAATATCAAAGTAAATCAAGGTCTTAAGAATAATAACATTAACTTAATCATGTCTAGACCATAGTAATTTTTTACCAAAGCCTAACTTGTTATTAGTCATTTTAAGTGTAGTGAGCATGATTTCCCACATGGGCGCCTTTTTTAACTTAGCGATAGGATAACTAGTACAAAATAAGTGCCTTGCTCTCTTTTCCTCATCATCCGCAAGTAGCCTCACACGTCCCTGATATTGAACGCCTTGTAAGTGAGTAACAGATCTAGTTTGATCAGCTACTGTCCCTGCAACCTTTGGTAATTTAAGCATAACACTGGCATGATGTGTTTTAAGCGATGAACTAAAATAAAAAGCCATACGTTGTACATCTAATACATAAAAACAAGTACAACAATAAGGCATGCCATCATCAATACAACATAAACTTAAACTGGTCTGCGACGATAAATAACTAACTATTTTATCTAACGAATCATGGTCATGAATCATCTTATTATCTCTACTAAACTAGCCTATGTCATTATACAACCATAAAATATTAGGAAATTTTATTTACGCTAAAGTTTAGATTTAAGTTAATTATTAAGTAAAGAAAACGATAACCAACTGTTTAAAGAGGTAAAAGCACCGAGGAATAAAACCATTATAAGCCCTATAAGGTATTTCAAAAAATACCTTATAGTAATCTAACATTTTTAAACTACACTTCAATTAGCAATACAGCCCGCACCGTGATGATTCCATGCCACAACAACACCCTTTTCAATGGTAAATGTTGTTTTACATACTTCAGGTACTATTTGGTAGTTAACATTTTCTAAAACAGGATCATAATCGGGTAATCCATTAATAAAAAAAGGCTGATAATTTTCTGAGACATTAGGAATATCCTCATTGTATCGAGAATAGTAAGAAAGGAATTGTTGATTCCCTAGCGTATAAGACTTATCTGGTGCTCCCCAATAACTCACTAACTGTAATTCTGTTTTATTAAGCCATTGATTAAGCATCATGTCATATTTTTGGGTAGAAGGGGTTGCACACCCAGTTAGCAATATAATGATAGCAACTAAACTAAGACTTCTTAACTGTATCTTTTTCATGAATAAACCAACCATTTAGAGTATATAAAAATCCCTATTATTTAATCAGTTCATCATGAAATACTGAATTATACATAAGTGTAAACAGCTTTAACTGCTCTTAAAAATCACATTAAATCAAGCCATTCTTTACTGTATACCCCACTGAGCTCCGATAATGAAGATGTCTCCCTTGTATCTATATTAGCAATGGGTAAATTTTGCATTAACTCTAAACGCTCACACCACCGCTTAAAAGTTAACTAGCCTGCCTAATTTCTTGTATCTGAAGAGCTAATAGGATAACTTATTATGGTTTCTATTACGCTAGATACTATTGAATGTAAATCCTGCCGAACAAAAAAAGCTAAATTTCTACCTATTTTCCTTTATACTTTTTTGATTATTGGCTTTATATGCCCATGATTTTCAAACTAACAAAAATATGTAACTATTTGATAGCAACATTATTTATCGAAATGCTTACATCACGAATATCTTGACTATATCTTATCATTGACAACATTAGCTATAGCGATAAATGATGTAAAAGTAATAAATAAAAAAACCTTATCCAACCCATTAAAAACCTAACTTTCAATAAGTAAAAATGGTATATTTACACGAATAAAAATCTCTTAAAAAGTATACAATCATCCATTTCATCATAATTTTTTATCATTAATTAGGCAAATAATTAACACTTTTTTGATCTATATAAACTAAAATGCTTTTTTCAAAATAAATAAAACTAAGGTCTAGTTAATGTCTCTTCAAGAAGGTGCGATAGTTTTTAGATCGCATCGATAGAAAAATAGAATCAAGCCGTTAGATATTATTAATTTTATTAATGGCGAAGTATCACTATAATTAACCACAACAACCTGTTTATTGATGGAGAATGACTATGACTAAAAAAACGGTTTTAACCTCAGCCAGTGGTGCCCCTATCGCTGACAATCAAAACTCCCGTACGGCTGGTCCTCGTGGCCCTGTAACACTTGATGATTTCCAACTTGTTGAGAAATTAGCGCATTTTAACCGTGAGAACATTCCTGAAAGACGTGTTCATGCTAAAGGTTCAGGTGCTCATGGTACATTTACAGCAACAAAAGATATTAGCCAATACACACACGCAAAACTATTTGAGAAAGGGAAACAATCACCTATGTTCGCTCGTTTCTCTACCGTAGGTGGTGAAAGAGGCTCAGCTGATACCGCACGTGACCCCCGTGGGTTTGCATTAAAGTTTTATAGTGAAGAAGGTAATTTTGATATCGTCGGGAATAATACACCTGTATTCTTTATTCGTGATGCACTTAAGTTCCCTGATTTTATCCATACGCAAAAACGTGATCCTAAAACAAATTTAAAATGCGCTCGCATGATGTGGGATTTCTGGTCACTTTCTCCTGAATCTTTACATCAAGTTACTATTTTGTTCTCTGATCGTGGAATCCCTGACGGTTATAGACACATGCATGGTTATGGTAGCCATACCTACAGCTTAATCAACAAAGAAGGTATTCGTACGTGGGTTAAATGGCACTTTAGAACCAAACAGGGCATAAAAAATATACACCCAACTAAAGCAGGAGAGCTTGCAGGCTCTAATCCTGACTATGCTCAAGATGACTTATTCCATGCAATCGAGCGTGGCGACTATCCTAAATGGGGTGTCTATATTCAAGTAATGTCAGAAGATGTAGCGGCAAAACGTGCAGAAAATCCTTTTGATGTTACCAAAGTTTGGTCGCAGAAAGAATTCCCATTGATTGAGGTAGGTGAGTTCGAGTTAAACCGTAACCCACAAAACTACTTTGCAGAAGTAGAGCAAGCAAGTTTTGCCCCAAGTAATGTTATTCCTGGGACTGGGTTATCACCTGATAGAATGTTACAAGGTCGCGTATTTGCCTATGCTGATGCGCAACGCTATCGTGTTGGCACTAACTATCAGCAACTGCCTGTTAATGCGCCTAAATGCCCTTATCACAACTATCAACGTGATGGTTCAATGCGTTTTGATGGCAACAACGGTGGTGCTCCAAATTATGAACCTAATAGCTTTGATGATGCGCCAAAACAAACTAACTTAAAAGATCCAGCATTCCCTCAAGCCGGATCAGGTCCCGAGTATCAATACGATCATCGTGAAGATGGCGAGTATTATAGCCAAGCAGGTGCATTATTTAGATTGATGAATCCTGAGCAAAAAGCACTGTTAATTGATAATATTGTGGGTTCAATGAAAGGTATCGATGAAGCAATACAACGTCGGCAAATCGAACACTTTACAAAAGCTGACCCTGCTTATGGGGAAGGTGTTAAAAAAGGCTTAGGTCTTAAATAGTTTGCCTAACCTAGGTAAAGCTTGGGCTTTAAAAGCTCAAGCTTTACTTTCAACAACTCTACTTTTTTAATTATTAAACTTTTAAGTACGCGCTTTTTGATGATTTTCTAGAAACCATTGATATGCATTATTAAGCCCTGTTTCTAAATCAATACCTGATTGCCATCCCATTGCTTCTAAACGAGAAACATCAAGTAATTTTCTAGGTGTACCATCGGGTTTGCTGTTATCAAATACTAACTTTCCACTAAACCCTGTTATCTTTGCGATTAATTTAGCTAGTTCTTTAATGGAACAATCTTTACCAGTACCAATATTGATATGCGATAGCATAGGTTGCGTATAGCGTTGATAGCTTGACATTTCGAGCTCCATCACATGCACACAAGCAGAAGCCATATCATCAACATACATAAACTCACGTAAAGGCGCTCCTGTTCCCCAAATCACAACTTCATCTTGCTTATTTTCTACCGCTTCATGGAAACGTCTTAACAGTGCGGGAACAACATGGCTATTTTCTGTATGGAAATTATCATGAGGGCCGTATAAATTAGTCGGCATCACGCTACGGTAATCGCGCCCAAATTGCCGATTATAGCTTTCACACAACTTAATACCCGCTATCTTAGCAATTGCATAAGGCTCATTTGTAGGCTCTAATTGCCCCGTTAACAACGAGTCTTCTCTTATTGGTTGTTCTGCTAAACGGGGATAGATACAAGAGGAACCTAAAAACAATAATTTATTAATATCAGCCTTATGCGCTTCATGAATCACATTTGCTTCTATCATTAAATTCTCATGAATAAACTCTGCGGGGTAAGTATTATTCGCCAGTATTCCCCCGACTTTTGCAGCCGCCAAATAAATCTGTTGTATTTTATTTTGTTCAAAAAACTGATGGACTGCCTGTTGGTCTAATAAATTTAACTCTTTACGTGAGCGGGTAATAATATTGGTATAGCCGATTGCTTTTAAACGGCGAACAATGGCTGATCCAACCATTCCTCGGTGACCCGCAACAAAAATTGCTTGATCTAATGCATTCATAACACCTTAATCCTCTAAACTCATCGGTGGCTTATAGCCATATTGTTTTAATAGGGCATGTTGTTTTGCAATGGATAAATCCTCTTTAACCATTTCATGACACATGTCCTGAACAGTAATTTCTGGTATCCAACCCAGTTTTTGTTTAGCCTTGGCAGGATCGCCTAACAGCGTTTCCACTTCGGTTGGGCGGAAATAACGTGGGTCAACACGAACAATTACGTCCCCCACACTCAACGCAGCTGCATTCTCTCCGTCAATAGCTGTGACTATGCCCTGCTCTCCAATTCCTTCGCCTTCAAATTTTAACGTAATACCTAGCGCTTGAGCAGACCAACTGACAAAATCACGCACAGAATATTGTATACCTGTGGCAATCACATAATCTTCTGGTTTGTCTTGCTGTAGCATTAACCATTGCATGCGGACATAATCTTTGGCATGTCCCCAGTCCCGCAATGCATTCATATTCCCAAGATACAAGCACTTATCTAACCCTTGCGCAATATAAGCTAAACCTCGGGTAATTTTACGGGTGACGAAAGTTTCACCGCGGCGTGGAGACTCATGATTGAATAAAATACCATTGCACGCATACATACCATAAGCTTCGCGATAATTTACGGTGATCCAATAGGCATATAGTTTTGCAGCCGCATAGGGTGAACGTGGATAAAAAGGCGTAGTTTCTTTTTGTGGCGTTTCTTGAACTAAACCAAATAACTCTGACGTAGAGGCTTGATAAAAACGTGTTTTTTTCTCTAGTCCTAATAACCGAATGGCCTCTAATAAGCGTAGTGTACCCAAGCCATCCACATCAGCGGTGTATTCTGGAGACTCAAAGCTCACGGCCACATGAGATTGTGCACCTAAATTATAAATCTCATCAGGTTGTACTTGTTGAATAATGCGGGTTAAATTAGAGGTATCTGTTAAATCACCATAGTGCAAGATAAATTGTTTATTTTCCACATGGGGGTCTTGATAAATATGGTCTACACGCTGCGTGTTTAATGATGAAGCACGGCGTTTAATACCATGTACCTCATAGCCTTTTTCTAATAAAAACTCAGCAAGATAAGATCCATCTTGACCTGTAATACCTGTAATCAGTGCTTTTTTAACCATTATACTTCTCGCAAAAAGCCCTTGATGATAACTCGATCAGCAAGGGCTCACTTAACTTACTCGATAATTATTGTTCGTCAGCTAAGAAAAACCATGTATCTAAAACAGTGTCTGGGTTTAATGATACACTAGAAATACCTTGATCCATAAGCCATTTAGCAAAATCAGCATGGTCTGATGGCCCTTGCCCACAAATACCAATGTATTTATTGGCTTTATGACAAGCTTGAATCGCCATCGATAAGAGCTTCTTAATAGCAGGGTTACGTTCGTCAAACAAGTGTGCAATGACACCTGAGTCACGATCTAGCCCCAAACTCAATTGTGTCATATCGTTTGAACCAATTGAGAAACCATCAAAATACTCTAAAAACTCATCGGCCATTAACGCATTAGAAGGTAGTTCACACATCATCACCACACGTAAACCATTTTCGCCACGTTTTAAGCCATAATCTGCTAAAATATCAATCACTTGACGTGCTTCATCCACTGTACGTACAAATGGGATCATCAGCTCAACATTACTAAAGCCCATTTCCTCACGAACACGCTTCATGGCACGACACTCTAACTCAAAACAATCTCTGAATGAGTCACTGATATAACGAGAAGCCCCTCTAAAACCAAGCATAGGGTTTTCTTCTTCTGGTTCATAAAGCTTTCCACCAACAAGATTAGCATACTCATTGGATTTAAAATCGGATAAACGTACAATCACTTTTTTAGGATAGAACGCCGCAGCGATAGTACTTACACCCTCAACAAGACGATCAACGTAATAATCAACAGGGCTCTTATAACCTGCAATCCGTTTTTCTACAACCTCTTTAACATCAATCGGTAATGTATTGAAATTAAGCAATGCTTTAGGATGTACACCAATCATACGGTTAATAATGAACTCTAAGCGAGCAAGCCCCACCCCTTCATTGGGCATCATACTAAAATCAAAAGCACGATCGGGGTTACCCACGTTCATCATAATTTTAAACTTTAACTGAGGCATTTGATCAACAGCACTTTTGCGCACATCAAAGTTTAATTTACCTTCGTAAATAAATCCTGTATCCCCTTCAGAACAAGAAACGGTTACTTCTTGCCCATCTTTTAATAAACTCGTGGCATTACCACACCCCACTACGGCAGGAATACCTAATTCACGTGCAATAATCGCCGCATGGCACGTACGACCACCGCGGTTGGTCACAATAGCACTCGCGCGCTTCATAACAGGTTCCCAATCTGGGTCAGTAATATCAGAGACTAATACATCACCCGGTTGCACCTTATCCATCTCTGTAATACTTTTGACGACACGAACCACACCTGATCCAATACGTTGGCCAATTGCGCGCCCTTCGACCAATACATTACTCTTTTCTTTGATTAAATAGCGTTCGATAACACTCATGTTAGAACGACTTTTTACTGTTTCAGGGCGAGCTTGTACGATATAAAGCTTGCCATCATCACCATCTTTTGCCCATTCAATATCCATTGGGCGATCGTAATGTTTTTCAATAATCATGGCTTGTTTAGCCAACTCTGCCACTTCTGCATCCGTAATGGAGAAACGGTTACGGTCTTCAGGAATCACATCAACAGTTTTTACAGAACGCCCTGCTTTTGCTTCATCGCCATAAATCATTTTAATTGCTTTACTACCAAGATTGCGGCGCAAAATAGCGGGCTTGCCTGCTTGTAAGGTGGGCTTATAAACATAAAACTCATCAGGGTTAACAGCGCCTTGTACAACCGTTTCGCCTAATCCATAAGCCGAGGTTACAAAAACGACATCCCTAAAACCTGATTCTGTATCGAGTGTAAACATGACACCCGCCGCCCCAGTTTCTGAACGAACCATACGTTGTATACCTGCGGATAAGGCTACTAATTTATGGTCAAAACCTTGGTGAACACGGTAAGCAATAGCACGGTCATTAAATAAAGAAGCAAACACTTCTTTTACCGCATAAATCACGTTATCAACACCGCGAATATTTAAAAAGGTTTCTTGCTGCCCTGCAAAAGAGGCATCGGGCAAATCTTCAGCCGTTGCAGAAGAACGAACAGCCACAGCAATATCATGCCCTTGTGCTAGTTCAGAAAATGCTGCTCGAATATCTGCATCTAAACTAGCAGGCAATTCGGCATCCATAATCCATTGTCTAATTTGATCACCTGCTTTCGCAAGTGCATTAACATCATCAACATTGAGCGTATCAAGTACATTATAGATACGATCATTTAAGCCACTTTTTTCAAGAAATTCTCTATATGCATCTGCCGTTGTCGCAAAACCACCCGGTACAGAAACCCCGGCATTGGCTAAGTGACTGATCATTTCACCTAAAGAGGCATTTTTGCCTCCAACCTTCTCTACGTCGTGTACACCTACTTGATTTAAAGGTATTACGTACTTAGTATGTGTTGTCAAGGCTATCTCTCCAATTTGCTGGCTGACAAAGCTTAAAAAACTGCTATCTGTAAAATTGAATTAATGGATGTAAAACAATAATACTTCATATCAATAAAATAACAAAAATTTTACCAATAAAAAGTATTCATATTACTATAGCAGACAAAAGCGCATTATTGTTTAAATCTAAATCACTTTTTAGGCCCACTTTATGAAAAGAACTGTATTTTTTATCTCTGATGGAACGGGTATAACCGCTGAAGCCATAGGCCATAGCCTACTGTCTCAGTTCGATGGTATTGAGCTAAAGATGATAACTAAACCCTATATCAATTCCATCGAGAAAGCGCAATTAATTGTTGAGCAAATCAATCAAGCTGCAGAGCTTGATGGTGTAAGACCGCTCGTATTTGAGACAATTGTCAACCAAGAAGTCAGCCAATCGTTAAAAAAGAGCAATGGCTTCTTTCTTAATATTTTCTCTACATTTTTATCATCACTCGCCACAGAGCTCAATACCAAAGCAACAGGCTCGGTAGGCAAAACCCACTCTATTTCCAACAACTATGTGGATCGTATTGATGCAATTAACTTCGCATTAGATAACGATGACGGATCGCGCACACGCTTTTATGACCGTGCGGACATTATTTTAGTGGGCGTCTCTCGAAGCGGTAAAACACCGAGTTGCCTGTATATGGCTATGCAATATGGCATAAGAGCAGCCAACTACCCCATCACAGACGAAGACTTAGAAGAAGGAAAGCTCCCTGCTCCACTTCGGGACTATAAACATAAACTGTTTGGTTTAACCATTGATGTCGACCGCCTTGTATCCATTCGCAATGAACGCCGCTCAAACAGTAAGTATGCAAGCTACGCACAATGTCAATTTGAAACCAAAGAAGTAGAAGCGTTGTTTCGACGAGAAAATATTCCCTCAGTTAACTCAACGTATTACTCTGTGGAAGAAATTGCAGCTAGAATCTTAGCCAGCCAAAATATTACTCGACGTTTTTAGGAGCTTTGCCATGCGCTGTCCCAATTGCAAACAAGGTGAGTTAAAATACGCTCAACTAGAAGAAAACCTCCCCTGTCAAACTTGCACAAACTGTGGTGGTCACTGGTTATTATTAGTCGACTATTTAAGTTGGCAAAGTGCCAACCGATCAAAAAAACTTGAGGCACCATCAATAATTATTAACGAATCAGAAGATACAACAAAGGCGCTAATTTGCCCTGTTTCGGGTAAATTGATGACTAAATACCGTATTTCTAGTAAAACAGACCATAAGGTTGACTTAAGCAGCAGTGTTAACGCCATTTGGCTTGATAAAGAAGAATGGAATCTTTTAAAACAAGAGGGGCTCACCCTTCAACTAAACCACATTTTCACAGAGCCTTACCAAAAAAATATTCGTGAAGAGCTTGCATCAAAAAGCTTTGAGCGCGTTTACCAACAACAATTTGGTGAGGAAAGCTATTCCAAAATTAAAGCGTTTAAAGAATGGTTAGATACTCAAGACAAGCGCGCAGAAATACTCGCTTATTTAATTGCTGACAATCCTTACGATCGCGTTCGTTAGTTTTTTCAAAAACCACTAGACCACCTGTTATTAACAGGTGGTGATACTAATATTTGCACTACTTTACTGCTTTACTAGTAGTACCTCAGGCAAGACTTGCCAAAATACTTTCAAGCGCTTGTTCTGGATTTTCTGACTTGGTAATAGGACGACCAATCACCAAATAATCAGAACCATCTGCAATTGCTTGTGCTGGTGTCACAATACGCTGCTGATCATCTTTACTGGAGCCCTCAGGTCTAATTCCAGGTGTTACCAGCTTTAAATGAGGGAAGTTTAATTTTAACGACTTTGCTTCTTGTGCAGAACTTACCAATCCATCAAGCCCTGCTTCTGCTGCTAACTGAGCTAAACTTAACACTTGCTGCTCAGGAGATTTAGTAATACTTAACTGTTTTAAATCATCAATACCTAAACTAGTCAGCACCGTCACCCCAATTAAAAGTGTTTGGCTCTTTGTTTGGTCTAATACATTGCGGCAAGCTTGCATCATTGCCATACCACCCACGCAATGAATATCAACCATCCATACCCCCATCGAAGCTGCCACTTTAACAGCCATCGCAGTGGTATTAGGAATATCGTGAAACTTTAAATCTAAAAAAACATCAAAACCTAACTTCTGAAGCTCATCAATAATCATCGGACCACAAACAGTAAAAAGCTCTTTCCCTACTTTGACACGACATTTTGTTGGATCTAACTGCTTAGCTAAATTAAGCGCATCAGCAACGATTGGAAAATCTAAAGCAACAATAACAGGAGAAGTACAAGGCATGTAGGAAGTTCCTTTAATCAGTAAGTATTAACTGAGATATGACTATTTTAAGCATAACAAAGATTTTTCAGCGTGAAAAGCTTATTGCATTTTATCAAATATATTCCCCATAATACGACTTTTCTATAACTTACTTGAATAATTTATTATGCGCTGGAAAAATCGTCGCGAAAGCGATAACATTGAAGACCGTCGTACAAACCAATCTATGTCCTCATCGGGTATTAATCTACCCTCTGGAAAGCTTGGCATTGCCACCATCGTTATTGTGCTTGTAGCAGGTTATTATGGTGTGGATCTTACACCATTAATTACAGGACAATCATCCCCTGTGTCATCCACACAGCAACCTGTTAATAGCACTCATGATAATGAGATGGCCAAGTTCACCAGTGTTGTGTTAGCAACAACTGAAGACACATGGTCAACCATATTTTCACAAATGGGAAAACGTTACCAAGAACCTAAATTAGTGCTTTATCGTGGAGCAACCCGTACCGCTTGTGGTACAGGTCAGTCTGTTATGGGGCCTTTTTACTGTCCCGCCGATAGCACCGTTTATATTGACCTCTCTTTTTATGAGGAAATGAAAAATCGCTTTGGTGCAGGTGGAGATTTTGCGCAAGGCTATGTCATAGCCCATGAAGTTGGCCATCATGTTCAACACCTACTAGGGATTACAGATAAACTTAGAACTTTGCAACAAGGAAGAAGCCAAGTAGAGCAAAATAAACTGTCTGTTAAACTTGAGTTACAGGCAGACTGCTTAGCCGGTGTTTGGGGGCATTATATGGATAATGAAAAAATTCTTGACCCCAATGATTTAGAAGAAGCGCTAAATGCTGCCATGGCAATTGGTGATGATCGCCTACAAAAACAAGCCCAAGGACGTGTAGTACCTGATAGTTTTACACATGGAACATCTAAACAACGCTACACATGGTTTAAAACAGGTTTTGATAGCGGCAAAATTAGCCAGTGTAATACGTTTAATAATTAATAAAAAAAGCAAGTGGCATATTAAGTGCCACTTGCTCTCTTTTACTTTCCCTACAAGAGTTAACTCTTTTTAAGCGATGCCATATCAATAACAAAACGATATTTCACATCACTTTTTAGCATACGTTTAAACGCATTATCAATATCTTGCATATTAATCATTTCAACATCGGCTGTAATACCGTGCTTACCACAAAAATCGAGCATTTCTTGTGTTTCAGCTATTCCACCAATCACTGAGCCTGCCACAGTTTTTCTACCTAAAACAAGCGCGGCACTATTAATGGTTGGTTGTAAATCACCTAAGAAACCAACCAAAACTAAAGTACCATTAATCGTCAAGGTGGTCACATAGGGATTGATATCATGCTCATAAGGTACTGTATCAATAATTAAATCGAACTCACCTTTTGCGGCTGCCATTTGTTTTGCATCAGTAGAAAGAATAATTTTGTCTGCACCTAAATCTAATGCATCTTGCTCTTTACTTGGTGAGCGTGTAAACAATGTTACTTGCGCGCCTAACCCTTTAGCAAGCTTAATAGCCATATGTCCAAGCCCGCCAAGCCCAACCACAGCAACTCGGCTACCTTGTTTAACATTCCAATGACGCAAGGGTGACCACGTTGTAATACCAGCACATAACAACGGTGCGGCACTTTTTAGATCCAAACCTTGAGGGATTTTTAATACAAATTTCTCAGAAACAACAATTTTATCTGAATAACCGCCATAGGTAGGCATATGATCGTGACGATCAGCACCATTATAAGTTGGCGTCATCCCCTCATCACAGTATTGCTCTAGTCCCTGCTTACAGGGATTACAATGTTGGCAGGAATCAACCATACAGCCAACTCCAACATAGTCACCTTCTTTAAAGTGACTAACTGAATTACCTACACTTATCACTTTTCCGATAATTTCATGCCCTGGCACAACGGGGTATGTTGTATTCCAATCAGCATTGACATGATGTAAATCTGAATGACAAACACCACAATACAGAATATCAATTAAAACATCATCTGCACGTGGTTCACGTCGCTCAAAATGGTAAGGAGTTAGAGGTGCTTTAGCTCTCTCGGCCGCATAGCCTGAAACTTTAATAGTCATTATGCTCTCCTGATAGATAATATCATGATCAAGTTTTTAGAAAAACTGCATCAATAAACGAAATTTATCTAAGTAATCTAACAAAAATCAAGGTAATTGATTAGTCTGTATTTAATACTTAATGTTATGAATTACATTCATAAATAGGAAAATATAAAGATAACGCACTTAAGAAACCTTATGGCGTAATGCCTCAACAAGCAGTTTAAAGGCTTGTGACGTTTGCCTACGATTAGGGTAATATAAATAGTATCCCGAAAAATAATTACACCAATCATCTAATACACTAACCAGTCGCCCCATTGCAATGTAAGGACGAACTAAATCTTCTGGCAAATAAGCTACCCCCAAACCTAGTAATGCCGCGTCTAGCCGTTGGGAGGTTAAATTGAATGTAAGCTGCCCTGTCACATTAATTTTTTGTTCATATCCATCTTTTTCAAACTCCCACGCATATATACTATTATAAGTGGGTAGACGCAAATTGATACAAGTATGGTTAATTAAGTCATGAGGCACCTTAGGAATAGTATGTTCTTTAAAATAATCAGGTGTAGCCACAACCGCCATTCTCAAATCAGGGCTAATCTTTACCCCTATCATATCTTTAGCGAGTAACTCACCTGTACGAACGCCAGCATCATATTGTTGTTTTACAATATCAATCATTCCATAATCGGTTGTAAGCTCTACTTTAATATCTGGATATTCTTTTAAGAAAGGGGTAAGTTTAGGCACAATAACCGTATTGACTGCATGCTCTGCACTACTGATACGAATAGTTCCCGCTGGCTTGTCTCTTAACTCACTTAATGCCAATAACTGAGATTGAATCTCAGTAAAATGAGGGCCAATATTTTTTAATAATTGTTCACCTGCTTCTGTGAGGGAAACACTACGTGTTGTTCTTGTTAGTAAACGTATATTTAACCTTTCTTCAAGCCCTCGCATACTATGACTAAGCGCAGACTGAGAAACACCTAACTGCGCAGCTGCGCGCGTAAAACTACACTCTTTCGCTACCACTAAAAAAGATAATAAATCATTATAGTTTTCATGTTGCATTAATGAGTTAACCTCATACGTTTTACTAATAATAAGATTGAGAACTGCTACAAAGACTAAAAATAATAAACAGATTTATATCACTGTTAAAGTACTTTCTTTATGATTGAGTGTATTTTAAGCGCATTTTATAGTAAAAATCTTGTATCATACGCGTAATTAACTTTTAGGTTTCTTTTATGAAAAACACAATACTCTCTTTTAGTATTCTTACACTTTTATTAGGCTGTTCTAATACCTACATGCATAAAAAACCAGAGCCTGTCACCGTTAATAATGAAAAATTTATTAATCTTCCTCAAGACAAAGTCTGGAATATGGCATTTAACCAGTTATTTGATGACACCTTTACAATAGGTAATGTCGATAAAAAAAATGGCATCATTACTGCCACATTTGAAACAGACCGCCCTACTAACTTCATTGATTGCGGTATCGTTAAAGCCAGCTATATGGATGATGAAAAAGTTACTCACAAATACACGTATAACTATGCTGAAGCCACAGAATATAGCACAGATAAAGATGGCGAACGTTACGATGCCAAGGTAGATGCCAAGCTTGATACCACCATCACTGCAACCATTAAAAAAATGGGTGAGGGAACCAACATTATCCTTGATGTAGACTACGCATTAACACGTACAACAAACCTAACAAATCATGCTAATCAAACAAAATTACCTGAAGAAAAAGAAGTCATTACTTTTTCATCAACCAAACCTTATAAAAATGAAAAATTCTCCTGTATTAGTATTGATGCAATAGAAAGTGGCTTATTAAATAACATTCATGCTAAAGGCCGGTAATCTCTATGGCCTTTAGAATTATACAGAATCATCATAGTTTTTATGGCGTGAGCACTGTAACTATAATAAAATAAACATCACTTATTTTTTATAACGCTTTAAACACGCTAACTAATACCATACTCAACAGTTTAATAATTAATTTAATGGCGAACCTTCCCCCTTTATTAACTACTATTTTACTAACGATTAAATAATGCTGGTATTTGATAAAGGTGAGATCCTGCACAGGACATAAAATATAATTAGGAGAAACACCGGCATGTCTGCCAACTACCAAACAGCAGTGACATTTATACTGTATATTGTATTAATGATTATCATAGGTCTTTATGCCTATCGCTCAACAAAAAACTTTGATGATTATATTTTAGGCGGTAGAAGCCTTGGTAGTTTAGTCACCGCCTTATCAGCAGGCGCATCCGATATGAGCGGTTGGTTACTCATGGGGTTACCCGGTGCTATTTATCTATCGGGTTTGTCAGAGTCTTGGATTGCTATCGGCCTTATTATTGGTGCTTGGCTTAACTGGTTATTAGTAGCAGGAAGACTCAGAATCCATACTGAGCACAACCATAATGCGCTCACACTTCCCGACTATTTTACAGCACGTTTTGATGATACCAGCCGATTACTGCGTATTTTTTCTGCGTTGATCATTTTAATATTCTTCACTATTTATTGTGCATCAGGCATTGTCGCTGGGGCCCGTCTTTTCGAAACCACCTTTAACTTACAGCCTTTTGCTGATATGGTTCACTTATCCCCTTATACCGTTGCAATGCTTCTAGGAGCAACAGCAACCATTGTTTATGTATGTATCGGTGGATTTTTGGCCGTAAGTTGGACAGATACCGTTCAAGCAACCCTCATGTTATTCGCACTGCTAATTACGCCTTTATTTGTAATCATTTCACTGTCCGACTGGCATACCACCATGCAAACTATTAATTCAGCACGAGAAGGGATACAAGCTTTTAACTTATTTGCTGTAAAAGGTGAAACATTAGCCATAAAAATAATTGCAATTTTATCTTTACTGGCTTGGGGGTTAGGGTATTTTGGGCAACCTCATATTCTGGTTCGTTTTATGGCGGCTGACTCCGTTAAAGCAATTCCAAATGCTCGTCGTATCGGGATGATATGGATGATACTTTGCCTTGTAGGCACCATAGCCGCAGGCTTTTTTGGTATTGCCTATTTTAAGGACAACCCCAACACAATGGGCGCTATGCTAGTTAATCAAAACTCAGAATATGTCTTTATTGAACTCAGTAAAGCCTTGTTTAATCCATGGGTTGTAGGGCTTATCTTATCAGGTATTCTTGCAGCTGTTATGAGTACATTAAGTTGCCAACTTTTAGTCTGTTCTAGCGCTTTGACAGAAGATTTTTACAAACCATTTTTACGAAAAAATGCTTCTCAAAAAGAGTTGGTCTGGGTGGGGCGTATCATGGTCTTACTTATAGCCTTGATAGCAATCTTTTTAGCACGTGATCCTAACTCCAAGGTATTAGGCATGGTAAGTTATGCATGGGCAGGATTTGGAGCAGCTTTTGGCCCCGTAATTTTACTGTCACTCTTTTATCGCAAGATGACAAAAGAAGGAGCTTTAGCTGGAATGATCGTCGGCACAATAACGGTATTGGTTTGGAAGCATTATGCATGGTTTAACCTATATGAAATTATACCTGGCTTCATTTTAGCAACGCTTGCTATCATCATAGGAAGTAAACTAAACAAACCATCAGAACGCATGATCAACCGCTTTGACAAAGTAGAAAAAGAATATAAACAACTGATGTCATCACACTAGTAGATGAAGGGTGGATGCTAGCATCCACCCTTTATAATTTTTCTTTATCCCATTATTAAAATTCAGTATGATACGCTTTCTAAAAGAATCATATAAAACACATGCTTACCGACTTTCCTAAAATAGGCCCTTATCAGTTAAACGGCTATCTAATACTGGCACCGATGGCAGGTATTACTGACCGTCCGCAACGAGAGTTGTGTCGTCGTTTTGGTGCAGCGCTTGCCGTTTCTGAAATGGTTACCAGTGATATAAACTTATGGAAAAGTAATAAATCACGCCACCGATTACTAAATCAAGAAGACTTAGAGCCCCGCTCCGTTCAAATAGCAGGAACAGAGCCGGAGCAAATGGCAGAGGCCGCACGAGCAAACGTTGCTCTTGGGGCACAAATCATTGATATCAACATGGGTTGCCCTGCTAAAAAAGTTTGCAACAAAGCCGCAGGATCGGCGTTAATGAAGGACGAACGCTTAGTTGAACAGATATTAAACTCTGTTGTAAAGGCCGTTGATGTTCCTGTTACATTAAAAATGCGGACAGGTTGGTGTTATGACAATAAAAATGCGCTCTCTATTGCTAAAATAGCCGAAGCATGCGACATTAAAGCTATAACAATTCATGGTAGAACCCGTGAAGACCTGTATAAAGGTTCCGCAGAATATGATACTATTGCAGAAGTTAAACAACAGGTTAATATCCCCGTTTTTGCCAATGGAGATATTAATACACCGGACAAAGCAAAATTTGTATTAGATTATATGAAAGTAGATGCTTTAATGATCGGGAGAGCGGCTCAAGGCAATCCTTGGTTATTTAGAGAGATTAATTATTTTTTAAAAACCGGTAAATACTGCCCATTGCCTACTTTAGCTGAAAGAAAGCAAGTCATGTTAGAACATTTACAGGCATTGCACGAGTTGTATGGAAACGAATTAGGAATGCGTATTGCAAGAAAACACATAGGCTGGTATTTGTCGCATATTACTAATGTAGTGGCTTTTAAACAAGCATTCAATCAATTAGAATCTACAATAGAGCAATATACCTGTATCAAAAATATTTTTACCCAACTAGCTATTTAACAATGGTTAAACATGAAGGACTTGAAGAGATGGTGATGAGTACTGTGCCAAAGACTGTACCACTCAGTACAAACTACACAGAAGGTCAAACATTACGTACCTGTGTTGAAAAAACACTACAAATCTATTTTGCACATCTTGATGGGCAAATTACGACGGATCTTTATGACCTAGTTTTATCAGAAGTTGAAGCACCTCTCTTCGCCTCTGTAATGGAATACGTTAAAGGCAATCAAAGCAAAGCTTCTGAATTATTAGGTTTAAACCGTGGAACATTGCGCAAAAAACTAAAGCAATATAATCTATTGTAAGAAATTGATAACCTTTAAACAATAATTGATGGATTGATCATGACTGACCAAACGACCCGTATTCCTGTTCGTCGAGCACTCATTAGTGTATCAGATAAGGCTGGTATTGTTGAATTTGCAAAACAACTGACCGCCTTAGGTATTGAAATTTTATCAACTGGTGGAACCTATAAACTACTCAAAGAGAATGCAATAAATGCAACAGAAGTAGCTGATTACACGGGTTTTCCGGAAATGATGGATGGTCGTGTTAAAACGTTACACCCCAAAATTCATGGCGGGATACTCGGGCGCCGTGGAACAGACGATGCAATTATGCAACAACATAAAATCAACCCTATTGATATGGTTGTTGTTAACCTTTACCCTTTTGCGGCTACCGTTACAAAAGAAGGCTGTGACTTACCTACCGCTATCGAAAATATCGACATTGGCGGCCCTACAATGGTGCGCAGTGCGGCTAAAAACCATAAAGATGTTACAATTGTCGTTAACCATCAAGACTATAATCATATTATTAGTCAACTCAAACAAGGTGGGTTAACCTATTCACAACGTTTTGCTCTAGCACTTAAAGCCTTTGAACATACAGCGGCTTATGATGGTATGATTGCCAACTACCTTGGCACAATCGATCAAACCACAGACTACCTAAGCACCCAAAACCGTAGTGACTTTCCACAAACATTTAATAGCCAATTTATTAAAGCTCAAGGCATGCGTTATGGTGAAAATCCTCATCAGAAAGCTGCCTTTTATGTCGAGTCAAACCCTGTTGAAGCTAGTATTGCAACAGCTAAACAACTACAAGGGAAAGAGCTTTCTTATAATAACGTGGCCGATACAGACGCCGCACTTGAGTGTGTAAAAAGCTTTACCAAACCCGCCTGCGTTATCGTAAAACATGCCAACCCTTGCGGTGTTTCCGTTGTACCTGAGCAAGATGGTGGTATTAACAAGGCTTATGATTTAGCGTTCGCTACAGACTCAGAATCAGCTTTTGGTGGCATCATTGCCTTTAATCGTGAACTTGATGGCAAAACAGCACAAGCTATTATTGAACGTCAATTTGTTGAAGTTATTATTGCACCAAAAGTAAGCGAAGAAGCAAAAACGATTATTGCAGCAAAAAACAATATCCGTTTACTTGAATGTGGTCAATGGCCTGAAAAACGCCCTGATGCTTGGGACTATAAACGTGTCAATGGTGGCATTTTAGTACAAAGTCGTGATAATGGCATGATAACAGTTGATGACTTAAAAACCGTTACTAAGCGTGCCCCTACCGAAAAAGAAATACATGATCTTATTTTTGCATGGAAAGTGGCTAAATTTGTTAAATCCAATGCTATTGTTTATGCTAAAAATCGTCAAACCATTGGTGTTGGTGCTGGGCAAATGAGTCGTGTCAACTCAGCACGTATTGCGGCTATTAAAGCAGAACAAGCTGGCCTTGAAGTAAAAGGAGCAGTTATGGCCAGTGATGCATTCTTCCCCTTTCGCGATGGCATTGATAATGCCGTCAAAGTAGGCATTGCCGCCGTCATTCAACCTGGTGGATCAATGCGTGACCAAGAGGTTATTGACGCAGCTGATGAAGCTGGTATCGCTATGGTATTTACAGGCATGCGCCATTTCCGTCACTGATAAGGAACACAAGATGAACGTATTAATTATTGGCAGTGGTGGTCGCGAACATGCCTTAGCATGGAAAGTCGCCCAAGATCAACAAGTACAAAAAGTGTTTGTTGCCCCTGGTAACGCGGGTACAGCTACCGAAACCAAATGTGAAAATATTGACATTGACGTATTAGAACTTGAAAAACTTGCTGACTTTGCTGAAAAGAATGTTGATCTAACTATTGTTGGGCCCGAAGCTCCTCTTGTAAAAGGGGTGGTTAATTTATTTAGAAAGCGTGGCCTAAAATGCTTTGGCCCAACAGCTGAAGCGGCTCAATTAGAAGGATCAAAAGCATTTACCAAAGACTTCTTAGCCCGCCACCATATCCCAACTGCAGACTATCAAAACTTTACAGAAGTAAAACCTGCCCTTGCCTATTTAAAGGAAAAAGGCGCACCTATTGTCATTAAAGCCGATGGCCTTGCCGCAGGGAAAGGCGTAATTGTCGCCATGACATTAGCAGAAGCAGAAGAAGCTGTTAAAGACATGTTATCAGGGAATGCTTTTGGCGATGCAGGCGCTCGCGTTGTTATTGAAGAGTTTTTAGACGGAGAAGAAGCCAGCTTTATTGTCATGGTAGATGGTGAAAATGTGCTCCCAATGGCCACAAGCCAAGATCATAAACGTGTGGGCGATGCAGATACAGGCCCTAATACAGGCGGCATGGGCGCTTATTCTCCTGCACCAGTTGTTACACCTGAAATACATCAACGTATTTTGAATGAAGTTATTTATCCAACCGTACAGGGTATGGCTAAAGAAGGCAATGTTTACACGGGCTTTTTATATGCAGGGCTTATGATCGACAAGTCAGGTTCACCTAAAGTAATCGAGTTTAATTGTCGCTTTGGTGATCCAGAAACACAGCCCATTATGCTACGATTACAAACCAGTTTAGTAGACCTTGTTGAAGCTGCGCTCGCTAAAAAACTCAATACAACGACAGCCAACTGGGATGATCGTTGTAGTGTAGGTGTTGTTTTAGCTGCTCAAGGCTATCCTGCTGATTATCCTAAAGGGGATGAAATTACTGGTTTAGATAAAGCAGTAGCTAATGATGGAAAAGTTTTTCATGCAGGTACTGCATTAAAAAATGGTAAAGTTGTTACCCACGGCGGACGTGTGCTCTGTGCAACAGCATTAGGCAATACAGTACTAGAAGCTCAGCAAAAAGCTTATGCGTTGGCTGAACAAATTCATTGGAAAGGCTGTTTTTATCGTCATGATATTGGTTATCGTGCGATAAAAAGAGAATTATTGTAGTTATCTCATTAGGGTATCAATATGGAAAATCAACCAATTAATTCAAACATGCAAAAATTCTGTTCTTCTTGTGGATCTGTTATCAGTGAAAAGGCTGAAATATGTCCTAAGTGCGGTGTTCGCCAACACAACCCAACTAGCAAAGGTAAAAGTCGCATTGCTGCAGCATTACTTGCCTTCTTTCTAGGAGGCTTTGGTATTCATAAGTTTTATTTAGGGCAAGTAGGGCTAGGTTTTCTTTATCTCATATTCTGCTGGACAGGGATACCTGCCATCGTTGCATTTATTGAATTTATCATCTATTTATGCATGAGCGATGAAACATTTGACGCAAAATATAATAGATAAAACAAAACAGGTAGCTTTTTAGCTACCTATTTTTTACTTCATATTACCTAATCATTATCTTCTGCTTTTTTCTTCTCATCTAATGCTTTTTGTTTCTCTTTATCTTGAATAACATACAGATCTTGGGCTATTTTTCCCTGTGGGTCTTTCTTCTCTAACCATTCTGCAAAAAATATACTTTCAATATTCCCTTTAAAGCCTTTTTCTTTAAGTTTTTGATCCAACCATGCTTGATCATGATCTAAAACCTTAAGTGCTTCTTCGTCAACTTTTCCATCACGGACTAATACAGCAGACGTCTTATTCTCATCTTTTCTAATAATAGAAACTTGATTATTAGCTTCAACTTGCGCATAGTGTACTTCTTGCAATGAAACCCCTTTCATTTGTAAGGCTGTCATAAAGTTATTAATATCTAGGCGTGCTTCTTTAAACGCCTCTAATTGAAATTTTCCATCGATAATAACAGGCGTTACTTTCCCCACAATAATATGCTGTAAAAAAGTGGAGTGCTTACGTAATAAGTTTACAAAAATAATAATCAGTTCCCAAATAATTAAAACCAAAATAAACTTGAAAACTGTAATATCTTTGTTGTATATAACACCACCGATAATTCCACCAAGAACGAAGTTACCAATAAGATCTAAAGGGGTCATCAAGCTTAATTGCCCTTTCCCTGTCGTTCTTAAAACCATTAAGAATGCGCAAATTCCTATGACTAACTTTATCGTGATATCAAGATAAATATAGAATTGATCTAGCATAAGATGTTACCTCTTAAGTAATAGCAATTTCAAAGTAAATAGCTACTTGTAACTGTAAACCACACTCTAATTTAGTCTTTTAAATTGATCATCGAATACAATCAAATTAGATAACTGATCATGAAAAACATCTACGGCATTTTCTAAACGTAACCAATTATTTTTACTAATAACTTGTGCCGCCTTATAAGCAATTATTGCATTACAATACCCTAAACAAACAGGAGTAGCGACAAAATCAGGATGATACTCACTGTCTGACTGAGCAAATAAACAAACCCCTGCGATATGGTCTCCCTCTTTAAAATCTCCCGCTAAGCGATTGAAAGCAACCGTTTTTATTGCCCAACGCTCAGATTGCGCCTCTTTTTTCATTAAAGGGGCTAAAAAAGTTGCTTCATAAGAATCCTTATTGACCTTGGTAATCACACCAGGGATAAGAGAACCTAAATTAAATGCCATTGAGCTTAAAAAATTACTGACAATATTATTGACTTGCGAACCAATAGTACTGATAAGAACTCCGATGATACCCACAATCAACGGAGTCCAAACCCACTGGATACTAAAGAGCCACGCAGCTAAACCAATCAGTACTAAACCAATCAGTTTTAATGCCCACCCTAGTAATTTGGGTTTAGTTGTACCTTTTTGTTTTATAGAAAAGCGCTTGAGTCGTGCTTGGTCAAGTAAATTTGATGCAATATTTAACTTACCATTGCTATAGCGTGTAAGCCCTTCCGACTCTGATTTTTTACCTATTTTATGAATACCACAAAACTCTTTATCCAGTTGGTATTCAACTTCTTCTGCTTTATTTTTTTGATCACTCCAAAGATAAAGGATCATTTGGTATTCTAATGCTTTTGCAAAAATAACCTGTTCATCAACCTCAACGACATTACGGTATTTATCTAGAAATACTTGTAACTGGTTTAATAATGCCTCAGTTTGTTGTTGGTCTTTTGTTTTTTCGACATGAACAAACTGTTTTTCAAGCCAAATAAAAGTATCTCGCATGATATCGCCTACCTCTCCAATAAACCTGCTTACCATGTAATACAGTATTTTCTGAACACTTAGCGCTCTAAATACTTCAGTTTATCTTTTACACCATCCCACTCAGCGGCATCAGGTAATGAATCTTTCTTTTCTGTTATATTTGGCCATGTCATGGATAACTCTGCATTGATTTCAATAAATGGCACCATGTCATCTGCCAACTCATCCTCAGAGAAAATAGCTTTAGCAGGACATTCAGGTTCACACAGAGCACAATCAATGCACTCATCAGGGTTAATCACTAAAAAATTAGGCCCTTCATAAAAACAATCAACAGGGCAAACTTCAACACAATCAGTATATTTACATTTAATACAATTGTCTGTGACAACAAAGGTCATTTATTTTTCTCCTAACACATATAACTATTGATACAATTTTAACAGTTTAAAATATAAATAGTGTAAGTCTTGCTGTATTATTTTGTTATATCGATATAATAATGTCTTTTATTATAACATTTTCATAAGATAAAACGGCTTTTAGTAAAGGCTTATTAAAGAGGGACTACTTTGTAAAAGCTTCTCCCCCATTACACTTTAAGATAAATTAAATATTTTTTTCAACATTCCTGGCTATTTAATCCTTTTTTGCCAGGCATAAAGTAATTCTAATGCTTTGAAGGGTGTTAACTCATTTAGGTTAACACTGGCTAGCTCATCAATCACAGGATGTGTTGGTTGTGTAAATAAATCTCTTTGTTGGGGAATAGATTCACTTTTTATTTGTTGATTACTTAATGTATTGGTATCAACCGCGGTTGTTTCTAACACACTCAAATGCTCTTTAGCCCGCTCAATCACCTCTTTAGGCACACCCGCTAACTTGGCGACTGCGAGTCCATAACTTTGACTAGCAGGCCCAGCAATGACATGGTGTAAAAAAACGATAGTATCATTATACTCAGCGGCCTTAAGATGAACATTAGCAATACTTAGTAATGATTCTGGTAACGTTGTTAATTCAAAATAATGCGTAGCAAATAGGGTAAAAGCTTTTAATTTAGCCAAGTATTCGGCGGCTGCCCACGCCAATGATAAACCATCAAAAGTACTGGTGCCTCGCCCAACTTCATCCATTAATACAAGGCTTTGTTCTGTTGCATTATGAAGAATATTAGCTGTTTCCGTCATTTCAACCATAAAGGTTGAACGTCCACCCGCTAAGTCATCACTTGAACCTATACGGGTAAAGATTCTATCCACCAATGACAGCTGACAAGTTTTTGCAGGCACATAGCTCCCCATATGGGCCAATAACACAATCAATGCGGTTTGACGCATGTAGGTGGATTTACCCCCCATGTTAGGGCCTGTAATAATTAACATACGTGTTTGATCATTCAATGCTAAATCATTAGCGACAAAAGGCTTTTCTAGCACTTGCTCTACCACTAGGTGGCGACCTTGCTCAATAGTAACCCCTACTTGCTCAACAAACTCAGGGGCAACTAAATTAAGGTTTAAAGCCCGCTCAGCCAAATTACAAAGCACATCTAACTTTGCTACCGCTTCAGCAGTTTTTTGCAAAGGTTGTAATTGTAAAATGAGACTCTCTATCAATGCATCGTAAAGCGACTTCTCCCTAGCTAAAGCGCGGCTTTTAGCTGATAGTGCTTTATCTTCAAACTCTTTAAGTTCAGGAGTAATATAGCGCTCAGCGCCCTTTAATGTTTGGCGACGAATATAATCAGCGGGGATTTCTGCATTACCCGCTTGTACTTTAGAAATTTCTATATAGTAGCCATGTACACGGTTATATCCCACCTTAAGGGTAGCAATTCCTGTTCTTTCCTTCTCACGTGTTTCAAGATCCATTAAGTATTGACCTGCGTTTTCACTGATATTACGCAGATCGTCTAACTCTTGATCATAACCTTCAGCCAACACCCCTCCATCACGAATGACTACGGGAGGGTTTTCAATAATGGCTTTTTGTAATGTCGCCGATAACGCGGGATATTCTGTAATATACTGCGCTAATTTTTGCAGCTTTGGATCATCAATACGCTTTAGTTCTGATTGTACAGCGGGTAAGATGATTAACGAATCACGCAGCTTGGCTAAATCTCTCGGGCGTGCATTACGTAACCCTATTCGAGCTAAAATGCGTTCTACGTCGCCAATTTCTTTTAATAATGGTTGAATAGGCTCGAAATTATAATTATTCAATAAGCTTGCAATAGCCGACTGCCGCGAACGAATAATATCAACTTGACGCAATGGTTTATTTAACCAACGCGCTAATAATCGACTCCCCATCGTTGTTTGACAATGGTCTAGTACGGATAGCAAAGTATTATCAAAACCACCATTAAGATTGCAATCAATTTCTAGATTACGGCGACTGGCGCTGTCCAAAATAACTGTGTCTTCAATACGCTCGTGATGTAAACCTTGAATATGGGGTAATGCAGTGCGCTGTGTTTCTTTTGCATAAATTAATAAACAGCCTGCTGCACTAATAGCCAATTTTAAATCCTGACAACCAAAACCAGCTAACTCCTGTGTACCAAATTGCTCACACAGCCCTTTAAAAGCTGTATCTCGATCAAAATCCCATATAGGCCTGCGATGGGCTCCTTTACGTTTTTCTAGCGGTAACCCCATAGGCCAATCGTCGGGGTATAAAAGCTCAGCAGGGTTTAAGCGCTCTAACTCAGCCAGTAGACTTTCCCAGCCTTTTAGTTCTTGCACACTAAAACGACCACTGGCGATATCAAGCACAGCCATACCGAAATGGCGCTCATCACCTAATACAGCAACCAATAAATTATCACGGCGATCTTCAAGCAAGGCTTCATCTGTCACAGTACCGGGGGTAATAATACGCACTACTTTTCGCTCAACAGGGCCCTTGCTGGTGGCAGGATCTCCTACCTGCTCACAAATCACTACCGACTCACCCAACTTAACCAGTTTAGCTAAATAACCTTCAACCGAATGAAAAGGAACGCCAGCCATAGGAATAGGATTACCCGCTGATTGACCGCGTGCTGTCAGCGTAATATCTAATAATTTAGCAGCTCTTTTGGCATCCTCATAAAACAACTCATAAAAATCTCCCATGCGATAAAATAACAACTGGTTAGGATAATCTTGTTTTATGCCTAAATACTGCTGCATCATCGGTGTATGAGAAGAAAGGTTGTTTTTTTCCATAATTCTATTCTATCTATTCGTCATCGCTAATTAATGTACTATTATGCCTGAGCATAAAAAATAATAACACCTATAAACTATCCATCAAGCGAGGTTATTTGTTATGCTTATACGCTATAATTTTTAATGAGTCTTTCGTAATGACACTATCTACCCTACGCCTTAATGCCAATGCCGATCGCCGTATCCGTGCAGGCCACCTTTGGATTTACAGCAATGAAATTAATAATAAAATCACTCCCCTACAAGGTTTTATCAGTGGCGAACAAGCGATTTTAGAAACGTCTGCAGGTAAACCCTTAGGCATTGTCGTGCTGAGCCCTAACAATCTGATTTGCGCACGTATTATCTCAAGAAACACTGAACATACACTGAGTAAATCATTACTTGTTCACCGCATACAGGTAGCACTTTCTCTACGTGAAAAAATATTTGCTAAACCTTTTTATCGCTTAGTTTATGGTGACTCTGATTTACTTCCTGGGTTAATTGTCGACCGCTTTGGTGATATTCTTGTTGCTCAATTAAACTCATCCGCCATGGAACAACATAAAGAAGATATCCAAGCAGCCCTTATACAAGTGCTAAATCCTAAAGGAATCCTCTGGAAAAACGACAGTTCTGCTCGCAACGCTGAAGCACTGACTAGCTATGTTGAAGTGGCTTATGGCGATGTTCCTGAATGGGTCACTTTAGAAGAAAATGGTATTGCCTTTGAAGCCCCTATTATGGAGGGTCAAAAAACAGGCTGGTTCTATGATCACCGTTTTAACCGTGCACACTTAATGCCCTATGTAAAAGGTAAACGTGTCCTCGATTTATTCAGTTACATTGGTGGTTGGGGTATTCAAGCCGCTGCTAATGGAGCATCAGCTGTTACTTGTATCGACTCCTCTCATTTTGCCTTAGATGGCGTAGAACGTAACGCGACATTAAATAACGTTGCTGAAAAACTGACGTGTATTGAAGGTGATGTATTTGAGGCCATGAAAGAACTCAAAGCAAACAATGAAAAGTTTGATGTTATTGTGGCAGACCCACCCGCCTTTATTAAACGCAAAAAAGACTTCAAAAATGGACAAGCCGCTTACCACCGCCTTAATGAATTAGCCGTTCGCTTATTAGAGAAAGACGGTTTATTAGTGAGCGCTTCTTGCTCCATGCATTTAGCTGAAGAAAGTTTAGTAGATATTATTCAAGGGGCTGCTCGTCATAATGATCGTTTTATTCAAATTATTGAACGTGGAGGACAAGGGCCAGACCACCCTGTTCACCCTGCGATTGTTGAGACGCGTTACATAAAATCATTACTTTGTCGTGTATTGCCTAATTAAATCACTTCAACAAAAAGGCTAAACTGATGTTTAGCCTTTATTAATAATACTCTATATTACTAACTATTTTTCTACGCTGTACCAGCATTAAAACCTACAATACTAGCATATAACACATTAAGCACTTGACAGAAGGGGAAAACTCACCTCCCTTGCTTGAGTTGATCTGCTATGTGTATTATTTAAGTCTTTTTAATAACAACGCATATTGACAGTATTTGCTCTTTAATAAAAACTATAACTAACAGCACGTGACCGAATATTTTTTTATCATAATTTAAAATAATACTTAGAATTAAGAGGTACCTTTCCAACTGCTTTTTTCATAGTAACATTCTTACTCCACTTTAGCCTGAACAACTATAGAAGAAGTAATGAAAACCATCATTCAATCTTTGATACCTGCAATTGCTCCAATATCATTCTGATAAACTTTATAATGTGCCAATTTAAATAATCCTTCACTATAAAAGCTCAAATCATTTATTACATTTAATAAAAATATTCTACAAGTATTCTATATTATTCTTATCTGTTCCATTGATGAAACAATCCTCTCCATTTCTCCCCCTTAATCTTTTATTAAAAAGTATTAAAATGAATCCATAATTAAAGGAGAATATTATGACTACAGTAGCAATCGTTTATTACAGTGGCTATGGCCATACTAAGAAGCTCGCAGAAGCAGTACAGTTAGGTGCTAATGATGCAGAGACCAAAGCAACACTTTATGCCATTTCACAAGAAGGTGAACTTAATGAAAGCGAATTAACAGAAATAAGTAAAGCTGATGCTATTATTTATGGAACGCCTACTTATATGGCAGGCCCTGCTTGGCAATTCAAAAAATTTGCAGACGCGACCTCTAAAATTTGGTTTATGAGCCAATGGAAAGATAAAGTAGCCGCTGGTTTTACTAACTCGGCTTCTACCAATGGCGATAAAGGGCAAACATTAAACTATCTTTTCACTTTTGCTCAACAACATGGGCAAATATGGGTTGGTTTAGGTCTTCTACCCTCCAACACAAAAGCCCATAGTTCAAAAGATATTAACTGGTCTGGTGGCTCGATTGGTGTGATGGGAATATCTCCTTCAGATGCCTCACCTGAAGAGGCACCACATAATGGTGATATTGAAGCAGCTAAAGCACTTGGTAAACGAGTTGCTGAAATTACAAAAAAACTACACGTTTAATAACAAAGGCGCCTAATATGCGCCTTTTTATATTTTATTTCTGAGCTATTTTTTTAAGCTCTTCTGTGCGTAAATCTTTACGCAACACCTTTCCCACGTTACTCATGGGTATAGACTCTCTAAACTCGATATGTTTAGGGCGTTTATAGCCAGTCAAATGATCTTTCATATAGTTTCTAACATCTTCAGCACTCATTTGAACATTAGGTTTTAGCACGATAAAAAGCTTAACCGCTTCACCTGACTTTTCATCAGGAATACCAATAGCTGCTGTATACAAAACACCTTCAATATGTGCGGCAACATCTTCCACTTCATTGGGGTAGACATTAAATCCTGACACAACAATCATATCTTTTTTACGGTCAACAATAGTTAAATAGCCATCCTCTCTCACAACTGCAATATCGCCTGTATGCAACCAACCGTTACTATCAATCACTTCTGCAGTTTCTTCTGGTTTATTCCAATAGCCTTTCATCACTTGAGGACCTTTTATGCAAAGCTCGCCCCGCTCACCAAGTAATACCTCATTACCGTTATCATCAACAATTTTGCATTTTGTTGAGGGAAGAGGTAAACCAATTGTGCCTGTTTTTACCCAATTAGGTAGTGGTGGATTTGCACTAATAACAGGGCTTGCTTCTGTCATACCATAACCTTCACAAATTTGACACCCTGTTAGCTTCTGCCAACTTTCATTAGTAGCAGGCTGTAATGCCATACCACCTGAAAGTGATAATTTTAAACGAGAAAAATCCAGCTTTTTAAATTCTTCGTTACTGGCTAATGAAGCGAATAAAGTATTTAATCCTACGAAGACGGTAAAGGGATATTTCGCCACTTCTTCAATTAACCCTTTTAAATTACGAGGGTCTGTAATTAAGATATTATGCCCCCCCAAGACCATGACCACCATGCAGTGAATGGTAAATGAGTAAATGTGGTAAAGAGGTAACGGTGTTATAATAACTTCTGTTCCCTCAGATAGCCCCACTCCCATAAAATATTTTGATTGCATCATGTTGGCAACAAGGTTTCTATTAGTGAGTGATGCACCTTTAGCAATACCTGTTGTACCGCCTGTGTATTGTAAAATGGCAATATCACTTGCTTGGGGTATATTTTCTTTAAACGGTTTACTTGCCCCAACTTTTAACGCGTATCTTAATGAAACACTGTTTTTTATGTGGTAAGGTTTAATCAACTTTTTAACATGTTTCACTGCAAAATTGGTGATTATTCGCTTGAATGGTGGTAAAAAGTCTCCTATTTCCCCAATAATCACTTGATTAACTTTAGTTTTAGGCAATACTTCTTGTACCAAGTGCGCACTGGTTGATAAACAAACAACTACTTTTACATCAGCATCATTAAATTGATGCTCCATCTCCCTTAGTGTATACATAGGATTAGTATTCACAACAATAAACCCTGCCCGAATAATACCAAAGATGACTACTGGGTACTGTAACGCGTTGGGTAATTGAACCGCTATACGATCACCTTTCTTTAAGTCAGAATTACTTTGTAAATAAGCTGCAAATTGTGCTGATAGTTGGTCTACTTCTCGATAAGTTAATGTTCTTCCCATATTAGTAAATGCTGGTTTATCAGCAAACTTTTTACAAGACTCATGAAATACATCAAGGACACTACTATATGCATCGGCATCTATCTCATAAGGTATAACTTCTGGATATTTGTCTTGCCAAAAACTTTCGTACATAAAAAATCCTTATTATTAGAAATTCAAACTATCGTTTTACTTTTATCTAATTTAGCACAATCACTGAAAATACCAACAAACGATGTGTAAAAATTATTAAAAACAAGCATGAATGTATATAAATAATTAACCAACAGGCTTTATTAATTTCAGTGTAACTATTTTAACCGTTTTAGTAGCCATTTTTGAAATTAAATCCATTTTTATAAAAAAATATCAGCCCTCTATTCCCTAAACTGTTATTTCCCAATGCTGTAAAAATATAAAAGAAAGAAACTTACTGAAAAACAGAGAGTCTATATTAAAAATTGACTAAAAATAATAACCATAAACATAAAATAACAACTGGAGTACAACTCATTATGTCACATTGGACACTAAAACAAAAAAGTGCTGTCTTTGCTGCGGTTAGCTGTTGGGTACTTGATGCTTTTGATTTCTTCTTATTAGTCTTTGTTTTTAGCGATATTGCTAAAAGTTTTAATGTTAGTATTGAAGAAGTATCACTCGCTGTCTTCTTAACACTTGCAGCACGCCCTATCGGCGCATTATTACTGGGAAGACTTGCAGAAAAATATGGAAGAAAACCTCTACTCATCATCAATGTTATTATCTTTTCCTCATTAGAATTAGCCTCAGCATTTGCCCCCACACTCTTTATTTTCTTAACCATTCGATTTATCTATGGTATTGCCATGGGAGGTATTTGGGGCGTTGCTTCTTCGCTTGCGCTTGAAACAGCACCAGAAAAATCAAGAGGTTTTGTTTCTGGCCTATTCCAAGCAGGTTATCCAGCGGGTTATTTACTCGCCGCAATTGTTTTTGGCGCACTTTATAGCGTATTAGGCTGGCAAAACTTATTTATTATCGGTTCTTTACCTATTTTCCTCGGTTTATATATTTGGTTTGCTGTTGATGAGTCCCCTGTATGGCTAGCTTCTAAACAAAAAGACAAAACCAATACGCCTTTATTGCCTATCATAAAAAATAACTGGAAACTTTGTTTATATGCAGTGTTACTCATGACTTGTTTCAATTTCTTTAGTCACGGAACACAAGACGCATACCCCATTTTTCTCGAAAAACAACAAGGCTTTGCTCCCCATACAATCAGTTTCATTGCTATTAGTTATAATATTGCCTCTATTCTCGGGGGCATCTTCTTTGGTAGCTTATCGGCAAAAATTGGTCGTCGTAATGCCATTATTATTGCCGCAGCACTAGCATTACCGGCTATTCCTCTTTGGGCTTTTGCTTCTGGTTCGGTCATGCTTGGTGTCGGGGCATTTATCATGCAGTTTATGGTTCAAGGAGCTTGGGGGGTGATACCTGTTTACTTAAATGAGTTAATGCCAGAGGGTGCCCGTGCGGTATTACCTGGTTTTGTTTATCAGTTGGGTAATCTGTTAGCTTCGATGAATTTATCATTACAAATTTATATTGCTAATCATGCCAATGGTAACTACAGCATCGCATTAGCCGTTGTGGCTGGTTGTGCTGCTATCGGTATCTTACTATTCATGTTATTGGGCGCCAATAAATTTTCGACTAAAAAAATATAAAAGTAATAGACAATACCTCTGTATTGATTATTATATACAGCAAAATACAGAGGTCTTATTGCTATGCTTCAAAAAACATTACTATTTTTATGTCTGCTACCCACGTTAACTTTTGCAGAATCAGTCTGTTTAGAAGGCCCCTCTGGCCGTGGTTGCCACACTGTAGATATGAATGGCGAAGTGTTCAAACCCAACAGGACAAACATAGAGACTAGACCCTCTCTAGGACGTAATATTACGTCTAACTTAAAAACTGCGCCTTCTAATCAAGTCGCATCAACTAATAATCGTCGTACTTTTAGGCTTAACGCAGCAGAACAACGTATTCGCCAAAAAGCGCAAATCATAGAAGCGCGAGCTCAAGCAAGACGAAACTTAGCTGGTGCTAATAGTAATTAAATTAATCGATAAACACTCATGCAGGGGCTTGATAATGACCTGCAATTTGTTCCACTTTACCAACGGGTTTATGAGTGGCTCTGTTTATCGCCTCAATGGTGATACCAGCCATCCAGTTAATTTGCTCAGGCGTAATAATATAGGGCGGCATAAAATACACCACATTGCCTATAGGCCTCAACAACAAACCTTGACTTAATGCATATTTGAACACCTGTAAGCCTCTTCGCTCCTGCCATGGAAAAGGTTCTTTAGTTTGCTTATTAGCCACCATTTCAATAGCAACCACCATACCTGTTTGGCGTACATCCCCCACATGAGGATGAGCTTTTAACGAGGCCACTGCATTGGCTAAATAAGCACTGAGTATACGATTTTTATCAATCACTTGCTCCGATTGAAAAATATCCAATGTAGCTAACGCTGCCGCACTGGCTAATGGATTGCCTGTGTAGCTGTGTGAATGTAAAAAAGCCTTTAACGTCTTATAATCATCGTAAAAAGCTTGATAAATAGTATTGCTCGTCATACACACCGACATCGGTAAATAACCACCTGTTAAGGCTTTAGACAAACATAAAAAGTCGGGGCTAATATTGGCTTGCTCACACGCAAACAAAGTGCCCGTACGGCCAAAACCAACTGCGATTTCATCTAAAATCAAATGGACCTGGTACGCATCGCATACTTCTCTGAGCCTCTGCAAATAGACAGGATGATACATCCGCATCCCCCCAGCACATTGAATCAAGGGCTCTACGATGACGGCCGCTACTTGCTGATGATTTTCTGCAATTGCTTTTTCCATCTCTTTGAACATCAGCAGTGAATGCTCCTCTTCACTCATACCCTCTGCTCTGCTATAACAATCAGGTGATGACACTTTAATCACATCAAACAATAGCGCTTTATAGGTTTCCGTGAAAATAGAAACATCTCCCACAGACATTGCAGCTACCGTTTCACCATGATAACTATTGGTCAGCGTAATAAACTTTCTCTTCTGAGGTTTTCCTTGATTTAACCAATAGTGAAAACTCATCTTCAATGCAATTTCGATGCAAGATGAACCATTATCAGCAAAGAAGCAGCGATCTAAACCATTGGGAGTAACCTCAACTAAGCGTTCGGCTAACTCAATAATAGGTTGATGAGTAAAACCTGCCATAATCACATGTTCGAGTTGGTCTACCTGCGCCTTAATGCGTTGATTAATTTTAGGATTCGCATGCCCAAAAACATTGACCCACCATGAACTAATGGCATCCAAATATCGATTACCCTCAAAATCTTCCAACCAAATCCCCTCGCCTTTTTTAATAGGAATTAAAGGCAATTGCTCGTGGTCTTTCATTTGTGTGCAGGGGTGCCATAACACGGCTAAATCACGTGCCATCCAGTCATTATTTAGACTCATTTTTATCTCCTAACATCGCCGTAATATCTAAGTAACTCGCCACTTGCTGAGCATTTGGTTGTTGTAAATAGGGTACTTGCCCCAAGCATGGCAAATTCAGATGCTTTTGTAATGTCCCTAGGTTTTCAGATAAACGTGACATTTTAGGATCAACGATATTAGCCACCCAACCAGCAATCGTTAAGCCCTCTGACAAGATAGCTTGCTTACTGAGCAGCGCATGATTAACACAACCCAAGCGAACCCCAACCACTAAAACCGCAGGAAGCTTTAACTGCTTTGCCAAGTCAGAAAGATACTCGTGTTCATTAAGGGGAACTTGCCAACCACCAGCCCCTTCAATCACCGTAAAATCAGCATCTTTTTCCAAAACAACTTGAACTTTAGGTAACAACATAGCGACAGATAAAACTTGCTGTGATTCAATGGCTGCAATGTGGGGAGCAATCGCCGGTTGAAAGGCAACAGGATTAATCTCTGCGTAATCCAACACTACGGTACATTGTTGCCATAAGGCTAGCGCATCTTCATTTCTTAACCCATCAGCGGTTAACTCACAACCCGAGGCAATAGGTTTTACAGCGGCCGTAGTCAAGTGTTTGGCTTTAGCTGCTGCCAGCAAACCACAAGCAATTGTTGTTTTACCAATTTCTGTGTCTGTTCCTGTAATAAAAAAAGCATTCTTCAACGACATTGCACTACCTTTTACTTAGATAACCGTAAAGCACTTGATAAGTTGAGGGGAGCCCTCGCTCATCACGGTATTGCTCATAAGCTTTTATCAAATGGGCTATCTGCTGTCTTGTTGTAAGCCCTTTTGAACGATTGGGGTTAATATTATGTGCACCAATACCTTTTAGATCAGCCATTAATGCAGTTAATGTTGGATAATAAGCTACTTCGGGGTGACAGCAACAAGCATCAATAGAGAAATGACTGTTATTAAGCAGCGTCATATACTCTGCAAACCCCATAAATTGATTAACATGTATATGGTTATCTACTGCTTGCCAACTGTGTTTTAGCTCCTGCAATGTTCCATGGCACAAGGTAGTGAATAAGAAGAAACCACCTGGTCGTAAGATACGATAGACTTCATCAAGTACTTTTGAAAAATCATGACACCATTGCAAGGCAAGATTAGAGAAAACCACGTCAACACTATTACTTTGAAAGGGTAAGATTTCTGCATCCCCTGCTACCCAAAGGGCATCGTTTACAGTATTTTTTGCTTGCTGTAACATCCCCTCAGCTAAATCAGCGCCTATTAAGATACTCTGTGGGAATCTTTTTTTTAACACCTTAGAAAAATAACCTGTACCACACCCCAGATCTAATAATGTATCAACCGCTTGTGTTGGACAAAGCCCGACTAATAACGTATCACCGATCTTTCTTTGCAATGCAGCAGATTGATCATAACTCACCGCAGCCTTAGAAAAAGAAAGCGCGATAGTTGATTTGCAGGGCTTCATAAACAGCCCCTAATAAACTGATCAATTTTACTAGCGACTACAGCCGATTCTTGAATCACAAATGCATGCCCTGCTTGATGAAATATTTCTATTTTAGCCTCAGGTAACCAGTCGCCTATCGCGGTAGCACAAGCAATAGGCACTAGCGCATCTTGCTCAGCAAACAAGTGGTATTGTGGTTTAGTCAGTTGCTTTAAAGCGAGTCTCGTATCTAAATTAGCCAATAGTGTTAAGCCAATATCACCATACACCATCACATCATCGCTCACGGCTTGCTGTAGAGTTCTCACCATCGTTTTTGGTTCTGATGAGCCTTGTGAAACCAACTGTAAAAAGCGCTTTATAGTCTGCTTAGGGGCATCTTTATAGCTTTGCTCAAACTGATTAAAAACAGCAGCATCCATGGCATAAGGCCAATCTTCTTTTACTGTAAAACTAACATTACTGGCTAATGTTACAAGTCCCAAGCATTGTTTTGGCTTCAACATTGTCAACTGACTGAGCAATTGCCCCCCTAAAGACCAACCCACCCAATAAGCATTTTCAGGTAATTGTTTTTCTAAGACTGAAAACCACTGTTTAGGCTCAGCCAAATAGGGTAAGTTTTTGATAATGACATGATGATTAAGCTTTGCTAGCTCATCGACTAATGGCATTAAACATTGCTCGCCAACACCCCACCCAGTTAATAAAAAAATACAACTCATGGGGTAGTCTCGCTCATCTGCTTCCAACAACTTGCTAAAGCATCTAATAAATGTTCAACATGGTTTGCTGTATGAGCTGCCGTTAAAGTAATACGAAGCCTTGCACTTCCATTAGCAACAGTCGGCGGACGAATAGCCGTTACTAAGATAGCTTGTTGTTTTAGTTTCTCTGAAAACAACATCGCTGCTTCACTGTTACCGATAAGAATAGGCTGAATGGCTGTTTGACTCTCCATTAAAGGGAAACCAATATGTTTTGCCCCCTCTTTAAACTGCTCGATTAAGCTATTTAAATGCTCTCTTCGCCATGACTCTTGTTCGATCAGCCGTAAGCTCTGTAACGTTGCGCAAGCAATAGCAGGAGACTGACTGGTAGTATAGATATAAGGGCGCGCAAATTGAATAAGGTATTCTATAAGTTCCTCACTGCCTGCAATGAAAGCCCCTGATGTACCAAAAGCTTTGCCTAATGTACCCATTAATACGGGAACATCATCAACTGTTAAACCAAAATGCTCAACTAGCCCTGCCCCTGTACGACCTAAAACTCCCATACCATGCGCATCGTCAACCATTACCCAAGCCTGATGAGCTTTAGCCGTTTGACAAAGTGTCGGTAAATCCGCCATATCGCCGTCCATACTAAAGACACCATCAGTAACCACCAGTGTATTACCTTGAGATCTTTTTAAACGTAATTGAAGATTGTCCGCATTATTATGCTGATAACGCAAAAATCTTGCACCACTTAAAAGCCCTGCATCCAATAATGACGCATGGTTTAAACGATCTTCTAATACCGTATCATTTTTTCCTACAAGCGCGGTAACAGCGGCTAGGTTAGCCATATACCCCGTAGAGAACAATAAGGCGCGCTCACGTTTAGTCCACTGTGCTAATGCAACCTCTAATTCATGATGCGGTTCACTATGACCAATCACCAAATGAGAAGCACCACCACCCACCCCCCATTTTTTTGCACCAAGAGAAAGCGCCTCAATTACTTTGGGATGAGCAGCCAAGCCTAAATAATCATTACTGCAAAAGGCCAAATAGCGTTGTCCGTTAATAGTAACTTCTGGTGTTTGAGGGCTTTGTAAATTTAAACGGGTTCGATAAAGATGCTGCTCCTTTTGAGCAGTGCAACGTGAGGCTAAATCAAAACTCATCGTCGGTTCAACTAAGCCTTAGCTGCATCGTAAAATAATGCTGATTGACGTTGCTCCACAATGGCTTGCTCTATTGCGGCTTGGTGAACTTCATCAGCGTGATCTTGTCTGGCCTCGGGTTTTATTCCCAATTTAGCAAATAAGGCTTGATCCTTGATGGTTTGTGGATTACTGGTTGTAAGTAAGCGATCACCATAGAAAATAGAGTTAGCCCCCGCTAAAAAGGCCAACGCTTGCATTTGTTCATTCATTTGTTCACGCCCTGCGGATAGACGTACATGTGATTTCGGCATCATAATTCTTGCCACTGCGAGCATTCTAATAAAATCAAACGGATCAATTTCTTCAGCATTCTCTAAAGGTGTTCCTTTTACCTTAACTAGATTATTAATCGGAACACTTTCTGGGTGCTCAGGTAAGTTGGCTAATTGAATCAATAAATTCGCTCGATCTTTTAACGACTCGCCCATCCCCAAAATACCACCCGAGCAAATTTTCATCCCCGCTTCTCTCACATAGGCTAATGTTTGGAGGCGCTCACTATAGGTACGAGTAGTAATAATATTAGTATAAAAATCTGGTGAGGTATCTAGGTTATGATTATAGTAATCTAAACCTGCATGTGCTAACTGAGTAGCTTGCTCTTGTGTTAAACGACCTAGTGTCATACAAGTTTCAAGGCCTAACGCTTTTACTCCTTTTACCATTTCTAGCACATACGGCATATCTTTAGCCGTTGGGTGCTTCCAAGCCGCACCCATACAAAAACGAGTAGAACCAATCTCTTTAGCAGCTTTTGCTTCTTCTAAAACCTTTTGTACTTCTAACAGCTTTTCTTTATCCAGCCCCGTATCATAATGGCCTGATTGCGGGCAGTATTTACAATCCTCAGGGCACGCACCTGTTTTAATAGAAAGGAGCGTTGAAACCTGAACTTGGTTAGCATCAAAATATTGGCGATGAACAGTTTGCGCCTTGAATATCAAATCATTGAACGGCATGGCTAATAAATCCATTACCTCGTCTAAACGCCAATCATGTCTAACTTTATTAGATGTCATACAAAACCTGTACTATAAAATGTGAGCTGTCTTTTGACTGCACATAATAAGTTTCATTTACCATATGTCAACTTTATTAATCACAAAGGTTTACATTTGATTATTTATTAAACAATTAGTTTTTATAAAACCTAATTACATAACCTCTAATAAATAATAATATTTTATGTATATACATTAACTTTAAAACCTATTTAATTATATCGTGTTAAAATAACCGTAATATTGATGAAAGGAAAGAAGCAGTGCTACTCAATAAGTTACAATGGTTTCGTGAAAGAGGTTGGCATGAGATTAATGCCAACGACTATGAAAAAATATGGTACACCTACGGCGGTAGTGTTGCTACGCACCCAACCATTATTAAAAAACTTTCTACACTGGCTAATACTCCAGTACGTTACCTTGGTTGGCAACAAGAAGGTGATTGGGTAGGAGCTATTGCCTGCTGGGATGATGCACTGGCACTTTCACGAGATCAATTAAAGAAAAAAGGTAAACGCGGCTTATTTGACTTAGGCAATGCAGAAATTATTTTACCTTTGGCAGATAATGCACAGATTACCCTTCGTCATAAAGCTCGTTATTTATCCACACTAAATCAGCCTCAAATCAATAATTGGCAACCACAAAAAGAACAATTGGCCATTGCTCGGCCGCTTGAAGAGTACTCAAAAAAGTTCCGCTATAATCAACGACGTGAATTACGTCTACTTGAAGAGGCTGGTGGTATTATTAAGTCCATTGCCGACTTTTCTTCTGAAGAACTCGCTAGTATGTATTGTGACCTGTTCTTTAAACGCTGGAACTTTCAAGTGCCTAGCGCCCCGACTCAAGCAGAAGTTTTTGAACTACTCCGCGAATTTATGGTGGGATCTGTCATCTTTTTAGACAATGCCCCTATTGCCATTCAAGTTCTTTACCAAGTAGAGTCACCTAAATGGATCAGTATTGAATACGTTAATGGCGGTGTCGATCCTCAAGAGCGTAATTTTAGCCCCGGCAGTGTATTAAGCTTTATAAACCTACAAGCCACATGGGAATACGCTAATAAACAAAATAAACCTCTGCGCTATTCGTTTGGTAAAGCAGACCGAGAATATAAAGAACGTTGGTGTAATCGTATTGATGTAGGAGTGAGTGGCTAATGAGTAAAAAACAACAGCTTCTAAAAAAACACCGCCAAAAGAAACGATTTATTTTAATAGGCTTTGCTATATTTATTCTTACTTGGTTAGTCGCCTCTATTTTTGCCCCTGTGCTTGCTTGTTTTATCCCAATTCTTTTAATCGCTATTTGGGTTATTCATGAAACATGGCTGGCTGATCATTTATTTTACTCGCCTAAACAAGATTATCTCTATCAATTTCCTGCCGAAACATTACAATGCCAAGCTTCTCTCAACCAGAATACTTTAGCCATTAAGGGCGAACTTACAGACGAGTTAGATACGCTTTTTTTAGCGATTAATATCAAAAGCTCATTGACAGGCCTTTTTTTTGATCCCTATATTTTAATTGAAGATGGTCAAGTTAACGATCGACAAGATTTTGAACGAGGCTCCAAAGGACTACGTTACATTAACCTGTCAGGACTTGCTAACTCATTAAAACAAGGCCAGATTAAACTCTTTGCAAAGCACTGTAAAATAATGGGTGAACCAAGACTTTACGGCTTTAAAAACCCTGATTACACACAGCAAAAAATCATGGTCATTGCCCCCCATGCAGATGATGCGGAGCTAGCAGCATTTGGACAATACAGCCAAGCCAAAGAAGCCAGTATTATCACTTTAACCCAAGGTGAAATAGAAGCCGAACATTATCAAAACATCTTTAATCTTACTCAACAAGAAGCTGCACAACTCAAAGGTCGCCTAAGAAGTTGGGATAGCATTGCTACCCCGCTATGGGGAGGAATCCGAACAACCAACAGCGTGCAGTTGGGTTATTATTGTTTACAACTTAAAGCCATGCAACAATCACCAGAGCAAAATTTTGCTTCAAAAGAATCAGGTGAAACAGACACGAGACTTGTACGCATTTTTAATACATTGCCGCTACCTAGCGATAACGATGGTTTACCGACAGGGTATAACTTAAAAAATGATTTAGTCTTTCTAATAGAACACTTTAAGCCTGAGGTGATTATGATGCCCCACCCTGAGCTTGACCCTCATGAAGACCATATTGCTGCAAGCTTACTGGTTGACGAAGTATTGCAAACAACAACATGGCAACCTACTACGCAACTGCTCTACGCGAATCATCTACCTGATAATGACCGTTGGCCGATGGGTCCTGCCTATAACGGAATGGCTTTACCCCCAATGACAGAAAATTTACCTGCCTATAGATTGTGGAGCCCTGTATTAAGTAGGCAAACTCAAATCGATAAAGCCATGGCACTGGCTATGCAACATGATTTACAACCACCAATATCCACTAAAAGGCGCCTACGTCGCTTTATTCAAAAACTGCTAACTAAGCGCAATCACCCAACGTCTGGTGAAAATGACTTTTTTCGCAAAGCCGTTCGTAAGCAAGAATTATTTTGGGTAAAACCCATTCAATCCAAATAGCCTTTATTAAAACACTTACGTATTATTGACTTAAAAACTAATAAATGAAAAAAATATAAAAGGCATCACTATCGGTGTAACAAACATGGCAAACATAATATTTTTAACTACTTCAATGAAGCTGTTTACATAACATTTAGATCGATTTAAAAAATAACTACGCATTGAGGAAATAATAAGCGTCGATAATGTAATGGTAATAAAAATAGGAAAATAAATTTTATCTCTTAAAGGCACACCCAATACATAGTAATTAATAAATATACCCGCTACTAGCGCTATCACTGTTAACAAAGGCACAGCAAACTTTCTGGTTACTTGCCTACTCACAAGGTATTGAAAAATAACTCCTAAGAGAATGGAAGGAATTAAACAAAAACCGAAGAAAAAACTATACAAACCATAGAATCCCATCATGAAATCTAACATACCCACACTTGTTAATTAAATAATAAAGTAAAGTAACCCATGAGTATGTAGGTATTATGTGCTTTCTGTGGAAAGTTGATGGAAAACTAGTCATAACTCAAAAATCAAAAAAGAAGAATCTATTTTTAACGCTCTAAAGATGATAACAATCATCTTTAGAGGTATTTAAAATAGCATGATCACCAAAACTATTCTTTAAATTCAGGAAATTTCATTTGCTCATAACGCACAAACTTCGTTCGTTTAATGTATTTATAACCAAGCCAAATAGTTACAAACAAAGGTAAGCCAACATAAGTTGAGATAATTCTTTTCCAATCAAGACTATCAGCTAGAAAGGCTTGGTAATCTTGACCGATAACAATGGTCATACAAACCACAAAGGCAAAAATAGGCCCAAAAGGAAAAGAGCCTGCTTTATAGGGTAATTTTGATAAATCTAATCCTTGCTTGACATAACCTTTTCTAAAACGGTAATGACTAATAGCAATCCCTAACCATGCGATAAACCCTGTCATGCCAGAAATACTTAATAACCAACCATAGACCTCTTGGCTTTCGAATAAGGAGGTTAAAAAACATAGCATAGCAATAAATGTTGTGGCATAAAGCGCATTACGAGGAACGCCATTTTCGGAAAGCTTGGCAAAAATAGCAGGCGCTTTACGCCCACGGGCTAGTGCATAAAGCATTCGAGAGGAAGCGTACATCCCCGAATTACCTGCTGATAATACCGCTGTTAAAATAACAGCATTCATTACCGTTGCCGCTGATAACAAACCAGCATGCTGAAAAACCAGAGTAAAAGGGCTAACAGCAATATCTGTCGTATCATTACTTAACAAACGTGGATCAGTGTAAGGAATCAAAAAACTAATAATCAAAATAGCTAATACATAAAATAACAAAATACGCCAAAACACACGACGAATAGCAATCGGAATATTTTTACCTGGGTCTTGTGACTCCCCTGCTGCAATACCTACTAATTCTGTGCCCTGAAAAGAAAAGCCCACAATCATCGCCACGCCAATCATGGCAGAAAACCCACCGACAAAAGGCGCCTCCCCTATTGTCCAGTTTTTCCAACCACCTGCGTCACCACCGTTTAAAATGCCAAAAATCATTAAGACACCTAGCACAATAAATATAATGACAGTCACTACTTTAATTAATGAAAACCAGAACTCCGCCTCACCAAATCCTTTTACTGAAATATAATTAATCCAAAACATGACCAATAAAAACAAGGCACTCCATTTCCAACCATCAATATAGGGTAGCCAATAAGCCATAACCAGTTGCAGCGAAACCAGATCCACTGCAATGGTCACTGCCCAGTTATACCAATAATTAAGCCCCATCGCAAAGCCAAAACTTTCATCAACGTATTCAGCACTATAAGTAGCGAATGAACCAGGGGTCGGCATAAAAGCAGCAAGCTCAGCCAAACTCGTCATGATGAAGTAAACCATAATACCAACGACGATGTAAGACAATAAAGCACCGCCGGGGCCTGCTTGAGCAATGGTTTTACCAGAGGCAACAAAAAGCCCTGTCCCAATTGAGCCACCAATCGCAATCATAGAGAGATGACGCGCTTTCAATGATCGTTTTAATGAGTTTCCATTACTAGTTGTTGCCTGAGTCATTAGTAACCTTGTAGAATCTAAAAAGATCGCAAATTTTAGCAAATTATCAAAAAAATAGCTTTTAAAAATTTATTTGAACTTTGAAAAATAAAGACTAGGCATTAAGAATGACAACAATTACCAATATTGACGACTTGCGCGTTCTAGCTAAACGTCGTGTTCCAAAGATGTTTTATGACTATGTCGACTCAGGTTCCTGGACTGAATCCACCTATAAAGCTAACACAGACGACTTCCAAAAAATAAAACTTCGCCAAAAAGTTGCACGCAATATGGAGGGGCGAACCTTAACAAGAACTATGTTAGGTACAGCGATGACAATGCCTGTAGCAATTGCACCCACAGGCTTAACAGGAATGATTCATCCTGACGGAGAAATACTTGCCGCCAGAGCCTTAGCCAATTTTGGTTGTCGTTATACCCTTTCTACCATGAGTATTTGCTCCTTAGAAGATATTGCAGAGCAAGTTGCAAAACCTTTTTGGTTTCAACTCTATGTCATGCGTGATAGAGATTTTATGCTGAGCCTTATTGAAAGATCCAAGGCAGCAGGTTGCGATGCACTTACAGTAACTTTAGATTTACAAATTATTGGTCAACGCCATAAAGACTTAAAAAATGGTCTATCTGTACCACCAAAACCCACACTCAAAAACTGGATCAACCTATTCACCAAACAGGCATGGTGCTGGAAAATGTTAAAAACCAAACACCGCTCTTTTGGTAATATTGTAGGGCATGTTAAAGGAATTGATGATCCAAGCTCTCTTTTCTCATGGACCAGTAAACAGTTTGATCCAACCCTTAACTGGAATGACCTGGAATGGATTAAGAAAGCATGGGGTGGCAAACTCATTGTAAAAGGTATTTTAGATGCCGAGGATGCCAAAATAGCTGCTAACTCAGGCGCTGATGCCATTATTGTGAGTAACCATGGAGGACGTCAACTAGATGGTGCCTGCTCAAGTATTCAAGTATTACCTTCTATTGTAGAAGCATTAAAAGAGTCAGCCGTTGAAGTTTGGTTAGACAGTGGTATACGCTCTGGACAAGATGTTTTAAAAGCTATTGCTTTGGGTGCCCAAGGCACACTTATTGGTCGTGCGTACCTTTATGGTTTAGGTGCCATGGGTGAAGCAGGTGTCACCAAGGCTCTTGAAATTATTCGTAACGAGCTTGATTTAACAATGGCTTTTTGTGGCTTAACCGATATCAACCAAGTCGACCAGCATATTCTTTTAGAAAGTACTATTCCTCACTTATAATTTTTACATAACTAGCAGGAAATACATCTACTAATTACCCTAATAGGCCTTTAGTCATTAGACCTGTGTCTATATTTAATGAATAACTCATTTCTTTTACACTACCCGCCTATGAAGTAGAGGAGTAGACGTGAGTATTAGTCAAAAGTATACAAGGGCGGAGTTAGTACTTGTTACGATCGTGTTAGCCATTGCTACGTTTATGCAAGTGTTAGATTCAACCATTGCCAATGTTGCGGTTCCAACCATCTCAGGAGAACTTGGGGTGTCTAGTACTGTAGGTACTTGGGTAATCACAGGGTTTGGTGCCGCTAATGCGGTTTCTATTGCAGCATCTGGTTTTCTTGCAAAAAAAGTAGGTGAAGTAAGGTTATTGCTTATTTCTACAGCTCTTTTTACCTTATTTTCATTTTTAGCAGGTATTTCTAATAGTATAGGTACTTTGATTTTCTTCAGGGTATTACAAGGAGCCGTTGCGGGCCCCGTCATTCCTCTATCACAAAGTCTTTTATTAAGAAGTTATCCTCCCATAATGAAGAATATGGCCATGGCCTTTTGGTCCATGACGGTGATTCTAGCACCAGTGGTAGGCCCTATTCTAGGTGGCTATATTTGTTATAACTATACGTGGTCTTGGATTTTCTTTATCAATATTCCTTTGGGTATTGCTATCGTTATCATTGGCATTCCACTACTAAAACGCTTGGAAACCAAGCCACAAGTAATCCCTTTTAACTTTATTAGCTTAGGTTTACTCACGATCGGAGTTGGCTGTTTACAAATCATGTTAGATAAAGGGAATCAACTGGGTTGGTTTGCCTCTAAACAAATCATCATTTTAGCGATTATTTCAGTTGTTTCGCTCACTTACCTCGTTATTGGTGAGCTTTTTAGCAAGAACCCTACGGTAGATTTTTCTCTGTTTAAATCTCGTAATTTTACTATCGGCACATTATCTGTCAGCTTAGCCTATATGGCTTATTTCGGTGCTATTGTGCTCATCCCGCAACTATTACAAGAGGTTTATGGCTACACTGCACTCTGGGCAGGTATTGCCTTGGCACCTATTGGAATTATTCCCATCCTTATTTCAGCTCCTTTGGCTAAATTATCTAATAAAGTCGATATTCGCTTTGTGATTACAACAAGCTTTGTCTTTTACGCTATTTGCTTTTTCTGGAGAGCCTTTACTTATACTCCCAATATGGGACTTGCAGAGGTTGTGTGGCCTCAGTTTATTCAGGGTATTGCCGTTGCTTGCTTTTTAATGCCTTTAACGACGCTAACCCTCACTGGGTTACCTGAGAATAGACTGGCTTCAGCTACCAGCTTATCAAACTTTTTTAGAACACTGGCGGGTTCTGTAGGAACCTCTATTACAACCACCATGTGGAGTAACAACGCAGCCTTGCACCATAGTCAATTAGTTGAAAACATTAATCCTTATAATCCCGAAAGTACTTTAACTTATCAAACATTAGAGCGCATAGGGCTTAGTTTACAACAAATCCCCTCCTATCTTAATCAGCAGATTAATGATCAGTCATTAATTATGTCAGCCAATGACATATTCTGGTTAAGTGGTTGTACTTTTATTTTGTTAATCATGATGATTTGGTTTGCTAAACCTTCTCAAAAAGTTAATTAGATAAATACCAAAACAGTAAAGAGTTCACAATGAGTACAGATAATTTGAGCAATAACAACGCACCAACAACCAACCAATTAGATACTAAAAAAAGTCATAATCTTAGAAAAAGATTACTTATGTTACTAACAACCGCCAGTTTTCTATTATTATTTATAGGCTACGGTGCCTATTGGCTCTTGGTATTACGCTATCAAGTCTATACTGATGATGCTTACGTAAAAGGGTTGCAGATACCTATCGTGGCACAAGTGCGCGGTAATGTGACCAAAGTTTTTTTTGAAAATACTAATATTGTTCATGCTGGCGATATTGTTGTTGAATTAGATGATACCGACGCTAAACTCGCCTACGAAAATGCAAAACATCAACTGGCTGAAGCTGTCAGAAAAATCCAAACCATTTATCAAGAAAACATTGGTTATGAAGCAGCGATTGAAGAACAAAAAATATCGCTTGCTAGAGCTGAAAGAGACTACCAAAGACGGTCTATATTGGGTAGTAATGGAGCTGTGTCTCAAGAAACATTACAACATGCCAAAGAAACAATGGAAATTGCAAAATCTGCACTGGCTGTTGCCAAGCAAAAATTAAAAAGTAACCAAGCTCTTCTGTTAAATACAGAGCTTGCTAAGCAGCCTTCAATTCTTGTTGCAGCTGATAATGTTAGGAATGCATGGGTTAACTTACAACGAACTGTTATCCGTGCGCCAATGGATGGTTATGTGGCAAGAAGAAGTGTCCAAGTGGGGTCACAAGTTGACTCAACAACCCCTTTAATGGTGATTGTTCCAACCAATCCTATGTGGGTTGATGCCAATTTTAAAGAAACACAATTAAATAATATTCGTATTGGTCAACCCGTAAAAATAACAAGTGATTTCTATGGTGATGACATTGTATTTCAAGGGACAGTTGAGGGGATAAATATGGGTACAGGTAGCGCTTTCTCGTTACTACCTGCACAAAATGCAACAGGAAACTGGATTAAGATTGTACAACGCCTCCCTGTCCGTATTCGTCTAGATAATGAGCAATCGAAAAAATATCCTCTGATGATTGGCTTATCGATGAATGTTACGATAGATATTGAGGATACCAATGGTAAAAGGCTTCAAGTAAAACAACGAACAACCCCTGCTTTTCAAAGTAATGCAACGGTTGTTAATGTATCCCAAGCCAATCACATTATTAACAATATCATTCAAGAAAATACAACGGAGATTAATTAATATTTTTTATGCGTTGCGAAGGAAAAAGTAGACTAAATATAGAGCCTTTTCCTTCGACACTTTCAATATCTAAATGGCCACCATGCCTTGATAACACGTGTTTTACGATAGACAAACCCAATCCTGTCCCACCTGTTTCACGTGAACGGCTCTTATCAATCCGATAAAAACGTTGCGTTAAGTTTTTAATATGTTGAGCGGGGATACCTTGCCCTGTATCTTTCACACGAAAAACACCTTCCCCATCGACCAATAAAAAGCTAATCTCTATACAACCACCTTCTTTCGTATAACGCACAGCATTTACCGCTATATTAGCAACTGCGCTAATTAACTCAGATTCGTTGCCGGCAATCAATGCTTTCGCATCAGCATGAATGGTAATAGTGTGATGTCCAGCTGAAAGCTCTTGTACCGTATTTTTTGTATGGTCTAAAATCGCATCACTTGCTATCCATTGATCCATCGGGGGAGGAGTACTGTCCTCTAATCGTGCCAATGTTAATAGATCACTCACTAATGACTGCATACGACGCCCTTGCTGATACATTAGATCTAGGTAACGGCTACGCTCCTCTTCTGAAAGAGGTAAATTCTGCATCGTTTCAATAAAGCCATTTAATACAGCCAATGGCGTTCTAATCTCATGAGAAACATCGGCAACAAAGTTACGGCGCATTTTTTCGATACGCTCTATTTGTGTTATGTCATTAACCAACAATAATAACCGCCCCTCATCATAAGGGTGTAGTTGCAACATTAATTTTTTTTCGTCAATACCTTGGGTTAGCTTTAATGGTTGTTGGTATTGCTGACTTTCTATATAATCGACAAACTCAGGCATTCTAATCAAGTTAGTAATATACTGTTGTTTGTCAAGCTCTCTATCTAAATGAAAAAGTTTTGCTGCTGTATCATTGCACCATTCTATTTTATGGTCTTTATCTAATAATAAAACCCCATTGGGTGATACTTGTATAGCCCCTAATAGTTTATTGAGTTGATCAATTGTATGCTGGTTCTCTTGATTACGTTGTTTTAATAATCGCTCAACATAATCTGTAATTTCTTTCCACCTACCTGTTAAATGTGGCTTTTCTTCTCGGGTAGCATCACGTCTTAGCCATAAAATAAGTTGCTCATATTGTTTTTTTGCAAAAAAAGCCCCGGCAAAAATAAAAACAACGAGGCAAATAACAATAATAAGTGAATATATCAATAACTTTCTCCGTTAACTACGATCAATTATTATAAGGTTTTAAAGGTGTTTTACATCATCATGTCTCTTTACTTGCATTAAAGCGATACCCAACTCCCCTCACCGTTTCGACTAAACCGCCAGCGTTAACTAAGGCTAACCCTTCACGTAAACGCTTAATATGTACATCCACTGATCGCTCCTCAATAAACACATGTTGCCCCCAGACTTTATCCAGTAACTGAGATCTACTGTGTACACGATTTGGATAGCGCATCAGGTAGTTAAGTAACTTAAACTCTGTAGGTCCTAATTTAACTTCTAGCCCTGCATAAACTATCTGCCAACGATCTGGATCTAACGTTAGCCCCGCTAATGATACACTCTCTTGACTAGCCTCAGGTAGTTTACGACGCAACAACGCACGTATACGAGCCAATAACTCTTGTGTTGAAAAAGGCTTTACTACATAGTCATCTGCCCCTGCATCTAAGCCTTGTATTTTATCTGTCTCTTCGCTTCGCGCCGTTAGCATAATAATCGGTATTTGCTTTGTTCGTTCATTTGCACGCCAACCTTTTGCCAAGGTAATACCGCTTTGCCCTGGGAGCATCCAATCTAGCAAAACTAAATCGGGTAATATATTATCCACTTCTTGTCGTGCATCGTCTGCATTATCAACAATGACATAATCAAAACCCGCATGTTTTAAATTGATCGCTAACAACTCGGCAATAGCCGGCTCATCTTCAACGATTAAAACTCTTGCCATTATTACTCTCCAGCGCTTTTTGTAATAGACTCAACCTCCTCCAACGAGGCATGCCTAACATCTTCACCTTTGACAATGTAGATAATAAGTTCTGCAATATTTTTTGCATGGTCGCCGATGCGCTCTAACGCTTTTGCAACAAATAATAAATCTAAGCTAGGTGATATGGTTCGTGGGTCTTCCATCATATAGGTAATTAGTTTACGAATAAAACCACCAAACTCTAGATCTATTTCATTATCACTGCGTAAAATATAAATAGCTGCATCAATATCTAATCGAGCAAAAGCATCCAGCGCTTTATGTAATAGGTCTAATGCTAAATTAGACATAAAACGTAACTCTGCCCCCATGAGGTTTTTGGAAATCCCCTGCTCAATGATAGATTTAACCATACGGGCTATTTTAGTTGCTTCATCCCCCGTACGTTCCAAATTATTAGTTGTTTTAGAGATCGCCATCAGTAGGCGCAAGTCACGAGCAGTAGGTTGCCGTCGGGCAATCATAGAGATCAAGTTTTTATCAATCTCAACCTCCATTGCGTTAACTTTTCCTTCTAAATCAATTACCTTACTCACTATTTCTATATCAAAGTTCGTCAAGGCGTTAATGGCCAAGCTCATTTGTGACTCAACCAGCCCGCCCATTTCCATAATTTGGGTAGAAATACTGTTTAATTCAGCACTGAATTGGCTCGAAAGATGCTTATTTGTCATATTATGTTGCCTATACCTACTAGCCAAAACGGCCTGTTATATAATCTTCTGTTTCTTGACGCTGAGGTTTTAAAAAAAGCTGCTCTGTTTCGCCAACTTCCACTAACTGCCCTAAGTACATATAAGCTGTATAATCAGAGCAACGCGCTGCTTGCTGCATATTATGGGTTACAATCGCTACTGTATAATCTTGTTTAAGCTCGTGAATTAGCTCTTCTATTTTACCGGTTGAAATCGGATCTAACGCAGAGCAAGGTTCATCAAGTAGCAACACTTCAGGTTTAATCGCAATTCCTCGAGCAATACAAAGTCGCTGCTGCTGACCACCTGATAAACTCGAGCCATTTTGATGGAGTTTATCTTTAACTTCAGTCCATAAGGCAGCTTTATTTAATGCCCACTCTACACGGTCATCCATTTCAGCATTCGACAATTTTTCAAAAAGCTTAACACCAAAGGCAATATTGTTATAAATAGACATTGGGAAAGGGGTTGGCTTTTGAAAAACCATACCAATACGGGCTCGAATCAACGCAACATCTTCCTTGCTGGTTAAGATATTTTCACCATCAATTATAATTTCACCTTCTGCACGCTGTTCAGGGTAAAGCTCAAACATTCGATTTAGAGTACGTAATAAAGTTGACTTTCCACAGCCAGACGGGCCAATAAACGCAGTGACTTTATTCTCAGCAATATCTAAATTAATATTTTTTAATGCATTAAACTGCCCATAGTAAAAGTTCAAATTACGAATAGAAAGCTTTACTTTGGGTGTTTTGTTATGTACTTTATCGAGCATCTGCAATTAACCTTTCTTCTTTAATAATAAACGTGCGGTGATATTGAGTATTAAAATACCAAACGTAATAATAAATACGCCTGCCCAAGCGAGTTTCTGCCAGTTTTCAAAAGGACTCATCGCAAATTTAAAGATTGTTACAGGCAAACTAGCCATCGGTTGTGATAAATCACTGGTCCAGAATTGATTTGAAAGCGCAGTAAAGAGCAAAGGCGCTGTTTCCCCTGCTATACGTGCAATCGCCAGTAAAATACCCGTAACAATACCTGCTTGCGCCGCCCTAAGGGTAACCATTAGAACAACTTTCCATTTAGGAGCACCTAATGCGTAAGCTGCCTCTCGTAATGAGTTGGGAATAAGCGCTAACATATTTTCTGTTGTTCTAACAACCACAGGAATAACGATTAAAGCGAGTGCCACAATACCAGCCCAACCAGAAAAGCCTTTAAATGGTAAAACAATTAATGAATAAACAAATAAGCCAATGATAATAGAGGGTGCTGACAGTAAAATATCATTAATAAAACGAGTGAAGCTTGAAAGAAGCCCTTTACCACCGTACTCACATAAATAGACACCAGTCATAATCCCTATTGGCGTTCCGATGATCGTTGCCATAAACACCATCAGCACAGATCCCCAAATAGCGTTCGCTAGTCCACCCACTTCTGCATTAGGTGGTGGCGTCATTTCGGTAAAGACAGCTAGTCCAATACCTCCAAGTCCTAAGTAGATCGTTTCAAATAAAATCCATGCTAACCAAAATAAGCCAAACAACATGGCTAATAACGATAACGTTAATGCCACGGTATTTTTAAATTTACGATACCGATGGCGTGTTACTTTGGGAGCGCTAAAATAACTCATGAGCGCCCTCCTTCATTTTTTTGTAATTTCATCAAAAATAATTTAGAACATGACAACACTACGAACGTGATAAAGAACAGTATCAAACCTAAATAAACTAATGATGATTGATGAAGCCCTGGGCTAGCCTCAGCAAACTCATTGGCTAAAACAGAAGTAATACTGTTAGCAGCTTCAAACAGCGAAGGAGACTCAAGCTGATTCATATTCCCTATCATAAAGGTTACGGCCATTGTTTCACCTAATGCTCTACCGAGTCCTAGCATAATACCGCCAACAACGCCCGCTTTTGTATAGGGGAATATAATGTTCCAAATAACTTCCCATGTAGTAGAACCTAGGCCATAAGCCGATTCCTTTAATAAAGGAGGCGTTACTTCAAAAACATCACGCATCACAGAAGCAATAAATGGAATAATCATAATCGCCAGAATAATACCAGCAGGGAAAATACCTATTCCCACAGGATAACCAGAAACTAATGCCCCAAGAAATGGCACACCTTCTAGTAAAGATTGCAGTGGAACTTGAACATATTCGGCCAATAACGGGCCAAAAACTAAAAGCCCCCACATACCATAGACGATGGAGGGAATTGCCGCTAATAATTCAATAGCTGTACCTAATGGCTTTTTTAACCAACTTGGGGCAAGCTCAGTTAAAAACACAGCAATTCCAAAACTAACAGGAACGGCGATAAGCAGTGCAATGACCGATGTAGCAACCGTGCCATAAATCATTACCAATGCGCCGTACTTATTTTGTATCGGATCCCACTCATTGGTCCAAAGAAAACTAAATCCAAATTCTTTAAACGCTGGCCATGCACCAATTATAAGAGAAATAATGATGCCCGCTAACATAACCAACGTTAAGATAGTGGCACCACGAAATAAACCTGCAAAAACAGCATCCCCGTAACGGGAATGCTTTCGATTTAAGGTAGTTCGCATATGTATTATCTGTCTCCTTAATACACAAGCTGATTAGTAATTAATGGCTTTGTTTGTTTTAGCATCTACAACTTTTGACCAACTTTGACGAATTGTTTTCTTTACACTGTCTGGGAAAGGAACATAATCCAGTGCGATGGCTTCTTTATCCCCCTTTTCAAATGCCCAGTTAAAGAATTTTAAAGTCGCTTCAGTTCCGCTAACATCTTCTGGTTTTTGATACACTAAAATGTATGTTGCTGTTGATAATGGCCATGCATTAGCACCTTTTGCATTCGTCATGTCTTGAGCAAATGTTTTCTCCCAATCTATGCCTTCAGCCGCAGATTTAAAGCTTTCATCATTAGGCGTAATAAAATTACCTGCTGCATTTTGTAATGCAACATAACTCATATTATTTTGCTTAGCATAAGCATACTCAACAAAGCCGATTGAGTTAGGTAAGCGCATAACATAGGTAGAAACGCCTTCATTTCCTTTACCGCCCACGCCCACTGGCCATTTAACAGCAGCTCCGGCACCTACATCTTTTTTCCAATCATCGCTTACTTTAGCTAAATAAGAAGTGAAAACAAAGCTTGTGCCTGAACCATCCGCACGACGAACTACTGTAATTTTTGCATTGGGCAAATTAAGGGTTGGATTTAGTTTTTTAATCGCTTCGTCATCCCAATGAGTAATTTTACCTAGATAGATATTGGCTAATACATCCCCTGTTAGCTTTAGCTGGCCTTGTTGTATGCCTTTAATATTCACAACAGGAACAACACCGCCAATCACTGTAGGGAACTGAATAAGCCCTTCCTTTGATAACTCCTCATCTGATAATGGTGCATCAGAAGCTCCAAAGTCAACGGTTTTGGCAATGATTTGCTTTACACCTGCACTTGAACCAATCGACTGATAATTAACTCGATTGCCAGTTTCTTTGTGATACGTATCAGCCCACTTTGAATAAATAGGTGCAGGAAAAGAGGCGCCAGCGCCGGTCATATCTTTAGCAACCGTAGGCAAACTCACCAGTAAAGAAGCAAACCCCAAAACTTTCAAACATGCAGCTATTTTCATAATATCTACCTCAATAAGTAATTTTCAAAATAGCATGACAGAGTTTTATGACAGTATTATGACAATTAAAAAATATTCACCTATTTTTTAATAATAACTTTAAAAAAACAACTATATCTGTTTATAATCACAAGGAAGTGTTATTAAATTGATTAAGTTACTCAATGTATTTTCATTTAAAAAAGATTATTTTTATTCCTCTCGCTTATAGCTTCTTTTGTTTAGCCGGTTGTCAAACTAATTTCAGTGATGCCGATTTAGAACGTGAGGAACTTGTAACCAATCGCAGTAGTATGGGTGCTGGAGAGCTACTACAAACCGACGCAAACCGTGTAGCCACGATTGCTATGCGTAATAATTTGCATGGCCTCTATATTCTGCTTGAAAAACTGTACAAGCGTAATCCGCGTGAATGGCGCAAAACTTCAAACTCTCTCGAGAATGCTAGAAAACTTGTGTTTGACGCGATTGAAAATGATCTGTCTTTTCCAGGATTAAATAATAAAAAAAGTATTGACGCTCTTTATATTTCAATGGACCCTGATTTTACAGGCGATCGTGCGGGTGCATTTATCTATGGGCTAGCCACTATGATTATTATTGCCCATGGTGACCATACAAAATTCTATATATCAGATGTGGTAAATGCCCAATATATTTACAATGCAGCACGTAATGTAGAAATAGCCCAATGGATATTAATGCAACGTAAGGATGCTAATAACCAACCACTGCTTATTTCTAATGAAATTTCTAAAAAAGGCTATAATCTAACATTTGCTATAGAACTTGCAAAAATATCAGGGCGTTTAGACCTTGTTTCAGAAATGCTCGATGAGCGCTTCCGTCGTGTTGGAACTAACTATGTGCATAATCTTCTATTCTTAACTTTTTTACCGGTACAATAAAAAATAGCTGATAGAAGCAGCTATTTTTAAAGCAAACTAAAATTATTCGTTCTCAACCTGCCCCATCATACCCAAGGACTCATGCTCAAGTATGTGGCAATGGTACATCCTTACACCCTTATCATAATCAACAAAAATGATACGTGCTTTTTCATATGGTTTTAGGTTAATCGTATCTTTTAACTCTTTAAAAAGTGGCTTAGTAACTTTGCCCGCCAACTCATACTCTTTTACTTGAAACTGAAGGCCATGTATGTGAAAAGAGTGATCCATATGAGAGTTATTAAAAATCTCCCATTCCTGAACCGTACCTGCTTTGACTTTATAGTCAATACGATTCATGTCAAACGTTTTACCATTAATTAAAAAGTCCACGCCAGCTAAAGACTTAGGATTAGCTGCTTCTGTGTACTCAATTTTATGGAATGCTGTTGCAACAGGTGCCGTAGGAATATCACGTAATCGTTTAGGTAAGTTAATTTTATCTTTTAACTGCATTTTAACCTGGGCTATAGGTAAATCTTTTTCTTTAGCAACTTTTCCCATTTTTCCACGCTCATAAGCCAATGCAGTCAATGTAAACTCACCTTGTTTTTTAGGTGTTAATACAACCTCTGCACGCTCCCCAGGGCTTAACAATAAGCTTGTAATAGCAACGGGTTGCTCTAACAATCCACCATCACTTGCCACCTGATAAGCCTCTACTTCACTTGATGGAAAAGAAAGATTTAAATAACGGCCAGAATTAGCATTCCAAATACGCCAACGTTGAGTCCCCCCTAAAGAGATAACAGGTTGATATTGGCCATTGATGAGCTGAAACTGCCCTTCTCGCCCATTCATCCAGTCTAACATAGAGTTATCAGCTATTTGAGCTTCTTTATTTAATTTCAGATCAGAAAAAAATAGATTTTGTTCAGGAATTGCTTTTAATGGATCGTTCGGATCACGAACAATAAAACCACCTGCTAGCCCCTTATAAACTTGTTCTGCCGTAGTCTCATGGGGATGAGGGTGAAACCAGTAAGTCCCTTCAAAATGAGCAGGTAATGTAAATTCAACTTGCCTTGTTTGACCTACTTTGACTGGATCATGAGGATTACCATCCACTTGTGGTGTCACTGGTAAACCATGCCAATGAACGGTTGTTCCTTCTGGCAAATGATTTTCTATGGCTACTTTAACTTTAGTGCCAGCCATCACATCAATAATAGGTAATATTTTTTGATTATAAAGCCAAAATGTTGTCTGCTTACCAGGAATAATCTCAACCTTTGTAGACATTGGCATCAAATATGTTTCAAATACACCCTGTTGTTTACTTTGATTAACCAATAATGGAAGTGGCTTTAAAGGTTGACCTTTGGGCATTAGTTCTTTTTCTAGCAATGGTGCCTCATTATTAGGCATCGACATCATCATATCATGCTGACTATGATCAGGCAGTGAACTTTGCATGTTATGATGCTGTGCAAGACTCAAAGGAATCTGTAAAGAAAAAACAAAGAAACAACTAAGATATTTAACGATTTGCTTATTGTTCATAAGATCCCATGTGATCAGCTATTTTTTAGGTTTAGATTCCGGATATCGCCAATACCATAGAAGCTCTTCCTTACCATCATTTGAACCTATCCAACTATTACTCTCACCCGTCATAATCCCATCAATGGCCCATTTAATTTCTGGTATCCAATTTTTACCAATGATTAGCTGTGCTGGGTCTAAACCAACAGAGAACTCCCACTTATCTGCCTGTTTCGAGTAGATAAGATTAAGTTCATTTGGAACATCACACTGAGCAATACCAACTCTGTTATTTGGCACACTGAGGATATCATCATTAGGGCGTGTAATTTTAATAAGCTTACTGTTTTCTTTTTGATCTTTCTCAAATGCTCTCAACAGTAACAATAAAGAATGACAGCCAATAATATCAGCTGTTAAATGCCAGTTTGGATAATAAATATCATCAGGATATTGATACCGCCAAAGTGAAATCACACCTTGCTGCTTCCAGTTATCCGCATACAACATTGAACACCTAACTCCCCTTATTTTTTCCGACTTCAAGGCGTACAGCTATACTTATTAATGCTGGTCGAATTATGCCACAATTCATACCAATAATAATATGATTATTTATCGTTTTTGAAAAATAAATAAAATGACATCTCCTGTATTAAAGCCAGAAGTCACCATTATTCTATTTTTAAGAGAATAGTTTTATAGAGAAATGTTATTTAAAAGAAATGTTTTCTATCAGTTAATTCATTTACCTTGTTAAAAACAAGGTAAATGAGTAAATAGGACTAACGTTCGAGCAGAATTCTTAACATGCGGCGCAAGGGTTCGGCAGCTCCCCATAATAACTGATCCCCCACAGTAAACGCACCGATGTATTGAGAGCCCATATTCAGTTTACGTAATCGACCAACAGGTACACTCAAAGTGCCTGTAACAGCCGTTGGTGTGAGCTCCTTCATAGTTATTTCACGGTGATTAGGTACTAACTTCACCCAGCTATTATGATTTTTAATCATCTCTTCAAGATCATTTAGAGGGATATCTTTATGTAGTTTAATTGTCAGTGCTTGACTATGACAACGCATTGCGCCCACGCGAACACAAATACCATCAATAAGAGTAGGGTTCTTTGCACTCCCTAAAATTTTATTGGTTTCAACTTGTCCTTTCCACTCCTCACGGCTTTGGCCGCTGGATAATTCTTTATCAATCCATGGAATTAAACTTCCTGCAAGAGGGACACCAAAATGCTCTGCGGGGAAGTCAGCACTACGCTGTGTTGCAGATACTCGGCGATCAATATCTAAAATAGCACTTGCAGGATCAGCTAACTCAGCTGAAACAGAATGGTTAATCACTCCCATTTGCTGAATGAGTTCGCGCATATTTTGTGCACCTGCACCAGAAGCAGCCTGATAAGTCATTACACTCATCCATTCCACAAGACCGGCTTCAAATAAGCCACCTAGCGCCATTAACATTAAACTAACAGTGCAATTACCACCAATAAAATCTTTCTTACCGGTTTCTAAAGCATGATCAATTACTTTACGATTAACAGGATCAAGCACAATAACCGAATTGTCTTCCATTCTGAGCGTCGAGGCAGCATCAATCCAATATCCCTGCCAACCTGCACTACGGAGTTTGGGGAAAATTTCTGTCGTATAATCGCCACCTTGACAGGTAATAATAGCGTCTAGCGTTTTTAACTCATCAATATCATAAGCATCTTTTAATGTATCGACAGACTTACCAATAGAGGGTGCAGCACCTCCTACATTTGATGTTGTAAAAAAAACAGGCTCAATTAAATCAAAGTCCTTTTCCTCTTGCATACGTTGCATAAGGACTGAACCAACCATTCCACGCCAACCTATCAAACCTACGCGTATCATATTAATACTATTTCCTCTAAAAACTTAGTGCAGTGACGCTCTATGTGATTATTTAACTACAGTTTTTTTAACTCAGCTACAACAGCATTTCCCATTTCTGAGGTCGATACTTTATCACATCCCATTGACATAATGTCAGCTGTACGTAAATTTTTATCTAATGTTAAACCAACTGCTTTCTCAATTAAATTAGCTGACTCAGCATGTTTAAATGTATAACGTAACATCATAGCGGCAGAAAGGATGGTTGCCAAGGGATTAGCCATATTTTTACCAGCGATATCAGGCGCTGATCCATGGCTAGGTTCATACATGCCCTTGCCATTTGCATCAAGAGATGCTGAAGGTAACATACCAATAGAACCTGTCAACATAGAAGCTTCGTCCGATAAAATATCACCAAACATATTATCCGTAACCATCACATCGAATTGTTTAGGTAAGCGAACTAACTGCATAGCCGCGTTATCGACATACATATGCGATAACTCAACATCAGGATACTCTTTTGCCATATTGGTTACAATTTCACGCCATAACTGACTAGACTCCATCACATTGGCTTTATCAACTGAACATAACTTTTTATTACGTAGTTGCGCCATTTCAAAACCAACACGTGCAATACGTTCGATTTCACTTTCACGGTAAGGTAACGTGTTATAACCTTGGCGCTCGCCATTTTCTAGAGTACGAATACCACGAGGTTCACCGAAATAAATCCCCCCCGTTAACTCGCGCACGATTAAAATATCAAGCCCTGCTACAAATTCAGCTTTTAGGCTTGAAGCATTCGCTAATTGAGGATATAAAATAGCAGGACGTAAATTAGCAAATAAGCCTAATTCAGAACGGATTTTTAACAATCCTTTTTCAGGGCGAATACTACGTTCAAGGGTATCCCACTTAGGACCACCCACTGCACCTAATAAAACGGCGTCTGATTCTTTTGCTGTCGCCAGTGTTGAGTCCGCTAAAGGAACACCGTACTTATCAATTGCAGCCCCGCCGATAGTGTCTTCCGTATACTCAAGACCTAAGTTATATTTGTCATTGACGACATTTAATACTTTTACTGCTTCGTCAACAATCTCTGGACCAATACCATCCCCAGCCAATACTAAAATTTTCTTTGTCATGATGTTCCCTTACTCAATATAATTAATCTACTATTCTATAACGTTGTCGCCCATACCACCACCACATCGGTAGAAAACGAGCCCTGTTGATCTATCTCAAAATAATCACGTACTTCTTGCGCCATTGATTGCTGCAATGACAAAATAGCATTTTTATAAACATCAGGCGTACGCATACGCGTTACCCAACTATTAAACTCTAAACGTAACTTTTGCTTATGGTGTTTAGTCACCAGTAAGCCCGCCTCTCCCATTTGCCTAATCCACTCTGCAACGGAGTAATCACGCACATGGCTTGTATCACGTAACACCTCAACCGTTTGTAAATATGTGTCTAGCAGTGGCTGCTCAGGTGAAACCACATCAATGAAAGCAGCTATACCTGACAGTTTTAAAACACGCTTTACTTCACGTAAGGCAATACCTAAATCTTGCCAATGGTGTGCAGAATAACGACTAAACACAAAATCAAAACTATTATCAGCAAAAGGTAACGATTCAGCGACCCCTTGAGCAGTTTCAATATTCTTCAGTTGCTTTTCTTGGCTTGCCTTAGCTACCACCTCAAGCATAGAACCCGAAAGATCGTAAGCAATCACTTTGTTAACAAAAGGTGCCACCTGAAAGCTCACATGCCCTGCACCACAACCCAAATCTAATACGTTGGCATGGGTCTGTTTAGAAACAGCTTCCTGTAATAGTTTAAACTCATCACCTTGTGCGTGAACAGCACTGCTTAAATAAGCATTAGCCTGCTCACCAAACTGCCTATCAACCACTTGCTTATGGTCAGTCACTTTCTATTCCTCATCAATCACGAAATAACCAAGGTTGAGACTCTTTATGCTTAATCTCGAAAGCACGAATGGCATCAGCATCTTGCAATGTCAAACCAATATCATCCAAACCATTTAAAAGACAGTGTTTACGGAATGAATCAATCTCAAAATGATATTGCTTGCCCTCAGGAGTTGTTACTGTCTGGCTAGCTAAATCAACAGTTAATTGATAGCCCTCTTTAGCCTCAACCGCTTTAAGTAACTCATCAACTTCATCTTCAGTTAAAATAATCGGCAATAAGCCATTTTTAAAACTATTGTTAAAGAAAATATCGGCATAGCTTGGTGCAATAACTGTTCTAAAACCATATTCGTCCAATGCCCAAGGCGCATGTTCTCGAGAAGAACCACAACCAAAATTTTTACGTGCGATTAAAATAGTTGCCCCTTGATAACGAGGTTGATTTAACACAAACTCTTTATTAATTGGTCTCTTTGAGCAGTCTTGCCCAGGATAACCTTCATCTAAATAACGCCACTCATCAAACAAGTTCACACCAAACCCTGTGCGCTTAATCGATTTTAAAAACTGCTTTGGAATAATTTGGTCAGTGTCTACATTTGCACGATCTAAAGGAGCAACTAAACCAGTGATTTTTGTATAAGGTTTCATACTATTACGCTCCTCTCTTCATTAACTCACGAACATCAATAAAATGCCCTGTTACCGCTGCTGCGGCAGCCATAGCTGGGCTAACCAAGTGGGTACGCCCCCCATTACCTTGACGCCCCTCGAAATTACGGTTAGAGGTTGAAGCACAATGCTCACCACTTTCTAAACGATCAGGGTTCATGGCTAAACACATTGAGCACCCAGGCTCGCGCCATTCAAAACCTGCTTCAATAAAAATCTTATCTAACCCTTCTTTTTCAGCTTGTGCTTTAATTAACCCTGAACCAGGAACAACCATTGCCAATTTAACATTTGATGCAACTTTACGACCTTTCGCCACTTTAGCCGCTTCACGGATATCCTCAATTCGCGAGTTAGTACAAGAACCTATAAACACCTTATCCACTTTAATATCTGTAATGGATTGATTAGCTGATAACCCCATATATTTTAAGGCACGCTCAATGGAACCACGTTTAATCGGATCAGCTTCTTTTGTTGGATCGGGTACTGTTGCATCTACAGGCAACACCATTTCAGGCGAAGTACCCCAACTGACCTGGGGTTTGATCGCTGTTGCATCTAACTCAACAACAGTATCAAATGTTGCGCCTTCATCAGACATTAACGCACGCCAGCTAGCCACAGCCTTATTCCAATTATCACTTGTTGGAGCAAACGGCCTACCTTTGACATACTCAATGGTTTTATCATCAACAGCTACCAAACCAACACGTGCACCGGCCTCAATCGACATATTACACAACGTCATGCGCCCCTCAACGGATAGGTCACGAATTGCACTGCCTGCAAACTCCATAGCATGCCCTGTACCACCTGCTGTACCAATTTTACCGATAACTGCTAAAATGACATCCTTCGCAGTAACACCATCAGATAACTTACCTTCGACCTTAACAAGCATATTTTTCATTTTCTTTGCTACTAAACATTGTGTAGCTAAAACATGCTCAACTTCTGACGTACCAATACCATGAGCCAATGCGCCCAATGCACCATGAGTTGATGTGTGAGAGTCACCACAAACAATAGTCATTCCTGGCAACGTAGCACCCTGCTCTGGACTGATAACATGCACGATTCCTTGGCGAACATCATTCATTTTAAATTCTAAAATACCAAAATCATCACAATTCTCATCCAATGTTTCTACTTGCAAACGAGAAACAGGGTCCGTAATCGAGTCAATACCACCTTTACGATCCGGGGTTGTGGGTACATTATGATCAGGCGTTGCAATATTAGCATCAATACGCCATGGTTTACGATGTGTCAAACGCAACCCCTCAAAGGCTTGTGGAGAAGTCACCTCATGTAATATTTGGCGATCAATATAAATTAAAGCAGAACCATCATCACGCTGTTTGACCAAGTGTTGATCCCACAACTTATCGTATAACGTCTTAGCAGACATGGTGTTTCCTCATCAAGGTTAATCTAAGTTATTCATTATTTTAGGCTATAGTAAGCCCAACAATTCAATAAAACAAATTTATATTTTTTATAAAAAATATTCCTAAAAGGAATATAAAAATAATTTACAAAAAAAAGCCCCTATAAAGGGGCTTTCTTTAATAATCTGTTTAATTAAATTTCTGATTTACGCTTTTCAGCTAATTCCATTATTTTTACCATTAAAGGATTTCCGCCCGCTTTAGCCAATCTCATTGCCGAAAACATATTACGCTGGATATCTCTAATTTTTGTATGAGTAAGACTTGCCACCTCATCCAATACTCTATTAATTTCTTGAACTGTTGTTGATGACTTTAATAAGTTAACTATATTATCAACATTTATTGCAACATTTGACATTATCATCCCCTCGTTTTCAAATGAATCTACACTATACGCCTAAATACAAAATTAAAAAGACTCAAAATGTTTCCTTAAATAACGATACAATAATAACAACCGACTGCAACTAAATAATAACATAGAAATTAACTGACTAATTATGATAAACTTAACCATCTTGCGCTTGTAGCTCAGCTGGATAGAGCGACCGCCTCCTAAGCGGTAGGCCGCGGGTTCGAATCCCGCCTCGCGCACTTTTTCGGACAAAATAAAATCCCACAAAATGCTATTTATCCCACACCATACCTAAAGAAAATTGACTATTAGTCTTGGTTTAGTCATATCCCTTTATATTAATTAACCATTTTTATTTTAAAAAAGAAAAAATTCATAAATTCTATAAATGGTGTCTTTTGCCGGTAAAGATATTTATTATTCCATCTACCATTAAATGAAATAAATCACAAGATATTAATTATATTGATTTTTTAATTAAAAATCGTGATTCACTATAATATACTTAATCGCGTAATATCGTGGTTGATCCGCATGGATTAGCTTATTGACATTATGAATAATCGACCACAGCATTACCTTTAATTAGTAGTTAGTTTTACAAAAACTGTATTCTTTTTCGAAACTTTCTCTTATTAAACTAGTTACTATCCATACTACCTTTATCTACAAATACTGTAGATAGATCCACTCTAACCTCCAATAGCGAGATCAATACTATGAATAAGTATCGTTTTTTTATTTTAGCTGTCGTACTTTGTAATTTCTTAACGGGCTGCGCTATGTATTATAGATAAGGAGGACAATGTGTTTAGATTTCTATTAATTAACTGTCTTTTACTAACTCATGGTTGTATGACCGTTTATGAATGTGAAGGAGACCATAAGGAACAATATAATAATATTTCTCCTACCACTCAACAATCAGATACAACAAACTCTGGAGATAAACCACCGAACACTCAAGCCAACACTAGCAAAGCTAAATTATAACTTAATATAGCCAACCTATCCTATTAATACTTTTTACTAACAGTTTTAGAACATTTATCCCCTTTAAGCGAATAAATCATTAATCGTTTAAAGGGGAAATGGGTTATTGATTTACTGCAATTAATAATGGTTCAGTGGTTTGTTTGATCAATATTGATTGTTACGTTTGATGAAGCTGAAAATTTTGGCATTGGCTAGGTTTTCTGTGCTGCTATTTACTGCTCCAGTATTCTAGTACCCGTTAAACGTTGTTATACTTCGTCATATTGTACTGTCATTAAAATATAATCAGGACTAAGAATCATTTGCGTCAAAATAATACGATACTCTAGGGCTTAGAGTGGACGATCTGTTATCTAATGTGAATCACTTTAATCCACAAATGAGTAAACTGATAGGGAGATAATCAAGTGTCCAACGCTCAAAAAAGTCGGTATTAAAGGATCCTCCCTTTTGACATACATTGAGAACTGATTTAATGAAACAACTTGATTTTAATTTGGCCTTTATTCAAGGAGTTTATTGGATCATATGACAAATATTGACTCAATCAAAAACCTATTGAAGAGTCGATGATAAAAAAAGATTAATCCAAAAATGTTCACACAGAATAAAGAAAAAATTCAAAGAAACAATTTAATAATTTTCTGCAAGCATTATATTCTTAGTATTAGCAAGTCTGTAAAACACAAAGCTTACTAAATTTTATTTCAAACCTAAATAGCCTTTAGGGCCACTAGGTTAATATGGTGGGTTGTATAGGATCCGAACCTATGACCAACTGGTTAAAAGCCAGCTGCTCTATTGACTGGGCTAATGACCCAAATTCTTTTAAATTTGGTCGGAGCAGAGGGATTGGAACTCCAGACATCCTGTTCCCAAAGCAGGCGCGCTACCAACTGCGCTATACTCTGATAAATTTGGTCCACTACCTGGGCTCAAATCGGGAACTCAATGATTAGCTGTCATTTGATCTTAGTTATGCTTCTATGTATGATAGTTAGTTGAAAGCTATCCAAGCTAAGCATCATCCCTTTTTTAGTATATAAGTCCCACAATAATCTTACAAACTATAAGCTATTCTAAATGCGTAATAATTAAAAGATTTATTATCTAATAAATTGATTGTAATAGATATAACTTTCCTTTTATTAGGACAAATACATTATCTAGTACAATACACTTAAAGTTACACAACTATGTTCATTATAAATATAGTTAATTAAGAAAATATCATTTTCTAATTAATTTAATGTTAAGTTTTTCAATAATCCTATTTTCTGTACACCATCTCTATCATCTCCTTGTTATTTGATTGTTTTGACGTTCGTAAAATCAAAGATTTGTTTTACTTTGTGATAAAGCATTTTATATATACTTTCTTTAGCTGAAAAAATTAACGTTATTTTTCATTAAAGTTGAAATCAACTGAAAAGTTATTTAATTCATCTAATATACAAATATTAAGCTGTATTTCTGTGGCTAAGTCTGCTGTTAACCAACACTCTAAATCTAATCCTACACCCTCTCTCTTACTCACTGGTAATACTACACTAGCTGCAATACCTTTAGCATGAGTAATCGAACCTATAAATCCATTTGGCCAAGCAGGTGATCTATCTTTTAGTATATCTACTGATTGGTAACAATTATATTCAGCTAATAGCTGTTTAGATAATACCCGCCCTGCTACAAACTCTGTTAACCTTTTTGGTACTGCATTGTTAAGTTGAACAAGAATATCAATTTGGTAGATATTACTTGTCTCATTTGTTCAACATTCGGAGTAATAATGGCAAAGTTTAATTTTTACTTGTTGAATTGTTATTTCAGTGAATTGGTCTAGAAGCTTTAAACTCATTAAAACTAGTTCTCTTTATGATTCTGAATATAGTTAGCTAATCCTGCTATGGTGATTTCTATTTGAAACTCAAAGAACTTTTCAAAATCTAATTGCTGCATTTCACTCACTAATAAATTATGTATTTTATTATTTGCTTTTATTGGTGTTATAAGCTGTTGCATTTGTTCAACTATCTTTTGATAGTTAGCAGGTTGTCGATAATACTCATATTCTCTACTAACAAAGTCTTGTACTGCTTGCGCTAATAAAAAAAATGATTGAACAACAAGTACCCGTGGATAACCTAATTTATTTAGGCTTTCTAAACATTGAGTTATAAAATCTGTTGCTGCACCTGCTACTGGACCAATCATTTCTACTAACTGCAAGCGTATAGGTTCAGTTATCAACCATCGCCTAAACTCATAAGCAAAGCCCTTACACCAATGCTGCCAAGTATCTGCAACAGGCACGCGTAAATCCCACGTTATTTTTTCAACCATTAATGAGTGCAGTTCATCAATACTTTGAATATGGTAATACAATGTTGGTGATTTTACCCCTAAAGCTGCCGCAACACTTGCCATACTTAGTTGTTGAGGCGGTAATTTCATTGCGGCCTCAATGATCTTTTCACGATTTATTCGTGTTGGTCTTCCCCTTGGTTGCTGAGGTAGCTGTTGTCCTTTAGATTCGTATTTAGCCATTTTTCTATGATTTTTCTAATGTCACTCTAATGATAATATTTCTCATTATTATCTACAACCTATTTTTCAATAAGAAATATTTATAGAAGGAACTACTATTTTGAAAGCTATTATTAATGCTATTCTTCGTTACCGAATTGTATGTTTAATTTTAGTAGCATTAATAACGCTGTTAGCTTTCCCACAATTAGCTAATTTAGAAATAGACAATTCTAACGAAAGTTTCTTTCAACAGAATGATCAAACCAAAATTCGCCTAGAAGAATTTAAACAAACCTTTGGTAATGATGATTTTATTTTTATTCTAATAGACACTCAGCAACCTATTACAACAAACCATTTAAAACTCATTGAACAATTAGTATCTGAACTTAATCAAAAAGTCCCCTATTTAGATAAGATTACTTGGATTGGCAATGTAGAATCCATAACAGGCCAACAAGATACAATTAGTATCAAGCCTCTTATTAATGATTTTAATTTACCTCCAGCACAGATGAATTTGTTAAGAAACAATATAATCAATGATCCAGCTTATCGTGATCGACTTATTGCCAAAGAAGGTAGTGCTGTAGGAATTCTATTAGAGTTTATAAATTATCCAGATGATAGTATTAACCCCCGTAAAGAAACACCTCCTATCGTTGAACAGATTGTAGCTAACTATCCAGATCTAACCACCTATATTGTTGGTGCTCCTGTAATGAGCTATCAAATAGATGCAGATACTGCACAGGAAGGCCCCATCTGGTTACTTATTGCCTTAATAGCTATGGCTTGTGTACTAGCCTTTACCACTCGTAGTGTTATTGGTGTAGTTATCCCATTAATTACTGTATTTATTGCCATTATTTGGACAATGGCATTAGTAGCAGTATTTGGCTTTAAGCTTAATATGCTCATTATTATGTTACCTACCTTATTGCTTTGTGTAGGCATTGGCGACACTATGCATGTAATAGCCGAGTTTAGACATTTCTATCTACAAGGCACTACCCCACATGAAGCTATTCAAAAAACCTTAGCAATTATTTATAAACCACTTATTCTAACTACTGTTACCACTGCAGTAGGCTATTTAGCTTTTGTGTTTACTGATTTAATTCCCCTTAAAGAATTAGGTTTTCAAGCAGCATTAGGTGCGTTTATTGCTTTACTAGTTACTTTTATTTTTGCATTACCTTTGTTGTCTTTTACAAGACTAAAACCTTCCAATAAAACTATTGTTGTTGATGGTAAAACCAAACGTTCTAAAGATTTCTTTGATCGCTCGTTAATCTTTATGTGCAAAATGGTTTTACTCTACCCTAAATCAATCATCATTGGTTTCAGTGTAGCGCTTTTATTGGCAGTAGTTGGTGTAACACAATTAAAAATAGAAACAGCCTTTATTCATGACTTGCCAACCACAGACCCTTTACGCCAATCTTTTGAATTTGTTGATGAGCGTATGGGTGGCTCAATGTCGATTGAGTTCATGTTTAAAACCCACAAGGAAGATGGTGTAAAAGAATTAGCTACTATCGCAGATATTGAAAAACTACAACATTATCTCAATAGTCATCCAATGATTATGCAAACCTCGAGTTTTTTAGATCAACTTAAACAAATGAATCGAGCTGTTCATGAAAACCAACAAGATTTTTATAAACTACCCTTATCACAAGCACAAGTAGCCGAGTATCTATTACTCTATGAATCAGGTGGTGGTAAATTATTAGATCAGTTTGTTAGTTTCTCTTTTGATACTGCACGTATCCAAGCACGAACAAAATCACTAAAACTAACTGATATTCAAAAATTAGAAAATGATGTTAATCATTTTGTAAAAGAGCAAATACCTAATAGAACGATTGAAGCAACAGGCGGTTTAAGTATTCTTAGTGCTGTAGCAGATTATTTAGCATGGGGGCAATTACTTAGTTTTACTTATGCATTCATTGCCATTGCTATTGTTATGTCTCTTGCATTACGTTCTATAAAATTAGGTTTAATTGCGATGGTGCCTAATTTATTACCTATTTTATTTAGTCTCGGTCTGATGGGATTAACAGGGGCTAAATTGAATATGATTATGGTAACACTTGCTCCTCTTATTCTAGGCGTTTCTATTGATGATACTATTCATTTCTTTAGTCGTTACCAATATTATTTCAAAAAATATGGCTGCTATAAAGAAGCCTATTTACATACGATTTCTAGCGTAGGGCGAGTGTTATTTTTCACTACGCTAGTAATAAGTGCTGGCTTTATTGGCTTTGCTTATACCAAATATGATGGCCCTTTTATATTTGCTCTTATATCTATCTTTGCTTATAGCACAGCATTACTTTCTGACTTTTTATTAACCCCTCTTTTATTTTCTATTTTTAAACCATTAGGCACTGAAACCCAAGATAACCAACTTTCAGATAAAGCTTCCTTAGAGCAGCTTGTTATTAATCATTCATAGGAATAAACATGAAAAAATATTTAATTATCTTAATAGCTGTTTGTTTTTCTTTATCTTGCTATGCAAATGACTTAACAGGTCGAGATATTGCCGTATTGGTTGATAATGCTGATAGTTCAAAAGATACCCACCGTTATGCTGTGATGATGATCGAGCGTGGTAATCAAAAACTTATTCGTAAAATGGAAATGTGGGTTAAAAAATATGGTAAGGATCGCCATTCACTTAATAAGTTTATAGAACCTATTGATATTCAAGATACACAATTTTTATCTTGGTCTTATGATGATCCTAAAAAAGAAGATGACTTATGGGTCTACTTCCCTTCAGAAAACATGGTAAGACGTATTAGTGGTGGTGGCAAAAAGAGTGCTTTTATGCGCAGTGATTTTGCCTTAGAAGATATGGAATATCGCCATGTAGACAGTGACAATCATCAGTTTATCAAAATGGATACTATCAATAACAGACCCACTTATGTAATAGAATCCACCGCTATTCCAGAAAAGCAACACGAAACAAACTATAGCAAAAGACGTATTTGGGTAGATAAAGAATATAATCTACCTGTAAAAATAGAATATATAGACCATAACAATAGACTCACTAAAACTCTACAACAAGGTGACTTCAAACAAATAGACAATATTTGGACACCGACCAAATTAGTGATGCAAAACAGCTTACGTAATACTCGAACACTCATGCAGTATTCAGATACACAATATAATACAAATATTGCTGATAATATTTTTGATCAAAATAAGTTAAAACGATAAAGGAATAGTAATGGTGCTTTGCAAACTGTTTCCTTTATACAGCTTTTTATTATCGATATGCTGTTTCACTGCTTATGCAGATGATACCTTTAATTTTAACTTAAATGAGCAAACAGAATTCAAAAAAAATTGGCGTTTTTCTAATACCTTAGAAAGTCGTAATAGAAAATTTACTCATCAACAACGTTGGCTTTCTACAAGACAACGCTTGAATAGTAGTTTATTGTATGAACAAGAAGCATGGAAAGCCTATATCAATACCTATCTTGATTATGACCCTAGTACCTATCGTTATCAACCAACCACACAAGCTGATTTAAATGAAGCTTATGTAGTTTTTCATGGTTCAGCTGTTGATTTACCTGCTACTCAATTAACTATTGGGAAGCAAAGAATCACTTGGGGTACAACAGATGGGCGCAGTACTATCGATTTACTAAATGCGACCTATTTAAGAGATCCCATTGCTAATGGTAGAACCATTCAAAAACGTCCTTCCTGGTTAATGCGCTTAGAACAACAGTTCTCATTTGGTGCAGTTGACTTAGTAGTTATGCCCTTTGGCCGTGAACGTAAACTACCCAAATATGGTAGCCCTTGGGAACCAGATTCTTTTCATCAACTAAGAGAATATGAAAAACTAGGTTTGATTCAACTAAGTAAGAAATATAATCCCCATAAACCAGAATTAGGTCTTAGATTTACCCAATATAACCAAGGTTATGATTGGGGTTTTGCTTACTTTGAAGGCTATTCTGATTTACCTGCAGCTAAGGTAAAAGCTAACAACCATATTTTATTAGAACCAACTAAGCAACGCACATGGAATATTAATGCAGCCGTAAGTCAAAATAGTAATACTTATCGTATTGAAGCCGCTTATACAGATCAACTACCTGTTTATAACAAACAAGGTTCACTCTATTTTTCTGAACTACAACAGATTATTTTAGGTTGGGATAGAAACTTTAATGATAATTTATACGCCAATATTCAATTATTTTGGGATCACTATCCTAATTACAAAGATAACTATGGCGCTACATTTGCTATTAACAAACCCTTTTTTAATGACACATTAACATTAGGTGTTAGTGGTTTTTATGGCTATAACAATGAACACTCTATAGAAAGTTATGCGGAATACGCTTATAACGACCACTGGACTTTTATCGCTCGCTTATATGTACTAGGTGGCGGTTACTCACAAAGCCTATTCCGTTCCTATGCTAACAATGATTTTATTGAATTAGGTTTTAGATACTTCTTTTAAGCAACTGAACTTATCGTTTCCTTATCAGGTAATTCTTGTTGTAATTGTTCAATTATTAAACCCAAAGCATCAGCCACATCAATACTAGGTTGATCTGAACCAATTAACGGATAAAAGGTTAGATATAAGCGATTAGTGTTTGATAAAGAAGTACAAGCAATTATCTTATTATTCATCATAGCGCCCATTAAATCAAGCGGCTCAGAATTAATAGAAGCAATCACTTCAATAAACGTAGTGCCTATTAATGTATTTACCTTTTTAAATAAACGTCTGTTATTAAATGAGGTATGAGTGAAAGAAATAGGATCATCTTTTTTACCTACTAACTTTTTTGCAATGGCAAATTCTAAAAAGTTATACTGACTGACATCTAATTTATTTTCCCGAAACTCCTTTACCCATGCATCTATGTTTTGCGCAATATCTATTAATGATTGATTAGCATTCATTGTTACTGGCACATAAGCTATATAGTTACCTAAATACTGATTACGCATTTTTGGTGTTAAAATATCTGATAACATGCGATAACTTATCATCTCAGCATTAGCTAATTGTTTTTTATGCACATTAAGCCAATAGAAAGTTTTTACTAATAACGCACTAATAAGGCTATTAGTATTCACTTGAGGATAATGTTTTTTATAATAACTCATTAAGGGGTTTACATCATAATAGCGCATTATAGGGTGACGCAATTTCTGTTGATATTCAGCTAAGTTCTGCTTAATTTGCTCATATGTAATCGAATAATTGCCTGTATCTTTTATTTTATAAGTAATAATTTTAAATAGATTAGCCATATGTTTATACCATGGCATTTTTATTAAACAATCTGCCTGAGCAAAACTATAAACATTTTTACTGGATAAAGTAGTTAAGCTATTTAGCTTAGTAACTATTTTTTGCTGTGCTTGTAAATTATCTTCAATTAAGGCGTTATAGTAATCTATTAACCAATTTATAATCAGCTCTGCTGCCCTTGCATCACAATAAGTATGATTAACCGTTTGAGCAAGAATATAATTTTTTTCATCCCCATTATTATCACTTTCTAATAAAGTAAAAAACATTGGAAACTCATCAAACTCTTTATAAGTATTAAAGATATTTGCAGAAAACTCCACAAAACCTTGTTCTAAATCTGCACATTGCATACTAACTAATGGGGGTATTTTTATGGATGTCTTTTGCCATAATGATTCACCATTATTAGCCACTATCATTTTATATTGAAACTTATTTATTGCACCCAGTATTGCTATACTACTTTGTTGTAATTTTTCTTTATCAATGAATCCTTTAAAACGATAACCTTTAGAAAATAAAATACCACAATGGTGCATCATTGCTTCTAAATAAATCTTCCCTATAGCCATAGTTACTCCCTAATTTTCTTCTGCTATTAAATGCTCAATACTCTGTGCTTGCCATAATTGTTGATATAACTTGTTATGTTTTAATAAATCATTATGTTTACCACAACCAACTATTTTCCCCTGATCCAATACAATAATTTGCTCAGCATAACGGATGGTATTTAAGCGGTGAGCAATCATTACTACAGTTCGCCCTTGAGCTAATTTGGAAAGTGCTTGCTGAATTTCATATTGAGCAATTGGATCTACTGAGGCGGTGGCTTCATCGAGCAATAAAATAGGTGCATCTTTTAACAAAGCACGAGCTATTGAAATACGTTGCCTTTCACCACCTGATAGCCCACTACCTGTCTCACCAATAACTGTTTGATAACCATGCTCAAGATTATTTATAAAATTATCACAATAGGCAACTTTACAGGCTTCTTCTATTTGCTGCTGGGAAGCATTAGGACTACCAATAGCAACATTATCTACGATACTGCCTTGATGTAATAATACTTGTTGAAAAACCATACTAAGATATTGATAAAGTCCTTCTGTACCAATCTCATCAATAGCTATACCACCTATTTTAATTGTACCTTGTTGTGGCTCATAAAAACGTGCTAACAAGTTTAATAAAGTAGTTTTTCCAGAGCCTGATGGACCAACAATAGCTGTTAAGGTACCTTGCGGTACGGTAAAACTAATATCTTGTAAAATTGGTTTTACTTCATAACTAAAACTGACATTTTCTAATGCTATAGTAAAGTTACTAATCTTTTTAGGTTGTTGTGGCTCTTTTAATAATGGTGTATCTAATAGCTGTTGCAGAAGAGTTTCACTCTCAATCGCATAACGAAAAATAGTAATACTTTCAGGTAAAGTTAATAAAGGTTGTAATAGCTTATGTCCAATTAAAATAAATAATAACCAATCCAGAGGTGTCACTTGTTTAGCTGTAATTAAATAAGCCATCATTACTAACAGGGCTACTAAACCAAATTCAACCAGTAGCCTAAATAACATTACAGCACCGCCACCAAAGGCTTCTACCTGCAAATTATTATCCTTTAATTTAATAAATTGCAGATTAAGTTTATTAAGCCATAGTTCTGATTTATTGAATAAACGTAATGTTCTAATACCCATTATAAACTCAACTAATAAACCAGAAATCTGAGCAAATAATTGCTGTTTTTGTTTACTCTGTAATAAAAAATATTTTTTAACTTTTTCTAAAATGACTACTGCTATAGGCAAAGGGATAATCAATGCTAATGCAAGTTGCCAGTTATAGCAGACCAAGACAAGAAATATCACTAAACTAGCACAGCTAGCCGATAAAATATCTGCTACTGAATGAGTAAAAATACCTTCTAATTTTTTAACATCACTAGTAACTACTTCAGTTAATTCGCCTACCCGTTGGTTTTGTATTTCACCTAGCGGCATAGCATGTATTTGATCGATTATTCTTTCTCTGTAGCCTGCTATAATATGATAGCTACCCACAAAAGATTTTAAATAGCCATAATAACTACAAATTAATTGTAGTATCAAAACTACCACCAAACTAATTATTACAACTACTAAGCTAATAATCAGTTGTTGCTGATTAAGAGTATTTATTTGCTTATAAATATAGCTAAACCATAGATAGGCAATAAAGAAAGGTAGTAAATCAAAAATACGTTCTGCTATACGCAGTAATACCCCTTGATAAAACATTTGTGGCTTTCTACCACTGTAATGAATAACTCGTTGTAACGGGGCAAACCATTTTATTAACATTATTGCTTACCCTCTTGGCTAACAATGCTCCAATCCATTACAGTTTGCTGTTGTTGCCACATGGTTTGATAAAAAGAATTACGTGCGAGTAATTGTTGATGTTGTCCAACTTCCTGCACACTGCCCTTATCCATAATAATAATTTGCTCAGCAGATTCTGCCCCATAACTATTATGAGCAATAATTAAAATCGTTTTATGAGGATAGTAAGTGCGTAATGCCTGATAAAAATTCTTTTGGGTAATATTATCAGCAAAGGCAGTAGCTTCATCTAAAATTAAAATCTGAGTATCCATCAGTAAAGCTCTCGCTATAGCTAAACGTTGCCGCTCACCTCCTGATAGCTTTAAACCTTGTTCATTTACCATAGTTTGATAACCATCTGGTAAACTGTTAATTAATGACTCAGCTTGGGCAACTTTGATAGCTGTCTCTAACTGTTGCTCACTAATATCTTTATTGGCAAAACATAGGTTATCTAAAATTGTTCCTTGAAAAAGAAAAGGTTCTTGAGTCACTAGCCCTATAAGCTCTGACCTTTGCTGATCAGACAACTGTTGTAGTGATACATCAGCTACCATTACTTGCCCTTTATTAGGTATTAACAAACCTGCCATTAATTGAGCAATAGTGGATTTCCCTGAACCAGAACTACCCACTAACACAGTAACTGTAGCAGGCTTTAAAACTATACTCACATCAGTAATTACTTGCTGTTGTTGATAGCTAAAACTTACATTAGATAACTGTAAGCTAATAGGTTCTACTAGAGTTAGGGTAGTGTTATTATTAGTCGTTTTTAAAGCCAAAATAGGCATTAAACGCCTTAAACCAGCTAATACTTCTGTTAACTCTGAGCTAAGCAGGTTAACTTTCATTAATGGTCTTAAAATACCTGCTCCTAACATGATAGCTAGGGCAATTGCTGATATCTTAACTTCTCCATAAATAAATAAAACAATACCAACAGGTAGAATAAATAACACATTAGCACTTAACAAAGAGGTAAATACTGACCAACCACCAATTACTTTATGGGTGATAACTTGAATGGTTTGATAATAGTTAGCTAACCGACTACGCATCTGCTCAAAGTGCTTAACATTTAAATTGAACACTTTCATCACCGCAATATTACGCACATATTCAACAGTAGCACTATCTAACTCGGCAGCCATTCCCATATAGCTGTCATAATCCTTACTCATACCACGCATTGTCCAATTTGAAATCAACATAACAACAGGAGCAATAATTAACGCGGCTAAGCCTAACCGCCAATCAAAATAGAATAAGAAAAGACTGCTTACTAAAGGACAGACTATAGCTGCCAAACCTTCTACCGTATGGTGAGCAACAAAGGTTTCTATTCGTTCTACATCTTGAATAACCGTTTGTCGTAACTTACCTGATGGATTCTGCTGTAACCAAGGTAATGAAGCATAAGCTAGCTTATCCACCAACTTATAACGTAACTCAGTTAGGATTGAATAAGCTGCCTGATGGCTAAGGTAATAGGCAATACAATAAAAAATATAGCGCAGTAAAATCACCCCTGCCATAGCTACTGCTAATTTAATTAAATAATAAGCAGTTAATGGTTGATAATTTATGACTGCACTAAATACCTTATACAAAATTAAAAAAGGTAATAGCTCTGCAATTGCTGCCAAAATAGTTAAAACAACTGTCCACAGTAAATATCTCTGTTGTGATTTTAATAGCGTAATAGCTAATTGTTTATCTTGCGATAAACGAGAAATTATCATGATAAATAACAACCTTAGTCATACAAAAATAAGCTAAAAAATAGCCCTTTACAGATAACCATTACTACCCTAAAAAGATTAATTAATAGCCAAATCAGAATAATTCCTATTTATAAAAATAATCTCGCAATATTTATTGTTAAAAAATAATTACTTAAAAATATAAAAGATATATTTCTTAAAAAAATAGATCCGATATGGATATTTTTAACCGATACGGGGAGAATTTTTTTTATAAAACATCTATCTTTTAAATGATAATTATTCTTATTTATGCACTACCCAAATTAGCCTAATCAAATGGAATGTTAAATAAATAACGACTTATAAATAAAGGTTAATTCAATGACACAACCATTAGAAGTAAAAACTTGGAATGCTGAACAACAAAAGCAATACCTAGCACTTGGCTATTGGCATAGGCTTTCCCTAAGTACTGAGTTAACTAACTGGTGTAAACAATATGCAAATAATACGGCCATTATAACCGGCGACAAAAAAATCACTTACCAAGCACTTAATCAACAAGTTGAGCTATTAGCCGCTGGCTTTTATCAACTAGGTGTTAAACCAAAAGATCGTGTGTTATTACAACTACCTAACTGCATAGGTTTTATTACAAGTCTGTTTGCTTTGTTGCGTTTAGGCGCGCTGCCTATATTAGCTATGCCCTCTCAGCGGCAACAAGATATTCATGCGCTTTGTGAGTTGGCCGAACCAACACTTTATATTGTTCCTAATAAATTTTTAGGTACTGATTACCAACCATTAGTAGATAATATAACAAGTAGTTTTCCAGCCATTCAGGTCATTCATATAGATACTGAGCAAGATCCTGAAATAGCGTTAGCAAGCTATCATAGCTCTCAACCTTATGAAGTTACTGAAGCCTATTATTTAGATCCCGCTATTCTATTATTATCAGGCGGTACTACGGGTACACCAAAACTTATTCCCCGTACCCATGCCGACTATTGTTATAACGCTCGTACTATGGCGGAAATATGCCAGATAGATGGTAATAGTGTTTACCTTAATGTATTGCCCATTGCCCATAACTTTTCTTTGTCCTGTCCTGGTTTACTAGGTGTTCTTTCAAAAGGTGGCAGTATTGTTTTAAGTAAAACCACTAGCTTTGACGAAGCTTTTACCTTAATAGAACAACATAAAGTAACTATTACTGCTGTTGTACCACCCCTTGCTCAATTATGGGCTAATGCTCGTGAGTGGGATGATACAGATATTTCTAGTTTACAACTTATTCAAGTAGGTGGTTCACGTTTAGAAGCTAGTATCGCTAGACAAATCAAACAGGCTATGCAATGTCAATTGCAACAAGTCTTTGGTACTGCTGAGGGACTAATCTGTTGTACACGGTTAGATGATAGTGACGAAGTTATTTTCAATACTCAAGGCCGTCCTATTTCACCACATGATCAAGTATTAATTGTTGATGAACATGACCAACCTGTTGTAGCTGGTGCAACAGGTGAGATGATTACTAAAGGGCCCTATACCATACATGGCTATTACCGAGCTGCTGAACACAATAAAACTAGTTTTACTAAAGATAATTTTTATCGCATGGGTGATTTGGTCAGACTTACTCCTGAAGGTAATGTTATTGTTGAAGGACGAATCAAAGAACAAATTAATCGCGCAGGTGAAAAGATTGCTGCCGCCGAAATAGAACAAAAATTAATAGACCACTCACAAATAGAAAGTTGTGCAGTAGTGGCTGTAAAAGATAGCCGCTTAGGCGAACGAACATGTGCTTTTATTATTACTGATAATAAACAAATTACTTTAACCGATATTAGAGACTTTCTGAAACAACAGGGAATTGCTCTTTATAAATTACCAGACCAATTAGAACACATTGCTAGTTGGCCACTAACTTCAGTAGGAAAAATAGATAAACGTCGCTTATCTATTATCGGTGAACAACAAATGAAAATTAATCAATCACAAAATTATTTTGAAAAAACCATCAATATCAAAAACCAACCCCTTGATATAGCAGTAGCTCTTATTAACGCTAATCTAAATGAACAATACGCAGTTTATGAACATAATGGTGAATGGTCAGTAGGTTTAGATAAAGCTGCTCAATTATTTGTTTATGCTGATAAAACTATTCTCCACTACGATGGACAGCAACAACAATGGAATGAGCCAGAAATTATTGACAATATTAACGCTGCGCTTACAACATTACCTATTGCAAACTGGCGTGCTTATGGTGCTAGTAAATTTGAATTGGCCCATATTTTTCACGATCCAGATTATCTAACCAGTAATGATGAAATAGTATTACAGCTATTTATTCCTGAGCAAGAAGCAAGATTTACCCAAGGCCAAGCATTATTAAGAAGTCTAAGCGAACAAGGTTTAAGCCAATTAACTGCCATTGTTGAAAATATAGATAAACAAAACTATCAATCTAATGATGCTAAAAATACTTTTGCAGACAGTGAAACTACTATTCGTGAAACTGATGCTGCGCTTTATAAAGAAAAAGTAGCCGCGGCAGTTAATGAAATAAAAACAGGGCAATATCAAAAAATTATCCTTTCCAGAAAAGTACCTATTCCTGCGGATATTGACTTAATTGCTAGCTATCAACTAGGACGAAAAAACAATACCCCTGCTCGCTCATTTGCTATTAATTTTAACGACCTTCACTTAATAGGCTTTAGTCCAGAAACAGTAGTAGAAGTTAACCACCAAGGAATAGTAACTACTCAACCACTAGCTGGTACTAGAGCCTTAATAAAAGATGATCCTGAGCAATCAGATAGACTTTATAACGAATTAATTAACGATACTAAAGAAATTGCTGAACATGCTTTATCAGTAAAACTAGCCTTTGAAGAATTAGAACCTGTATGTGAACAACAAACTGTGACTGTTCCTGAATTTATGACAGTTTCCAAACGAGGCACTGTACAGCATTTAGCCTCCCGCGTTAAGGGTAAATTAAAACCTAACTTAACCGCGTGGCATGCTTTTAAATCATTATTCCCGGCAGTTACTGCTTCTGGTATACCAAAGCGTGAAGCACTGGCTGCTATTCGCCAACACGAAGCTTCTAAGCGTGGATCTTATAGTGGTAGTGTAATGATTGTAGATAGTAATGGTAGCTTAGATGCAGCCTTGGTACTCCGTAGTCTCTATCATCAAAATGGTCAAGTTTGGCTACAAGCAGGTGCTGGCATTATCGACCAATCACAACCAGAACGCGAACTTGAAGAAACCATAGAAAAATTAAGCTGTATTTCACGCTATTTAGTGATCAAGGAGCAACAAATAATGACAGGGACGGAGGGTTAACTATGTCAATATCATCAATAGATATTAATTCTGAAGGTATCTACCAACAAATAAAAAGGTTACTACCTCAAGGAACTACTACTCTTACAGATACTGACAATCTTATTGAAAGTGGTTTAGATTCGTTACATATCATGCGCCTTGTAAGTCAATGGCGTAAAGCTGGTTATAAAATCACTTTTGCAGAGTTGATAGAGCAACCTATCTTACGCCAATGGCAACTATTACTTGCCAATGCTATACAACAACCCTTAGTAGCTACTAGCACAGCAACCATAGCTATTAACGATCAGCCTTTTCCATTAACCGATGTTCAATACGCTTATTGGATTGGTCGTGAGGACAATAGAGAGCTAGGAGGTGTAGCCTGCCATGCCTATTTGGAAATCGATGGCACTATTACAGATACTCAGCGCCTTGAGCTAGCCTTTAAGCAGTTAATTGCCCATCACTCAATGTTGAGAGCAAGCTTTACGGAAAATGGTCAACAACTGATTAATTCAGAAAACTGTAATGATCCTTTATTAGTCCATGATTTACGTGAACTAACTGCATCACAAATCCAAAACAGTTTAACTGAAACTCGCGAGCGTCTTTCTCACCGTAAGTTAGCTATTGAACAGGGACAAGTTATTGGGTTGGAAATCTCTCTGTTACCTGCTAATAAATCCAGATTACACGTTGATGTAGATTTATTAGTGGCTGATGTACAAAGTCTAAATATTTTATTAAGAGACCTAGCTCAGCTTTACCAGCAAAATACTTCTCTGCAAGCACCAAAAGACTGGAGCTTTGCTGCTTACCTAGCAGACCAACAACATCATAAACAAGCGGATTACCAACAAGCTAAAAGCTATTGGCAAAACCGTTTAGCAGAATTACCTATTGGGCCACAATTACCTGTCCTTAATAAACAGATTTTTAAACCAACCTTTAAGCGACGCACTTTTACCCTTAGCCAACAACAATGGCAAAGTTTAAAACAACAAGCAGCAAAAGCCAAAGTAACCCCTGCAATGACGTTAGCCTGCGCTTATGGCTATGTTTTAGCACGCTGGAGTAATCAACCTCAATTTTTATTAAATATTCCTCTATTTGATCGTAATACTGAACAACAAGCTATTGAACAAGTAGTGGCTGATTTTACTAATCTACTCTTACTAGATTGTGATTTTTCCAAAAAGCAAAGTTTTACTACGCAAGTTAACCAACTACAAAATCAATTTCATAAAGACGTTGCTCATGCTAGTTACTCTGCTGTAGAAGTACAAAGAGAAATGGCACGCTACAACCAACAACAAGGTATTATTGCGCCTGTAGTATTTGCTTGTAACCTCGGTACGTCTTTACTTGATAATGCAACCGAACAAACCTTAGGTAGTTTGCACTATATGATCTCGCAAACACCACAGGTTTGGTTAGATCACCAAGTTTATGAAATGAGCGATGGTTTATTGCTGGCATGGGATAGTGTTGATGAACTATTTCCAGTAGGATTAATAGAGGAAATGTTTAATACTTACACTAAGTTATTAGTAGCACTTAGTGAACAAGCTGAAAGCTGGCAACAATGTCCCCTTGAGCAACTACCTACAAAACCACAGTTAATAAGACAGCAACTAAACTCTATTACCTCGCCTTTACCTAGCAGTAGTTTAATAGAACCTATCTTTGATTATGCCAGTAGTCATCCTCAACAAGTAGCTCTTGTCTTTGATGAGCAGGAGTTCTCTTATGAGGAGCTCTCTATGCGTGCCTTACAAATAGCTAATTTATTGCTCAGCTATGGTTTACAGCAAGGTGAGTCGGTAGCGGTTTGTTTACCTCGGGGACCTATGCAGATTATGGCTGTGTTAGGGGTACTTGCTGCAGGCGGTGCTTATGTGCCTGTGTCTACTACTCAACCTGTTGCACGACAACAAAAGATTTTTAATACTGCTGATATTAAGTTGGTGTTATGTAATGAACCTTTGTTTGAAGCAGATTCTGTTAAGTTTATATCGCCTTATTTAGCCTTGGATTTAGAGCCTTTAACTAAGCCTGTGTTAGTTGATTGTCAATCGCTGGCTTATATTATTTTTACTTCTGGCTCTACAGGTGAACCTAAAGGGGTGGAGATTCCTCATCAAGCAGCGTTGAATACGATTAAGGATATTTGTCAACGTTATGCTGTTGATAGTTCAAGTTGTGCTTTGGCTGTTTCTGCTCTTGATTTTGATTTATCGGTATTTGATATCTTTGGTTTGTTGGCTGTTGGGGGCGCTTGGTTTTAATCAGTGATGATGAACGCCGAGACGCGGCTAGTTGGTTGCAGTTAGTCCATGAGCATGGGGTATCGGTTTGGAATTCGGTACCTATCTTACTTGATATGTTGTTGGTAGTCGCTAGTCATGATAGTCGTAGCTTACCTTTAAAGACTGTTCTTTTATCAGGTGATTGGATTGGTTTAGATCTGCCTGTTCGTTTAGCTGAGTGCTGTGGTGAATTACCTAAGCTGGTGGCTATGGGGGAGCTACTGAGGGCAGTATTTGGTCTAATGCTTTTGAGGTAACCCTTCCTTTACCAAAAGAGTGGTCTTCTATTCCTTATGGCTATCCATTAACTAATCAGTGTTATCGAGTGGTGGATGCCTTAGGCAGGGATTGTCCTGATTATGTAGCAGGCGAACTTTGGATTGGTGGGGCTGGAGTTGCTTTAGGTTATTGTGCCTCTCCTGCGTTAACCAAAGAGCGTTTTGTAGAGGTAGATGGACAACGTTGGTATCGTACAGGAGATCGAGGTCGTTATTGGGCGGATGGTACGTTGGAGTTTTTAGGGCGTGTTGATCATCAAGTTAAAGTAAGAGGTCATCGTATTGAGTTAGGTGAGATTGAGTCTGCCTTAGCCAGTTTACCTGAGATTGCTCGAGCTATCGCCGTAACCGTTGGTTCCCCGGCTCAACTCGCAGCGGCTATTCAATTAAAAGAGAACTTAGCTACCTCTGAGCAGCCTATTAAAGAGCAATTACAACAACTATTACCTGATTATATGGTGCCTACTAGTTTGGTAATTTATGAAACCTTACCTTTGAGTGCTAATGGTAAAGTTGATCGGAAAAAGATTATTGAGGAACTAGTCAATCAAATAACTAATACTGAAACTATCTTTGAAGCACCACAAACAGCTATCGAACAACAAGTAGCTTGTGTATGGCAAAAAATACTTAAAACGCCAAACGTAGGACGCTTTGATAGTTTCTTTAGCTTAGGCGGTGATAGTTTATTGGCCACCCAAGTGATTGCTCAATTAAAGCAATTAGGCTTAACCACTGAACAACCCTTACGACAATTGTTTGCTAAACCACAATTGGCTGAGTTTGCCGCTACTTTAATGGTAACTGAACAAGTTGAACAACAACAAGTAGTGCCTGATTTAGCTAATCGTTATCAACCATTCCCACTGACTGAAGTACAACGTGCTTATTGGATGGGACAATCGCCTGGTTTACCTTTAAGTTGTGGTACTCATTATTTAGTAGAACTAGATGGCGAGAATGTTGATCTTACTAGATTTAGTCAGGCATGGAATCAACTGGTGCAATATCATGAAATGATGCGTGTGACTATAGATAGCGAAGGTAACCAAACTATTCTAAAGCAAGTCGAAGCTATCCAATTGCAAGCAATAACGCTGGCCACAGACTCGGTACAAGAAGTACAACAGGTTTTATATAAATATTGGCAACAACATCAACTTGATAATAATTATAAACATCATCTATATGCCATTAAGTATGCTAATAATCGTTGCCGTATAGGTATTATTTTTAACTACCTTACCTTAGATGGTTTTAGTATTAAGCTAATTCTTCAGCAACTTGCTTCACTCTATGAAAATAGTAGCACTCAGCTACCCAGATTAGCGTTATCTTTTAGAGATTATGTTACTCAAATACAAACAGATACTGATAGCCAAACTAAAGCTAAAGCTTTTTGGTTAGAAAAACTAAATACTTTACCCCTAGCACCACAACTACCTATTGCACAACAGCCTGAACAACTTACACAGGTTATTTTTAAAAGACGTAGCCATCGTTTAGCTAATGAACAATGGTTGTTACTTAAAGCAAAAGCTCGTCAATATCAACTAACACCCTCTGTTATTTTATTAACAGCTTACGCCACTATTTTGGCGCAATGGTCAGCTAACCAATCGTTAGCTATTAACTTAACCCTATTTGATAGACCCAATGTTCATCCAGATATCAATCAAATAGCAGGTGATTTCACTACCCTCGCCCCTGTTGGTTATTTTCCAAATAGTCAACAATCTATTATTGAGCAGGCAAAAGCGTTGCAACATGAAATAGCAGATGCTTTGGAACATAAAGAGATTTCCTCTATTTGGGTGCAACGGGAACGCTCGAAAACGATGGGTATAACTGCTGCTGCATTACCCGTAGTATTTACCAGCACCTTAGGGCTTGGCGAAGGCTTATTTGAAACTCCTAATAAAAACTTCCCTGCTTTTGTTAGCGGTGGCCTTTCTGAAACCCCTCAAGTTTGGTTAGATCATCAGCTTTATGAGTTTCATGGTGAGCTTGAGCTTTCATGGGATGCAGTAGAAGATCTATTCCCAGCTGGCTTACTTGATGAGATGTTTGCTAGTTATATCCAATTATTAAATCAGTTAATTGAACATAATTGGCAACAACCTTTAGTAGCTCAATTACCTGCTACTCAGTTGCAAGTTAGACAGCAAGTTAATGCTGTTGTTGCACCTTTACCTAGCAGTAGTTTAATAGAACCTATCTTTGATTATGCCAGTAGTCATCCTCAACAAGTAGCTCTTGTCTTTGATGAGCAGGAGTTCTCTTATGAGGAGCTCTCTATGCGTGCCTTACAAATAGCTAATTTATTGCTCAGCTATGGTTTACAGCAAGGTGAGTCGGTAGCGGTTTGTTTACCTCGGGGACCTATGCAGATTATGGCTGTGTTAGGGGTACTTGCTGCAGGCGGTGCTTATGTGCCTGTGTCTACTACTCAACCTGTTGCACGACAACAAAAGATTTTTAATACTGCTGATATTAAGTTGGTGTTATGTAATGAACCTTTGTTTGAAGCAGATTCTGTTAAGTTTATATCGCCTTATTTAGCCTTGGATTTAGAGCCTTTAACTAAGCCTGTGTTAGTTGATTGTCAATCGCTGGCTTATATTATTTTTACTTCTGGCTCTACAGGTGAACCTAAAGGGTGGAGATTCCTCATCAAGCAGCGTTGAATACGATTAAGGATATTTGTCAACGTTATGCTGTTGATAGTTCAAGTTGTGCTTTGGCTGTTTCTGCTCTTGATTTTGATTTATCGGTATTTGATATCTTTGGTTTGTTGGCTGTTGGGGGCGCTTGGTTTTAATCAGTGATGATGAACGCCGAGACGCGGCTAGTTGGTTGCAGTTAGTCCATGAGCATGGGGTATCGGTTTGGAATTCGGTACCTATCTTACTTGATATGTTGTTGGTAGTCGCTAGTCATGATAGTCGTAGCTTACCTTTAAAGACTGTTCTTTTATCAGGTGATTGGATTGGTTTAGATCTGCCTGTTCGTTTAGCTGAGTGCTGTGGTGAATTACCTAAGCTGGTGGCTATGGGGGAGCTACTGAGGGCAGTATTTGGTCTAATGCTTTTGAGGTAACCCTTCCTTTACCAAAAGAGTGGTCTTCTATTCCTTATGGCTATCCATTAACTAATCAGTGTTATCGAGTGGTGGATGCCTTAGGCAGGGATTGTCCTGATTATGTAGCAGGCGAACTTTGGATTGGTGGGGCTGGAGTTGCTTTAGGTTATTGTGCCTCTCCTGCGTTAACCAAAGAGCGTTTTGTAGAGGTAGATGGACAACGTTGGTATCGTACAGGAGATCGAGGTCGTTATTGGCGGATGGTACGTTGGAGTTTTTAGGGCGTGTTGATCATCAAGTTAAAGTAAGAGGTCATCGTATTGAGTTAGGTGAGATTGAGTCTGCCTTAGCCAGTTTACCTGAGATTGCTCGAGCTATCGCCGTAACCGTTGGTTCCCCGGCTCAACTCGCAGCGGCTATTCAATTAAAAGAGAACTTAGCTACCTCTGAGCAGCCTATTAAAGAGCAATTACAACAACTATTACCTGATTATATGGTGCCTACTAGTTTGGTAATTTATGAAACCTTACCTTTGAGTGCTAATGGTAAAGTTGATCGGAAAAAGATTATTGAGGAACTAGTCAATCAAATAACTAATACTGAAACTATCTTTGAAGCACCACAAACAGCTATCGAACAACAAGTAGCTTGTGTATGGCAAAAAATACTTAAAACGCCAAACGTAGGACGCTTTGATAGTTTCTTTAGCTTAGGCGGTGATAGTTTATTGGCCACCCAAGTGATTGCTCAATTAAAGCAATTAGGCTTAACCACTGAACAACCCTTACGACAATTGTTTGCTAAACCACAATTGGCTGAGTTTGCCGCTACTTTAATGGTAACTGAACAAGTTGAACAACAACAAGTAGTGCCTGATTTAGCTAATCGTTATCAACCATTCCCACTGACTGAAGTACAACGTGCTTATTGGATGGGACAATCGCCTGGTTTACCTTTAAGTTGTGGTACTCATTATTTAGTAGAATTGGATGGCGAGAATATCGATTTACAACGGTTGACTGTTGCTTGGAATAAATTAGTAGCACGCCATGATATGTTACATGCCACTGTCACCGAACAAGCAGAACAACATATTTTACCTGAATGGGCGCTTTACACCATTCCCCAATCAGAGCATCACAATCTAGCTGAGATAAAAATTAAAGTGGATGAATGGTGGCAACAACAGAAAGCTAAAAAACATTCACTACCCTTTGCTATGCATGCTTTTAATTATCCTGAGCAACGCTGTTATCTGGCTATTATTTTTAACTATATGAATTTGGATGGTTTTAGTATTAAGTTGCTACTTAAAGAATTAGCAAGTTTTTACCAAGACCTTGATATTAAGTTACCTAAGCTAACCCTTTCTTTTAGAGATTATGTTACTCAAGTTACTCATACTCCACAAGCAATAGAGCGAGCTGAAGCTTATTGGCATGAGCGTATGGTAACTTTACCCGGTGCCCCACAATTACCCACAGCTATCGAACCACAACAACTTAAGCAAGCGAAGTTTATTCGTAAAAGCGCTAAATTAGATAGCCAAAAGTTAATTAGTTTACGACATATTGCTAAAAATTATGGGCTAACTCCCTCTGCTATTATTATGTTGGCTTATGCTGAGGTTTTAAGCCAATGGAGTGGTGGCGAAGCAGTTACTATCAATATGACACTATTTGATAGACAAGAGGTACACCCTGAAATCTATCAAATTGCTGGTGACTTTACTTCATTATTACCTATTGCCTATACCCCTGATTACTCTAAATCATTATTAGAACAAGCTAAGTGCTTACAGCAAGAACTTGCTACCGCTTTAGATCATCGAGAAATCTCCTCCATTTGGGTACAGCGAGAGCTAGCACGTAATAAAGCAATTAATGCTGCCTCTTTACCAATTGTCTTTACCAGTACCTTAGGTATTGCTGATGATTTACTTGAAGATAGTGAGCAACAAGGTTTTTTACAACTTGCAGGCGGTGGGTTATCAGAAACTCCACAAGTGTGGTTAGATCATCAACTTTATGAACATCAAGGTGGCTTATTAATTTCATGGGATGCAGTAGAAGATTTATTCCCAACTGGCTTACTTGATGAGATGTTTGCTGGTTATATCCAATTATTAAATCAGTTAATTGAACATAATTGGCAACAACCTTTAGTAGCTCAATTACCTGCTACTCAGTTGCAAGTTAGACAGCAAGTTAATGCTGTTGTTGCACCTTTACCTAGCAGTAGTTTAATAGAACCTATCTTTGATTATGCCAGTAGTCATCCTCAACAAGTAGCTCTTGTCTTTGATGAGCAGGAGTTCTCTTATGAGGAGCTCTCTATGCGTGCCTTACAAATAGCTAATTTATTGCTCAGCTATGGTTTACAGCAAGGTGAGTCGGTAGCGGTTTGTTTACCTCGGGGACCTATGCAGATTATGGCTGTGTTAGGGGTACTTGCTGCAGGCGGTGCTTATGTGCCTGTGTCTACTACTCAACCTGTTGCACGACAACAAAAGATTTTTAATACTGCTGATATTAAGTTGGTGTTATGTAATGAACCTTTGTTTGAAGCAGATTCTGTTAAGTTTATATCGCCTTATTTAGCCTTGGATTTAGAGCCTTTAACTAAGCCTGTGTTAGTTGATTGTCAATCGCTGGCTTATATTATTTTTACTTCTGGCTCTACAGGTGAACCTAAAGGGGTGGAGATTCCTCATCAAGCAGCGTTGAATACGATTAAGGATATTTGTCAACGTTATGCTGTTGATAGTTCAAGTTGTGCTTTGGCTGTTTCTGCTCTTGATTTTGATTTATCGGTATTTGATATCTTTGGTTTGTTGGCTGTTGGGGGCGCTTGGTTTTAATCAGTGATGATGAACGCCGAGACGCGGCTAGTTGGTTGCAGTTAGTCCATGAGCATGGGGTATCGGTTTGGAATTCGGTACCTATCTTACTTGATATGTTGTTGGTAGTCGCTAGTCATGATAGTCGTAGCTTACCTTTAAAGACTGTTCTTTTATCAGGTGATTGGATTGGTTTAGATCTGCCTGTTCGTTTAGCTGAGTGCTGTGGTGAATTACCTAAGCTGGTGGCTATGGGGGAGCTACTGAGGGCAGTATTTGGTCTAATGCTTTTGAGGTAACCCTTCC